>CAWHWE010000027.1:0-419799 GCA_963832915.1 uncultured Acidobacteriota bacterium
CTCGATGCGACCCAAGCGCTCCCCTTTCACTACCACTTCGAGCAAATTCTGCCTGGACGCGCCTTGTTCCGGCACGGGAACGCTGGCGCGCAACCCGGAAATCAAATGGCGGCTTCGACCGGCGGAGTTGACCCGTTTGGCGAGGCTCAGGTGAAGATGCTCGACGGTGCGCTCGGCGCTCTCTCCTTAGCGGGGCGGCTGGTTTATGCCACATGCTCGCTGGAGCCGGAGGAAAATGAGGCGTCGTCGAACGCGTACTTGAAGAATCTCCAGAGTACCGAGTCGTTTCGCCGGCAGAGCTCAAATCTGAGTACCCTGCGCTCAGCCCGCTGTTTGATCCTCAGGGGTACTTGCGCACTCGCCCTGATTTGCACCCCATGGACGGCTTCTTTGCTGCTGTAATCGTGAGGAAAAATCAATGTTAACCAAGGAGCAACAATGCTGAAACATAAACTGCTTTTTTCAATGCTACTTTCATTTGTCCTGATGGCATCCGTCCCCCAGGTGGGTTATTCCCGGACTGCCAGAAAAGGCAAATTGCTTTACATGACCCTGACCAAGGGATACCACCACCAAACCGTGGAGTTATCCACGCAAATTGTGAAGGAAATTGGAGAGAAGTCCGGGGCCTTTGACACGACGGTGACGGAAGATGTCGGCGCATTCACGAAAGAGAATCTGAAGGCTTATAGCGCGGTCATGTTCAATACCACCGGAGAACTGCCCCTGACCGACCAAGAGAAGAGTGCCTTGGTGGAGTTCATTCGCTCCGGGCATGGTTTCGTGGGCGTCCACAGCGCCACTGACACACTCTACCAATGGGGCGTCTACAACAAGATCATCGGCGGCTATTTCAATAATCACCCCTGGCATCAACTGGTGACGGTGGACGTTGTTGACCCGAACAACAAGCTGGTGAGTTCGCTGGGAAAATCATTTCAGATTACTGACGAGATTTACCAGATTGGTGATTTTCAGGCTGACAGTTCGCACGTTCTACTGACGCTCGATCCCGCATCTGTGGACCTGGCCAAGCAGGGGGTGCAGCGGCGCTATTACGGATGGCCCATCGCCTGGACTCGAATGTTTGGCAAAGGACGTGTCTATTACAACAGTCTAGGGCACGAAGAGGCGGTTTGGAATGATCCCCGTTACCAGGACATGCTTCTGAAGGCCATTAAATGGGTCATGCAGGAAGAGGACTGAGTTGCGACTTTGTGGGAACGCCGGGGAGTTTACAAAAAAGTTATGCCATATCGCTCCGGCTGGCCTTTTTTTCTTGACAGGAGAAATGCCGCGCTGCTATACGAAAAGAAGCGGCTGCTCGCCCGTCGTGTTTTGGTGAGATGCCGTGGGAAAAGGTTCAACCTCGTTAGGCGAGGTTACCATGCAAACATAAGCCACTGCCCAGAAACCCGGAGACGGGCCAACGGGTGGAGCAGGCAAGGCCGGCTTAAGGCTTTGTCTAATGTGGCTGTTCCGGGTTACGGGACACTACGTTGCGTGGAGCCAAAGCTCTCACTAGGAGGTTTGAGAAACCGGGTTTGTACAACCTGGTGTTCAAGGATCGCCCCTGTGGAGTTTTCGCTCCCGGGGGCGTTTTGATTTTAGGGCGATTTCTGATGAAGCGGTAATCGCGCGATTGGAATCTATACATTCATGAACGGGAAGCGCGCAGCGTGGCGCATGATGTGGCTTGGATGGCTGGGGGCGGTGCTGCTTCTTTTCGCCATGGCCATCCCCGCCGCGCGCGGCCAAGACAGTTCGACGCCGGACCCGGGCCAGGACTCGACCAAGTCGACGCCGCCAGATCCCCAGCCTTGGAATCTGCACATCCAGTCAACGGTTGGCACTCAAGGCCACCCTTCTTTCCCCGCTGAATATTCCGGCCCCAATAGCCTTAAGCCTGGCGTCGAGGTCAAAGACACCATTTCCGTGGATTTGATGGGCGGCATACGCTTGTGGAGCGGGGGAGAGTTTTTCGGGGACGTCGTCATCTGGCAAGGGTACGGCCTTAGCAACACGCTCGGTATGGCGGGGTTTCCGAATGGCGAGGCGTATCGAATTGGCAAGACTTATCCGGACGCCTACATCTGCCGCGCTTTTATCCGCGAGACCATCGGCTTGGGTGGGGAAAAGGAAGCCGCCGATGACAGGCCATTCGAATTGCGCGGTACAAAGGACGTTCGGAACCTGACGTTTACGGTAGGCCACCTCAGCGCAAAAGACATCTTCGACACCAACGCCTACGCCAACGACTCCCGATCCCAGTTCATGAATTGGGGCTTGGTGGCCAATGAGGTCTGGGACTATCCGGCGAACACGCTCGGGTTTACGAATGGCGCCGCGGTCGAATTGAATAACCGCACATGGGCCGGGCGGCTGGGCATATTCCAGGTGTCGCAAGTCGCGAACGGAATGCGAATGGACTGGAACCTGGCCAAGGCCTGGTCCGCGGTGGCGGAGATCGAAAAGAGATATTCACCTGGGGGACATGCGGGGGCTATACGCCTGCTCGGCTACGAAACGCAAGCCCACATGGGAAGCTATCAGGAGACCCTCAATAATCCGGGACTCGAAGAGGATATCTTCCTCACCGCGGCGTACCGATCCAAGTACGGCTTTGGCATCAATCTGGAGCAGGAAATCCGCAAGAATCTCGGGGCCTTTGCACGCCTGGGTTGGAGCGATGGCAAGAACCAGACGTGGGAGTTTGCCGACGTTGATCGCGCAGCCACGGCGGGCCTTAGCCTGAAAGGGACGTGGTGGCGCCGCCCGCAGGACACTGTGGGCATCGGCTTGGTCGTTAACGGCATCACCGCCGTCCATCGGCAGTACTTTGCGGCGGGTGGTCTCGGAATCTTGGTGGGCGACGGAGCCCTCGACTACCGCTCGGAGCGCATCGGCGAAGCGTATTACAACTGGAAGATCGCGAAACGCTTCCAGTTGACTCCGGATTATCAATTCGCCAAAAACCCGGCGTATAACCACGTCCGCGGACCTGTCAATCTCTTCGCCCTGCGGCTGCATACGGAGTTTTGATTTGGGCGAGGCAAACGATGAGGAGGGAGCAGAAGGCAGAACTTAAGAAAGGGCGCGCTGGGGTAAAAACGAGGAAAGCAAGGCAAAAATCACCATTCACCATTTACTATTCACTATTCATAATTCTCGCCCAGCTCCAACCTGCTTTTCAACGGACCATGGACAACTGACTACTGTCAACTGACCACTTTTTCTTCCGGCCCGGCAGTCTTTTTTCTTGACAAAGGTTGAGCCACTTCGTATCAAGAGAGACGGCATCAGTTTTGCCTAAAGCAAGGGCGCTGGGTATCTCTCGAATCGTACGACCTACTGCCGAAGGCGGCAGAACGCGAGAATCGAATCATGATTTACTTCACTGAACTTGACCATCTCCCCATCTATGGCGTGAAGGGAGAGTACCTGGGCAGACTGGAAGACCTTTGTGTGGACCCCAGCCAGAATGCCTTGCGGGTTGCATCGTATCTTGTCAAGACGCCCAAGAAGGCAATCATCTGCATTTCCCACGAACAGATGCAATCCCTTTCGGTGCGCGCCGGCCAGACCCGAGTTCCGCGCGAGGAAGTGCGTTGCTATGCTCCCGACGAGGGGTTGCTCCGTGTGAAAAAGGACATCCTCGACCAACAGATCATTGATGTGAACAACCGCAAAGTTGTGCGGGTGAATGATGTTGACTTCGACATTCAGCCCACCGATCACCACACGGAACTGCGCATTGTGGCGGTGAATGTGGGGCTGGCAGCGGCGCTCCGCAGGCTATTGCAAGGGCTCGTGGCCAAGCATACCATCCGCATGATCACCAGCTCATTTTCGACGAAAACCATTCCGTGGGAATTCGTCAACCTGATCGAGCCGGACCCTCAACGCCGGATCAAGCTGCGCCTATCTTACGACCGCGTGGCTGAGCTTCACCCTGCCGACATCGCTGACATTCTCGAGGGGCTGAGTCGCGACGAACAGAAATCCGTCATTGAAGGGATGGACGAAGAAACGGCTGCCCAGGCGCTCTCCGAGATTCCCACGCGCATGCAGGCGGACTTGCTGGAAAGCATATCCACCGAAAAAGCTGCCGATATCGTGGAAGAAATGCCTCCTGATGAAGCCGCCGACGTCTTGCAGGAGTTGTCGCCCGAGACCTCGGCCGAGGTCCTGGCGGACATGGAGAAAGACGAGGCCAACGAGGTTCGCGAGTTGCTGGGATTTGAGGAGAACACGGCCGGCGCGCTCATGACCACGGAATACGTGGTCGTGCACGAATCCGCGACGGTGGAAGGGGCCATAGCAGCCTTGAAGAGCTATGAGGGGCCGGTTGAGTTGGTCCATGCGATTTACCTCGTGGACAGCGCCGCCGTTCTTACCGCGGCCGTCCCCGTCGGCCGCATTCTACTTTCCGAAGCCGGCATGGCGCTCAAGGAGCTTGGGACGGACTCGCTGATTACCGTCCCCTCTCACGCCGCCGCGATTTCCGTGGTCGATCTGTTTCACAAATACAACTTGATCTCCCTTCCCGTGGTGGATGACAAGGGCCATTTGCTTGGCGTGGTCACGGCTGACGACGTGCTGGAGCTCGTAATCAATAAGAAGCAATACCGCAGAAGAGGATAATGCCCTGTGAATCGCGAACGCTTTCGCAACTTCCGCACGCGCCTGCTGATTTTCCTGGCCGTCCTCGGCCCGGGAATTATCACCGCCAACGTGGACAACGACGCGGGCGGGATTTACACCTACTCCGTTGCCGGAGCGAAGTTCGGGTATTCACTGCTCTGGACGTTGGTTCCCATCACCGTGGCGCTGATTGTGGTGCAAGAGATGGTAGCCCGGATGGGCGCGGTCACCGGCAAAGGGCTGGCGGACCTGATCCGCGAAGAGTACGGTTTCCGCACCACCTTCATCCTCATGATGATGCTGCTTGCAGCCGACCTCGGAAACACCATCTCTGAGTTTGCGGGCCTGGCCTCAGGCATGTCGGTTTTTGGCGTAACCCGCTACATTGCGGTCCCTCTTGGCGCCTTGCTGGTGTGGGCGCTGGTCGTGAAGGGCACTTACCGGTCGGTGGAAAAAGTCTTCCTGGCGGCTTGCGTCTTTTACGTTGCCTACCCCATCTCCTGCTTCCTTGCCCATCCCAAGTGGCCGGATGCGGTGATCAGCACACTCAAGCCTTCCTTTCAATTCAGTGCCGGGTACTTCTACATGCTCACGGGGGTCGTCGGCACAACCATCGCGCCCTGGATGCAGTTCTATCTTCAGTCGGCGGTGGTCGAGAAGGGCATCAAGGTGAAGGAGTACATCTATTCCCGTTGGGATGTCATCGTGGGCTGCATCATTACGGACGTGGTGGCCTTCTTCATCATCGTAGCCTGCGCGGCGACCATTTATATGAGCGGCAACCGGCAGATCAATGATGCAGGAGACGCCGCCTTGGCCCTGGCGCCACTCGCCGGGCATGCTGCCACCGCCCTCTTTGCTTTCGGACTCTGCAATGCCTCCCTTTTCTCGGCTTGTATCCTGCCCTTGGCAACCGCATATTACGTCTGCGAAGGGCTGGGCTTGGAGGCTGGCGTTAACAAGCGCTTTCATGAAGCGCCGACCTTCTACTGGCTCTACACCACGCTGATCGTGCTGGGCGCGCTGGCGGTTATGCTATTGAGCGAAACCAAACAAATCCCCATCATCCTGCTTTCGCAGGTGGCCAACGGCATTCTCCTGCCCTTCGTCCTGATCTTCATGCTTCGCCTCGTGAACCGTGAGGATTTGATGGGAAAGTACAAGAATTCGCGCCTCTTCAACAACATTGCCTGGGTGACCTGCGTGGTGATGATCGCGCTGACGCTGTTGCTTGTGGTCAGCACCTTTTTCCCCAACAAGTTGCCTTCCTAATCTCCTTCGGCTTACCCTCGCGGGATGACGCTGAGCCCCTCCAGAGCGGCCAGTCGAACCCGCATCTGACTTAGTTCCTCCTCGCCAAGCTTCTGTGCACAGCCCGCCACAATCCGTCTCCCCCGCTCCGTCAGCGTCCGATGGTAGGCGGGGTCTGGTACAGTGGTGGCAATGTCACTGAGCGCACGCAGCATCCGCAGGCTGACCGCGATATCCCCCTGCGAGTAGAGGCGTATTTGCTCGAATGCGGAATCCAGCATGCGGTCAAAGTCGGTCCACAGGATGATGACGCGAATCATGCCAGGCGGATCAAAGAGCATGGACTCGGGCGGTTCCCTGGACGCAAAGCGGATCAGTATGCGGCTCAATTGATCCACGCAGCTAATGGCGGTACTAGGGTCGTTGACGGCGGGCGAGATCGCTTTCAACGCGATGTCAACGATCTGCAAGACTCCGAACTCCAGGTCCTGTTGCAAGGTTCTGGAGGGGCCGAAATCAAACGCGCCGCGAAGCGCGGCGATTCCCTCGGAGGAGAGGCGCTCCCCCTTGTACACCATCAGAAGTGGGATGCCTGCCGGTACGAACTGGCCGACTCGGCGGAGAACGTGGACCTTTACGCGGTAAGACTTGGCCAGGCCGACGAGCTGCTTAGTGTCGATAAAGCGGATGTAGCCGGAGGCATCGCTCAACACCGATGTCTCCCAAGTGCTTGGGTCAATCTGGCCGTCGTCTGCCATGCGGGTCTCCCGGCGCGGGTGCGGCATCATCTCGTCGATCATGGCTTCGGTTTCCGAGGCGATCCTGTCCACGATCTGGTTGACATTGATGGCCTCCGAGGTGTGGTGAATGAAGAAGAGCAGCCACGCGACGCAGGCCAGGGCAAGCAACATGGCGCCCAGGACCGTGGCCACGGGCGCGAAGGGATGCGGCAGCGAGCGCGCCGCGGGAAGCGCTGCCATGCAAAACAAGAAGGTGCCTAGGAATATGCCCAGCGTCCATTGCGTCACGCGGTCCCGGGAAAAGCTCACGATGATGCGTGGGGAGAACTGCATCGAGGCCAACGTGAGCGTCATTAGCAAAATGGCGAAAACAATGGACACCACGGTCATGATGGAGGCAGCGATGCCGGCGAGAATGACTTGCGCCATTTGAGGGTCAGCTTGCGAGGGGAAAAGCACCTTCGGCACCCAGGCGCTGAAGGTGGGGACGGTCTCTTCCAACCACGAAAGGAGTGCGCCTGCACAACCCAGCGTCAGTGCAATGGTCAGCGGACGGACCAGGAAACCGCCACGCAGGTTATACGTGACATGGCGGAACAATAATGGCAGACGTTTGTTCACAGCTTCGCCCGCTCAACTATAGTAGCTCAGACTTGATCTGGCAATGAGATCCCGAATTCGGCGTAGCGCCGACCTCGCAAAGCGGGGTCGGCATTTTGGGGCTGCGAATTCGAAGCTCAAGAGGAAGCATGCCGCGCTCGCGGCTAACATGCTTGTTTTCTATAACATTCCCGTAATTTGCATGTAACTACCTTTGTTTTCTATAACATTCTCGTTTTGACACCGCCCGCGAAATCCCGACCCTTTGTTTTCATGGACATTCCCGCGTCGTTCTTTCACTTTTGATAATCTCTTATCTCTTTCTATTGCGTGTTTACGACTCATTGTCCGCCCAAAAGCAGCGAGTCTTCCGGGCCTTTGGCCCCCCCTGGACCACTTTTGAGAGTGGGTTGGGGGAGCGGGGTAGCATGGCAGCCAAGTGTTTCCGGCAGGCCATCGCCGCCTCCATCGCTTCAGTTCACTACAATAGCCTACATTTGTTTGATTGTCAAGAGACAGGGTGTCCGCTTCTGTCCAGGGGAAGACGCGGGACCGGGTTGGAGAACCGACGTTGAAAAGGCGCTATCGAAATCGGGATTGGCCGGTATTTTCCGACGGGAACGAGGGGCGATAGTTGGTGGAGGTAGACCGCCTTCTCACCGGCAAAACTTATGTTACATTCTTGAGCACAGACTGCGACCACTTTTGTGCTCACGCTTACAACGGTAGGCCTGAAGCTGCTAAAGAGGCATAAAGGAGTCATCCGGAATTCATAAATGCGGGAAGGGCGAATAAGGGCCGTGGGTGATATCACTGATGAAGATGAGGATATCGCCCGGCCCTAACAACTCCCAGACGCACGGGTCAAGAAGCGCGCCACGAGACGTATTAGATCACGAACCAAAAGGGCTGACCCTATATCCATGAAATTGTGGTGGTAGTTCTAACATCTCGCCTGCATTCCTGCACTGCACAGCCTATTCCAGCAGGCTGCGATATTGCTCAAAGTCTGAGATGTTTCCCAGCCACTCGGTGCCGGACGAGCTTGTAATGACAACCACATTCGGCACGTCGCAGGGCCCCACACAACCACTGATCGTCAATTGGACTCGCTTCAGCAGTCCCCGCTTCCGCCATTCCTTCTTAAGCCATTCAACCGGAACCTCCGGCAACCCACGGTCCGTGTTCCCGCAACAACAGCCTCGGCAGATCGTAACCTGCCCGACCACCAGGCGCTTCGTTTTAAGTGGGCAATCGTGCGGCGTGTTCACAGGGTTTGTCCAATTCCCCAAAAACCTACCAGAAAACTCTCAACCTAGAGTCCGACGGCAGCAACAGGATTTACTTCGCGACTTAGGACCTTCCTGGCAGCAGCCTTGTAGAATTGAGAATAAAGGTCAACTCTGAGGCCACATGAATAATGGCTGCCAGCAGCGGATTTAGAAACCCGAAGGCGGCCATTCCAACCCCTATGCTGTCCACTGCCAAAGTACCGGCGAAATTCTGCATGATGATGCCACGACAGCGTCGCGCAATCCTCAACGTTTCGACGAACTTGGAAAGATCATTTCCTATCAAAATGACATCTGAACTTTCCCTGGCAACAGCAGTCCCCGATCCCATAGCAATCCCCACATTGGCCTCTACCAAGGCTGGAGCGTCATTGATACCGTCCCCGACCATCGCGACTTTACGACCTTTCATGCGCAGGCCACTGACCCACTTCGCCTTCTGCTCCGGCAAGAGTTCTCCAACTGCTTCATCCACGCCGAGGTCCCGTCCCACTGCGGTGGTGGCGGCTTGCGTATCTCCGCTCAGCAGAACCGTTCTCAAGCCCATCCCTCGCATCGCAGCAACCGCGTGCTTCGCTTCGGGGCGCAGAACGTCGGCAATGCGGATACTTCCCAGAACTTGTCCTCCGCGAGCGACGTAGACTTCTGAGACGCCGCCCAGGCCGTCGCCATTGACAGACGGAATGCTCCTCACACCACGCTCCATCAAAAGTGCCCTACTGCCGACAAGAATCTCCTCGCCTCGTGAAGTCGCTCTAACTCCTCTTCCGGGCGTATAGGAGAATTCTTCAGGCTCTACGACCGGGACGGCAAGCTCAGCAGCTTGCGCAATAATTGCTTTGGCGAGCGGGTGTTCAGACTTGCGCTCGGCAATGCTGGCAGCGGCAATGATTTGCGCCACGGTGAAACCGTCACTCGAGACGACCTCCCGAATTTGCGGAGTTCCGAACGTCAATGTGCCGGTCTTGTCCAATAGCACAGTGTCCACACCGGCCAGCGCTTCCAGGTAAAGCCCGCCTTTAATAATCGCCCCCTGGTGCGCGGCGCGACCGATGGCGCCGAGGATAGCCAAGGGTGTTCCCGCCGCGATGCCACAAGCTCCAGCGACAATTACAACCGAAATCGTAGATCGGGCGTTGTGAGTGATGAAGAAGGTCAGGGCCGCTGCCCCCAGCGCAAAATACACCAGGTAGCCGGCCAGGCGGTCGGCCGTTTTCTGAATCGGCGCCCGCGACTTCTCAGCCCGCTCCACGGCTTCAATGATTTTTCCGAAAGTGGTATCGCGGCCCAGCATTTGCGCTTCGATCTCCAGCGCGCCCGACTGGTTGATGGTTCCTGCGTAGACTCTGTCTCCCGCCGATTTTTCCACCGGCATCGCCTCACCGGTTATTGCAGCCTGTTCTACAAACGAACGTCCGCCCAGCACCGCTCCATCAACGGGTATGTGCCCGCCCGGCTTTACAATGACCGTGTCACCAGCCTGAACCAGGTCAGCAGCTATTTCAGTTTCCTTACCCTCACGCCGGACAAGGACCGTTCTTGGGAGGAAAGCCAGCAGGTCCTGGATTGCACGCCGGCCCCGGCCGACAGTGAGACCCTCCAGTACCTCGGCGGCAAGCACAAAGCCGGTGATTACCAGGGCGGTGAAAAACTCCCGGATGGCTAAAGCCGCGAGAAGGGCAATGGTCATCGAGAGCTCCATCGTCATCTTACGTTCGACGATGTTCTCGATGGCCTCCTTGAAAATGGGATACCCACCGATCAGAGTGGCCGCAATACCAATCACACTGATCCGTGCAAAGGGCTCCCACACGCGAAACCAGACGGCGGCGGCAGCTAGCGCCACAAAAGCAATGCGCACGATCTCGACCCATTCGATTCCGTGCCCATGTTCCGCAGTCTCCGGAGCCTCGGCAGGCTCCTGCAAGTGCGAGATGTTTCGGCGCGCTTCGGGCGGAGCAGTCGTTTCTTGGTTTCTTTCGGCCAGGTTAGGAGCGCCCATATCACTCTCCTCTCCCACAAACCGGGAGCTGGTTATTTCAAGTAAGACTTGACCATGGCGATTACTTCGTCGGCGGCCTCGACCTGTTCCGAAGTGGGCTTTTGCTTTCCATTGAGTACGTGATTCTTAACGTGGCCCTCCAGGAGCTCGGCCATCAGGCTGTTTAATGCTCCTCTCGCTGCGCTCAGCAACTGCAAAACGTCGGAGCAATCGCGCTCTTCGGTGAGAGCCCGCACGAGAGCTTCAACCTGCCCTTGAATGCGTTTGGCCCTCAGAATGAGTTCCTGCTTGTCTTTGATCGTGTGGCTCATTGTCCCAGCTTTCTTCCTAGAATACCATACCCGGTATCGTATGTCTAGTTCTTTTGAGATGATTAAAGGCCTCTTCTCCCTAAGCATAGTACTTTGGCGCCCAGTTCTCGCAACTCCGTTTGCATTTGGGCGATCTACGCCCGGTGAGGCGCTTCGCGAGACTGCTGCCGAACCGCTCGGTGTTATAATGCCTGCGCATGGCTAGCAAACGCCCAGGGTCGATCCATTTGTTCCGCTTCGCCGGAATTGATTTGTTCTTACATTGGTCCTGGTTTCTGGTCGCGGCGTTTGAAATCAGCAACCGGGCGGGGAGCTATTCCACTATCGCCTGGAACGTGCTGGAATATCTGGCGCTCTTTCTCATAGTGATGCTGCATGAGTACGGCCATGCGCTGGCCTGCCGGCAGGTTGGAGGAACGGCGAATCAGATCATGCTCTGGCCTCTCGGCGGGGTGGCGTATGTGGACCCGCCCCCACGGCCTGGCGCTACGCTATGGAGCATCGCAGCGGGGCCGCTGGTGAATGTGGCGCTCCTGGTTATCGTATCCCCGCTGGGGATCTTATTGGACCGCTCGTTGGGCTTGGCGGAGACGGCGCCCGATGCCCACGCGTTTTTGCGGGCGCTCTGGTTCATTAACCTGGGCTTGCTGATCTTCAATCTGTTGCCCGTCTATCCGCTGGATGGCGGCCAGATTCTTCGTTCTTTGCTCTGGTTTGCGGTAGGCCGTGCCCGCAGCCTGATGGCGGCTGTGGTGATCGGTTTCGTCGGCGTGGCGGGGCTCCTCATTCTCGCGTTTCGGATGCAATCCGTCTGGTTTGGCGTTCTTTCCTTATTTATCCTTACAAGTTGCTGGAGTGGATGGCGGCAAGCGCAAGCCCTCTATCGTTTTGCCAAGTTGCCGCGCCATGAAGGTTTTGCCTGTCCAGCGTGCAAAGCCGCGCCACTGGTGGGAAGGTTCTGGAAGTGCGGCCGCTGCGGAGAGACCTTTGACACCTTCCAAACCCGAGCCCTCTGCCCGAACTGCTCGGCGCAGGTTGCGGTAACGACGTGCCCGGACTGTCGCGCCCAGAATCCTCTGAGCGAGTGGATTGTCCCTGCTCCTGTGCGTGTGAACTAGGCTTCTTACTCCAGGTAGCGCGGACCTCCGGTTTTGAGGTCCGCGGCTCTGAGGTCGTTTGACCACGCAGTCGGAATTGGACGTGGGGTGGTGTGCGTGAATACCAGATAAGAGCCGCAGACCTCGAAACCGGAGGTCCGCGTTACCCACTCCATGTTTCCACCTACGAGAGGGGATTCCTGTTGGGCCTAGCGTCATGTAACGTAAGTTTGTTCATGAAGTTAGTCCGACAACGGATTTGCTTTTCAGACCCGTCAGGGGCGAAAGATTATAGCGCAGCGCGGCGGAGCCGCAACCGATCGTCTTTTGTGGGTCCGAGTTCGATGTGGGCGCACTCCAAGGCGCTTCGCGCACGCTCAGGCCATGACTTGTCAATAATGGACAGGAGAAGCCGCCCCTATCGGGGCTGTCGAGCAGATCTCCGGGTATGGTATTTATTCAACGAACTTGAGTTACATGACGCAAGCGTGGTTTAGAATGTCGCCCTCCCGGCCGGAAGGTATAGCTTGAGGCTGTGAGAGGTGACACCCGAAAAATGGAAGGAGAACTCGCCATGGGTCTGTTGCTTCCCAAATGGCAGCGCATCCTCGGATGGTCGGCAGTTTCGATTTCCACCCTCGTCTCCGGGTTCTGGGGCTTTTGGGGTAGCATCGAGAACTTCCATGAAGGCTGGTATTTCACCAGCTTGTAGAGGAACCTCGCGCTGATGTTGGGGCAGTACCTTAGCCCCATGATCCTCGTGGTTGGGTTGAGTGCTATCGCGATTCGCTGGCGGCGTTCTGCTTTGCCGATTTTCGGAACCCTTGCCGTTGCTGCCGTCCTCTTGTTCCATGGCGCCGCCGTACCTGTCAAGATGATCGCGATACCGCTCATTGTCGTGGGCGTGCTCTATCATTTTGGACGTCCCGAGCCGCGATGTTGGGCGTTGCGATCGGTAATTGGGATTCCGCTGCAGTGATCTACTGGTGGACTGGTACCGAGACTGTGAACAATAGAGCCTATCGCATCGCCTACAACGGTTATGTCTCGGCGCTCGACAAGCGTGGGTGGGGCGATTACTGGGCCTACCGGTGTGTTAGGGAGCAGGGAATAGGGAAGAGGGAATAGGGAATGGAAAGAATCGGGAATCCGTGATCACCGGGGGAAAGCCGTGAACCTCAAAACCGGAGGTCCGCGCTACTTTATCCCTCACTGTTTACCCTTCACCCTTTACCCTTCACCCTTTACCCTTCACCCTTTACCCTTCACCCTTTACCCTTCACCCTTTACCCTTTACCCTTTACCCTTCACCCTTTACCCTTCACCCTTTACCCTTCACCCTTATCCTCTGCCCTTCGTCGGAAACTCTCGGTCTAACTCCAGATTGAGTTTGAGGACATTGACCCGAGGCTCGCCTAGGAAGCCCAAGTCCGGGCCTTGCGTATTCCGCCGGATGAGTTGCTCGACACTATCCGTGCTGGCGCCCCGCGCTTTGGCGACCCTGGCGGCCTGCGCCTCAGCCGAGGCCGGGCTGATGTCGGGATCGAGCCCGCTGGCCGATGCGGTAAGCAGGTCGGCTGGAATGGGCTGGGTGTAGTCGGGGTTTTCCTTGCGGAATTGCTCCACGGAGCCCTTCACACGGTCGATCAGCTTCTGATTAGTGGGGCCGTAATTGAAGGCGTTCGAAGCCGTTGCGTCATACCCGTCGTTCCCCGCCGCCGAGGGACGGGAATGGAAATACTCGGGCTTGGTGAAATTCTGGCCAATGAGGGCCAATCCGACCTCCCTCCCATCCACTTTCAAAATGCTTCCATTGGCCTGCCCATGAAAGAGAACCTGGCAGAGGGCAGTGACTATGCCCGGATAGATTAACCCCGTGAGCACGGTCAGGACGAGCATCAAGCGAAACGCGGGGGCGATATGATGACGCATAAGAACTCCTCAAAGGTTCAAGGGTAGCGGTTTAAGGCTAAAGGTCAAAGGAAGACCTTCATCCTTTACCCTTTAGCCTTTACCCTTCATCCTTTACCCTTTAGCCTTTGCTCAGGCCAAGTGCAGTAGTCCGAGCAGCCGGTCGATCAGCCAGATGAACGGAAAGGGCGCAATGAAACCGCCCAATCCATAGATCCAAAGATTGCGGCGCAGCATCGCGGCGGCGCTTTGCGGCCGGTATTTCACTCCCCGCAAGGCGAGCGGCACGAGCGCGACGATGATCAAGGCGTTGAAGATCACCGCAGACAACACGGCGCTTTGGGGATTGTGGAGGCGCATGATGTTGAGCTTGGCAAGCGCCGGATAGGTGGTCATGAACATGGCCGGGATGATCGCGAAGTATTTCGACACATCGTTGAGAATGGAAAAGGTGGTCAACGCGCCACGGGTGATCAGGAGTTGTTTCCCGATGGCCACAACCTCGATGAGCTTGGTGGGGTTGCTATCGAGGTCCACCATGTTTCCAGCCTCTTTGGCCGCCATGGTGCCGGTGTTCATGGCCACGCCAACGTCGGCCTGCGCCAGCGCCGGCGCGTCGTTGGTGCCGTCTCCGGTCATGGCGACCATGCGCCCGCCCGCCTGTTCGTTGCGGATATACTTGAGCTTGTCTTCGGGTGTGGCTTGCGCAAGAAAATCGTCCACCCCTGCCTCGGCAGCAATCGCCGCAGCGGTTAGCGGGTTGTCACCGGTGATCATCACGGAGCGGATGCCCATGGCGCGGAGTTGGGTGAGGCGGTGCTTCATGCCCCCTTTGACGATGTCCTTGAGGTGCACAACCCCCAGCAGGCGCCCGCCATCCGCCACGGCCAGGGGAGTGCCTCCGGCGCGGGAAATGCGGTCAGAGATGCCCATGAAGTCCGCGGGCACTTGGCCACCCTGCTCTTTGACGAAGTTAAGGATGGCGTCCGTGGCGCCTTTCCGCAACCAACGCCCATCCAAATTGACCCCGCTCATGCGGCTATAGGCAGAGAAGGGAATGAAATGGGCCTCCGGCTCGGCCACTTCTCTGCCGCGCAACTGGAACTTCTGCTTCGCCAGCACGGTGATGGAGCGTCCTTCCGGTGTTTCGTCAGCCAGGCTCGACAATTGTGCGGCGTCCGCAAGCTCCGCTTCTGACACTCCGTTGACCGGAATGAATTCCACCGCCTGGCGGTTGCCGAGGGTAATGGTCCCCGTCTTGTCCAGTAAGAGCGTATCGACATCGCCCGAGGCTTCCACCGCTTTGCCACTCATGGCCAGGACGTTGTGCTGCATGACGCGGTCCATGCCCGCGATCCCAATGGCGGAGAGCAGCCCGCCGATGGTGGTCGGGATCAGGCATACCAACAAGGAAACCAACACCGCCACGGTGGGCACCGTCCCGGCTCCGGCGGAGGAGATGCTATAGATGGCAAACGGCTGAAGGGTGGCAACGGCGAACAAAAATATGAGTGTCATGCCGGCAATCAGAATGTTCAACGCGATCTCGTTGGGGGTCTTCTGGCGCTCGGCGCCCTCCACCAACACGATCATCCGGTCCAGAAATGTTTCACCCGGATTGGAAGTAATCTTGATCTTGACCTGGTCCGAAAGAACTTTGGTCCCACCCGTGACCGCACTCCGGTCGCCCCCCGACTCACGAATCACCGGAGCGCTCTCGCCGGTGATCACCGATTCGTCAACGGTCGCGATGCCTTCGATGACCTCGCCGTCCCCGGGGATAATGTCTCCCACTTCGCAGAAGACGACGTCTCCGGCGCGAAGCTTCGAGGCAGGCACAGATTCCCTCTTGTCTTTTCCAATAATGCGCTTGGCGACCGATTCGGATCTTGTCTTGCGCAAGGTGTCCGCCTGCGCCTTGCCGCGCGCTTCCGCCATCGCCTCGGCAAAGTTGGCGAAAAGAACAGTGAACCAAAGCCACAAATCAATTTGGAGCTCGAATCCCAGGCTCGGCGCTCGGATGAAGGCGTCACGAATCAGAAAAACCCCAGTCAGCGCCGCGCCCACTTCCACCACAAAAATCACGGGGTTCTTCAGCAGCGTGACAGGATTCAGTTTTACGAATGAGTCCTTCAGGGCGTGCCCTACAAGCTCCGGATCGAACAAGGGACGCGCCCGCACGAGTTTCTTCGGAATGAGTGTGGTCGGATCGTCAATCAGAGGAGGCGTCACAAACGTTGACATGAATTAGCTCCAGAAAGAGAGCATCAGCGAGGAAAATAGTTTCCCCTGATGCATGAGCAGATGCTCCACCAGTGGACCCAGCGCCAGCGCCGGAAAGAATGTCAAGGCGCCAACCACAATTACGGTCCCTATCAAGAGTCCCACAAAAAGCGCGCCATGCGTGGGGAAGGTACCACTTGAAGATGGCACTCTCTTCTTAACGGCCAAACTGCCGGCAATAGCCAGAACCGGGATGATGAACGCGAATCGTCCCAGCACCATGGCCAGGCCGAGGGTGAGGTTGTACCAGGGTGTGTTGGGGCTGAGCCCGGCAAAGGCGCTGCCATTGTTTTCCGAGGCACTCGAGTACGCGTACAAAAGCTCGCTGAAACCGTGCGGGCCGGAGTTGCCGAGATTGGCGATCGCCGGGCCGGGCGGGTTCCAGTAGCCGTTCTTGGCCAGCGGAACAACGGCGGAAGCCGCGGTGAGCACGAGAATACTGAAGGCAGTCGCTATAATGGCCAGCATGGCCATCTTGACCTCTTTCTGCTGGATCTTCTTGCCCAGATATTCCGGTGTTCTCCCCACCATGAGTCCTGCAATGAAAACCCCGACAATGGCGTACAACAGCATGCCGTATAAGCCCGACCCCACGCCCCCGAAAATCACCTCATCCGTTTGGATGTTAAACATCGGGACGAGACCGCCGATCGGAGTGAGGCTGTCATGAGCGCTGTTGATGGCGCCACAGCTCGCATCGGTAGTCACGGTCACAAACAACGCCGAGGCGGGGATGCCAAAGCGCGTTTCCTTCCCTTCCATGTTGCCGCCCGCCTGTTTGCCGGTGTAAGTGCTTTCCAGTCCGAGCTTCGTGAAAAGGGGATTGCCCGCCTGCTCGTAGTGGTAACAGATGAAAACACCCATGGCAAACATCAATGCCATGGCATAAAAGAGTGCCCAGCCTTGTCTCGTGTCGCCCACCATGCGGCCGAAGGTATACGTCAGCCCCGCCGGCACCAGGAAAATCAGGAGCACCTGGAGGAAGTTGCTCAACGGTGTGGGGTTCTCGAAGGGGTGCGCGGAGTTGGCGCCAAAGAATCCTCCACCATTGGTTCCCAGCATCTTGATTGCTACTTGAGAGGCAACGGGACCCTGCGGAATTGTCTGGGTAGCTCCCTCAAGGGTCTTGACCGTGGCATAGGGATGAAAGTTCTGGATAGCTCCCTGGGAGCCAAGGATCAATGCGGCGACAAAGGCGATCGGCAACAAAACATAAAGCGTCGAGCGCGTGAGATCGACCCAGAAGTTGCCGACGGCCTTGGCTTCCTGCCGGGCGAAACCACGTATCAACGCTACTGCCACGGAAATACCCACGGCCGCGGAAGCAAAATTCTGCACCGCGAGAGCGGCCATTTGCACGAAATAACTAAACGTCATTTCCCCGCTGTACGCTTGCCAATTCGTGTTGGTGAGGAAGCTCACGGCCGTGTTAAAGGCCAGGTCCGGGGTTACGGGCGAGGCTCCTGTGGGCGCAGCCTTGGTGCCAAAGTGCATGGGGTTGAAGGGCAAGATGCCTTGCAAGCGCTGGATGACATAAGTAAACAGAAAACACGCCACGCTGAAGGCAATCAGCGACGCAGCGTATTGCGTCCAGCGCTGTTCGGTATCCTCGCGTACGCCAACCAGGCGGTAGATGAGGCGTTCCACCGGTCGCAGCAACGGATGGAGAAAGGTCCGCTGGCCCTCAAATACCTTGGCCATATGAGCGCCAAGGGGCTTGGTGAGAGCGAGGACCACCAAGAAGTAAGCGACGATCTGCAAAATGCCAAGCGCTGTCATTTCTATTCCTCATTCCTCAAAAGCGTTCAGGACAAAGCAAGGCGTAAACAAGGTAAACGAACAGAAAAAGTGCCGTCACGCCTGAGATGATGTAGTCCACGGCATACCTCCCCCTTACAGTCGGTCACAGGCTTTAGTAGAAGCCCAGCAGGCTACAAACAACAATATCCCGATAAGGACGTAGACTAAATCCAGCATGATCTCTTACCTCGATTCCGCGAAGATCACGTGATGGCCAACTTTAGCGATCCGATTTATCAGTTTGCGCGGCCTCGCATAAAGAAGGCATAAGGATTTGCCAAGGATTTCATTAAGTCTTTTCGGGCATGTGGAATCGGGCTATACTGAATCCGTCGGGTCTGCGCCGGCAAATGGGAAACGAACTGGTCCAATTAACACTCGTCAATCAGTCTGGGCTGCCGGGAGCGCCGCAATTTTCTTCTGGCGCCGCAGGGGCAGACTCGCGCTTCCCCGCCACGGGTCTTGTAAACGACGAGATGACGACGAGCGAGGTGTGTGGAGCGGGGACAATGCCTGGGCCTACCGATGCGCACCCGCCCTCGGAGATCGTTGCGACGGCTGGCACGCTGAAGACTTTTTACATTGAAACCTTCGGCTGCCAGATGAATGTGCACGACTCGGAGAAGGTGCAAGGTGTGCTGATGGCGCGTGGGATGACACCCGTTGAAGACCACGCTCAGGCTGACCTTGTGCTTTACAATACCTGTAGCATCCGGGAAAAAGCTGCGCAGAAGGTCTTTTCACGGCTGGGGGTTTTCCGCAAGGGCAGAAGTGGCGCGGGGAAAGTGATTGGAGTGCTGGGCTGCGTGGCGCAGCAGGAAGGCGAGCGGTTTTTTGAGCGTGCGCCGCAGGTCAGTCTGGTCTGCGGTTCCGCGAGCTACTCGAAACTGCCCCAGTTGCTTGACCAGCTCGAAGCCGGGCAGCGGCGGGTCACCGGTCTTTCACTCGACACGGAGGAGTGCTTTGAGACTGAGATGACCCGGCGCGATAACCCTTTCCGGGCTTACCTCACCATCATCGAAGGGTGCGACCAGCGGTGCGCATTCTGTGTTGTGCCCATGACGCGCGGCCCGCAACGAAGCCGCCCGAGCCACAATATCCTGGTCGAGGCTCGGCGGCTGGTGGACGAAGGTTACACGGAAATCCAGCTCCTGGGTCAGATCGTCAACGCCTGGCAGGATCCTTCGCCGGCGCGGCTGAGCTTTGCGGAATTACTTTCGCGCCTGGCCGAGGTTGCGGGAATTCGCCGCGTGCGCTTCACGACTTCGCACCCCAGATTTTTCAGCGCCGATATTGTCCAGGCAATCGACGCGCGCCTCACGCTTTGCGACCAGATTCACCTCCCGGTTCAATCCGGTTCCACGCCAGTGCTGGCACGGATGCTGCGGGGGTACACGCGAGAGGACTACCTGGAAAAAATCCATTGCATTCGCA
Source organism: uncultured Acidobacteriota bacterium (assembly GCA_963832915.1). GTDB lineage: Bacteria > Acidobacteriota > Terriglobia > UBA7540 > UBA7540 > CAVROP01. The sequence continues at coordinate 19,366 of CAWHWE010000027.1, forward strand.
AAGCACGGCGTGCAATCAGCCTTTCCACGGACATCATCGTCGGTTTTTGCGGGGAAACCCGCCAGGATTTTGAACAGACGCTTTCGCTGATTAAGGAAGTGGAGTACGATCAAATCTTCTCCTTCAAATACTCACCACGCCCGAACACACTTGCGCAAGGAAGGGGGGATGCTATCGCGGAGGAGGAGAAGGGACAGCGCCTGGCCGAACTTCAGGAGCTTCAGCGGCAAATCCAGTTGCGACGCAATCAGGCGTTGTTGGGCGAGAGTTTCGAAGTCCTTGTGGAAGGATACCAGGCACGCCTGGGACAGGCAGTGGGGCGCAGCACGACGAACCGGGTGATAAACTTTCCGGGCAGCCCTGAGGATGTCGGGCGCTATCTCACCGTGAAAGTGACCTCGGCCGGGCCCAACAGCTTGGTGGGAGCGCGCGCGGAAAACGAGGCGTAGGGGCACCCCTTGTGGGTGCCCAAAGGCAGGCGCGTGTGGGTAACGCGGACCTCCGCTTTTGAGGTCCGCGGCTCTCACGGGTTCAAGGGCGTAATCAAGGGCTCGAGCAGGTGAGAGGCGGCTGGCGCGCGGAAAGGCGGGGCGTGCAAGAGGCCGGGAGGGTCGCATGGAAATCGAAATGAGAATTCGCGGTTTGGTTATGGACCCGGTCACGAACATGCCCATCGTGATTCTGAAGGATGTCAACGGGGCCTCGGTGCTTCCAATCTGGGTGGGCATCTACGAGGCGAACGCGATTGCCCTGGAGATTGAAAAAGTGACCACTCCCCGCCCTATGACCCACGACCTGTTAAAGAATTTGTTGCAGGGCCTCGAAGCGCGCGTTCAGAAGGTTGTGGTGAGCGAGTTGAAGGAAGACACTTTCTACGCCCTGATCTGGCTGGAACGCGATGGACAGGTGATGTCCATCGATTCGCGGCCCAGCGACGCTCTGGCCTTGGCCCTGCGCATGGATTGCCCGATTTATGTCGAAGAGGAAGTCCTGAAGAACTCCAAGGTTGCCGGCGGAGCCAACGAAAAAGCGAGTAATGAAGAGCTTCGGAAGTGGCTGGAAGGCTTGAACGACGAGGACATGGGACGCTACAAGATGTGACTTCAGGCAGGGGGATTCCCCCAGCCATTTCCCAGCCCGCGAAAAAATCAAACACGCGACCGGAGCTGAGAGTGAGCACGGTAATAGCGATTGCAAACCAAAAAGGCGGAGTGGGGAAGACGACAACCGCCGTCAATCTTGCTGCTGCCTTCGCCCACACGGACAAGCGAACCCTCCTGATCGATCTGGATCCCCAGGCGAACAGCACCTTGACTTTCTTCAATCCTGACGAGATTACGCACTCGGCTTACGAGGTTTTGGCCGACCACCAGATGGCGCTTTCACAAGTCATGCAGCCGACGAAGGTGGCGAATCTCTGCCTGGTGCCCTCCCGCATCTCCCTGGCTAAGCTGGAGGCGCAACTGGTGGGGCAGTTCGACGCGCCCTATCGGCTCAAAGACGCTCTGGCTGCGGTGCGAAACGACTTTGACCTCGTGCTCATTGATACCCCTCCTGCCCTCGGCCTCATCACCGTGAACGCCCTGGTTGCCGCCCATTATCTGCTGGTGCCCATCCAGGCCTCCTACTACGCGTTGGAGGGAACAGACGATCTGCTGGAGACGTTCGAGCGCGTCCGCGCCCGGCCCAATCCGGAGTTGGAGTTGCTCGGGGTGATCGTTACGCTTTTTGACAAGCGTACCAATCTGGCGCGGGATATCTACAAGCAGGTATGCGAAGTGTTCGGCGAGAAGGTCTTCAAGACCATCATCGGGAAGAACGTGCGGCTGGAAGAAAGCCCGGCTTATAAGGAAACGATTTTCACTTTTGCCCCCGATTCATCCGGAGCGAGGGAATACGCGCAGCTAGCGAAGGAGGTCATGCAACGTGTCAGTTAGACGCGCTGGTTTACCCCTGACGGTCAAGATGCGGCACAACGCGCACTACGTAGAAGAGATAATCTCCCGAACCGGGGCGGCCATTGGCAGGATGATTCCCCTCGAGGAAATCCAGCCCAACGCCAGCCAGCCCCGCAAGGACGTTGGCGATTTGCAGGGGCTCACCGACTCGGTGCGGGAGAAGGGCGTGCTCGAGCCGCTGCTGGTGCGTTTTCTGCCGGAGTCGGGGAAGTACATGATTATCTCCGGGGAACGCCGCTACCATGCGGCGCGCGCTGCGGGACTCTACGAACTCCCGTGCATCGAGAAGGACGTTGATGACGCCGAGACGCTCGAACTGGCCCTGATTGAAAACCTGCAACGGAAAGACTTGACCCCTTTCGAGGAGGCTGAGGGCGTGCAAGCGCTCGCCGGCGGTTTCGGCTTGACCCATGAGGAAATCGCCAGGAAAGTGGGGAAGTCGCGGTCCTCGATTACTGAACTGCTCAGCCTGCGCTCCATCCCCGACGAGATTAGGGCATTGTGCTTGGAACAAGGTGTGCTTTCAAAATCGCAACTGCTGCAAGTGGCCCGACAACCGAACGAAGGGAAGATGAGAGACTTGGTTCGGCGATTTGCGCTGGGTATGCTGAACCGCGAGCAGGCCCGCGCGGAACGCAATCCTGATGCGCAGCCGCGCCGGGCCGTCTTCCGCTTTGTCCCTCCCGCCAAGGAATTCAAGCTGGTGTTGCAGTTCCGCAAGAACACGGTCGAGCGCAACGAAATTATTTCGGCCTTACGGCGCATCATTGAAACGCTGGAAGCTGAAGATTGATCGCCTTGCCTGAACTCGACACTGATTTCCTGTTTGTCTATGGCGCCTTGCGGCGCGGCTTTGCGCTGCACCATCACCTGAGGAGAATGAGGGCGCAATTCGTGGCAGCAGGGGAAGTGCAGGCTGAGCTGTATGACTTGGGGGAGTTCCTTGGAGCACGGAAATCCACCAGACCGGGAAAAGTGGTTGCAGGTGAGGTCTATCGCCTTCGCCAGGCGGAGAAAGCATTGAAGGTTTTGGACCATGTGGAAGGGGTTTTGACTCAGGCTCCGGAGAAGAGCTTGTTCCAGCGCGCGATTACGGAGGTTGTCTTACCCAACGGAGAGCGGCGAGTGGCGTGGATATACTGTTTGAAGGACGGGGCCAGCGCCAGGCACCGAGCCTCTTGCGACGGTTTCGCGCGCCCTCGGACGCTTTCCTCCCGCCAGATAAAGTAAAATAGGCCCAGCCCGCGCAGCGGGCGTCATCGATTAGCCCATCCCGCCTGGCGGGATGGGGAAGAGGGATGGGCAAGAAGATCAAGAACTCCCGCCAGATAAGGTAAAATAGGCCAGCCCGCGCAGCGGGCGTCATCGATTAGCCCATCCCGCCTGGCGGGATGGGGAAGAGGGATGGGCAAGAAGATCAAGGACTCCCGCCAGATAAGGTAAAATAGGCCAGCCCGCGCAGCGGGCGTCATCGATTAGCCCATAGCGTCAGCTATGGGGATGAGGAACGGCCCAGAAACCGTAAGCCCCGCCAGGGGCGACATCAACCGGACGCAAGGGGAGCGAATGCCACACACTTACAGCAGCTTGATCATTCATGCCATTTTCAGCACCAAAGATCGCCGGCCCCTCTTAACCATTACAATCAAGGGAGAATTGTTTGCCTATATAGGAGGGATCATCGGGCGGCTTAAAGGGCAATCGATGCTTGTAAACGGCCCGAAGGACCATGTTCATTTGTTGTTTGTGCTTCCTGCCAGCCTTTCGCTTTCCGACATGATGGAGAAGGTGAAAGCCAATTCTTCAAAGTGGGCGAATGAGCGTTGGCCCGCGATCGGCTTCGCCTGGCAAATCGGGTATGCCGGCTCCAGCGTCAGCCCCTCGAAAATAGAGGAAGTGAGGAATTACATTCTCAACCAGGAAGCGCATCATCGCAAGCTAACTTACGAACAAGAGGTTGCTGCCTTGCTCAAAAGGCACGGGGTCGCGTTTGACAACGATAATCTCTAAAGATGTCGCCCGCTGAAGCGGGCTGAATCGCGGTTGCGGGGGATTCGCTCCCATGGCTCACGCCATGGGCTAAAAGATGTCGCCTGCTGAAGCGGGCTGAAATGGGATTGTAGGCGATTCAGCCACATGGCGCAGAAGCCGAGAACAATTCGATTGCATCAACCACGGAGACATGGAGGCGCACGGGACTGGATCCTCAAATGCATGAAGCGCAACCAAAGGAATTAAGCCCAGGTCAAGTTGCGGTGCTCGAATCGCTTTTGAAGGCGGGCTTCAGGTTTGTGACTTTCGAACGATACGCTCGTTATGTAGGGGTAGAGAGGGATGGGTTCGTTGCTTTGCTGGAGACAGGCGAAGGAAAGGTCAAGCTCTTCGGCCAAGTGGGATATCATGTGGGAGAAGGGATCGCGATGCTGGTGGAGCGAGCCGAGGGGAAGGCCTTCGTTTGGAAGGGCGAATCCGTGGCCGCCACGCCGGAACTGCTGGCTGGCTACGCGCGCTTTAAGAGCGAACTGCGGCGCCTGTTGCAGGGCGAGGGAGGACTCGATTCTGATGAACGACACGTTTGACATGCTTGTGGTGGGGGCCGGGCCGACGGGCTTGGCTTGCGGGATTGAAGCGTTGCGGGCTGATCTCAAGCTGTTGATTCTCGAGAAAGGCTGTTTAGTGAACTCCTTGTTTCATTATCCGCCCAACATGACCTTCTTTACCACGCGCGAGTTGTTGGAGATCGGTGATCTTCCTTTCACGAGCGTCAATATCAAGCCCGCACGCGCCGAAGCCTTGGAATACTACCGCCGCGTGGCAGGCCACTACCATTTGCCCATCCACTATGGCGAGCGTGTCACGTCCCTCAGGCAGGAAAACGGCGCCTTTGTGATCGGTACGGAGTTGGGTGATGGTGAGAGCCGCCAATATAACTCCCGCAACGTCGTACTGGCCACCGGCTACTACGATCTGCCCAACCTGATGAATGTGCCGGGAGAGGATCTGTCCAAGGTCTCGCATTACTACGAGGAGCCGCACCAGTTCTTCGGGCGGCGGGTTGCTGTGGTGGGGGGCGGGAATTCGGCCGCGATTGCGGCGCTAGACCTCTATCGACATGACGCCGAGGTCACGCTAATCGTGCGGGAGCCCGAACTGAGCCGGCACATCAAGTACTGGATCAGGCCTGACCTTGAAAACCGGATTAAGGAGGGTTCAATCCGGGCCAGGTTCGGGAGCCTGCTGACCGAGATTGCGCACGATTCGATTCTAGTGCGGGATGTCCAAGGCGAAACGCTGCGCTTCGACAATGACTTCGTATTCGCTCTCACCGGATATCATCCGGACTTCGACTTCCTTCACAGAGCCGGAGTCCGAATTGACCCCATCACTTGCCGCCCGCAGTGCAACCCGGAGTCGCGCCAGAGTAATGTGCCCGGCCTGTATCTCGCGGGGGTCATCATCGCTGGTCTGGATACGAACGAGATCTTTATCGAGAACGGCCGATTCCACGGTAAGCAGATCGTCACGGATATTCAGCGCAAGCGGTTATTTTGAATTTTGGATTTTGGATTGGCCTGCCTAATTTAGCAGTCGCGCCCTTCTCCCTGCTCCCTCCCTGCCTATGGGCTTAATAGTGAAGATAGCAGTCAGGACCCGGAAGTCGGCCGGCAATCTTCACACCACTGCGGGATTAAGTAATCCAAAATCCAAAATGGACCACCCTATCCACTGCCTACTGCTTACCCCTTACTCCTTATTCCCCACCTTCTTTGCGATGATGTTGCGGGAAATAACGAAGGTGATCTCCGTACCCTGAGGAATTACGTTCTGTTTGCCCTTTTTGTGGAGCTTGTGGGCCAGAGTCGCCATTTTCCCTTCATCATCTTTCACCTTGTCTTCCTTGTCTTCCTTGGCGCCCTGCAGGCTTGCGCCGATATTGTATTTCGAGGCGTCCGGAGTGGCGATGGAATCTGCGATGAGTTGCATTTCGCCCTTGCCTTTCGCCTGCCCCGGGTCTTTGACAAAGGTGATGTGACCATCCACCGTGCTCCCTTCAGGGACGATTTCCCCACCTTTTCCAAAGACCGGCTCGACCACCTTTCCCGTCCACAGATCGCCGGAATCGTTGGCTTTCGAACTGAGCGTGGTGATCAGTTGCACATGGAGCTCGCTTCCTGCGGGTAATGTGATGGCATCGTCAGCCGCAAAAGACAGTGTCGGGATGATCAGCATTGCTGCCAAGCCTGCGGTGAATCTTAACTTATTCATAAGCATCTCCTTTGAAACCAGACGGACGGGCTCCTTCTTCCATTACAATTGGAGCTGGCCCCACGCCTTTCGCTGCCTCTTCTCTGATTCTATTCTGACTTCGGCGTTTCAGCAATTCGTAGCCTATGCGCTTGGATTCTCTCTCCGGTCGGCCCGTTGCCAGACTGAAGACGGCAATCGCCTGTAAGACTGGCAGTTGGGCAGGCGGTGAGCAGGGTTCCGTCAAAGTTGAACCGGGTGAGGGGACCCAGGAACAGCAGGCCCCGGAGGGGCCCCCCGTGAGTAGCCGCAGTCCCGCCTCGCGGGACTGCGGATAACATTGCGATGCGAATTACCCCAACCCCAACGGGGTTGACGGGCAGTCCGGCCCCTCCGGGGCCGATTCGTTTTTTTTGCCTTGTTTCCGTGGGTTGCACCCACGGCTACTCACGGTTTGCCCCTTCGGGGCAATTCCCGCCTCGTCATTTCGTGCTGATCGGAGACTTTGACGGAACCCTGCGGTGCCAGGCGACGGCGATTGACCCGCTGAAGGGCATCCGCTATACTGGGTTTTTGACAGGGTATGCCAAACATACTTCGAGAAATAGCGGATTCCGCTGCGGCTCTGGCCAAGGGATTCTCCGTCACTTTTAGGACCATGTTCCGGCACACGGTGACGGAAAACTACCCGGAAGAACCTGTTCATTTTGAAGCTCGCTACCGCGGGCTGCACATTTTGAAACGCGATGAAAATGGGCTCGAAAAATGCGTAGCCTGTTTCCTCTGCGCGGCGGCTTGCCCGGCAAATTGCATTTACATTGAAGCGGCTGAGAATACCGGCGAGCAACGGATCAGCGCTGCGGAGCGTTACGCAAAGGTTTACAACATTGATTACAACCGGTGCATCTTCTGTGGCTATTGCGTGGAGGCTTGCCCTTGCGACGCCATCACCCATGGCCACGGGTTTGAAATCGCCGCCTACGATACGAACTCCCTGGTTTACCGCAAGGAGCAACTCCTCCAACCTTTACCCGCCACGGCAGGAGACAAGAAATAAGGTGACGTAAATTTGTCTGTGTAAAAGCAAGGAGGGTGTAAGTTGGTTTTGGGCTGACCACCTAAAACCAGATCCTTTGAAAAGGAGACTTACACCCTATGGCGAGAGTAATCCCGATCACAGAGCAGTTTCAACACTTCGTGAGAGACCTCAAGGAGAGCTTTTGGGGAGACCTGAGTGGAAAGACGAGGCTGGCTTGGAAGCAGTTCTTAGAGGGAGTGTCGCGGGAAGAACGGGACCGCTACCTGCAGGTGGACGAGTACGAGCGGGCGGGAGAGCGGGAGTATCGCAACGGGTTCTACGAGCGGAGCTTCGTGACGATTTTCGGGACGCTGATCTTGCGCATTGCTCGGACGCGGACGCAGAGCTTTTTGCCGCGCGCCCTGGAGCGGTTTCAACGCCGGGCGGAAGAGGTAATGCTGCTGATCCGGGAAGCGTTTCTGCGCGGGGTCTCGACCCGGCAGGTGGGACGAGTGGTGGCAATGGTGACGGGAGAGTCGGTGAGCGCGCAAACGGTCTCGCAGTTGAGCCGCCATCTGGACCGCGCAGTGAAGGCCTTCCAGCAGGCGCCCTTGAAGGACGAGTGGGCCTACTTGTTCCTGGACGGAGTGAGCCTGCGAGTGCGGCGGCCGGGCGGGCGAAAGCGCGTGCAGATGCTGGTGGCCTACGGCGTGAAGCACGATGGGCGGCGGCAGTTGCTCGCCTTTCTACGCAGTCAGGGAGAAAGCCAGACGGCCTGGGAGGGATTTCTCCACCATCTCTATACACGCGGCCTGACCGGGAACCGTCTGCTGCTGATCGTCACCGACGGTTGCGCGGGACTGGCCGGGGCGCTGCAGACGGTCTACCCGCGCGTGAAGCATCAGCGCTGCTGGGTGCACAAGATGCGCAATATCTTGGAGAAGGTGCGGAAGCGCGACTATGACGCGGTCAAAGCCGGTGCGCAGGCCATCTATGGCGCGGACAGTCAGCGGCAAGCCAACCAGGCGTTTCGAAGGTTCCGAGCGCGCTGGCAGGGCATCTACACGTCGATGGTGAAGCAGTTGGAGAAGGATTTGCCGGAATTGCTCAGCTTCTTCGACTTTCCCAAGCACCTCTGGCGAAAGCTGCGGACCACGAATGTCATCGAGCGCTGCTTCGTGGAAGTCCGCCGCCGCACGCGACCGATGGTCTGCTTCGTCAACGTGGCCAGTGTCAACCGCATCATCTATGCGATCTTCAATGGCCTCAATGAGAATCCGGAATGGAAAAATCGCACCCTCCGGCTTTTCACACAAGCAGCTTGACATCACCAGAAATAATCCGCGATTGACTTTCACCCTTCCAAAGGCTAAATTGTTAAAGAATTAATGAGAAGTAGATTCTTTCCCCCCAACGCCGGGTTTCCGCGCTTCCCTCGACCACCGCATGATGGTTATTCTCTCGTTTAGGAGGATGTGAGGCATGCAGAGCATATGAAGACGAGTGTGAAGGTCCTGAACGGAGTGGAACAGTTGGTAGGAACGCACGACGGGAACCTGCGATTGCTGGAGAGATGCTTCAATGTATCGGTGCACCTGGGCGAAGAAGCACTGGAGATTGAAGGCGGGGATCTCGAAGTGCGGCGCGCGCAGAAACTCCTGGAAGAGTATGCCGACTTGGTGGAGGCAGGGTCCCGATTTGACAGCTCGGAAGTGGAGTCCTTCCTGCGCATTGCCTGCCAGGATCCGGACGCCACGCTCAAGGGTCTTGCCGAGGCTGGCCGCCCGCGCACTTTCGGCAAAAAATCCATCACCCCCAAGAGCCTGAATCAGCGTACCTATGTGGATGCGATCGAGCGCTTCGACATGGTGTTCGGAATCGGCCCTTCGGGTACAGGAAAAACTTACTTGGCCGTGGCCATGGCCGTGGATTCACTGCTGAGCAAAGAAGTCAGCCGCATCATCCTGGCGCGGCCCGCCGTGGAAGCGGGCGAGCGCTTGGGATTCCTCCCCGGGACACTTCAGGAAAAAGTGAACCCCTATTTGCGTCCGCTTTACGATGCTCTTTACGACGTATTGGACCCGGACAAGGTGGAACGCTATTTGGAGAAAGGCATTATTGAGATCGCGCCTATCGCATTCATGCGCGGCAGGACTTTGAACGATGCCTTCGTGATTCTCGATGAGGCCCAGAACACCACCAGCGAGCAGATGAAGATGTTCCTGACGCGACTGGGATTTAACTCCAAAGCGGTGGTCACCGGTGACATCACCCAAATCGATCTGGATGGGAGACGTTCCGGCCTCGTCGAAGCGATTGATGTGGTTTCCAGGGTGCCGGGTATAAGTTTTGTCTACTTTACGGAGCGGGACGTGGTCCGGCACACCCTGGTGCAGCGGATCATTCGCGCCTACGAGGAATACGACCAGATGCGCACCGCGGCCGCCACGAACAACAAAAACCACTTGTCGTAGGAGCGGTTCGCGAACCGCACCTACCGCGCAACTTGCTTCGTCACCGCAGAGCCATTGATCTTCAATCAGCAGGAAAAATACGTCGTCAATTCTTCCCGGCTGAGGGAATACGTGAGGGAGCTCAGACAGACGCTTCGATTGGGCAGGCGAGATTGCAACGTTTGCCTGGTAGACGACCGGGAGATCAAGCGTTTGAATTCGCTCTACCGAGGCAAGAATCGTGCGACCGATGTATTATCATTTCCTTGGAATGCTCGGCCGAGCCATGCCAGCCGGAGCGCCCAGGAACGCGTGGCGTTGGAGTTCAAGAACTTCCTCGGCGATATCGTGATTTCCGTCGACACGGCCAAGAGAAACGCGCGCCAAGAAGGACATTCGACCCTGAATGAGATTCGCTGGCTTATTTTGCATGGTCTCCTCCACCTCCTGGGCTACAATCATGAATCCGATCAAGGCGAAATGACGAGGCTGGAGCTTGCTCTGCGGAGCCGGCTGGGCATTCTGCAATAACGTATGGATCAAGAAACCATTCTGATCACACTTGTATGGCTGATTGTTCTGGCCGCCCTTCTGGTGGCCGGGTCGGTGGCCTCTTATTTGAGGCTGCTGATGCGCCGCCTGACCGGGGTGAGCGCCAGAAGGCTGTTCCGTCCTGGAGCGGGAGGGCGCATTACCGTTGATCGGGAGCGTGTCGGCGTCTCGATTTCCGCCCTGCACGGCGCGGCCATGCACTTGTTTGCCGTGGGCGTCACCGCGCTGCTTGTGCTGCGCAGGCCGGATCACCTTTGGGCAAACATCGGCGCTGCTGTGGCCATTGTCCTGACCGCGGTGGCCATAGCCGACCAGCTCATACCTTTCCTCCTGGTGGCGCGCCATGACGAGCCGGAGGTCATCATCGAGCGCTGGATGCCCGCGGTGCGGCGGCTGGTTTTTCTGGCTTTGCCGCTCACTTTCCCCATCCTTATTTCGACCACCATGAGCCGCCTGTTGGAGTCCAAAGAGGAGGAACCGGAGCCACCCAGCCCGCAGGAGAACCTGCAAGAGTTTATTGAAGCGGGTGAGCAGGAGGGTTTGCTCGAGAAAGGGGAGGGTGAACTCGTGCAGTCGGTCGTCGAATTCGGGGACAAGGTCGTGCGCGAGGTGATGACACCGCGCACGGAAATTGCCGCCATCGAGGTGAACGCCCCGGTCGAGGACCTGCGCAAGCTGTTCCGCGAAAAGCGTCTGACCCGATACCCCGTCTTTGCCGGGGAGTTGGACCACGTCGAGGGCATCGTGAGCGTTCGAGACTTGATGGAGTTGCTGCCTGAAGAGCAAGCCCGAGTCACCATTCGGAGTTTGATCAGGCCAGTGCCATTCGTTCCTGAAACGCGTCACATCAAAGACCTGCTGAAAGAACTGCAAAAATCCACCACGCAGATGGCGATTGTCATCGATGAATACGGCAGCGTCGCCGGTTTGGTGACCATCGAGGACATGCTGGAAGAGATCGTGGGAGAAATTAAGGACGAATTCGAGATCCACGCGCAGGATATCGTCAAGGAGTCGGAGCATTCCTACCTCGTGGCGGGTCATACCGACCTGTCCCAGATCAGCGATGAATTGCACGTCCCCGTCCAAGCTCCCGGCTACTCCACGGTGGCGGGGTTGGTGCTGGCCCAACTCGGCCACGTTCCCGTTCCCGGTGAGCAGGTGCGGAAGAACGGGTTGACCATCGAAGTGCTGGAAGCTAACAAGCGGACAGTCTTGAAGGTCCGCCTGATTCTGTCTCCGGAAACCACATAGGCTGCTGAGAACTATGGCGGATAAGACTAAATCCGGATTCGTGGCCGTGGTTGGCAGGCCGAATGCCGGGAAGAGCACTCTGGTGAATGAGCTGGTTGGAACCAAGGTCTCCATCGTCACGGCCGTGCCGCAAACCACGCGCAATCGAATTCTGGGGATTGTAAACCGTCCCGGCGCGCAAATCGTGCTCATGGACACGCCCGGAATCCACCGGCCACACTCTCGCCTCAACGAGCAGATGATGACCTTCGTCCGCCAGGCGCTCACCGAGCGGGACTTGGCGGTGCTGATTGTCGACGCCTCCGAGCGCTTCGGCCACGGAGACAAGTTTGCGGTGGGACTGCTGAAAGAATACGCTCCGCGGTCGATTTTGGCGCTCAACAAAATCGATCGAATCAAGAAGCCCAACCTTCTGCCCCTAATAGATCGCTACTCGAAGCTGTACAATTTCGAGGAGATCATGCCCATCTCCGCCCTCCGGGGAGAAGGTCTTGTGGAACTTCTGGACGCCATCGAGCGCTTGCTGCCCGAAGGCCCGCAATACTTCCCGCCCGAAATGTACACGGATCAGCCGGAGCGCTTCCTGGCATCGGAGATCGTTCGCGAAAAGGTTATCCTTCACACCCGGCAAGAGCTTCCCTATGCCACCGCCGTCGTCATCGACCAATTCGAGGAAGGCGAAACCATCACGCGTATCCACGCCAGCATCGTGGTGGAGAGGGACTCGCAGAAACCCATCATTATTGGCTCGGGCGGTGACATGTTGAAGAAGATCGGCACTGAGGCCCGCCGTGAACTCGAAAGGCTGTTCCCACCCAAAGTCTTCCTTGAACTCTACGTTAAAGTCGAACCCCACTGGCGCGATGTGACGCAAATGATCACGTCCCTTGACTACCGCAACGAAGGGTAGACGCACCCATGCTCTACGCTACGGTTCTCATCCTGGTCGTTCTTGTTTTGCTCACCGTAAGCGTGAGGCGCATGGTGAAGCTCAAGAGCCATGCGGATTTCATGGTGGCGGACCGCAGACTTTCAGCGGCGGTGCTGGTCTTCACGCTCTTGTGCTCGTGGATAGGTGCGGGGAGCCTCTTTGGCGGCGCGGAGTTCGCCTATCGCAGGGGTTTGGCATCTTTATGGTTGCCGGCGGGCGGTTGGGCGGGTTTGCTGGTGGTCTATTTCATTGCCGGGCGGGCGCGGGCCTTCGCACAGTACACCGTCCCTGATCTGCTGGAGGTCAGGTACAGTGTGATAGCACGCGTTTTTGGCACACTCTGCATCATCGTTTCCTACACCGCCATCGTCAGCTACCAGTTCCGGGGGGGCGGGCGAATCCTCAATCTCGCCTTCGGAGTCAGCGAGAGGACGGGGACGTTCATCCTGGCAGGGTTCGTTATATTGCTTACGGCATTGGCGGGAATGTCCTCGGTCGCTTACTCAGACGTGGCGATTGGGCTCCTGGTCACGGCTGGGTGCGTCATCGCGTTGCCGGCGATGCTTCTGCGCGCCGGCGGATGGAGCGCCATCCACGCTGCCTTGCCCTCGAGTCACTTCACGTTTAGGGGCGGAATGAAGTGGAGTGAAGTACTCGGCTACTTCCTTCCAACTTTCACGCTGATGGTGGGAAATCAGAGCTCTTACCAAAAGTTCTTTTCTGCCCGTAGCGAGAGGGACGCCCGGCTTTCCGTCGTGGGCTGGATCGCCGGGACGTTGTTCCTGGAAACCGTCATCGTGCTCTTGGCCATGGTAGGCGGAGTGCTGTTCCACCATGAAATCGAGTCGGGGGCGCTTCCGGCGTGGGGGATCGTGCCCTACGCCGCGCGCCATGGAGTGGCCCCGCTGGTGGGGGCCATTTTTCTGGGCGCCGTGTTTGCCAAGGTGCTGTCCACCGGAAACAACTACCTGTTTTCGCCGGCGACGAACGTGGTTCATGACGTTTTCCAACGCTTGTTTCGCAAGGGTGCGGGCGACCGCACCTTGCTGCTCTTTTCACGCATCACCGTGGTGGTCCTTGGGGTCATCGCACTGGCGCAAAGCTTCCAGCCCTCGGTTCTGGCTACGGCAGTTTACGCTTACGACGTATATGGGGCAGGGCTTACCCCTGCCATCGTGGCTGCTTTCTTTTGGAAGCGTACAACGACCGCCGGCGGGCTGAGCTCGATTGGTGCGGGTACGGTTGTGGCGGCGCTCTGGAAAGTGTTTGGGTTGGATGCGCACGCGCCTATGATTTTTCCCGCGCTGGCGGCTTCACTGATATGCCTGATCGGCGTGAGCTTGCTCACCGCCCCACCCCGCGCGGAACAGTGGCGGCCGTTCTTCAAAGAGCAGTGACGAGTGACAAACCCGAAGGGGCGGTTCGCGAACCGCCCCTACGACGCAAGTGAGGAAAAATGGAATTCGACCAGATTCAATCGACGCTGCGGGAAAATGGGCTTGACGGCTGGTTGTTTTACGATCACCATCGACGTGACCCCATTGCCTACCGGATACTGAAGATTAACCCGCCCATGTGCACACGGCGGTGGTATTACCTGATTCCCGCTGAGGGGGAGCCTGCCAAACTCATTCATCGTGTGGAGCGAGGGAATCTCGCGGGTTTGCCTGGGGCAGAGATCCAGTATTCCTCCTGGGAGGAACAACACGGGGGTCTGAAGAAGATTCTGGAAGGCAAGACCCGCATCGCGATGCAGTATTCGCCCCTGAACGACATTCCTTATGTGGGTTTGGTGGATGCCGGGACAATTGAGTTGGTGAAGAGTTTCGGGGTGGAGGTAGTTTCTTCGGCGGACTTGGTGCAATTGTTCGAGGCGCGTTGGTCGGAGGACGCGCTGGCGTCGCACCTCGAGGCGGGCAAGGTGGTGCACGCAGCCGTCCGGGCGGGTTTCGCCGCGATTCGAGAGGCCGTGAGCTCTGGAAACGGGATCACAGAGTACAACGTCCACCAGGCTATGCTACGTGTCTTCGAGGGCGGCGGCGTGGTCACGGATGAGGGGCCTGTGGCGGCGGTCAACAGAAACACTGCCAATCCCCATTACATGCCGGCGCGCGATCGTTCGTTGCCCATGGGTGTCAACGATTTTGTTTTGCTGGATGTGTGGGGAAAAATGGACAAGCCTGGCTCAGTCTATTTCGATATCACGTGGACAGGCTTCGTGGGTGTGGAGGTCCCGCGCCGCTACGCGGAGGTCTTCGAGACGGTGCGGGAGGCGAGGGATGCCGCAGTGGACTTCGTTCAAGCCGCCTTGCAGAGTGGGCGGACGATCTATGGATATGAAGTGGACGACGTGGCCCGGGGGATTATCAACCGCCGGGGATACGGACAATGCTTCGTGCATCGGACTGGGCACTCCATCGGCGAAGATGTGCACGCCAACGGGGCCAATATCGATAACTTCGAGACGCGCGATACGCGCCAGATAATACCCCGAACCTGCTTCTCCATCGAACCGGGTATTTACCTCACGGAGTTTGGCGTGCGCAGCGAGGTGAATGTGTTTGTCGAGGAATCGAGCGCGCGGGTGACCGGTGAAATTCAACAGGCCATTGTGCCTATCCTTGCCGCAGCATACTGAGGTGTGCTAATTTCTTTGGGAAGGGAATTGCGCTCCTGGCAGGTTTCTTACGCGGCGGGTGATATCGAGCTATGGCTGGAAAAGTTATCGAGGAAGAAACTGCAAACTTCAAGACCAAGGCTGTGGCCAGTCACCCGTCGATCATTGCTTTGGTGCGGCTCTGCGTGGCGGCCTGGCTAGTCCCAGGGTTGGGCCACCTTTTGCTGAGAAGGAAATGGCGGGCGCTTATCCTCTTCGCCTCGATCCTCACCATGTTTGCTCTCGGCCTGGCGATGCAGGGGCAATTTTTCTCGACCAGTTACGCGTCTTACCTTCAGACCCTGGGTTACTACGGTGAATTGTGCGTAGGCTTGGCAATGCCCGTGGCCAAGTTTTTCGGTTATCCGGGCGGCGATCCGTTCTTCGTCAGCTCCGACTTCGGGACCGCCTATCTGGTGGCCGCGGGCATGCTCAACGTCCTGGCGGTGCTGGACTGCTACGACATTGCCATGGGACGAAAAAACTAAAGGCAGTGACAGGTGACGAGTGACAAGTGACAAGCAGAAGGGCAGAAGTCAGAAATCAGAATTCAGAAGTTGGTTTCTGCAAACTTCGCACCTGGTTTCCGCTGACACCTGGCACATGCACTTTGGCTCGTCACTTGTCACTCATCACTCGTCACTGATCTCATTATGGCTTTGACACACTTTCCTGCTCTCGTTATATTCTCCTTCCTGGTCTCCGTGGTGTTCGCCGTTCTCGCCAAGGAAGCGCCCCGCGACCGGCTTGTTTACGGCGCGAAGGTTTTTGGCGGATTTGTCGGCACCGCCCTGGTGCTGGGTTGGTTAATGTACTTCATTCCCAAGTAGTTTCGACCTGATGCTTACCTACACGCAGATTGCCTTTAATGGCGCAATGGCCCTGCTGATGGGGCTGCTGATTGGCATCGAGCGCGAGCACTCACAGGAAGACGTCCCCTTGTTCGCGGGAATCCGGACTTTCCCGCTCATCACCCTTTTCGGTTTCCTCTGCGGTTTGGCTGCCAAGGCGGGATGGGGATGGATGCTGCCTGTCGGCTTAGTGGGAGTATCCGCGATTGCCGTGGCGGCCTATATGGTGAGGTCTCAAGTACCGCATAAGGGGACCACGACAGAATTCATGGCCCTACTGGCGTTCGTCTTTGGGGCGCTGGCGGCCTTGGGGTACTTGATTCCAGCAGCGACCTTCGCCGTGGTGTCGACTCTGTTACTGTCGGTCAAAGCCCCTTTGCACCGGTTGGCGGAATCCATTCAGGAAGACGAGATTTACGCAATCCTGAAGTTTGGGGTGGTCAGCGTCATCATTTTGCCCCTCCTCCCGAACCGTGCGTTTGGACCATTCGATGCGCTGAATCCCCAGCTCATCTGGTGGGTAGTGGTCCTGATCTCCGCCTTGAGCATGGTGGGCTACGTTCTGATGCGATTTCTGGGCGCGAGGCAGGGAATTGCCGTCACGGGCATCCTCGGCGGCATTACTTCCAGTACTGCGGCTACCTTCGGCCTTTCCCACCAAGCTCGGAGTGCAGGGGAATCTCTCGCCAGGTATTTCGCGCTGGGTATAACGATCGCCTCCACGATTATGTTTGTTCGGGTGGTTATCATCACCGCGGTCATTGATGCTCCTTTGGCGAAGGCGCTGGCTCTCCCGATTGCACTTCCCTTTATCGTGGGAGTGGGAATCTCAATCTACCTTTGGAAGCGAAAAGAGAGCCAGCGTGAGGCAGCGCTCCAGGTTAAGAATCCTATGGAGTTGTGGAGTGCCATTAAATTCGGGCTGATGTTTGCCGTGGTGATGTTTGCTTCTAAGGCTGGTTATGAATACTTCGGATCTTCGGGAATGTATGTGACCGGCGTGCTGTCAGGGTTGCAGGACGTTGACCCTTTTACGATTTCCGCTGCGCGCCTGGCCCATGAAAGCATTGTGTCGCCCAACACCGCTAACGCCTCAATTCTCGTCTCCTGCGCCACCAACACGCTCGTCAAGGGGGGGATCGCCGCTGCGCTGGGCGGGCGTCCGCTCAGCAAGGTCATCATTCCGGTCTTTGCGACTCTGACTCTCGCATCGCTCATAGCCTGCGTATGGGTGGCCAGGTGACCTACGTGTTCTCGCCGATGTTAAAGAACGTCAGGTAGGGCTCACGCTTTGCTTCTCGCAGCAGCAGCAGGGCCAATTCTCGCGCATGATAGTCTCCCCACATGGAAGACTCCCCGCAGGGTACGTGCCGGCCAGGCGGAACGTAGTCCCAGCCTTTGGGGCGGTGGTATACGGAGTGAAGGATCAATCCCTGGTGTTGCGAATGCGTGGAAAGATAAGGCTCATCAAAGAGTGTATTCGCGATGGTCATTGCGGCCTGTCGATAACGTCTCCCACTCTCGAGATTCCCGGGCCGCCCTTGCAGATAAGTCCCCAATCGCCATAATCCTTGCCCGGCGATTGCCGCTGCTGAACTATCCACCGGCTCGAAGTCGTTGAACGGGTCACTCGGCTTATTACACCAGTCTCCCAGCTTCAACAATTGCGGCGCGCCTGTATCCCAATACGGAATGCCGTCCTGCGCCGCTTGCTCGATGTAGTAATCGCAAGTCGCTTCGCCGGCCCGCCGCATCATGCCTTCCACTTTTTCGCGCCCCCCGAGCGGGTCCAGCTCCTGCTCGGAGAGGGTCTGGAGGTATTCCAATTCTTCCGCGTAGCCGCACATGATCCAGGCCAGGGCGCGCGTCCAGGTGGTGAAGGGCGAATATCCCTGTTGGGTAGAGGGGCAGCGGTAACTGCCGTCGTTTATGTCGAAAATCGACTCGTGCGCCACCCGCCCGCGCACGTCGTACGCATCCCGCCCCTCCCCGTAATACACGGAGAACTCCGCCGTCACCGCGGCGTGATGCACAAGCCGTTCCAGCAGTGAAATGCGCCGGTCGTTCTCACTCCTCAGCGCGTGTCCCAAGGCTTGCGCGAGCGCCAGCGAACGCAGTGACCGGAGAGTATCCGCAAAGAGCGAGTGGGGACCGTTGAAGGAGTATATGAAGCCGCGCCCGTCACTAATTGGTGACCAGCGCGCCGCCTGCACCGCCCCGCTCACTTTCAGCGCCAGCGCATAGAAGCGCTTTTCGAAACCGCTCGCCGCCATCTTGCCCTCGTTGGCCAGGCGCAGCAGGTTCCCATACGTGCTGACAATGTTAAATCCGTGGTCGTGCACTCCCATGTGCGTGATGTGCGGTCCCATGCGCTCGACGCTGTTACGCTTTCCGTATTCCAGGAACCACTCCTCACGCGTGGCGTCATACTGGAGAAGCGCCGAGCCGTACATGAAGCCCTGTGTCCAATCCGTCCATTCGCGCGCCACGTAGACGCCCTCGGCCGTGGAGACCGGTGACCCTCGCGAAACGTCAAAGGCCTTTTCGATGGCCCGGATCTTTCCGGCGGAGATTTCGAAAAGGCGTTCGAGCCGGGCTCTCAGTTTTTCCGGTGTGAGTTCTGTGTTGATGAGCATCATTATATTAGAGCCTATTACAAAACAACTGTTACGCAGCTTGCTGCGTAACCCCCTCACCCGGTTCCGCAAGGCGGGACCACCCTCTTCCCCGAGGAGGAGAGGGCAACAAAACTCGAATGAACTCTCCCCTCTTCCCCGTGGAGGAGAGAGGCCGGGGGTGAGGGGGTGCTTCGGTCGAACTTGGAACAGTTATTCCACGGCAACGCACTAGAGCCGGCGGATGTGGAATCCCCCGTCCACGTTGATGACTTCACCGGTGGAAAAGGGGAAGCGGTCCTCGGCGATGGCTGCCACCGCTCGGCCCACATCCTCCGGCGTTCCCCACCGCGCCAGGGGCGTGAGGCCGCCGGAAATCATGCCATCGTACTTTTCTTTCACCGCGCCTGTCATTTCCGTCAGCACAATCCCAGGGCGGATCTCGTAAACGTTAATCCCATACTCGGCCAGCCGCGCTGCGTAGAGCTGCGTCATCATGGAGAGCGCGGCCTTGCTCATGCAGTAGTCGCCTCGGTCAACGCTCGGCGCATAGGCGGAGACGGAAGAGATGTTGACGATCTTTGGCTTAGCGGTCTTCTCCGGTCTGTATTTCAATCCGGCAATCCAGAAATTTGCGACTGCCTGCGTCAGGAAGTAGGGGCCTCGGGCGTTAATGTCCATCACCCGGTCGAAGCTCTCTTCGCCGGCTTCCAGCAGGTCAGCGCGCACCGTGGGGGCCACGCCGGCGTTGTTTACCAGCAGGTTGACCCAACCGAAACGATCCTGGACAGCCTTCAACAGGCCGGCGCGATCTTGCGCCTTCGAAACGTCGGCTTGGAATACTTCAAAGGAGGATTCCGCCTCCCTGGGTGCAGCGTCCAGGCACAGCCGCTTGCAGTCGAGGGCCGCCTCCTGGCGTCGGGCGTAGTTGATGGCGATACTGAAACCGAGGCGCGCCAGCTCAATCGCGATGCCCCGCCCGATTCCGCGCGAAGCACCGGTGACGAGAGCAATCTCTGGACCGATAGCCATGCAAGATGAATATACCCAATCCAGGTCCGCTATGCATACAAAAGTTGCTGGCGATTTAGGCCGCTGCGCTTACTGATGAGGTACGCAAAACATAGAGACACCTCAGGGGTAGCGCCGGCATCTTGCCGGCATCGCAGAATGCCGCCTCGAGGGCGGCGCTACGAAGAAGGGTTGTCACCGTCTTTTGCGAGCCTCAGTAGGAGTTGTCACGAAATAACCATCGCCATGGTCGCTGAACAACCCTTGCACGCGTCGGTCGGTTGACGGACACCCTCCTCTCCACCTGTTCACCTGAACATGTCCCACATCTTTTGCTGGACACAACAGCCGACAGGGCAGAGGGGCCAGGGGGTATGGATTCGAGGGATTCCGACAGTCAGGAGAGATCTCGTGGACTCCTGAGATCGGCCTTCTTTGCGGCTAATTGCTTCGCCTCCGCGCGTCCTTTATAGAAGGAGTCGAGGGGATAGCATCCCGAGACCAGCCCCTGGCGCGGGGCGTTAGTGCAGTCGCTGAAGGTCCGGCATATTTTCTTTCGGTCCAGCCGCCCTTTTTCGAGTACGTCAGCCGGGAATTCCGGATAGGCCAGCATCATGCGGCCGAGACCCACGAAATCTGTCCATCCAGCCCGCAACACGGCCTGAGCGAAGTGCGGGAGATAGTCCTGAAAATAGGTGCCGCCCGATGAAACGAAAACCAAGTCGGGTGCGGACTTCTTCAATTCTGCGGCCGCAACCCACATTCGGGCGGCCCCCGCGAGCGGGTCTTCGGGCGGCAGATAAGCGTCGCAGGGTGGAAACAACGCCGGACGTTGCAAATGCGCAGAGTAATAGGGGCTGCCGGCGCTGATGTTCACGAGGCGCACATTCAGGGAACGAAGAAGGGCGAGCAGGAGTTTCGCCTCCGCAAGATCGGGCTGGGTCGGGTCTTGAACATCCACGCCGAAGCCCCATGTATAAGGAAGTTGACCGGGCGCTTTGGCGGGCACTCCCCGGCCGGTTTGAGGGTCCGGGACAAACGGAATGGAGTCATAGGCGCTCACTCGGACCCCGATCTCGAGAGCGGGCGCCGAGGCGCGGACGACTCCCACCAGCTCTCGCAAGAAGCGGGTGCGATTTTCAAATGAACCCCCATAGGGGCCGGGACGATGATACGCACTCAAGAACTCGTGCCCAAGGTAGCCGTGGCAATGCTTCAAGTCCACAAAATCGAAGCCGCTCTCTTGAGCCAGGCGCGCGGCACGGCCAAAAGCCTCGATGATGCGGCCTACTTCGGCATCCGAGACCGGCGCCACGCCGGCGGACGCTGGATATCTTGCTTCCAAAATTGGGTGACGATAGGCAATTATCGGCTCCAGCCGTGTTTCTTCATACGGCCGGCAGAAGCGTCCCGAGTGGGTGAGTTGGAGGCCGATGACAAAATCGTGACTTTCGCCAAAGCGTTCCCGGTGCGCCTGGACCATCTGTTGACGCAAGTCGGCCAACGAGGGGGCGGTGCGGCCGTTCAAGAGCATCTGGTGCGGGTTCGCTCGCGCCTCAGGGAGCACTGCCACTGCTTCTCCTCCCCAGATCAGCTTGGCTCCACTGCGGGCGAACCGCATCCAACGCCGGCGGGTCAAATCTGAGGGTGTACCGTCCGGCTGGGCGTCCCAACCCTCCATGGGTTGCACGGCAAAGCGGTTTCCAACCTGGCGCCATCCGTTATGCCAGGGTAGTTGAAAGGGCGCGGCGAGCGGCGAGTCAGGAGCGGATAGGATGGCTTCGTCAAAAGGAAGCTCCCACCCCAACCCTTTTAGATGGGCCGCCAATTCAGTCGCCGTGCGAAAACTTGCCAATCGAGGATAGGTAGGTTCAGCCATTCGATCTAGATCATAACAGGAAATAGCTGGGCAACGCTCCCCCTCGTAGCGCTGGGTACTGGTGTCATTTGCAAGACACTGTCGCCCCCGCGTGCAGTCATTCCCGTCCCGCAGGGCGGGACGGAAATGGCCAGTGTTTCGAAGTGGATTCCATTCCAAATGACACCACCACCCAGCGCCGGCATCCTGCCCTGCACCATGCGGTACAGGGCCTGCTGTTCCCACGAGGAGTTACACTAAAAGTTAAGGGCGATCACCAAACGGAAATCCTGGTTCAAATAGTATGCATCAACCATAAAGACTGGCTTCCTGAAATCGAGGCGATTTGCAAAACTTCTCGAAGGTCCGAGGGGAATATCGGACGGGGGGCTCGACAGGGGGCTCGATGGCAGTAGTGTATCTGGCAGAAACCTCTTATAATGATAGAAATTTTGTTTGGTTGTTGGAGACAGCATGAGATTGGTAGGGTCACTGTTAATGCAAGCCGCTTTGGCATTCGCGTTCATTGTTCTTTTCTCTCTGATGGCGACGGGGCAACAAGCCGCTATTGTCCCTGCGCGCATCACGCAACCTGTGGATATGGAGAAAACCATCACACTGCGAGGGAACACCCATCCTCTGGCGCGCCCCGAGTATGACCAGGGCGTCGCGCCCGATAGCTTGCCCATGGAACGGATGCTCCTCGTCTTGCAACGCTCGGCGGCACAGGAAGCTACGTTAAGGAACCTGCTGGATGAGCAGCAGATCAAATCCTCGCCCAATTATCACATGTGGCTCACCCCGGAGCAGTTCGGTCAGCAATTCGGCCCCGCCGATGCGGACATTCAGGCCGTAACGGACTGGCTCGGCTCGCAGGGTTTTCAGGTCAGTCGTGTGGCTGCGGGCCGCACCGTCATTGAGTTTTCGGGCACGGCGGGAGCGGTGCGCCAGGCCTTTCACACCGAAATGCACAAATTCACGGTGAACGGCGAGGAGCACTGGGCCAACGCCAGCGATCCTCAGATTCCTGCCGCGCTCACCCCCGTGGTGGCAGGCTTGGCTTCGCTCAACAACTTCCCCAAGAAGCCAATGCACCGCCTCCTGGGCACATTTTCCAAGTCGAAAGCCACAGGCCTGATGCGGCCACTCTTCACCTACCCTGTTGGGACCAACGAGTATCGCAGTGGCGTCGGCCCGACCGATTTTGCCACTGTTTACAATGTTCTGCCGCTCTGGCAAGCGAGCCCGGCGATTGACGGCACCGGGCAGACCATCGCCGTCGTCGCCGATTCGAACATCAACATCCAGGACGTGCGCGACTTTCGCATCATGTTCGGCTTGCCGGCGAACGACCCACAGATAATCTTGAACGGCCCCGACCCCGGGGTGATTTCGCCCACAGTCGGGGGGGACGAGAACGAAGCGGACCTCGACGTTCAGTGGGCCGGTGCAGTCGCGAAAGGCGCCACGATTGACCTGGTGGTATCAGAAGGAACCGCGACCACCGCAGGCGTCGATCTCTCCTCCCTCTACATCATTGATAACAACCTCGCGGCGGTCATGAGCGAGAGCTATGGCACCGGCTGCGAGAGCGCCCTCGGGACTAGCGGCAATGCCTTCTACAGCACTTTGTGGGAGCAGGGCGCGGCTCAAGGAATCACTGTCGTAGTCGCTGCGGGCGACTCTGGCTCCGCTGGATGTGACGACTCGGCTTACGAGCCGGCAGCGCATAATGGATTGGCAGTTACTGGCAACGCTTCAACGCCGTTTAACATTGCGGTCGGCGGGACGGACTTTAACGACACCGGCAACCAGTCTCTGTACTGGAACACAACGAACACTTCCCAGACTTTTTCGTCCGCCAAGTCGTACATTCCCGAAATGACTTGGAATGATTCCTGCGCGAATACCGGAAGTGTGACGGGCTGCGCGTCTGGGGTAAAAAGCGACGGATCAGATCTTGCCGCTGGCGGCGGTGGTCCCAGCAATTGTGCTATACCGACAAATACAGGCTGCGTTGGTTATGCAAAACCCCCCTGGCAGACCGGGACCGGGGTGCCAATCGACAACGTGCGCGATACGCCGGACATCTCTCTTTTTGCCGGCAACGGGTTGAATTCCAGCTTCTACGTTTTCTGCGAAGTGGATGCAAACGCGAGCTCGGGAGGCAGCGCCACCTCGTGCGATTTGAGCGCACCTTATCTGGATTTTCAGGGCGCCGGGGGGACGTCCTTTTCGGCGCAAGCCTTCGCCGGCATCATGGCGCTGGTCAACCAGAAGACCGGGCAACGCCAGGGCAACGCGAATTACGTGCTGTACCCGCTGGCGGCGCAAAGTGGCGCGAGCTGCCCGTCGATCGCGAGTATGGCTTCCACCGCCAGCGCTTCTTCGTGCCTCTTCTATGACGTGCAAGCGGGTAATAACTCGGTGGCGTGCGTGGCAGGCTCTTCCCCCTCGCCCAATTGCAACGGCGGGACGAATAACTACGGCATCCTGGTTTATCCCAGCGGCAGTTCCACGCCAGCCTGGACTACCAATGCCGGGTATGACCTTGCCACCGGACTCGGCACGGTGAACGCCTACAACCTGGTGCAGAACTGGAAGTCGAACTTCGCGGGCACGGGGACCACGCTTAGCATATCTCCGACCACTCTCACGCATGGCCAGCAGGTCGCCTTCAGCGTCAACGTCACTCCTGCTGTCACGGGCGATGTCTCATTGGTCGCGCCAGTGGGCAGCAGTCCGAGCAACAGCACCGGCATTGGCCCCTTTACACTGAGCAGCGGCGCCTTTACCGGCGCCACCAACATGCTCCCCGGCGGGACGTACGGCGTGACAGCGCATTATGCGGGTAACGGGACTTACGGGGCGAGTGACTCGACGCCAGTGCAGGTTACGGTGACCCCGGAAAGCAGCCGGACGCTCGTCCAGTTGGATACCTTCGTCGATTGCCATTTTGATGTCACGACCGGAGTAACCACGATCCCTTATGGATACAACATTGTATGTTCGAATGTTTTCTATTCTGCATACTTCTTGCACGTTGGCGTCACCAACAGTTTAAGCATTCCATGCTCTCCCGCCAGTTCCACCGGCGTTCCCACCGTTCCCACCTATCCATGTCCTACCGGTCAGGTGACCGTGACCAATAACGGACAGTCACTCGTTGACCTGGGCGCGCCCCTCAGTAACACCCCCGGCGCCTACCCATTGAACAGCCAGGGCCAGTTTGAGGACCACTTCGTCCAGCTTCCCGCTGGGACGGACAGCGTGGTTGCCAGCTATGCCGGCAGCACCAGCTACAACGGGAGTAAATCCGCTACCGATACGATTAATGTCGCTCAAGCCCCTACCACCATCGCCGTCACCGCGAACCCGGCGACCGTCCTATCCGGCGCACCGGTAACCTTGACGGCGACCGTGAGCACTACGAGCATTGGCATAACGCCGACCGGTGCTGTGCATTTCCTGAATACAAACGTACCGATGAGTGGCACCGTGACGTACACGTCAGTCAACGGTTCGGCCAGTGGTTACGCCTCGTTGACGGCAACCCTCATCACATCTTTCACGAGCACGGCGCTTATCACGGCGCAATACAACCCCGATTTAAACTATTTGGGTTCGTCAACCTCGTCGGTGACTACAGTCACCGTGTCGATCGGCGCGCCCGACTTCGGCTTAGTAGCAACCCCGAACTCTTTCATTATCACGTCCCCGGGCCAAGAGGGGAGTACCCAGGTCGGCCTGACTCCCATCAACAACTTCAGCGGCACAGTCAGCCTAACTTGCGCGGTCCCATCAACGATGACAGGAGCCAGTTGCGTACTGGTTTCTCCCACAATAACCCCGACCAATTCTACCACCACGCTCACAGTGCTCACCGCCGCTCCATCGACGGCGCTCGGTCTGTTTAACAGGCCACGTTGGTTGACGCCCATCGGGGGAGCGATTCTCGCTGCTTTCTTCCTGCTGTTCATCCCGACAAAGAGACGCCGATTGAAGCTGGCCTTCGGGTCGCTGTTCCTTGTTCTGCTGGCCGCGGCCATGGTCGCCTGCGGCGGTAGTACAAGTACCATTACCAACCCCGCCATCCCTGGCACGCCCCCGGGCAGCTACACAATTACGGTGACGGGCACCACCACCGGCAACCTCACGCATCCCCTGCTGGTCACAGTGAATCTGCAGTGAGATGGTGTCGCGACACGAGCCGGAAGCCAGAAGGCATAATGACGATGAGATTCCCGAGGTCGAGACAATTTGTGGAACTTTTCGAAGGTCCGAAGGGAATACCCTACGAATGCAGCGGACCACTTATGGGTTAGACTGGCTGGTTTCTACAACGTCTATTGCACCGCTGGCTATTTGCGAGGTTCTGATAACCCAGAGCCCAAGGCGTCCGGGGGGCCCCAGTATCTGACGTACGTCAAGGAATAGGACTACGGGCGATGCCAAGCAACGGAAATTTGCGTGGATTTATTATCTGGTTGGAAACCTTTTAGGGGAAAAGACCGTCCAAGCAAGAGCAAAGGGCACACATCGACAGAAAGGCAGGGGTTGAGTATATGAAAAACTTTTTGGGAGTCCTCTTCATTCTGACTCTGGGAACTGTCCCCGCGTGGGCAGTGCTAGGTCAGTATGAGTCGTCCGTGAGTGTGGACCAGCAGGTTCTGCGGAGTGCGGATAGTGTCCAGGCCTTCCAGACCTACAAAGTCCACCAGCTCACGAGTGCGAACGGCACAATAATTCGAGAATATGTCTCGCCCAAAGGTCTGGTCTTTGGGGTTACTTGGCAGGGGCCCTTCATGCCCAGCATGCAACAGTTGTTGGGGTCCTACGTTACGAATCTCCAAACAGCCTCACCCGCTCAGACTCATATCCGGCACCTCAGGGGGCTGACCGTGAAAACGAACGATTTCGTGTTCGTCAGCGGCGGTCACATGCGATTTTGGAAGGGAAACGCCTACGTGCCCAGTCTTATTCCCAACAACGTCTCCGTGGAGGTGGTGCGATGACTCTCAGGAATGGTTCGAAGGCCACGCTAGGCCGTTTTCTGGCGGTGGTTACGGGGCTGATATTTTTGGGTGGTTGTGGCGGCGGCAGTAGCAGCAGCAATAACACCACGCCTACTGGGGGCGTGAAGAATTCATCGCCGGTGTCGGTCGGGTACGGGGTCAATGGGCCGGGTGGCGGTTACTTTAACGGGATTTGGACGAGCGTCACCATTTGCGCGCCGGGCACCACCAATTGCCAGACGGTGGATAACGTGCTCGTGGACACGGGTTCCACAGGCCTGCGCATGCTCGACACAGCCATTTCAACCGTTTTGCCCGCGCTGGGATCGATTACAGCCGGCGGTTCTCAGCTTCAGGAATGCGTCCAATTTGGGGACACATCCTTTGTCTGGGGACCGATGTTGCAAGCGGACGTTGAAATTGCCGGGGAAAAGGCCTCCGGGCTGGCCATTCAGGTCATTGGTGACAATACAGCCCCGGTCCCTTCACAATGTTTAGCATACCCAATCAACCCCACGCTTCTCAATGGAGGGAACGATGATACGCTGGTCACGCTGGGCGCCAACGGGATCCTGGGCCTGGCTGGTTACCCATGGGATTGCGGGAGTGGCTGCACTTCCGGAACCAATCTGACATCAGCGGGTTATCCCTATTACCTTTGCCCCACCGGCCAATCCTGCTCGCCAACCACTGTGCAAACCAACTTGCAGGCCACAAACCCCGTCGCAGGGTTTTCCTCGTCGGACAACAATGGCGTGCTGATCACCCTGCCGTCCATTGGAGCAAGTGGAGCGGCCGACGCGACGGTGACGGGGTCGCTCATTTTCGGAATCGGTACCCAAACCAACAATGCGATTGCCGGCACAGTTTACGCGGTTGACCAGTACGGCGACATCCCGGCAGTCACCTACAATGGCGTCCAGTATTCCTCTCCCAACAACACGATCATTCTCGACTCCGGCTCCAATGTGATCTACTTTTTGGATGCCAGCACCCTGGCCTCGGTGGGGATCATCGAGTGCGCGGATAACGCGGGTTTCTATTGTCCAGCCAGTACCCTTTCATTCAGCATGACCGCTTTGGGGGGGAACGGCACTTCAGGGACGATAGCGTTTAACGTCATGAATGCTGATACCTTGTTTGCAACCAATAACGCGGCGTTCAACGACATAGCAGGCGATGGCGGCACGTCCGCCTTTAGTGATGATTTGGACTTTGGATTGCCGTTCTTCTTTAACAGAACCGTGTACGTTGGGATGATGCCAGGACTGTACACGAGTGAGAGCGCGCCGCCGAGCACCGCCTCGGAGACCCTCGCGCCGTATGGGTATTACGCGTTTTAGAGCTTGCGCCGAAATGCTGTGCCGGCATGTGGGGCCGGGGCTTGTCCTGCACCTTACGGTGTAGGGTCAGCTCCGGCCCAAATTTTATAGGACCGTGCGGCGTGTATTCTGAGCGAAGCTTTGGAGTGCGGTCCCGCGTTGCGGGACCGCTTTCCTCCCCGCGAGCTTGCCCGCGGGGATTGCTACGGAGCGCATCATTGCCCGCCAGCAAGCTGGCTCGAGCCAAAGCGGCAGTCCGCCGCGGCGGACCGCACTCCAAAGCGGGCTGCACCCGCACAGGCTGCCGTGGCGCTCAGCGCCTGCCCTGACGAGTTTTTCCGCATTCTGTGAAGATCTGTCCTTCCTCCTCCGTGGGGAGGAATTCAGACTCTAACAGCGCTACACGTTGCTGGAACACAAACTCTCGCTGAAGGTAAGGTTTATGCGACACAAAGTAATCTTATTGGTGAAATGGCTTGCAGTCTTGGGACTGGTTTTCTCTTTAACCTCGCTTTCGTTCACCCAGTCGCCGGGGAAGGACCGCGTCGTGCGGGCGATTGACGAATCGTCGCGGGTCACACTCCGGGGCAATGTTCGTCCCGTGTTCCGGGCCGAAAACGACATGGGACCGGTCGAGGGCTCCTTCAAGCTCGAGAACATCTCCCTCATGTTCAAGCCCACGCAGAGCCAGCAGGCGGACCTCACCGCGCTCCTCGCTGCGCAGCAGGACAGCTCCTCGCCAAATTATCATCAATGGCTAACGCCGGAACAATACGCCGACCGATTTGGGCTGAGCCAGAATGATGTTAACCAGATCGTGACCTGGCTCGAGGCGCAGGGCTTCCAGGTTACCCAGACGGCCCACAGCCGCACTTGGGTCTCTTTCTCGGGTACCGCAGCGCAGGTAGAAGCAGCTTTCCAAACGGAGATTCACAACTTTTCGCTCAACGGCGAGACGTACTATTCCAACGCCACGGCGCCTTCCGTGCCCAGCGCCCTCGCGGACGTGGTCCTGGGCATTCGCGCCCTGGATAATTACCGCCTCAAGCCGCGTGGCATCTTCCGCAAAGTGAAGGCTCAGCCTACGCCGGACTTTACGTCCAGCCTGACCGAAAATACTTTTGTCGCCCCAGGCGACTTCGCCACCATTTACGACGTCAATGCTCTTTACAGCAGCGGAATCAACGGCACGGGGCAGTCGATTGCGGTGATGGGCCAGACGGACCTCTATAACAACGGGAGCGATATCACCGCTTTCCGCGCTGCCTCGGGGCTGACTGGCGGTAGCCTGACGCTTATGCGGGTTCCTACCTCATCCGACCCTGGAGTTGTCTCGGGCGATATCGACGAGGCCAGCCTGGACGTCGAATGGTCCGGCGCGGTGGCCAAGGATGCGACGGTCATTTTTGTGTATTCGACCGACGTTTTCTACTACTCGCTCGAGTATGCTGTTGACAACGATGTAGCCCCCGTCATTACCATCAGCTATGGCGCCTGCGAGGCGAATTGGGGTCTCACAAACCTAAATGCTCTGGCGCAGCTTGGGCAGCAGGCGAATGCTCAAGGACAGACGATTGTAGCTGCCGCCGGTGATTCTGGCGCAGCCGGTTGCGATTCCCCCGCTACTCCGACGTCCATCGTGTCGATTGCCACGCACGGCCTGGCTGTGGATGCGCCCGCCAGTCTTCCCTACGTTACAGGAATGGGCGGGACCGAATTCAACGAGGGCACTGGGAATTATTGGAATGCCGCGACGAGCGCCAGCGGGGATATCTCTGCATCCGCCCTATCCTATATCCCCGAAATGGTTTGGAATGACACCTCCTCAACCAATGGCTTGTCGGCTGGCGGCGGCGGTGCGAGCACGTTCTTCTCCAAGCCCACTTGGCAGACGGGAACCGGGGTGCCGAACGACGGCGTCCGTGACGTTCCGGACATTTCCCTTGATGCCTCCCCCGATCACGACGGCTACTTGTACTGTGTTGAAGGGGGCTGCATGAATGGATTCCGCGCTGTCAGCAGCAACCCCGACCTGAACGGCGTCCTCACCGTTGCGGGTGGAACCTCTTTCGGCGCGCCCGCCTTTGCGGGGATTATCGCCCTCATAAACCAGCAGATGAGCACTCCAAAGGGCCAAGGCAACGTCAACCTTGTTCTCTACCCCATGGCGGCGAGCACGCCTGCGGCGGTCCACGACATCACGGTGGGCAATAACATCGTGCCCTGCGAGGCCGACTCTCCCAATTGCCCCGCAAGCCCCCCGTTGCAGTTTGGCTATAGCGCCGGCATCGGATATGACCAGGCGAGCGGCCTGGGCTCCATTGATGTTTACAACCTGGTGACCGCGTGGAAATCGGCGAGCATTGGGAACCTGCCGGCGCCCACGCTAACCGCGCCTGCCAACGGCGCAATAGGTGTCGCCGTTTCGCCCAACTTTACCTGGACGGCGGTGAACGGTAACGCCGGTTATCGAATCATGATCGCAGCCAGTCCGGCCAATCTGCCCGCCAACCCTGCTACAAGCACTTGCAGCGCATGCGCGGTCGTCAACACCAGCAGCACGAATTCTTACACCCCGCCGAGCTCGCTGGCTTTGGGCATCTACTATTGGCAGGTGCAAGCCATCGAGCCCTCTTCCAGCAGCGGGACCGCTGCCTGGTCAAACGCCTTTAGTTTCACCACGGCTGGCGGGACGTTGGCAGCGCCGACGCTGACCGCACCCCTTAATGGAGCGACGGGGGTCTCACTCACGGCCACTTTCAATTGGACAACGGTCTCAGGGAATGCCGGCTATCGAATATTAATTGCTCCTTCGCAAGCCGCGCTGCCCACCAGCCCTTCGGTAGGGATCTGCGGAGGCTGCGCGATTGGTACGACAACCACGGCGGCTTCTTACACTGCTGCTGCGAGCGCGTTGTCCGGGGGGATTGCTTACTACTGGGAGGTACAGGCCCTTGCGCCCTCTGGCAGCGGCCAAAATGCGGCATGGTCAAGCGTCTCCAGTTTCACTACTGTCGTTCCGGGGTTTACGCTTAGCGCTGCACCCGGCAGCTTGGCGATGAGTCCTGGAACCAGTCAATCTTCCACACTCACCTTGACACCTATCAACAACTTTTCCGCTACCCCGAGCTTCACCTGTACTGTGTCCAGTGCGCTGCTGGGAGTCACCTGCTCAGTTGGGACGTACAACACGAGCAACGACACGGCGATCGTCACCATAATCGCTTCGTCCTCGGCGTCAACCTTTCCTGCGCCGCAAGATAACCGCCCGTTCATGGGATGGCCGGTGGCAGCCTTGGCTGTGGCTTGCCTGCTGCTGATGGTTCTGATCATACTGCGCCGTCGAGATTCACAGTTTTTGCTGTGGAAACCACGCTTTGGACATGTGGCGCTGGTTGCCATGCTCGTGTGCCTGCTGGCGATGATGCTAAGCTGCGGAGGCGGGAGTGGGGGAGGGGGCGGTGGGACCACCCCAACCTCCGAATCCGGGACCGTCACCGTGCAAGGACAAAGCGGCGCCGTCACCCAAACCACCTCGATTTCCGTTTCGGTCAATTAAATCCGGCCATGAGGTTGGACAGCTCTCAATGGATTATTTGGGGTGTGTTTCCGCAGCACACTACAAATGCCGCGGTTGAAGCGTGCGGATGCCCAGATTCTGATCCACCGTGATGTAGCGGAAGTACGGGTTCTGACCATCCGTTTCACTGGGTGGTCCACAGGCCGCAGTCTGAAGGATGAGGGGATCCCACCAGCAATTCGGCGTGCCTTGGTGCTGCTCAACCTGCGCGCTGAAATCTCCGTAATAGACGAGAGGCCTCCAAACCCGCGCGGGTGTTGGTCCAACCGGCCGACGCAGTTGAAAGTCGATGTTCCAGTGGACGTGTCCCGATAGCACGATATCGACGCCTGGCCCGGTGGGTGCTTCGAGGGCCGACTCTCGGAATCCCAGACAAAGGTATAGGAACTCGCTGACGTAGTGGTTCACGGTTCCGAAATGGACGTCAAAGCCGCCCGGCCAACCTCGCTGTAGCAAGAGAGGGCCTCCCTGGGAGCGCCGTTGATTGTCTGCCTTCTTCCTGTCATGCGGGGACAAGTTTGCCGGAGGGGCGTGCAGCCCAACGATAATGCGGCAGTGCCGGTCGGTTTCGGGAAGCTGTTGATGCGTTCGCTGGATGCTGCCCAGAACCGCTTCAAGCCAGGCGATCTGGCTGTAAGGGTAGTATTCGTTGGGTGGGTAGAACGCCATAGACTCCGGCGACCCGCCGAGAATATTGTCGCGGACTTTCAAACGCCGCAACTTCTTGCCGCCGTCGTCCCAAAAGCTCTGCGCGGTCAAGGCATCGTGGCTGGTGTCAAGAATCAAGAAATAGCACTTCTCCACGCGGAAGGAGTAGTTAAAGTAGGGGTTGAATTTGAGAAAGTAGTCATCCAGCCCGCCCACGTCGCTTTCAATACCAATGAGTCCGGTGATCTTCTCGCGCAGCGTGTCGCGAACCCAATCTTCGATGAGAAACCGCGACAACTCCACAACGAGGAGAAGGAGTATGAACAGTCCGGCGAGTACTCGCAAGGTGTGAAGGGTAAGACCACCGGGGAAAAAGTATTGAAAGATGCTTCGCGCCCATTGTGGCCAAGCTACCCCAATCACGCTGCCAGCCGCAGCCAGCGAACCACTGACAACCCAGAAAAGAAGCTGTCGGAGGTCTTTACCGGCCAGAGCCAAAGCACGAGTCCAGAACCGGTCCCATCCGATCTGTGTCCATCTCAGGAGGGAACCTACCACAAGCCCCCACCAACTCCGCACCAGTAGGGGCGAACCTTCTGAAACCAATTTAGATTGGACCTGGGAGATTTTTGCGCCTGCGGCCTCATCGGTGTCGGAGTAGAGGTAGTCGAAGTTTTCCAGGTCCTTCTTCCCCATGTCGAAAATCGTGGAGCAGAACTCCGGCGGATAGGGGTAGGTCCTCCAGTCATGGTTCCCCGTGGTGGTGAACACAGGTACACGCAGGCCTTGATTCCCTCGGCTGCTCTCGTCGCCGCTGCCGGTGAGAATCTCTTCGAGGACCTGCCAGTTGTTGTCGCCTGGATCGTTCTTTGCGAAGCCTTGGTTGACGAAGTCAACCAAGTCACCCAGGGCCAGCACAAAGTCGAGCTCACCCGCGTTGGCAAGAGCATTAGCATGGTGGATGAACTCTCGGAGCCGGTCGTTGAAATTAAGGAATGTGAGTGGGGCGCCCCCGGGCTTCGGGACCAGGGTGGAGTTGGCCTCCAGTGCAATCAGGTCGTTCCGCTCCGCGACGTGGGCATCCGTTAGGTGAATGAAACGCACTTCCGGCATTGGAGGCCGTAGACAGAGTGCGTGCGACACCTTATGAATCACCTGCTCACCCTTGTACAAGACCAAGTCGTAGAGTGTAGGCCGCACCGAACCTTGCACCGACCGCAAATAGGTGTCGTCGAGCTTATCCTGAGGGCGGATTCGGATACGCCAGAATTGAGCGTTCCCTTTGAAAATTGAGGAACGAAGCGTGGTGCTGATCAAGAAGCGGGTTTCGGAGACATCGTTGAAGCGTTGAGGAAGCTCATCGTTATCCAGCTCAACTCTGTCGTTCAGACCAAGAGTGAATCGGAGACCCTCGTGCCGGTGGGACGGGACCGCCTGAACATGAAAGCCTGTCCAGTCGCTCTCGCCCGGGCAGCCTGCCAGAACCATATCGGCGCCGGAGCTATTGAGAGCGTCGACGGAAACGATCTGTGGGCAGCCCAGGTTCGGACTCAAGATTCGTGGTAATCGCTTATCTGTCATGCGCGCCTCCCCCTCGCCGTCCGCACCCGGATTAGCCCGCGTAGCGGGTCCCGCCGAAGCGGGATAGCCCACTGCGCAAGTGGTGGGTAAAATATTCGAAACGAGCTTCTCCGTGACCTCTGTGTTGAGTTTTTTCTGGCCACGGAGGGCACGGAGGCGTTATTTGCGCGAGAAGAATTCTTCGCGGCACAACAACGTCCCAGGAACGAGTGCTACAGGCAGTCCCGTTTTGGTTGCGGCCGACAACCGCACCGTACACTACAGAGCGGTTCCCCCAAGTCCGCGCAATCCGCTACACGTCATACGGATCAAAACCGATGGCCAACCTCCTGCGCTGCCAGTCCTCATCCATGAGGAGGAAATATCCAAACAGCCGATACTTATAGGTGGAAGGATCTTCTTTGGGGTCAAATTTCTTCAGAAGTTCAGTCGCGTAGATCAGTTGACCCAAATACAGTCCCTCAGCGATCTTCACCAACTCGTCAATACAGTAATTGTCCGGCGGGAAGGTGCGGAGTTCCGGCCAACGGTAGTTGAACAGGAAATCCTTCTTTCCCTTATTCTCTTCGTTAATGGAGACGCCCTTTCGAGCGATAAAGAAATAGCTCTTACAGTCATATCCGAATTTTGTCGCTTCCTCCGCAGGGACTTCTTCCATCCACAACCCCCCGAGTTTCATTAACTGGCGGATGAACTTTTGTTTTGTTGTCTTGAAGGACAGCGTATTGGTTCCCCAGAAAGTGGGCACTGACCCTTGCTCAAAACCGCCTGTCATTTCTTTCAGCCGGTCCATGCTGATGGGGTCAAAAGTTTTTCCGGTCCAGGGCGTGAAGAACCGGCCCAACTGCCAGCTTAAATCGAGCGTATTGACGTTAAAGAACTTGTAAAAGCCCTCGGCGTGGAAGGAGATGAGATCTCCGCGCAGAAACCCCGTCACTTCGTCCGGGCCGATGCCGCGGTTGAAGAGTTCGTGCAACCGCAGGAAATAGGGTGAGCGGTTGTCGAAGCTCTTCATGAGCTCGTCAGAATAGGTTTTGAGAAGGTCGAGGATCGTTTCATGCCTTTTCATATCTTCCCGGATTTCCGCCAACACACTGTCGTCGCAGTTCCCGTCCACAGGGTCAGCGAACGTAAAAGTGGTGAACTTCGGTGCTGCAACGCTGACGACAGATGGTCCTGTGGGCGGCTGACTCGGCAGTTTCGCAGCTTCGGGGTGAGCCGTTATTAGGCCCGGCTTGATATTCGGGAAGACCCTCCTGGTTTCGGCGGCCCAACTATCGTCCATAAGCAGAAAATAGCCAAAGTGCTGGTAGTCGTAATCTTTGGTTGGAAGATGAGGGTCGAATCGGCCGAGCACGTTCTTGGTCGCAAACAAAAGTTGCCCAAGGTAGACGCCGTCGGCGATTTGGACCAGCTCGTCAATGAGATAGCTGACGGGAGGAAAATTCCCCAGGTCATGCCAGCGATAATTGAGTTGGAAAACCTCTCGCTCCGTCCCAGCGTAAACGGACTCAGCCCGCCGCGCGATAAAAAGCCCTCCGTTCTTGTCGTAGCCGAAGAGATTTTTTTCCCCTTGAGGAGCATCCTTGAGATGCATCCAGAAGGTAACCACAGAGAAGCTGAGTTGGTTCATGACGGAGTCTTCCAGCTTCTCGAAATGATTTATTCCCAGGTAGGTGGGAACCGCGCCGCGCTCGAACCCCTCGGTGTAGTTTCGGATAAGGTCGGGAGCCACGGTGTTAAAAGTCTTTCCCACCCACGGCGCGACCGGCCCCACCGCCTCGCCCCACAGAAACCCGATGAAATTCCCGTAGCGGGCAAGCGGTTCCTGCTCGTCGCCAGTGCGCAGGCCGAGCGCCTCGCCGTCGTGGTGTCCCTCGACCCGTGTGGGGGTGAATCCTGCCATGAAGAGCCGGGCCATCTTTTGGTATGGTCGGGCATTGTTATCCATCCGGCCCCGTAATTCGTCGATATAAGACTTCATGGCCTCGAGGACCGAACTGGCCTCAACCTCCAGCGCAATCTCGTCCAGAAGCGGATCCTGGCCCAGTTGGCCTCGCAGGCACGTCAGAGTTTTGAATTTGTCGTTGTCCGGCATGGTTCGACCTCCGCGGAGTTGATTCCTCACTTGGTTCAACTGGGATTCATTTCGCTGTGATGCATGCCCAGGTGCATTCCGTAGATGCTCTTCAGATGGCGAACATAGGGGCGGTGGAGGACCCTCGGCCCAAATTTTGGCAACTGAGTTGAATAGACCTTCTTGAAAGTCTGGCGATCGTAAACAGTCAATACGTTGTACCCACGATTTCCGGTTACCAGGTACTTGCCATCGGGGGAGATGCGGGCGGAGTAAATACCGTCCATGATGCGCCAGCCCGTCACCAGCAGCGTTTGCAAGATCAAATGCGTGTTGATCAGGGTGGGCCGGCGCGCGAACGCGCCCACAAGGTTGTAGATCTTCTGCCGCCACATTTGGGCGCGCTTCCAGAGGTCCGGCGTGCAGTCGAGAACGCGGGGCTCCTTGAATTCTCCTTCTTCAACATTGAGCTCGACGACCGTGTGGCTGCCCCCGGATGCGAGGTAGAGCTTGTCTCCGTAAACGCCGATATCTGAATTCAAGTGAATCGGGAACTCCGCTCCCCCGCTCCAGCTCCGGCGCACCCTTTTCTTTTCCAAATCGATCTCAAACACGTACTCCCTCCTGAAGGAGGGAGACCAGTCAACATAATCCGTGCCTTCCGTAGCCATGGAATACGTGGCGGCGTACCCGAGTGGCTTTTCAGGATCGACGCACACGTGCCAACAAGTATCAGGGAGCTTGATGACTGTCGATTCATTCGTCTTGAGGTCGAAGACCCCCACCTGCCTGGGTGGCTGGTCTTCCGGGCCAAGGTCCCCCATCAGCATATATCGTTTCGTTATATCCCAGCGCAACTCGTGAGCGTTGAAAAGTTTGTGCGGACCGAGGAGTTGAGGGCGGGAGAGGTCGTTGATGTCGAAGCGGTAGATATGATCGCCAACCGCCCCGATGAAGCGCTGGTTATCCTCGTACCACAAGTGATGCGTGTTAGAGCGCAGGCGGTAGGTTGAAGGCTCGATTTCCATGGTGGATTGACGTTCGAGTTCTCGCATGTTTTCGAGATCCACGAGAACCAACTGCTGGCTGAAGTTCCCCAGCAGCCCCAGCTTGCCATTCGAGGCAATCGAAACGTTGTGGCCGCCGCTGACGCCGTCGTAGTACTCGATGGAGATTTTCTTCGAGGGCCAGTCGAACCTCAAAAGCCCCGCGTGGCCGATGAGCCCGTCCAGGTGAGGGCCATCAAGTCCTATGTAGTAGCTGAATGGCTTGTCCATTTCTCCTCCTTAATGGTTTTTCGGAACGTTCGAGTCGCCACTTTCCATTTCCCGTCCGTGCACCATCCAAAAAGCAACCCTCTCCGCCAACGCGCTGATGGTCAGAGAGGGATTAACCGCCAGGGCGGTTGGAATAATCGATGCGTCTGCCACATAGAGATTCGGGTAACCCCAAACTTCCCCGCAGTGATTTACGACGCTGTTCCTCGCCTCTTCTCCCATAAAGCATCCACCCAAGGGATGGGCCGTGAGCAGCTTCCGCAAAGGCCACTGCCAAAGCATGCTCGGCACGTATTTTCCGTGAATGCGCCGGCTCAGGTCTTTTAGTGCTTGCTCAATTTCCCGGAACAACTGCTTGCTCTTCTGCGGGTTCCATTGGACGTCAATCCATCCCCCTTTAAGCTGCAAGCGGCCGTCTGCCGCATCCGTTCCCATCCCCAGGTAGGGTAAGAAACTCGTCGTGGCCCCTCCCTGGAAAAGCCTGTCCGCCTCAAAACTGATTCGACCCCGTCCGACACCGAGGGCATCCATAAGATATGTCGCTGCAGCTTCGATGAGGTTCGTGAAGCGGTTGGAACTCGGTATCGCTCCCTCCAAGAGCCATATGAAAGGCTCCGGAAATCCCAAGTCCTCAATGAATATCCTGTTATTTACGGTAGAAAAATCCGCTCCGACGGTGATACTCGGTCCTCGACCCGGATCGATCTCCCGATCCGCGTCCATGGTTCCGGCCAGGAGGAAGTCACCGTTTCCGGAAAACCGTCTCCCCAACGCAGGGCTAATATTCGCTAGGGTCTTATAGACGTCTCTCGAGCGGAGGAGGAGTTCGCTGCTTCCTAAAGTCCCCGCCGCAAGAACAACTTTCTTCCCCAACACGGATCCAGGCTCCGACTTCCCGGGATTGCTTGCATCCAGACGATCGAAAAACAGCCTGTAGCCTTTATCCCCAAGCGGCTCTATTTTGTCAACTTGGTGGAGAGGAAAGACCTCAGCGCCATTTCTTTCTGCAACAGGTATGTAGTTCAAATCCAGAGTATTCCTGGCGTGAAGAGCACAACCCAGCATGCAATCTCCGGAATAGTCGCAAGCAGTCTGGGCAATTCCGCTGTGTGGATTTGCCCTGTCCTTCCCGGTGTAGACCCCGATCGGGACGAGTTGAGTGGTCCGTCCGGCGGCAGTGGCGGCTGCTTGAAAGGCTTTGGTCCTGTCCGGCAACTCGCGCCCTTCAGGCGGCGTCAAGGGCGCAGAATCCAGCATGTCCTCAGCGACGGCATAGTAGGGATCCAAGGTGGCGCGTGAAACTTCAGCAGGCCATGCTCCCTGAGAGAAGATCTCCTGCGAGGCTCGGAGATGAACATTGAAATAGTGGAGGGATCCCCCGCCTACGCCGCAGCCCTGAATCACATCAATACGTTTGAACGTCTTGTATTCTAAGAATCCGAAGCTTGCATTCGCCCTCCAAAAACTCTTCGACACTTCGCCGGGTGATCTTGGAAATTCAGTCTTATCCCATCGCTTTCCGCGCTCGAGAATGCACACGGAACGCCCCGCTTGCGCCAGTCGGCATGCCGCAATGGCCCCGCCAAAACCCGAACCCACGACTACGACGTCATAGGAAGCTCTCATCGCGAATTCTTCCTGCAATCGTCCTTTCTGACAGGATGGCCTCCGTCAGATTGTTACTGATTAAGCAAGCGGCAGAGTCTGCCGCGAGCAGTTGACTACCTGACTTCCGTAGATGGCAGACTTTTGGGTTGAACCCTGAACAACTTCACACGTGAGTGAGTGTGCCTTGTCGATCCCATCCTGCGCCTCGGACCTCGATAAACAACTAGTGTTGCGTTTGGAAAATACGTTTACCCGTAGCGCGGCCCATTAGGGCGGCACATGCCGGGCTAAAGCCCGGCGCTACAACGAATTGATGCGCGTTACATAAGTAATCCTATTTGCCGAATGCAGCACTAGGCGGAACGCCCCCATGGAGCTCAAAGAGGACACTTCGAAAAGCCAAATCACCCCCTTACGCCTGAGGTCAAGCCGTTTCTTTACACTGGTATTCTACCCTGCAATTAATATCCACAAGATATACTCGGGGTCGTTCCTTGTCAAGCGAAATTCACGGGAAATTCACAGGTGATCTGAGCGACTGCGAAGCGTTTTGCGAGCCGAATCGCAGCTTACCAAGACCTCAACGCAACGTATACAAAATCGTGGATTTCCACCCACCGGCGTGTGTTCTGGCACTTGGGTTGCTCGTTGAAAGCTGAGGCCCCACGTAAGTCCCCACAGCGTATTAGAAACACAGGACTTATTCAGAGGTTTCGAGGCCGACTCTTGGCCCTACTGTTGCTTTACCTAAATGGGGATTGGTACGCATGTCACTCAGGCTCTGCTCTGGAAACCGGATGGTGGCTGAAGGCGCACTTGCCGCTGGCTGTCGTTTTTTTGCGGGCTATCCCATAACCCCCGCTTCGGAAATTTATGAAGTCATGATGCGGGAACTCGTCGCGCAGGGTGGCTTGGCACTTTCCGCACCGGACGAAATATCCTCCTTGTGCTACTGCGTAGGAGCGAGTCTACGCGGCCTCAAGGCGATGACAGCGACCTCCGGCCCCGGCTGGGCCTTAATGGTCGA
Organism: uncultured Acidobacteriota bacterium; assembly: GCA_963832915.1. Lineage (GTDB taxonomy): Bacteria > Acidobacteriota > Terriglobia > UBA7540 > UBA7540 > CAVROP01. The sequence goes on from CAWHWE010000027.1 coordinate 58,903, forward strand.
GACGGTTCAGTACGCGCTCATGGCCGAAACGCCTGTTGTGATCGCACTGGTTCAAAGACTTGGCCCGAGCACGGGAGGGGCAACCCAGGGAGCGCAGGGAGATATTTTCCTGGCAGAATTTTGTACCTCGGGGGGATACACCATACCGGTTTTCGCCCCCAGCAACGCCGCCGAGTGCTACGAGCTTACTCAGCAGGCTTTCAATTGGTCTGAACGCCTGCGTTCGCCGGTGGTACTGCTTTCCGATAAGGAAGTGGGAATGACCACCGAGGTGGTGGAAGAAGCCGCTCTGGCTCGGCCCGCCCTTGTGGAGCGAACCCGGGCCGACGCAAAAGCCAGCTTCGCTGCCTATGACATCGAGAGACCTGAAGAAATACCTGCCTTTGCCCCGGTAGGTGGAGGGGTCAAGGTGACGGTGACGGGGTCGGCGCACGATCGCCGGGGACGACTGAGGAAGGTTTCTCCCGAGGTCGTCGGATGCCTTCTCCACTTGCAACGCAAGATCGAAGCGCACGCCGCAGAAATGGCTTTCGTCCGCCCCGACCTGGACCCGGATGCTTCCTGTCTGCTGCTCAGTTATGGAATCACAGCGCGCGCGGCGCGCGAGGCCGTCGGCGGGTTGCGCAAAGAGGGATTTCCCATCTCTTTCTTGCAGATTCAAACGCTCTTCCCTGTCCCCGCCGAAGCGCTCCATTGGGCGTCGGCTGGGATACGCACCGTCTTCGTCGCCGAGGAAAACCTTGGCGGTCAGTACCGCACAGTTTTGGCGCCTCTTCTGACAGGTAAGCGCCTCTTGGGGATCAATAAAATCGGCGGCATGATCACCCCGGATGAAATTGCTTGCGCCATCCGGGAGGCAGGAGTCTGATGGGAAACGACGCCTATCTCGCCAGCGACGCCAAGCTTCCCTACTGTCGGGGATGTGGCCACGCGCTGGTGGTCCGCCAACTGAGCCATGCGCTCGAAGCGCTCGGTCTGCCACCTCGTTCGGTGGTGCTCACCACTGACATTGGCTGCGTGGGCTTGGCAGACTCCCTCTTCCCTTACCTGCATACCGTCCACACTACTCACGGTCGCTCCACGGCCATGGCTACCGGCATGGCCTTGGCTGAAGCCGTGCTCCCCGCCGCGGGCCTGAAGCCCATCGTCATGATTGGCGATGGCGGAGCCATGATCGGCTTGTTGCATCTGGTTCATGCGGCGCAGTTGAATGTGGACGTCACCGTACTGGTTCATAACAACTTCATGTTTGGGATGACGGGTGGCCAGCATTCGGCCTTCACGCCTCTCAACTGGATTACGGCCACTACGCCGGAAGGAAACTGCATAATGCCGCTCGATCTTCTCGCGCTCCTCCGAGCCGCCCATGCAGGCTTCCTGGCCCGCCAGTTCGCTACGGATAGCAACCTCGATGCCGCGATCTCCGATGCCATCGCGTTTCCTGGATTCTCACTGGTCGAGATTATTGAGGTGTGCACGGGCTACGGGGCACTCAAGAACAAGGCTACGGGAAGCGCGCTACGCGAGGTCGCAAGCCGCCAGGGGTACGCGATCGGGCGGGTGGAAACGGAGCCCTTGCGCCCCTCATTCGGCACACTCTACCGCCACGAGATGGAATCCCGTCCGGCGCGCAGGTCTCCCCCACGGATCCCGGAGTTGGCTGTGAAAGGTGACCTTGCCAACCCGCTGCGCATCGTGATTGCAGGCACGGCGGGCGAAAGAGTCCAATCCTCGGCAGCATTCCTCTGCCGTGCCGCGATGTCTGTGGGGATTCATAGCACACAAAAAAACGACAATCCGGTGACGCAGGGTACCGGATTCTCCCTTTCCGAGATTTGCTTGAGCCCGCAGCCGATTGAGTACACCGGCATGGAAGGTGTGGATGTCGCCATCGTAGTGAGTCGAGAGGGATGGGATGAACTTCGGGCTAACGGGACAGTGGCCAAATTCACACCCAAGACGCTTGTGCTGCTCGATGCGGAGCTTGAGATGACCCCGCCCACGGGCCGTGTCCTCCGGCAACCTTTCCGCCGTGAGGCGACGCCTAAACGCGCCGCCTTGGCGGCGATTGCTTTCTGGCTGGGCATGGAACCAGCGGTCCCGAGCGCAGCGTGGGACGCCGTGGTGGCCTCACTTCCCGTCGAGCGCCGCGAGGATGTTTCAATGGCATTGCGGGTTGGGAAGGGCTTGGCAATTCAAGGAGGCGCGTCCGTGTCCTGACCTCGCAGCAGCCGCGGTTTTGGGATTGGTAGCTGAACCGCACCCATTCCTTACTGCCACAAACCAGCGTAACGTATTCGATCGAAGCGAGCGATTAATTCTGAAAACAATCACATGTTCTTTTTAGAACTGAATGGAGCGAAGCAATGATGAGAAGTAAGGTAACCATAGACGGCAACGAAGCAGCGGCCTACGTGGCCTTCCGGGTCAACGAGGTCATTGCCATCTACCCCATCACGCCGTCCTCTCCCATGGGCGAGTGGGCGGACCAATGGTCGGCAGAGAATAAATCGAACCTCTGGGGCACTATACCCCGCGTGGTCGAGATGCAAAGTGAAGGGGGGGCTGCCGGGGCTCTGCATGGGGCACTGCAAGCCGGCTCGCTGGCCACCACCTTTACGGCCTCGCAAGGCCTGCTCTTGATGATCCCCAATATGTACAAAATCGCTGGGGAACTTACCCCCACAGTGTTCCACGTCTCGGCAAGGACTCTGGCAGCGCACGCGCTCTCCATCTTTGGGGACCACAGCGACGTCATGGCAACCCGCCAGACCGGCTTCGCGCTTATCGCCTCGAACTCGGTGCAGGAAGTCATGGACACTGCGCTGATCGCGCAGGCTGCCTCCCTGCGGGCGCGTTTGCCCTTCCTGCATTTCTTCGACGGTTTTCGGACCTCGCACGAAGTCGGCAAGGTGGAGCAATTAACCAATGAAGACATGCTTGCCATGATTAACGAAGACCTCGTCCAGGCGCATCGGAAACGCGCCTTGTCGCCGGATCACCCGTTCATCCGCGGCACCGCCCAGAACCCCGACGTTTTCTTCCAGGCGCGCGAGACTGTGAACTCGTTCTATGACGCCTGCCCGGCCATCGTCCAGGAAGAGATGGATAAATTCGCGCGCCTCGTGGGGCGTTCCTATCACCTCTTTGACTACGTTGGCGCGCCGGATGCTGAGCGTGTCGTCATCCTGATGGGATCGGGAGCCGAAGCTGCCCAGGAAACCGTCGAACACCTTACTACGCGCGGCGAAAAAGTGGGTGTCCTGAAAGTGCGATTGTATCGTCCTTTCTCCCTCGAGCACTTCGTCAACTCACTCCCCGCAACTGTGAAGACCCTTGCCACCCTGGACCGCACCAAGGAACCCGGCAGTCCCGGTGAACCACTCTATGTTGATGTCGTGACAGCCTTAAGCGAAGGAATCGCAACGGGCAAGACACCCTTCAAGACCCGTCCGAGAATCATAGGCGGACGCTACGGACTCTCTTCGAAGGAATTCACGCCGGCGATGGTCAAGGCTGTCTTCGATGAGATGCTCAAGGAGAAGCCCCGCAACCACTTCACCGTCGGCATCGAGGACGACGTCACCCACACCAGCCTCGAGTATGACCCGTTTTTTTCCACCGAAGATCCAAGCACCGTGCGCGCCATCTTTTTTGGCCTGGGGGCGGATGGGACGGTGGGCGCCAATAAGAACTCGATCAAGATCATTGGTGAGGATACGGAAAACTACGCGCAAGGTTACTTCGTATATGACTCGAAGAAAGCCGGCTCCGTCACCATCTCTCACTTGCGCTTTGGTCCCAAGCCCATTCATTCCACTTACCTGATTTCCAAGGCCAACTTCGTGGCTTGCCATCAGTTCACCTTCCTTGAACGGCTTGACATGTTAAAGGCCGCAGAACCTGGGGCCACGTTCTTGCTCAATAGCCCCTTCGGTGCGGAGGAAGTTTGGGATCACCTCCCCCGGATCACTCAGGAAGAAATCATCAAGAAGAAACTCCGCTTCTTTGTAATTGATGGCGTCAAGGTGGCTCACGACGCCGGCATGGGCAGGCGCATCAACACCGTGATGCAGACATGTTTCTTCGCCATCAGCGGCATCCTTCCCCGCGACGAGGCTATTCAGGCTATCAAGCACGCCATCGAGAAAACTTACGGAAAGCGCGGCGAAGCCATCGTACAGAAGAATTTTGCCGCCGTGGACCAAGCCGTAAGCCACTTGCACGAGGTCAAGGTTCCGGATCAGGTGTCCAGCACTTTTGACTTGCTGCGTGCGGTGCCGGTAGAAGCTCCGGAATTTGTGCAGAGGGTACTCGCCAAGATCATCGCCGGCGAAGGCGACGACCTGCCGGTGAGCGCCATGCCGATCGATGGCACTTTCCCCAGCGCCACCGCGCAGTGGGAGAAACGGAACATCGCGCTGGAGATTCCGGTGTGGGATGAAGAAATCTGTATCCAGTGCGGCAAGTGCATTCTGGTCTGCCCCCATGCCGTGGTTCGCGCCAAAGTTTACGATCCCGCGCTGCTGACAAACGCTCCCCCGACCTTCAAGTCCGCTGCGGCGCGCTGGAAGGAATTCAAGGAATTGAAATACACGCTCCAAGTGGCGCCGGAAGATTGCACCGCCTGCACCCTGTGCGTTCAAGTCTGCCCGGTGAAGAGCAAGAGCGAGGTCAAGCACAAGGCCATTAACATGGCGCCTCAACCGCCGCTCCGCGAAGCCGAACGCGACAACTGGAAATTCTTCCTCAACCTTCCGGAAGCTGACCGGCGCACGCTCAGCCTGGGGCAGGTCAAGGACGTGCAGTTGCTGCAACCGCTGTTTGAATTCTCCGGGGCTTGCGCCGGATGTGGCGAGACGCCTTACATCAAGTTGATGAGCCAACTCTTCGGCGACCGCGCCCTCATCACCAACGCCACCGGTTGCTCGTCCATTTACGGGGGCAACCTGCCCACCACCCCTTACGCACAGAACCACGAGGGGCGTGGCCCGGCGTGGACGAACTCCTTGTTCGAGGACAACGCCGAGTTCGGCCTGGGGCTGCGGCTGGCAGTCGACAAGCAAACCGAGTACGCGCGCGAGTTGCTGACGCGGCTCTCCCCAAACCTCGGAGATGAGCTGGTGCGCTCCATGCTGGCGGCCGACCAGACGACCGAATCCGGCATCCGGGAGCAACGCGAACGGGTGAAGGCGCTGCACGCCAAACTCGCCGGTTTGAAGACGCCGGAAGCCTGCGACCTCTCGAGCCTTGCTGACGCCCTGGTCAGGAAGAGCGTTTGGATTGTGGGCGGAGACGGCTGGGCCTATGACATCGGCTACGGCGGCCTCGATCACGTCTTGGCTTCGGGCCGCAATGTGAACGTCCTGGTGCTCGACACCGAGGTTTACTCGAACACGGGCGGGCAGATGTCCAAGGCCACACCGCGCGGCGCGGTGGCGAAATTCGCGGCGGGCGGAAAACCAAGACCCAAGAAAGACCTGGGCTTGATGGCCATGAGCTATGGCAACGTTTACGTCGCGGCAGTCGCTATGGGCTCGAGCGACATGCACACACTCAAGGCCTTCCTCGAGGCGGAAGCCTATGATGGCCCCTCGCTCATCATCGCTTACAGTCATTGTATCGCTCATGGCTACGACCTTGTTCATGGCCTCGACCAGCAGAAGGCTGCCGTCCTGTCGGGTTACTGGCCTCTCTACCGATACAATCCGGACTCGGCCAAGCTGGGGAAGAACCCCTTCCAGATTGATTCCAAGCCCCCGGCATTGCCGCTTGAGAAATACGTCTATAATGAGACGCGCTATACGATGTTGACACACAGCGATCCCCAAGCTGCCAAGCTATTGTTGCATTTTGCTGAGGAAGACGTTCGGAACCGCTGGCGAGTTTACCAGAACATGGCTGCCATGCCGATGAATGGCGCGGCGAAGGAGACAAAATAATGATTGACCTTTCCACTACCTATCACGGACTCGTTTTGAAGAATCCCCTGGTGGTCGCCGCATCTCCACTCGCCGAAGATCTCAGAAATCTCCGGCGGATGGAGGATAGCGGCGCGGCGGCAATCGTGCTGCCCTCGCTCTTCGAGGAACAGATCAATATCGAAAGCTCCGAACTCAACCTGTTTCTCCAGCAAGGCACGGAAAGCTTCGCCGAATCACTCACCTATTTCCCTGACATGACAGGATACAACCTTGGTCCGGACGGCTACTGTGAGCACGTCCGGCGCGCCAAGGCGGCGGTCGGAATCCCCATTATCGGCAGCCTCAACGGCGCGTCCATGGGCGGCTGGATCCAATATGCCAGGAAGATTCAGGATGCCGGCGCGGACGCCCTCGAGTTGAACATCTACTACATACCCACCAGCACAGAACTGACGGGGGAGGCAGTTGAAAAGTTGTATTGCGACCTCGTCTCCGAGGTGAAATCCAGCCTGCACATTCCGGTGGCCGTGAAGATCAGCGCCTACTTCAGCTCGCTCGCCCATATGGCCAAACGCCTGGACCAGGCCGGCGCTGACGCTTTGGTTCTATTCAACCGCTTTTACCAACCCGACTTTGACCTGGATAACCTCGAAGTGGTGCCCAACCTCCTGCTCAGCACCTCTCACGAACTGCTGCTGCGCTTGAATTGGGTCGCCATCCTCTTTGGGCACGTCAAGGCCGACCTCGCCATCACCGGCGGGGTGCATACCGCGGCTGATGTTCTGAAAGCGATGATGGCTGGCGCGCGCGTGGTGGCAATAGCCTCTGCCCTGCTTCGCAACGGCATCGGTCACCTCGCCACCCTGCACAAAGACATGCTTACCTGGATGGAAGAACACGAATACGAATCCATCCGCCAAATGCAGGGCAGCATGAGCCAACGCGCCGTGGCCGACCCGGCCGCCTTCCAGCGGGCTAACTACGTCCGCGTGCTCAGCTCCTATTCGATGAAACGCGTTCCCATGTAACCTCCACTCAAAAAGCCAAGGCGCCACCTGCTGGTCGATTCTGAGAAACACAGCAGGTGGCGCTCTTGTTTTAATCGCTTGGCCTGCACCGCTGGCTTGAGAGCAGGCAGTAAACAGTAGGCAGTCGGCGGTGGCGAGAAGTAAGAAGGCAACTCACAATCCAATTCAGAATTCACAATTCATAATTGGCCATTGATAAACCTACTATCCTAGCCTATCCTCTGCCGCCTGCCAAGAGACATGAGGTCCGCTTGCGATGCGTCCTTTGAACCCACCCTCGACCTGAGGCGCACTGTCTTCAAAGATGAAATAAGCAACAATCAGGAACAACACAGGGGACATTTCTGACGGGAATGGGTGATTTCTATTGACGTCAGCGTTAATGACCTATTATGATCCCTATGGGTTTTATTCCCAAGAGCAGAAAGCGGTATCTCCAGGTTGAAGATACCTGCTGCTGAGACAGCACAAAGGAGATAGAGAAAGAGGACGCGAAGAGTTCCAGGCGTGCCTGCTTTGCGGCGCTGTGGTGCGCGCAAAGGGTCGCCAAAGCGTTCCCGCTTCGCAGATTGCAAGGCTCGACCGCAAGGACGATCTCGAAGCATCTGCCAAAAAGGAGAACCCATGAAACGACTTCTCAGGATTGGAATTCCGTCTTTGGCCGCAGCGGTCGTGCTATTCGCTGCGTTCCACTACATCCGAGCGCAGGGACAGATGTCACCCAACGCGGTCAAGGCCCCTAAAGCGCTTGTAGTGCCTGCAACGACAGGTCCAAACGTGCCCCATGTCCTGCTTGCGACTTATATGAATCAGGTACTTAATTCGGGGATTTCCGAATCGGCCGGAATAAATCAGACTGTTGACGGACTAGTCACCTTCAAATGCCTGCTTCCCTGCACGCTTGAGATCGAGCAAAGCGTCCAAGCCGGCGAGGTGTACTACACCGGCAATTACTGGTACATCGGCGTTTTTATGGACGGGTCCCCATTGCCCTATGGCCCCTTCCAAGGCTATCTGCCTTCTGACGGTACCTGGGTAGTAGGCAACGTCAATCAGAGCATCTCGCTGACACCCGGGACACATACGGTTCAGTCGTTCGTCGTCTCATATGCGGGATTGATTGTGGAGGATTATCATATGAATTACCGGGTCTACACCCCGTAGGCTGGCAGGGTGGCGCGGAGGCCTGGCAGGCGTATCCGCCTTGCCTTAACTGCCATTCTTGCGTGTTAACGCAATATAGAAATGTCCTGTTCTCTTTGAAGCAGGGATGTCCGGTCTGGCGCTTAGCCCGCATTTCTCGCCACGGGTCTGGAAGGGCGGGTCCCGCAGTGCGGGACCCGACGTTAAAGGGCCTTCCTAATTATTCCTCTGTCCCATGCCCCGCGCAGTCCCACGCCTGTGGGACTGCGCGGGGTACGGGACCAGAGGGCGGGAGTCGCGATTTCGGCGGGGCTGAAGCCCCGCCCTTCCACCAGCCCCCTAAGAGCCTCCAAACGTGGTGAGAAATCCGGGTTAGCGGGGAAACAAGCAGGGCGGTCCTGTGCTGTAAGTCTTCAGCCTTGTAGTCCACTTGCGCTCACGGCATTCTATCCGGTACAACAACGGATTTGTAACCCATGCGATAATACCTCACATGCACCTTATTGCCGCAGGCGTCTATGATCGTGGGCGTATGCCGTGCCCTTCATCGGGACGCGGGTATGGAAGGCGCTGTTTGCCCCACATGGGGAAGCTCTGCGCTTGCATCTTCCTTCGACGTTCTGATCACTGTCACTTGAAAAAGTGCAGAAAGATGCGCCATTCGCCGGCTTGTGGTCTGACAAGAGGAATTTTTCGCGCCTGGCACGGCTCCATGGGCAGCCGGGAACGTTTCTCTTCCCCTGGCTCTCGAAAGCGTGAAATGATTGGCGAAGAGGGTGGCTCGATATCTCGCTGAAGTAAAACATCTTAGACCCTGCGTTCGGCGCTTCGCGAACTTTGGATTGATGTCCGTCAAGGCCGGTCTTCACGCCGATCTGCGGGGGCAAGAACAGAGAGTGGGTACCGCGCCCAAAAAAGGCCTTTAAGTCCTTATATTCTTAAAGTTGCGAAAAAACAGTCCGATATGCACCCAACCGATCGCGACTGGACAATCGAAGAAATGCTGCGTAGAATCGGTCAGTAATGAATCAGAAGCCGACAGGAGTCTCGACCGAGACTATCTACTGCGGAGATTGCCTCCAGCAATTGCCCCGTCTGCCTGACGCCTGCATTGACCTCATTTATATCGACCCACCGTTCAACTCCAACCGGAACTATGAAGTGTTTTGGGGCGAGACCAAAGAGAAACGAGGATTCGAGGACCGTCATGCCTCGACAGCGGCATACATCGACTTCATGCGGCCCCGATGCGTGCAACTAGCGCGAGTGCTCAAGCCGACCGGGAGCTTTTATTATCATTGCGACTGGCACGCGAGCCATTACGTCAAGGTGATGCTCGACCAGGTTTTCGGAGAGAGTTATTTCCAATGCGAAATAATCTGGCGTCGAACAACATCCAAGGGTTTGGCGTTTAGCGGATTTCCAAAAAACCATGACAGCATCTTTTTTTATGGCGGAGGCAAAAGCCTGACCTTTAACCGACCCTATATCGCCTATGATCTCTCCAACCTTGACGAAAAGACTGATGGAAAATACTCTCTGCGCGATGCTAATGGCCGAAGGTATCAACTAACCGATTTGACAAACCCAAACCGCGACCGACCACATCTGAAATATGAGTTTCTCGGAATTACAAAGGTATGGCGTTGGACTCAAGAAAGAATGAAGGCAGCTTACGAGAAGGGATTAGTCATCCAACCTGGCCCCGGTCGAGTGCCACGGCTGAAACGATATTTGGATGAACAAGAGGGCAAACCCATCGACACGATTTGGACCGATATTCCACCGGTTAATTCGCAGGCTGCTGAACGCCTTGGCTATCCAACACAGAAGCCGATTGCGCTTCTGGACAGGATCACGAAGGCCAGTAGCAACCCCGATCAAATTGTTTTGGATGCCTTCTGCGGGTGCGGGACTGCGTTGGTATCAGCTCAGAACCTTGGCCGCCGATGGATCGGAATTGACATCTCCCCGACCGCGTGCCGCGTCATGGCGAAGAGGCTCACCAAGGACTGCGGCTTGATTGAGGGTAAGGGCTTCGTTGTCCGCGATCTTCCATGGTCAGAATCGCAGTTGCGGAAAATCCCTCCGTTTGAATTTGAGAATTGGGCCGTCATCGCGCTAGGTGGCATCAAGAACAAAGTGCAAGTGGGAGACATGGGGATTGATGGAAGAATCTACCCGGCACACTCCATGCCTTCCAAGAGTGGGAAAAAGGCCGGAGAGTTAGACTTCATGGACGCGTGGTATCCGATTCAGGTCAAGCAAAAAGACAAGGCGGGAAGGCCGGACATTGACTCTTTCGAGGCTGTGATGCTGAGGGAGGACCGGACCAAGGGCTTCTTCGTCTCGTTTGATTACTCCCACGATGCCATGACGGAAGTGGACGCGTTCTTTCGACGGTCTGGCCGGGTCATCGTGCCTCTTACTGTACGAGATATTTTGGACGAGGAGATCGGTTCAAAACTGGCATGACAAGGGTTACGACTCCACGCAGGAAGAAACGCGCTACAGCTCGGCGAAGTGCGTTGGGTGCGAGCGCAAGACATTCATGGGTCAGCCTGACCCCGACCATGTATCTACAAGCTACGCGGAGCGCGATAACCTCACGATGAGAATGGGAATGCGCATGTTTTCCAGACTGACGAATGCACTCTCAAAGAAAGTTGAGAATCGCGCATATCAAGCCGCTCTCCACATCATGCACTACAATTTTTACCGGACTCAAAAAACGCTGTGGGTTAATCCCGCGATGGAAGCAAACCTGCTCTCGAACGCCAGTTTGAGAGGAAACTGAAACAATTGATGGCTTGGCGGCGGGCTAAAGGAGAGCCTGTAGGAGCGAAGTAATTAGGACAGATGAATAATGCAGTAGTTAATATATATTGAGGTAATATACTATACTCTCCACTCAAAATCCCCGAAAATCCGAAAACGAAGCCGTTATCTCTATGAAAACACACGGCGTTCCAAACCGACATTGCCAAAAGTGGGCAGAGTCAGGCACAAAGGAAAAAGGGTTAGCAAACTCCACAGATATTAATTGCCAGCTTGGCGAATCCATGCACGCTTGAGGTCGAGCAATCCACCCAATTGGGCGGATTGGACTACACCGCCAACGTAGTGGGCCTCAACGCTATGTTGGACGGGTCCCTTTCCCCTCTCTGGAACGTAGGCGAGACGGCTACTGACTATATCTATGGAACATTCACCTTCACTCAGAGCTTCCCGCTGGCACCTGGAACCCACACGGTTGAGTCGGTCGGCGTTTCGCTCTATGGAGTGTATCTTCGCGCTTACCATGCGAATTACCGGGTCCACACCCCATAGGCCGGCAGGATGGCGCGGAGGCCTGGCAGGCGTATCCGCCAGGCCTTGGCTGCCATTTTTGCTGTGAACGCAAAATAGAAATGTCCTGTTCTCTTTGAAGCAGGAATGTCCGGTCTGGCGCTTAGCAGGGAAACAAGCAGCGCGGGCCTGTGCTGTAAGTCTTCAGCTTGGTAGCCCGCCTGCGCTCGCGGCATCCCATCCATCGCCAGAACGGACCTGCCCTCCATGTAACAAGACCTCCAACTGGATCGCGACCAGCCACCCGGCCGGGTGCCCAGTCTTCGTTTTACCCGATTATTATGCATGTAATTGAGTTTTTCGAGACGCTTGTTCTTGCTCCAAATGCTCAGGTCGTATGCGCCCCGTTGCCAGACACGATGGCGGACGTGGTGAGGCACGGCGGGTACTGCACCCAAAGGGCCATTATGGCCTTATATTCTTAAAGTTGCAAAAAAAACAGTCCGATATGCACTTGTGGTAGGCGTATTAGATGTGGTAGTATTCTGAGGGCGTTCGACAGGTAGTTGTCATCCTAATGTAGCTCTTGAAGCTAAATCCCGTGGTTGCACATGGGAAGCAGACCAGGGAGGATAGCATGGCGGACTTTGAGTTTGCAGTATTGTCCCCGCCTCGCGCGGAGGAGGCGACAGTGTTGGTTGCCGCCGGTAAAGCCCGGGCTTTGCCGGTTGTGGATAACTGCAGCGTTCAAAATGCATCGGCCTTACGAAATGCTTTGCTCGACCTTTCCGGTTGTGTTGGAGGCTATATCGGTATCAGGACGAACCTACGCTTGGGGGAGCGTGTAGCGTCCGTTTTGGAGAGCCTTGGAACACCTGTCGATTTGATTATTCTTTCCGGGGAATCTGATGGGGTTGGAGTCGCCGGTCTTGCGGCCTCGATCGAAGGCTTACGCCGGTTCGGTAATCGCGTCTTTCGCGAGGTCATTTCGCAGGAGGAAGCCCTGGAGGCGGTGAAGGCGGGGGTGGATGGGCTCGTCGCCAAGGGAAATGAGGCTGCCGGCAGGGTGGGCAGCGAAACAAGCTTCGTAATGCTCCAGCGTCTGTGCTCGAGTGTGGACGTTCCCGTGTGGGCCTACGGAGGAATTGGACCTCACGGCGCCGCCGCGTGCCGAGTAGCCGGAGTGGCTGGCATTGTGCTTCAGGACGAGCTCGCTCTGGCTGAAGAGTGTTCTATTCCAGAGCCGCTTCGTTCCCGGATTGCGGCGATGGATGGTACTGAAACCATCTGCCTGGGAGAGTTGCTGGGCCGCCGTTATCGCGTCCACCGACAGGAAGGCATCAGTTTGATCCGTGAGTTGCAGCAGCTCGAGATAAGCGGGGCGGAGCTGGGTGCTTTTGTGGCGCGGCTGGATGAAATTCTCGAGCACAGCGACGGCCCTGAGATTCTTCCCATAGGTCAAGGCGTTGCATTTGCGGGCCGGTTGGCGCGCGAGCATAGAAACGTGGCCGGAATCCTGAGAGCTTACCGCAGCCAGATGGCAGACAATTTGAGGATTGCCACGTCGGCGCCTCCCATTGCGGAGAACTCGACCTTTGCACAGGCTCATGGTATCCGGTATCCCGTATTCCAAGGCCCCATGACCCGGGTGAGTGATGTGCCCGGGTTTGCGGATGCGGTTTCCCAAGGTGGCGGGATGCCGTTTCTGGCTTTGGCTCTTCTGCGTGAGGCGGAATGTGAGCGCTTGCTGCAACAAACTGCCGCGCGCATGGGGAAACGGCCTTGGGGGGTTGGCATTCTTGCCTTTGTGCCTCAGGAACTGCGCGCTGAGCAGTTAAAGGCTGTGCTCAAGGTTCGGCCTCGATTTGCCATTCTGGCGGGCGGGCGCCCGGAGCAAGCGAGTTCCCTCGATGCCGTCGGTATCCGCACCTACATCCACACTCCGTCCCCGCAACTACTCGAGATGTTCCTTCGCCAAGGCGGGCGCCGATTCATATTCGAGGGCCGGGAGTGCGGCGGGCATGTGGGGCCACTTTCCAGTTTTGTCCTGTGGGAATCCGTAATCGAAACCCTGCTGGAATTTCAGCGCAAGAGCGGCAACAAAGAGGCGATCGACATTGTCTTCGCCGGAGGGATTCACGATGGCCGCTCGGCCGCCATGGTTTCCGCCTTGGCAGCCCCGGCATCGTCGGTCGGAATCCGAATTGGCGTGTTGCTGGGTACCGGCTATTTGTTCACCCGCGAGGCGGTAGAAACCGGCGCGATTGTGCCCTTGTTCCAGGACGAGGCGGTGCGGTGTGGGGATACGGTTCTTCTCGAGATGGGGGGCGGTCACGCGATCCGTTGCGCGCCCTCGGGCTACACTGAGCAATTCAAGGTTTTGCAACGGGAGTTGCGCGGACAGGGTCTGTCGCCGGAAGAAATCCGCAGCCGCTTGGAGGAAATCAATGTAGGCCGGCTTCGCATTGCGACGAAGGGAGTGGCCCGGTCCGCTTCGGATAATGGTTCTCCATCGCCGGCTCGGTTGGAGGAGGTTTCAAGCGAACGCCAGAAAGCCGATGGAATGTATATGATGGGGCAGATCGCTGCTCTTCGCGAGGGGCTCTGCTCGATCGAGGAATTGCATCAACAGGTTTGCCGTGGCGCCGTCGCACGGCTTGCGGATTTCGCTTCGGCCGGGGAGAAGGAACATGCTGGGCTGCCACGGCGACGCGACCGCGAAGTGCCCGAGCCCATCGCGATTGTCGGTATGGCTTGCCATCTCCCGGCAGCGGCCGACCTCGTGCAATATTGGTCGAACATTCTCCGTCGACACGATGCCATCGAGGAAGTGCCGAGCGATCGCTGGCGCAGCGGCCTGTTCTATGACGCCGACCCGAAGGTTCCGGATCGGACGGTGTCGAAGTGGGGCGGCTTCATGGCCCCGATTCGACTCAATCCAATGACCTATGGCATTCCCCCCGCCAGTCTTTCGGCCATCGAGCCTGTGCACCTCATTTTGATGGAAGTCACCCGCAAAGCCTTGGCCGACGCCGGCTACGACAGGAGGCCGTTTGCGCGGGAAAACACGGCCGTAATTCTAGGTTTTCCAGGTGGCATCTTGGACCTGGGACAGCTCTATATCACCCGCTGTTTGGCCGAATTCGAACTGAACCGTATGCCGGGCCTCGACCCTGCCCTGCGCGAACAGTTAATGGACCATTTTCGCCGGACGTTGCCGGAATTAACTGAGGATAGTTTTCCGGGCATCCTGGGCAACGTCGCCGCCGGACGCCTGGCCAACCGCTTCGACTTGGGAGGTCCGAACTTCACCGTTGACGCTGCCTGCGCCACTTCCCTGGCGGCGCTGCAATCGGGCATTCAGGAACTGCGGCACGGAACCAGCGACGTGGCTTTAGTGGGAGCTGCCGAGGCAGCGCAGACCGCATTCGCTTATCTCCTATTCAGCAAGACCGGGGCGCTTTCGCCACGCGGGCGCTGCCGCCCCTTCGACGCCACCGCAGACGGAATTGCGACCAGCGAAGGCGTCGCGATGCTTGTTCTGAAGCGTCTTTCCGACGCCGAGCGAGATGGTGATCGGATTTATTCGGTCATACGTTCGATAGGCTCATCGAGTGACGGCCGGGACAAAAGTCTGACGGCTCCGGCCGTGCGGGGTCAGACTCGCGCCGTGGTGCGCGCCTACGCGCCGCTGGAATTCTCTCCGTCGTCTGTCGAATTGGTGGAAGCCCACGGGACTGGGACCGTGGTCGGCGATCGTACGGAGACAGAAACGCTCCGTACAATATTGCAGTCCGAGGGAGCTCGACCACAAAGTTGTGCTCTGGGCTCCGTCAAATCGCAGATCGGACATACCAAGGGGACGGCAGGGCTGGCGGGTCTGATCAAGGTGGCATTGGCGCTGCACAATCGCGTGCTGCCACCCACTCTGGTTGAAGACGTCGCCCCGGCCCTGCGCGACCGTTCCATTCCTCTGTATCTGAATACCCGTGCCAGACCTTGGTTTCATGCTGGGACCAGCCCACGCCGGGGCGCCGTCAGCGCTTTCGGTTTTGGTGGAACGAATTTCCATACCGTCTTGGAGGAATATGGAAAGGACTCCACCGCCCTCCAAGTCCGTCCGGCGGAGTTGTTCGTGTTTCGCGCTGCTTCACGGGGCGAGCTCTCCAGTCAGTTGACAGCGTTGGAGGGCCGTCTTGCGGAGGTTAGCCAGGTTCGCTTGGTTGAACTCGCCGAGGCTCTCAGCAGGGAGGTCGCAAAACACCGCGGCGATTTCCGGCTGGCGATGGTTGCGAAAGACGTGCCAAGTCTCCGTTCGCAACTTTCTGTGGCGGCAGGCAAGTTGACACGCAACGAGCCGTTCTCTCCCGTGGAACCGATTGTGTTTGGCGAGGCGGCCACATCGGGGCAGGTGGCTTTTCTTTTCCCCGGCCAAGGCTCGCAGCACCTCAACATGCTGGAGGAGCTCGCACTCTGCTTCCCCCTGGTGCGCGAAGTGTTTGAGGCGGCGGATGCCGTTCTGAAGGACGCGCTACCGAAGCGCCTGTCCGAGGTCATCTTCCCTCCTTCAGCTTATTCGCCCATTGAGGCAACCGAGCAGAGCCGCTCCCTCAACCAAACCTGGTTTGCGCAACCTGCTCTGGGCGCTGCCGGCTATGCCCTGTTTTCACTGCTGAAAGAGGCTGGCATCGAGCCGGATGTGGTAGCCGGACACAGCTATGGCGAGTATGTAGCCCTTTGTTCGGCAGGCGCTTTCTCTTTCTCGGAGCTAATGCGTATTTCCGAGCAGAGAGGACGAGCCGTACAGGAAACGCAGGGAACAGAGTCGGTCCAAATGGTGGCCGTCCAGGCTAACGTCGCCACGGTCTCGAATATGTTGCGTGCTCATACGGGTGTCGCCGTTGCCGGCGCAAACGCGCCCGACCAGACCATCCTGGGGGGAGAGCGCATCCCTATGGAGGGCTTCCTTTCCAGTTTGGATGCCGCGAAGATCAGGTATCAAAAGCTGGCGATGAGCGCGGGTTTCCACATTCCCGAGGCGCAGGCTGCGGCCGGGCGCTTTGCGGAGGCCCTGGCTAAGACCGAGCTGCAAATGCCTCGCTGGCCTGTGTACTCCAATCTCGAAGCGGCTCCCTTTGCCACAGAACCCGAAACCATGCGCGCAATTCTGGTGAGGCAGTTAACGCAGCCGCTGAGATTCCAAGAAGAGATTGAGGCCATTTATGCGGCCGGTGTCCGGATTTTTGTGGAGGTCGGGCCCGGCAACGTCCTCAGTGGACTCGTGCATAGGATCCTGGGCAGCCGGCCTGCCGAAATCCTGACCACCAATAAGAAGGGGTCGGAGAGCGGGTTGGCTGACTACCTGAAAGTCATTGGCTGGTTCTACGCGGCGGGAAGGGCGGTGCGGCTGGAGAAACTCTTCCCCGCCTGCGACCGCGCGATACCAGAATTAGCAGAGCTGTTAAAAGGAGAGGATCCCCCCAAGGCAACGGAGTGGATTATTACTGGGGGGAGCGCGAGACCCTTGGTTCAGAAGACCCAGGCCCAGGCCCCGGCGAAAGCAATTGCCGCGGCCACCACAGGAGGAAGCATGCCTTTGCCCAAGCCAGCGGTTCAACCTATGGTTAGGGCGCCTTCTTCGACGACAACTCCGGGTTCCCAACCGACCGTTAATGCATTTGCTTCGGGCTCGAGTGGGCCCTCTCCGCAGGCGCCTCCGCGGCTGGTGCAACCGGCGCAATCCCCCGCTCCACTTGCGGCGGTCAGAGAAGTTCCAGCAGCCCCGGCGCCCACGGCAGTTCTGAACGTTTCTGGAAATGGGTCGGCAGGTAACGGCCATTTCGAACCGGTGGTCGCAGCTTTCCAGACCACCATGCAACAGTTCCTCGAATATCAACTAGAATCGAACCGGCAGCGACAGGAAGTGATGAGCCGGTTCCTGGACACGCAGCGGGCGATGGTGGAGGCCTTTCTTGGCAACGGTAACGATCACCATTTTTCCGGTACATCGACAGCACCAGCGTTCACCGCTCCGCCTCAAGTTGCTCCTGTTTCCCCGCTGCAAGAAATACCCGGGGTTCTGACGGAGACGCTGTCGCCAGAGGCTTTGTTCGCTTCCGTCGCTGAAGCCCCACCAGAACCACAAGTTGCGCCTGCGCCGCCTCAACCGCAACCGGAACCAGCCGCAACTAGTCCGGGCGTGTCTTTGCATGAGACCCTCTTGGCGCTGATTAGCAAGAGGACCGGGTATCCGCCGGAAATGCTTGAACTCGATCAAAACCTCGAGGCGGACTTGGGAATCGATTCGATCAAGCGCGCCGAAATCTTCGGAGCGCTACTGGAAAACCTTGGTCTAGGGCAGAGTGACCAGGAAAGGGAAGAGTATTTCCTGGCTATTTCCAAGTTGCGCACTCTAAGGGAGGTCCTCGCTTGGCTAGGGGAGCAAACGGCAGGGAAGGAAGCTAGCCAGCCGGCCCCAGCGACGGTTGATGCGGAACAGACTCACTCCGCCCCTGAGGAACGAGAACTTCAGAGGTTCCTGGTGCGAGCTGTCGCAGAACCGCTGAATGGCGCAGTCCGTAAGCCGCGCGCGGATGAAGTGGTGCTTCTGACTGAGGACCATTCGGGGCGCGCCCGCGCCGAGGTTGCCGGCCTATCGGAGGTCGGGGTGAAGGTCGCGGTTGTACGGCACAGCCTCGAGAGCCGCGTTGTCGCTCCAGGGATTTACGAGGCCGATCTCACGAGCCGAGCCGCCGTCCGCCAGCTTCGCGAATGGGTCACCGAGCAATATGGGAAGGTAACGACCCTGTGTCACTTCCTACCCTTGGATTCCAATTCCAATGCCCCCGGGAACCTGGAGCTGGAGAGTCTGTTAACGCTCGCCACAACCTTTGGACACGATCTGCGAGAAAAGAAGGGTAGTTTGTTTGCGATTACGGGCGCAGGAGGGAAGTTCGGCATCGACAACGTAGGGGGGGAATTTCGCCCCGGCGCGGCCGCCATACCGACTTTTCTGAAGTGCTTGTCCCACGAATGGCCAGAGGTCTCGATGAAGTGTGTTGATCTGGACCCAAGAGACGGTGACGAAGTTCTGGCGCACATTCTGGCCGAGTTGTCCAGCGCCGATCCCAAGGTGGAAGTTGGCTACACCTCCGGTCACCGTTTCGTGCTGGAGACTTACGAATCCGAGCTCGACAAACAGCGCCCGGTCTTGCCTCCCCTCGACCAGAGCCTCCATCGTCCTGGTTACCGGTGGAGCGCGCGGAATTACTGCGGCTATCTGTAGAGAGTTGGCTGCACGCTTCCACCCAACCTTAATCTTAGCCGGAAGGACTGCAGTTCCTGAGCCCGAAGGTCCTGAAACGCTCGGTCTGGAAGGCGCTGCCGAATTGAAGAAGGCTATTGTGGAGCGGAGAAAGAGCCGCAGTCAATTAGTGACCCCCGGCGCCGTCGAAGGGGAGTACCAATTGATCCTGCGAGGGCGTGAAGTGCGAGCGAACTTGGATCAACTGACTTCTCTTGGGGCGCGCTGCGAGTACCATTCGTTGGATATCAGGGATTCAGCCGCCTTCGAGGCCCTGATTCAATCCGTCTACGACCGCCACGGACGAATCGATGGGGTTATCCACGGCGCGGGAATCGTTGAGGATCACATGTTTGATGCGAAGTCCCCGGAATCATTTCGCCGGGTTTTCGACACCAAGGTGGGTTCCGCGCTTGTCCTGGCCCGCGCTTTGCGCCCGGAATCGCTGCGCTTCCTGTTCTTTCTCTCATCCTTGGCGGCGCGACACGGTTACGCCGGAGGAACAGACTATTCCTCGGCGAATGAGGTCTTAAACAGGCTCGCCAGAAAACTGGATCGAGAGTGGGAAGCACGTGTGGTGGCGATCGGGTGGGGCCCGTGGGCAGAGGTCGGGATTGCCAGCCGTTATCCTCCCGAGCTGCTTAAAGAACGCGGGGTTGTCTACCACTCGGTCGAGATTGGCGTGCGGAGTTTTATCAACGAATTGCTCTTCGGGTCAAAGGGCGAGCCTGAGGCCTATCATTTCATACCTGGGGACAAGCCAATACTCCAATAACCGAGAGACATCACATTATGCCTTCACCTGAGCAGGAACGCTCGGAACAGAATTCGTGTGAGCCCGTCGCCATTGTGGGGATGGACTGCATTTTTCCGGGTTCGCCGAACCTCGCGGCTTTCTGGAGAAACGCAGTGCGTGGCACAAACTGCCTGACCCCCATCCCACTGAGCCGTTGGCGCCAGCTTGAAATTCACGACTTGCTGCCGGTGCCCGGCGGCTTCATCGATGAATCTGTGGAGTTCGATCCTCTCCCGTTCGGCATCATGCCGGCTGAAGTTGAAGAGGGGGACGCCGAGCAGTTCCTGGTCCTTTCGGTTATCGAGCGTGCGCTCCGCGACCTGAAGAACTCCTCTGGCCGGCACGGAATTCAGGTGGTATCGCCGGAGCGAACCGAGCTGGTCATCGGCCGTGGTAGTTTTATCGGCAATGGCGCTGAGCATCTATATCTGCGTATGGATTTAATTGAGCAGATCACGGAATTGCTGGCCCCGATTTTCCCGGGCGCCTCGAATGGAGCCCGGGAGGAGATTCGAAAACGGCTGGTGGCAGCCTTGCCGCCGGTGACCCCAGAAGTGGTGGCCTGTGCGATGCCCAGCTTGGTCGCAGGCCGAGCGGCAAACCGCTTCAATGTTATGGGGCGGAACTACACACTTGATGCTGCCTGCGCCTCTTCTCTCGTTGCCGTGGACAACGTCGTAAGGGGTCTGCGCGAGAGGCGCTGCGACCTCGGCATCGCGGCCGGAGTGCATATTTGCCAAAAGCCCGGCTTTTGGTTGGCCTTCCAAACTATTGGCGCAATGTCCCGTTCCGGTGTTTGCCGCCCCTTTGCTGAAAATGCGGACGGATTGCTCATGGGCGAGGGGATCGGCGTCGTGGTGTTGAAGAGGCTCTCCGATGCCCTACAGGACGGGGACCGCATTTACGCCTCGATTCGCGCCGTGGGCGTGGCCAGCGATGGGCGTGGCACGGCTGTGATGACTCCCCGCCTCGAAGGTCAAGTCCTGGCTCTCCGGCGGGCCTATGAGGAGGCGGGGATCGATCCGCAAAGGGTCACCCTCGTCGAGGGTCACGGCACGGCCACCGTGGTGGGTGATAGCACGGAGATTGACACCCTGCATGCGATTCTGGGAAGGGATGGCCCCAGCGCCGCCTTGGGATCGGTGAAATCCATGATTGGCCACGCCATGCCCGCCGCCGGCATGGCCGGGTTAATCAAAACCGCTTTGGCCGTCTACCACCGGCTGCTGCCGCCGACTCTCAATGTCGAACGTGTTAACCCGAAATTGGCAGGCAGCCGGTTCTGTGTGAACACCGCCGCCCGCCCCTGGGTGCCTCCCCCGGGAAATCCTCGTATCGCCGGTGTCAATGCCTTTGGTTTCGGCGGCATCAATGCGCATGTCATCCTGGAAGAAGTTGCGGACCAGGGCGCGTGGGAGTCGCTCACCCCGCAAAGTTCTGAGCTCTTCCTGGTGAGCGCGGAATCTCCCGCTCAGCTCGTGGCCCGTCTACAGGTCTGGTCTCAGCGCTCGACAACTCTCCGCGATGAGGACCTGGGGGATATCTGCTTCACCGAGATGGCTCACCTCTCGGATGCACATCCCGTGCGCATGGCGATTGTGGCCAAGAGTATTGCCGACCTGCGGGAGAAGCTGGAGCGCGCTCCGGCCAGGATTGCCGCAGAAAAGGGTAAGTGGTGGCAAGATCCCTCCGGCATTTATTACGGTTCAGCACGAAATGGGGGGAAGCTCGCTTTTCTCTTTCCGGGCATC
Source organism: uncultured Acidobacteriota bacterium (assembly GCA_963832915.1). Classification (GTDB taxonomy): domain Bacteria; phylum Acidobacteriota; class Terriglobia; order UBA7540; family UBA7540; genus CAVROP01. Next base: position 80,136 of record CAWHWE010000027.1, read on the forward strand.
GGCTTCCCCGGACTAGCCGGTGGATACGCGGCGAGATTGGCTGAGTTGTATCTGCACTTTCCTGAGATCCGAAAAAATCTGGATGCCCTGGATGGCCTTACCGAGGACGAGACGCCCGGTCCTCCGATGAGCTACCAGTTGTTCCCGCCTCCGTTGTTGGACGGCGAGTCGCTGGCGGAGATCGAGCGGCAGTTGGCGTGGTCTGAACGATCTCCCACGGGCATGTCGATGGCAAATTTGGCCAGTTGGGACTTGCTCCAGTTATTCGGATTTAAGCCTGACGCGGTGGCCGGTTTTTCCTTGGGCGAGCTATCCTCACTTTTTGCTTCGGAAGTGATAGATCGCGACCGTTTCTATTCGGACACTTATCGGCAACTGCGCGACGCGATGAAAGAGTCCACCCAATCCAGCGAGAAGGTGGACGCGCTATGGGCGATGGTAGCCACCTCCGCTGAGCAGGCGGAGGCTATCATGCACCACATACCCGGCGACCTTTCGGTCACCATGGATATCGCCCCTTCGCAAATTTTCATTGGTGGTGATAGGGCAGCAGTGCGTACGGCTCTGCAGAAGTTCCAGCAGGCGGGAATATGGGCGCAAGCTCTCCCCATCCTTCCATTGGTGCGGCCCTTTTTAACCGTTCACACCGAGATGGGTGTTCCTTTTGAAGCCCAAATGCGCGCCATTGTGAAGACCATTCGGCTCAGTCCCGGCAAGTGCCCAGTCTACTCCGGAACGAGTGCGACGCCCTATCCGGAATCGGTCGAAGCGATTCGAGACATGATTCTCTCGAGCATTACGGAGCGGGTTCGGTTCCGGGATACCATCGCCCGGCTTTACACCGACGGGGTTCGTATCTTCGTGCAAATGGGAGCCGGGGGGAAGATGATCTCGACTGTAGAAAACACCCTCACTGGCTCGGATTATGTGGCGCTTTCCACGGATCTTCCGCATCGAGGTGGTCTCGAGCAGTTGCATCATCTGCTCGGGCACTTGGCGACGCTGGGTGTACCGTTCCAATTGTCGGCCCTCTATCACTATCGCCGTTGCCGGCCCGTCGCCTTGGAGAAAGCCACGGTTTCGACGAGCCCCGGGACCCGTAAACTCTCCCTCGCGCCGCCACGCCTGCGTCTTTCAGCCAAGAGTTCGGAGTGGATTCGGGCCCAGTGCTTGATGCCTCAGTCTCAGGCGGCAACGGAAGTAGCGCCGGGTCCCGCAGGCGCGGGACCGGCACTCGTCGCCCCTGCGCTGCGGTCAGGGCAGGTTCTGAGGGGCGGCGCGGCACCACTCTATGCCGTGTCTGGCGTTCATCCTCAGGTGGCAACGGACGTAGCGCCAGGTCCCGCGGCCGCGGAACCGGCAGGTGTCGCCCCTTCTCCCGCGACTGCGGGATCAGGGCAGACTCTAAAGGGCGGCGCTCCGTCTCAATCGAATGGGAAAAGTATTGCAGAACAAAGTTTAGCGTTGATGGGGCGCTTCTTGGACGTGCAGCGGTCTTGGGAAGCGACGGAGAACGATTTGCTTATGCAATTTCTCGAGACGCAAACGAAGGCTGCCGCGTTGTTCTCCTCTGCGCAGAAGCCTCGCGTGGCCTCGAGCGCTGAAACCGCATCCGCCAAGCCAACTCCGCTGCGGCGAGATCGGCCCTTCGTAGGCGAGATTCAGCGGCTTGTCCCAGGACTGGAACTGGAGTCTCGCTTGCTCCTGGATCTCTCGCGGCACTTGTTTCTCTCCCACCATGCGTTCCTGAATATCCCGGAGGGCCTCAAGCCTGTGGAGGAGCGGTTGCCCACGCTACCGCTTACTTTTGAATTGGAGATCCTCAGCGAAGTGGCGGAAGCTCTGCTCCCAGGACTCAGGGTGATCGCCTGTCATGATTTGGAGGCCAAGCGCTGGATCTGCCTGGAGAGCAAGAGCACCTTGGAAGTAACGATCCGCGCCAGGCGTGTCGATGACAATGAAGTCGAGGCCGAACTATATACCGAAGGCGACAACGCGCCGGCTTTTCGTGGCCGTGCCACGCTGAGCGTGGCCCTGCCTCCGCCTCCGCCCCCCCTGGAACAAGTGTATGACCGGGATTGCCCGCACACCGCTGCCGAGTTTTACGGCAAAGGCCCATTTTTTCATGGCCCGATGTTCCACCTGATCCGCTCCTTCCGCGCTATGTCGGACCGCGACGTCGGAGCGGAGCTTGTGGCCGGTGATCCTGGGGAGTACCTCGCCGCCGGCCGGGAAACTAGTTTGGTTTTCGAGCCAGTGCTTCTGGACGCTTTATCGCAGATCGGCGGCTATCGGGCTTGGCTCGATGGTTGGTATACGATGCCGGTCGGGCTGAAGCGCATCTCGCTGTACGGCCCGACTCCGGCTCCGGGTTCACCCATACGCGCCTCGCTCCAATATCGAAGATTAGACGCGCGCCGGAACGAGTCGGATTATGAGGCTTACGACGAGGCAGGCCATTTGTGGATGCGGGTTGAGAGCTTGCAGGGTTGGCGCGTGCTTACGCCCAAGACGCTGATGGAGGCGAATCATCGACCGAGAGAGGGTTATCTTGCTCGCCCGTGGCCGGTTAACCAACCGGAGATCACCTGCTACCGGGTCAGCAGTGACTATCTCGGGGATATTAAGCCCGAATGGATGGCGCGACTTTACCTGCGGGCGGATGAGTGGGCAGTGTATAAGCAGAGACCGGCCCTGAATTGGTTATTGGGTCGCATTGCCGCGAAGGATGCGGTCCGCGACTGGTTGCGCCAGCATAAGGGCATGCTTCTGCATCCCCTGGAAGTGGAAATCGCCAATCAGGCCGATGGCGCCCCGCGGCTGCTGATTCCTGGTTTGCCTTCCCTCGCCATCTCGATTGCTCACCTTGACGACGAGGCCATAGCGATTGTGTGCCAAGCGCAGGGGGTGGGCGTAGACCTTGCTGCGCTGAAGGAACGCGGGCGGGATTTCTCTGGATTCTCCTTTGGGGACGATGAACTCTCCTCGCTTCCTCAGAGTTCCCGCGAGGCGTGGATTCACCGAGGTTGGTGCGCCAAGGAGGCGGCGGTAAAGGCGTTCCAACTCGGTTTCGCAGCATTGCCGCAGTTTCGCATCGTTGCGGTGCAAGAGAAGACCGGCGCGGTGGAGATGGAATACAAGCCTGCGGGAATCAAGATAACTGCCGCCACCTGGATTGACAAAAACCGTGTGATCGCCGTAGTAGTCCTGCCAAGCTGAAGATCCTTGAGTGCTGCGCCGGGCAACAAATTGACCTGCCTAGATCACTCGCGCCACTGCGGGAAGCCGCCGCAGGGCGGCGACCGCTCCCCAACTGAGCGTCAGCGCAATGAGGAATACGATTGATCCCTTTGCGATAGGGGGCATTTGGGCCCTCAGCAGACCGTATTGGAGCCAAGTCACAAAGACAATGTGGATCAGGTAAATTCCGTAGACGTTGCGCGTAAGGCTATCGAATACCCTTCCACGCGCCCTCACGAACCGCAGGAAGATCGAAAGGAAGGCGAATCCGGACGCGGCACAGGACAGCACGAAGGCGAAGCCTCCAAGCGTTTCCCAGGTGCGCAGCGAAATGCGGGACGTCGCGGCCAGGATTGCAACGAATACCACAAACGAGTAGGCGACCAACGCCGCAAGAGTCCAGGCGCGCCAACGCCGCGCCAACTTACCGTCCGGCGCCAACAAGCCTCGCTTGATGCCGTAGGCGCCTGAAAAGATACCGGCGGTGAAGTAGACCGCGTAGTGAAGCAGCCGGCTCGTCTGGAAGAAGAAGGGGCCCAGACTGGCCCAGGCGATGGGGCCAAAAATGCGTAGCAAGGGAAGATAGGCGGCTGCGGAAACGGCGATCAGCAGAGCAAAGGAGGCGGCGGGGCTGGGAAGTTCTCCTCGCCAAACTAGCGTCGGAGCCTCGATTGAGCGGGGAATTAGCCGGAGGCACAATACGGCCACGCAGTCAAATGCCAGCAGGACCCAAACAAACCACGCCGGACCAACCCACCATTCGCCGAGCGAGAGCCATTCCTTTCCAAAGGCGGCCAGGCTCGGATTGGCGCCCGTCTGAAGATATGCCGGGTAGTAGGCGAGCGGTGCTACCAGTGCCGCCGCGGCGACGAAGGGCAGGCCAAGTCTGAGGAAGCGGTCCCGCAGGTAGGCCCCGCTGCCTTTGCGCACCAGGCTGTTCCAGACGAACAGCCCTGAGAGGAAAAAGAACAGCCCCATGAAGCAGGTGTCGCCGAACCCCACGAGCAGGCTGGACCCCACCCAGCGCTGGCTATCAACTACCGGAAACAACATCCATGCACGTGGCATTGCCCTCAAAGAGGCTAGAGGGTGTGGGATGAGAGGGAGATAAGCGATGAAGGAGTGGACTGCCACCACAAGCACAACGACGAAGGTGCGGAGGTAGGCGACCCCGAAGTTGTATTTGACGCTTGCTCCGTTTGCTGGCTGGACCGCCACGGCATGTTGTCCGGCTACGGGTCCAGATGTTTCCGCCTGGCTTCCACTCATAGGTGATTTCTCCTTGCTGACCGTGGTTACGTCTAGTGGACGACCAGCTCGATTTGTAGTACTGCTAAACTCAAATTCGGGAGTTAAATGTGAGGTATTCTGTCCTTACCGGCCGCATTTCGGGACTGCCCCGAGTTGGAATTGGGGCGTCACACCCCGGTTCGGTCCGTCGCCTACCGCTCGAAATTTGACTGCCACCAGCGGCTCCGGGCCGGGTAGCTCTTGAGAAATCCCCACACGCGGGGCTGAAAAAGCACGGCCCACAGTCATGCTCTAACCCCCGACTGAATTCAATCGACTTCTATTTAACGCATTGAAGCGAAACAGTTATGCCCAGCTTGCGTACTGGGCGGAAATGAGTATCGCGCGAAACTGTCAAATAGTCAAGGTGGGGGGTATTGTCTCATTTTGGTGTAACGTCGGGATTCAGGTCGGGATTTTGGGGCTGTGCCGGGCTGAAGCCCGGCACTACAAAACCAAAATAAGCCACCACGAGGTGGGGGGAACTAATGGCATCCCGCTAAATCACTCGCGCCACTGCGGGAATCCGCCGCAGGGCGGCGACCGCCCCCCAACTGAGCGCTAGCGTGCAGAGGAACACGATTGATCCCTTTGCGATAGGGGACATTTGCGCCCTCAGCAGAGCGTATTGGAGCCAAGCCACGAAGGCGATGTGGATCAGGTACATTCCATAGGCGTTGCGCGTAAGGCTATCGAACACCCTCCCACGCGCCCTCACGAACCGCAGGAAGATAGAGAGGAAGGCGAATCCCGACGCGGCGCAGGACAGCACGAAGGCGAAGCCTCCAAGCGTTTCCCACATGGGCAGCGAGATGCGGGACGTCATGACCAGGATTGCGGCGACGACGACAAACCAGTAGGCGGCCAGCGCCGCAAGGATCCAGGCGGGCCACCGCCGCGCCAACTTGCCGCCCGGCGCCAATAAGCCTCGCTCGATGCCGTAGGCGCCCACAACGGTACCGGCGGCGAAGTAGACTGCGTAGTGGAGCGGTCGGCTCGTCTGGAAGACGAATGGTCCCAGGCTGGCCCAGGCGAGGGGACCGAAAACGTGCAGCAAGGGAACATAGGCGGCGGCGGAAACTGCCACTAGCAGAGCAAAGAAGGCGGCCGGGCCGGGAAGGTCTCCCCGCCAAGGCAGCGCCGGTGCCTTGATTGAGCGGGGCATTAGCCGGAAGCACGCTACGGCCAAGCAATCAAATGCCAACAGAACCCAAACAAACCATGCCGGACCAGTCGGCCATTCGCCAAGTCCGAGCCATTCCCGCCCAAAGGCGGCCAAGCTCGGATTGGCGCCCGTCTGAAGATATGCCGGATAGTAGGCAAGCGGTGCTACCAGTGCCGCAACCACGACGAAGGGAAGACCGAGCCTGAGGAAACGATCCCGTAGGAAGGTCCCGCTGCCTTTACGCACCAAGCTTTTCCATACGAACAGCCCTGAGAGGAAAAAGAACAGCGCCATGAAGAAGGTGTCGTTGAACCCCACGAATAAGCTGAACCCCATCCACCGCTGACTGTCAACAACCGGAAACGCTCTCCACGAACGGGGTTGTGCTCCCAAGGAGGTTGCAGGGGGTGGGACTAAGGGAAGATAAGCGAGGACGGAATGGTGTGCCAGCACCACGACAACGATGAAGGCACGGAGGTAAGCGATCGCCAAATTGTATTTGCCCGTTGATTCGGTTGCTGGCTGCAACTCCTGGGTTTGCTCTTCGGGCTTGACTCCCAATGTTTCCGCCTGGCTTCGGCGCATAGGTGATTCCTCCTCGCTGGCTTTCCACTTAGGCCTTCCGATGTCAAAGAGTAGACGCGGGACTTCCAACGTTCCACTATGAGCTCGGGCCAGCGCATGAACAGTGGTTGGTTCCGCTGGGGGGGTGTGAAAAAACGTCCCAATCCCTCCGTGAAGGGACCGAGCCATTTCCCTCCATGGCCCTGCTACCTTGCGAAATTCATCCCTGCGACTGGCTGAGCACGCTACGAAACTTAAGGCGTACGAGCCTCAAAGTCCTGACGGGCATTAGCCGTTTAAGTCTCCAGATGCTTCGATCTTCTCCTGGCGGAAAGAAGTAGAGATCGCCCCGTCGGGCCGCCCTGATAATGGCAGGCGCCAGATCGTCGGCAGAGCGCGAACTGCCCCAAATCATCCGTTCCACGGCATGACGTTCAATCTCTGTCTGTGCCACCATCCGACCGGCGAGCTTGCTCCGGAAATAACTCGGACAGGCGACGGTAACGGTGACGCGGTCACCGATTTCGTTGGACAGGGTTTCCGTAACGGCGACTACCGCTGCTTTGCTCGCGGCATGAGGGCCAAGTGTCGGAAGAGCAGCGATGGCAGCAAGCGAGGCAATATGGATGATGTTACCCTTGCCGAGCCGCGCCATATCGGCCGCGAAGGTCTGGCATCCCAGCACAAGTCCGAGGAAATTAACTTCCAGCGCCTTGCGCCAATGGTCGATCGGGGCTTCGGCAACCCTCCCCGATACCGTGATGCCCGAGCACTGTACCAACCAATGAGGGACTGCCCCGTCAAGGCACGCTCGCGCCTGGACCCAAGTTTGCAGATGGCTGACATCGCCCACGACCACCTCGATGCGATGGACGCCATCTGCAGGGTGTTGCTGGGACTTGGCTATGCCTGAAGCGTCCGCATCAATCAACAAGAGATGGCAATCGTGCTGCAGCTCTTTAGCGATTGCCAATCCTAAGCCCGAAGCCGCGCCACTAACTACTGCCCAGCTCTCTGGCGCAACAACTGTTCCATTTTTATGCCCTGCGTTGTTAATGATTTGGTCCTCACGCGTTAGCTCCCGAATGCATTGAGAACAGCTTCATTCGCTGCTTACCATGGACGGCACAGCGCCCCCACTTTGGTTACAGCCTGCAGCTTGGTTTTTCCTTACGCTATGACCATAGGGCGTGAGGCGATTTCTGCAACCCGGGGCCCGTCCTCTTCGCGATCCAGCTCGATCTGGAACTTCAATTTCAGGTCGGTGCGCTTCCGTTCATCGCTAACTTACTCCATCGTTACGGCCATTCTGGCGTGCGTCGCCCTGTTGGCCGGCTAAGCGCCTGCACGCCGCGCGGCGAAAGTGGACCCGCTCGAGGCATTGCGCCACGAATAGAACGCGCCGCTTACCAGACAAACGGTATCAGCCGGTATCGAACCCGGGCAGCGTACCCTGCGTAACCTTCAAGACCGCGTTGCAGTTCTCGATCCTCCATCGCCGTCCGAAAAGCGAAGCCGCCTGAGAGAACAAAGGAAGCCGCCAAGCCGTACCAGGAGCCAAGCAGCAACGCATTCACCGGCAGAAGGATCATCAAGGCGGCGTAGAACGGGTGGCGGATCATGGCGTATGGTCCGGTTGAAATCACTGTGTGTCTGCGTTCCGTTTGGATTTTAACGGTCGTCGTCAGAAACGTGTTCTCTCGAAAGACCCAAGCGATCACCTGGAATAATAACAGCATCAACGCCCCGCCGGCGCATTGAAGCCAGACCGGCATGACGGACCAGCGGAACCGGACCGCATCTAGGCCCATCAGGACCATCCAGCCGCACCAGGCAACGGCCATGGCTAGAAGAAAGGCCTTGTCCCAGAACGGTTGGCCTTTCTGAACTGGAGGTTTCATTCGCTCGGCGAGAAGTGCGGGGTCGTGCCGCGCCAACAGAAGGGTAAGCCACAAGGTTCCGACGAAAAACAAGATGAGGTACGCCCATCCGGCGGGCCAGAGGATCGTTCCCGCAGCGCCGAATAGTAGGCCCGAGAGGATCAGAGTCTCTGCCGCAAGAAGGAGCCATACTTTGACACCCATAGGCATTGCCTCCGTAGTACTATACCAGTCTACCAGCCGTGCGCCTGCTTAAAAGGAAAGATTTTTCTCGGCTGCGGCGGGCACGCAGTCGACGTGCATGGGCGCACCATCTCTTGTGGAAACGCTACATTATGACCGATTGCACGACCGCGTTCAATTAGGAATATTCCAGACGTCTTTTTCGGGTAGGGCACAAACCCTCTTAACATCATTGAATATCCAGATAACAGTGGCATTGCAGGAGTTAACTGTATCTTTATGTTGCAGGAATCCATCGTCGCATGTATTCTCAATGATCTGGAGGATTTTCTGAAGGAGATTCCTCCTCAGGCGCCACGGCTTGGCCATTCACTTGGAGGGCAATCGCCCTTCCCTGCCGGAGCAGTACCCACCTTTCAAGTGGGTCAGTCTGGTGCTGTAGCGGCAAGTTTATCCGTCACCTGACGGAGCAAATGACAGCTTAAAGCCGCTGTAGAAGACAATTGACAAGCTTGTTGGGTCATTGAAGATAAAAGATCGCTTAGACAAGGTTCTTCAGGGATTGCAGTCGTTTTACGGAATTGTTAGGATGAAATGGTGACATTTAGTTCGACTGAAATCGAATTGTCAGAAGCCGCTGAGGCGGCACGAAACCCCGGATCCGAGCGGTTCATCCGGTCCAGCCTGGGTTGGCGGCTTCTGGCTGAACGGATAGCCCGTCGGGCCGAGCGTCGCGTTCCAGCCTACCGAGAATTCATCGCGCAAGGCGAGAAGCCTCATGCTTTCACGGATAGGCCGTTGACGAGTAAGGATCTATATATTTTACGCTACCCCACCTCGCAGCTCCTGGCCGACAATCACGGTGAGGTATTCGCCATCTTTCGGTCCTCCGGCGCCTCCGGGAAGGCCGTGTATTGGCCATGCCACCGGGGTAACGCTCGTTACGCGGCTTGGGGCATGCGGCGTTTCCTGGAATCTTTTTTTGCCATTCATCGCAAAAAGACGCTAGCTATAGTTGGGGTGACGCTGGGTAGTTGGGTTGGTGGCGACGAGATTTCTTGGATACTCAAATCAGTTTCTCTAGGTGCAAGGTACAGTTTTTCCGTTTTCACTCCCGGCAACAACTATAGAGAGATCATCGAGATCATTACCGAAGTCGAGCCGCGTGTAGACCAGATCGTCCTATTCCTCTGCCCGTCCTATGTCCCCTATCTGCAACTGGTAGCAGAGTCATTGGGGAAAACCCTGCCGCTGTCTAAGCTGCGATATATGCTTTTTGGCGAACCTATCCCGGAACGTGTTCGCATGTCTTTGCAAGCGCGCGCCGGGGTGCCGCCGCACGAAGCTTTTATGGTTTCTTTCTATGCCAGCGCCGATACGGGCATGCTGGGCATCGAGTCGCTGGAGTCCATAGCGTTGCGCAAGCTTCTGACGCTGAACGAGGGGCTTGCCTCAGAATTGGGTTTCTCCGAACCCATTCCGCACTTGTTTCACTACTGCGCCCCTGACGCCTATCTGGAAACCATTGGCGGCGAGCTTTGTGTCACGCGCTGGCAGGGCATTCCGATTGTGCGCTACAACCTCCATGACCGAGTACGGATGTATCGATGGCGCGCGCTTCGGAAGGCGGTACTGAAGTCCAACTCGATTGCCACCCGCGATGAACCGCTGCGGGAGGTGATCCGGAAGGGGCGCATAATTCTCCCGGACCTTATCGCTATCGAGGGGCGTAGCGATGCCCTCATCCTGGGGGCCAATTTTACCGAATCAATGTTCGATGAAGCGGTGCGAACCCCCGCGCTGGAGACCGTGCTGACCGGTACATATAAGGTGAGAGTCGGGTCGCACGACAACCAACAATTCCTTGAAATCGAGTTGGAGTTACGACCTGGCATCACACTCGATGCCGAGGTGGCCCATCGCGTCTATGACGAACTCGTCCACGCTTTGGGCCGCGTCCAGCCTGAATTCCGCAGCGACTGGGAGAATATCTACCGCGCCTTCGACCGGGATCCCTCCCGGCGAATCCTGCAACTGCGATGGCATCCTTGGCCGGTGCTTTCCCGCGGGCTGGAAGCTCTGCCAAAACGTTCCAGCATTCAGAGGTGATCTGACCTGGTGATAACCCTGCCCTTTCGGTCGCCCTATTCAAAACGGCGAACCATGGTGGGAAATCCCTGTTTGGGTATGCGAAAGCTACGCACGCGAGAACTGATTGGGCTTCTGAGGGACGCCTCGGCTGACCATCGCCTTTTGCGTCATACGCCGTTCTATTCTCGCGACGAGATGTTGGCGTGGCAGTTCAGCCGCATCCGCGCAATGATCACCCATGCCTACACGCGGATACCGTTCTATTGCTCTCTTTATCAGCGCGCAGGATTTCAGCCAGGGGATCTGAAGAGCTGGGATGATTTCGCCAAAGTGCCCGTGATTGCTCGAGATGATGTAGTGGCTAACTACCCCGATTCGATCCTCGACCCGCGTATACCTAAGGATCAGCTTCTCATGACGCAGAGCGGCGGATCGAGCGGCAAAGTAATTCACGTGGCCTACGATCTGCGGGCCTATAGCTTGTTTGTCGCGGCCGCAGGCCGCCTGTATGGGATGGCCTTCAACTATCTGCCCTGGCACAGGCAGGCCTACATTGCTGCGAGTCCTTACTCGTTTCCTTCAATTTTGGGGATGTACCGGTCGTACTTCGTGCACGCGCTTGCGCCCATACCACAGATGATCGAAGCGCTACTACGTGTCAAACCTAACCTCCTGGTTTGCTACCCATCCATCCTTCGCCAACTGGCGCAGCGGATGTCCGATCAGGAAATAGCGGGACTCCCGCTGAAAGCGGTTTCGGTCAATTCTGAAATGTCCTACCAGAGAGAGCTGGACGATTGGCAGCAACTCTTCTCTTGTCCCGTGCTGGATGATTATGCATCGGAGGAGTTGACCCATCTCGCGGCGCAGTGTCTTCACGGCACATATCACCTGTTTGAAGACATCAACTATGTTGAAATCGTGGACAACGATGGACGGCCGACCACCGGCGCCGGCACGGTTACGGGCACGAACCTGCACAACACGGCCATGCCGCTCATTCGATATCGGCAGGACGATGAAGGGACAATAAAAGACGGGGTCTGCGCCTGCGGCTGGCGATTCAGGCACTTGATCGAGTGGCAGGGCAGAAGGAACGACAGTTTCACCATGCCCTCGGGGCGAGTGCTCTCTTCAGGTTACCTGTTAGCCGCAATGTGCGAGATTACCCGGACCGGCGGCGTGCGTGCTTTTTGTTTGATTCAGGAGAACACCAACTCCATTTGTCTGAAAGTTGTACCCAGCGATAGTTGGAGTACTCAGAGCGAAGAAAGAACTGTGGCGCGGCTTCGGGAGTTCTTTGAGCCGCAGGTGCGGTTCCGCATCGAGAAAGTTGCGGAATGCGAGAGGACGAGCACGGGAAAGCAGAATCCCATTATCAGCCGTGTAAGCCGGCAATCGCAATGATGACGGGGTGGAACGAGCACGCGCTACACAGCCGCCGCGCGGCGTTAATCAGAATGTGATAACGCCATAGCGTTAAACTGAAGAGGTGCCTAGATGTCACATGACTCCAAAGCGGCGCACGCTCCCGCGTCTGAACGGTTCATCTTGCCCAGCCTGGGTTGGCGGCGCCTGGCTGAACGGATAGCCCATCGAGCCGAGCGTCGCGTTCCAGCCTACCGGGAGTTTGTCGCGCAAGCCAAAAAGCCTTACACCTTCACGGATAGGCCGTTGACGAGTAAGGATCTTTATATTCAACGCTACCCCACCTCTCAACTCCTGGCCGATAATCACAGTGAAGTTTTCGCCATCTTTCGATCTTCCGGCAGCTCGGGAAGAGCCCTGTATTGGCCATGCCTGCGAAACCACGATCGCTACGCAGTCTGGGGCATGCGGCGTTTCCTGGAATCGTATTTTTCAATTCAGTACAAGAGAACGCTAGCCGTGGTTGCTCATTCGCTGGGTAGCTGGGTTGGCGGTGACCATATATCATGGATACTCAAATCGTTATCTCTCGGCGTGCGGTACAATTTTTCCGTCTTCGCTCCGGGCAATAAATACACGGAGATCATCGACATCATCACCGAACTCGAGCCGAGCGTAGACCAGATCATCCTATTCCTCTGCCCGTCCTATGTGGCGTATCTACAACTGGTAGCAGATTCATTGGGCAAAACCCTGCCGTTGTCTAAGCTTCGATATATGGTTACCGGGGAGCCCATTCCGGAAGGTGTTCGCATGACTTTGCAAGCGCGCGCCGGGGTGCCGCCGCAGGAACCTTTCATGCTTTCCTCTTATGCCAGTGCCGATACGGGCTTGCTGGGCATCGAGTCGCTGGAGTCCGTAGCGTTGCGCAAGCTTTTGACCTTGAATGAGGGGCTTGCCTTGGAATTGGGTTTCTCTGAACCCATTCCGCACTTGTTTCACCACGCTGTTCTGGACAACTATCTGGAAACCATTGGTGGCGAGTTGTGTGTCACGCGCTGGCAGGGCATTCCGATTGTGCGCTACAACCTTCATGATCGAGCGCGGTTGTATCGCTGGCGTACCCTGCGGCAGGCGGTGCTGAAGTCCAACTCGATTGCCACCTGCGATGAACCGCTACGGGAGGTGATCCGGAAGAGGCGCATGATTCTCCCGGATTTAATCGCTGTCGATGGGCGTAGCGATGTGCTCATCCTGGGTGGCTCCAATTTTTCCCAATCGATGCTTGATGAAGCGGTGCGAACTCCCGCGCTGGAGAGCGTGCTGAGCGGCCCATATAAGGTGAGGGTCGGCTCGCGCGACGGCCAAACTTTGCTTGAAATCGAGTTGGAATTACGACCTGGCATCACACTCGATGCCGAGGCGGCCGATCGCGTCTATGACGAACTCGTTCAGGCTTTGGGCCGCGTCCAGCCGGAATTCCGCGACGACTGGGAAAACGTCTATCGCGCCTTCGACCGGGATCCCTCCCGGCGAATCCTGCAACTTCGATGGCACCCCTGGCCAGTCCTTTCCCGTGGATTCGGAGGCCTGCCCAAACATTCCAGTATTCAGAGGTGACTAGTGTTGCGTTTGGAAAATACGTTTACCCGTAGCGCCGCCCTTTAGGGCGGCAGTTGCCGGGCTAAAGCCCGGCGCTACAACAAATTGATGCATGTCGCATATGTAATCTTATTTACCGAACGCAACACTAGGCTTGGTGATGACCTGACTGTCCTTATTGGGTAAGCACCACGAGCTGGCTCTTCCTTCCCATCCTGGCCTCTGTTCCTCTCTCGTTGTTCGCCGCACGTATCCTTGTTCATGAATCCGAAAGGTGGTAGCATCTTGGAATCGAGCTTTGATAACAAGAGAGCGTGGGGCTATGCACCGCGTAGCGTAGCCAACCGTGAAATCTGATTCCTACGCAGGCAGAGGAAGCGGGAAGGGGGGAGAACTTTCCTCGGTATGAAGTTCGGAAATGCATACCCGAATCCCTTACAAATCTTCAATGCTTCTCAGGGGGGTAGAAAGCGAAAAAGCCTCTTGGGACCACTTTTTAAAATCCATATCGGCCAGCGCGATATTATGGAACTTCTAATTCGCTTACGTTTTCGCTATTGAAGTCGCAAAGATAATGACTCAGACGAACAAGAGATCTTGAGGAGGTTAAACATGATAAACAACAGGATCTTCAAAATGTTGACGCTAGTTTTGGTCCTAGCCATATCTTCTGCACTCGCTTGGGCCGACCAGAAGAAGAACACCGAGCCACCCCCCAAATCCGCCCCGAAAGCGAAAGCTGCCCCAGCAGCCAAGCCGGCGCCGAGCCGGCCCGCCCAGGGGGCTAATAGAACTAATACGGGGGTAGTAGCCAACAGACCCGCCGCAGGGGTTGGGAACAGGCCCACGACAGGGCCTGGCAACCGGCCGATGACAGGGGCGGGCAATAGAGCTGCCACGGGGATGGGCAATCGACCCATCGCAGGAAGGGGCGGTCGCACCACCCAAAACGTTTCGCTCAGGGGTGGTGGGACGGCCCAGATAAGCCGTCGTGCAAACGGAAGGGTTGCCGATATCCATGCCAACGGTATGACCATCCATCAGGGCGTTCGCGGCGGGCGAACGATCATGTCCGAACGCAATGGTCGCACCCTCGTGAGCACGGGGCGCCGCGGCGGCTACGTGCAGCGTCCATACATCAGCCGCAACGGCAGGGCGTATTATCAGCGGACGTATGTGGTCGGCGGGCGCTCTTATGCACGGGTATACCGCGGGTATGACTACCGCGGTGTGCGTTACTATGGCTACGTACCGGACTACTACTACCATCCGGGCTTTTACGGTTGGGCGTTCAATCCGTGGCTGGCGCCGGTTTACTTCGGCCCGGCAGCCTGGGGCTGGGCTGGCACGCCCTGGTTTGGGTTCTACGGTGGCTTCTTTACGCCGTATCCCGTGTACCCCAACGCCTCGCTGTGGCTGACAGACTACTTGATGGCGGCTAATTTGCAGGCTGCGTACCAGGCCCAGGCTGAGGCCAATGCAGCCGCGGGCCAAGCGCCACCCGACAACTCCGGAGAGCAGTCCTATGGTGGTCCGTCGGCCAGCAACCAGACCCCACTGAGTCCCGAAGTGAAACAGGCGATCTCGGTCGAGGTGCAACAGCAACTCGCGGCCGAAAAGGCTGCGGCTGCCAATCCCCAAGCCGCACCGAGCAGCGCTCAAGTGCCGGACGCGCTAAATCCGGGCCAGCGTGTTTTCGTGGTGGCGAGCAGTCTCGACGTCACGGCGCCCGATAGCGGCCAGGAATGCGGCCTGACTGCGGGGGATGTGGTAATGCGGCTTTCGGACACGCCGGACGGTAACCAGAACGTTACCGCCAGCATCCAGAGCAGCAAGAAAGGGGATTGCGCTACTGGCCAGACGGTGGCGATCGGTGTCCAGGATCTCCAGGAAATGCACAATCAGTTCCAGGAACAGCTTGATTCCGGACTGAAGACGCTGGCCGACAAGGGGGGCACAGGCGGTCTGCCGAAGGCTCCCGACACTGCTACGACGGCGGGAGAGGTTCCACCGCCGACGCCGGACTCGGGGGCTGCGGACCAACTCCAAGCGCAGCAGCAACAGGCCGATCAAACCCAGACGCAAGTGCAGTAGGCCATGCAGAATAACCAGTAGTTCGGCAGTAGTCTGGCAGCGGCCTGGACATTCCTTGCTCGCCGAGTGGCAGGCGGACGAGGAATCAGGTTCAATGTTCACATACAGGGAGTGGCCTCGCCGCCGCTCCCCTTTTCCGGTTGACCACGCGGGCGGTGGGCGTGTAATCTGAAGAGTTCAGATTCATCTTACAGCGGGCAGGGCAAGCGGGAAGAGGGGAGCACTTTCCCGGTACGAATTCCGGAAATGCATACCCGAATCCCTTACAAATCTCCAATACTTCTCAGGGGGTAGAAAATGAAAAAGCTTCTTAAAATCACTTTTCTAATGTTAGCGCTTGGGGCGAACGGCTGGGCGCAAAGCAAGAAGCGCGTGGCCATTATGAACTTTGACTACGCGACGGTCCGCAGCAGTGTGGCCGCTCTGTTTGGTGGCGACGCCGACGTTGGAAAGGGGATTGCGGACCTGCTTGTCACGCGCCTCGTGAATGATGGCGTGTATTCCGTCATCGAGCGGAAAGCTCTGGACAAGATCATCGCCGAACAGAACTTCTCGAACAGCGATCGCGCGAATCCAGATAGCGCCGCCAAGATTGGGCGCATCCTGGGAGTGGATGCGATTATTGTGGGCAGCATCACCCAATTTGGGCGAGACGACAAGTCAGTCGGTGTGGGAGGCGCAGCGCTAGGAGGCTTAACAGGCCGGTTCGGGGGCGGGGGAGTGGGTAAGCGACAGGCGAAAGCCGTGGTGGGAATCAACGCCCGAATGGTGAATACCGAGACGGGCGAAATTCTCGCGGTGGCTGAGGGGAAGGGGGAATCCAAACGCTCCGGGCTTTTGCTCGGCGGGGGCGGCGGCAGTTACGGAGGGGCAGGGGGCGGCGCGGTGGACATGTCGAGCAAGAACTTCGGCGACACCATTCTGGGCGAAGCCGTGGGGCAGGCTGTAAACGACATGGCAAAGCAATTGGACGACAAGGCCTCTAGCCTTCCCACACAGGTCCTTCAGATTTCAGGCCTGGTGGCGGATGTCTCCGGTAATACCCTAATTCTAAACGTCGGAAGCAAGGCGGGTGTGAAGGTTGGGGACCACCTGGGCGTTTTCAGGCAGGGGCGGCAAATCAAGGATCCGGCCACAGGGAAGGTGCTGAAGACCATCGAGACCAAACTTGGAGACCTGACGATCACCGAAGCGGAAGATTCTTCTTCCACGGGGACGTATACGGGAGAACCACCTAAAGTGGGCGATGCAACTCGGAATTCTCAGTAGAGGATCTCGGTCGCAGGAGGTGAGCCATGAGTTTTGAAATTGACGACAGA
This sequence comes from uncultured Acidobacteriota bacterium, assembly GCA_963832915.1. Classification (GTDB taxonomy): domain Bacteria; phylum Acidobacteriota; class Terriglobia; order UBA7540; family UBA7540; genus CAVROP01. Next base: position 96,932 of record CAWHWE010000027.1, read on the forward strand.
TTTGGAGATTACCAGATCATCGGAGTATTAGGCGCCGGCGGCATGGGGAGGGTCTACAAGGTCAAGAATTTGATTTCCGACCGCATTGAGGCAATGAAGGCTATTTTACCGGACCTTGCCAACGAATCTGAGCTGGCCGACCGATTCCTCGGCGAAATCAAAGTGCTGGCGAGTCTGAATCATCCCAACATTGCCGGGTTGCACGCGGCTTTTCGGTTGGAAAATCAACTCCTGATGATCATGGAGTTCGTACAAGGCACAACGCTCGAGGATAAACTGAAAGACGGGCCGTTTTCACTCCCTGATGCTATCGACTATGCCTGCCAAGTGTTATCCGCTCTCGGCTACGCTCACTCGCAGGGGGTCATTCATCGGGACATCAAACCTGCCAACATGATGCTGACTCCTGAAAACGTCATAAAGCTCATGGATTTTGGGATTGCGAAATCGAAGACTGATCGCAACCTGACCATGACCGGCACTACTTTGGGTTCGGCTTACTACATGCCTCCCGAGCAGGTTCAGGGCACTGCCATCGACGCCCGCTCGGATCTCTATTCACTTGGCGTGTCGCTCTATGAGATGGTGACTGGATCTCGCCCCTTCAAAGGCGACAGGGATTACGACCTGATGGTGGCCCAGTTGCAGAAGGCTCCCATGCCCCCCATGGCTATTCAATCCCACTTGCCCAAAGCACTGAATGACATCATCATGATTTCGCTTGAGAAGGACCCTGCAAGACGTTTCCAGGCGGCAGAGGCCTTCCGCTTTGCATTGCAGAGTGTGAAGGGTGGGCTAACCAGCTTACCCATTGCCTCTGTCCAGGCAGTTGTACCAGGCCCAGCTGGACAGCCTGCCGCGCCGAGTGCAGCGTTTTCAGCGACAGGGGTCTTAGGTGCGCAATCTGGCCAACCGGCAGACATGCAACTCCAGCCTACCACACCATCCCAAGCTGCCATGCCGCCCGCTCAGCCTCAAGCGGGTCCACCCCCGCCAGCCTCCAGGAGGTATCGCGGCTTTTACATGACGTTAGGAGCGCTGCTGGCGATCGTTGTGATCGTGCTGGGGGCGATGCAGTTGCCGCGGCTGTTCAAGGCTAAGGCTGGAGGAACTGAGCAAGCTGCGCAGCAAGCCGCATCTACGGCAACGAATCCGTCCTCTTCTCCTGCCCAATCGGCGAGCGCGAATGTGAGCCAGGAACAGCCCCCGCAGCCCGCTTCCGAACCGACGCCCCCATCTCAGACTACGGCAGCCCAGGGTGGGACGGCCTCGAGCCAGCCAAGTGAGCCCTTGCAAGGATCAAGCAGCCCCCTGACGCCAGCACCTGCTACGGGTGGTTCCAGGAAGCGGTTAGCGCGCAGTTCACAAGGCCAAAAGATGGCTTCTGATGGACAGATTAATCCGGAGGGTGGACCCGCAGGACAGGCCCCTCAGGAAGCGGCAACTCCTCCGGGCGGGGCCAGCCCAGCCGTGCAAGCTCCAGCAAACGACGCTGAAGTTGCCAAGGAGCTTGAGGAATTGGGAGATCGTATGACCTTGCTCGCCGGGCGTGCCAGCGCCATGAATGACAGCGTCCAGAACTTGCGCCGGCAGCAGAGCAGCGCTGGCTATTCACTTCGTTCTGACATCTCAGCCTCGCAGAGCCGTATGGAACAGGATATGGGGAAAGCTGACGCAGCACTTAATTCTCGTGCCCCGGAGGCCGCCAAGAAATACATGGACCAGGCGGAGCAAGAAATCGAGAAGCTGGAGAAGTTCTTTGGAAGATAGGTTTCTTGTGCGGGGTAACGAGGTATGGACATTCCAACGATTATTAAAGGGCGATATCAGATCAAGGAGATCCTCGGCAAGGGCGGAATGGGGCTGGTGTACAAGGCCTTCGATTCCGTTTTACGGCGCGAGGTCGCCATCAAGACCCTGTTGGATGTCTCCGATCCGGATGCTCTGCAACTCTTCCACCGTGAATACGAAGTTCTTGCCCACATCAACCATCCCAACATCGTTGAGATTATCGATATCGGCGAGTTTATGGTAGAAGGGGCCGAGAGACCTTACTTCATCATGCCGCTGCTGCCAGGATTTTCGCTGGGCCAGTTGATCAAGACGGCCAGCCACCGCTTGACAGTGGAGCGTGCGGTCGACATCATCTCTCAAACCTGCCGGGGACTGCACGCGGCACATGAAAAGGGACTCATCCACCGAGACATCAAGCCCAACAACATCATCGTGTTGGAAGATGATTCGGTGAAGATTATCGACTTCGGAATGGCGCATGTGGCGGACAGTCGCTCGCGCACGGGTCTGAAGGGTACGCTGCTTTACATGGCGCCTGAACAAGTCGAGATGAAGCCTCCTTCCCCTCTTTCCGACATCTTCTCGTTGGGGATTGTGGCCTTTGAGACTCTGACCCGGCGACGGCCATTTGAAGGTGCAACCGACCGCGACATTGCCCAGTCCATCGTCCACCACATTCCGCCGCCCGCTTCGGATTTCAATCCCATGGTCAACCCCAGCGTGGCGAGAGTCATCCATAAGGCCATGGCGAAGCAGCCGTACAACCGGTTTGCAAGCGCGCGCGACTTTGCAGATACCCTACAGCGGGCTCTGCGCAATGAAGCCATTGAGATTTTTGACTCCTCAAGAATCCGGCCTCGGCTCCAGCGTGCGATGAAGGCATTCGAGCAGTCGGACTATCAATTTGCTGCTGAAATACTGGGAGAGCTCGAGGCGGAAGGACATATCGATCATGACATGACGGTGCTTCGTCTCAAAGTCGATCAGGCCATGCGTCAGAAGCGTATTCAGCAACTCCTGGAAAGCGCCGGAACGCGCATGGAGGGACAGGAGTACCCGCTGGCTTTGCAGAAGGTGCAGGAAGCCCTCGAGCTGGATCCAACCAACGCCGGCGCGCTGAGCCTGAAAAGCGAGATCGAGGAAAAGAGGAGTGCGGACAAGATCGAAGATTGGCTTAGTCTTGCCCGCCAACACTTGGCGAACCATGCCTATGGGCACGCCCGTGAAGCGCTGCAGAATGCTCTGCAAGTGAAACCCAAGGACAGTCGTGTGGGACAACTCTTGAACCAAGTCGATTGGCAGGAGCAGGAGTACCAACGCATTCACGTCGAAAAACACCAGCTTTACCAGGCCGCGGTCGAGGCCTGGAGCCGCGGTGAAGTCAGTGCGGCGCTCAGCAGGTTGCAGCACGTGCTGGAATTGGACCAGAGCGCTCCCGATACGTCTGCGCCCGAAAGGGCAGCGTCTTACCAGTCGCTCTACAACCAGGTGAGATCCGAGCATGACGCCATGAACAGCGCTTACGAAGGGGCCCGAAGATTGCTCGGGGAAGCCAATTTCTCTGGGGCTCTCTCGGTTTGTGATCAGTACCTCGCCAAATACCCTGGGCACGCGCTGTTCCAGGCGGTGAAGTTTGACATCGAGGAGAAGCAACGTCAGGAACTGTCGGCGCGTATCGCCGAGATTGACCGGCGCGTCGAGGCTGAGCCCAACCTCGATAAGCGAGTTGACATCCTCAGAGAAGCGCTCGAACTCAATCCACGCGAGCCGCACTTTGAGCGCGCCCTCCGCTTCGCGCGGGAGAAGCGCGATCTGGCTAACTCCATCGTTGCGAAGGCGCGCCTGCACGAGGAGAGCGAGCAGTTCACTGACGCACTGGCTCAATGGGAGATATTGCGGACCATTTACAGCCAGTACCCGGGATTGAACTTCGAGATCGACCGCCTCGGCAAGCGGCGTGAACAACACGCTCGATCCGAAGCCAAGGCACGTTGGGTGAAGCAGATTGACCAGCAGATAGCCGCCGGGGACTTCGACCGGGCGCTTGAATTACTGCGCCAAGCAGGAAAGGAATTCCCCGGCGATGCCGAATTGGCTGAAGTGGAGAAGTTGATCCAACAAGGCAAAGACCGAGTGGGAGAAGCCCTGCGCTTGCTTGGGGAGGGCCAGGAGACGTTGGCCGCCGGGCGCTATCAGGAAGGCTTGGAGGTTTTGCGCAATGCTCATCGCCAGGATGAGCGCAATTCGGTCATACAACAAGCGCTGCTGGAGGCGCTGGTCGAACGTGCGCAGACCGTTCTGGAGACTGACTGGCGCGCCGCCGAGCCTTTGCTGCAAGAGGCTCTGGAACTTGATCCCGGCTACAGTCTTGCCAAGAGTCTCCGCACACTAGCCCAGGACCGCAAGAGGGAAGAATTTATTCAACTTTGCGTGGCCAAAGCGCGGCGCGCCCAGGCCCGAGGAGATATCGGGGGGGCTCTGGCGCAGGTCCAGGAAGGGTTGACTTCATCTCCCACGGATCCCCGCCTGTCGCAACTTTATACGACCTTGAGCAAGGAAAGCGAGGAAACGCGCCACCGCCAGACTCGCCACGCTGACCTTGACGAATTGCGCCGCCTGGATGGCGAAGCGCAAATGGCTTCGGATACTGCTTACCTGAGATCGCTTGCCGGAAGGATTCAGTCGATCTCTGCCCCACACCAGGGGGATACCGAGTTCCAATCAGAAGTCGCGAGTGCCTTTCGCCGCCTTTCCGCGCGGATTGAGGTCCTCGAGGCTGCGAAACGAGTGACTCCCGTCCCGGTTGAAAGCGCTCCCCCAACCGTAAGTTCTGTAGGCTGGCAAACTTCAAACCGGCCGCCTTCTCTTGCTTCCACGCCCGCGAGTGAGCCGGCGCCTGTTTCGAGACAGGCTGCCGCAATTGCACCTTCGCCTGCAAGTCCTGAATCCAGCGCCAATCCCCACAAATCGGCCACCACATTCGTTGCTGACGAACCCTCTGCCGCGGGTCCATTCTCCGAAACACCAACCTTGACAGTGCCCCTGCCTTCCGGCCCTTTGACGCATCCAACGCAACCCGCGCCTCTGCAACTTGCGCCACCGCCCCCGCAACCAACGCCGCCGCAGGACGTGTCAGTTCGCCCCCGGACAGGGAAGAAGATTCTCTGGATTGCAACTGGAGTAGCCGTATTGATTGTTGCCGCAGTTGCAGCTCTCCTTGTGCCCCGCTTGCTCAAGAAACAGCTCGCCACCGAAGCGACCGCGAGCGGCGGGACAGCAATTGTAACGCAGAATCCCACGCCGCTCGCGCCCCCGCAAGTAGCCGCATTAAGGGTCTACACGGATCTTGAAAAGGCGAAAGTTACGCTGGATGGGAACGAGGTGGGCGCGCTGGAGGGAGGGCAATTCAGCTTGGACGACCTTTCCGATGGACAACATTCGCTGGAGATTGGTGACGGGACCTCTCAGGCCAAGATTGTTGTTGTGGGCGCGCACGACACCATGCCACTCATCCAGGGACCTCTCGAAGTGAAAAACCTGAAAGCGATTGTGGTTACCAATGGCCCACAGCGGGGCCAAATATTGTCGAGCTATGGCCCCCTGCCGGCCTTGATGGACGGCAAGCAGATCGGCGCCCTCAGCTCCACCCCACTCGAGCTTCCCAATCTCCTGCCCGGAACCCACGATTTGGATGTGGGCACAGGGAAGGATGAAAGGAAAGTGAGTTTTCAAGTGGGCGCTGCGCCGGCCCTGACGGTTTTCCTGAGCGCCGATCGCAACGTCGGCAATCTGCTGGTTGTGGCGGGTGAGGACGGTGCAACTGTCCTTTTGAATGGCAGGAAATATCCGCGTACAACGAAGCACGGCCAGCTCGTGATTGCCAACCTGGAACCAAAGCGATACACGGTGTTGGTGGTCAAAGATAGGTTCCAGAATGCGCCTCCACAAGAGGTCAATATTCAAAAAGGGCAGGGGGCGAAATTGATCTTCGCGCTCCAGCCGGTTCCTGCACTGGCCTCATTGGTTATCGCCGGGGCCACACCCTTGGTGGAAGTCCTGCTTGACGGGAAGCCCCTGGGTAAAGTCCAACAGGACGGAAGTTTTAGCGTGGCTAATGTTCAGCCGGGGCCGCACACTATTGAACTGAAGAAGGACTTGTTTAAGCCCAAGGAGCTGCAAAGGCAATTCGTCGCCGGAGGAAGCGTGCGCTTGACTGCCAATGAAGTTACCCTGGAAAGCGCCGCGCCGCCAAGCCCCGCCTTAGCCCCGGCTAAGCTTGTGGTACAGACGGTTCCAAGGGCGCAGGTCATCATTGACGGCCGGGCCTCTGGCCAGACGGGTTCCAATGGGCGTCTGGAAATCACTCCGGCGCCTGCCGGTGACCATACCGTGGAGGTTGTGGCGAAGCCTTACAACAATTTCAAGGAAAAGGTTACACTCTCCCCCGGTCGAGTTTTTACCCTCACGCCCAATCTGCTGGCTTCAATGCCCGTCGAGCACAAACATGTGGTGGGAAGCTGCAACGGAACTCTCATCGTGGGGCAGGGCAGGGTTCGATACCGGGCGAGTAACGATAAGGACTCGTTTGACTACCCCCTAACCTCGGTTAAAAAGGCAGACACTGCGGAGTCTGGAAAGGGGTTTTATCTCGAGATCGTCGGCGTCAAGCGTTACGTCTTCCACGCTTCCGCAGCGGCGGAAGACTTGCAGATAATTCTGCATGCCCTGCCCAAGCAGTGAAACAATGTGGAAAGGAAGAAACACACCCGTGCGTGCCGCCCGTCGCAATTTCATCAAGACGCTTGCCGCCGTCTCCACAGCTTCAATCTTAGGCGATCTCGAGATTCCCTCACTATTGGGGCATGGGTTTGATGCACCGAGTGCGGCGGTTCCAATAACGGACGTATTTCTCGACCTTAAACGCATTCATAAATGGGACCAGTCGAATGGTGATACCTGGGATCCATTTTGGGCCGACGATGATAGCTTGTATGCATTCAATTGTGACGGCCGGGGATTTGGTACTCAAGCAAGAAACCTGGCCTTTAGTCAATTGCAGGGGGACGGTCCGCACGCCCTTAACGGCAGAATCGTCAATAGCATGGATGAATATGGCATCGCCGGCAAAAAAGAGGCGGATAACGCGACCTGGAAGGCCTGCGGACAGGAATGCATCGATTCGGCTTTTTATGCCTTCGTGTCCAGAAACGTCTATGGCAGTGACAGCAAAGATCCCTTGCTGCGGCAGACCGCTTTCAATTCGAGCCTCATCAAGTCAACTGACAAGGGATTGACATGGACGCGCAGCGCGGCGGAGAACTACAAGGGTCCCATGTGGCCTGGCACGCGTTTTGGCTCTCCCTTCTTTGTCCGCTATGGAAAGAACGGAGGCGCTGTATCCCGGGACGGCGCCCATCAATTTGTTTATGCCATATCGCCCAACGGCTTTTGGAATGATGGAGACGATTTCATCATGGGACGAGTCGAGCGAGGGAAACTGAAGGGCTTGGATGCTTCCGATTGGACGTATTATACGGGCGGAGACGGACGGAGTGCCGGGAATTGGTCAAAGGAAATCCACAAAGCCGTCCCTGTTCTGAGTCTTCCGGCCAAATGCGGCCAAACCCCGCCCTGCTACATTCCCTCACTTGGTATCTATCTGATGATCTCCTGGTACAATACGCAGAAGCTGACCAAATGGTTCGAACCCAACGAGATGAGGTACGACTTCTATCAGGCGGAGCACCCCTGGGGTCCTTGGAAATTCATCAATTCGCATAGCGACAGGCACATTACCGGCGGTCATATGTATGGCCCCAGTCTTTGTGCGAAATTCCAGGAACGCAAGGGAACGGAGGTGATGATGTCCCTGTTCACCTCAGGATGCCCCTTTGAAGACGTGCCCTCCAGCCTATATAAGATGTGGGAGATACCGCTTGTCTTGAGAACAACGCCGGTGCTGCATTCGACCCTGATAAACGACGACGATGCGCGTATCACCTATCGCGGAAGCTGGCGCTCGTTAGGTCATCGGGGATTTTCCGATTATAACGACGATGTGCATTACACATCCTCAGTCGACGATTCCTTGCAGTTTGCGTTTACAGGCACGGGCATCGATTACATTGCCGAGAAACATGCCGACCTTGGCGATGTCGATGTGTATGTGGACGGGGCATTAAAACAAAATGTGAGCCTTCGCCTCGAGAACTTTCCACGGCTTTCCCAGGTTGTGGTGTTCAAAATTGGCGGATTATCGGACGGCCCCCATACCATCAAAATAGTGAACAAGAGTACCGCCGGAGCGGTTCTCGACGCGTTCAGGGTGTACAGAGGCAACCCTGGACCTGCGCTTTCGCGGAGGTAACATGGCTGGAGGGTGTGCGCCATCCGCCTGGCTGTTTGGTTGCACTAACGTTCCGGCTTCGACGCGTCAACCTTGCGGAAGGTGGTCCCCCAAGCTTTCTTGCGTCCATCCCAAACCCCGTTGACGCCTTCCTCCGCCGGCTGGATGGGCCATATAGTCAAGAATGTCAGGTCGTCCGTGCCTATATTTGTAATCTTATGCTTAGTGCCGGCAGCGATGAAGACCGCGGTCCCAGGCGTCACGTCGTACGATTCTTCTCCCCCACCGAACTCCACTCTCGCCTGTCCGCGCAGGATGTAGTACGTCTCATCGTATGGAATTGGATGACTTTCCGCTTTCCCTGACGTGGTGCCGGGCGCCATGGTCACCTCGTTCAACGCTAACCTTGTTGAACCTACGCCCTCGGAGTCTATCAGCAGGCGCGATTTATATTTGCCTTCTGCACCGGCGGGACTAAAGGGAATTACCTCGTCCGCTCTCACAACTCTCTGCTTCGTCATATCGACCTCTCTCCTTCTTGGTTTGGCGTCACTTGCCCATATAATTGGCAGCCCCGATCGCAATGAAGGCGAGGACAAGGAAGGCAATCCCCGCTCCAAACGACCCCGAGGTGACGCGCCGCGTAAGGTACCATTCACCGGTAAAAACTGCGGCCAATTGACCCGATAGTATTAACATGATCATATACAGCCCAAAACCTATGGAAACACCAAGGACTCCAAGGAAGGTTGTACCGCTGCTGTACAGGGCGATACCTCCCATCCACATGAATCCCGCCAGCGCAGGGTTAAACGCTTCCTTGACCCCACCTCTGAAATTCCCCCAAGTTCGATTATGCGACAGCAGGTAAACACAGTACGCGATGTTGACAAGCGAGCCCCCGAGGAGAGCAATCGGCCAGACTGCAAAGGGCGCCCAAGAGGCTTGCCCGCCTTGGAGTCGTACCTTCTGCATGATGTCGCCGCCATAGGCCAGAGCAACATTCAATAACGACGCCAGCACCCCTGCTCCGACGGCAATGCCCACATTCAGAATATAGCTCGCTCGTGTGGAGGCAACCTGGCTCATCGCGGATTCTTTCACCGAAAACCCTGCGCCCCGGCCTTGTCGCCGCGCTTCGTCTTCCCGCTGGTAGCCACTCCAGCCGCAGAGGGCCACGCCACCCAACATCACCAGCGTTCCGGACAGGATGAGCACCCCGCGGGTCTGGAAAACCATCGCCCGGTGCAGGAGCGCAAGGGGAAGCAGCGTTCCGAAAGCAGCCCCGATCCCGTTGACCACCGCGACCGTGACCGCAAAGCCTAGCCTATGGATGCAGATTCCGCAACCGAGCTGGGCAAAGCCCCACAGAACGCCGAACAAGAACGGCTTCAAAGCTTCCAACGGCATCAGGGAAGCATAGACCCGTCCAAGGTGAGGTAAGAGCCAAAAGGCCAGACCGAATGGAAAAATAATCAGGCAGAAGAAGGAGTAAATCAACCAGAAGTTCTCCCACTTCCAAGTTCGCGCCCACTTGATCGGCCACCCGCTGAAACCGACACTTAGGCCGGCCAGAAAGGTCAAAGCAAATCCATGGAGAAGAGTCATATAGTAATTGGCGTCCTGTTTCGCACCTTTCAGTTTGAATCGAGATGCCTGCTATCCAGCGGCTCTGGCGCACCTTGATCGCCCCATGTTTATAACATGGTCGCCACTCAGGCTCAAGCCAGAGACGGCACCAAGAAAATTGGCTCTCTGCTTTTAGCTTCTCCGGCGCGGCTTAACGTAGGGCCCATGTTAAAGGGAAGTCCCACGATCGATAGTAGTAAGCGAGTCCCGATCTGCCCCCATCGAGGCGGGGCGCCCCCTATCGTGAGCAAGGCTTGGCCAGGTAATCATACCCACTGCCATAGGGCCAGAGACCAATCTGCTCCCTCTGCCGCGATGGCAGCGACGTAACCGCCGCCTGGGGCCAGGGCGCGAAGTGACCATCTGCCGGCTTCGGGGCCGTCACTGCCGGTGATGGGCAGGTAGGTCAGTTGGTCTGGAGCGAGCGAAACCGCGAAGCTGGCGAGACCGATGCTGAGGCCTCCGCCCCGCGCTTTGATGTACGCTTCCTTTCGTGTCCAGCAATGAAAGAACGCCTCGGTTTGAGCACTCTCCGGAAGCGCGCGGAGCGCAGTGACCTCCGGGACTGAGAAAAATCGTTCCGCCAGACGGCCGTCTGCCTGGGAAGGCCGGACATACTCCAGGTCAACGCCCACTTCGCGACGAAAGGCGAAGGCGAAAAGCGCAAGGCTGTGAGAATGAGAAAGGTTAAAGCGCAGGCCCTCAGGACCGCTGCCGGGCGCCAGGGCCGGTTTGCCATGGGCGTTACAGCAGAACCTCAAATCTCCCACAGGAGTCCCCAGGTACCGAGCCAATAGATCCCGCAGGATACCCCGCCCAGCAGCGTAACGGGCACGCTCCACCGGAGAATAGAATCTGTCCGCCCTTGCCTGCTCGTCGGCTGAGAGGGTCTTGTGCAAGCGCAGAAGCGCCGCCGCACCCACATCGAGGTCGGCGCGCCATACGTGCACTTCGTCAGGAAGCAAAATGACTGGCTCAGACACAGTCTGCCATAAGAGTTTGAGGGATGTGACAGGTGGAATCGTCATGAGATTCCGCGTTGCGCCAAGGCCCTTTCGGGCTCCTCGTTAAAGGTGCGGAGGTACCTTCCGATGTGCTCGGCCACAACCCCGACGTGCTCGGTCAGGCAAGAACCGTGGTCCCCTGGCAGCTCATGAACTTCTAGCTGCGCGGCCAGCTTGCCCCAGCCGACAGTGCGGTCCGTGGGATAACCGCTCTCCAGCGACTTGGTCCGCAGCAAAACGACGCGTCCTGGATAAGACTTCGGTTGGTAATTCAACAAGATGTCGGCGAATCGCACCAGTCGAAGACGCCGCTCGGGATCATCCAAAACTGGACCTGGAATCCCAAGCTCTTCAGGAGGAATCCCCAGCAAGAGCAAGAGGTGTCTCCTTGTCGTCCGCAAACATAAAGTCAGAAGTGTTTGAAGGCCTTCGCGATATGCGCTCGTGGCGCGCACCAGAAACCCCTGTAGCCGCCCATAGACGCGAGTCTGCAAGTCAACATCAAGCCTGGCTATCCAGCCACCGTAGCGGATGAGGGCCTTCAACCACCCGAAGTGCCGGTGAACCGCGGCATCGAGCAGAATGACCAAGCCCACCTCTAAACCCTGCTGCTCCATCTGCCGTGCCATTTCATAGGCAACGTGGCCTCCATTGCAGAAACCGCCCAGGAAATACGGTCCTTGGGGCTGCAAAGCAACCACCTGTCTGACGTTTTCCTCAGCCATCGCTTCGACGGTAGGCAGCAAGGGCTTGCCCTCGAAACCATTGGGCATCACTCCATAGAACGGCTGCTCTGGGCCGAGCAGCCGAGCCAGCTTCCGACAGTAAAGTCCCCCCCACCAATCCCCATGCAGAAAAAAGAAAGGCGGATGGGAACCACCGGGCTGGACAGGGACAATCGCCGACTGTACCTCCCTGAGACTCTCCGTGCGAAGGCACTCTGCCAGATGTTTAATGGTTGCCTCAGCAAACAAGGTTGCGAGCGGAAGGCACATGCCATAGATATCCCGGATCCGGTCCATCATACGCACGGCGAGGAGAGAATGGCCGCCTAAATCAAAGAAGTCGTGCTCGATTCCAATCGGCCGCACGTTGAGAATCTCTTCCCAGATTTTCACCAACTGCTCTTCCTGCTGGTCACGGGGCCGGACGTAGCGATTCTCGGCTTGGCGCGATCGGCTCCCGATGGGCAGCGCCCGGCGGTCAACCTTGCCGCTAGGCGTCAGCGGTAGCGATTCCAGGGTCACGAAGTCGGAGGGCATCATATAATCGGGCAGCTTTTCCCTCAAAAAATCGCGCAACGCTTTCAAGGTGGGCGGGCTCGTCGGGCGATGGGGCACGATGTACGCTACCAGACGCTTTTCGCCCGGAATTTCCTCCCGAACCACGACGGCCGCAGCCGATACTGCCGGGTGTTCTGCTAATGCCGATTCGATTTCTCCCAGTTCAATTCGGAACCCTCGAATCTTCACCTGATTGTCAAGGCGGCCCAGGAACTCAATGTTGCCGTCGGGCAAATAGCGGCACAAGTCGCCGGTCTTGTAGAGGCGCACGCCGGGTTTCGTGCTAAAGGGATTAGGAATGAATCTCTGGCGGGTGATCTCCGGTCGGTTCAGGTAGCCGCGGGCCAGCCCGTCCCCACCGATGTATAATTCGCCGGCGACTCCCGTCGGGACCGGCTGCAAGTGCGGGTCAAGAATATAAATCTGGGTATTGGCGATGGGCCGACCAATGGGAATCGAGGAGGCCATGAGGCTTTGGGTTCGGGGAATCCGATAGCAACAGGCAAAAGTCGTGGTCTCCGTCGGCCCGTACGCGTTCACCAATTCCGTATTAGGCAGCACCGACAAAGCACGACAGATATGAGGAACGGAAAGGGCTTCCCCCCCTACGAGCAACTGCCGAACCGGCGCAAGGACTTCCGGGGCGGTATCAATCACCATGTTGAACAGCGAAGGCGTAAAGTGCACGGTGGTCCCGTTCTCGCGCTTGAGCACCGCGCGGAGTTGCTGCAGTTCCGGGATGCGGTTGGGAAATAGCACGCAGCGCCCTCCGTGCAGCAGCGCACCCCAAATCTCGAACGTGGTTGCATCGAAGGATATCGAGGACAACTGCAGAAACACCTCGGTCTCCCCAAGGCGGGCGAAATCCGTACCGAACAGAAGACGCACGATGCCGCGATGGAGAACCTCGACCCCCTTCGGCTTCCCTGTGGACCCGGAGGTATACAGCACATAAGCCACATGATCGGGCTTCATACCGAAGAGGGGATCGTAGCTGGCGCCCCCGTGGTCGGAATCCTCCAGTTTGTCGAGGAAGGCGACGGTAAGGCGACGATTCGGCAGGGCAGATGTCAACCGCTTTTGGGTCAGCAACACCTGAATTCCGGCATCCTCCAGCATAAGAGCCAAACGCTCCTTGGGATACGCCGGGTCCAGCGGGACACAAGCACCTCCCGCCTTTAGAATCGCCAGCATCCCGACGACCATCTCCAACGAGCGTTCCACACAGATCCCCACCCTGGTTTCCAGCCCGACCCCCAAGCCACGAAGTTGATGCGCCAGCCGGTTGGCCTGACGGTTCAATTCTCCGTACCTCAGGCTTTGCTCCTCGAGGGTGAGCGCCACAGCTTCCGGTCTTCGTCGGGCCTGAGCCTCGAACAATTCCTGGACAGTAGCGTCGCGCGGATACTCCACGTCCGTGCGATTCCATTCGACGAGGATCTGGTGTCGCTCGGCAGGGGTCAGCAAGGGAAGCGAGGCGATTCGGCCATCGGGCCCGACGACGATGGCCTCGAGCAGGGTCCGGTAGTGGCCGGCCATCCGCTCCATCGTGCCGCGATCGAAGAGGTTGGCGTTGTAGACGAAGGAACACTTGAGTTGCCGGCCCCTCTGGACGATCTCGAGGGTGAGGTCGCAAGCCGCGACGGGTAATTCAAACTCGAACTCTTCCACGCGCAATCCCGGAATCTCTTGTGCTTCCTGGGGCAGGTTTTCGAGATTAAACATCACCTGAAAGGGCGTCGCGGAGCTCAGGGCGTGCTCCGACCGCGGCTTTTCTACCAGCTTCTCAAAGGGCAGGTCCTGGTGGCTGTAAGCTCCGCGGCAAGTCTCCCGCACTCGTCCCAGCAGTTCTCGAAACGTGGGGTTCCCTGACAAGTTCGTCCGGAGAAGCAACGCATTGATGAAGATTCCAATCAGTTGTTCCGTCTCCACCCAGTTCCGTCCTGCCAAAATCGATCCGACAGCGATATCCTCGGATCCCGTGTAACGCGAGAGCAGCACCTGGAACGCCGCGAGCAGAGCCATGAAAAAGCGTGGCATTCTCGCGCCGGCTCAGGGCCTTCAGAGAGTCGGCAAGCGGCTCCGGCAAGAACACCTCTGTACAGCCACCATGGTGTGACGGCACGCTCGGCCGGGGCCGGTCAGTCAACAGGTCAACAGGAGGACAGCCGCTCAATTGCTGTCTCCAGTAAAGAAGCTGGTGTTCGAGCAGTTCGCCGCCGATACGCTGGCGCTGCCAATGAGCGAAGTCCGCATACTGAATGGGGATCTCGGGGAGCGTCGCCGCAGTCCCTGTCGTCAACGCGCGGTAGAAGTGGGCGAACTCGTCAATGAAGACCCGAGCTGACCACGCGTCAAAAGCGATGTGATGGAATACAAGGAGTAAAACGTGCTCCTGCTCGCCGAGCCGCAAGAGCGTGGCTCGCAGCACCGGATCATGAGCCAAATCGAAGGGCCGAACCGCCTCCTCCGTCGCCACCTGCATGGCGCGAGACTCGCGCTCCGTGGAAGTTGGTTCGCAGAACTCGACCACACGCAGGTCCAAAACCCACCGCGGGGAAACAAAAAGTTCCGGTCGGCCGTCGCGGGACGTGAAGCGAGAGCGCAGGATTTCATGGCGATCGACGATCGCTTGAAGCGCCCGACGCAGCGCGAGCTCGTCAAGCAACCCTGTCAGTCGAAGCGCGAGCGGACGATTGTAGGCAGGACTCCCTGGTTCCAACTGGCTCAGAAACCAGAGTCTCTCTTGCGCGAAAGAAAGGGGCAGTGAGTGCCGGCCGGCGACCCTGGGAATGTTACGGGCAGGGCGGCGGAATTGAAGCTTCTTCTGCCAGTCTGGATCGGTTGGCGCGGGTTTCTCTTGTAGAGTGTTTCCAGGCTGGCTTGGCGTGGCTCCCGTGTTTTTCACTGAGACTTCGCTCCCATAACCCTAGTATGAAAAGGGTCGCTCGGTCGAATTTCGATCAACTTCTTCGCCTCGATGCCCTAACTTATCAGAAAGCATCTGAGCTTGGTCCGCAATCGTCGGTGCATCCAGGAAGTCGAGCAAAGTAAGATCTACGTCCAACTGCTGGCAGACGCGGGCGACGATCCGCGCGGCAAGCAGCGAATCTCCGCCCAGGTCGAGAAAGCGCTGATTGATGCCGACGGACGGGACCCTGAGCACCTCGCACCAGATCTCGGCAAGGAATTTCTCTACGGGCGTACTCGGAGCTACGCACTCGCTTGGTGGATCCCCGCCTTGCGCAACCTGCTCTGCCAAACCCAGCTTTTCAGCCAGGCCGATTCGCTGGGGTTTGCCTGTCGGCCCCAGTGGGATGTCATTGACCGCGAGGATGCGCCGGGGAACCTTGAAGTGGGCCAGGCGTGCGCCCACGGACTGTCGAAGCTGCTTTTCAGTGACATTCGCATCGTCTAGGACGACCGCTGCCACTACCTCCTGCCCGAGTGATTTGTCGGGCAGGGCGAAGACCACGGCCTGGGCAACGCCAGGATGCTGCAATAGAATCTCTTCCACCTCGCGTGGTGAGATCTTTTCACCCCCACGATTAATAATCTCCTTGAGGCGTCCCTCGATGAAGAGATAGCCGTCCGCGTCCTGGCGGCCCAGGTCTCCCGTGCGGAACCAGTCGTTGGTGAAGGCCTGGTTCGTTGCCTGATGGGCGTAACCGTGCATGACGTTCGGCCCACGCACGACGATCTCACCCGCTTCGCCATGCGCCAGCAGTGAATCGCCATTTATTTCCATGATGGCAATTTCTGTGCCCGTCGCCACACCGACGGAACCCGGCTTACGAATCTTGGGAGGCAGAGGGTTGCAAGCAATTTGGTGGGAGGCTTCCGTCATTCCATAAGCTTCGACAACCGGGACTCCGAACGTACTTTCCAGCTCCGCCATCAAGCCAGGGGAAAGCGAAGAAGAACAAGAACGGATGAATCGCAGGCACCCCCGCTCGGTGGTCTGGCGGTTCTGTGCGACGCGGGCCAGAATCGCCCGGTGCATGGTTGGCACGGCGGTATACCAAGTCGGTTGGAAAGCGGCCACCCAGTCGAGAAAGCGCGGGGCGTCAAAGCCGGGCGTCGTAACCACACTCGCCCCGGCACAGAGTGAAGACAAGACCGATGCCACGAGACCGTGAATGTGGAAAAGCGGCATGATGTTCAGGCACCGATCGGTCGGAGTGAGTGCCAGCCCGTTGCAGATGTGGTCGGCGGAGGCGCACAGGTTCTGATGGGTAAGTGGGACCATCTTCGGCCGTGACGTTGTTCCGGAGGTGTGGAGCGCCAAGGCGACGTCCTCCGGCTCGACAATGCCGGGAGGAGGGCCGGGCATGGGGCTGGCCCCCTGAAAACCGAAGAGCCCTGCCGCATCCTCCCATTTCGGGACAATTTCGATGACAGGAATTCCGCGCGCTCGGGCTACCTCATTGGCTGGTGAGATCACCCCGGCCTGGACCACTAACGCCTTGGCATCCAGGTCCGAGAGGTAGAATTCAAATTCGGAGGCGCCGTAGGCTGGATTCAAGGGAGCGGCCACGGCCCCGCAGACAATGGAAAGAAACCCTACTGCCATCTCCGGGCCGTTGGGCAGGACTATCGCCACCTTGTCGTCGCGATGGATGCCGAGCGTGTTCAGGCAACTCACAACCTCCCGGGCCTGTGCGAATAAGCGTCCAAAGGTCACTGGAGCACGCTCCGGCGCCAGGATGGCGGCTGAATCAGGCGACAGCCGAGCTCGATTCTCGAGTAGTTGGTAAATCGATGAGAATATCATAGTATCGTATAAGAAATTTTACACCCCCTTTCAGCTTTCGCCCTTTTTTCTCCAAAAATCTTAAGTCGGACGCGCCAACATCGCAAGCCCAAAACAGGCACAATCAGGAAATCGTTATGGCATTAGAATACCTCGGGCATTAAGATTAGGCCTCGCTGTGTGTCGGGATTTCCTTTTTGGAAACCTACGAGTAAGGAGGTCGTAATGTGGTCGGGCAAGAAAAAGTGCGTTTCTGGAATCTGTTGTGGTATCGGCGCATTCATATGGATGGCGGGCGCTGCATACGCCCAGAGAATCGTAGTGGACGCTGCACCATCGCACATGGTGAACTCCTTCAGTCCCTTCCACGCTCTCGGTGCGGCAATTGATCGGTTGAGAACCGGGACTCCGGAAAAGTTGCTGACGGACCCGGTTCTCAAAGAAATCCTAGGCGCAGGATGGCAAACCGTGACTTATCGGCAGAATACGGAACTGATGGTGGAGGCATGGCACTGGAACCCACGCGGCGCCTGGAGCAATGCGGAGAAGCAGGAGGGCTACTTCACGGGCAGAGCCGAGCCCACAGAGATGATTCGCTCCTCGTGGGCTTACCCGCTTCCGCATCGCGGCTTCACCCGAGGTGACGGAAGCGGCTGGTCCCGGCTGACGGATGGCGACCCAAAGACGTACTGGAAGAGCAATCCGTATCTAACCCGTGACTTCACTGGCGAGGACGATGCGCTGCACCCTCAGTGGGTGATGGTCGATCTGGGCAGCAAGGTGGGGATCAACGCCATCCGGATTGCGTGGGCCGATCCTTACGCGCGACACTACGCGCTGCAGTTTTGGACGGGCGATTTGGAGCCTTTCTACGATGGGACCACCAAGGGCACCTGGCAAACCTTCCCGCAGGGCGCCATCACGGAAGGCAAGGGCGGCACCGTCACGCTGAAGCTGGTTTCCTGGATGATCCCCGTGAGATACCTTCGCATCTGGATGACGGAGTCTTCCAATACCTGCGACACGCACGGTTCGGCCGACAAACGCAACTGCGTGGGGTATGCCATCAACGAACTCTATGTCGGAACTCTCGCCGCCGACGGCCAGTTCACCGACGTCGTCAAGCATATGCCGAGCCGCCAGCAGACCGTCACCTGGCCTTCCTCGGTTGACCCATGGCATGCGGCTTCCAATCTGGACGAATCGAGAGGGGACCAGGTCGGATTCGATTTCTTCTTCACCAGCGGGGTCACCCGCGGGCTTGCCGCCATGGTGCCGATTGCGATGCTCTATTCATCGCCGGAGGATGCCGCGGCCGAGATCGCTTACCTCTACAAGCGGCATTATCCGATCTCCTGGATCGAGATGGGAGAAGAGGCCGATGGGCAGCATATGCTTCCCGAAGACTACGGCGCCCTGTATCTGCAATTCGCCGCAGCCATTCATCGCCTCGTTCCCGAAGCGAAGTTGGGAGGGCCCGCGTTCGAGGGAACGACTGAAGACGTCGAAGTTTGGCCGGACGCGGCGGGGAAAGTTTCCTGGCTCGGACGATTCCTCGATTACCTCAAGGCGCACGGACGATTGAACGACTTCACGTTTTTTTCATTCGAACACTATCCGCTCATGGACAGGCGAGCCGACCTCTCCTGGAACGATCTGTATCTGGAGCCGGGGTTCGTCAGCCACATCGTCCAAGTCTGGAAGGATAATGGTCTGCCGCCAAATGTGCCCTTCTTCATGACCGAGGGAAACATGACAGGAGATGGCGAGCGTCCGGACGTCATGAGCGGCCTGTGGCTGGCCGACTACGTGGGCTCGATGATGACCGAAGGAGCCAGCGGCACATTTTATTTCCACTACATGCCGCGGGCGGGCAGCCGGCACGGCTTCCTCATCATGGACCGGGATTATCATGTCAAGACGTATCCGCCGCAGTATATTGCCACGCAGGTGATCACCCGGGAGTGGGTGCAGCCGGTCGATTCACCCCACCGGCTCTTTAAGGTTTCGAGCAATGTGAGGGACGCGTCCGGAAATCTGTTGGTCACGGCCTATGCCGTCGAGCGGCCGGACAGGCAGTGGTCCCTGATGCTCATCAACAAGGACCACGACAAAGACCACGACGTGCAAGTGGTTTTCGCCGACGCGGAAACCCAGCGCGACCGCTTCTTCACCGGCCCCGTGGACCGAATCACTTTTGGAGACGCCGAATACCAGTGGCTTCCCGATGGAGAGGCCGGCCGGGCGAACCCCGATGGCCCGCCTTCAAAATCGACGGTCACCGGCGGCACCGAAGCGCTCTACCAGCTTCCCAAAGCTTCGATTGTCGTGCTGCGCGGCAGGATTGGGGGCCCATAACCAGACCCGCCGGCCTCATCCAGCAGGCAAGAGCAAAGCGAGGATTGGCCGGGCGGAAACGGTGGCGCTTCTTCAAGCGGCGGTGTTGGGTAAGAGCGTAAGCTGACGCACAGTCAGCGCCGGAGGCGAGGGCATGGACGCTCATCCATGCCCTTACCGCAGCCTCTGGTCTGATGCTATGATCCCCAGGCGGGAGGTTATTTGAAACATATGCTTTACATTCTGAGGCGGTTGAACGGGAGTCTGGCGGCAGCGCTGTTAGTGGTATGCATGCTGGCCGGGTGCGGCCGCGCTTCCAGGCCCGGAACCCCAGTCGTGGGGTTTCTCGATTTCGTGGAGGACGATACCCTGGCCAAAGCGCGGCAGGGGTTCATCGAGGCTCTGGATGAACACGGCTATAGTGAGAAGAAAGGAACGATCGAAGTCGTTTACCGCTGCGCCCAGGGGGACCAGCCGACATTGATCCAGGCCTGCCAGGACCTGATTTCAAGGCAGCCCAGGCTGATCGCTACTTGCCCCACCCTTTCCACCATTGTGGCAGCCCAGCGGACGCAGGATATCCCGATTCTGATGATGGTTTCGCCGCGGCCCGACATCGTGGGCCTGACTCGCGCCGGAGGCAGTTTTCAGGGCAACCTGCTGGGAGCGTACGAGACGCTGGACTACCTCAAAGAAGGCCCGGCGATCATCCGCCAAGTGGTCCCCCAGGCGCGCACGGTTGGCTTGGTGTACAACCCCGCCGAACCCCAGTCTGTGTTGGCGTTGGAGGTGATCCGAAAGGCGTGCGCCGAGCAGGGTTTGAGTCTGGAAGTAACCCCGGTGAGTTCTTCGACGGACGCCGTGATGGCGGCCCAGGTCCTGGTTTCCAAGGGAGTTCAGGCGTTTTTCGCCATGCCGGACAATACCGTCTTTGCCTCGTTCGAAGCGCTGAAGAAGGTGTGCGACCAGGCGCGCCTGCCCGTCTTCACCAGTGAGTCAGGTCTGGTGGCGCGGGGGGCGCTGGCCGCCTATGGCGCGGATTTCTACGCCTGGGGGCGGCAGGTTGGGGCGCAGGCGGCACGCATTCTCGAAAAGGGTGATTCCTCGGGGACGCAACTGGAAGAGGTGGCGCTCCGCAAACGCGTCTTCAACCCGAAATCGGCCGCTCTGCTGGGCATCCGGATGCCGCCAGGATTTGAACCGCTCTCAGCGCCGTAGGGCTAAGTTGTTCCGTTGCAACTTAACTTTAGATGTTGTATCCTTCGGCGTTCCGAACACCCAGTTGGCTGGAGGCTTATGATTAGTATCTCATCGCGAAAAGAGGGTTCTGCGACCGTAGTGCAGGTGAGCGGTCGCCTCGACGCGGATGCCGCGCCTGGCTTCGAGTTGTCCTGCGTGCAACTGGTGCGCGGCGCGGAAAAGGTCATCGTTCTTGATCTTGGCGGCGTCCAGTACATCAGCAGCTCGGGGCTTCGCAGCCTGCTCGTTATCGGTAAGTACCAGCAGCAAAGGGGTGGCGTCTTGCGGCTGGCTAACCTCACGCCCACCGTCGCGCAGCTCTTCGAGCAATCCAATTTCCAGTCACTGTTTCCGTGCTTCGACTCAGCGGAAAAAGCCGCTGAAGGATAGGCCTAGTGGCACGGGCACTCTTGCCTGTGTCGTGCCTGTGAGGTGACTACACAGGCAAGAGTGCCTGTGCCACCCGGCATCTAGCCCGCTGCTCCGGCGGGCCGGATAATTACCGGTACTCCTCTGCTGGTAGTGGTACAGCTTTCCGGGTCAGTATGCCCAATGGGAGCGATCAGATCGGCTTCCGGGAAGAAGGCAGCCGAACACCCACAAGGAAGGGGGGTACCTTCCGCTGCAAAGGCTTCCAGTACCCCGTCCAATAGAACATTGCCCGCCGTCGTAGTGTCGGGCAGAAAAACGGTTTCGGTGTCGTTATCGAGGCAACCCGCGGAAGCCAACTCCAAGAGGAATGCGCCGCCCAGCGCGCTCCCGAGGACTTTTTCGGGAAGAGGATGGAGGCGTCCGGTGTCGTCGTCCACCATCAATAAAATTAATTCTTCGGAAAAGGAGAGTTGCTGACGCACCGAATTCTCCTTGGCTTCAGGACCATCATCGACGGGGGCTGGTGCCTGTCAAGCGAATTCCAACCTCGATGCTGTCCTAATTTCAACGTAGCGCCGCCATCTTGGCGGCTCTTTGCCGGCTGGAAGCCGGCGCTACACCCCAAATTAGGACAGCGCCCCTACCTCGATGGCGTGCAAATTGTTCGCACTTCACGCGAGCCTTACAAGCCGAGGTAGGGCCGGGGGTCGGGAAAGTCCTGCTGCAACTCGGCAATCGCATCCGGGTGCCCGTAACCGTCGAGTTCCTGGAAGCGTTCCAGCAGAATTTTGTGGAACAGCCCCGCGCGGATGGCCTGGACGTGCAGGTGCGGGTACCAATTGCCGTTTTCTGGCGGGCCGCCCACCTCCGCGAAGACCGTGCCAGGGTCCAAGGCCTGACCCGGTCTCACTCCCACGTTCTGCAAGTGGGCATACACGAACACCGGCCCGTCTGAGGTCAGCAAGACGCGCGTTCCCCAGCCGCCGTCGCGGTCTGGGTCGTGATCCACCAGAATGACTTTGGCCGGAAATTCCACGGCGACACGGGTTCCTTGGGGCACCGTGCAGTCCACGCCCAGGTGCAGAAAGTTGCCAGTTGCTTCGAGATAGCTTCCGCGCCAGAGGCGGCTGCGGTTTTCCAGATATCCGCCGTGGGACCAGACCACGCCGTAGCGGCATTGAACCTCATCCATCATGTGTTGGCAGACGGCGGGATCGAGAAGCGGGTTGCCCCCGGCGGAGAACAGTTCGGGATGCTCATCGCTCCACCGGACGGCCTCGGCTTCCAGATTCACGTAGCAGTATTTGCTGCCCTGCAACTCGGGGAACATCAGATCGCGCTGACCGGATCGTGCGCCTGAATGTAGGCCAGGATCTCCTTGGCCGCTTCAGTATACGCCGCAATCTTGCTGTAGTCGAGATCGACGTTATTGAGGTATTGGAGGATGAGCGAGTCGCCCACGCGGGCGCCTGGCAGGATGCCGGCGAAGAAAAATCCCAGCTTCTCGAATTCCTGGGTCAGCAGGAAGGTGGCGGGGTCTTCCAGGTTCAGAAACAGGTTGACTGCGGCTACCTGCCGGAGGCAGAAGCCGCGCCACAGTTTGCGGACCTCGCGGACCACCCCATCGCCGTAACGCTTCACGAAGATCTCCGCGCAGCCTTCGGCCTCATTGACATTGCTCAGGACTTCCGGCGCGCCCGTGGGTGGCGCCATGAGCGACGGCGTGCCGAAGTCATGTCCAACGCCCAGGTTGCGATAGAGCTTGGCCACTATGTCGCGATGGTGGGCCGGCACATACAGCGTCAGACGGCGGGGCGTTTCCATGTACTTGAAAGCCAGTACCACGCTGATGCGCTGCGATGCGTCACCGGCGATGCCTTTGAATTTCCAGCTCACTGGACTGGTGGCCAGCAGGATGCCACAGTCGTTGAAGCCGCCCTTGACCAGCGCCTTCTGCGTGAAGACGTGGTTCGCCACCGCGTACGCATAAATCCCGGCCAACTCGCGCGACTTCGGGGTGTTCAGGAGGAAATCCTGCAGCCGGTTGAGGGCACCCTGCCCGCGGTACTCCACGTTTACAAAAACAAAGGTAAGTTCGGCGATGCGGTCTTCCGGGTACTGATAGAGGAGGGCGCCGTGGCCCATGAACACGTTGTCCTCGGTGACCGCCACGGCGGAAATCAGTTCGCCACTCCGGTTCAACTCCACCAGGCGCGTTGGATAATAAATGTGGTCGTCGAAGAAGCTGTACCCATGGGATTTGTAAGCGCACCGGGAGATCTCGATGGCTTCCTCGTCGCGCATGAGCCGCACGCTGTAATTGATCTTCTGCTTGATGACGGCGGGTTCGACCGTGGGAAGCGCCGCGGCGACGCCGACTTCACCGGCCGGTCCGGGCAGATACTTGATCAGGTGCGTTTCCTTGCCCAGGGGGCCGAGGTTGTGGAAGGAGCAATCATCCATCATGGCCTTCATCAAGAACACGCCCATGCCGGCGGTCTCGCCGGGCCGATACTCGGGGATACGGCTCGGATCGAAGGGCATGCCCATTTCATGAATGATGACGCGGACGCCCCCCGGAAGATGTTCGCAAATGATGTCGAAGGCCTGACATTCCTCGGCGTCATAGCCGTGCTGCATGACATTGGCGACGGCCTCCTCCACAGCTAGTTCGATCTGGCTCAGACTGGCGCCCGCGAAGCCGAAGTGGGCGGCAGCTTCCCGGACAAACGACTGGGCCAGCGACAGGTACGGCATTTCGTTGGGCAGAGTCAGTTTCAGCGTGTCGCAGTGCGGCGCACGTGGAGGAGCGTCAGCGTGGCTCAAGGGCAGCCTCCATGGAATCATAGACCGGAAACAGGGCGCAGAATCCAGCCATTTCCAGTGTGTCTTTAACCGTGCCGCGCAGGCCGCTCAACCCCAACACGCCGCCGCCCGCACGGACCGCCTTTCCAGCCAGAAGGATAGCCCGCAGGCCGGCGCTGCTGATGTAATCCACGCCCTCAAAATCCACCACCATTCGCTGGCTTTCGGAGTTGATGCACTGCTGGCACGTCTTCTCGAATTCCGGCGACGTAATGGCATCCAGGCGCCCGGCCACACGGAGGACTACGGCCTCACCGGCATGGGTCGTTGCAATCGTCATTGTGCATTTTCCTAATACAGAATTTGCTTAGCCGTTCATTCAGAATTTCCTTTTTCGCATCACGGACACCGTTGATTCTACACCCAGCGGCCTCCGTTGAAGCCGTTTTCTTCAGGCTGTTGCAGCAGATTGGTCAACGACCAGTTCACTCGATCTTCTTCGGCAGCACCAACCGCTGTCCCGCCTGCCGGGGTTCCCCAAGTTGTCTCCGGTTCGTACGACATGCCCTGCTAGAAGGCCGCGGACCAACAAAACCTCGCGGGCCGAACCATCTCTCTGGCCATCATCCGATCCAAATCGAATCGCCTCCCTGACCTGCTGCTTCTCGTGCCCGCGATCCTAGCGGCCTTGCCCTCCTTCAAGCCTGGCGAAGTGATACAAATCGGTTGAGTCTCGCAAACAGCAACGAGCAGCAAGCAGAGTTATCCCCCGCGGAATTGGATTACTCTACGCTTGCTTCGCCGTGCGGCGCTTTGTGCATATATCGCCCCTGCCGGGGCTTAAGAATCTCTTCCCGTTCCCTTTTCTCCCACGCCTGGCTCGGCGTGGGCCACAGGATGCCGCCGCTCCGCGGCTTCTAAAACGCAGCGGCTGGCAGCAAATGCCGCCGGCCGCCTGAGCTTCGAGTTTATGGTGGAGTCTACCTGCGCCCACCACCGTGGTCTCCGCCTCCGCCATGGAACCCGCCACCACCTCCACTGCGGAAGTTTCCGCCTCCGCCATGGAATCCGCTTCCGCCTCCACCGCGGAAGTTGCTACCTCCTCCATGGAATCCGCTTCCGCCTCCGCCACCACGCGCGAAGCCCTGTCCGCTTCTACGGTTAGCGTAGCCGCCGGCATACCCATTGCCGTACCCACCGCGAAATCCTCCGCGCCCGGAATAGGCCGGCCCGCGTCCGTAGTTGCCGCGTCCCCCATAGAATCCCCCACGGCCATAGTAGCCATGGCCCCACCCGCCACGGCCCCACGGCCCGGCGCCAATAAAGATTCCGCCCGAGAACCAGCTTGGTCCATAGTAGCCGTAGGGTGCGCATGCATAGGGGTAATAGTCGTAGTAGCCATACGCGCACACCGGAGGTGGCCCCACGTAGCCCGGATACACCTCGACTCCGATTTGGGCATGTGCATACGGTGCAAACAACAAGCATAGGCCCAGAATTGTTAAGATTTTTAGGTTTCGCATTTTGGCCCCTCCTTGGATCCTGAATGCTTCTTGCAAACTTCAACCTGACATAGGGCAAGGGCGATGCCAAACCGCATGGTCAGAACGGTCGTAGTTTCAAGCAATTGGGGAGGTAGGGGGGAGACGCCAGGATGGCCCCGTCCCCGCGCGGTGGTGGTTTCCATGTAAGGCGGTGGTTTTCGGCCAACTCCCCCTCACCCGTTGGCCCCCGGGGTAGGGAAGTGCGGCAGACCCGCAACCGAGCGTCTTTTGTGGGTCCGAGTTCGATGTGGGCGCCCTTCAAGCCGGCGAAGCCGGCGTTGGAGTGCGGTAGCAGCAGCTACCGCCTTCCGCCATTGGTCATACCGCGATCTCGCAAGGGTTAGAGCGAGAATGGCGGTAGCTGCTGCTACCGCACTCCACGGCGCTTCGCGCCAGCTCAGGCCATGACTTGTCATGAATGGACAGGAGATGCCGCCCCACCCAAGTCGCAAAATGTTTGTCAAAAAACAAGAATTTGGGAGGTGGTGTCATTTGGAATGGCATCCCTTACGAAACGCCAGTCATTCCCGTCCCGCCATGGCGGGACGGGAATGACGGCGACTTCGAGCGCCCATGTCTCGCAAATGACACCACTACCGGAACTTGCGACCTTGCAATGCAGGGCGGGCCGGAGGGCGGGTCCTGCACCACGCCTGACTCAGTGCTACCTGCTCGATGAGATGTTTATTCGTGCCCTACTCGATCTCACGGTTTGTAATCGACACACGAAACGGCGGCTTGGATTTCTCGGACGGCTCCATCTCATAGGTCTGCGCGGTCTTGCCGGAGTCGTAATCGCGCCAGAGCCAGACCATCTCCTCCGGGAACTCTGCCGCCCCTTGGCCCGTATTATGAGTGCCCTTGCCGAAACTCAAGTGAAAGTCATAGTCCTTCAACTTCAGGGCATTGGCGAGACGAATGTTGGATAGCGGCCAACTGCCGTAACGATTCCACTCCATATCCTCGGAACCGTCCTGAAGCCATACGCGAAGATTACGCCGTGACTCGCGCAAAACCTTCTCCGGATAGTCCTGACCACCGTCCGGAACCGTGGGATCTTCCTTCCATTGGATACTGGTGAAACTGCCTATCCAGGAAATGACGCGGCTAAACTGATCGGGCATCTGCCATGCCGCATTGAAGGAGCAGATGCCGCCCGACGAGGCGCCCGTGATCGCCCGGCTGTATGCGTCCTTGCGAATATTGTACTGGGCTTCGACATCGGCGAGTACTTCATCACGCAGGAAGCGGGCATAGCGATCACTTACGGTATCGTACAGCGTGCTGCGCATGGAATCTTTAAGCGTGCGCTGCCACTTCTGCGAATAGGCATTCACAAAATTATACGTGGGCGTGCCCGGCGAGCCTTCAATATCGCCAGGGTTGATGAAAACGCAGACCATGACCGGAATCTTCTTTTGTGCAATCAGGTTATCGATGACGTTGAGGGCTGGGTTCTTGCCGTCCCGATCGATGTAGCCCCCACCATCCTGGAAAACCATAAGCGCAGCGGGCGTGTGCGGGTCATATTGTGCAGGCACGTAAATCCAATACTCGCTCTTCATGCCATCATAGATTTTGCTTGTGTGGACAATCTTCGGCGATAGCGTTCCTGAGGGAATTCCGGGTTGCCGATAGGACAAAGGACTGAACGCCGGCAGGTCCAGGCGGCCTCCGAACTGCGTGCCGTGGAGGAGGTAGTGGAACGAGTGCAGCCTTCCCACCGGTTCGATGCGAGCGGAGGTGTACCAAAAATCGGAGCCGGATAAATTCTGCATCTGCGGCCCGGCAGCTCCATCAATGACCAGCGCTGGTTCCGAAGGCGCTTGGGTGGCAAAGAAAAAGTCCGGACCCAGGGCAATCCAAGCCGTTCCGTCCTTTAGATCTTTGGCATCAAAACTGGCGGTGATCGCGTCCCGCAGACCGGGACTGTTCGACTTGGCGAGTTCAATGAGTTGTGTTGCGTTCGACTTTTCCGTAGCGAATGCAGGTGCGGCCAGCAACAGGCCCAGAATGCCCAAAAACCCGAACCCCTTTAGACAGCGCATAGGTGAGGCTCCTCGTGTTGAATTCCGCGCGGTTTCTGCGGGATCTACCTAAAGCAAATTGCAATAATAGCGCCAAGCGGTTCAAAGAGACCTCATAATCGGCCAGACGGATGACCGCTGCCTTTTTGGCCTAGCACCGAGCCCGCCTTGCGGGGGCGGCATTTTGGGGTTGTGCCGGGCTGAAGAGCGTGTGTGAAAACCACGTGTCTGGAATTGGCCATGCTGGACGCCCGCTTCCGCGGGGGTGACAGCGCTGGATTTAGGGGCTGTAATCCGACCTGTCATTCCCGCGAAAGCGGGAATCCACGAGTTTTCGCACATACTCTGAAGCCCGGCGCTACAAAACCAGAATGAGTCTCTCCCCGGACTTCCTGCCTCTTGACAAGTGAATATAAGTAGGCTACAATACTGCGTTGGACCGGTGAGGAAGGCACGACCTGCCGGGAACGCTATGCTGAAAAGCTATGGCCCGCCTCAACCCGCTCTCCAGAATGCGCCATGCGATGCCAAAGCCTCGCAAGTTCGCCCCCTGCGCGACAGACAAAAGGTCTGCCGTATGAGGAAGAGCAACAAAGAGAATTCTTCAAAAATGACGGAACGACGCGCGAATATCTATGAAAACAAAGGATCGGTCTTCCACAGGCTGCACTGAAACGGGAATGTTATAGAAAACAAATATAGTTACGGGTTTAATACGGGAATGTTGCTGAAAACAAAGGAGGTAGATGGTAGGTGGGGAAGAGCAGGATTCAAGATTCCGGATTCCGGAGGCAGAAAGGCAGGTGTCAGGTGTGAGGTGTCAGGCGCCAGGTTATTCGGTTGGGGCAAGGCTGAATTCTGAATTATGGGTTGCGAGTTGCCTTCTTGCTTCTTGCCACCACCGACTGCCTTTTGTACACTGCTGAACTCATCCTTGAGCCTTGTGGCTTGGTATAGGCGATGCGGTTTGCGTCAGACTACCCGACTCCTCGAAGCTGTGAAAGAATTGCGTTTTGCCGTCGCGTCGTAGGGGTCCCGCAGGCGCGGGATGGTTGCTCCCGCTCTGGCGGGACGGCCACAAGGGCCGCCCCTACAACTCGATTTCTTCGCTGCTTCTTCAAGAAGGGATGTTCCGGCGGAACCTCTCTGTCCTGGTTCCTGACCGCAGGAGAGCCCCTGGGAGATTATGTGGAGCACACTCATGAAGAACTCATATTGGAAGCTTGCATTGGTCGCGGCAGCGTTGACCGCCCTTAACCTGGCGGGCAGGGCTCGCCTCGGGCGGGGGCAGGAGGCCTCGGAGAAGAAGAGCATATCCCTTCCCTCCAGCAAGATTCTCCTGAGTCCCGCACCCGGCCATCCGCAACCGACGAACAGCTTTCCGACGGCCCTGGCGCTCAGTCCTGACGGGCGTTATGTTGCCCTGCTCAATAACGGCCGCGGCGTGGAAGAATCCGGCTATCAGCAGTCAATCGCGATTGTTGATTTAGCGAGCCGGCAGGTGCGCGACTTCCCTGATCCTCGGCTGAAGGTGGGCGCGAAGCAGACTTATTTCCTCGGGCTGGCGTTCAGCAGCGACGGAAAGGAAATTTACGCCTCGATCGCGTCGTTAAACGACCCCGCAGGCCAGAAGCCCGAGGACACCGGCAACGGCATAGCCGTGTACTCGTTTCAGGAAGGCAAGGCCGCTCCCCAACGGTTCGTCAAGCTTCCCTTGCCTGCACTCGGCCCCGGCAAACAGCCCGGCGGGGTCTTCTACCAAGCCCCCAAAGGCATGGCCGTCCCCTATCCCGCCGGTTTGGCAGTCATCCCGAGTGAGGGCGGAGACAAACTGCTGGTGGCCGAAAACCTCTCCGATGATGCCATCCTACTCGATATCGTCTCCGGGCAAGTCCTTAAACGCTATGACTTAAGTATGAACCAGCACGTGCCCGGGTCTTACCCTTACGGCGTGGCTGTCACGCGCGACGGCCGGCGTGGGTATTGCAGCCTCTGGAATGCTTCCCAGGTGGCGGAGCTGGATCTGAAAAGCGGGGAAGTCGCACGCCGGATTTCGCTGCAAGCGCCGGGCTCGCCCACCGCCGCCGGCTCGCATCCCACCGCCCTGCTGCTGAGTCCGGATGAGAAGCGCCTATACGTAACGCTGGCGAATGCCGACGCCGTCGCGGTGGTGGACACCGCTTCGCGAACCCTGCTCGCCATGCTTTCCACCAAGCTTCCCGGGCAACGCTACGCGGGCACTTACCCGAACGCGCTGGCCGAAAGCGCCGATGGCAAGCGCTTGTTCGTTGCGGCTGCTTCGCTCGACGCGGTGGCTGTGTTCGATCTGAACGTTGCCCCTTCTGACACCCCACAGACCGCGATGGGATTTATTCCAACGGAGTGGTATCCTACCGCACTCGCCGTTCAGGGCGACGACTTGCTCATCGCCAGCGGCAAAGGGCAGGGCACTGGCCCCAACTCCCGCCTGCGGGCGCCGTCCACCATAGACCCCGGCGCCCTGCATCCCTACATTGCTTCTTTGATTCGTGGCTCCATCGCCAGGGTGAGCATTCAGGAAGCCGAGCGCACACTGGCGCAGTCCACAGACGAAGCTCTGAGGAGCAATCTCATGCGCGGGAGAGGAGATTCCATCCCCTTCCAAGCCGGCGCGAACCCGATCAAGCACGTCATCTACATCATCAAGGAGAACCGGACTTACGACCAAATCTTCGGCGACCTCCGGCCTGGCGATGCCGACCCGGCGCTTTGCATGTACGGCGAGAAAATCACGCCCAATGAGCACGAGTTGGCACGGCAGTTCGGTATCCTCGACAACTTTTATGACAGCGGCGAGGTTTCCGGCGACGGCCACGTGTGGTCCATGGCCGCCATCACCAGCGACTATACCGAGAAGACCTGGCAGATCTCCTATCGGGGGAGCGAGCGCTTGTACGACTACGAAGGGATCGTGTCCGGCGACAATGCGCTCCGTCAGGGCCAGCCGGACGTGAACGAGCCGGGCACCGGCTACATCTGGACGAACGTGGCGCGCCACGGCCTTACGCATCGCAACTACGGGGAATACGTGGACACGCACTGGTGCGACATGCCGCCCGGTGAGAACTGCGCGCAGAAATCCATTCACCCGGGAGAGCCCTTGCCGGTTAACGTCGGCCAGCCGCACGGCTCCCCAAGTCCTTGGCCGTGGCCTGTGCCGATAATCACCGGCAACATCGCCACCAAGCCTGAAATTGAAGGCCACTTCGATCCTCGCTTCGCCGATTTCCGCGTGGATTATCCTGACCAGTTGCGCGCGGACGAATTCCTAAATGAATTCACGGACTTCGTGAAAGCGCTCCAGGAGGGGACAGGGACCCGTTTTCCGCAGTTCGTGATCCTGCGCCTGCCCAACGACCACACGATAGGCGCCTATCCCGGCTATCCCCAGCCCGAGGCCTCCGTGGCGGACAACGATCTGGCCGTGGGGCGTGTGGTCGAGGCCGTCTCTCACAGCCCTTATTGGGACGACACTGCCATCTTTATTCTCGAGGACGACGCCCAAAACGGCGCTGACCACGTGGATGCCCACCGCAGTGTGGCGCTGGTCATCAGCAAGTATTCAGCCAGTTCCACCCCGAGGCCGTTAGTAGACCACAACTTCTATACCACCGTGAACATGGTCCACACCATGGAAGCTCTTCTGGGTCTGCCGCCCATGAACAACAACGATGCCCAGGCAGCCGTGATGGCGCCCCTGTTCTCGGGGGCGGGAGACCAGCCGCCCTTCAATGCCGACTCAAGTAATCTCCGAAACGGACTTATCTACAAGGTTAATGCTCCAAAGGCTCCGGGCGCCAAGGAGTCCGCACGCATGGATTTCTCGCATGCTGACGCCGCCGACGCCGCCCAACTGAACGCCATCCTGTGGCGCGCCAGCAAGGGCAATGTCCCCATGCCCAAACCCGTGCACACCGTCATCAGGGAGGGGGAGGGTGCGGGGTTTTGAACCAGAAGTCAAAGGCCGTCCCGCCATCGCAAGCACGATGGGTGCCTTGGAGTGCGCTAGCAGCAGCTACCGCCTTTCCCGCTCTAGCTCTTGGGCGGTTGCGGTATGAATCAATGGCGGAAGGCGGTAGCTCCTGCTACCGCACTCCGTACAACCAGCGTCCGCGGAGCTCCTGGGTCACTTCGAAGACCAGAGCGCCGTTCTCACGGCGGCAAGCAACGCGGGCGCCACGGCTACCAGGCTTCGGCCCTTCGACGAAGATCGCCAACTCCGCCGGCAGCCCCGCCGCGGGGATGCGTACCGTACCAGTGCCCGAGACCTGCATCTGGATCAGCGCGCCGCCCTCGAGACGCCGCTCCGTAGCGACGGGCGCCCACCCGATCTCGTCAATATCCCCATCCGCGAAAACGGTCCGACGTCCATCCACAGTAATCTCGTGGCATTTCCTCCCGGCGAAGGCGATCAGGTTTCCCTGCCCATCAACCCGGAAGGCCAGCGCGCGCTCGCCGGCATAACTCACGGTGTGGCCGTTGACCTGGAATTCCTGCAAGCGAATGGATTCGGATGGCGGCGGGTTGCGCTGCATGTAGCTGCGGTCTTCTTCGGGATCCCGGGCAAAGCCCCCGGCCCAGCCTTCTTCGATGTCTTTCAAGTGCGGCGCCAGTGCCACGGCCCCGTTCGGAAACCGGCAAGTCAGGTAGGGTCCCGTGCGCGAAAGGAAATCCGTGTTATCGTTGAGGCCGCTGAACCTGCCAGTGGGGGGGTAGGCGCCGAGAGCGTCCAGGACCTCAAACCAGTTGCGAGCGTCGTAGCCGAGGCTGAGCGACTGGTCATCCCGCGGGCGGTAGCCGAGAAATGTGGCGCTGCCTCGCTGCGTGCCCACGATCCAGTCTTTAATCCGCGCCACAACTGTGCTTCCCGGGCGCGGGCGAACCGGATAGGCATGGTCTACCAGGAAGTCTGCCAGGATCACTTGGGGCTCAACTTTTTCCAGTGGACCTTCAAAACGCACCAACTTGCCGGGAGCGACTATACCATCTCCCGGCTGCGGTTCGTAGTCGGCGCCGAAAATGTTCTCCCAGGCCTCGCGCGCCGGTTCGCCCTCAAACGTCACCAGCGGTGGCGGGCCGGACCAGACGAGACGACCACCATGGGCCGCGAATTCTTGCATCAGGGCCAGCAGTCTTTTGGACGGGAATGGCTCGAACAGAGCCACCAGCGTGGTGAATCGTCTGCCGGCCATTTCAATCGCATTACCCGAAACTTTCCCGCGCTCGAGCAGCTTGGCCGCCGTGACGTAGTTGGCGTATCCGTATTGCGTCATCCAACTGCCGAAGCGCTCTTCCACGGCGACCAGATCGAGCGGATAAAGCATGAGCACCTCAGTGTCCCGATGCTGCAAGTTTTCCACCGCCCCGAAGAGCGGCGATCCGCTCACGCCGTAGGTGCTCTCCAGCGCCGTGCGGCGCTCGCTGATCTCATCGGGCAGTCCCCAGTGCGCGGCGTACGAATAAGGGACTTCGTTCAGAATTCCCGTGGATGCCGCCAGTGCCAGTGCAAAATAGTCGCGATCGAGCCAGCCGCCTTCCGCGTGGTCGTTGCCATTGCCCGTGAGGAAGTCGCCCCATTTGAAGTAGTCGTAGCAGGCGGCCGCCGCCTGATGCACGGTGTTCGACCAAACGAAATTCGAAGTGTATTCATACTGTGGCCGCCAGCGCGTGGATTCGCCAGTGCCCCAATAGTCGATGGTGGGGCTCTCCGCCCATGTGGCGTGAGCCCGGGCTTCCAGCCGATGCCCCATTTTGTGCTCGGCGTAGTGCTTCGCTTGCACGAACAGGTCCACCACCCCGTTTTGCAGCATTTGATAGTATCGGGCGCGGAAAAGGGCGGTCCGCCGCACCGCTTCGGGAGTGGCGCCGAAGGTGTGCATGATGCCTTGCTTGGCGCTCAGGTCGATTGCGGAGTCCTCCTGGCCGTGCACGAAGTAGACCAGGTATTTGGCGAAGTCCGCGTACTCGGCGCCGTAACGCGCGGCGAACTCGCGCGCCAACCCCGGGCTGACGTAACGCAGAGCGAACTCGCCGTTGTCATGATGGCTGAAGTATGCCCAATCCTGCTGGATGTGCATCTCATCGGAGTAGAGTCCGTTCAGGTGAATACCGGCGGCAGCGTACCTATCCACAAGGTTGGTCAAGAAAGGCAGCGCTTTGGGGCTGAAGTAATCCATCTCCGGAGTCCGATACAACTGAACCACCAGGACGTGATCCAAGCCCTCGCGAGGCAGAGCGCCGCTGCCGTGCACGCGGATGCGCACCGCCTGGAAGTCGCCAGCGTGGGCAATCAAGTTCTCCAGCCGTTCCACCCCAATGCCCTCTTTGATCTCGACGATGT
The DNA here is from genome assembly GCA_963832915.1 of uncultured Acidobacteriota bacterium. Taxonomy (GTDB): domain Bacteria; phylum Acidobacteriota; class Terriglobia; order UBA7540; family UBA7540; genus CAVROP01. The sequence goes on from CAWHWE010000027.1 coordinate 130,444, forward strand.
GCGCCGCATCAACAGCTCGGTAGGGAGTGCCTGGCACAGGCGTCTCCCGGAAGGCAAACACCCGAACCCCGGCATCTTGGATGTCGATCGGTCCCTTGTTATTCACCCAGCGCTTGTGCTGCCAGAGTTGCACGCTGAAGGCGCCGGTCTTTGGATCGCGCAGTCCCTCGCGATAATGCATCCAGACGCCGGATTCGCCGGTGCGCGCCGCGTAAGCCTGGCCCACTTCGAGCGGGCTTAGCAGGCTGAGCTCCAGGCCAAGCCCGTATCCGGCGGCGAATCGGCCGATCGCGGCCATCTTCTGGATGTACTCGTCCATGTCTGGCATCAGCCGGCGGGGAGTATTCTGGCCGGGCCGATACTGCGCGAAGAATTGATCGAAGGCTAGCGTGAGCGTCCGCTGGCCTTGCGCCCTGGCACGATCGCAGATTTGCCGCAGGCTTTGGTTCCAGGGAGTGAGTCCGGTAGAAAGGTTGATGACTTTGTCTGGATCCGATGCCAGGACTCCCAGTTCGTCGTCGCGAACCAGGATGATGCCCGGGTGCTGAATCTCAAAACCCCACGGTCCCGGGTAGGTGACCAGTTCACCGCGATAAACGTCTTCCGGAACTTCCGAGACCGCCGGCGCTTGAGCCCCCAGTGCCATCCCAAGAGTCAAAAAGAGCGTCGTCAGCCATAGTAAGGTCAGACCTTTTCGCGTATAAGACCTCCTGTTCGCTGAATTACTAGTCGCCGTCATCTTCTCCCGGCGAACATTTCTCATCCAGGCAGCAGTGCCGCCGTACAACTATTCCCAATCTTCTTGTCGGCGCGCGAGGATTTCTTCTCGAGCCAATAATGCCTCCGTGTCCTCCTTGACCAGGGAAAAACTTAACACAGAGGTCGCTGAGTTTCTCCGTGCTCTCTTTGTTAATGCTTTGAAGGGCCGGAGAACACGGAGAAGCCCGCTTTGGTTGCGGCCACCAGGCCGCGCTGTGTTAAGGCTTGAGAGGTACAGAGAACACACAGTCACGGCGGATGGCGCATACGTCTTGCGCCAGTGTATGAGACCACCGGTTGATGCGATTTCCATAGCGACCCACCGACATCTGAAGCTCAACTCTGGGGTAGCGACCCCACCACTATTACTGCCGCAAGACGTCGTAGGCCGCCAGAGCATAGATCTTGCAAGCTTGAACGATGCTTTCCACACCCACCCACTCGTTCGGGCCGTGGCAGACTGAAATTACTCCGGCGCCAAAAGCCGGAACCGTGGGGATTCCAGCTTCGAGCTGGAATTTCCCTGAGTCCGTAACTGCGGGATAAATGTCGAAGGGGGGGCGGAAACCCAATACCTGCTCGGCGGCATTCGCCAAGGCTTGGGCAATGGGGAGATCTTGGCTTACCTCGGTGGGGGCAATCCAGTCCAGGGGCGCAGGTGCAAACTCCAGTTTCACATTCAGAGAAGGATCGTCTTTACGACAACCTTCCAGAAAGGCTTCCAGGTCTCGAACCACCATCTCCTTGTTCATCCCTGGAACCGTTCGAAGGTCCGAGCTGAACTCGGCATAACCCGGGTATACGCCGAAGTATACACCCGCCTTAACCATTACCCCCAAATTGCGCGTCACTCCATTGGGGCACAAGGGGTGCGGCGTGAAGTTGAATTTCAATTCCCGGCTCATTCGCACCAGAAGCTCCGCCATCTTCACACTCGCATTCACGGACGGCAGCCGGTCTGAGACGCTACTGTGCATCTGCGTGCCGTAGACTTTGATGGTGAAGCAACTGATCCCGCGACAGCCCAAGTGCAAGGACTCCCATTCCCGTTTTACTCCGGGAGGCTCTCCGATCACCGCCATGTCCGCTTTGATTCCGTACTTCCTGGATAAGTACTGGGCACCATACTTGCCCCCGGCCTCTTCGTCTGCTACCAAGGCGAGGAGAAGATCACCCAGCATGGGCCCTGCCTCTTTGAGCGCTGCCGCTGCATAAACGAATGCTGCTACGGCGGCCTTCATGTCTGCCGCACCAAGTCCATAAAGCCTGCCGTCCTTGATAGTCGGCTTGAGAGGGTCCGTCCGCCAAAGTTCTCTCACATCGCCCACTGGCTTCGTGTCGATGTGGCCAATGTAGAGGAGCGTTCGGCCGCCCCCGCTTCCCTTTAGACGATAGAGTACATTGGGGCGCTCCGGCAGTTCACTTGTAGTAAAAGCCCCCGTCAAGCCGAGGCGGTCTAGCTTGTCCAATAGTAGCCGCGCAACTTTCCGTTCGTCGCCCGGCGGGTTCTCACTCGGTGTTGCTATCAGCTCACACGTAAAGTCAACCAACTCACTAGACCAGCTATCGATAAGCTGGACGATTTTTTCAACGGCCACTGTAACCTCCTGCCCGGACACTTCCTGGAAGAAATCAAAGTGCTTGCCGGGGAAAATGCCTTGTTCTGCACGCTCGTATAATTCTAATACAATTACTCGTGAAGACTGATACGGATCATGGGGCGAAAATCAGCCCGCCGATTGAGACAGGGGAGTTACGCTTCGCCTCAGAGCGCGGGGATCAACGAGCGATCGCCGGCAATGAATTGAGACACGATGAGATTGGCCAAGCGCAGTTTTTCACCGATGGTGCTGCACCTTTCCTGGTCGAGCAACATCATGCAGACACTCAACACGTCACCTGTCCCGGTGGTATTCACCTGGCGCCGGGCGGATACGGATTCTTCGAGGGTCAATAGACCATGGTGATAATAACCGGCGCCGTTCGCCCCCAGGTGCACGACCACGGCTCCTTCCCCCCAGCTTTCGAGGGCGCCAAGGGATTGCTGCAAATCACTCGAATCCACAAATTCATTCAACTCCCTGGTGTTTCCGTGCACCAGATCAACCAGCGGCAGGAGGCGGCGAACAGCTTCCTTCCGTTTGTGCACCTCAGCAGGACTTCCCACACCCCAGCGCGGGTCCCAGTTGAGGTCCATCGAAATCCTCATGCCGGCTTGGCGCGCATGCTGGAACAGTCTCTCGTTGCCGCCATACAGCATGGCGTCCGAAAACCATATGTCAGCGCGCAACAGGTGGTCAAACCCTTCCAGCGCCGAAAGGTCGAGATCCTCAAAAGCCAGTGAAGCATTGTTAGGGAGGGAGCTAAGAAAATGGCGGCGGCCGCTTGTAAAGGTTAAGTTGACCGAAGTTCCTGTCGGGCACTCGGAGACTGTTTTCAGATAGGCCGAAATGCCGTGGGAGGTTAGCACCCTCTCGAGGCGGTCACCCAGCCAGTCTGCTCCCACCCTGCCGAGAAATGCGACACGGGCCCCCAAGGCTGCCGCGGCAAGGGCGCTGTTCGCGCCACCGCCACCCACCGTCTCCGTGACCGAGGTGACGGAAGTCTCTCCATCCGCGAAGAGATAGTTGCCGGGGGGAATAGGGCTGATTTTGATGTCACGATTAATATTACCAACGATGCTGATATTGGCCGCGCTAAAGAACCGTTCATCGAGCATTTCGGAGCCTCACGTCACGGACGAATCCCTTCCTTGACAAGGCGGGGGCCAGGGGGTTAGTTGACCCGCACGCTTGATTCCGTGTCCACCACCCCAGCCCCTCCTCCGCCGAGGAGGGGAGTCATTTGTGGCCGGCGAGCGCGTCGCGGATCAAGCTCATCAGAAGGTGCTCGATCACCAGGTGGATAGCTTCCGTTTGCGGTGTGGATTCAACCGGCACACGAATCGAGCACGTGGACTCGCGATGCAGAAGGCCACCATCAAACCCCACCAGTGAAATCGTGGCGGCCCCCAATTGGTTGGCGAAGCGGACAGCCCGCACCAGATCAGCGGAAAACCCCGTGCCTCCGTGCACGGAGATGGCCAGGACCACATCTTCCGGGTGCAGAAGACCCCGAAGCTGGTTGACGAAGACGTCCTCGCGCGCCGCATCGTTGGCCCAAGCCGTGTAAAGGGCGATGTTGTCAGTCAGGCAGCGGACATCAAACGGTCGACCGCCTTGCGGAATGACATACTTGGCCAGGTCGCAGGCAAAGTGTTGGGCTGTGGAAGCTGAACCTCCGTTTCCCAACGTGTAAACGCGGCCATGCCGTTGGTGGCAATGGAGCAGAATCTGTTCGGCACGAAGGATGGCCGAGCTGTCGAATTGTTTCAAGAGAAGAATGGTCCCTTCCAGAAACTCTGTGACCTTCAGGGCGCGGTCGGCCATGTCCTCTCCGTTGGGTATAGACAGGGCGGAGTGCGGCAATCGCCGCTTCACCTTCCCCATGCGCATTCTACACCTGCGCGGTAATGCCGCCAATGCGTTCCCCAGCGAAACTTCCAATTGGGCTTGACAACCAACCGAGTCGATAGCAGACTTTTGCATCCTTGGAGGTCTATATGAATCGGCGCAAATTTCTGAAGGGTACGGCGATTGCCGCGGGGGTTGCGACCATCGGTCCATCGCGCGATCTGGGCTTGGCTGTATCTGCCCAGGCAGAAACCGTCCCAGCGCTCTGGCAGATCGGCAAGCCCGACGGAAGCTGCGCCGAGTTTGCTCTAGCGCCTGGCGACTACAGGCGGTTCCTCCAGCAATTCGGCAGTCCGGATCACGCCTATTACATTGGACTCTCCAAGCCGGAGAGCGACTGGCCCTACGTCCTGCCCGGACCGTTGGACACCTGGGCGGGTAGCGCCGACAACGGGCGCTGGGATCAGATGAATACTCTGCCGATCGGATTTGTTCTGGAGCGGGCTCCGGCCGGTGGCCGGTGCGTGCTAACGATCGACCTCTGCGACGCGCACCCGCAGCATCCGCCACGGCTACGCATCACGGTCAATGGCGCCAGGTTTGAACGAGCTGTTGCCGCAGGAGGAAGCGAGGATTCCTTGTCCGGTAATTTGCAGTCCGCCAGGAAGCAATCTATCCGGATTGATTTCCCGTCCTCATTGCTGCGGCGTGGCTACAACGAGATCTCTCTGCGCAGCACGCTCGGCAGTTGGCTCCTTTCCGACGCTCTGCGGCTGGAAACAGGCGGGGATGCAAGGCTGGCTGATTTGACAGATACCGTTGTCCGCATGGTCTCCACGGCACCCTACGCCGTGTCCGCCGACGAGAAGACGCCAGCCACCATCCGCATGGAGGTATTCCACACCGGCTCCCCTGGAAAACTCAAAGTGGAAATTGCGAATGGAGAGACCCATGAGTTAACCACCGAGCCGGGCCTGCAGGTTCTAGAGATTGCTGCGCCCCTCTCCGCCGCGGGCGGGACAACTCTGGTTCGTCTGAGCGCTGAGGGCCAATTGCTGCACGGAACGCAGTTGAGTCTCGCGCCTTTTCCACCCGCCACACCGGCTGATTACGTAGACGTATTCAAAGGGACGGCGCATTCGCGCTGGATGATCGCGCCCGGGCCGTGGATGCCGTTTAGCATGGTCAAGCTGGCTCCCGACAATCAGACACAGGGGTGGTGCGCCGGCTACGACTACGCCAACGAGCAGATCGACTGCTTCAGCCACATCCACGAGTGGACCATGGCGGGACTCGGGATGATGCCGACTATCGGACCGCTTCGTACCACGCCAGGTCTGGACGGCGCCGGGTACAGCTCCCGGTTCGATAAGTCGAGCGAGCGTGGAGGCATTGGATTTTACGAAGTGTTTCTTAAGGACAGCGGCATTAAGGCGGAGCTGACTGCCACTACGCGCGCCGCACTTCAGCAATATACCTTTCCGGCCAGCGATCAGGCGAGGGTGACTTTTAGCTTCCTCCTGCCAACCGAATATACGATGCACGTACTCGGCGCGAAAGTGCGTCGCACCGGTCCCGACGAGATCGAGGGCACCGTCCAGACGATTCTCCCCCATGTATGTGATAACACCGACCAACGATTTGACCTGCACTTTGTCGCGCAATTCAGCCGCCCTTTTGAAACCCTGGGCGGCTGGCAAGGGAAACGAATCATGCCCAGCGCGCAGGAGTTGGCTTTGGCCGACGACTGCGGCGCATTTGTGGAATTCAAGACTGCGGCCCAGGAGAAGATTCTGGTGCGCACGGGCATCTCGTTAGTGAGCATCGCGAATGCCCGCCAGAATCTGGAACAGGAACTGGCAAGGCCTTTTGGATGGGATTTCGGCGCTGTGGCCGGTAACCAGCGGCGCGTATGGAACGAGCTGTTTAACCGCATCGAAATTGCAACCCCCGACGCTCGTGAGAAAGCGCGCTTCTACTCAAATCTCTACCGCTCCCTGTCAGGCCGGAATACCTGGAGCGACGTTAATGGAGAGTGGATTGATCCTGCCAAGCGCCAGCAGAAACTCGACGATGCTGACGCTGTGATGCTTGGCTGTGACGCGTTGTGGACTACTTTTTGGAATATGAACCAGGTGATGAACTTGATGGCGCCCGAGTGGTCCGCGCGCTGGGTGAAATCGGAACTCCAACTCTACGACAAATGCGGATGGTTAGCGAAAGGTCCGGCTGGCTTGATGTACGTCCCCATCATGGTGGCCGAGCATGAAATCCCATTGCTCGTCGCCGCTTACCAGCATGGCGTGAAAGGCGTGAATGCTGAGGGAATTCTCGCGGCGGCCATCAGGATGCAGACTTCGCCTTATCATGAGATCGGCCGCGGCGGTGGAGCGGTGGGGAACGAAAACCTGGAGAACTATCTCAAGTATGGCTACGTCGCAGATGATGGCCCCGTGATAAAAGACGTTGCCGGGGGCAAAGCCTGGGTCTCCAACACTTACGAATATGCCTATGACGACTGGTGCGTGGCCCAACTCGCTCTGGCGTTGGCGCACAAGGACGTTGCCGACCAGTTCCTGAAACGTTCGCAGAGCTGGCGAAATGTATTCGACACAAGCCTTGGCTGTGCCCGGCCGCGCAAGGCAAACGGCGATTGGGTTACGCCGTTTGACCCGTACCGCACAACTGGTTTTGTGGAAGGCAATGCTTGGCAATACACCTGGTTCGTGCCCCAGGATGTGCCGGGCCTGGTGAATGCCATGGGCCGGGACCGGTTCGTCAGCCGGCTGAATGAGGCGTTTGAAGAAATGGCCCCGACGCGCTTCAATGCTGCTGACCAGGCGTGGCAGGAGTATCCCATCAACCACGGCAACCAGCCTACCATGCAGGTTGCTTGGCTCTTTAACTGGGCCGGGCAACCGTGGCTCACTCAAAAATGGGCGCGCGCTATCCTCGAGGCCTATTACGGCCACAATCCCGCTGACGCTTATCCTGGTGACGAGGATCAGGGGCAGATGAGCTCGTGGTTCGTGATGTCGTCGCTGGGGCTTTTCGAAATGGATGGCGGATGCCGGGTCAATCCGATTTACGAGATCGGCAGCCCCCTCTATCCAAAGGCCGTCATCCATCTCTCTGAGCAGCACTACGGCGGAAGAACCTTCACGATCGAAGCCCGGAATGCTTCGCGCACCAACTGCTACATCCAGTCGGCCACGCTCAATGGGACACCGCTAAACCAATGGTGGATTCGGCAGAAAGACGTTGTGGAGGGCGGTCACCTGGTTCTGGAACTGGGCCCCACGCCCAACAAAGAGTGGGCGAAAGATGCGCCTTTGCCAGAGTGATTCCCCTGCCGGGTCTCGACCTCCACGACGTGATCATATTAAGATTCTCATGAATTCATCCCTCGTTATTTGCATCCTGTAACGTGTCCCCAATTCTCAAGGGCGCGTCCCATGAAAATTCGGATTACCTTGTTGGCGGCGCGGCAAGAACCTGTCTCGCTGGAAGAGCCGTCCGCCATCAAGATCGGCGGACCTACGACCGCGGACCCTGCGATTGCGCGAAGCGCCTTGGAGTGCGGTAGCAGCAGCTACCGCCTTCCGCCATTGATTCATACCGCAAGCGCGCCAGAGTTAGAGCGGGAAAGGCGGTAGCTGCTGCTACCGCACTCGACGGCTTGGCCGGTATGAAGGGCGCCCACATCGAACTTGGACCCACAAAAGACGCTCGGCCGCGCCGCGCTACAAACGGGTTGTCTTTGAAAATCCCGGTGACCTCCGCGTTGCGCGGACACACTCATCGCCTCCGGCCAGCGCGGTGGGTGAGACAGATTTGGGCGCGGAAAAGCTCGTATACCCTGTGGACGATGGGGGGGACGAAGTTTTTCCTGTCACCTTTTTCCGCGCTGGACGACTTATTGTGTGAGGGGGAGAATGGACGTGATGAATCAGATTGAGCTCTGCAGTGACACGCAGTTGGTCGAGCGCTGCCTCGGCGGCGACCGCGAGGCGTTTGGACGGATCGTAGAGCGGTATCAAGGGCTGATTTGCGCGCTCGCCTACAATGCGGGGGGCGACATCAGCCGCAGCGAAGACCTTGCACAGGAAACATTTCTTGCCGCCTGGCGCCGTCTCGAAAGCTTGAAGGATCGAGGACGGTTGAGACAGTGGCTGTGCGGCATTGCCCGCCACCTCATCCAAGAGTCCTATCGTCGGGCCACGCGCGATCCTCTGACCGCCTCCGCGCCGCTGGAGGAAAACTTCGTGGATGGGGAGGAATCACTCCAATCCGGCGAGCGGACGATTAGCAAGGAGGAGCAGGCAGTCCTTTGGCGCGTGTTGGAGGGACTACCGGCAACGTATCGCGAGCCGTTGATTCTCTTCTATCGCCAGAACCAGTCCGTGGCCGAGGTGGCAGAGTCGCTGGAATTGTCCGAAGACGGCGTCAAACAGCGCTTGTCCCGGGGACGGGTCATGCTTGGCGAGCGGGTGGCGAAGTTTGTCGAGACAGCGTTGCACGGCACCGGACCGAAGAGAGCATTCACGTCGGGCGTGCTGGCGGCGTTGCCCGCCATGACTGCTTCCGCCAAGGCAACCGCCGCGGGCGCGACGGCTGCCAAAGGCAGCGCGGCGGCGAAGGCGGCCGGTTTGGTCGGGCTGGCCAGCGCAGTGAGCCTTTATTTTATGTACATGTTGGATCGCGATAGCGCCCGGTCCCAATATCGACGTAAGTTCGTCATCAAAATTTATCGTGCCATGGTGGCGGGCATGGCGTTGTTCGGGCTGCTTGGTGTTTCACTTGTGGTGTGGGGGAAGGCATCGGCCATGTCACATCCGGCGCTTTTCGCCGGACTCTGCATCGGGCTGGGAACAGCCCCCGTACTCGCCGTGATTACCCTCAACGTGTGGATGATGCGGCAACGGCGAAGTCTCCGCCAACAGGAAATTGCCGACCGCCGTCCAGTGTCGGCATCCGTACCGCTGTGGGAATGTCGGAGCAAGTTCAGCCTGTTTGGCCTTCCGCTGATTCACGTCCGCCTTCGCGGCGGCCTGGAGCGCGGGCCGGTCAAGGCCTGGTTCGCGGCGGGCGATGCGGCCATCGGGGTAATCTTCGCATTCGGTGCGGTGGCCATCGCACCGATCAGCTTCGGTGGCTTCGCCGTCGGTCTGCTGACGGTGGGCGGCTTGGCAGTTGGAGTTATAGCTCTGGGTGGGTTAAGTTTCGGCCCATGGGCGCTAGGCGGGATGGCAGTCGGCTGGCAAGCATTTGGCGGGTGCGCGGTCGGCTGGCAGGCGGCGCAAGGCGGCTTGGCGGTGGCCCATAACTTTGCTGTCGGCATGGTGGCCTTGGCGCAGCAGGCCAACAACGACGCTGCCAGAGCATTCATCCGGAATAGCGCTTTCTTCCGTCGTGCACTGGTCGCGACGCACTACGCTAATTGGATGAACCTGGTCTGGCTGCTGCTGCCACCCGCGTTGTGGTGGTGGCAACGCAAGAAAAAGCGGCAGCAATTGCGCCCGGGCAACTGACTTCCTACCACAACCTTGGAGGATCCATATGAAGAGTATCTGTAGGTGTGCGTTTACGGTCTGGCTGGTTCTGTTTTCCATGCCCGCGCTGGGGGAACAATCCGGCCGGGAATTGGCGGATAGGGCTCGTGGTTCTATGGCATCAGTCCCTGCGTTAAAGCGTATTGACACTAGTCAAGTCTCCAATGCGCTCATTGTTGGCCACGAGCGGAAAGAACAGGAGCCGCAAACCACGGTGACGCAAATCGAAATCGACATGTCCAAACTTCTGGCCCGAATGACGGCCACAGTCCAGGGAAAGGAAATTGTGGTGTTGAAAAAAGGAGAGAGGGCAGCCATGAAACTCGGCGCCGGGCCGTGGGAAGTTCCGAGCGGGCCCTATGAAAGTATGATTAAAGGCATGGGGAATATATTTCAATGCGAGATTGAAACTCCCGAGACCAAGGAAAGCGCTCCCGCATGGAAATTGGTAGGCACGGAATTGCTAGACGGCCATGAAGCTCTTGTCATCGAGACTGAAGGGAACCCGGCAGTTGCTCTCGCCCAAGCACGGATGACCAAGGGAATAGCTAAAGTTTTCCCCGGCGATCCGGCGCAGCGACCAACCGTAAGAGTCTTGGAGTATTCTTCAAAACACTGGATAAGCAAGTCCGACTACCGCTATCTGCAGACGGTTCAAACATCGAAGGTGGAGATGACTTTTCCTCTCCCCGGCGGCAAACAGCAACTGATTGAAAGCTCCACCAAGGGCACAAGCAGGTATAGCTATGAGAAAGTCACGATCGAAATCCCTGAGGGGGCTCAGAAAGTTTTCGCGTCCGAAAATCTTCCCTCACAAAGGCCTTCGCTTAAAGATGAGATTTCTGAAGGGAAGGCCAAACCATAGCCATATAGCCTACAATTGGTGGCCACGCGTCCCCCCTGCCGGCGCGGTCGGCGCAGCCCACCCTGCGGGTAAAACCGCATTCAAAGGGGAAGTCGTGAAACAGCAGTTCTTGCTCGGATTTCTCACCACATACAGGGAAGGGCGGGGTTAAAACCCCGCCCTTCCAGTCTCCCGACTCAAAACTGCAGAGCGTCGTGACAAATCCGGGCTACTTGGCCATGATCTATTTGAAATTGACGACCAGCCGGCGCCGGCCTTGACGCGCGTTCCCGCCAAGGTCACACTCTATACGGCGCTGAGCTGTCCATGCTGTCCTGCGGTTGAGCGGCGGCTAATGGCCTTGCGTGATCGGAGGATTCAATGACCCATTCGTCATATTCCAAGCCTGCCTCCGGCACGCCCTTCTCCTACCTTGCGACTCGGCGCGAGTTCCTGTGTTTGTTTGCTCTCTCGAGTACCCATACGAGCCTCGAGCTGACGATTCCGGAGGCTCTCAAGACGCCCCACAAGTACAACCGGCTAGTCGTCGCAGCATCGAATAAGGTGGGTGAGTTCGACGCGCAATTTGCGGACGCCCCCTTTGTCTTCCGCCACGGCCAGTCGTTCTATATGACTTACATAGGCTTTGATGGGGAGGGCTATCAGACCGGCTTGGCTTCCTCTTCTGATCTGGTCCATTGGCACAAAGAAGGCGTGATCCTTGGACGCGACCCTAAGAGCCCGGTCACCCGCCACAACGTGGTTTTAACCTGGATTCTGCGCCAGAACGATGTGTTTTCGCCGGGCCGGCTGAAGAAGGTCCAGGGGCGATACCTGGGGGCTTACCACGCCTACCCCAAGCCTGGACTCGAGGAGGGACCGGCGGTTATCGGGCTTTGCTGGAGCAGTGACCTTTTCCACTGGCAACTGGAAGCGCCTTGCCTCAGGCCTGAGGACGGCCGGCCATGGGAACATGCTGGACTGTATAAAGCCTGCATTATCGAGTACCTTGGCGCGTACTACCTCTTTTATAATGCCAAGGATCGGGCGGGGAATTGGCAGGAGCAGACCGGGTTTGCTTCCTCTGTGGACTTGAAGAACTGGGTTCGGTTTTCCGGCAACCCCGTAGTGCGAAACGGACCGCCCGGCAGTCCCGACGAGAGATTCGCAAGCGACCCCTGCGTGCTGCGCTGCGGCGATCAGTGGGCAATCTTCTATTACAGTTTGGACGCGCGAGGCGTCGCCCGAGACTTGCTGGCGCTGGGTCGCGATTTTCGTCAAGTGGCCAAATGCAAGGGTTTCCTGATTGACGTGGGGCCTGCTGGGAGTGTGGACTCCACATACGCCCATAAACCGTCAGTCGTCTTTAACAACGGCGTCCTGTACCACTTCTATTGCGCGGTGTCACCCGAATACGGGCGAGGCATTAGTGTTGCCACATCGCGGCTAATATGACTTAAACGCTCAGCGCTGCTTACCCGCTAATTTGAGCAGGAGCTTTGCCAGGCGATCATAATCATGACGGGCCACGCGGTCTTCGGCGAGCACGTCCGCGAGCATGGGGACGACGCCGAGGGCGCGCACTTTTCCCAGGTCATTCACCACGGGTGCGGCCCCATCAGCGGCGTATCGCCTGCGCATGGAGGAAGAGACTGGCCTCGTATTCAGAAGCACGACATCAAAGAGCTTGCGGCCGGCATGTTCGTGCAGGGCGCGCACGTGATCGGCGGCGGAATAGCCGCGGGATTCACCGGGCTGAGTCATGAGGTTGCACACATAAACCTTCAGAGCCCTGGAGCGTGCGATCTGTTCCGGAATCCCGCGAACCAGCAGGTTGGGTATAAGCGAGGTGTAAAGAGATCCCGGACCGACCATGATGAGGTCGGCTTGCTCGATCGCGGTAAGCGTTTCCGGCAGGGGCCGGCAACGGCTCGGGACAATGTGCAAGCGCTTGATGGGAATTCGTGTCTTGGTGATGCGCCCCTCCCCATAGATAATGTTGCCGTTCAGTTGTTCCGCCTGTAAACGGACATCGGAAAGCGTGGAAGGGAATATCTCGCCCCGAATGGCCAGGACTTCGCTCGAGATCCGAACTGCCTTCGCAAAGTCGCGTGTCAAATGTGTGAGGGCGGCCAGAAACAGGTTGCCGAAACTATGGCCGCGCAGGCCGTGGCCGGCCGAAAAACGGTAATTGAAGAGTTGGGTGAGAAGCTTTTCGTCCTCAGCTAGTGCGACCATGCAGTTGCGAATGTCGCCCGGCGGGAGGATGCGGAAGTCGCGTCGTAGGCGCCCGGAGCTTCCACCTTCGTCAGTAACGGTGACGACGGCGGTTAGTCTGGAAATCCTGGCTTGGTGACCGAATGGGTAGTTGATTCCTCGGAGGTAGTGCTTCAGACCTCGCAACACGGTGGACAAACCTGTGCCGCCACCGATGGCAACGACTTTCATGGGACCTTTGAATGAGGCTTTAAGTCTTATGTGGCGAGGACTTCATTCCTCAGCCGACGCACCATGCTTTAGGGTTGTGGTCCGTCCGCCGACGGATAAAATCGCCGCTACATCTTGAGGAGCGACGAAGGGTTCGAGTTGAAAACCAGGTCTTTAAAGCGGACATCGGCAGCCAGCGCCTGGAAGTCTTCGTCGCGTCTGGCCTGAATGCGATTCTGAGGCCGAAGAATGATGGCCTCCCTCAGATGCTGCAAAGCGGCTTCGGCATCGCCACGGAGCGAATAAGCAGCAGCCAAAGCGTAACAAATATGCTCGACCTTCGGCTCCGATTTCTGAGCTTTGCCCAGGTACTCGATAGCATCATCGAGACGCCGGGAGTTCAAGGCTCCCACCCCCAAGGTGTACAGATCCTCAGCCTTCCTGGGAGGGGGACTGGGGCGGCTGAGCCTCTGTTCGCACAGTCGCAGGTGCACGCGCGCTCTTTCCGCTACTCCTTCTACTCCGGTCGATGCCAGTTTTTCGAATATCTCCTTGGCCTTTTCGTAGTTCTGTTTATGGAAAGCGCGTGCGCCGAGCTCGAAATTCTTGACCGCCGTCTGAAACAGAGGCTCAGACTGCCGCGGCTGAGTTACATGAGCACTCACTAACTGACTCATGGCGCCGGCTATCGATTTAGGGGAAGGCCTTGACACCACTCCTGCATGAGCGGCGCTGACGGACCGAGCACGACCGGAATGGTCGGGCGAGCGTGGAGGACGAATATGCCTCTTTCTTGAAGTCCCGAACAACGGTTTTCGCTCTCGGATAAGCCTTTTCATTTCAGTTAAATCCAACCAAGGGCTACAAGCTTGATGAGGTACTTTACCAAAGGCCGAACGTCTAACCATAACAAAAGTAGTGGAATATAGTCAAGTATAGGGCAGCGGTCTAGGCCATGTTGGGATTGCGGGGCGGCAAGTTATTGAAAACACAAGGCCGGGTTCTTCGATGTGTGTCCCGGCGACGTCATGCCTAGGCACTCCGCCGGCTCCCAAAAGCGAGCTACGGCACCGTTTGGGTGGAGCGTAAGGAACTCGCCGTGGCATGGCGACGCATCAAGGCGTTATCTGCCGCGCACCGAACCACGTGAGCCAAATCCAAGGCTTCGAAAGGAGGGGCCATGAAATCGAAGGCTCCCCCTTCGATAACCAACACGTATAGCTCGGTATTAATTTCCTGCCCCATTACAAATACGCTGACGGGTGAAGAAGCCCTAGCCGCGAGGGACACGACATCAGCCCAGTTCCCGTCTGGAAGATCGCTCTCAGTGAAAACCAATAGGGGCAGATGGACCCTCGACAAAACATGGCGCGCTTCGGCCAGTGTTCGCGCCCGTCCTACACTGAAGGCAAGCTTCTCCAGGGCAGCCTCCAAGTCATTATAAGGCTCTGTGCGATGAAATATGAGTAGGGCCGTGACCTTTCCTCTCATAGGCGATCTCTAATCTGGAATTGGAGCACTCATTTTGAGTTACCAAGCGGTGCCGCAAACGAGTCTAGTGGGCGCTATTTGAGTGCCACTTTGACCAATTTCTTCTCCTGCGTGATGTCCACTTTGTCTTCACGAGCTAGCCAGCCGAGGGCAAAACCGAGGAGTTCACCGGATCCGTCGAGCTTCTTCTTGAGTTGTGTGAACGTCTGAGGACCTCCATCGTTTAGTACATTCCAGACTTTCCCTGCAGTTTCACCGACCTGTGCATTGAATTCCATTTCTAAAATCCTCCTGATGATTTTGATCTAAAGTTATTCAGATGCGCTTCCACCTTTGCCACCCAGGGCTTCATAAGACTCAGGTGCTTTGGTGCACCCTCTGCCCCTGGAAGGCGTTCGATTTCTTTATGTTAGGCGCGCCCTGAACGGGAATACTTACTCTCTACGCGAACCCTTTCGCGCACTTCCCGGGAGTAACCCCTCACGTCTGATTACGACGTATGCGGCTTCCCCCGCCGAAGTACCATAAGAAGTATAGCTGAGTCACGCCTGTTTGTGAAGTGAATAATCATTATCACTGCGATAAATATTCAGATTGTCCGGAGGAGTGATACTTAGGGTGGAAAAACTCAACAGGTCTTCCTGCACGAAATCATGAGAAACCAGAAAGCGGAATCTAGGCACCGGCGCTTTCTTTCAACGCTTGCCTGGTTTGCGGATAAATGCTCCCAATTCCATGAGGCCGAAAACCAACAGGCAAAACCAGAAATCCACCAGGGTCCCGATGTCAAGTTTGTAAGTGTGATGCCTGGCGGCTTCCGGCAAATAGGGATTGAGGGCGAAATACAAGCAATTGCCAAGGATAATGGCAATCAAGTATTTGAACCATTTCACCGTTATGGGTTTCATCTCTGGTATCCAGCCTGAGCGCAACCGATCTTCGGGCGGAGAATGTATGGCCGCCATTTGGGGCGGCCAAGCCGGTCCCGCCTTGCGGGATCCGCCCGGCGTCGAGGACACTTCCGATCTTCGCTACTCGTTCAGGCGCAAGACCTCATTGCGGCTATAATAGGAAATGCTGAAGCGCAATGGCAAACGCAAACCTCACCCCGGCCTCGGAAGTGAAATACCTGAAGGGTGTGGGTCCAGTGCGAGCTGAGACTCTGGCCGCCCGAGGGATCCGCACCATCGAAGATCTCCTTTATTATACTCCTTTCCGCTACGAAGACCGCACCCACATAACCAGCATCCGGGACCTCGTTCCCGGCCAGACCACGACTGTCCTCGGTGAGGTGCTGACCTGCGGCCTCATGAGAACTCGGAAGGGCGTCTATATTTACGACTTGGCGGCCAGAGACCCGAGCGGGATGATTCGCTGCCTATGGTTCAATGCGATCTACCTGGAAAAGAGCAAAGTGTTTCGCCAAGGGCAGCGCGTTTTCTTCTACGGAAAGGTGGAGCGCGATTTTTACGGCGCCGGCAATCTCCAAATCGTCCAGCCTCAATTTGAAATCCTGCCGGAAAACGAACCGGAGGGTGGCGATTCCATTGAGGTGGGGCGCGTTGTGCCCATTTATGAAGGCATGGCCAATCTTGGTACGCGGGCGATCCGGCGATTGATCTGGACCGCCCTGGCTTCCCTGGGAGATAACCTGACTGACCGGCTTCCCTTGTCGGTCCGCGAGAAGAATCGGCTCGTAGACCGCGTCACGGCTTTGCGCCAGACTCATTTCCCCGATTCCGGCCAGCCGCTCGAGCCCTTGTGCAATTTCCGCACCCCTGCGCAGGTGCGCCTGATCTTCGAGGAGTTCTTCAACGTCGGCGCCGGTCTCGCCTTGAGGCGGCGCAAGGCCAAAGCCGCTCAGGGAATTAAGTTGGAAGCTAAGGTGAGCGCCCGCGCCGCCATTCGCAGTATCTTGCCCTTCCATCCGACGGCCGCACAAAAACGCGTGTTGAAGGAGATGGTGGACGACATGTGCTCTTCCCACCCCATGAATCGTCTTTTACAGGGCGATGTGGGATCCGGGAAGACCATCGTCGCTATCCAGGCGGCGATCCTGGCCATCGAAAACGGCTATCAGGTGGCCTTGATGGCCCCCACCGAGATCCTGGCGACACAACATTACCTTTACACCAAAGCGTTGTTGCAACCCCTTTCTTATAGGATTGACCTGTTGATCAGTGCGCGCAAGGCTGCGGAAAAGACGGACCTGAAAGAGCGCATAACAAAAGGAGAAGTCAACCTCGTGATCGGCACGCATGCCTTGCTGGAGGAGGATGTGGCATTCTCCAAGCTCGGCTTGGTGGTGGTGGATGAACAGCACCGCTTCGGAGTTCTGCAGCGATACGGGTTGATACGCAAAGCGGTCAAGCCTCATGTCCTGGTCATGACCGCCACTCCCATTCCGCGCACGCTTGCCCTGACGCTCTATGGCGACCTGGATTTCTCCGTTATCGACGAGTTGCCGCCCCATCGCACGCCCATCGAAACGCGCCTGGTGGAGGAGAGCGATCGCACCCGGGCCCTCGAGTTCATTCGCGAAAAGGTGCGGGGAGGAGGGCAGGCTTATGTGGTCTACCCGGTGATTGAGGAGGGAGGGAAACTCGATCTGAAGCCCGCTGTCCGCATGTTCGAGCAGTTTTCGCATACTGTCTTCCCCGAGTTTCACGTGGGGTTATTGCACGGCCGGTTGCCCAGTGAGGAGAAGGAAGACATGATGCGCCGGTTCAAGCAGGGCGACGTCCAAATCCTGGTTT
Source organism: uncultured Acidobacteriota bacterium (assembly GCA_963832915.1). Lineage (GTDB taxonomy): Bacteria > Acidobacteriota > Terriglobia > UBA7540 > UBA7540 > CAVROP01. Next base: position 147,725 of record CAWHWE010000027.1, read on the forward strand.
CAACCACAGTTGTGGAAGTCGGCGTGGACGTTCCAAATGCTTCGGTGATGCTGATTGAGCACGCGGAGCGTTTCGGGCTTTCCCAGTTGCACCAACTGCGCGGCCGCATCGGCCGGGGCAGCCAGAAGTCCCATTGTCTTCTGGTCGCCTCGGAGAAGCGTAACGAGTTGGCCGAGCAGCGGCTCCAGACCATGGTCGAAACCAATGATGGGTTCAAGATTGCAGAAATCGATTTGAAACTGCGCGGTCCCGGCGAATTCTTCGGCACACGCCAATGGGGCATTCCCGCGTTCCGCATTGGCAACCTGATCCGCGATCAGGAGATTCTTGAGTGGGCTAAGCGGGAAGCCTCGAGCTTTGTCGAGCAGCCCTCCTCGCGTCAGGAATTGGAAGTGTTTGTGAACTACTTGCGCGCCGAATGGCCGAGACGGTACAGCCTGGCCAGCGTGGCGTGAGCGCAGATTGATTCATTGGTTCATTTACTCATTGATGTATTGGAGCCTGCAAATTCGCGTGAATTGTCGTATCCTTGACTGCGCGTAGTTCTTTCAATGAATCGATGATGCGATGAAAAAATGAAACAATGATCGTGTGGGTCAATTCTCCTGATGCGTGTTATTTCCGGAACATACCGCGGGCTTCGCTTGGGGACTCTAAAGGGCGGCAATCTTCGCCCCACCTCCGACCAAATGCGCGAGACGTTGTTTGATGTGCTCGGTCCCGAAGTGGAGGGCGCGGTCTTCCTCGATGCCTACGCCGGAAGCGGGGCGGTGGGGATTGAAGCGCTGAGCCGCGGGGCAAGCGAGGTCGTGTTCATAGAGCATCATCGCCCGGCCCAACAGCTCATCCGCAAGAATATCGAGACCCTTAGAATCGAGTCCGGCTATTACCTGATCAGGTCCACGGTTGCAAAAGGGCTCGAAAGACTGGAGCAGGAAGGTTCGCAGTTCAATTTCGTCTTCCTGGACCCTCCCTATAGCGAAATAGGAGAGTACCATCACATCCTGCGCCTTCTCGGGCGCTCACACCTGCTGGATTCCCAATCCCTGGTGATAGCGGAACACTCTCGCCACTGTTTTCTCGAAGAAGAGTACGGAAGCCTGCGCCGGGATCGCCTCATTCGCCATGGCGATGCGCAACTTGGTTTCTATCGCGTGAAGTAGGGGCGCCGGTTTTTGTTGGGCAGGGGCTTGCCCCTGGCTTGGCCAAATTAGGCTCGATCCTGTCAACAATAACTTGCGGCTCCGCCGCCTGACGTGCGGGAAGGCTTCGCCTTTCCGAAGGTCGTGCGCTACGGACAATCTCCTCCGTGCAGGCTGGAAGGCTGAGCCTTCCAGCCTGCACGGAGGAGGATGACGGGTGCGGCAGTGGCCGGAAAGCCTCCGAAGCTGTGAATGAATCGCATTTTACCGTCGCGTCGTAGGGGTCCCGCAGGCGCGGGATGGTTGCCCCAGGGCGGCCACAAGGGCCGCCCCTACAACTCGATGTTTCACTCCTTCTCCGGCTTCCCGGCCACTGCCGCGGGCGGCTAATTTGGACAGGCTTGGGACAAGCCCCGGCGCTGCAAACGGTCAAGTGTTAGCATTGTCAGCAATCGAATGCTGCATGATATTAGATTATCTATATGGATATCAAGGTGGACGATATAAAGACGTTTCTTACATAATCGAGATGCCGGCGTTGCTCCCCTTCGGTTGTTGTTTGCATCAATCCAATCAGTGGAGAACCGGCAGTATCACCGCCGAGGGGTGCGTCTTAGTTCGAAAGACATGCTGCGTCGCGGCTTGAAAGTCGGCCTCTTTCGCCTCGAAGATGTTCGGAACGAACTTCTGAGGGTTCCGGTCGATTACCGGGAACCAGGTGCTCTGAACCTGAATCATGATGCTGTGGCCTTTCCGGAAAACGTGGTCATGCGATAGCAGATCAACGCGATATTCGACAGGCTCATTCGGCGTGACAGGTTCAGGCTTTTCAAAGCCGTTACGGAATCGGCCGCGCAAAACGTCCGCTCCGATCATCAACTCGTAACCGCCCATGGGCGGATCTCCCGGTACGCTTGCAGGATAGACGTCGATCAGCTTCACGATCCAATCCGAGTCGGTGCCCGAGGTGGAGGCGAACAGGTCGGCGATCACGTCACCGGCGATGGTGAGTTCCGATTCGAGCGGCTTTGTCTGCCAGACTGCCACGTCGGGGCGGCTTTCTGCGAAGCGCTGATCGTCGGCGTGCCAGGTGGCCCAACCAGGCGAGCCGCCGTAGGTTTCCGGAATGGGTCGCTCGCGATACGGAACCGGCCGGCGTGGATCGGAAACGAAGCTATCGAACACACTATGGCCCTCAGCCGGTGGCTCGAAGGAGGCTTCTCCCGAAGCGCGCAGGTACAGCCGGCGCTCTCGTACCCCTTTGGGCGGCCACTGATCATAAGCCGTCCATTTGTTGGAGCCAGTCTCAAAAAGCTGGATGCGGGGGAGGTTCAGCGGGCCGTTGCTTTTTAACCAGTAGGCGAACCAACGAGCTTGAATGCTCTTACGGAAATAGTCGCCCGTGTTGCTTCCAAAGTCGAGGTTCTTCAGCGTGCGGCCCACCCCCGAAAACCAGCCGCCATGATTCCAGGGGCCAACCACGAGGTAGTTATACTGGCGCGACTCCGGCGTTTCACTCGCGGCGAAAATGCGCCACGGTCCGGCAAAGTCCTCCTGGTCGAACCAACCCCCTACATTGAGGTTGGGTACCTTGACGGAGCGCACGATTCTCTGCACGGCCTGTTGCTTCCAGAAATCGTCATAGTTCGAGTGCGCGATGAAATTGTTCCAGGTGGGCCGCTGGCCGTCGAAATAACGGGCATTGACCTCGCGGAGGGGGCCGAGCTTCAAGTACCAATCGTAAGTATCGTACTGTTTGAACTGGAATGTCTTGTTGGTCTTGCCCGTCTCCATCATGGCGGCATATTCAAACCCGTAACTAAGCCGGAAGGCGCCGTTATGGTGAAAGTCGTCGCCCAGAAACATGTCGGCGGGCGAGGCCTGCTCGGAGGCGGCCTTGAGCGCCGGGTGCGCCTCAATGAGTGCCATCTCGGTAAGCCAGCCTCCGTAAGAGATCCCCATAATCCCCGCCCGTCCGTTGTTTCCAGGGATGTTCATTAGCAGCCAGTCGATCGTATCGTAAGTGTCGGTGCCCTCATCGATGGACCGATCGTCTTTCGAATTCCTGACCGGGCGCTGGAGCACGAACTGGCCTTCGGACTGGTAGCGGCCCCGGATATCCTGGAAGACTAGGAGGTACCCGTCACGGGCGAGGTCGGCCATCCCAGCGTCAATATTTAGGGCGGCGGAATCCCATCCGTAGGGGGAGCGCTCGATTAGGAAGGGGAGCGCCTCGTTGCGCACCTTGGGAGAAAAGACGGTGGTGTGGAGATGAATCCCGTCCCGCATGGGAATCATGTACTCGCGCTTCTCGTATTCATCCGCGACCCTTGAGTGACGCTCGCTGCCCCGAGTGAGTGTTAGATCTCCGGAGGTTTCGCCTTGCGTGAACTTGCCCTTGATTTCATTGCCGGAGGGAGAGAGCATTCCCTCGAACTTGAGGTCAATGTCCTTCAGTTCCAGACCCACCTTGCCGTTCGCAAACCGGATCAGGTCAATATTCGAACCCGTGCCCAAGTCCAGGTTGACCATTGCGCCGCTGTATACGCCATCGCGGGGCGGCGACACGTATAAAACCACGCGGACCTTCCCTTGACCAAATAGAAGCGCGCCCTGCCAGACGCCATCAATGCTCCGGGCAGGTGTTTGAGCAAACAGGGATTGAAGCATCAGAAGCGTTGCGAACGTGTAGTGCGGTATTTTCATGATGCAGCGCAGACCTGCTTTGCAGGTCTGCGGTTCGTACCCAATTTACAGCAAAAACCGCGGACCTAAACGGCAGGTCCGCGGTACGCTTGCTCTCTTCACGCCCAAAACATCTCGGGGTGATCCGTGGGGCCATCGACGTGCCCAACGAGGTGATGCTGCATGTCGTCATGGAGGACCGCCATGTCGCGGCGCACCTGATTCATCTTCTCGGCGCTAAAGGGTGTGAAGTTGCGTGCCAGGTTTACGTTGTGCTCGAGCATCTCCACCCGGGGCATGCCCGCCACCGCGGTGGTGACCGGCAAGCTCATGGCAAAATGCAGGAGCGTATCCACGTCCTTCTTGCCACCTTCCGTGCCGATCAGGAACTCCTGGCCATAAACCTTCATGGCGATGACGCCCAGTCCCTTCTTGTTGGCGGCGACGAGGGCGGTCCTCTCAAACTCGCCGGTGCCGGTAGGGTTCAGCGCCATCTGAACACAGTCGAGTGGATGCCGTTCGATGGCCCGCGCCATAACCGCGCCTTCGGTGTGGCTGGTCATACCGATAAAGCGCGCCATCTTCTGCTCCTTCGCTTCCAGCAATCCCTTGAGCGCGCCGTCCGGGCCTTCGAGTTTTTCCAAGTCCTCGGCGTGGCGCAGGTCGTGAATATGCAGCAGATCAACGTGGTCCGTCTGGAGGCGCTTCAGGCTGCCTTCCAGGCGGCTCATGAAGGCGTCGCGCGAACGGTCGGAAATCTTGGTGGCCAGCCACACTTCCTTGCGGCGAGTGGCCATGACCTTCCCCACGCGTGTTTCGCTCTTGCCGTCGCCGTAAGCATAGGCGGTATCGATGTAGGTGATGCCGAGGTCAATAGCGTGGTTAAGCACTTGGACAGCTTTGTCCTCGTCCTCATACATCAGGAAGCGGCTGCCACAGCCAAAAGCCAGGATGGAAACCTTGGCGCCCGTGTGGCCCAAGATGCGATGCGGCATTGCCCGTTCCTTAGCCGCGGCGAGATTCGCCCACAAAGGAAGGCTGGCGCCCGCCGCTCCCCCCATGGTGAACCTTTCCAGGAATTTTCTTCTCGAAAAATCATTGCTCATAGCGACTCCTCAACAAAAGTTTGGCGAAGGTGGATATTCTGCGTTCAGTCTCAATTGGCCCCGGAACCCATTATACTCCTCCGGGGTGGCAGCCGGCGTCTTTTGATGAAAGCTTGACATCCGTGAAGTCGCCTGTCTCATCGAACGATCCGAGACCGACCTGGCCGCACTTAAAGGTGTTGTCGACCACCGAAAAACGCGGCTGGGACTCGTCGTCGACAAAAACTTTTATCGAACCCGAATTTACATCGCGCTGCACGCGAACCTTGTGCCAATTCTTGTCGGGAAGCGCCGGCGCTGCTTCCAAGCCTGCGATGCGGCGGCGCGGAGCGCCATCCACCAGGAAGATTCCGTTATGAACATCGATCTTTGCGCCGGGGTCCACGGATAAGTGCGTGTAGTAGAAGTGCAGCGTGTCGACGTAATTGAAAGCGATCAGCAACGAGCTGCCCTCGCGTCGCACACGCGTCTCAAGGGTGAAGCTTCCGACGGTGATACCCTTCACCAGCGCGAACTGCTGAGGGCGGCGGGGAACCAGAGGCTCACGATTTCGCAGCATGTGCAGGAAATGCAGCGGGCCCTCCTCTTTCACCACCCAGTCCTCGGGGAATGGGAATTGCCAGGCATCGAGCTTGCCGGAAGAGAAGTTGTCGTGAAAGTTGATCTTCCCTGACGCCGGCTGCGCCTCGATTGCAGTAATAAAAATGGATAGAGCTGCAACGGAGAATACCAAACCGGCAAGGAACATATGGGTGCGCGAAATGTGCATGGTTGAATACTCCTGGAAGCAATCTGACGAAGGTAGAGATTATCGGGCTTTGCCGGCAATGGCAAGCCTCTTAAGCGGCGGGCGGCTCTTCCGGCGGGGCTCGCCTTGGGTGACGCGGCAAGAACCCGCGCCCCTTGAAAGGCCGCAGGGCCGGACCGCAGGCCCTGCTCTACGTGCGGTGCTTCCGATAACACCGTGTGTTTTCAATAACATTCCCGCATTGTGTGCGTAACTATGTTTTTTTCTATAACATTCCCGTTTCATCCCGCATTCTCCAAACTCGATCCTTTGTTTTCATAGACATTCCCGCGTCGGTCCTTCATTTCTAAGTTTCCTAAAGCCTCCTCAGTCTGCGAGTGCTCGGACGAAATGTCGCTGTCGGAGGCCTCTTCCATGTTACCCATCCTCTTCCAACAGACGGAGAATCTCTTGGTATTCTGGCTCGCCCAGCGCGAGCATGGGTTGGCGCTGATTCTCGTCGGCGACGTACGCGCCGTGCTGAGTTTGGCGTTCTGCTTGGCGGCGGGGCGGCGCGGTTTGGTGGAATGCTGGGCGTTCTGGCGCGTGGCGGCGAGCAGGTCGGGCGTAAATTGGGGTGCTTTGCGTAAGGACATGGTTCCTCCTGGGACGGGGTGTCAGGTCAGCGAGGAAAGGACTTGCCCACGGCTTAGACGTTTCACATGAGTAGGCTAGCACGGCGGCGGGGCGTTGTCAAGAGACAATATGTTCACATGCCTAGCCCAGGACCTCTTCAATACCTTTCACCACCAAGACACTAAGACACTAAGCGGTCACAGGGCAATTCGCTGCACCCTTTGCCTCAAGAGTGCGCTATTGGAGTTCACCAGTAAACCGAGCTGATGATTCGTCAGCTTCCTTGGGAAGGCGCTCTCTTGGTCCCTTGGTGTCTTGGTGTTTCATTGAGGATGATCGCCGCCACGGCCGTTGAACAAGGCCTTGCGAATGATTGACGATTGGAAGACAAGAAATAAATCCACAGATGACGCAGATTTCACAGACTCGTGATAAGAAAGTAAGAGAAGCGAATGGTGCTGTTCTTATCCTGTATCTGCGTAATCTGCGAAATCTGCGGATTGTGCGCAGGGGGATCAAATGATGACCTCATACTTGGGCTTCGACATCGGGTTCGCCTCCCAAACTGTATTTCGGTATAGCGAAGCCAACATCATGGGCAGCGGCCTGAGCTCACGCTTGAAGGGATCAAGGATAAAACCCAAAACCTCCAACGAAATACTGCCCAGCAAAATGCTATCGCTCTTCTCGCCGAAAATGACGGGAGAAGTGCCCTCTTCACCATTAAAGCGAAACCGCGCCTCTCCGAGGGATCGCTTGATTTCAGTGCCGTCAGCAATGATAAATGTCTTGGTCTTGCCGGGTTTGATGCCCAAGCGCTGAAGCACAGACGTCGGGACTACCGAATACATTGCACCGGAGTCGAGCAGGAACTTGAGCCGCGCGCTGCGGCGAGGCCTGGCAGGATTGGCAATGCTCGCTTGGATGTACGTCAGACTCATGAAACTGTCCCACGCGCTGAGTGTAGGTTTTGCGCGGCCATGGGTCAAGCCGTCGCTCAAAGGTTAAAGGGTAAAGGTTGAAGGATCAAGGGAGGGCTTGACTTCAGCCTTTAGCCTTTACCCTTTACCCTTTTTGCAGGGATGTGTATCATGCCCCCATTCGGACAGACGGGAAAGGAGAACACACCCATGCGGACAAGGAAACCGCTCGAAGACCGGGACAGGCGCGCGTTCCTGCAACTGTTGGGCGTAAGTGCGCTCGGCCTGGCGTTGCGGGGCGGGAAGATGTTTGGAAACGAAACACCCGGTTCGAAACCGTTGCGCGGAATCTTCCCCATCGCGCAGACGCCGTTCACCGAATCGAACAGGCTGGACCTGGACGCCCTCATAGAAGAAGTGCGGTTCATCGACCGCGGCGGGGTGCACGGGTTCGTCTGGCCGCAGATGGCCAGCGAGTGGATGACTCTGAGCGAGGCGGAGCGGTTGGAAGGAGCCGAGGCCATTGCTTCCACCGGGAAGAAATTGCGCCCGGCAATCGTGATCGGGGTGCAGAGCACGGACGTGGCCGGCGCGATTAAGTATGCGAAACATGCGGAAAGAGTGGGCGCTGACGCCATTATTTCGCTTCCCCCCTCGGAAAAGAGTGATGCGAAGACTGACCTCGACTACTACAAGGCGGTGGGCGGCGCGACCCGGCTTCCGCTGTTTGTCCAGGCGGTGGGGAACATGGGCGTTGATCTGCTTATTGAAATGTATAAGGCCATCCCCACGTTTCGGTACGTCAAGGACGAAGCAGGAAATCCGTTGTTGAGCGTCGGGCCGCTTCGGCAGAGAAGTTCGGACCAGCTCGAGATATTCTCCGGCAGCCACGGGCGCGACCTGATCGACGAAATGCGGCGAGGATTTTCCGGCAGCATGCCGGCAGCTCCGTTCGCCGACCTTTACGCCCAGACGTGGGATCTCTGGCACGAGGGCAAGCGCGATGAAGCCATGGCGATGCATTCGAAGACTCTGCTCATCCTCACGGAAATGTTGAGCTATGGCCCCGAATCGCTGAAATATATTCTGTACCTGCGCGGAGTCTTCAAGACTTATGGGGTGCGCACGCGGCAATCGCCGGGTTTTCCCTCGGCCGCCAAACCGGCCGCCGGCGGCGATCAGACTGAAATGCGTCTCGATGACGAAGGCAAGCAGGCGCTTCGAGAAACGCTGGATTACTTGAAGCCTTACCTGAAGGCATAGTAGGATGCGGGAAGACCGCATGAGGCTGTCATCCGGAGGAGCTAAAGGCGACGAAGGTTCTCCCCTTGTCCTGAAAATACTCAGAACGAGATCCTTCGCTTCGCTCTCCAGAAACTCGATGACTCACTCTTTTCTGCTGAGCAATTTAGGCCGAGCGGACGGGATAGCGTTTTATCTAATCCTCATGCCCCCAGAGCGTCCTCGGTACTGTCCGTCCTTGATCCCCACAGGGGATCAAGAGGGTAGCCGGGGGCAACGCCCCCGGAAAACGCGCCCCGGACGAGGACGGACCCTGAAAGGGTCGAATCCGCGTGCCGTCACAGCGGTCCCGCGGCCCGGGGTAATGCGACCCTTTCAGGGTCGGGGAACAATTTTCGCGCTTTCCCGGGGCGTCGCCCCCGGCTACTCTCTTGTGCCCTTGCAGGGCACGAAAAAGTCACCGCGACCGCTCGTTTCTGACATCACGGATAGCGGTCTCCGGCTATACATGCTCAGAATGACAGCTCCCGGAATGACGCGGTCCACAAGTTTTTTTTCGGCATCTTGATAGGATGGGGCAAAGGGAGTGCTTATGCTAGGAACCATGTCGTCGCGTCGTGACTTCTTAAGCGCCTCCGCAGGGAGTGCCTTGGCGGGCGCCGGAGCGTTTGCCATGGCTGACCCGGCCGGCGCCGCTACCCAGGCGGTCGGGATCAGGCGGGGAGATCTGCCCGACCTCACGATCAAGGAAGTCAAAGTCTATGTGGTAGATCCTGCGAAAGCCGGAGGAGCCGCGAGCGACGGCCATAGCCGCCTAGCGGCGATTGTGACGAGCAGCGGGATTGAAGGTAACTATACGCTGGCCGAGCGCTATTGGCACCCCAATTGGAGCAACCTCGGGTGGCTGGAGTATGCCAAAGGTGTCCTGCCAGGCAGGAGCGTTCTCGATCTTCCCGCACTTACTTCGCAGTGGGCCCCGACCAAACGCAGGATGGGGCAATCTTCCTACGCGTCGGCAATCGACAACTGCTTATGGGACATTCTTGGGAAAGCGGTGGGGCTTCCGGTCTACCAGATCCTGGGGGCTTACCGGAACCGTGTGTTAGCCTATGCCAGTACCCAACACCACCGGACCTTGGAAGAGTTTGTCAACGAGATTCAGCAGTGCAAGGCCCAAGGCTTCAAGGCCTATAAAATTCACCCTCCGGAGCTGGGCCGTAACGGTGAATCCAAGCACGATTATAAGCTGGATATGGAGATTGCCAAGGCAGTCCGCAAGGCCGTGGGCGACGACTTCTTCCTGCTGATGGACCCGGTGGGCGTCTACACGCGGCAGGAAGCCCTGGCTGTGGGCCACCTGCTGGATGACTTGCACTATGTATCCTTTGAAGATCCGCTCCCCACGAAGGATATCGATGGGCTTGTGGAACTTTGCCAGGCAGTGGATGTGCCGGTGGTGATCGGCGAATTCCTCACTTCGCCTTACTACTACGGCGAATACATTCGCCGGGGAGCGCTGGATGAGGTGCGGTTCATCGTGGACAACATAGGCGGCATCAGCAGTGGCATGAAAGTGGCCCAATTGGCAGAGACTTTCAGCATGCAATGCCAGCCGCACAACTGGGGGAGTGTGTTTGACCACGCAGTGCATTTCCACTGCGAACTCGCCATGCCGAACAATGTCTGGTTTGAAATGACGCTTCCCCAGGGCTTCAGTGACCGTGTTTATGTGAAGGACCGCATCCGGATCGCACCGGATGGATATGTGTACGCGCCCACGAAACCGGGACTGGGGTACGAGATCGATCGTGACGTGTTGGACAGGATTACGATAAGGCTTGAGACCTGAGAGGAGATCGAATGCCGCAACACAGCGTTTCACGTCGCCATTTTCTCGGAGTGGCAGGCACGGGTGCGGCCGCTGGTGTGTTCACTCCACTCCGTCCGGTTTGTGCGGCCCTTCAAGCGGCCGGAATCAAGCCTATCGACCTTACGATCAAAGAAGTCAAAGTGTATGTTTTGAAGTCTGGCGACCAGATCGCCTCGCTTGTGACCAGCACCGGGATTGAAGGCAACTACACGCTGGCCGGCAGGTACTTTCACCCCAACTGGAGCAATCTGGGATGGCTTGAATACGCGAGGAAAGCGTTGCCCGGCAAGAGCATCCTCGAGTTTCCCGAGTTTACGAACCAGTACCGATCGAATGTCGGGCAGCTTTCCTATGCCTCGGCGATCAACAACTGTGCGTGGGACATCCTCGGCAAGGCTGTCAACCTCCCGGTCTATCGGCTGCTGGGCGCGTACCGGGACCGCGTAAGGGCCTATGCAAGTTCTCAACACCTCAAGACGGTGGATGATTTTGTCGCCGATCTTAAGCACGCCAAGGGGGATGGATTCACGGCCTACAAGATCCATCCGCCTTGGCTGCCCGACAATACGGTGGATTACAGGCTTGATATCGAGGTGGCGAAAGCCGTGCGGAAGTACGCCGGAGACGATTTCCCGCTTCTATTCGACCGCGTGGGCGGTTACACGCGCGACGAAGCGATAAAGGTGGGACGCGCACTGGATCAACTGAACTATGTCTCCTACGAAGACCCGATACCGACCAGCGACATCGACGGCCTCGCGCAATTGGCGCAGGCTCTGGACTTGCCCATCACCATCGGGGAATTCCTTTTCTCGCCCTACGACTTCACTGAATACATACGCCGGGGAGCCTGCGATGTGGTGCGATTCATCGTGGACAATATCGGCGGGATCACCGGCGGCATGAAGGTCGCCCGCTTGGCGGAGTGCTTCGGCATGGAGTGCCAGCCGCATAACTGGGGCACAGCGCTGGATCATGCCGTCCATTTCCATTGCGAGCTTGCCATGCCGAACAATATCTGGTTCGAAATGACGCAGCCCCAGGGCAGTACCGACCGCCCTTATTTCAAGGACCAGATCCGCATCGATAAAGAAGGATACGTGCCCGCCCCCACCAAGCCGGGACTCGGGTACGAGATTGACCGCAACGTGCTGGACAATCTGATGAAGACAGTTGAGCGTTAGCTTGGATTCCCCTCCTCAGAAGGCGTGAAAGAATAAACACGCTCGCGTAAAGGGTGCGTCTGCTTCGTTGAAAATCGCCCCGAGGCGGTCATTCCAGTCCCGCCATGGCGGGAGGAATCCGCCTTTTTGCGGGCTGACGTAGACCCCCGCCCTTTGGCAAGCTCAAGGCAAGCTTTACGCAGGGGTGCAGTTTGGTTTCGTAGCGCCGGGCTAAACGGGCTGCGGAGAAACTCGTCTCTGCCGTCATTCTGAGCGAAGCTTTGGAGTGCGGCAGCTTGCTGCCGCTTTGGCTCGAGCCAGCTTGCTGGCGGGCAATGATGCTCTCGGTTGCAATCCCCGTGAGCAAGCTCGCGGGGAGGAAAGCGGCAGCAAGCTGCCGCACTCCAAAGCGGGCTGCGCCCGCGCAGGCTGTCGTGGCGCTCAGCGCCTGCCCTGACGAGTTTTTCCGCAGCCTGTTTAGCCCGGCACAGCCCCAAAATGCCGACCCCGCCTTGCGGGGTCGGCGCTACGCCAAACTGCACCACTACCCGATTTTCGTCTCCTTGGGTGGGCCGCACAGCATGCGGAAAAACTCTTCGAAACTGTCCTTCTGAGCGCAGATTTCTCGATCTTCTCTCAGAAGGACAGCCTGAAAGCAAACGGGAGTGCTGAAAGCTGGCGGCTGATAGGTGATAGCTGATAGCTTCCTTCCCGACTACTCCATGCCTTCAGAAAACGAAGGTGGGGCGTCCTCGGGCTTTGTCCCCCACTGCTTATTGGCGGTGTTCCCGAGTGTGAATTGAAGTGTGGCGCCTTGGCTCAGCAGGTCGTAACTCAGCCAGGTTTTTTCATAAGGTTGCCCGTTGACTGTTAGACTCTGCACATACGGGTTTTGCGCGGATGCGTTCGCGCCCTCGATTTTGATGACCTTGCCGTTTCCAAGGTGAATCGTGGCCTCGGCGAAGAGGGGGCTGTTGAGGGCCAATCCGCCTACGCCTGGGATGGCCGGGTAGGCGCCCAGCGCGGCGAAGACGTACCAGGCGGACGTAGCCCCCAGGTCGTCGTTCCCCGGCTCGCCATCGGGAGTGGGAGTGAACAATTCGAGTTCAATGCGCCGCGTAACAGCTTGCGCTGCCCAGGGGGCTCCGGCAAAATCATATCCCCAGGGTATAGCGAAGCAAGGTTCATTCCCGATCCAAAAATAAGGCTTCGTATCGTAGGCATTAAGTTCGGTAAAGAACTTATTCAGTCTATCCACCACTTTGGCGTTTCCACCCATCAGGTCGAACAAAGCTCGCATATTGTAAGGAACCATCCAACTGTATTGCGCTGCGTTTCCTTCCACGTAATACTCGTGCGCTGCCTGGTCAACCTGGATAAAGGAGCCATCCTTGCGCCGCGGCTCGATGTAACCCGTTTTCGTATCGAAAGTGTTCCGCCAGAATTGCGCCCTTTTCATGAAGGCCGCGTAGGTGTCAGCGTCGCCGATCGCTTGCGCAAATTGAGCGATGGAAAAATCCGCCGTGGTGAACTCCAGGGTTTGCGAGGGGCCGCTACGACGCCGGTCCGGCCGGATGCTCTCGGGGCCAAGGTAACCGTATTTCAAATAGTCGTCGAGATTGTCCCATTCCGGGCAAGACTGTGCGTGTGCGTTTGGGTCTGTGGCGCCTTTCAGCATGGCTGCGAGTGCGGCCTTGGCGTCAAAGTCCTGAGCACCAAACGCATAGGCGCCGGCGATAATGGGCGAAGAGGGGTTCCCGACCATCACACAGGCCTCGCCATTTGCCACGGGCCAGACCGGTAAGCCTCCGCCCTGTTGCGCATCCAGCACCAACGACTTGATCATGTCGCTGGTTTCCTTGGGAAAGAGCATCGCCAACAGTTGCACTTCGCAGCGATAGATGTCCCAGCCGGAGAAGTTTGCGTAGACATTGAAGCCCTTAGCCACGTGGATCTGGTGGTCAAACCCCACGTATTGGCCGTCAACGTCGTTGAAAATATTCGGGTGCAGCATGGCGTGATAAAGCGCGGTGTAAAACGCCCGTTTCAAGTCGTTGGCGCCGCCACTCAGCGTGATCAGGGCCAGATCATTGGTCCACCGGTTGTGGCCTGCCTGGCGCACGGCGTCGAAGTTCCAATCCGGAATTTCACTTTGCAGATTCTTCCGCGCCTTCGCCACACTGACGTAAGAGAGTCCGACCTTCATCTGGATGGCCTGCCCGCTTGTGGTGTCGAACTCGACGAAGCCCCCCGTTTGAGCCCCGTTTACGGAACGCCGGCCGCGGTTTACTGACGTGCCCAGCCAGGTTCCGAAGCTCGTGAAGGGCCGGTTGAACTCGGCGGCGAAATACAGCGTGTATTTGTTTTGCTTGAGGCTGCAAACGCCGCCCGAGGAAACACTTCCTGCAATCTTCCTGTTGCCCGTGATTTCAATCGTGGCGCCGCTCACGCCGCTGGCATTACGGCCAACATTAAAAAGCAGAGTCGAATGGGCGGAAGCAGGGAATGCAAAACTGCCAATGCCGGCCCGAGTAGTCACCGTCAGTTGAACCTTGGTCCCGTCATCGAGAGTCACGGAGTAATACCCCGGGGAAGCTTCCTCGTTCGCATGGGAGAACTTTGCCGCATAAGCTGCCGGGTCCGCCGCCGGTGAAGCGGCTATTTTCCCAACCACAGGTGTAATGAGAACATCGCCCATGATTGGGCAGCCGGTGCCGCTCAAGTGAGTAAGGCTGAATCCCCGTATTTCATTGTCGTCGTATAAGTAGCCTCCCGCATGTGTCTTGTCGAATCCCCGCCGCGTGTCCGGGCTCCACTGGATCATCCCAAAGCGCAACGCGGCTCCGGGAAACGTGTATCCCATGTCGGCTCCGGCGCTCCCCACATAAGGGTTCACGTATTCTGCAAACCCACTACTCGCGGCGCTTTTCTCACCTGTTTGTGCAGTGCTGGGCACGCTGTTTCCGGAAAGCAGCAAGGAAAAGAAAAGGCATAAGGGGAATTTAACGACATTATTCACACGTCCTCCGAAGGAGACAGAAGTCCAAAGTAAGAGCAAAGGCTAAAGGCAAATCGGAGTTACCCTTTATCCTTTACCCTTTAGCCTTTAAACTCCATCCTTCATTGCACTAGCCACTATCCACCTACCACTGACATCTCGACTTGGGGAAGCAAGCTATGGATCAGGCCAAGATCGGCCACCTTGCTCCCTTCCATGGTCACTGCTGCCGCGCTTGCGGCGATGGCGAGGCAGAATGAGTCGCGGAAAGAAAGGTGATTCACTTCGCCGTAAGCTAAAGCTGCCACCATTGCATCGCCGGCTCCGACGCTGCTTCGCGAGACCACCGCTGGGGGGCGAGCGGACAACAAATCGTGCTCGGTGGCCGCGACCGCGCCATCTGCCCCTAGAGAAATCACTGCTTCCTCGGCGCCCATGCCAAGCAATTTACGGGCGGCCTCAGCCAGTTCGCTGCGAGTCGTCAATCGCTTTTGCAGAAGTCCTTCAACTTCGGCCCGATTGGGCTTGAGCAAAAGGGGTTTGGCTTCGAGTCCGTACCTCAGAGCCGGTCCTGCGGTGTCCAGCATGCACTTTGCCCCCAGACCCTTCGCAATGGTCATGAGTTCTGCAAATATCTGGGGCGGGGCGCCGGGCGGCAGGCTGCCGGAAAAGACCATCACCTCACAACGTGGGCCGTAATCTCTGATTTTCTGTTTTATGGCTTGCAGATGTTCAGGAAACACTTGGAAGCCAGGTTCGTTGAGCTCGGTTTCTGTCCCGTTCACGGGATCGAGGATCTTCAGGTTCACCCGCGTTTCACCTGGGACGTTAATGAAGTCCGCGGGAACGCCACCGGCGGCGAGCGCCTCGAGGATGAAGCGGCCGTTGCTCCCTGCCACAAACCCGAGCGCGCAAACTTCTGCGCCGAGTTGCTTCACTGCTTTGGCGACGTTAATTCCTTTGCCGCCAGCATCGGGTTGCCTCACTTCTCCCCGGTTGGTTTTGCCGACCTCAAAGCGCGGCGCAGTGACGCTCTTGTCTATGGCTGGATTCAACGTGACTGTTACAATCATACTGCCTACCGTTCCCGCGGGCGATTGTACCTGAAGCATACCAACATTGGGAGAACAAACTAGGTCTGCGCTGTTTTGGCAAAGGGTTGAGGGCTCGAAACCCTCGGCGAGAGTCACCCTACCCCTGCGCGTGTTGACCTAATTCGCAGAGATGGTCCCCGCCCATTAGAGGCCCCCATTCACATGGGATGGGCCGGGGGAAAAAACAACGCACTTGTTCCTGGGTGCGCAATTCAAGCCATGACAAATAGACCATCAAGCAAGTTGTTCCTCGAACTCGAATTTCATGGTAGATAAGCCCGAGTAAATTCGTTGCCGCTGTTGCATTGTTCAACACTCGAATTTGTATTGGGTGGATGTATTTGGCCTATGGGTTGCACGGCTGTGTTAGTGGTCGGCGTTGATTGAACCCTGATTTGTAGATGCTTTTGCAGTGGAGTAGGAGGCGCAATTCCCATGGCACAAGACCTTCCACGAGTTTCGGCGACCGTGGTTGTACCCAAACCTTCCTTACAGAAGGTTTTCAACAACTTACGCGTTTCCGGTTTCAACCTCATCGGCCCGACAGTACGGGAAGGCGCGGTAGTGCTGGATGAGATTGCGGGGATTGAAGATCTTCCGCTGGGCTGGACGGCAGAACAAGGGCCCGGCCGTTATCGCCTGAAGCAAACCCACCATCAGGACTACTTCAGTTACGGCGTGGCGCCTCAGAGTTGGAAGAAGTTTCTCCATCTGCCGCAAGTCAAGCTGTTCTCGGTGGAGAAGACGGACGGGAAATGGGTGATGAACGCGGCCAAGGAGACGATACCGCTACGCGCTTTCATCGGTGTTCGCGCCTGTGAGCTGAGTGCAATTGGCATCCAGGATCGCGTCTTTCTCAGTGGGGAATTCCGGGACCCGCATTACGCCCGCCGGCGGGAGCGGATTTTCATCCTGGCGGCTAACTGCGGACAGGCTTTCGCCACCTGTTTCTGCAGCTCGATGAAGTCCGGTCCCAAAGCAACCGAAGGGTTTGACTTGGCTGTGACGGAACTGCCTGATGCCTTCGTGATGGATGTGGGTTCCGAGATGGGTTCGGAGATGCTTCGTAACACTGGATGGGAGCCCGCGACGGCTTTCGATTTAGGCCGGGCGGCGCAGACCGTGCAGAAGGCCGAACGCGGAATCGAGCGCCAGCTCAGGACGGATGACCTGCCCAAGTTACTCTATGACAACCTCGAGCATCCTCGCTGGGATGATGTGGCAGCGCGCTGCCTGAGCTGTGGCAACTGCACGCAAGTTTGCCCCACCTGCTTCTGCGTTACCGTGGAAGACGCCTGCGATTTGAAAGCGACGGCCGCGGACCGGAAGCGCACTTGGGATTCGTGTTTCGTGCGGGACTTTTCGCACGTTCATGGCGGTAATATCCGGCCCACCATTCGGGCGCGTTACCGCCAATGGCTGACACACAAACTGGCTTCCTGGATTGACCAATTCGGGACTTCTGGATGCGTGGGGTGCGGTCGATGCATCACTTGGTGTCCCGTGGGAATTGACTTGACCGAAGAAGTTAAAGCTATTCGCGAGAAGGTCCAACGATGAGCTTAGCCCCAAACGCTGTAGAGTTGCGCATGATGCCGGACCCCATGTTACCCCATCCGGCTGTGATTGAGGATATTCGACCTGAGGCCTACGGTATTTCCACCTTTTCGTTGGTCTTCACGGACCCGGCCCAGGCCTCGACCTATCGTTTCCAACCTGGGCAGTTCAACATGATTTACCTGCCCGGGTTCGGAGAAGTTGCCATTTCGATTAGTTCCAACCCCGGCTCGCCCCAGGTGATGGGGCACACCATTCGTTATGCGGGCAGCGTCACGCGCGCGTTAGGACGCCTCAAAGTGGGGGATATGGTCGGGGTTCGAGGTCCCTATGGCAGCGCCTGGCCTCTTGATAAAGCTGTGGGCAAGAGCCTGGTCATTGTGACGGGCGGGATCGGGTTGGCGCCACTTCGTCCGGCGCTCTTCTCAATTCTGCGCCACCGCGAAGATTTCGGCAGGGTGGTGCTGCTTTGTGGCGCCCGCACGCCTGCCGATATTCTCTACACCGAAGAATTCGAACGCTGGCAGGCTGGCGGTGTGGAGGTCCATACCACCGTCAACTTGGCAGACGAGAACTGGCACGGCCAAGTGGGCGTGGTTCCCGCCTTGTTCTATCGCATCCGGGTTGACCCTAAGCAGACGGTGGTGATGACTTGCGGGCCGGAAATCATGATGCGGTTCGTGATCTACGAAGCGCTGGCACGAAGGATCCCCAAGGAATCCGTCTTCCTCTCTATGGAACGAAACATGAAATGCGCCGTGGGATTCTGCGGCCACTGCCAGTTCGGCCCCACATTTATTTGCAAGGAAGGTCCCATCTTGAACTTCGCGGCTATTGAACCATTATTTGGCAAGGAGGACTTCTAAAATGCCTCCCGACGCACGTCCCAGGCTTGCCGTTTTCAAATTTTCCTCCTGCGATGGCTGCCAACTGGCCGTCTTGAACCTCGAAGACGAGTTGCTGACCCTCGTCGGTGAGGTGGAAATCGCTTACTTCCTGGAGGCCAGATCGCGAATCTTGCCCGGCCCGTACGATGTGGCGCTCGTGGAGGGGTCGATTACCACAGCCGAGGACCAGGAGCGCATCCAGGCGGTACGCCAGGATTCAAAGTTTCTGGTCACCATCGGCGCTTGCGCCACGGCGGGTGGAATCCAGGCCCTGCGAAACTGGCGAGATGTGGGGGAATTCACTCGGGCCGTCTATGCCACACCCACGTACATCCATACCCTGGAGCAATCCACCCCTATTTCTTCCCATGTGGCGGTGGACTTTGAGGTGAATGGATGCCCGATCAATAAGATGCAGATATTGGATGTGATCACCTCGCTGCTGGTGGGGCGCGTGCCTCGTTTGCCCAGCTATTCAGTGTGCATGGAGTGCAAGAAGCGTGGCACGGTGTGTGTAATGGTGGCGCGCGGCTTGCCTTGTCTGGGCCCCCTGACCCAAACAGGTTGCGGCGCGATTTGTCCTGCCTACAATCGCGGCTGTTACGGTTGTTTTGGCCCCCTGCAGGCTGCGAATGCGGATTCGTTGAGCGCTCAATTGCTGAAAGATGGGATGCGGCGGGGCGACTTGGTGCGTCTGCTTCGAGGGTTCACGGGGTTTGCGGAGGTGTTCCGTTCAGCGAGCGACAAATGGGATAAGGCCGCTTAGCCCTGCTGCGAAGTGGCTGGGGTGCCGCAGGCGCGGCAGGAGAGTTTTGGCCTGAGTTTGTCCAGGAGCAGAGATGGGAACTAGTTTTCGGAAGCCGGTTGCACCAAGTCAGGATAAGAGGTGGCGCATCGTTGACTCGACGATGAGGCGCCTGGGAAATGAGTCACACGCATTGATCGAAGCACTTCACACCGTTCAGGAATCTTTTGGCTATCTCGACAATGATTCCCTTCGTTATGTCGCCAACGTTCTGCGAGTCCCGTTAAGCCAGGCTTACGGTGTAGCGACGTTCTATCACTTCTTTAGCCTCAAGCCGCCAGGGGAGCACACGTGTGTGGTCTGCACCGGAACGGCGTGTTACATCAAAGGCGCCGCGAAGCTTTTGCACTCCCTCGAGGAGAAGTTTGGAATCAAGCCCGGGGAGACGACTCCGGACGGGAAAGTATCTTTGATGACGGCGCGCTGCCTCGGTTCTTGCGGATTGGCGCCTGTGGCGGTGTTTGACCAGCAGATATCCGGAAGGATAACTCCGGAGGCGTTGTTGGCAAAGGTCGAGAGGTGGGGGAACCATGACGCCTGAAGAACTTGGCGAAATCGCCGCAACCCAGGAACAATCAGTCTTGCAGTACAAACACCGGATTCACGTTTGTACGGCGGCGAGTTGCCTGTCCTCGGGAAGTGGCAAGGTGAGGGAAGCGCTGGCCCAAGAGGTCACTGTTCAAGGCCGTGAAAAGCAATGTCTGGTGAAAGGCGTGGGCTGTATGGGGCTTTGCGCGAAGGGACCTCTGGTCTCCGTAAAGCCGCACAATCTGATGTACCAGAACGTCACGCCGGAGGATGCTCCAGACATCATTAAATCCTTGGACGAGGCTCCGGTCAGCCGCCTCGAGTGCGCCGCTGACCAGCCGTTTTTCAGACGCCAAGTAAGGATTGTGCTCGAGAATTCGGGCCGGGTGGATCCGGAGAAAATCGAGGATTACATTGCGGCCAGCGGCTATGAGGGGTTGTTGAAGGCCCTTACCGAGTTTTCTCCAGGTGAAGTCATTGAACAGGTATTGCGCAGCGGTCTGCGAGGGCGCGGCGGCGCAGGCTATCCCACGGGTCTGAAATGGAGCATGGTTTCCAAGGTTGACAGCCACCGCAAGCATGTCATCTGTAACGGTGATGAGGGCGACCCCGGGGCCTTTATGGACCGCAGCGTCCTGGAGGGCGATCCTCATCGGGTGCTCGAAGGCATGGCCATTGCGGGGTACGCGATCGGCGCGTCGCACGGCTATATTTACGTGCGGGCAGAATACCCGCTGGCGATCAAGAACCTGAAAACCGCGATCCGTCAGGCTCAGCACCTGGGTCTGCTGGGACCTAATATTTTCGGGACCACCTTCAGCTTCAATATCGATCTGCGTTTGGGCGCCGGGGCATTCGTTTGCGGGGAAGAGACGGCCCTTATCGCCTCGATAGAAGGTCGGCGAGGGGCGCCGCGGCCGCGGCCTCCTTATCCTGCCGAAGAGGGGCTTTGGGGTGAACCCACTCTCATCAACAACGTGGAAACATTCGCCAACATTGCGCCCATCATGCGTAATGGCGGGGACTGGTTCGCGCGCATAGGCACCGAAAAGAGCAAGGGAACGAAAGTTTTCGCTCTGGCCGGGCGGGTCGCAAACACCGGGCTGATCGAAGTGCCCATGGGCATTACCCTGCGTGAGATCATTTATGAAATCGGCGGCGGTATCCCGGATGGCCGGCGGTTCAAAGCGGTCCAAACCGGCGGACCTTCCGGAGGGTGCATTCCGGAAGAGTCCCTGGATATGCCGGTTGATTATGAATCCCTTAAGAAGCTGGGCTCCATCATGGGCTCCGGGGGGATGATCGTCATGGACGACTCTTCCTGCATGGTTGATGTCGCCAAGTTCTTCATGGAGTTCTGCAAGTCGGAATCCTGCGGCAAGTGCGTGCCGTGCCGCGTCGGCACGTATCAGATGTACGAACTGCTGCAAAGAATCACGGAAGGTAACGCGACCGCCAAAGAGTTGGCGGCGCTGGAAGAGCTTTGCGATCTGGTTCAAAACACCAGCCTGTGCGGGCTTGGCCAGTCTGCTCCCAACCCGGTCATAAGCACTTTGCGCTATTTTCGCGATGAGTATCAGGCGCATATCGAGGGCAGGAAGTGCCCCGCAAACGTATGTCAGATGGGTAGCGCCCAGGAGGTGGTGGCTTGAGCCCTCAAGTACGTGTAATCACGCTCCAGCTTGACGGGAAGGAAGTGAGCGCCCGCGGCGATCAGACCATTCTTCAAGTGGCGCGCGAGAATAATATGTTCATTCCCACCCTGTGTCATCTCACCGGCTTGTCGCGCCTCGGTGCGTGCCGTTTGTGCCTGGTGGAGGTGAAAGGGTCTCCGAGGCTCCAGCCTGCGTGCGTCACCCGGGTGGCAGAGAATATGGAAGTGACGCTGAACTCCGAACGGCTCAGCAAGTATCGCAGAATGATTCTGGAACTGCTGTTCTCCGAACGAAACCACGTGTGTGCGGTCTGCGTTTCCAATGGCCACTGCGAACTCCAGAGCCTGTCTCAAACCCTCGAGATGACGCACGTGCACTTTCGCTATCGCTACCCCAAGCTCGATCTCGACAGTTCCCACGACAGGTTTCTTTACGATCCGAATCGGTGCATTGTCTGCACGCGTTGCGTGAGGGTCTGCGATGAAGTTGAAGGCGCCCATACGTGGGACGCCATGGGTCGTGGCGTCGATCTGAGGGTCATCACTGACCTGAACCAGCCTTGGGGCTCATCAGAAAGCTGCACCGGCTGTGGCAAGTGCATCCACGTGTGCCCGACAGGGGCATTGGCGGAGAAGGGAAAGTCGGTCACCGAGATGTTCAAACGACGGCAATTCCTGCCCTACCTGACTTTAATGAGGGAGGGACGTTGGTGAGCAAGTTTCGCGTGGCAACTATGTGGTTGGACGGCTGCTCAGGGTGCCATATGTCTTTCCTCGACATGGATGAACGGCTTCTGGAATTGGCGGGAAAGATGGATTTGATCTTCAGCCCCATCGTGGACAACAAGGAGTTTCCCGACAACGTTGACATTACCCTTGTGGAAGGCGCTGTGGGGAACGAGGAGGATTTGGATAAGATCCGAAAAGCCCGGGAAAAGTCCCGCATCCTTGTCTCGCTAGGGGATTGCGCTGTGACGGCCAACGTGCCGTCGATGCGAAACCCCTTCGGCGCCAGGGCGGTTCTTCAAAGGGCGTACGTGGACAACGTCACTCTTCAGCCAGGGCTGCCGCAGCAAGACGTGCCCGCCCTCCTCCCATCGTCCAGGCCCCTTCATGAGGTGGTTACGATCGACGTCTTTGTGCCGGGGTGTCCACCCTCCGCCAATGTCATTTACTACGTGTTGAGCGAACTCCTTGAGGGGAGGAACCCCAAATTGAGCGACAAATCGAGGTTCGGGGCATAGGACTTAGAGGAATGGCGAAACTCAATTCGACAACCAAAAGGAAGATAGAGATAAATCCACTTTCCCGAATCGAAGGGCACGGCAAGATCACCATTCATCTGGACGAGAACGGCAAGGTCGAGGACGCGCATTTTCACGTCACGCAGTTTCGTGGATTCGAGAAGCTGTGTGAAGGGCGACCCTTCTACGAAATGCCTTCTCTGATGGCGCGAATTTGCGGCATTTGTCCGGTCAGCCATCTGGTTGCTTCGGCCAAGGCCTGTGATTCAATTCTGGCCACGCGCATTCCGTGTACTGCCGCGAAGTTGCGCAGCATCTTAAACCTCGCACAGATTGTTCAATCTCACGCCTTGAGCTTTTTCCATCTCTCCTCACCTGATTTATTGCTGGGGATGGACAGCGACCCTGCCAAGCGAAATATCTTCGGGGTCTTTGAGGCTAATCCCGCCCTCGCCCGCGACGGAATCCGCCTGCGCCAAATCGGCCAGCAAATCATCGAGTGGATGGCAGGAAAAAGAATTCATCCGGCCTGGGTGGTCGCGGGAGGCGTGAGCGAACCCCTTTCAGCAGAGATCCGGGACAAGATTCTGGCCATGCTTCCGGAAGCTTTGCAGATAACCCAGCGCACCCTGGACTGGTTTAAAAGTCTTCTCGACCAGTTTCGAGAGGAAATCCGGACCTTCGCAAATTTCCCCACACTTTTTATGGGTTTAGTCAGCCCCAACGGGGAACTGGAACATTACAACGGGACCCTCCGCTTCGTCGATTCGCGCGGCAGCATCGTCGCGGATAAGTTGGATGTGCTCAACTATCAGGACTATATCGGTGAAGCTGTGGAGCCCTTCAGTTTCCTGAAGTCACCCTACTACAAGAGTGTTGGCTATCCGAATGGAATTTATCGCGTCGGTCCCCTGGCGCGTTTGAATATTATCGACCGTTGTGGGACTCCTCAGGCTGATCAGGAGTGGGCGGAGTTTCGGGAACTGGACCGCGGCACTGTGCTGAGCTCTTTCTACTATCATTACGCGCGGCTGCTGGAAGCGCTTTATGGAATTGAGAAAATGGAGCAACTCTTGAACGATCCGGAAATCCTCTCCAAGCACGTGCGCGCCTTTGCCGGGCCAAATAACATGGAGGGGATCGGCGTAGCTGAGGCGCCGCGCGGCACGCTGATTCACCACTACAAGATCGACAGCAACGGGTTGATCATTTGGGCCAACCTCATCATCGCCACCGGCCACAACAACCTGGCAATGAACAGGGGAGTTCTTCAAGTCGCCAAGCACTTCGTGAATGGGGAAAAGCTGTCTGAGGGCATGCTTAACCGCGTGGAAGCTGTCATCCGCGCCTTCGACCCTTGCCTGAGTTGTTCCACCCATGCCCTGGGACATATGGCCTTGCAAGTTCAACTGTTGGCGCCGGATGGCGCAGTCCTGGATGAATTGCGGCGAGCCTGATTTGGCAAGCCGCGTGCACTGAAGGATGTAGAGCGTGCGAGTTTTGGTGAGTTTGCTGAGGGTATGACTGAAACAAGTCAAGGAGTGAGCTTATGGTGACGATGACCTCTGTTCCGCTGGCGGAGTCCGAGCAGGAATTCCTGGATACGGTGATCGCCGGACAGCGCGACCGCCCCGGCGCGCTACTGGGCATCCTGGAAAAGGCCCAGGAGCACCAACCGCGCAAATTTCTTTCGCGCGAGACACTCGAGTACATCGCCGCCAAGACGGACACGCCTTTGGCGCGGGTTTACAGTGTGGTCACGTTCTACGCCCTCTTCAACCTCGAGCCCCAGGGAAAGAATACGATTTGCATCTGCCGCGGGACGGCTTGTCACACCCGCGGCTCGCGCGAGCTGCTTGAGACCCTGATGTTCAAGCTGGGTTTCCACAACCCGGGCGAAGAGCCGGCGGAGCAGATCGCGCACAATACCAGTGATGGCAAGTACACCGTTCGTACTGTGGCTTGCTTTGGCCAATGCGCTCTTGCTCCTGTGATCGAGGTCAATCATGAAGTGTATGGCCACATGAACGAGCAGACGCTGCAACGTGAGCTGGATCATTTGGGAAGGGAGACGGCAAAGAAATGACGCGCATCCGTGATTTGAGCACCTTCAGCACCGTTCGTGGGGCGGGGATGGCGAAGCTTCTGCCTTTCCGCCCTCGCATCGCCGTAGGCATGGGCACCTGTGGCGCTGGCAACGGCGCGGAAGCCGTTTATCACGCCTTTGCCGATGCCATCGACAAGCGCGGCCTGGATATCCTTCTGGCCCGCGTCGGCTGCTTTGGTTTCTGCGCCCAAGAGCCGCTGGTGAATGTTTGGATGCCCGGCCGGCCCCTGGTGATTCTCCACCGGGTGCAGAGCCAGCACATCGACGAAATCATTGATGACGTCATGATGGGGAAGATCCCTACGGACCTGGCCCTCTGCAAGATTGAGGAATGGGACCATATCACGGCGCAAGTCAAGTACGGGAGCGGCTACGCCACCATTCCTTCCTGGAACGACATCCCCTTTTTCAAGGGCCAGAAGAAGATTGTTTTGCGCAACTGCGGGCTTATTAACCCTGACGATGTGGAAGAGTACATCGCGGTGGGAGGCTATCAGTCGCTTTACAACGTGCTCATCGATAACCGGCCGGACATGGTCATCGAGCAGATCAAAGCCGCCAAACTGCGCGGGCGCGGAGGCGCCGGGTTTTCCACCGGCCAGAAATGGGATTATCTGCGTAAGGGAGTGGCGGCCAAAAAGTATATCATCTGTAACGCCGACGAAGGCGACCCCGGCGCTTACATGAACCGGAACGAAATCGAGAGCGACCCGCATTCGCTTTTAGAGGGGATGTCGATCGCAGGTTTCCTGACCGGCGCCACCACGGGCATTATCTACGTGCGCGCGGAGTATCCGCTGGCCGTCCACCGCCTGGAACGCGCCATCGAACAGGCCAAGGAATACGGGTTCCTGGGCGAGGATATCCTCGGCCGTGGTTTTAATTTCGACATCGAGCTCGTGGAAGGCGCGGGCGCCTTCGTCTGCGGGGAAGAAACGGCCCTGATCAGTTCCCTGGAAGGTCATGCCGGGCGTCCCCGGCCGCGTCCACCTTTTCCCGCGCACAAAGGCTTGTGGGGATATCCCACCAACATCAATAACGTCGAGACCTGGTACAACGTGGCGCCCATCATTGCCAAGGGCCCGGCATGGTTCACGGAAACGGGCAGCAACAAGAGTCCCGGAACCAAGGTTTTTTCCCTGGTCGGCAAGATCAAGAACACCGGCTTGGTGGAAATGCCCCTGGGGACTCCGCTCAAGACTTTTGTCTATGACGTGGGCGAGGGCGCGGCCGGCGGGCATACCGTCAAGGCGGTGCAAACCGGCGGACCTTCGGGCGGATGCATACCCCAAGAGATGTTCGACACGCCGGTGGATTTTGAGACGCTGTCGAAACTCGGCTCCATCATGGGCTCCGGCGGCATGGTGGTGATGGACGACGACAACTGCATGGTGGACGTCGCCCGCTATTTCATCGAGTTCACGCACTCCGAGTCCTGCGGCAAGTGTGTGCCCTGCCGGGTGGGACTGGACAAGGCCCTCCGCATCCTCAACCAGTTTACCCAGGGGAAGGGAACGGAAGAGGATCTGAACACCCTGGACGAACTGGGGCGCATGATTCGCGATACCTCCCTGTGCGGGCTGGGGCAGACGGCGCCCAATCCGGTGCTCACCACCATGCGGCATTTCCGCCAGGAGTTTGAAGACCACCTGCGCGCGCACCGCTGCCGCGCCGGCGTCTGCCAGGATCTGGCGCTTTCACCCTGCGAGAACAGTTGCCCGCTGCACATGAACATTCCCCGCTTCCTCGAGCTCTACAAAGAAGGGCGGCTGGACGAAGCCTTTGAATCCGTCATCCTCGACAACCCCTTGCCGGCGTCCACGGGCCGGGTCTGCCAGCACCCCTGCGACAATCGATGCCGCCGGCACGCCATGGACGAAGCCGTGAATATGCGCGAAGTGCACCGGGTGATCGCGGACACCATCTTTCTCTCGGACCGTTTTGGCGAAATGGCTGACCGCGTTGCGGCGCGTAAGATGGCGCCCACGGGCAAAAGAGTTGCGGTCGTGGGAGGGGGCCCCACCGGCCTTACCGCGGCGTTCTACCTGGCACTCTCCGGCCACGAAGTTACGGTTTATGAGTCGCATTCGGAGGCGGGCGGAATGTTGCGGTTTGCGCTGCCTGAATATCGTTTGCCCAAGGCCGTTCTCTCCAAGGAAATCGAATTGATTCGCCACCTCGGCGTCAAGTTCATCTTCAACACGAGCGTGGGGACGGACATCACCCTGAACGACCTCAGCATTGACTTCGACGCGGTCTTTCTCTCCATCGGAACCTGGAAAGAGGCTTGGGTTTACCTGCCCGGAACCGAATTGAAAGGCGTGATGCCGGCCCTTCTGTTCCTGGAAGGCATCGCCAAGAACGGACCCGTGCCACTCGGGCAACGGGTGGCGATTATCGGCGGCGGCAATGCTGCCATCGATTCTGCCCGCACAGCCTTGCGCCGGGGGGCGACGGTCACGGTGATTTACCGCCGCGAGCGCAAAGACATGCCGGCCATTCAGGAAGAGGTGCTAGCCGCGGAACAAGAAGGCGCCCATTTCGTATTTCTGGCCGCGCCTCACCGCATCGTGGGTGAAAACGGCGCCGTGAGGGCAGTCGAGGTGGTGAAGACCCGTCTGGGTGAATTCGATTCCTCGGGCCGCCGTCGCCCCATCTCAACCGAAGAAATCCTGAGCTTCAAATGCGATACGGTGATTTTGGCCGTGGGCGAGTCGGTGGACCGCGACTTCTGTAAGGCTTCCGGCCTCACTATCCATGAGAACGGCACGCTGGTTTTTGACCGCTATACGCTGGAAACCAGCCGCGACAAATTTTATGCCGGCGGCGACCTGATTTCCGGCGCTTCCAATGTCTCAAACGCCATGGGTTATGGTAAGAAGGCGGCGCGCAGCATCGACCAGCGCCTGATGGGCGAGGCGCGCCCGGAGGATTTGTTGACGAATTTCGAGTACGACCAGACGCCGCCCGAGCACGTTAGCGAGAGCGGGCGTCATCACCCCCATCCGTTGCCTGCCAAGCAGCGCGTGAAGGACTTCCAGGAAGCGGTGCTGCCGCTGACCGCCGAGGAGGCCCTGGAAGAGGCAAGCCGCTGCCTGCGCTGTGACATTCGCGATAACGGCACGGTGGTAAGTCACCGGTAAGGAGAGATCGAAATGCCCCAAGAAATTTCCGTCCGGATCGACGGCGAGCTTTGCCGGGCCAGTGAAGGCCAGACGATCCTGGACGTCGCGCGCGCGAACAAGAAGTACATTCCCACGCTCTGCTTTCTCGAGGGGCTGAGCCCATCAGGCTCCTGCCGCCTGTGCCTCGTGGAAGTCGCTGGCGTGGCGCGCCTGCTTCCCGCTTGCACCACTCCCATCCAGAACGGCATGTCGGTGAATACCAATTCCGAAAAGCTCTTGCGGCATCGCCAGATGGCGTTGGAGTTCCTGCTGCTGGAACGAAACCACTACTGTTCCATCTGCGTCTGCAACAATCACTGCGAATTGCAAGCGATGGCCCAGCGCTTGGGAGTGACCCACGTTCATTTCCCTTACAACTATCCGCGCCTGCCGGTGGATGTTTCGCATGACCGGTACGTTCTTGATCACAACCGCTGCATTCTCTGCGCGCGTTGCGTCCGGGTGTGCGCGGAGGTGGAAGGAGCGAATGTGTGGGAAATCAGCGCGCGGGGCATCAACTCGCGCCTGGTTTCGGACCTTGACCAGCCTTGGGGTGATTCGAAAGCATGCACCAATTGTGGCAAGTGCGTGCAGGTGTGCCCCACCGGAGCGCTGGCGGAAAAGGGTCTTTCGGTGGAAGAAATGACCAAGCGCAACGAGAACATCAAGTGGATTGCCGCCAAACGGGGAGTTCACGCATGAAGTAGCGCTGAGCTTTAGCTCAGCAGGTGTCCTGACAAGTCGGGACGCCACACGGAACGGGGAGTTCACGCATGAAGAAAGCGAAACTGGCTACGTTGTGGCTTGACGGATGCTCCGGCTGCCACATGTCGATTCTGGATGTTGACGAGGCCATTGCCGCGGTTGCACAAAAGGCCGACATCGTGTATGGCCCACTGGTCGACGCCCAGGAGTTTCCTGAGGACGTGGATGTGACCATCGTCGAGGGCGCCGTCAGTAACCAGGACGACTACGAGAAAATCCGACACGTTCGCGACTGCACGCGCCTGTTGGTGGCGTTGGGTGATTGCGCCATCACCAGCAATGTGCCGGCCATGCGCAACCCCATCCCGGTCAAGAAGCTCCTGGAGAGAATTTACGTTCAGGGCGTGGACGAGAACCCGCGCATCCCCACCGATGGCGTCCCGTCCCTATTGAAGCGCGCCATACCCTTGCATGAGGTGGTAAAGGTGGACCTGTTCGTGCCCGGTTGCCCGCCCCCCGCTGCCACCATTGGCTATGTACTGGGTGAGTTGCTCGACGGGCGTTTGCCCGATTTGGGTACTAAGGCGAAATTTGGGTGAAGCCGATCCGCGAAAGAAGGAATGGTAATGAGAAAAATCACAATTGACGCCGTCACGCGTATCGAGGGCCACGCCAAGATCTCGATCCAGCTTGACGATAGCGGACAGGTGACGGGTACACAGTTTCATGTGACCCAGGTGCGGGGGTTTGAAAAATTCACGGAAGGCCGCCCGTACTATGAGATGCCGTCCATCACGGCGCGCATCTGCGGGATCTGTCCCATCAGCCATCTGCTGGCTTCTTCCAAAGCCTGCGATGCCATCATGAGCGTCCGCATCCCTGAAACCGCGTCGCTGCTGCGGGAGGTGCTGCACTGCGGCCAGTTTGTGCAGTCGCACGCCCTGAGCTTCTTCCATCTTTCCGCACCGGACCTTTTGCTGGGCATGGATTCTGACCCAGCGCGCCGTAACGTGCTGGGATTACTCGAAAAGTTTCCTGACATCGCCCGCGACGGCATCGCTCTGCGTAAGTTCGGGCAGCAGGTAATCGAGGGCTTGGCCAAAGAGCGCATCCATCCTTCCTGGATAGTCCCGGGAGGTGTGAACGCCCCCCTCCAACCCGCCGTCCGCGATAAGATCCTTGCCGGTTTGCCCGAGGCCAAGGCCATCGTTCGGCGTACCCTGAAGTTTTTCAAGGGAGTGCTTGACCAGTTCAAGGAGGAAATAGAGCACTTTGGCAACGCCCCCAGCATGTACGCGGGCCTGGTGGACGCGGCGGGGAATCTCCAGCTTTACGACGGCGGCATCCGGTTCATGGACGCCGAGGGCAAGATCGTGGCGGATCACATTCCAGCGAGCGATTACCGGAATTTCATCGGTGAGGCAGCCCTTGCCAATTCTTACCTGAAAGCGCCGTATTACAAACCTATCGGTTTCCCGGACGGCGTCTACCGTGTTGGACCTCTGGCGCGGCTGAACGTCGCCAAAAGTTGTGGAACGCCAGAGGCTGACGTGGAGCTCGCCGAATTCCACCAGCGTTTGGGAACGATCGTGCCCAGTTCCTTCCATTTCCATTATGCCCGGCTGATTGAAGCGTTCTACGGACTGGAGCGCATGGAGGCTCTGCTGAACGATCCGGCGATCCTGGGCCACCAGATTCGCGCCCACGCGGGCGTGAATTGCCTGGAAGGTGTGGGCATGGCGGAAGCGCCGCGCGGGATTCTGATTCATCATTATAAGGTGAACGAGGAAGGGGCCATTACCTGGGCGAACCTCATCATCGCGACGGGGCACAACAATCTGGCGATCAATCGGAGCATCGAGCAGGTGGCCCGGCACTTCATTGATGGCGAGCACCTGAAAGAGGGCATGCTGAACCGCGTTTCCGCCGTGGTGCGCGCCTATGATCCTTGTTTGAGTTGCTCCACCCATGCTTCCGGGCAGATTCCGTTGCACATTCAGTTGTTGGGGCCCGAAGGGACCCTCCTGGATGAATTGAGGAGTCAATGAGGCGTCCGAAAATGAGCCAGACGCTCATCATCGGCTACGGGAATCCGTTGCGGAGTGACGACGGGTTCGGCTGGCACGCCGGCCGCTTGGTTGCCCGGGAGCTCGTTGGCCAGGACGCTGAGGTTATCACCTGCCATCAACTCACTCCGGAACTTGCCGAGCCGCTTAGCCAGTGCAGCCGCGCCGTGTTTATTGACGCTGATGCTGAGGGTGACCCGGGGGATATCCATTGCCGCAACGTCGTCCCGCAGGCCCCCGCTTCCTCAGCGTTTACGCATAGCTGCACGCCGTCTGGGCTGCTCGCCAGCGCCGAAGTGCTGTACGGTCTACGCCCACCTGCGGTCGTCATCACAGTTTCCGCACAGTCGTTTGCTTTTGGAGATTCACTATCGCCCGTCGTTTCCGCAGCCCTCCCAAAGGTGGTGGACCAGGTCTGCCAGTTGGCCTCCCTGCATAAGTTATACGACCAGGCTCAGAATGGAAGTTGTGACGGTATCGGCACAAGAGTCCCGAATACGCCGTTGGAAAAACGGCGGATAAATGAGGTTAAGTGCTATGGCAACCGAAAACGCGAACCGTGAAAAAACAGTCAAGGTTGAATATCTGACCCGTGTTGAAGGCGAAGGCGGGGTTTACGTCCGTTCGGTGGGCGGGGAACTGCGCGAAGTGAAGATAAACATCTTCGAGCCTCCGCGCTTCTTCGAAGCCTTCCTGCGGGGGCGCTCCTTTCAGGAGGTCCCTGATATCACCGCCCGCATTTGCGGGATATGCCCTGTGGCCTACCAGATGAGCGCGGTGCACGCGCTCGAATCCGCCCTGGGAGTTGCTCTGCCTCGGGAGATTCGTGCCTTGCGCCGCCTGCTCTATTGTGGTGAGTGGATTGAGAGCCACGCCCTGCACATCTACATGCTTAACGCCCCGGATTTCCTCGGGTACGAGAGCGCGATCTCCATGGCGGCTGACTACCCCCGCGAGGTTGAGCGAGCTCTCCGCCTGAAGAAGATAGGAAATCGGCTGCTTGAGATCCTCGGCGGCCGGGCTACCCATCCGGTTACGGTATGCGTGGGCGGTTTCTACAAGGTCCCTCGTCGCAAAGAGTTGACGGATCTTTCCGCAGAATTGCTCTGGGCATTGGAGGCGTCAAAGGAGACTCTGGCACTTGTCTGCACACTTCCGTTTCCGAGCTTTGCGCCCGAATACGAATTCGTTTCGGTCTCCCATCCCCACGAATACCCCATGAATGAGCGGAGGATCGTTTCCTCCAAAGGAGTCGATATCGATCCCGATGATTTCGAGCACGTTTTCCTCGAGGAGCACGTAGAGCGCTCGACGGCTCTCCATTCGGTGCGTGCTGATAGTGGCTCGAGCTACTTTGTCGGTCCACTGGCCAGGATTAACTTGAATATGGAGAAGCTGATGCCGCAGGCGCTGGCTGCCGCCCGCGCCTGCGGTGTCTCCTGGCCCTGCCGCAATCCTTATATGGGCATCGTGGCCCGCGCCGTGGAGTTGATCCACGCCTGCGAAGAAGCGTTGGCGATCATTGACACTTACCGTGAGCCGGCTTCCAGCCGGGTGGACTTCAAGGTCCGTGCCGGGGAAGGGTGCGCAGCCACGGAGGCCCCCCGCGGCTTGCTTTATCATCGCTATCGAATTAATGATGAGGGGCTTGTGGAGTTCGCCAGGATCATCCCTCCCACGGCGCAAAACTACCGTCGCATGGAAGATGACCTTAAAGCTATTCTGCCCGGAGTCCTCGACCGATCCGAGGCTGATATCGCCCAGGTTTGCGAAAAGTTGATTCGTACTTACGACCCGTGTATATCGTGCTCGACGCATTTCGTGAAGCTGCGGCATGAACGCGGCTAATTAAAGTGCCACCTGAGTGCAGCACCGCCTATCGATGTTACTTGTGTCAGTCGGCGGACGAACCTGCGTAATGCCCACGTCATCCTGAGGTCTCGCTCTTTGGGACCGAAGAACATCTGCGGTTTCTCCCGAGAGCGAGTCTGTCCCACATGGTTCGCCGAACACATTAGGCGGACCTCTGAACCCTGGCAGTTTCCGGAAAAAAAGGAACGGGAGTTGGGTCCTGCCCTCTCCCCCAGGGGAGAGGGTGGACCGCGACCGACGCTTTCACCAGCCGGCGCGGGCCGGGTGAGGCGTCAGTCGCGGCGGACCTCAAAAGCGCAGGTCCCGCCTACTCGCTCACGACAGAATAATGCCTCCTAAGTTTGCGATAATAGCTGCGGCACAGGCACGTAAAGGGAGGTCCGGGGTACTTGTTTCCAGTGGGACTCACTGATATGTGGCCGTTACAGGAGTACAATTATTCAATAGTGAACATAAACGCAAAAGCACTTCTGCGTTTCTGCTTCCTGTTTGTTCTGCCAATGTTGGCACTGTGGGGGTTCGGATATGACACGGTCGGTGAACGGCTTAGAACGCACTTAGCCGGTGTCGTGGTATCGAGCAAGGACGTTTTGGTTTCCGGTCAACGCGGGACGGAGTACGTAGTCCGTGGATCGATGGTCAAGATCAATTCTACGCAGCTGGAGCAACCGACGCCTCGTTGCCACGAAGCATGCCCGTAGGTACGCACCTCAAGAAAGAGCGATGGCATTTATATTACGAACGGGACGGGCGACGCGTGGACGATTTTCCAATGGTGTTTTATTCAGTTGTTCTGACAATTGCAATGGGCTGCATTATCTATGGAGTTGTTAGTCGGTGTGCACGACGCTCCTGAGAGATTTATTTGGCAGCCCCCATGGCGTGTGTGATATGCGGGAGAGCGAATGAGCGAAAAGGTGAGTCCGAGTGCCAGCCGCCTGCTGATTGTCGGCTGTGGTAATCCTGCGGCTGGCGATGACGGCGCGGGAATTGAAATTGTCCGCCGCCTGAGTGAGCTGGGAGACTGCGGGTGCGACCTGCGAGTCGAAACCGCGCCGGGCGCTGGGCTGTTGGATGTCTTTTCACTCGCTAATGTCATCCTTTTTGTGGACGCAGTAACCAGTTGCGGAGTTCCCGGCACCCTCTACCTTGCTTCGCTCCCCTCGGAGGAACTAGAGCCGAGAGCCCTGGGCTCTATATCCAGCCACGGCTGGGGCCTCGTCGAGGCTCTGAAGTTAGCCCATGCCCTGGGGCGCCCCGTGCCTCGACTTTTTCTCTTGGGAATCGAGGCAGGCACGGTAGCCCAGGGCGCTCCACGTTCGGCTGCGGCTGAGCAGGCTATAGCTCTAGTCGTCGAGCGAATTCCCCAACTCAAGTCTCTATTCTTGACAAACAAGTCCAGCGGGACTCGAAGCTTCGCTCCCAATGATCGTTCCTTTCCCGGCAACGCAGGATTCAGGATTTAGGAGTCAGGATTCAAGTTCTCCCAACCGGCGGCTCCTGAGTCCTGAGTCCTCCACTGGCCACCTAAAGCGAGTGCACCCGTCCAGGAGAGAAGGTTAGCGAGCACGAATGACAGAGGAGCAATCGCAACCCGCCTTAGAACGCTCGCGACAGTCCACAGCAGCTTAAGTGGCTTGCCCGGCATGCCCTGTATTGCGGTTGTTAAGCAGTTGTGTTAACAAAGAGTGCGGAGGGCAAACTGGCAATGCGACGACGCACGGTCCCATTATGTCTTATCGGCATGTTCGCGGCTGTGGCAACCGTATTCCATTGCCCGGACGTGCCACAGGCGGCCATGGCGCAGGAGGCCCAGCCCGGCGAAGCTGCCATTATCAGGCATCTCAATGCCGCCATCACTTGGTATAAACAGCTAAGGGCCGCTAACGATTCCTCGGGCCATCCGAGCGATACATATTACCTGGACAATGCCCGTGACCTCGCCAAGCAGGCCGTAGAACTCGCCTTCCAATCCGGCGAGGCGGAAGCCGCACTTCTGCCAACGGGAAAGGGGAGCGAGACTTCCTCAACCGAGCAACAGAACCTCGCAAAAGCTGCTGCTGACGCCGCCGCTCTGAGCAAGCAAACCCAAGCACAGATCGATTTGTTGAACAGCCGGATCCCGCAGACCTCCGGGAAGAAGCGTCAGGGTTTGATTTCACAACGCGACACATTGCAAGGCCAACTGGATTTCGATAAGGTTCTTCAGGATGGGGTCCAGAAGTTATCGGCGTTCGTAAGCGGCAGTGCGCAAAATAAAGGGGGATTGCAAAAAGAGATCGACGACCTGAAGAATTCGGTCCCTGAACTCTTTGCCAAAGTTCCGTCAAAAGCGGCCCCATCTGCTCCTTCCAGTGCGCCCTCCAACCCTTCCCAGGGATCGGGTCTGATCAGTCAGATAGTAAGTTTATTCTCCAGTTTTGGGGACCTGCGGGAAATTGACCAGTTGATCGATGGCGCTGGAAGGGTCAGTGAAATGGCTGGCCATCTTCGCTCGCCGTTGCGTTCCAAGCTCCGGGCCATGATTGCGCAGGGACATGACTTGGCCAACCCCACGACCCCGCAAAATCCTGCAGCCTTGGAAGAAGACCGGGCGAAAATAACCGCGCTCACGGCGCAATTCAAGCAGATTGCCAACGCCAGTTTTCTGCTGACCCAGGAAATTGTCTTATTGGGCGAAATCCAAGTGAACCTGCGCCAGTGGGAAGCCTCTGTACACAGGGGATACCTCCGCATCCTCGAATCGGTCCTAATCCGTATTTCAATCCTTCTGATCGGTATCGGCATTGTAATGGGTCTTTCCGAGCTTTGGCGAAAAGCAACCTTCAGATATGTTCGCGAAGCGCGGATGCAACGTCAAATCTTGCTTGTGCGTCGCATCGTTACGGGCTTCCTCTTGGCCGTGGTGCTGATTCTGGGATTCGTCAACGAATTCGGTTCTCTGGCAACTTTCGCCGGCTTCATTACCGCCGGATTAGCAGTGGCTCTGCAAACCCTTATCCTTTCAGTCGCTGCTTATTTCTTCCTGATTGGACGCCAGGGACTGAAGGTAGGTGATCGAATTACTGTTTCCGGTGTCACGGGAGATGTCGTTGATGTCGGGTTGATTCGTTTTTACTTGATGGAGTTGGGGGGGGCGGGCTCCGACCTGCATTCCACCGGACGAGTGGTAGTGGTTTCAAACTCGGTGCTTTTACAGGGCGGCCCCTTCTTCAAGCAAATCCCGGGCACCGCCTATGCCTGGCACGAAGTGGCGGTGAAGTTGGAGCGTGGCAGCGATTACACCCTGGCAGAAAATAAATTGCTGGAAGCCGTCAATTCTGTTTTTTGCCAATATCGCGAGAGCATCGAACAACAACACAAGAATCTCGAGGGATGGTCGGCATTTTCCGCCGTCGTTCCCGCCCCACAGTCGCGGCTCCGGTTGGTGGAAAGCAGCCTGGATCTTGTTGTGCGATACCCCGTGGTGCTTCACCGGGAGGCGGAGATTGATAATCAAATGGCCAGAAAAGTAATGGAGGCAATTAACAGCGACCCGCATTTGAAAGCTGCCATGGGATTACCCACGATTCGGCCTTCGGTCAAACCATAGTGCGACTGACGCTGCTGCTCCCCATCATGTAGCCTGCGAATATTCTCTGCGCCAGGATGCGCGATTAGCCGCCGTGGAGCGGCGCCACCCTCGCGGCGCGCTAATTGCCGGACTCGCTCAAGAGGTTGGGGGTAAGCGGTTCCCATTTCGGCTTCCGAGCGCGGCTTGGTGATGGCCTCTTCCCGAATACTGGGGCCATCTTTGCGTCGGCTGAGGTCTGTGAACTGGAACTGAGAGAAAACACGCATGGCACTGCCAGAACGTGCCCTGTGAAAGGGCGATTGAGTGTGCGTGGGGTACGCGCTACAATGATTCGGGCTATTTGACGATTTGTGCTTGGCCAGGGAATTGCTACATTTAGTCTTGGAAGTGGTTTTGGTCGTCTCTGGCGGTCAGGTTATGGGCATTCGAAAAGAGGCTTAAGCATGTGTCTGGCAGTTCCCGGGAAGATTCTTGAGACTACGGAAGAGAATGGCAGCCGGCTTGGCCGAGTGCAATTTGGTGGGATTACGAGGCTGGTTCAACTGGACTTCGTGCCGGAAGCCGGAGTCGGCGACTACGTCATCGTTCACGTGGGCTTCGCGCTGAGCAAAGTCGATGCGGAGGAAGCCCAGCGCACTTATCAATTGCTCGCAGAAATCGGAATGTTCGACGCCGACGAATTGGGTGCGGATGAAA
This sequence comes from uncultured Acidobacteriota bacterium, assembly GCA_963832915.1. GTDB lineage: Bacteria > Acidobacteriota > Terriglobia > UBA7540 > UBA7540 > CAVROP01. The sequence continues at coordinate 184,167 of CAWHWE010000027.1, forward strand.
GCGAGAATCCGAGTAGCGGCGCCCTTTAGGGCGGCGCGATGCCGGGCTGAAGCCCGCCGCTACGGAACGACGACGAAGAATGAAGTACCTTGACGAATATCGCGACGCGCGCATTGCCCGCGCTCTGATCGCCGACCTGGCCCGGCGTGTCACGCGGTCCTGGGTGCTCATGGAAATCTGCGGTGGCCAGACCCACACGCTGATGCGCTATGGGATTGACGAGCTGATCCCTTCTCAAATCGAACTGGTCCACGGCCCTGGCTGTCCGGTCTGTGTGACTGCCCTCGAAACCATCGACAAGGCCGTCCATATTGCTTCACTCCCCGATGTTACGCTGGTTTCATACGGAGACATGCTGCGCGTGCCGGGCTCACATTCCGATCTTTTCCACGTGAAGGCCGCCGGCGGGGACGTCCGTGTTGCCTACTCGCCGATGCAGGCGCTGAAAGTCGCCCGTGCGAACCCTAACCGCCGAGTCGTGTTCCTGGGGATTGGCTTCGAGACAACTGCTCCGGCTAATGCGATGGCGGTTTGGCAGGCTGCCCGCGATGGCTTGGGGAATTTTTCCATGCTGACTTCACACTTTCTTGTCCCGCCTGCCATCCGCATGTTGCTTGAATCGCCGCAGAACCGAGTCCAGGGTTTTATTGCTCCAGGCCATGTTTGCGCGGTCATGGGTTACCGGCAGTACGATGAACTGAGCCGGAAATACCATGTTCCGATCGTGGTGGGCGGTTTTGAGCCTGTGGACTTGCTCGAGGCGATTTCGATGCTCGTGGCCCAGCTCGAGGAGGGCCGGGCAGAGGTTGAAAACCAATACGTCCGCTCGGTGGGCTACGAGGGGAACCGCGCGGCACAGGAACTGATGGAGAAGGTGTTCGAGGTTTGTGACCGCAAGTGGCGAGGGATTGGGGTGATTCCTCAAAGCGGGTTTCGGCTGCGTGAGGGATTTGCGGCGTATGACGCGGAAAAGGTCTTCGGGATTGCTGATACCACGGCGGAAGAACCTGCGGAGTGCATCAGCGCCCAAGTATTACAAGGACTCAAGAAGCCTATTGACTGCCCGGCTTTCGCAGTGCGTTGTTCGCCGGAGATGCCGTTGGGCGCCCCGATGGTTTCGGGCGAGGGCGCTTGTGCAGCGTATTACCAGTATCGCCGGCCGGCGTAGGATATGGAGTGCGGCAGCTTGCTGCCGCTTTTCTCCGGCGAGCTTGCTCGCGGCTTAGCGTTTCGAGTACTCGCTCCGCTGTGCTCCACTACACGGCCAGCAAGCTGGCCTAAGAAGCGCGGCAGCGAGCTGCCGCACTCCAGAAAAGGTTGAGCATGCCAGACCACTGCAATCCGCTTGAAGAACTCACCTGCCCAGCGCCGCTCCCTGCCAAAGACACAATACTGCTCGGCCACGGCAGCGGGGGGCGCTTGAGCGCCGACCTCTTGCGGGAGATCTTCCTACCGGCGTTTCACAATCCGGTCCTGGCACAGCTCAATGATCAGGCGGTGGTGAATATTGATGGCGTTCGTCTGGCGTTCACGACGGATTCGTTTGTGGTCAACCCCTTGTTTTTTCCCGGTGGCGACATTGGATCGTTGGCCGTGTACGGAACAGTGAACGACCTTGCCATGGGGGGTGCAGAACCACTATTCTTGAGCGCCGGCTTCATTATTGAAGAGGGTTTGCCGGTGGAGATGCTCCGGCGGGTTGTGCTGTCGTTTCGGCAGGCGTCGGAAAAGGTCGGCGTAGAAGTTGTGACCGGCGACACCAAGGTGGTGGAGAAGGGGAAGGGAGACGGCCTCTTTATCAATACTTCGGGGATCGGACGCGTTCCGGAGGGCGTGAGCCTGTCCGCAGATCAGGCGCGTCCCGGTGACTGCATTCTTCTCAGTGGCACGTTAGGCGACCACGGCATCGCCATCCTTTCGCAGCGTGAAGGGCTCGAGTTCGATACTCCCATTGAAAGCGATGCTGCCCCGTTGCACTCGCTGGTTGCGGCGATGCTCGAAGTGACGCATTCGATTCGCTGTCTGCGCGACCCTACCCGCGGCGGGCTTTCGAGCACCTTAAACGAAATCGCGGCTCAGTCCCGCGTGGGCATGGTCATTGAAGAGTCGTCCCTTCCCATCCGGGAAGAGGTGAAGGGCGCTTGCGAGTTGCTCGGCTTGGATCCGCTTTATGTGGCGAACGAAGGGAAGCTGGTTGCGATCGTCGCTCTGGAAGTCGCGGATGAAGTGCTAGCAGTAATGCACGCCCACCCGCTAGGCACGAACGGTCGAATCATCGGCAAAGTCGTGGAAGGCCATCCCGGCGTCGTAACGATGCGAACCTACTTGGGCACTTCACGCATTGTGGACGTGCTCGCCGGCGACCAGTTGCCACGCATCTGTTAGGTTCCAGGTGTCGGGTGTCAGGTGTCAGGGAAGTACAAGGTTGCAGGTGCCGGGTGTCCGGGAACTTGAAGGTGTCAGGTGACGGGCACTAGATTTCAGAAAAAGGCCCGTGAGACTTTACATCTCAGACTTTACACTTCGCCCGTTATCCCTGGCGCCTGAAACCCGACACCCGGCACTTGACACCTGCTTTTCCCCATGCACGAACTGAGCATTGCCAACGCGATTCTGGACGCTGTGCGCAAGGAGCGTGAGCTCCTGAACGGCGCGCGTGTCATCAAAGTCGGGGTGCGAATCGGAGCATTGGCTGGCGTGGACCCCGAGGCGCTGAGCTTCGGTTTTGAGGTTTTGGTCAAAGACACCGACCTCGATCCGCTGGCGCTCGAAATCGAATCCACCTCGCGCCGCCACGAGTGCCAGCAGTGTAAGCACGTTTTCACGGTGGTCGATTACCGGGTGGATTGCCCAGCCTGTGGCTCGACGGAAACACGCTGCATTGGCGGCGATGAACTGGAGTTGGCTTATCTGGAGGTGGAAGAAACATGAGCCGCATGCCGCTCGAAAAGAAAGTCCTTAGTGAGAATGACCGCATCGCAAGCCGCTTGCGAGAGCGTTTCCTGGAGCGCCAGGTATTTTGTTTGAACTTCATCAGCTCGCCGGGCGCAGGGAAAACGTCGCTGCTCGAACGCACGCTCGAGTCCTTCAACCCGAGTGAGCATGTGGCTCTCCTGACCGGAGATATCCAAACGGATAACGATGCGAGAAGGCTCGCCCGCTTTGGCTTTCCGGTGAAACAAATTACTACCGGTGGCACGTGCCACCTGGATGCGCGGATGATCGAGCGGGCGCTCGCGGATTGGCCGCTGGGATCTCTCGATACGCTGCTGATTGAAAACGTCGGCAACCTCGTCTGCCCCTCCAGCTACGACCTTGGAGAAGCGGCAAAGGTGGTGGTGCTCAGTGTTGCAGAAGGCGAGGACAAACCTCTCAAATACCCTGCCATCTTCTTCAAATCCGAGTTAATGGTGCTGAGCAAAACCGATCTGCTCCCTTACGTTTCGTTCGACATCGGGAAAGCGCGCGAATACGCCCTCCAAGTGCATCCCGGAATGGAAATTGTCGAACTTTCCTGCAAAACCGGCGCGGGCTTTGATGATTGGATGAAGTGGCTGGCGCGGCGCCGTGAATCGGCCAAGGCTGAGAAGGTATTGGCATCGGGCCAAGAATGAGCGCGAGAGTTCGCAAAGCCATCGAAGTCACCGGGATCGTGCAGGGGGTGGGGTTCCGTCCCTTCGTTTACCGTCTGGCCTTGCAGCGTAACCTCGCCGGATTCATCACCAATACGGCGGCAGGGGTTTCCATCGAAATCGAAGGGCCTGCCGAAGCGGTTGACGATTTCGTTTCGCAGTTGACTGCGGAAGCGCCGCCGCTGGCGCGCATCACGCAGTGGGCGGCCAAGGATATTCCCGCGCGTGCTGACGGCGAGTTCCGCATCTTGCCGAGCCAGCCGGGCGAAAACCGCCGCGTCCTGATTTCCCCCGACGTGGCTATTTGTGACGATTGCCGGTGCGAGCTTTTTGACCCTTCCGACCGCCGCTTTCATTACCCTTTCATTAACTGCACCAATTGCGGGCCGCGCTACACCATCGTGCGCGACATCCCCTACGATCGCGCGCGCACTTCGATGGCGGTTTTCCCCATGTGCGCCGACTGCCAGCGCGAATACGGCGACCCGCTCGACCGCCGCTTTCATGCCCAACCCAATGCCTGCTGGAGGTGCGGGCCACAGGTTGAATTATGGGATGCCGTAGGGGCAAGCCTTGTGCCAGCCCGTTCCTGGGCGCCCACGCGGGGCGCACCTACAGATCCCATTGCGGAGGCCGCCGCGCGCTTGCAAGCAGGTTACGTGGTGGCCGTGAAGGGCTTGGGGGGATTCCACCTGGCGGTTGACGCAACGAATCCCGCCGCGGTCAGCCGTCTACGGGAAGGGAAGCAACGCGTCGAGAAACCATTTGCTATTATGGCGGCCGACCTGGAGACCGTTGGGAATCTTTGCGAGCTCGATGACGCCTCACGTGCGTTGCTCGACGGTCCTGAGCGGCCCATTGTGCTGCTCCGCAAAAAGTCTGCGGGTCCGATTGCTGACCTGGTCGCCCCTTTCACCCGTGAGTATGGTGTTTTCCTGCCTTACACGCCCCTCCACTTCCTGCTCTTTGCCGCCGGCGGTTTTCAGGCGCTGGTCATGACCAGTGGGAACATCTCGGAGGAGCCAATCGCCATTGGCAACTCTGAGGCCGTGGCGCGGCTGCGCGGAATTGCAGACTTCTTCCTGGTTCATAACCGCGACATCCTTTTGCGTTGCGATGATTCCGTGGTCCGCGTCAGCGGCGAGCAGTCCCGGCTACTTCGCCGCTCGCGTGGATACGTGCCCGTGCCGGTGTTTCTCAACCAGGACCTGCCGCCGATCCTGGCGGTGGGTGGAGAGCTCAAGAACACCGTATGTTTGACGAAAGGCCGGCACGCTTTCCTGAGCCAGCACATCGGCGACCTGGAGAACCTGGAGAGCTATGGCTTCTTTGAGACCACCATTTCAATCTTCAAGCGAATCCTCGAGGTTGAGCCGCGGCTCCTGGCTTACGACTTGCATCCCGATTACTTCTCCACGCGCTGGGCGCTGGGCCAAAGCAACATCAAGCGCATTGTTGTGCAACACCACCACGCCCACATCGCGAGTTGCATGGCCGAAAATCACCTGGACGGGAAGGTGATCGGCATTGCCCTGGACGGCACCGGCTACGGGACTGACGGCGCGGTGTGGGGCGGGGAAGTCCTGCTTGCGACGTATGCGGATTTTGAGCGCGTGGCGCATCTCGATTACGTCCCCATGCCGGGCGGCGCGGCGGCCATCGCCGAGCCCTGGCGCATGACTGTCAGTTACCTGCACAAGCATTTTGGCGAGGCATTTCTTGAGCTGGGAATTCCCTTTGTGTGTGAACTCGACCGGCGGCAAGTGGCCGTGCTCGTCCGCATGCTCGAGCGCGGCGTCATCTCGCCACTGACATCAAGCTGCGGCCGCCTGTTTGATGCAGTGTCGGCGCTGGCGGGAATTCGGAAACGGGTCAATTACGAGGCCCAGGCGGCCATCGAATTCGAGGCGGCCATCGCGGGCAAGGGTGAAGGCGCCGCCTACCCGTTTGAGCTTCGGGCTGACGGCAGCGGCTGGATTATTGATACGAGACCGTTGTTTGCGGCCCTGCTGAATGACCTGAAGTGCGGTGTGCCGGCGGGGATCGTCAGTCGCCGCTTTCATGAGGGGTTCGTAGACGTGTTGGCGAGGGTAGTGAAATTGATTCATGCGAAGACCGGCCTTCACAATATTTGTTTGAGTGGCGGCTCCTTCCAGAATGTTTTTCTGCTCGAGAATCTGAAGCACAGGCTCGAAGCCGAAGGTCTGAACGTTTTCACCCACTCCGAAGTGCCTTGCGGCGATGGCGGCCTCAGCCTGGGTCAAGCCCTGGTCGCCGCGCACAGGCCACTATAGCCCGGGCGTTATGCCCGCGCAGTTCTCTTGGAGTGCGGCCGTCATCTTGAGGTTCCGCATTGTCCATCCAAGAGCGGAACACCTGCCGTAGTGAGAGCTTGATTGGAGACCTGAATTTGAAGTTTCAGATCGAGCAGGACCGCGAAGAGGACGGGCGCTGCGTTGCAGAAATGGCCTCACAGCCTGGAGTCATGGCGCATGGCGAGCCGAAGCTGGAAGTGGTTATTTAGGTGAAGGGGCTGTGTCGTCCGGGGTGAGCGGCGAATGAAGTTATTCACGCTGCATTCGAGGGCTAACGTGTGAGGACAAAATCATGAACAACGCAGGGCATAAAGACGGAGCAGTTGTTACACCCGAGAGTTGGGCGGTAGTTAGTGGCGGGGCTTCGGGCTTGGGGTTGGCGATCGCTAAGGAGCTGCGGCACGAGTGCAATCTCTTGTTGATTGATGCGGACGCTTCAAGCTTAGCCAACTCCCAGCGACACCTTGCCGAGGGCGGCCATCGCATCGAGGTGATCGAGGGCGACGTCAGCCATGCGGAAACATGGGTCCGGACGCGATCGTGCCTCGAGGGAGCAGTCCCCCAATGGTTAGTACAGTGCGCGGGCATCGCGGTATTGGGGAGCACCATCGAAACTCCTATCGATCATTGGCGCAAGGCGCTTGAGGTTAATTTCCTCGGGCTGGTGCTGGGATGCCAGACCTTCGCGGCCGATATGGCGCGGCTCGGCAAGGGTCACATTATCCACATTGCCTCTCTTGCGGCCATCGCTGGTCTTCCGACACTTGGCCCTTATGCCGCCAGCAAAGCAGCGGTAGTCGCCATGACAGAAACCCTGCACAACGAAATCGGTGACCGCGTCACCGTTACCGTCGCCTGTCCGGGTTATTTCCGGAGCAATCTGGCCGATCGGATGTTGGCGCCGGTCGAAATTGAACGTGGTGGCCTGGATATCATGAAATTGGGCAGTTCGCGCTCGGCCGACGATCTGGCGCCTGCCATTATCAGGGTGGCCCGGCGGGGTGATCTCTACTTCTTTCCGCCAGGACAAGATCGAGCCTTCTGGAGACTTAAACGGCTAATGCCCGTCAGGACTTTGAAGCTCATACGGAATAAGTTCCGCCGCACGCTCCGCCAGTCGCAGGGATGAATATCGCAAAGTTGCAGGGCCACGAAGGGAAAACGGGCTTTATCCCTTTAGGGAGGAAATGGGTTGTGCGTTCATGCACCTCCGGCGGAACGAAGCACTGTTCAAGGTCACGCCGCCGGCAGCGGGAACGAACCTAGTTCTCAGTCGTAAGATTATCAGCTCTGAACGACGTTGCCAAATATCTGCACGTCGCCTGAAGCCTGGTTTTGCACCTTTACCTTCCCGCCCCCGTGCACAATGTTGCCGTTGAGGACGGCCGAGGCCACGTCGGGCCCCAGGCGCACGTGGTGATTCGGCGTATGGCCGTAGTCCTTGAACACGCAAGTGGTCATGAGCAGCGAGCCGTTCTCGCAGTCGATGAAGGGGCGCTTCGGATCCCACTGGTAGGGATTGTTCCGATCCTCCCAGGCGCTGAAATGGCAGTTGGTCAAGAAAACCTCCCCCTTGCCTTGGTTCAGGATTACCGAACCCGAACGGCACTGGCCCCAGAAGCCGCAGTTGGTGAGTTTCACTGGCCCGGTGTTGGTTTCCCTGATCTCGATTGAGTTCATGAACTGGCAATTCTCGAAGGCGATGCCCGCGTGGTCCTGTACTGCTTCCACCACCACCGCCAGCGGGCTTAGGTCCGACCCGCTCTGTGTGATTAGGATGTTGCCCTGGGGCGCCTGGCCGAGGTCTTTGCCAGGCTCAAGCTGCAACGGGATGAAACGAAAGCCCACCTTGGCCAAAATCACGAAACAGTCGAACATGTACGACCAGTCGCACTTGCCGATGATGAAGCCTTCCAGGTTGCCAAGCAGGAACTTACTGAAAGCCTCTTGGTCGGCGGGGGAGAACCCGCCCAGGGAGTTCCACTCACTCGGATGGATGTGAATATTCTCCATGCGGCCGATGTCATAGACGCGATCCACGAAAACCCCGCGGCGCAAGGCGGTGATGTTGAGGTTCCGCAGGTAGTGGGCGGCGTTGTTATGGGTGCCGCAGTCGAGCGCGTTATAGGAGTTGGCCATGGCAACGTCGATCACGCTGACCCGGTCGCCGCGTACTGATATGGTCCAGGGATAGGGTCGGATGTCGCTTGGTTTCTGTTCCGGATAGTAGAACGACACGCCCTTAATTGTGCTGTTCGAGGCAAGCGTCACAAACGGATCGGCATTCTCCTGCTCGCGCCCGGCATAAACAAGCAGCATGGTCCCTTTGTGAGGGTCAGGATAATGCGGGCCGCGCCAAGAGCCTTCCAGGGTAGTACCGGATGGGATGGCGATAGTTCCGTCGAACCGGAATTGACCAGGCGGGATGCGCACAGCGCCGCCCATGCCTTCCGCAGCGGCGAGTGCCCGCTGAAAGGCAGGCGTGTTATCTGTCTTGCCGTCTCCCACGGCGCCGAATTCGAGAACATTAAATTCCCCGAGTGTAGACGACTCGGGATGAGGAGTAACGGCGGCGCCCAAAGTGGTTGCCGTGAAAGATGAGCTAGCCACCATTCCTCCTGCGACCTTGAGCAGATCCCTTCGGAAAAGCTTTTCCATAATCATAATTGCCTCCGTATTCCATCGTTGGGATGATTAAGATCTTCCTGTGAAGTGTAGCGGCGAGTGCCGCCTCCTGCGCCTCCAATGCCGAGGTACGTTTTATCACTCCGGAGCTTCCTGGTCCACAGGCAATCAAGGGGACTTTCGCGCCGGGTCGGGCGCTACCGGAAATCCCGAGTTTTGTGGTTTACGGGGTGGCCGTCGTGGCCTATGAATCCTGATGGTACGGAGTTGTAAAGCAGGTCGGAGACTCAGGCTCGCTGGACATAAATTTCCCGTGGCGCCCGATAGCTGATCGCCAGCTCCGATGTCTCAATACGCTTCTTCCAGGCGCGGGACTCGAAGAGAATTGAAATTGCGCACGTCGTTAGAAACGTCCGTTCAACCGGATATTGCGGCTTCCCTGTCACGAACAGCTCTTCGATGCAGTGCACCAGGCCGTCGAAGTGCGCCAGTTGCCGGGGCTCCTTGGCGCCGACGGCCTCCAAACATGTAGCTACCGGTTCGGCTGAGCCTTTCAGTTTGCCCGCAAAAGTCCACCAACTCGCGTGGCCTTCCAACATGTACGCCGCGGCGCGCAGCCCGTCCCGGTATTCGAGCAAGAAAAGAACCGGCTTCTTGACATTGTCCTCTGCGCGGCCTGGTTTCGTGTGCGGATCGCGCGAAAGCGCCGCCTCAAGAAGCGGTATGCTCCAACGGCCGGCCCCGTCGCGCCATTTCCAAACATCTTCGCCTTCGAGCCATTCCACAGATCGGATCCCGGTTTCTCCCCCTTTGCGCCGCTCCACCATGCATTGCAGCGACTCAAGCGTATGGAAGCCGTAGGCTTCGAGGTCGCCATAGCCAATCACCACCGCGTTCTCAACTTCCGCCTCATAGGGAAATTCCAGAAATGGTGTGCGAACGTTAACGGGAATGGATGAGCCCGCCATAAAGGGAAAATTCAGTTCTTGCGACCAACCGTAAATCTGTTTGGCCTTCGACCAGGAATACGAAAAGTGCTTGTCAGAAAATACCGGAACTGACTTCCCTGTACGGCGGAAGACCTCGACGATTCGTTCCATTATCTCGTATCGCGGATAGAGCTTCTGCCCCCGTTCATTCCAAGGATACTCGCCGTGTTCGCCGACGTAGCAGACAGCATCGACAGCCAAGTCATCACCGCCCAGCGTCAGCGCGTCTTTGATTGTGGAGTAGACTTTGTAACCGTAGGTTGCCGCGTCAACGCGGCTAAGATCATCGAACGGTACTTGCTCCGTGTACATGGAAACCAGACGCGTGCGCGGCTCGGTGAATACTCCATCCGGCGAGTAGCCTTTAAGCATTTTGCCGAAGATCACGGCGCTGTGGGAAAGGCCGTGTCCTGGGGAAGAGCCCTTGCCGTATGCATTGGCGATCGCAGCCACGGTCTTCCTGGGCGGTGGCGACTGCGGCTTGGCGAGCGGGGCGACGGCTAGTCCGATGCCCATGGCCATGGCTTGGCGGCGGTTCATCTGGGTGTTGATTATGCGCATAGGGGCTCTCCATGTGCTTTCTGGAATGCCTTCTGGCGGCGTTCTTCCGCCCTGCTTAGGTTTTCGTTCTGTTTCAGGTAAGCCCGGATTCCGATTCTGACTCAATCAGTATACACGCAATTGCCGCCTTTCGATCCTTTTCAGTGCGATACGAATGGTTGCCAGGTCCGGCGAGTCCGTGTAGGCTTTCGGTGTAGGAGAGGATACGGGGCACACTTCGAAAACGGCTACGAGCGCTTTAGGCGGATCAGAAATGACTGCACACATGCAAGGACGAGTTCGCTGGGTCCTGATCTTTGGGATTTTTACTTTAAGTTCGGTCGCCTTTCTCGACCGAGTTAATATTTCCATCGTGAGCCGCTTCATTGTGGAAGAATACCACCTCACAGATGTTCAGCTCGGGTACATTTTCAGCGCCTTCATGCTGGGCTACGCGCTCTGCCAAGCTCCCGGTGGGCGTGTCAGCGACAGATATGGACCGCGACGGGTTATCGCTATTGCTACAATTTGGTGGGGAGTGTGTACGAGCCTGGCGACTGTGATTCCACGGAGTATTACAGGCGTAGTGGCGGCTTTTTTTTGTGTGAGATTTCTGCTTGGCGTCGGTGAGTCCGTATTCTACCCGGCCTCGAATCGAGTGGTTGCCAAATGGATTCCGACCCACGAGCGAGGGACGGCCAACGGGCTCATATTTGCCGGGGGAGGCGTGGGGGCCGCATTCACACCTCCGCTTATTACCTTCATCATGCTGCACGGCGGTTGGCGGCTTTGTTTTTGGGTGAGCGCGCTATTGGGGTTAGTCGTCGGGGCCGCGTGGTTCTGGCTGGCGAGAGACAATCCCGAGCAGCACCCCTGGATCAGCGCCCGAGAATTGGAAGCCATTCGTTCCGGTCTGCCCAATTCCGACAAACGGGCGAAGGGAATAATTCCTTGGGGAAGATTCCTGAAGAGCAAAGACTTTCTGCTAGTTACTTACAGTTATTTCTGTTATGGCTATGTTGCCTGGATTTTCTACACTTGGTTCTTCATTTACCTCTCGACTGTGCGGGGATTGAACTTGCGTGAGAGCTCTTATTTTGCAACACTGCTTTTCATTGCTATGGCCGTTTGTGCGTCGGGGGGAGGAGTCCTATGCGATTTCATCACACGCCGCTACGGCAAGCGTTGGGGAAGATGCGGTGTCGCGGCCGTTGGAATAGGTCTTGCCGCAGCGTTTGTTGCATCTGGATCTATCGTTAGCAGCCCACGGCTGGCGGCTTTTGCTTTGGCAGGCGGGGCAGGGGCGCTGTGCTTGGCGCAGAGCACGTTCTGGTCGTTTACCGCCGACTTCGCGGGCGAGTCCGCCGGGTCTGTATCCGGAGTCATGAACATGGGAGCACAGATCGGCGGCGCTGTTACTGCCACGCTGACCCCCGTAATCGCCGCGCGCTTTGGTTGGGGAGCCTCGTTCGGAGTGGCAGCGTTTTTGTGTGGGACAAGCGCGTTGGTCTGGTTGCTGGTGGATCCAAACCGCCAGCTCACGCCAGAAGGATGAGCAAATCAAGAGGCAGCCATATCCAATTGCGGCGCCACGCGCAGGGTTGGAGGAAAAGCAGGTGTCAGGCGCTGCTTGTCAGGGGCGAGGTTTCAGGTGTTGGAAGCGCAGTGCCGAGCGAAGAGCGGAAAGAATAGGTACCGGAGGCTGTGATGGTTGCCAGGTCCGGTTGCTCGGTGTAGGCTTCCAATGCAGCAAATAGCTCGGCACGCACTCTGTAAAGGGTGCTGGGCACTTCTGGCGGATTGAGGGTGGTTTCACAAATGCGAGGACGAGTTCGCTGGGTTCTGATCTTTTGGATTTTCATTATGAGCTCGGTCGCATACTGCGACCGCGTCAACATTTCCATTGCCAGCCATTATATTGTTCAGGAATTCCATCTGAGTGACGTTCAGTTAGGCTATATTTTCAGCGCCTTCCTGGTGGGTTACGCGCTGTTTCAAGCCCCAGGTGGACGTATCAGCGATAGATACGGGCCACGACGGGGGATGACGGCTTATACTGTCTGGTTTGCGGTGTTTGTGGCCGTAGTGACCTTAATTCCATCGAGTATTGGAAGTGCGCTTTTGGCTTTTGTGACGGTGAGGTTCCTGCTTGGCGCCGGTGAGGCAGTATTGTTCCCGGGTTCGAACCGGGTGGTTGCCAAATGGATTCCGACCAACGAGCGCGGGACAGCCAACGGCCTGATCTTTGCCGGCGTGGGAGCGGGCGCGGGCATCTCACCACCACTTGTTACTTACATCATGTTGCACGGTGGTTGGCGGGTTTCGTTTTGGCTGAATGGGGTGTTGGGGCTATTCGTCGGAGCGGTGTGGTTCTTGCTGGCGCGGGACAGGCCGGAAGAACACCCCTGGGTGAAGCCCCGAGAGCTGGAGTTCATTCGTGCTGGTCTGCCCGACTCCGGGCGAACGGTTAAGGGTGTCCTTCCGTGGAAAACGATTCTCTCCAGCAAAGACTTTCTCTTAATTACATATAGCTATTTCTGTTATGGCTATACCTCCTACATTTTTTTCGCTTGGTTTTTCCGTTACCTCACCACCGTGAGGGGGCTCAGCTTGCGCGAGAGCTCATATTTCACATCGCTGCCCTTCATCGCCATGGCCATCTGTTCGCCTACAGGGGGAGTGGTGAGCGACTTCGTCACACGCCGCTATGGCAAACGTTGGGGAAGGTGCGGAATCGCCGTCCTGGGGATAGGTCTCTCAGGAGTGTTCATGGCGTGCGGCCATGCGGTCAGCAGCGCGAGGTTGGCCAGCGTCGTTCTGGCAGCCGGTGCTGGCGCGCTGTTCTTCTCACAGAGTACCTACTGGTCTGTTACAGCCGACATCGCCGGTGAGTCTGCTGGTTCGGTCTCCGGGATCATGAATATGGGAGGACAGATCGGCGGTGCGGTGACAGCCACGCTCACGCCCATGATCGCCCACGCTAAAGGGCTTGGCTGGGGAGATGCCTTCGGAGTTGCATCTTTCTTGTGCATTACCGGAGCGCTTGCCTGGCTGCGGGTCGATCCAAACCGCAAGCTGGCGCAACCGGAAAGCGCAGAGCGCGAGTAAAAGCAGACGCCGGAAAGAGCAGTGACAAGTGACGAGTGATGAGCGGGTGGGCCGGCTTGTCGTGCGGGGACTCCCCCATCACGAGGAGAATAACGATGAAGATCCACCCACTGCTGGCAGGATTGATGTTGCTCTTTACGTTGAATGCGGGGGGGCAGCAGCAAAGGCCCAAGATTGTGGCGGAGGGCGGTACGCCGGACGATCGGTCCTCGGCGCGAGTGCTCTACTGGAATACCCAAACCAACGCCCCTGCCGGGCAGTTCGCCATCGATTACGGCCGGCCCGTCTGGAAAAAGGAGTACGAGGAATCCGCCACGTTCGACGCCATGACCAGGGGGAAAATATGGCGAATGGGCAGCAATTTCTGGTCGATTTTGGACACCCAGCTTCCCTTGTCAATTGGCGGAAAAAAGGTCCCGGCAGGGTTCTATTACCTCGGTTTGCATCGCTCCGAGGAGGGCTCAGAGTGGAGCCTGGTTTTCATTGACCCGGGCAGGGTTCGGAAAGCGCGGCTTGACGCCTTTCAAATTGAGAAGGCGCCGGTGGAATTCGAAGCGCTGATGTCCGTCGCCAAGGCGGAAACCCGGGCTGAGAAACTGACCATCACGCTGTCATATCCGAAAGGCGACATCAAGCATGTCACCATGCGAGTTGCCTGGGGGAACTTGGCGCTCAGCGCACCGATTGAAGTTGCCTCGCCGGAGTAATCGCGGCCACTATAACTCCCCTCCTTGGTAGAGGGGGTGTCAGACGTGGGTGGGGTAGGGGATAAACCGCGCCGGTGAATCCATCGGCTCACGGCCCCCCTTGTCAAGGAGGGGAATCAGCATCCTGCCGGCGGGGAGAGACAACCAATGGCATCCCGGATATAATGAGTTGCTTGTCCCTTGAGGTATCCCGCAGTGTGCTGCTGCCCGGTCCCTACCGAGGCTAAGGTGGGCTGGCATTTGCCGGGAAGCACCTAATCTGAGGCAATCCTCGCCCGAGGCGACGATGTCGATTGAGAGCATTTACACACTTTCGCAAGATGACCCTGAAGCCCGTAGCTGGCTTAGCTTCTTTCACCGGCGCGGTTACCCGCAACTGAAGAATCTGGTGATCGAACGCGTCTTTTGGCTCGAGGGAGTGGTGAACCTCGACGTCCTGATGCCGCTCTTGGTGAATCCGCTTTACCAGGTGGCTGCGGAACGCTCGCTACTTGATTCCGGGCTGGGGCCTATAGTTGAAATCGCTTATCGGCCCGCCGTGACTGACCCGGAAACGCCCTCCATTCTGGCAGGGGCGCGCGCCCTGGGTGAATCAGGCTTGGAATTTGCACGGCTCAGCAGGCGCTACCAGTTCTGCGGTCTGGATGAATCAGAGGCGCGGGGGATTGCCGCCCGTTTTCTTTACAATCACGTCGTGGAGCGCATCCGCGAGCCGAACGAAGTACTTGCCACGCTTCGTCCCACGGGGAATCCCGATCCTGTGACGACGATTCCTCTCCTGGATTTGACGGATGACGAACTGGTTGCGCTCTCGGAGGCCCGTTCCTGGTACGCCCCACTTTCCCAGATGAAGGCCATCCTGGCGAACGAGAAGGCCCAGGGCCGGCCCCACACGGACGCCGAGATCGAGATCCTGGTGCAATCGTGGAGTGATCACTGCTACCACACTACCTGGAAAAGTCTTGGACTCCTGAAGAGGTTGAGTGATGCGACAGCACAAATCAACCATCCTTTAGTTGTTTCGTCTTTCAAAGACAACGCCGGAGGCATGGAGTTCTATGATGACTGGGTAGTGACCGTTAAAGGTGAGACCCATAACTTTCCCAGCTCCATTGCTCCTTTTGGGGGTATTGCGACAAAGCACGGTGGCGTGATCCGCGATTCGCTGGGCTTTGGCAAAGGGGGCTACCCCATTGGCGGCACAACCGTGATGGGAACCATGGACCCCAGGATTTCAGAAGTTCCCTCCGGGGCTTTGCATCCACAGTTGATTGTTTCGGAATCGATCCGGGCCACCGCTTATTACACCAACCCCATGGGCATTCCCATGATGCACCCGGTTTACCGCATTCATCCTGGTTATGCCAAGTGCTTCGCCCTTGGGCATTCAGTGGGATTGATTCCCAAGAGATATGCTCTGAAGGACGCTCCCCGCGCAGGTGACGTGGCGCTTCTTATCGGGGGCGAAACCGGTCGGGACGGAATACACGGAGCCACCGCCAGTTCTACGGGAATGACCGGCGAAACTCTGCAAAAAGAATCGGCCGCGGTGCAAATCGGTCACCCGATTACGGAGCGTAGGTTCACATCGGCAATCCCTGTTTTGCGTGACCAGGAGTGCATTCGGGCTATCACCGATCTCGGGGCAGGGGGCATCTCGTGTGCAGTGGGTGAAATGGGCTCCGAGACGGGCGTGCGCATTGACCTTGACGCTGTTCCGTTGAAGGACAAAAGCCTCACAGCCTGGGAAATCCTGCTCTCCGAATCGCAAGAACGCATGCTCTTGGCGGTGCCGCCGGAAAAAGTTGCGGAGGCCCGCGCTATTCTCGAGAGCTACGAGGTGGGGTATACGGTCCTCGGCCACTTTACGGAGAGCGGTCGCTTGGAGGCGGGTTGGCGGGGCCAGAAGGTTGTGGACCTCGAGATGGCTTTCCTTTGGGAAGCCTGCCCCATTGACCCGCTGCCGGTTGCTCGACCACAGCGGGACCTGCAACCCTTGCGCATAACCGAGCCGCGCACCGCAGAGGAGTGGGCCGCCGCCATTCGGGGCGTGCTGGGACACTACCACTGTGCTGACCAGAGCGCCGCCGGGTGCCGCTTTGATACGACGGTGCAGGGTCGAACTGCCCAGGGACCTTATGGGGGCAAGGATCATCGGATGCCGACCAATGTCTATATTTCGGCGCCCTTGCGTGGCAAGCCTTACGGCGTGATCACAACCTTAGCCTTCAATCCTTTTTATGGGGAAATTGACCCGGCGGGCATGGCGCGCCTGATGATGATTGAGGCCATTACCAAGGCGGTGGCCGCGGGTGCAGACTACCGGCAGATGGTCCTTTGTGACAACTTCTACACGCCACGCGTGCGTCCGGAGGCAGCCTGGGATTTGCGGGAGATGGTGGAGACCATCGCCGACATGTCGATTGCCCTCGGAATTCCCTTCATTTCAGGTAAGGATTCAAGCTCCGGGACATTTGAGACTGAAGGGCGCAGGATCGACGTGCCCGCCACGCTGGTCGTGGCGACGATGGGGCGTTTGCCGGACGTTAGGAAAGCGGTGAGCAAGGATTTCAAGCGGCCCGGAAATCGCCTTGTCCTCCTCGGCCGGTTCGATGGCGAGGCGCTGGGTGGCAGCGTGTACGCCGATAGTTGCGGGCAGCGTGGCGAGCGACTCTTCGACGCCTACGACGCCGGCCCGATCCGGTCGGTGTGGGATGCTCTTCTGGGGCTACACGGCCAGGGCGGTTACGTGTCCGCCTCCGCGGTTGCCGAGGGCGGAATCCTCTTGCGCCTCTTTGAGGCTGCCTGGGGTTCTGGATATGGCGCTCGAATTGCCCTCGACGCGTTTTCAGAGGGGCGGAAGGACGGCTCGATTTTCGGTGAATTCGTGGGATCGGTCCTGCTTGAAGTGCCCTCCGAATACAATCTGAACGGACACTTAAGAGACGTACCATACCGGGTTATCGGAGAGGTCCTACCGGACCCGCAATTGGTTCTTCTTGACCGCGGCAAGGTGGTTTGGCAGGAAGCAACTGCGGCCCTGGGCGAGGTCTGGAGTGAGACGTTTCGGGAGGTTATCGAATGAGTCGGGGCGTCACTGCCATTCTTTACAGCCCGGGGACCAACTGCCACGAAGAGGCTGCCGCCGCCATTGAATTCGCAGGTGGAAGGACAGAACTGGTTCTGCTGCGGGATTTGCTGGACGCCCGCACTCGGCTTCGGGACTACCAGGCGGCAGTCATCCCCGGCGGTTTCTCCTATGGCGACCACTTGGGAGCGGGACGCATATTCGCCACCATGCTGGTGGCGTGCCTGCGCGACCAACTGGAGGAGTTCCTGGAAGCTCGGAAGCCATTGCTGGGCATTTGCAACGGCTTTCAGGTTTTGACCGAATCGGGGATTCTGCCCAGCCGAACCCCGGGAAAGCGCAGCATGGCCCTGCTCGAGAATCAGTCTGCTCATTTTGAAGACCGGAAGGTTCGGCTTCTGGTTTCAGGGGAGAAGTGCGCCTGGACTGAGGGTCTGGCCGGTGACATTCTGGAGATGCCGACGGCCCACGGCGAGGGCCGTCCACTGTTCTGCGATGCTGACGACGCGGCGGCGCGAGTGGTGTTCCGTTACACTGACGCCCAGGGGCGCCCCACTATGGAATATCCCAATAACCCCAACGGGGCGCCGGGAGCCGTTGCCGGCGTGACGGATGAAACGGGCCTGGTATTAGGTCTGATGCCTCATCCGGAGCGAGTTTCTTTGCCGGCGCATTATTCCCAAGACGGGCTTAAAATATTTGGGAACTTGGTGAAATATCTCAGCCGCTGAAGTTCCTTCGGCTGGTTGACCTGAAAGGATAGGTAATTTGATTTCGGAATTATCCCTTTCAAAAAACATCCAGCCGATGTATTCGGGTCCCGCTGGAACCATCGTGGGGTGATGGACGGTGAGCAGATGGAGTTCGCCCCGAAGGCGTCGGCTGGTAAGCGGCTGCGCTACAAGGCGCAGGCTGGGCCGAAAACCGGGCCAACAGAGCCATTTTGATGTACCCACGTTAATCCATGTTTTGGACAGGAGCGACACCTTAGTGTATAGTTGCTCCATTCAACATGCGCCTTGTGCTTGCATCGCTTTTTATCCTGTGCGCCGTTGTACTAACGGCGCAGGATGTCCCATCACCATCCGTTGAGCCTAAGAGCCCAGTACCAAAAGATGGCGGCAGGAATCTCGACAGCGAGAAACCCGAGAAAAATAAACAGAATAAACCCCATCAAACTGTCACTAACAACAGCCTTAAAAGCCAGCCAGATTCCCAGACAAAAAAAGATGAAAGCGATACACCATCGAATGACAGGATTTGCAGGGTTGATGTAGTAGCGCTCCCCCCAGATAGGCTTTACATGTTGTACGTCGCCCTCACCGCAGCAGCGGTCATTGTCGGAGTAATCACTGCCAGAGCCATATGGCGGCAGATGAAAGCGAATGAGGTGTCTGCAAGGGCCGCTAAAGATAGCGCGGATGCGCTCATGCGCGGTGACCGGGCCTGGGTACTGATTAAAAGGACCGTCACTCAAGACAGAATCGAAGACCCATATCTGCCTACAGTAGTGCAGATGATGACCGATAAACGTATACCTAACTGCGTTTTCTACCTCAAGAATTATGGCAAGACCCCAGCTAAGATGATTGCGTGGAAATATGAATTGCAGATTGGTGACAACCCCGGCACGCTGCCGGATGCCACCGTTTACGACATGAGGAACCCGCCCGTCTTTACCCCAGATATGATTCCGCAGGGCGCTTCTTTCGCACAGCGGGCAGATTTCAAAATTCTGCCCAGAGAACAAGAGTTTATTGACATCAAGGATAGGAATAAATTTCTTTGGCTCTGTGGAACCGTTAAATACGTTGACACTTTTGAAAGAGGAAAAGGAAGCGAACACGAGACTGTGTTTTGCTATGTTTGGGAAACCAGAATGACCACCCCCAAACCATTTTGGCGTCTCGCTGGTCTCCCCGAGTACATTAGGGCAACCTAGCAGTTTAGAATGATTTCAGACAAACAAACTGGCCAGCGCCGACATCAGAACCAAGACTAGACCATACATTCTCATATGGACTAATACCAGTGTTGAGAAGTAACAATGACGGAAAAACACTCCAAGCCTATTTCGCTGTACCCTCTCTCCCTCGATGAAGCCTTGCGGGCGGTATTGCAGACGCCGCCGGAGAAAAGGCGGGCCGTGCGGGCAGCCATGAAAATCCCGCAAGACAAGGTTGAGATTTTCAAGGAAGAAACGGAGGATGAGATGGAACTCAAGCCGAAGGAGAAAGCATGCTGAGCCGCACAAAGAAAAGCTTGGTTGGTTTAGCTGTTTTGTTGGTCGGATTTTCAGGTTCGGCGCAGGCTCAGGATAAGCAGCCTGATAAAGCTGCTATCGTCTCTTCTTTCAAGCAGGAAATACAAGACGTCTTGAAGAATGATAACGCCCGCAGAGGCGTGGAACACGCAACGGTGGTTTCAACGGTGGCGGAAGACCCATCAGCAACGACGCATTTTGTGAATAAGGATGGCAAGCCTTGCGGTGCTGTCGTTCACGGGCGGTGTCACGAGGTCTGGCCGGACGGTTCTCCTGTGAAATATGCAAATAACGATGGTAAGCCCTGTAGCCCTGTTTGGCATCCAGGCACTTGTCACGTGGTGAAACCCGTCAAGACTGTCTGGTTCAAAGCTTATACTGAAAAGGTTGTGCAGTATGGTTTCGATGTAAAGGTGACGGATTCGCTCGTTACGCCCTATACCGGTGTACTCAGTTATAGCGAGGTTTTTTATTCTACCTTAAAGCACTCAACTAAGGAAGAGGCAGAACAGGACAACAACTTCTCTCCCCCTTATACTAGTTTGCACACACGTACTTTCGGATACCAAGACGGTAAATGGGTATCGCAGAAGTAGGGTCGTTTAGCAGTACATGGAGGGCACCGGGCGGGTGATGGATCGCTCGCAAGAATAGGTAGTGGACCAGTCCCATGTTGCTAATTCACCGGCCTTGCCGTCATAATTTCAGCCCCAAGGAGATTTCATCCATCATGACTATACCAGAGTGCCTGATTAAGCCTGTTGTTGCCGATGCGCTGAGGGCCATTGCTCGTGCTCTCCATCTGCACATTCGCAAGGGGGACCTCGGGTTCCTTTGCCCTGGATGCAGGGAGCCAGTTCGCCTTAACGGGGACCACTTCGAACATGTAGATAAAAGCCCGAAGTGCCCGTTGCTTCTTGGGTACGACCAGGTCTGGGGCCCTCCGGCAGCGAAGACAAAGCGCGCTACCACAGCGTGACTACTTTTTGCCAGTGCAACACGCAATTAGCCTACAGCGGGAAGCACTGTGCCCAACCAGTGAATCCCAAGAGATCGGCCCTGTTTTGCCAGGCTGAGATTTTACAGCGGCATGGGCGACGAAAAGGCGTACAATCCATGCCGCCACGCAAAAAGACAGAGTCGTCAATAAATCTGCAACGCTGCAACTCCGTGGCGTGGACACTGTGCTTTACGGCACGATAATAGAACAGGATGACAACGGCTTTTGGCTCATCGTGAGCAATGAGGCCCTCATGAAGATAATGGGTCCATGAAGCCTTCAGCATGGCGGTTCGCAGGCGGATGTGTTCGTGCCTTTTTCCTCGATCACCTGGCTAGCGATTCAGGAGTGATTTCAGCCGCATCCACAGCGAGGGCTTCTCCTTGATTGGCTCGGGCTTGAGCCTAAGGACCTCATAAACGAAGAAATTCATGGAGTCCTGGTCCCATCCCATCTTCTTGGCACGCCGTGTGAGCTTGATGTTCGGATACGGATATATATGCTACCTCCAGCCGTTAATACTATAAAGGGCTTAATAGTTGAGAAACTAGGAATGGTGTACCCACAAATTGCCCACAAGGGATTGTGGTTGTTTTGTGAAAGGGATAATCCCGTTTGATTTTACTATCCTCTGTCCGTCACCCGACGGACATAGGGTAGACCGCAAGGCGCGCTTTCTCCGGCCCGTTAGCTGACGGGGCCGAGTGACGGGGGGCTGCCTGGAATAAATTGCCAATTAATTTCCCGAAACCCAGTAAGTGAAGAGTATTGGGCTTAAGCTGCCAAGCCTGACCAGCGGAGATAAGCCTCTACAAGGCGCGTGCCATCGAGGGCTGCGTAAATCGCGGCGATTCCAAGAAACGTCCCGTAAGGCCATTGGTAATCGCGAAAACGCGGCGCCGCAAGGGTGGTTGACAAGGCGACAATCGACCCTCCCAGGGAGCCCAGCAGGATGGTGAGCAATGTTAAGGGCGGACCCAGGAAGGTTCCTACCATGAGCATCAACATCACGTCGCCGAAGCCCAGGTACTCTTTCTGCCGTCCGCCCAGAATGTAAAACGCCTCCCCGACAGCATAGAACAACCCGCCGCCCGTAACCGCGCCCGCAATTGCGCCCAGGACCGACGAAACCGTTTCCGAAAGGAACAAACCCATCCGCTCTGCTAACCATGCCAAGGGGCGGTTGTCAACCGGGATAAAGAAGCTTAACACCACTCCGAGGCTAATGCCGAACACGGTCACGGCGTGGGGGATTCGCCGCTGCCTCAAGTCGGTGAAAATGAGAACGATGAGCATCATCACCAGTGCGGAGCATTTCACGAATTCCGGGCTGAGGCCGAAGCGACGGAAGGTGGCCACGAGCAAAATCGCGGTGAGAGCTTCGACGACCGCATACTGCGGGGATATTCGGGCATGGCAATCTCGGCAGCGGCCCCTCAAGAGGAGATAACTCACCAGTGGGATGTTGTCGAACCAACGAATGGGATGTTCGCAAAGCGGGCAATGGGAGCGCGGGGCCAGGATCGATAGCTTGCGGGGGAGTCGGACAATGCACACGTTCAAGAAACTGCCCAAGACGAGTCCGAAGACTGCTACCATTATGTAAGATAAAATGGGTGGGGTTTGCACTAGGTTTCCCAAGGTCGCTGACTCCTCGAATAGTTAACGGTAATAAACAGCGTTCCATCTCCACGGCGAATTTGGTAGAAGCTTGTGCGTGACCAATATCCCTCTAAGGTGTGAGACGCCGATAAACTTAAGAAACCTGAATTGTCGCCTCTTCAGGAATTCGTCAATTTCCCAAAAGAGCGGCTTGCCGATTTGCATAGGACGGAAAGAAACCTCGACGTGGATTAACCTCACGTGTTCCAAGACCTCCACCCCGCCGCTGAAAACACGCAGCTCGGCCCCTTCCACGTCCATCCACAAGACATCCGGCTGTTTCTCTCTCTTCGCAAAGTATGAATCGAGTGTCGTGGTGGCGATGGTGATTCTGTCCTGGACAATCATCCTGCGAGGTTTTAATGCGAAGACGGGATTTAAGGGGAGCATGGATGAAAACCCGATGTCCTTATATACCGACTTCTCGAGGTTGACCGGGAAAAAGTCTGCGCTGCCCACTGTGTCGGACAGGCCAACCGGATTAAAGAAAATGTTGCATCCGTCTCCGTGCGTGGCGATGTTGCTCTTGCATATTTCTATGGCCGCTGGATTGGGCTCGAAAATATGGCACTCCGCCGCATGCAAGGCCTTATAAAGATAAATCCCGTCCAATGCGTCGCGGCTTCCAATGTCGCAAATGACGGGAGTTGCCGGCCCCGTCCTTCTTGCATACTCGACAAACTCGGCGGGGAGCTTGTGCACAAAAGTGACCTTTTCATTCGGCACGCACTTATCTCCCTATGTTTTGCCCACGGTTTCCATTTTGGGTTCGAGGATAGCCGACGTGTACTCCCTTGTCAACCAAGCTTGTTCTTCGCGGCCAGTTCGGCGTAGCGCCCCGATATATCGGGGCATTTTGGGGTTGTGCCGGGCTAAAGCCCGGCGCTACAAAACCAAACTGACACACTAAATGTTCTTCTATCCGCATAACAAGCGGCGGTACAGGGCTTCCGTTCGAACAACCTTTATATCAAAGGAAAATTGGCGGGCGCGCTCCCGGCCCTTCAGCCCAAATTGCTTGAGGCGTGCCGGGTTGCCTGCTGCGGACGTAATCGCCTCCGCCAGCGCTGAAGGTGAAGCAGGCTCAACTAACCACCCTGTCCGGGCTTCCTCAACAATCTCCGGCAGGCCACCCACACGACTGGCCACTACCGCCAGGCCATAGGACATCGCCATGATCGCAGACGAACCCAGCCCTTCGGATTTGGAAGGCATGACGAACAAGTCCAGCGCCGGGAAGAATTCCGCAAGGTTTTCGATCTCACCGCAAAGCCTGACTGCATCGCCAAGTTCATCGAGCAATCGAGTCATCGCCGGCGTTTTCAAGGTGGGGCCTTTGCCCGCCAGCAACAGCCGCGCTTTCGGCAATCGTTTAACCAATAGCCGAAAAGCTTCCAGCGCAATGTCTTGCCCCTTTTCCGGTGTGAAGGCCCCCAGGTGACCGGCCAGAAACTCGTCTTCACCAAACCCCCAGTGCGCTCGCGCCTCGGTTCTGGCGGCCATCGATGGCAGCTCAAGTGGAATCTCGATTCCGTCCGGAATCAGCTCGATCTTTGACTCCGGCACCTCCGCACGAATTAATAACTGACGAATGAAATCCGAGGCTGCCACAACGGCGTCACAAGTGTGTGTGTACTTCAGGCGATGGGTCCAACGTGGTGTGGGAAGAAAAGTTACACCACGGTTAGCTATTCGCCGAATAGGCATTCCGATGGAAGCGAGCCAAGCCACCGTCTGGCCCTGTCCGTCGTGGGCATGAAGAATGTCGCACGGCGCGTCCCGAAGATGCTGGCGCAATTGCAGGATTCCGTAAGCATGTTTTGGGTCGTGAAGTGGAAGCGCAAAGCGTGAAAACTCTTCCGCCCGGGCACGCCTTTCCAACTCACTCTCTTCCTGGCAGACGATGATCTGGCAGTGACCTCGCTGCCGAAGCCGCCGCGCAAGTTGCAATAACTGGCGCTGGCCACCGCGCAATCTCAGGCCTGTGTCGATATGAGCGATCTTCAAGGGTCCGGCGGAAATCATGGGTGGTGGCCGAAGGCCGCGCGTTGCGTGGCCAGCTTCGCGTATTTCCTGTTGACGTAGCGTGCCGCCATGGTGGCGATCAGAAGCCCCTGGCGCCCATCCAGGACTCCCAGGCGGAGGAAGTAAGTGTGGGAGAAAACCCAGATGGGATCAAACCAGCGCTGGAGGAAGTTGACGGATTCGCCTCGTTCGAGCATTTCCTTGGCGGCCAAGTCGGTATAAAGCTCGATCCTCTGTAGATGTTCCTCCAACGTGTCGCAAGTATAGTGCAGGATTTCTCCCGGCATCGTCTCGACGCGGCCGTTCACCCTCACGGACTCATGAACGTACTTTCCGCCCCACCCGGCCATGCGCCGGTTGAAAAGGCGGACCTTGTAATCCGGATACCAGCCGGAATGAAGAATCCAGCGGCCGAGGTAGTGAGCGCGGCGAGCCAGGCGATATCCGTCTGCGGCGGGTTCGGAGCCTTTCCAGCTACGAATCGCAGCCTGTGCTTCGGCATCGAGTTCCTCGTCCGCATCCAGGCTCAGAATCCAGTCGTGCTGCGCTTGGCCCACCGCGAGGTTCTTTTGCGCCGCGTATCCCTGCCAGGGTTGGTGGATGACCCGCGCCCCCAGGCTTGCCGCGATGGCCGGCGTCTGGTCCGCGGAACCGGAGTCGACAAGCACAATTTCATCAGCACAGGCCAGCGAGCGCAGGGCGCGCGCAAGGTTGGCGGCTTCGTTACAGGCGATCATTGTGGCCGATATAGGAGGCATGGAGAGATCAATGGCGGGCCGCGCCCGTGGTCAACACGCCGGCAAACGCGCCCTCGGAAACAAGCCGCGCCACGCGGGCAATGTCCTTATGCAATGGTCGATCCTGGATCAGAGGCGGGGAGAGAGCGCGAAGCACCGCCTTGGCTTTTTCTGCCAGGCCCCCGGTCCTGTGCGGAGCCAGCAGATCAATGGCCTGGCAAGCCGCCAGCAGCTCGATGGCGAGGATCGCAGTCAAGTTGGAGAGGAGGGGGCGCAGCTTCAGGGCTGCGGCCATGCCCATGCTCACGTAGTCTTCCTTATTTCCGGAAGTGGGGATGGAGTCCGCCGATGCGGGATGGGCCAGGATCTTGTTCTCCGAAGCCAGAGCCGCAGCCGTCACTTGAGCGAGCATAAATCCCGATTCGAGACCCGGTGACATGGTTAAGAAGGGCGGCAAGTCGGACGTCAGAGGGTTTACCATGCGGTCGATTCGCCTTTCGGAGATGCCACCAAGCTGCGTGAGCGCCAACGCCATGAGGTCAAGCGCGGTGGCCAGTGGTTGCCCGTGGAAGTTTCCCCCCGAGATAACATCACCTTCGCCGGCAAAGACCAGGGGATTGTCCGTAGCGCTGTTCATTTCTATTTCAAAGGTCCGCCGCGCGTAATCGAGCGCGTCGCGCACCGCGCCGTGAACCTGCGGCATGCAGCGCAAACTGTAGGCATCCTGGACGCGCGAGCACCCCTCATGCGACTTGTTAATCTCGCTGCCGCGTGTAAGCCGCCAGATGTTCTTGGCGGTCACCATCTGCCCGGGATGTGGGCGCGCTTGATGCAGGCGCCTATCAAAGGCCTTTCGGGAGCCACGCAAGGCATCCAGCGAGAGGGCCCCCGCCACGTCCGCCGTGTCCACATGAAGTTCGGCAGAACGCAGCGCAAGAAGCCCCACGGAAAGCATCGCCTGAGTGCCATTCACAAGTGAAAGACCTTCTTTGGCTTCGAGCGCCAGGGGCTTCAACCCTGCTGCCTGCATAGCGGCGAGCGCAGGCTGGTGACGGTCCTGGTAGAGCACGTCACCCTCGCCCACCAACGCCAGCGCCACATGGGCTAAGGGAGCAAGGTCGCCACTCGCCCCCACGGACCCGCGCGCGGGCACCACGGGATGCACCCCGTGGTTGAGGAAGCCACAGAGCAGCTCGGCCACCACCGGGCGCACACCGGAAAGACCGATGGCCAGCGTATTGGCCCGCAGCAGGAGGAGTCCGCGCGTCTCTCGAGCGTCAAGCGGTTGTCCGACCCCGCAGGCGTGGCTGCGCACCACGTTTAATTGCAGTTCCCGTGCCTGCGAGGGTTCAATCCGCTTCGTGGAGAGGCTTCCGACGCCGGTCGTAACCCCGTAAACGGCCTCTTTTCCGGCCATGATCTTTTCCACGAGTTTGCGGGATTGCGTCATCGCATGGCGCGCACGTGCTGAGAGTTCGACGGGCCGGTTCTCCAGCACCACTTGATAAAAGTCCCGGCGCGTCAGGTCATGTCCGGTGAGCTGCAAATCGCGGGGCATCAAAGCCTCAACAGATCGGAAATCAGAAATTAGAAATCAGAAAATGGAAAGTAGGAATCGAAATTTGAAATCCGAAACTCTGAAACTCGATTCGAGACCACCGCTCTTGTTTTCGAATTTCTGCTTTCTAATTTCTGATTTCTGGTTTCGCCAGGAACAATTCCCGGTACTTATCGGGCAAGGTGCGCGGGCGGCCGTCGCGGTCAGTGATGACGTGGACCGTCTCGCCTTCAGCAATGAGTTCATCTGTGCGCTGCCTGTAGATTTCGTAACCGAAAATCAGAACTCGCCTCCGCATCCCGGTCAAGCGCGTCCGCACCAGAATTTCGTCGTCATAACGCGCCGGGGCTTTATATCGGCAACGTGCCTCGGCCACCATGATGTAAAGCCCGCCCTCTTGCTCCATATCGCGGTAAGCGAAACCGTGCTGCAAGCAAAAGTCCGTGCGCCCGATCTCGAACCAGACGAGATAATTCGCGTAATAAACCACGCCCATCTGGTCCGTCTCCGCATACCGGACGCGCAGCGTAGTAGAAGTCCAGTCCGTAACTATCGTGTCGTCAGTCATATCATTCGGTGAAATGAACACTACGGAAACAAACAGTCTACCGTAAATCTCAATTTCCGCAAACCTGCGGGACACCTGCGGGAAAGCAGAAACTGGAAATTAGAAACTGGTAACTGGCAGCCCTAGTTTCCAATTTCCAGTTTCCAGTATCATTTAACGCTGCACAACCTGTCATTCTGAGTGCAGCGGAGCGGAGCGAAGAATCTCGCTCTGGACTTTTACGCCGACAAACAGCAGAGCGGGCCCGCTGCCTCTCACCTTCTGATCGGTGCGCATCCTATACAGTCGGCCGCCGAGATCGATCGAGGCGCAGGTCTCGATTGTCGCGTCTGCCCCATCTCGAGTCCTGACAATTCATAATTCACCATTCATAATTCTGACTTCAGCCACCGGTCCTTTGTTTTCATAGACATTCCCGCGTCGTTCTGTCATTTTTGTGTCTTCCACGCCTTCGACACCCTGCGAGTCATCGGATACAATGTCGCTATCGACAGTCTCCTCGGCGCCCTCCATCTTCGCTCCATCGTCCTGACTGGCAGGAGCGGCCGGGAGGTTGGTAGATTCCTTCCGCAGCCTCAGCAGTATCCTCACTTTGCGGTCAATCGAGCGGTCCAGGGCCCCTTCCTGCCGCAGCAGCATGCTCCACGTTTCCCCTTCCGGAACAAGGCAGGCCTCCCGTTCTATTGCCACTCTCTCCTCATTCGCCTTCTCCGCATATTCGAATTCCTCCCGCACGCTGGCGATTTCCTCGTCCAACAGACGCAGAAGTTCCTGGTATTCCGGCTCCCCCGGCGGCTCGCAGTCGAAGTCTAGTTTGCGTAGCGACTGCTGTTCTTCCTCGTCGGCTTGTTGCGCGTGGAGATACAGTGGATCACTGAAACGGTGCATCAGCCCGAAAATCAACGCCTGCCGCCACCCCGTCACACCTTGGTAAAGAGATTCCAGTTCGGAGTACTGGCGCGACCGGAAGGTGCGCTGCCTGATCTGGTCTCGTATGACTTCAAGAAAGGAAAGAGTCCTTCTCAGCCCCACGCCTCGATCATTAGACCTCGATAAGTTGGCATCCAGCATCTGGTGTTGGAAAGCGTCGAAGGTGATGCGGGCCATCTCCAGCCGGCGGCGGTGCTGCCAGTCTTCGATCCCCTGCAAGGCGCGCCGCCTCAGGCCGTCTTGCGCCCGCTCCAGCCTCTTGCGGCGCCAGTAGAGCCAGGCGAGGTCTTCGACCTGCTTCTCCCAGAGCGCGTCGCCGGGGCCGAAGGCACTCCTGAGTTCCTGCTTCAAGTTTTCGAATTCTTGCGGGTCTTCGCCCAGCGCCTGCATGGCCTGGCGCTGATTTTCGTCGCTGACGTATACGCCATGCTTCAAGGCGTTGAGCTTGGAATTCTGCTTGGCGGCGGGGCTGCGCGGTCCGGTGGAATGCCGGGCGTTCCGGCGCGAGGCGGCGAGCAGTTGGGGCGTAAGTTGGGGTGCTTTGCGTAAGGACATGGTTCCTCCTGGGACGGGGTGATGGATGAGCGGGGAAAGGACTTCCCCGCGGGTCAGGCTGTTCACATGAATAGGCTAGCACAGAGGAGGCGCGTTGTCAAGAGGTAATATGCTCACAGGTGTAGCCCAGGACTTCTTCCAAGCCTTTCACCACCAAGACACCAAGGCACCAAGTGGGGGCGCAGAGTTATCCCGCACCGAGCGGGATTACTCTGCGGTTCTAAACACGATAAATGTCACATATTTATTAATGCGAAAGAACGAAAAGCCGCAGAGTTTCTGAAGTGCGAAACTCTGCGCTCTTGGTGCCCTGGTGTTCTGGTGGTTCATAGTATTGCCTGCGCTAAGCTTGCATGCTGCGCCACCGGCTTCGGTGTTGCGCATGGACAAAATGCTGTGTTATCGGACGCACGGAGGGTCGCATGCATCCTGCCAAAAACCGTCGGGACGTATGCGCCACCCACCTTTCGCGGGTGGCGCAGACATTGGTTTGTATGTCTGCGCCGCAATTGTACCAGTGTGACCCCGTAGAAATGCTTCAGATCTGGCATGAGGAGAGTTTGTATCAAATGGCCGAGGGGCGCAGGCATAAAGGGCAATGTCTGCGCCACCCGCGTCTTCAGCCGGTCTTCGACCTGAGCAATCTTGCGTATGACGCGAACGAGCTCGGCTCCCAGCCCTTCACCTTTCACAGATTCCGGGCTGGATTCCCAATCGCGGAGGATTGCCTCCAAGCGAGCCGCATCGCCCATCTCGTAGGCGCGGTTCGCTTCAGTCATCAATTCATGTCGGCGTTGGCGCTCGCTTTCGTCGGTGGCAAGGTCGGGATGAATGCGCTTGGCAACCTCACGGTAGAGTTTCTTCAGATTCTCCGATGGCAAGAATGGCTCCCTCTTGCCTGCCTCTCGTTCAGCTTCCACGGCCTGGGCCGAATCTTGAGCTTGGGCGCGGGCTTGCGACGCTCGCTCCTGTGCTTCCCGGTCTTTCGGCTTGTTGCGAGCCCCAGCCTCCGCAATTTGAGCTTCAATTTCATCCAACTCAGCGAGTCGGGAGCCGACGATGCGCAAGTAGGTTCCCTCGAAGCTATGCAGTTCGGCCTGAAGAGTCGCCAAATCCAACTCACGCTCGGCTAATCTCACTAATTTGGACAGCCCTAGTCTACGAACGGTTGGGCTAGCAGCCTGTCTTTGCTGACCCCATTCTTAGCCGCTTCTTGTTCGAAGCCCTTGCCGCCAATCCGAACATACAGCCGACGCCAGAGAGCAAAGGGGACGAGCGGGATGGGGTTCTTCTCGATCATCCTCACGGCCTCGGCCGGCACCGGCAGTCCCTTGGCCAGGGCTGCGGCGGTCATCTCCAGGGCTGCGATCACGTGCCTGACGGGCGGACCCGAGCGTTTCGCCCCAGTGAGAGGCCGGCCGCCAATCATCCCCCCTCCGCCCAAGGCAAGACCACCGGCCCACGCGAAGCCGCTTTGGGCGGCGAACTCGCGGCAGATGGCCAAGGCCACCGCATTCTGGTGCGTCTCGGGAAAGCCGCTGTTCACAATCGCCACCAGCCGCTGCGGGGACGGCTCGGGGCCTGCCCGCCGATGGGCTGCAATCATCGCCAGGACTTTGGTCACGAGATAGGGCAAGGAATCGATGTAAAGAGGGAAAACCAAAAGGATCAGCCCGGCGCGTTCCACCGACGAAAGCAGTTCGCTCTCACCCTCCGGGCGATTCAGGCTGGCCCGAAGGGTCAGCGACTTGGTCTCCCAGCCTCGCTCCTTAAGGCGCTTCAAGAGGTAGCCTCCCAGGACGCTTGAAGTGCTGGACTCTTTGGTCTTGGGGCTGCCCACAATGAGCAAGGCCCGCCGCGCACTGTCCGCTTCGGCCGCCGAGCTGGGCTGGACCGGGGCGGGCATCAGCGACGCGGCCGCCTCGCCGAAAGGCAATGCGTAGGACCTGGTCATGAGCGCCTGGAATTGCCGCCGAAGCGCCTCGGCGTCATCCGTGGCGAGAACGGTCTCCGCTGCGTAGCCGGGGGGATGGAAATTGATTGCGGTGCGCCCGGCGAGGGTCTTGAAGATGTGAGCCTCATGTGGGTTGGGATGGCGCTGCACTCCAACCATCATTAGCCGCGGCCGATGCGCATAGCGGGGCGGGTGGTGAACCTCCCCGTGCTCCATCGCGAAGTAAGGGGAAGCGAGCTGAACGAGCCGGTCCATCATCTTCTTCAGCTCTGGCGAGTACCCTCCGAAAGTTACGGGTGTAAACAGAACCGTCGTATGACTCCGGATAATTGCCTTGGCGATCTCGCGGCCGGCATCCGCCTCCACACACACGCCGGGTGTCTTGACCCAGCAATCAAAGCAACCGAGGCAGTGGGCCAGTTTCATTTCGCGCAGGGGAAAGGTCTCGACCAGGGCGCCGTCCCCCTTGAGCACCTCAGACAGGACGCTAAGGATAGGTGGCAGGTCCTTATCGCCAGACGCCGCGCCATCGACGATTACGATATTTCTTTCGGACATGTGGTTTCCTCCTTTAACTGTGTTACGTTCTGTCAAAAACTTCTCTTCTTTAAAGCGATAATCTGTTGGAACGACGGGGGAAGTTGGTATTTCTGGTTTCTCCCCCTGCCTTGCGTGACACGGCGGTTGGTCTGATTGGTTTGGGGCGCGGAGTCCGGCTGCGGAATCGGGCTTGACTGAATAAGCAAAAAGGCGGTGAAGTCTCTCTTTCCAAAACCACCCTTCAGGGAACCCGCCAGGTTCCCGAGAGACTCACCGCCATGGGTAAGATAACACGTTTGGTACTTTGGCTCTGCCGGAAATTTACTCGCCAGGACTTGCAAGACCTCATCGAGCAACTGCAGCAGGTCCTCACCGGGCGCGAACCCGAACTCCATCCCCGCGACGATTTTCGCCAGCAGCATCCTCACTACCGCGATTTTTACGTCGATCCTCAAACCCCTCTGATTCAGCCTCCTGCGCCTCCTCCTCCCCAGCCCACCCTGGACTGGCAGCAGTTGTGTGATCGCTATCAAGAGCGGCATGGCCGACCCCTGGCTCCCGTGCGGCGACAGGGCACACGCACCCCGCCTGCCGACTGTCGCTGTGCTCATTGCGGTGCGCCTCGTGATTTCCTCTATCTCAACGATGGCCGCCAAGCCAGCCAACTGCTTTGCAAAGTCTGTCGCCGCTTGTCCCAGCTTCCTCCCCGTCATCGCCCCAGGAAAACTCCTTATTGGTGTCCCTACTGCCACAGCGCCCTCTACCGCTGGAAACAGCGTCCCGACTGCACCATCTACAAGTGCCCTTGCGACCGCTGCCCTCGCTACCTGCAGGAGCAACATGCTTTGCAGTGGAACGAGAAGCTGCTCCAGAAGCTCCGCCTCTCGCAATTCAAGCTGCGCTACCAATATCGCCAATACCACTTTCAACCCGCTCAACTCGCCCCTTCCGCTCCCCATCGGCCTAGCGTCGACCTGACCCGCATTCATCGTTCTTCCGACCTCTTAGGGCTGGTCCTGGCCTTCCACATCTCCTTTGCCCTCTCCGCCCGCAAGACCGCTCAGGTCCTGCGTCAAGTCTTCGGCGTGCCCCTCAGCTACCAGTCCGTCCTCAACTACGCTCAGGGCGCCGCCTACTACTGCCACGCTTTCAACCTGCGCCACAAAGCCCCGCTCAGCCCCACCGCCACTGGCGACGAGACCTACATTCGTGTCGCCGGCAAGCACCAATACACTTTCTTCTTCCTGGATCCCCAACAACACCAGATCACGTCCTATCACGTGGCCGCGGAGCGCGACGCCTTGGCCGCCACCGTGGCTCTGGGCGAAGCCGCTCGCACCCTGTCGGAAGATCGCTCCCTGCGTTTCATCACGGACGGCAACCCTGCCTATCAAGCCGGCGTGCACTTCCTCAACGCTCACCGCTCCCCTTCCCAACCCGCCCATACCCTGCGGCAGGTGATCGGCCTGGAAAATCGCGACGCCGTCTCCACCCAATTTCGCCCCTTCAAGCAACTCATCGAACGCCTCAATCGCACCTACAAGTACCACGTGCGCCCTGCTTGTGGCTTCGCTACTCAGAATGGCGCCGTGGCGCTCACCACCCTGTTTGTCACCCACTACAACTTCCTGCGCCCTCACTTGGCCTTGGGCTACCGGGTTCCTGTCCCCTTGCCAGAACTTAGCTCGGTCACCACGCTGCAAGGTAAATGGAATAAGATCCTCGAACTCGCTCTCGCCGCCTGACTCCAAGCGGAGGTAAACTTCCTACCGGCCAGGGCGGAGGATAGGGCTACGCAGGGATGCGACCTGAGCGCCGACACTGGGGCCGGGATTGATCGGGGGGCGACCCAAACTCGCTCCCCTCAGTCCAGATCAATCCTGGCAAGAAAGCGATAAATCCAAAGCCTGACAATACCGACCCTCCATCCTTCCTACTCCTTGCCCGAAATCTTCCGTCAGCCACGCTCATTTGTCATGGCTCTTTCATAGAACTTTTGACAGAAGCATCGATTGTATAGCGCCGGGCAGGGAAGGGGAAGCAAGGAGAGAATTCGTATTTGCCCCAGTCCCTTCCCTTGTTTTTTGAACCGCCCCCCCCCGCCGCGGGACTGCGGACAAATAAGAAGCCGACACATTGTACCAAGCACGATATGGCTATTGCATCGGAGAATACGCCCGTACTATTATCTCGCCCGATGTCAGAGCCTTTCCTCAGCATAGTGGTTCCGGCCTATAACGAAGCGCGGCGTATCCGTAGCACACTGGAGAAACTGTGTCACTTCAAGGAGTTAGAGTCTTACTCGATTGAGATGATGGTAGTGGATGACGGGTCCACGGACCAGACTGTCGGGACCGTCTCGGAGTTTCCCGGCATCCGTTTGGTTCGGAACGACGGTAACCATGGCAAAGGCTTCACGGTTCGCCACGGAGTCCTGGAAGCACGGGGCGAGTTCATACTTTTCACAGACGCCGACCTTTCGACCCCCATCGAAGAGGTGGACGGACTGCTTTCGGCTTTGCAAATCTCCGGGGCCGATGCCGCCATAGGTTCACGCGCCCTGAAACGCGAACTCATCGGAGTCCATCAGCCCTTGTTCCGTGACTTGGGTGGGCGGTTTTTCAATCTTCTGGTTAGGGCCTTCACGGGCCTCAGGTTGCAAGACACTCAATGTGGATTTAAGCTCTTCAATCGCGGTTCTACTCGCAGGGCGTTTGAACTAATGCGCGTGGAGGGCTTTGGATTCGATCCCGAACTCCTGTTCCTCATTGAGAGGACAGGCGGAAGGGTGGTGGAAGTGCCGGTGAGATGGAACGACGATCCCGCCACCAAGGTGCGGTTTCTTCGCGACTCGATACGAATGGTCCTTGATTTGATAGCCATCCGCTGGCGTTCCTTCAGGGGAGAGTATCAGTAAATGTTGCGGGACTGAACCTGGGGAGGGGCGACAAATTCCCGGCGCGGCCAACGCTTCGCGAGGCGGCGAATTTTGACAATGATTCGGGCAACCGATTCAGTACCTTGCGAATCGAAACACCAGGGGTCGGCATCAAATAAGGAAGGTGGTAGGCTCCAAAATGCGGATACAGCTAGGGGTTGGAGCGGCGCCACGCAGCATATGCCACGCTGGGGGCTAGAGCGGCGCGACATACAAAGGAGTAAATTATGCTAGGCCGGACGGTGAAAGTAACGGGAGTGCTAACGGCACTGGTACTGCTTTTCGCATCCGCCTTTGCCGACGAGACGAAGATACCGAAACAAACGGTTTCAATCCCGGCGGGCAGTGTGCTTCACATGAAGCTCACCAGCACACTCACCTCCAAGACCAATAAGACAGGCGACCCCTTTACGGGCCAGGTTACCCAGCCCATTGTTGTGGACGGCAAAGAGGTGGTCCCCAAATTCAGTCAGGTGGTAGGCCACGTCGCCTTCGTGAAACCCTCGAAACGTATTGCGGGCAAAGCCCAAATGCGGCTGGTTATCGACAAGGTCGTGACCCCTGATGAAGACAAGCAGTTCTTGCTTCCGAGTACCTTGGACGATTCAAACAACGCGCCCTGTGCTCACACCAAAGACGACGAAGGCACGCTTGAGGGGTGCGGCAAGAGCAAGAAAGCTGCCCTCGAGGGTGCTGGTATTGCCGGAGCTATGGGCGCCGGGGCAGGCGCCACCGTTGGCATGGGTCATGAAATAGAATGCGAATATTATGGAGCCTGCGGAGGCCATGGCATGGGGGCTGATATCGGCTATGGCGCGGCGATTGGCGCTGGGACCGCATTGATTTATAGCATACTGAAACACGAAAAGCAGATCATTCTTGTGCAAGGAACGGAATTGACCTTTATCGTGAACCGCACAACGGATGCTAAGGACTTGCCGCCAGCTCCACCAGAACAAGCTCAATCCCAGTAGTTTCGCGCCAGGTCAAGCCCGGTTGGCCCGTCAGGTTCTCCGAGAGTTCGATAAAGCACTGGCTGGGAGTTCAAGATACTCCCCAGCCCGTGAAGCGAGGGTGGCTTCTGCGGGGAAGCTAAGCTTTGAAGAACAACCGGTTGTTCCTTGCCATGCGAGGAGAACACTTACAGCCGGCGATTCCAACTCTGGCCTTCATTTTGAAACGGAGAGTCGGCAAATTATGTTGCGCGCTGGGAAAACCCAGGCCAAATGCTTCTCGTAGAAGTCCACCGAAATAGCCGCAAACATCCTTCCCAAGTTATCCAGTAGAAAATTCCCGCCAAAGGTCAATCGGCGTTCCAGGATACGAAATCCGCCCGCATGGTAGGTGAAATCTTCAAAGCTGTCCCGAGCGAAGAAGTCAAAGCTGTGAACTGCCAGGTGGAACAGATGAGTAGGGTCGGTGTAGGAGTCCGGGGAACTGTAGTGAGGAGTTACGATTATGACTTCGGCAGCGGGCTGCGCAATCCGATGCACCTCAGCCATGGCACGCAGGATGTCCGTATGATGTTCGAGAAAGTGTGAGATGTAAATCCTGCCCGCGCAATTGTCCTTGAGTGGCCAAGGGAAATGCGTCAGGTCGCAGAGCACATCGGCCGACGACCCAGGTTGGCGATCCAGGCCGATCGCAGAGGGATCTTGTTTTTTCTTTCCGCATCCTATGTCGAGAATGAGCATGCAGTCAGTCCGGGGGGTTTCTCAATAGACAACATCAAGCGACATATCATAGAAACGGTGCATAAATCCGGTAAATTGGCCGAAATACGCGGATGTCACGTTGTTGTGAACGTCGCGGAAGTTTCCATAGTCGGTGAGGTTGAAGATGCGTAACGCTCCGCGAAACTTATGATTCTTGGCCCAAGGAATCAAGCGCATGCGAAAATCCTTGGAAAGTTGCAGGTCGAGCGAGAAATAAGTAGGGAAGCGAAGGCTATTCGGCGCACCGACGTAGTTTTGCAGAACATCAACGGCGGAATAGGGGAAGCCTGTATGGAGGTCAAGCAACGGGCTGGCGGTAATTTCCCAGGGCACCTTGAACCGGCTCCAGGTGATGACCCGGTTGGGAACGTTGCTGGGCAAGGCCCCGAAAGCATCGGGACGGATGACCGGTTGTTCGAAGGGCACGAAAACGGCGGAGAGCGTGTTCAGGTCTCCGCGGGAGAGGCTGTAAACATACGAAATGTTGAAGTCGGCTTTCTCTCCAGCATTAACGCGCAGAGTGGTTTCAAGCTCGTGATAGCGCGACGCGCCGGTGTTGTTGAGGAGGAGAACGGGGCCGCCGGGGGCATTGTAGAGCGGATTGATAATGAACTCTTGATAGGAGCGACTGCTGAGATAATTCACCCGTGCAATCACGTTGGAGCGAATCTCCCGGTCCACCTCCACGTTCCAGGTCAAGTTGTACGGCGTGCTGTCGAGGCGGTTGTTCGAGGGCACAACGGTTCCGTGCTCGTCCTTCTTCTCGTAGAAGTTACGGAGAACGATAGGCGGGCCGAGCGGGTTTCCCATAGTGTCGTAATAAGTGACAACCCGCGTGAGATTCTGGGTCCAGTCACCGGCCAGCAGCGGCAGGCGATCGTAGAAGAGGCCGATACCCGAGCGGATAATCGTCTTGGCATTGTGTCCCGGAGAATAGACCAAGCCGAGTCGGGGGGCGAATGCAGCATGCTCGCCGAGCGTTTGCCCGGAAAAGCGCACCCCGTAATCAAGGGCGAAGTGGTCGTTAAATGCCCAGTGGTCCTGGGCGTATGCGGCCGCTTCCGTATCGTCAGCTCTTAAAGCACCCCCTCCCTGGAAGGTTATGAGTTCGGCAAGCGAACCGTCCGGCCTCAGGAGTTGCACCGGATGGGATTTGCTGAGGTCGTTATAGGAGCGGTGAACAACTTCCCCTCCTACCCTGAGCGTGTGTCGGCCAGCCCAATCTTTCTTTCCGGATTGATAATTCTGGGCTAGTTCTTCCTGGGCGCTGGACCGAGTCCAGGCGTTGAAGAAGTCTCCTTCCCAATTGTCCGGCGTCAGAACCATATCCTGTGAACCTTGCCCGCGCGCGTTGCTGTCGAAGTCGGTGTATTGGAAGAGGGTCGTCAGCACCCCGCCGTTGGTGAACATGTACCTGTCTGTACCGCCAATTGAGAATCCGGTCTGGGCATAATCGGAGGATGCGGTCTGCTGTATGAAAGAGTCGATATTAGCGTATTGCTCGCGCAACGGAAACACCTTCAAGTTGGCGGTCAGGAGATTTTGAGGGGAAGAAACGTAATAGAGATCCGTGAACGAATCAACGCCCTGCTTCTTGATCTCATTATTCGGCCAAGCCAACCCGCGCACCGGTTGCTTATTGAGGTCGTACATGAAGGATTCTGAGAAGTTCAGCTTGTCGTTGACGATAGGGCCGGTGAAGCTGAGGCGAGGTGAGTCGTCCTCGATACCCACGATATGGCCGCTCTTGATGCGCGGGCTGGGGAGAAAGTCGTTTAGCTCCCAGTCCCAATGGTTCAGTGGAGCTTTGGTCTGAACACTCGTCAGACCACCGGTGAAGCGGCCATACTGCGCTTGATAGGCGGTCTTCTGAACTTCCACAGATTCCACCGAGTTGAGGGGAACTTGAATCGAGAAACTTCCCGTAACCGGATCGACGGTCTCCGCAGAGTCAATGAGCAACATGCCTTGATTTTCAGTGACCCCTTTGATGTTTATTTTCCCGTCGGGGGTCCGAATAACTCCCGGGACCAGCGGCAAAGCTGCCAGGAATTTCTGTTCCACCAGTGGCAACGTCCGAAGCTGTGTTGCACTGATCGTGGCTGGTGGGGCTGTGGTATCCAGGGAGACAGCGGGCGCCTTCTCCGTTACCTCCACCTTTTGGCGGACAGTAATCTCTCGAGGCAAGACGATTTGGATAAATGGCGGCTCTCCTTCGGCGGTCCCGATATCCTTCTGAATCAGAGGCTCATATCCGAGTGCTCCGCAAGACAGATCATAGTTACCAGAGCTCAGCCCCGTGAATTCAAAGCGGCCGTTTTCCCCGGTTGTTTGGCGTCGCCCTCCTTCAGGCAAGCCAGGACCGACAAGTGTGCAAGATGCCCCGGCTATCGGAGCGTTCTTGTCGCCCAGCACCTCCCCCTTAAGAGTTTGAGTTGACGGTAGGGCAAAGCAGGGGCTTAGCGCAATTCCCAGCAGGACTGCCAGAGTGAGGACCGGGGCTGCACATCGGGAGTCATTTTCTTGTGGCATCAGCAATTATAAAATGCTCATTGGAGTTGAACTGCACCGACGCATTTTACTGCGACTTCTGCTAAGAAAGCTAGCAGGTCGCGAATTAGGAAGTGGGCAGTTCGGCCTCGTAGCTGAGGTTTTGTCCGTTAACTGACGGACCAAATGACGGCGTAAACCCGTCTCTACATCAAATTGACCCACTACCTTAATCTGCGTCTTTTTCCATGCGTCTTTTCCCCAAGCAGATTTGGGTTCCGCTTGTGCTCTCCAGAGCCAGAGTTTAAGCTGCTCCCAGATACTGTACTCGTGCAGCTTCTGCCCCATTTCGTGCGCTCGCCATACGAGTTCGTCGATACGGATGGGCTTGGGTCATGCGCCATCGAGGTCCGGCTTGCACAGAATAGTGATAACTTGTTGTATTTCAGTTATTTGGAAATATCTAGTGCAATTGGCGGAGAATGGCCCACACCTTGCGTTCAAAACAAGAGGAAGTAATTCTCGAGGAGGTCTAGACCTAATATGAAGAAACTTTTCGCACTGCTGTTCACCTTCGTACTCGCATTCACGCTGGCTATGCCGGTGTTCGCACAGGACACTGGGGCTGCCGCGCAGGCTCCGAAGGCTGAGAAGAAGAAGAAGGCAAAGAAGGCAAAGAAAGAGAAGAAGGCAGACAAGACCGCTGCTGCTCCCACGCAGTAGTTCTTGCTCCGAGGTTAGAAGGTCTGGGTAGGATTCCAGACTGTAATTCTCAAGCCCCCGCGCTCACGTGCGGGGGCCTTGCTTTTGGGGCGGCCCTTTGTGGAGAATCCTCGCCACCAAACGATCCAATTGCAACTCCCGATCAAAAATGGGGACGACCATGTACGCGTCTAAGCCGGATGACAATTCATTTGCCGGGAGCGAAACTATGCTATCGCCTATCTTGGCAAATCGAGGATGGCTGGGACTCATGCCAAGTGAAACGAAGGATGTGCGACGTTCTCTCGATCAGGAGTTGATTTTGTGCGTAGCGCGCATGACGCAACTTGGTGCGCGGAACATACGAATTCGTATATGACGCGTGGGTACAGGCTGGAGCCTTCCCGCGCCGGCGAGCAAAGAGTAGTGATAACTTGTGTTATTTCAGTTATTTGGCAAAATCTAGTGCAATTTCAGGAGAATGGCCCACGTCTTGCTCTGAAAATAGGAGGAAGTAATTCTCGAGGAGGTCTAGACCTAACATGAAGAAACTTTTCGCACTGCTGTTCACCTTCGTACTCGCATTCACGCTGGCTATGCCGGTGTTCGCACAGGACACTGGGGCTGCCGCGCAGGCTCCGAAGGCTGAGAAGAAGAAGAAAGCAAAGAAAGCAAAGAAAGAGAAGACAGAGAAGAAAGCTCCTACGCAGTAACCTCTGCCCCGAGTTCAGTCGGTCTGTATAGGATTTCAGACCGTAGCTCTGAAGCCCCCGTAGTCACCTACGGGGGCTTTGCTTTTAGGGCGGCCCTTTCTGGAGAATCCCCGCCATCAAATAATCGAGTTGGAATTCACGGTCAAGCATGGAGATGACCCTACCCGCGTGTAAACCGGTTGACAGTTCATCTGCCGGAAGCGAAACTATGCTATCGCCTATCTTGGGAAATCAAAGACGGCTGGGACTCATGCCAGGTGATCCGAAAGACGTAAGGCGTTCGCTCGAGCAGGAGTTGATTTCGCGCGGGGTGCGGATGACGCATCAGCGGCGTCTCCTGATACAGATAATCCAGAGCGCGGAGAGCCATCTGGATGCCCTTGCTCTTTGGGAGCGTGCCAGGGGCGAAGATCCCACACTGAATAAGGTGACGGTTTATCGAACTCTGGCCATGCTGAAGAAATACGGCTTGGTGGACGAACTTGACCTGATGCATTTGGAGGGTGGGAAGCACTTTTACGAGGCGAAGGCGAGTCGGGATCATATTCACTTGGCATGCCTCAAGTGTGGTCGAATTCAAGAATTTGAAAGTTCGCTTTTTGAGAAGCTTAAGGGGCAGATCGAACGTGAGCGCCGCTTCAGTATCAAGGTTGTCCGGGTGGAAGCCGGTGGTTACTGCGATCAGTGTCGAGAGCAGTGATGAGCAGCCTTGGGCGCGAAGCGCCGTCTCCCATTTCTTCGCAGGTCTTTCCGGGTTTCAACGGCACGAAGCGCAAACGGGAAGATCGCGGCCTACCTTGGTAAATCGAGAAAATTTGCGAGGGCGCGCTAACCGTTCGGGGTTCTTTGGCGTCTAACTCCGTGGAAGTGTGCGTTCGGAAGATTTGCTTGACATTGATTTTCCGGCCGATCTTCCCCACCGGGGCTTGGAATAGATTTGGCGCAGCGGCGGAATGAAAGCAACCTGACCGACACTGGGTTCATGCTTGTCTTATTGCTTACCGTCATTCATAATAGCGACTGCAAGATAATGGTCTAGGGCTGCGGGAGCAGAGAATGCTGGCAAAACAATTGCGTGTCTTCGCTTCTTGTCTTTTTCTGATATGGCTGGCGGGATGTAGCGCTGGCAATGTGGCCTTCCGTGATGCGCAAAAAGCGGAACTTCGCAAGGATTG
Source organism: uncultured Acidobacteriota bacterium (assembly GCA_963832915.1). GTDB lineage: Bacteria > Acidobacteriota > Terriglobia > UBA7540 > UBA7540 > CAVROP01. The sequence continues at coordinate 224,696 of CAWHWE010000027.1, forward strand.
GGATACCGCACTGGTCAACTACGAGAAAGCAGGCCGGACCCAGCCTGAAAATTCCAAGATCATCATTCACGAAAGGCTGGTGCGTGTTCAAGCTTCAGCATTACACCTCAAGCAAGGGGAGCGCCTGTTGCAGGAGGGGCGTCTGGACCAAGCGTCCGGCGCTTTCCAGGAGGCCGTGAGCATTGATCCCGCCAATGAAGCCGCAGCTCAGGAACTTGCCAAGGTCATGGCGGCCCAGGCTGCTGCCAAGCAGGTGCGCCAAGGCGCGCTCAAGCAGGCCCTGAAGGCCAACGAAGAAGCGGCGAACGAGCCGGCCGTGAAGTTGAAACCTCTCCCGGCCGAGCCCCTGGCCCACTTCCGCATCACCGCCGACAGCCGCAAAGTTTTCGAGGCCCTGGCCAAACTTGCCGAGCTGAATGTGGCTTTCACCTCCACCTTTCGACCTGTTCCGCAATTCTCTGTGGACCTTTCTAACGTAAAGGTTGAGGATGCGCTGAACATTGTCGCCTTGCAAACTCACACCTTTTGGAGAGCCGTCACCTCCAACACAATTCTGGTGATTCCGGACACGCCTACCGATCGCCGGGACTACGATGTGGAAGAACTCAAGACAATTTACCTTTCCAACCCCTTGGCGGCGGCGGACCGCACCGCCATCACCACAGCTTTGAAACAAGTGCTGGGACTGCAAAGAATTATCGACAACCCGGACTCCAACGCCATCATCATCCGCGATTCACCACAGAAACTTGCGGCCGCCGAACATCTCGTGCATGAGCTGGACCGGAGCAAAGCGGAGATCGTGATGGAAGTGTCAGTGGTGGAAGCCGACCGCGACCGAGCTCGGGACCTGGGCCTGTATCCTGCCACGATTTCGTCCTCAGGCACGACAACAGCCGGATTGCAGGGTGGAGTGGTATACTCGCCTTCCACTACATCGCCTGCCACCCTGGGCTCACCTTTGACGTGGAGCAGCTTACGTGGCGACTACGCCCTCGTGGTCCCCAGTGCTGCTGCTAACGCGATATTGAACGACACCCGCTCTCATATTCTCCAGAACCCACAGGTCCGCGTCACGGATGGCCAGACTGCCAAGCTCAAGATTGGCGAAAGCGTTCCTATCGCCACGGGCAGTTTCCTGCCCTCGCTTGGCTCTAGCAGTGCGGCGGGTGGGGTTGGCCTGCTGGCCAGCACGCAGTTTCAATACAAGGACGTGGGCGTGAACCTGGAGCTCACGCCACACTTGCTCGCGGATGGAGAGGTGGCGATCCATGCCTCGATTGAGATTTCTTCCCTGGGCGCGTCGCTTACTGTCGCGGGGGTGAGCGAGCCCACCTTCGGCCAGCGGAAGATTGAGCATGACATTCGCCTGAAGGAAAGTGAAGTGAGTGTGCTCGGGGGCTTGATTCAAACTACCATAACTAATACTGTGACTGGCGTGCCGTTCCTGGGCGACATTCCGTATTTGCGCTACTTTTTTTCCACGGAGCATACCGAACGACAGGAATCAGAGGTCTTGGTCCTGCTGACCCCCCGCGTCGTCCGCCTGCCTGAACCCTATTCGGGCGCGCGAAGCAGCGCTGCCTTGACCGGCGACCCCCAGCCAGCAGGATTTCAACCGACACCCAGACCTGAAATTCCTGGACGACCGCCCACGGAACCGCAATGAGCATGCAGGAGCACATGACTGGCCGCCTTCGCTTAGCGGACTCCGCTTTCACATTTGTGGAGCTCATGGCGTCAATTACTATCCTTTTGCTCCTGACCACCGTTGCTCTTCCTTTGGCCCGCGTGCAGATCCGGCGATCCAAGGAGGTTGAGCTGCGGAGAGACCTGCGCGAAATGCGCGAAGCCATCGACCGCTTCAAAGACGCTGCTGAGAAGGGGATGATGCCGGTCAAGGCAGACACCTTTGGTTATCCTCCGGACCTGCAGACGTTGGTCGACGGCGTTGCGTTGAAAGGAACCGTCACATCGAAGTACAAGTTCCTTCGCAGGCTGCCTATCGATCCCATAACGGAAACGCGCGATTGGGGCATGCGCTCCATGCAGGATGACCCTGACTCGCGGAGCTGGGGTGGCCAGAACCTTTTTGACGTTTATTGCAAGAGCGATGGGACCGCCATGGATGGGACGAAGTACAGTGATTGGTAAGAGTTCGAGATTCGCGACTGGGAACCGGGAAAGCACCTTCAGGGGATTGACTTGGGGGCCCGGGTGGGCGTGTGAATGTGTCGATTTCAGATTTCAAATTTCAGATTTCAAACCTCGGGCCTCAGGATTCAAACCTCGAGCCTCAAGTTTCAAAGTTCGAGTCTCGAAATTCAGGGCGAAGATCCTGAGTTTCAAATCTCAAACTACGAATTCTGAACTCCCGGCCTTTCCCTCCAGCTCACGGGGCTTCACGCTTCTCGAACTGATGGTGGTACTTTTGTTGATCCTGATTCTCGCCACCATGTCCGTACCTATTTTTCAACTGGCCATCGTGCATGCGCGGGAAGCAGTTCTGAAGGATGATTTATTCACGCTCCGGAAGCTCATCGACGAATTCACTCTGGATAAGCAACATCCACCCACATCCCTGGATGACTTAGTGGAGGCGGGTTACCTGCGCGCCGGGATTCCTGTGGACCCCTTCACCGGTTCGAACGATACCTGGCATACGGATGTGGAGGAAGTCCCGTTGAATCCCACCCAAGCCGCGTCCGGAATAGTGGATGTGCATAGCGGGTCGGATGCGACTTCGCTGGATGGGACGCCTTATAGCAGTTGGTGAGAAGGGCAGTCCAGAGTCGATAGTCGAAGGTCGAAAGGGCAGTCGAGAGTCGAAGGCCGAGGGATTCAAGACGGTACGGTTACCTTCGACTTTTGACTCGTGACTTAAGATGGCTGAATTTGTTTGCAAAATCGGTACGGGCGCGGGCAAGGTCCTGGTCCAGACGGAGCAGGCTGGTTCGGAGGCTGAAGTACGTCATCGGCTGAGTAGCGAAGGGTACTACGTTTTCTCCGTTCGATCCAAGGAGACCTTGAGCTCGCGGTGGGCTCCCGGAGGGGGAGGCCGCATCAAGCCGGACGATTTCCTGGTCTTCAATCAACAATTCCTGACCCTTTCGAAATCCGGACTGCCTTTGCAAAAATCCCTGGAATTGCTGGCCGGTCAAGCCCAGAGCGAATCGCTCCGAGTGGCATTGAACAAGGTTCAGGAGAAAGTTCGAGCGGGGGCGCTGCTTTCCGAGGCCTTCGAATCGGTGGGCCGATTTCCCAAAATGTATTGCGCGACACTCAGTGCCGGGGAGCGGAGCGGCAGCCTGGACCGGGTTCTCGCTCACTACCTCACGTATCAGAAGACTTCACGTACGTTCCGCAAAAAGTTCCTGTCTGCCCTCATATATCCTGCTTTCCTGATGACCTTCCTGGTGGGGTTGATTTCTTTTATTGTCACTTTTGTCGTTCCGAAATTTGCCATGCTTTACGCTGAGCTCGAGGTGCAGTTACCTCCCTTTACAGTCTTCATGATCACCCTGGCGCAGGGGGCGAAGCGTTTCGCGCCGTTCATTCTGGTGGGGATCGGGTTGGCCGTAGTGGGGATGCGCGGGGTATTTCGTTCCCGGCGCGTGCGTTTGGCATGGGAGCGCGCAAAATTCACCATGCCCGTGGTGGGGAAGCTCTTGCTGAAGTTCTCCGTGGCGGAATTCGCCCGGACACTCTCCACTCTGTTACAGGGTGGCATCCCCATTGTTTCCGCGCTGGAGACCGCGAAAGACTCGGTGACCAGCCCCCTGATGGCAGATGCGATTGCGGAAGCGAAGAAGGAAGTGATCGGCGGTCGCGCGCTCAGCGCCTGCCTGCGCCCTTGCGGTTTGTTCCCTGCCATGGCCCTGGATATGATGGAAGTTGGGGAATCTACCGGAGCCATGTCCAATATGCTGGAGGCCCTGGCGGAGTTCTTTGAGGAAGATGTTAGCGTTGATCTGACCACTCTGGTGGCTCTAGTGGACCCGATTATGATCGCCGGCATGGCTGTCGTGGTGGCGACGGTGCTGGTGGCATTTTATCTGCCCCTATTTTCCATGGCGGCGCAGGTTCACTGAAGGATTTTGGAGGATGTCGTTGGAACCGATGACTCAGGAATTAAGCGACGAGTTCAAGCAAGTCCGCGAACTGGCGGCCCGATATCATTTTGATTTTGTGGATTTGCGGGATTGCCGTCCAGACGGGGATTTACTCCGCACCATCCCGCTGGACACGATGCTCCATTACCAGTTTCTGCCGCTTGAGGCACACGATCACCAGTTAGTTATCGTGGTGGCAGACCCCACTGATTTGTCCCGCCTGGATGAGCTGGAAATGAAGCTCGACCGGCAATTGATTATTCGGGTGGCCCCGCCCAGTCAGGTGCGTGAGTTCTTGAAAAAAACAGAGCCTTCCCAGAGGGTTCTGGACGAGGCCACGGAAGAATTCCGGCTGGAACGTCATCAGCGAGGAAGAGGGCGCCGGCGAAGGCCTTTCGCTCGAACATCTGGTGGAGGAACGAGACGTCAGCCCCATGATTCGGCTGGTGGATTCCATCATCTTTGCCGGGCTGGAGCGGCGCGCCAGTGATATTCACATCGAAAGCCGTGACAATTCCGTGGTGGTGAAGTTCAGGGTTGACGGCGTCTTACAGCAGGCGATGGCCCCTTTGGCGAGGGAATTCCAGTCCAACCTCCTCACCCGCATCAAGGTGATGTCGGAATTGGATATCGCCGAACGCCGTGTCCCTCAGGACGGCCGCTTCCGAGTCCGCTACCGTGGGCGTGCGATTGATTTCCGCGTTTCCATTATGCCCTCGATCCATGGCGAGGATGCGGTGTTGCGCATCCTGGATAAGCAATCGCTGCACGAGAAGTTCCGCCAGTTGCGGCTGGAAGTCCTGGGGCTCGCGGAGCGCGAAATCAAGCGGCTGCGAAAATTCATCCGCGAGCCTTACGGCATGGTGCTGGTGACGGGACCGACGGGTAGCGGAAAGACCACAACCCTTTACGCTGCGCTTTCGGAAATCAAGAGCGATGAAGATAAGATCATCACCATCGAAGACCCGGTGGAGTATCAGCTCCGCGGGGTTACCCAGATTCCGGTGAACGAAAAGCGCGGACTGACTTTCGCTCGCGGTCTGAGGTCCATATTGCGCCATGATCCTGACAAGATCATGGTGGGCGAGATTCGGGACAACGAGACGGCACAGATCGCTATCCAATCCGCCCTGACCGGCCACTTGGTTTTCACCACCGTGCACGCGAATAACGTGGTTGACGTGCTGGGCCGCTTCCTGAACATGGGCGTCGAACCTTATAACTTCGTATCCGCTCTCAATTGCATCCTGGCTCAGCGGCTGGTGCGGACGCTGTGCGAGGAGTGCAAGCGATCCACGGAAATTTCGCGCGAAATGTTCGAGGAGTCCGGCCAGGCCCCCGAGGGCTGGCGCGGCGTCATCTTCTACGATAGCGTGGGGTGCCAGGTGTGCAACCAGACAGGTTTCCACGGACGTACGGCGATTGGTGAGTTGTTGGCCCTCTCCGACCGCGTGCGCGAGCTTATCCTCGACAAGAAACCGAGTTCGGAGATTCGCCGGGTGGCACGGGAGGAAGGCATGGTGTCACTGCGGGAGTCGGCGCTGGAGAAAGTCCGGCTTGGACTTACCACGTTCAAGGAGATCAATAAAGTCACCTTTGTGGAGTGAGAGTAGCGCGGGCATCCTGCCCGCAGGCGGGAGCGGGACGCTCCCGCCACAGCTGGCGAGACGCCCGCGCTTCAGCCGGTGGTAAGAGAAACAATGAATTGGGAAACGTTAAAATCCAGACTGTCGCCCAGGCGGGGGGAAAGAACCGGCGCCTTCGTTATGCCCTCCGTAGTTCTGGATATGCAGCCTGGCTTCATAGCTGGCGCAAGATTGGATAGGTCGTCGCGCCAGGTGCGCCGGGTGGCCGTCCGGCAGCTCGAGGCGGGGGCGTTGGAACCTCTTCCCGGCAAGCCTAACTTGGCCAAGCCTGAAGTGGTCCGCCGGGCAATCCGTGAAGTTCTGGAAACAGTCGGCAATGGCGGCGGCCGGCTGGGCATCCTCTTGCCGGACCCTTCCGTGCGCGTCGCCATCCTGCGCTTTGACACGCTCCCTCACCACCGCGAGGAAGCTGAGGCGTTGGTTCGTTGGAAAATGGGAGGGATTCTCCCGTTTCCACCCGAGGAAGCCAGGGTCAGCTATCAACTGCTCGCCAAGGGAGATCAAGCCGTCGAGTTGCTGGCCATGGCTGTGCGGAATTCCATAATGGCGGAATACGAGGCGGCCTTCGAGACGGTGAACTCCGGCCCGGCGCTGGTGCTGCCTGCCACGGCGGCTCTTCTTCCCTTGATGCCCGCCGGAGGCCAGGGCGGCCAGGTCCTGGTGAATGTCTGTTCGGGTTCGGTGACCACGGTGGTGACGGCAGGAGACGGCATTAGCTTCTGGCGCAATCGCTTGCTTGAGGCCCACACGGCAGAGGGAGACGGGGAGGTGGTTCGCGAAATCGCGCGCGTCGTGGCGACTTGCCGCGACCACCTTAAGAGTGATATCGAGGACTTATGGATTTATGTCCGGCCGCCGGCGCCTCGCTCGCTGGACAAGGAAATCGAGGAAGCAACAGGCCGGCACGTTCACCTCCTGGACAGTTCAGCTTCGCACACGGCGGTCCTTCCGCCTGCCGAGAAGAAGATCTGGGAAGGTTTCGGCATGACGTTTGCCGGACTATTGGAGAACCATAACTAAGCCCATGAAAGTTGCATTAAATCTTGCTATTTCGCCCAAGGCACGCGAGCGTTACGCGCTCCATTGGGCTATCCCAGCTACGCTGCTGGGTGCCACAGGTTTGGCTTTTCTCCTGTTATTCACGGTTCGTTCCTACCGCGAATACAGCGCCGTGCATCACTCCGTCGCCGAGCACGAGGGACGGGAGAACGATCTGCGCGCTCAGGAAATGGCGCTGCGCAAACAACTGGGGGAGCCGGGGTCTCGCAAGCTTCTCGACAACGTTCAGTTCGTCAACGAGCTGATTGAAAAGAAGCGCTTCTCAGTGACCGGCTTGGCCGCAGACATTACCGATCTCATACCGGATGAGGTACGGCTTACGGGGCTGGCCTTGGCGCCGGAGGGCCAGGAACTGGCCGTCCGGTTCGTGATTTCGGGCAAGAGCGAGGAAGCTATCGAGAGTTTTCTGAGCGACCTTGAGGACTCGCCCCACTTTAAAGATGTACGGATTATCAATCAAGGGTTCGAACAGGCAGGCGCCGCTTCCGAGTTGGAGAACATCGCATGTGCAGCGCACTACCTGCCCGGCGAGAGTGAAGGATCGGGGGAATAATTGCCCAAGAGTCATCGCCAGACCGTAACTCGTGTTTTCCAAATAGCGGGCGCTTCCTTGGTCTTGCTTGACGTGTTGCTTTATTTCGGAATATACCGGCCCATCCAAGCACTGGTTTCCTCGGAGCAAATGCAATTTGACGCCCTGCGTGGGCGCATCTATGACGGGGAAGTTCGTATCGAGCGCCTGAAGGAGTTCCGGGAAGCTTTGCCGGAGGCGGACAAAAGGCTGGCCGCGTTAGAAAAGGACCATGCTCCCCCCCGGCGCCAGGGATTTTCTCAGGCACATAACCTCGTGCGACGTGCGAGCGAGCAATCCGGGACGCAGCTTGCCAGTGTCGCTTTCAAGTTGGACACCACTAATTCCGGACCGCTGCAGCGTCTGGGAGTGGTGATCAATGTTGCGGGGCACTTTCCGGCTCTGCTGAAGTTCGTACACACTCTTGAAACAGCCAACGATTTGATTGTGATTCAGGGTTTCAACATCACCGTGGGTGATACCCAACCGTTGATGTTGCGGCTGGCTGCTGACCTATATTTGACGCCATGAAAGCAACTGGACACATTGAGAAATGGGGTGCGGGCGTTCTGGGCGCAGTGGCGCTGGCGCTGCTGGTAAACCTCGTGCTGCAGTTTAGCCGGGGGCGCGCCGAAGACGTGCGTCCCAAGGCGACGATTCCCCCTCACACCAAGGCAACCACTCGCCCTGTCGCCAAAGCTCCCTCCGGGAAGCAAAGAATATCGGATGAGCTGTCCCAATACGACCCCGTTGTAAAGCTGGACCTGCTGAAGCAACTCGAAGAACGCCCGCTTCCGGAGATGGAGCGGAATCCCTTCGAGTTCGTGGCGACTTCCACCCCGCACGGGCCAAATGCGACCCCGCCCGGACCACCGCCGGCGCCGCCGCCGCCTCCTCCCCCCCCGGTGACCTTGAAACCCGTGGGCTATTCCGAGGGGAAGGGGGGGGGCAAAGAAGCAATGGTTTCTGATGAAGACCAGCTTTTTGTAGTCCACGAGGGTGATTCCATCGGAACTCGATACAAGGTCGTCAAAATAACGCCCACGGTGATTACCGTCCAAGATGCCACCATTCACCAAACCGTTGATTTGCCCTTCCCGCCGTAACTCTGCCGGCGGTTTAGGACTCGATTCCGGTTACGCGCTGCTGTTTGTCATGCTTGCGGCCACCCTCATATTGGTCAGCCTGACTGCCGTGCTGCCCAGTGTCTATCAGGAGGGCCAACGCGAGCGCGAACAGGAACTCATTTTCCGCGGCACGCAGTACGCGCGCGCTATCGCGAACTTCCACCAGAAGTTTCAAAGATTCCCGACCAGCGTCAACGAACTGACAAAGCTGACCAATGGATTTCGCTTCTTGCGGAAGGAATATGCTGACCCGATGACGCCCAGTGGGAAGTGGCGGTTCATCCATGCGAATTCGCAGGGTGTTCTGTTGGACTCGAAAACTCAAGGCCCCGCATCGGGAGGGCAGGGTCAACCGGGCACAGGCCAAGGCACAGGCGGGTTCGGGATGTCGGGTACTTCGAGTATGGGTGGAAGTGCATTTGGTCAGTCGGGTATGGGAGGAAGTGCATTTGGTCAATCGGATGCGGGCGGAAGTGGATTTGGCCAACAAGGTATGGGAGGGGGTGGAATGGGTCAGTCAACGGGGGGATTCTCTCTCGATTCCAACTCCGGCGGGAGCACTTCCGGCTCCCAGTGGACTTCCGCATTCTCCGGTGCGGGTAACCAGGGCGGGGGGACTTATATTGTCGGCGTAGCCAGCACAAGTCTTAAGAAATCGATCCGCACTTGGAATCAGAAGACACACTATGACGAGTGGGAGTTCATCGGCGTGGATCTGGGCGCCCTTGGCTTGGCGACCTCCATCACGGGGCTCCCGCAAGGCGCCGGTGGGCAGTCGGGTCAGGGTGATCAGTCAAACACCTTCGGTCAGCCATCCCAGGGAAATCCTACGACGCCGGGGCAAAATCAAGGCTTGTTTTCGCCTTGAGGTTGGTCCTCGTTTTTGCCTCAGCGATCAGATGCGACAACGCCAGTTATCGCGTCCTCTTGCGGGAAATGGCGAATTTTCGGGTTTTCATATAAACTCTAAGCTGACACCTGGGAACTGATCTTGCAGGCTTTTTGGCAGCCTGCCAAGGCATTTATGAGCGGGGTTCGGCGGATGATTCGTGGCAATTGTGCTGCAAGAATATTTCTTGGTCTGGGCCTTGGTCTGTCTCTGTTGGCCGCAGCTTGCGGAGGTGTGCCGACGTATCAGATTGTAATCACCCTCACCCCGACGACGGCTTATGTCCCGGTGGGGTACTCCTTGCAATTTGGCGCCACCGTCGCAGGAACGCCCAACTCTGCCGTTACCTGGAGCGTAGGTAATATGGTAGGCGGGAGTCCCACTGTCGGGTTCATTTCAACCACGGGCTTTTACCATGCGCCGACCAGCGTGCCTTCGCCCAACCATGTTACCGTGATGGTTACCAGCCAGCAAGACGGTACCAAGTTTGCTGTCGCCACGGTGATCATTGTAACGCAGTCGTCCGGCGCGAATACGGTGCCGGTCGTCTCCGGCCAAACGGTCTCGAATATCAATGTGGAGGTGTCGCCGTTGACCCCGACGTTGTCCATTTACGGCGTGGGCACGTGCAGCGGCAGCACATGTTCCACGGCGGCTTCCGGCGTGCAAGTGGCACAGGGAAGCTCGGCGACTATCTTCGTGGTCGGCCTGGGGATAGTTTCGGGGACTGTTTACTCGGTCAGCGGAAGCCCGGCCGATGTGGACGTGGTGCAGCCCTCCGGCACCCAGTTCGGTCAAACTAACGATGGCACGCCGTCGGTCACTATCGATATTACAGTGAGCTCCAACGCTGTGCCGGGGCTGCGAAATATCATGGTGACAAATCCAGCTACGGGCGAACTTTCCGCCTTTGTGGGTGGGGTACTGATTACCTCCTCGGGGCCATAAGCAATGAAGATGCGCACTCAGCTTTTCGCGGTATTTGGGGCAGTCTTATTGGCTGCTTCGGCCTTCGCCAGCACGTTGCAGCGGATGAGCCTGGATCAGCTTTCCGAGGCGTCCACGGAAGTTATCCGCGGCCACGTAGTCAGCCAGGAGACCCTCTGGAACCCCGCGCACACTCGAATTTACACCTACACCACCCTGGCTGTTGAGCAGACTTACAAGGGGAATCCGGCTTCCACCTTGATCGTCCAGCAACCCGGAGGGACGATCGGCAACGTGCATGTTTTTGTGGCGGGAACCATTCAATTCCGTCTTCAAGCAGGTTATGTGTTGTTCCTGGAGCGTTCGGCGGCGGACCCCTCCAAATTCCTCCCGGTCGGAATGATGCAGGGCGCGTACCGGATCTACCGCGACGCCACGACGCAGGAGGAAAGGCTCATACTTCCCTTGGGTTCTCTAACGCGTGGCGCCCCGGCTTCCGGAGCTGCCTCGACCATCGCGGGGCCGGCGGTTCCTGTCCGTCAATTCCAAAGGGAGATTTCGACCGCGCTTGTCACGCCATTGACCATTCCGCATGGAATCGCGATTCCCCTGGCCATCAGGTCCGCGCAGTTTGCGGGTGTGAGGGGCATGGACGTCCAAGGGCGAACAACATCCGACCTTTTCCCCAACTCGGGCCTGGTGATTCCCGCCGGCAGCGCCCTGTCGGGGAAGGCGGAGCGGGTTGGGGACGCCTGGGAGATTTCCTGGACCGGGGTTTCTATTCGCGGCAAGCAGGTTCTGCTTTCTGCGCGAAGCACTGCGCCTGCGGGTGGGCCGTTGCGAGGTAGATTACTTGTGGTCAACGTGAGGTGAGGATGGTGCAAGCGAAAAGAGCCTTTCGGATTCGCCTTCAGGTTTTAGCTGCTGCGGCGGGGAGTTTGACGCTGCTGGGCGCCATCCTGGCCTTTGCCTTCACGACCTTTCAAAATGACGTCGACGGAGTTCCGATTCCTTCTCGATGGGCGAATGCCTCCTTCACGTGGGTGTTGAACAATCCCGGTACACCGCCGGCGAATGTAGACACCACTGATGGTACAAATCCGCAGCCCTTGAAGACGGTCCTCATCAATTCCTTCAACTCCTGGGCGACAGCATCGCTGAACGGGCAACAGTTGACGAACCTTACAGTTACTAACGGAAGTGACGTCACAAATCTGCCGAATCCGCAAATCGACTGCACGAATGTTATTTCATTCAATGACAATAACGCTGCTGATTTTCCTACCGGAACTACTGCCATTGTTTTTACAACCGTAACCACCGACTACCTGTTGAACGGTGCGCCGGGAACGCCGGGAACGATTTACACGTTTCCTGAGTGCAACGGCCTTGAAACCATCAAGACCACTTCACCCTCCATCGTGTATGATGCGGACATCGTCTTCAATCCTCACGCTCAATTCTCCACTTCCACTCCGCCGCTGGCGAGCGACTTTGACCTGCAATCCGTCGCCACGCGCGAAATCGGCCACGCCCTGGGCCTTGACAATAGCGGCGTCGTCCACGCCGTGATGTTTCCTTTCGGGGACACAAGTGGGAGCCAACAACGAACCCTTTCGACAGATGACCTTATCGGCATATCTTTCCTGTATCCGTCGTCCAACTTTGCCAGCTACATGGGTACAATTTCCGGACAGGTCAGGTTCCCCACTATTGCCGGTATCTATGCAGCCCACGTGGTAGCGATGGATGCGAGCACCGGCAACGTCGTCTTGGACGCCCTCACCAATTCGGATGGCGGTTATAACTTATACGTTCCGCCGGGCAGCTATAACGTGCTTGTCCTTCCCCTCGCTCCGGACGATAACCATGGCATCTATTCTCTACCCGATTTCTCCGGATGGACGTGCGGCTACGACGAAGGCGCCCCACCTTGCTGTGACACCAGCAAAGGCCAATGCCTCGGCTTGCCTCTCACGAACCCGACCAATTTCACGGGGAAGTTCTTCTAGTTCTGCGTCCAATTCCAGGGGAAGGGCGGGGCTTCACAGGCTGCGGAAAAACTCGTCTCTGTCGTCATTCTGAGCGGAGCTTTGGAGTGCGGCAGCAAGCTGCCGCTTTGGCTCGAGCCAGCTTGCTGGCGAGCAATGATGCTCTCGGTTGCAATCCCCGCGAGCAAGCTCGCGGGGAGGAAAGCGGCAGCAAGCTGCCGCACTCCAAAGCGGGGTGTCGTGGCGCTCAGCACCTGCCCTGACGAGTTTATCCGCAGCCTGTAAAGCCGCGGGTCCCCGGCTCCGCGTGCGGCGGGGTTTAACCCACCCTCCCGATTCCCAACCAGGCATGACTCGTTCGTCCGAGGCAATGCCTCGCTGGTGATTGGTCGTGGCCGGTGGTCCGTGGGCAGTTGAAAAGATGGCACTGAGTAGTTTTGAACAAGAGTAGTTTTGAACATTCCGAAAAAAAGCTCCACGGTGTACACTACCCGCTACCCGGAACTCCAAATCGGCACAGAGATTCAATCCAGGAGGCACCTCGATGCATAGGAACCTACTTACGTGCGTCTGTTATTCGGCGCTTGCATTCATTCTTGTTTCCGGCGTGGGTCTATCCAAAGACAATGTCCCCTCTGTCGATTTCAGCTATGCCTTTGCCGCGCCGCACCGTATTACCGTGGCTCCTCCTGACAGTAGCAACAAAACACTGCTGGACGCCATGCCGGGGAAACTCGAGATGTCCTGGACGTATGAGGACCTCATTTACTATTCGTTTAAGTCCTTCTGGACACCTCCCGCCAAGTGGAAAGTCGTAGTGCTGCCACAGATTGATGGCCATCCTTTTTCGCAGAGCAAGTGGGAAAGATCGGAGGGGTATCTGCCCATATTGCGGAACAGTTACCACGACAATGGCGGCAATCTGGTGTTGGAGGTCGGAGGAGGTGATACGGCTGCTATAACCAAAGTCAGGCTCGCCAACTCCAGCAATCATACCGAGATTATGGCCCTCCGCTGTGAAGTGCCTGGCGGATTGGCTGGTTACAACCCCTCATGGGTGGATAACGAGAAGGCTGCCGACCATCTGCTGGCCGGCTGGGGGGCACCCGCGGACCAAGTTGTTATCCTGGGAATTGGAGCGGACGAGAATCCTCTCTCGGGAAGCACGGTTCTGACCATGAAATGGAATCTGAAGCCGGGCGAAAGCCGGGAGGCATGGCTGATCCGGCCGTACAAGAACGAGGAAAGCGATGTTGCCGCGTTACGGAAAAAGAACTGGGCGGATGAGTTCGAACGCGCCAAGAAAGAATGGGTTGATCTCCTAGACCGGGCAAGCCGCGTGATCATCCCGGATCAAGGGGTCAGTAATGCGTTCTACGCTTGCCTGGCAGACTTGTTCATCATGCGTGAGCCGATTGCCAAGGGTTATATCGCTACTATCCCAGGTACGGAAGTTTATCGGTCCGCTCCCAATCCATTCGAGACGGCGATCGTGGCGGTGGCCCTGGATCAGGTGGGGCTTCATTACCTGGCGGAGCTTGGATACCGGGTGGACCTTGACCTCCAGGATCCTGACGGCGACTGGACGGAGAGCAAAAATTGGTCGCACTTGATGTGGGGAGCTTCGGGGTTTAAGGCCTGGGTCGTCATGGAACATTACCTGCTCACCGGTGACACTGCCTTTTTGGAACGGCGTTATCCCCAGATGCTGGCCTGCTCGAGATGGCAGGAAAAACAGCGCGTCCGGACCCGTTCAACTGATGCAAGTGGGCAACGACTACTTACGTATGGGCTGATGCCACGGGGCATGGGAGACGCGGGGTTGATGGATGGCGATGATCTGTATGGGGTGTTCTACCCCTGGAACATCTGGGCTGTTTTTGCTGATAAACTCGCGTTGCAAGCCGCGACAATTCTGAACAAGCGGGAAGATGCCAAAGAATTGAACGAAATCTACACGCGAGGCAAGAATGACCTGCTCTTGGCGCTCGATCGGGGAGCGATTACCGAAAGCGATGGAACTCGGTGGATTTCAGCCGTCCCGGGAAAGGTCACGGGAAGCCGCTACGGCGTTCTCAACGCGCTATTTCCCACCGGGTTGCTTTCCCCGGCCGACAAACTGATCGATGGCACCCTCAAATACATTGAGCGGAATATGAGTCCGGGAGGGATTCCGGTTCACACAGGCTGGATGAAAGATGGCATGTGGGTGGCGATTACTCTGGATAACGTGGCCGAAGCCCACTTGGCTCGCAACCAAGGGGATGTCGCCGCCAGGCTGCTTTACGCCACACTCAATCATGGGACGCCGCTCTATACCTGGTGTGAAGAGCGTGGCCAGGAACCGAACACGCAAAAAACGAGCGGCGACCGGCAACATTTATGGACGCCGGTTGCAGTGGTCCGCTTCACACGGGATGCACTGGTCATGGAAGAAGACGATCGTTTGCATCTCGCCCGCGGCATCGATCGCAGTTGGCTTGCCTCGGGCAAGGCCGTCGGGATTGAAAATGCGTCAACCCACTTTGGACTGCTTTCCTACCATTTCTCATTCGATCAAAGGCAATCAAGATTGACAGGCGAAATTGAATTCCCCGAAGGGAAAACTCCCTATGAAGCCATCTTGCATTGCCGACTGCCGCAAAATTTCAAGGTTGTGGGCGTGGACAAATCCTCGAGAGCATCCCTGTCTGCTGATGGAGAGACGCTTGAGTGGGACAATCCTCGCGGCACAATCGCCTTTCAAGCTCGAGTAGGGCTTGCGAAATAAAGCTCATGGCGCGGGACCGTTCCGTTCCAATCCTCGAGTGTGGGCGCGCGGAGAAGTTCCGCCACCAGCAGGGCAGTCCGGTTACTTCCAATATCCAGCTCCGGGAAGACTTCCGTCCATCAGGTAGCCCCCATCGACCGTCAGCGTCTGCCCCGTGATATAACGGGCTCTTTGAGAGGCGAGGAAGACGATGGCGTCGGCGATCCATGAGGGCTCGGCAATCTCCCGCAAGGGTATTCGCATGAATAAAGCTTCCTTGACTTTGTCGGTGTACATGGGGACGGTGAGTTCTGTGTAGGTGGCGCCCGGCCGGACGCAGTTCACGGTAATCTTATGGGGCGCCAGTTCCGTCGCGAGAGTGCGCGAAAACGCCTCCATTCCCCCCTTGGCGGCCGTATAGGCGCTCGCCGAAGGCTCAGACAATTCGGCGTGAATCGACGAAATATTGACGATTCGGCCGCCATTTCCTTGTCGGATCAATTGCCTGGCAAAAAGCTGCGAGCACAGGAAACAGCTCTTGAGGTTATTGCCAAGAATCTTGTCCCATTGCTGTTCTGTCATGTCAAGGGCAGAAGCCTGGAGAATGATGCCAGCATTGTTAACCAGGATATCGGCCTCGTCCCATTCTCCCAGCACCTGCGCCAACATTCGTTCCACATCCGCCGCATTCGAAACATCGGCGACAATTCCAATCGCTTTCCCCTGCTGTTCGCGAATCGCTGCCGCGACCTTTTCCGCACGGTCCGTGTAGATGTCCACGACCGCCACGTTGGCCCCTTCCTCGGCGAGGAGAAAGCACGCCGCCTTCCCAATGCCTGACCCTCCTCCCGTCACCACGGCTGTCTTGTTATCGAGTCCCAGGTCCATAGAATTCTCCTCCGATAGGTAAGTTGCAAAGTGGGGCGACGGGCCCGATTTCTTCAGGCTTGGCGCACCTCAATGAGGGAATGGCCGTAACTTGGCACCGCGACATCCATGATATATCGTCCCTCTGCCTGCTGAGTCGTCGCTCCTTTGATCTGGTATGATCCCGTCGTCTCGAGGCCCAACTTGCGAGGATCGAGCTCAATCCGACGGTTAACCGCGTGGTCTTCCAAGTTGAAACAGTTAATGACCGCCGCTGGCTCGGTGGGGTGGACGTGCACGTGGACCATCTCATCGAGTCCGTAAAATATTCCCGCCTTGAAGAAGGTTTCGAGCCGTCGATACGTCGCCATGGCCTCTTTCTGTGCCTTCTGCACTTCAGGGTCGGGGTGGGTTCCCCCAATCCCAAGATGACGACATGTAGAAGCATTCCACCAGAACATCAAACACTGCGCGTTGTCTTTTCGCAGGTCGATGTGAAGGTAGAGGGGCATCGAATAGGCCAGATTGTAATAGTACAAGGCGATGCTGTGCCCGCCGACGAGGTCGATCATCGGATCCCACATCAGCTCGAACGCCCAAACCGAATCAAATCCGGCGGAGTTGAGGGCGCCCTCCGCCGGGAGACCCTGGCCCTGGCCGTAATACGTGGGGACATAACGGAGCCGGGTACCACCCACCATTTGATCGTGCATTTCGATGAGGACATCCGGATACTTGGCGTGGATCAGACGGGCCAGCCTGTCAGTGGCCTCGACATGCTCCTTACGCCCGGAAGGAACTCGGTGGCCATGCTCAGGGTCCCAGCATTCCCCGTTGCGCATGGTGCCGTCAAACATGAAGAACTTGGCGCCATCCCGTGCCAGGGCTTCCAGACGTGACCGGGTTTCTTCAACGTATTGCACCGATGCGCCGCACAACGATTTTTCGATGCGGCTGCCGTCCCGGTTCATGCGGTCCATGCTCCGCGAATACGACGAAGGATCACACCAACCTGAGAGAGGAGTGTGGAGCGACAAACTCAGGCCGTACTCCTGGCGGAGCAGGGAAGTGAAATCTTTCAACTTACCCAGGCGCGATTCGTCCCATATCTTGGAGGCAAAACGCGTATCCCATCCAGGGTCCAGGTATAGCGCTTCGCATCCAATGCAGCGCGCCTTAGCCGCCTCTTCCTTCATGTCTGGTAGGGTGTAATACTTCTTTCTATTCTCGGGTAAATCCATCCCACCCCCGGGAAGCCACCAGAGCTTGTTGTCATAGAGTTCATTCCAATGCACCGGCGGGCTAAATCCCTTTGGGCAACCGTGTCCGCGGGTTTCCATCTCCGCACGAAATGTGTAGAAGCCCTCGTTGATTCCGCCTTCGTAAGCCGTGATACGTGTAATTCCAAAGCGGTGCGACTGCCGAGGTTCAAGCCACGCGCCGTGCTCCGGATCTCCTTGAAAGATACCAAAGCCTCCCCAGCGAACGCCGTCGCGGCCATCGTTTACTCGAACCCGATCGAGCAATGCCCATTCCATCCCTTGCTGGCTATACTTTGTGAGCAAGAAACCTCGCCGCCCATCGGTAAGAACCCAACCCTCGGAAGCGTAGAAAGGGTAGAGCGTTTGTATGATTCCTGAAATGTATACTGTCGATACCACAACATTCCCAACCCGGTCAACGGGGGTCTCCGCCCGCAGATGGGAGCTCCGTGCTTCGCTCAGCACCTGATAGAGCGTGTAATCGGCGTATTGAGTCCGGTTGCCGTTGGGTTCGCGGCGATAGGGCACGGCTGTGACCTTGAAATTATGCAGACGGCCGTTCACGACGCCGGCCTGCACGGTCAACGGAAGAACGAAGCCGCAGCGGTCGTAAGGCAAGGCCAGGGCCGAGGAGCCGCGGTTCGAAATAGTGATTTGCTCTTCCACCCACGGTTCGTCGGCCGGGACTCGGAATTCATGGTGGAGCTCAATAGCACCGGGAATTTCGCCTCGCAAACTCACGATGTTCGTCTTTCCGTCCTGGTTTATTGCGGCTTCGGTGAAGAAAGGATTACCGAATGAATAGCTGTAGTCGCCTTCCGCCAGAACGATGCCGGAAGGTTTATGGACCACCTCCGCCTTCAAACCCGAACCCGGCTTAAGGGCGAGTTGCCAATGAGAATTTCCAATCGTCACGGGAGAACGCTTGGATGCCCCCTTGTCGAGCGGCTCGCGTTGGGATTGAGCGGCTCCCATGTCCAACGACATGGCGCCCGCCGAAAACACCGCTGCCGCCTTTAGGAAAGTCTTTCGAGTCATCCGAGGGGTCGCACTCTTTTGGGGTTTCATGTCAAATCCTTTGCGCGCCGCAATCGTATCGCGGGCCAGGAGGCCTGAAGGCGCTCACGTGCGATTCCGGCTGCGGACCGTGGATAATCATTTCAGGAACGGGAAATAACTCTCGCCGACCTTAGCGGCTGCTATCCTACGTGATTTGTAGTTCGCCGACGAGGGTTTTCTTTTGCGAGCTTCGTCGTTCATGGCTGCGGCGCGCCGCCTGCCAAGCGCGGTGTATACTGTTAGGGGAGCTTTGGGCAGGAGATTGAAGACTATGAACGCCAAAAGAGAAATGCTCGGCATTTTGGGCTCTACGGTGTGCCTCGTAGCGGTCGGGATTGGTGCTTTAGCGCTGGGCCAGCAGGCGCCTGCGCAGAAGCCCAACGAGTTGGTTGTGGGGAAGCTGATTTATGTCGAGCCTATGCCTGATGGTCTCGACCAGTGGATCATCGACTCCCTGCACCACTGGGGAAAGTACAAAGTTACGAGCAATGCGGAAGGAGTGGACCTGGTCATCCAGGCCAGCAAACCTGAGAAGGAGCTGCAGCTCGAAACGCGGGCGGGTACCGCCCAGCCGCGCGGTGCAGACCG
The DNA here is from genome assembly GCA_963832915.1 of uncultured Acidobacteriota bacterium. Lineage (GTDB taxonomy): Bacteria > Acidobacteriota > Terriglobia > UBA7540 > UBA7540 > CAVROP01. The sequence goes on from CAWHWE010000027.1 coordinate 243,543, forward strand.
GCCGCCATCGCCTATCCACAAGGGGAAGCACGACGAACTCCCGGCAACTTCGATCAGCGTAGTAGACTGGGTAACTAACCAGCCTGTCTGGCACGCTGACATCCTGGACCGTAAACCGAAGAAGGACGAAACAACCACTCCGGCGGGCCCGCAGACGAAGATCTTCGCTCACGCCATGACCACCGACCAGATTGTGCAGAGAGTTATGGAAAGACTTAGAGAGTACGAGGAGGGGTTGGAGAAGTCTGCGGCTGGAAAGAACTAATATATTGTTGAGGATTAGTTGATGAGAATTGCCATTACCGGTGCGGCGGGATTGTTCGGGCATGCTTTGGTGGAGGCCTTCTCCTCCCGGCACACGGTGTTCCCGATGACTCGGACCGAGGCCGATATCACAGACGCCGAAGCGGTGCGCGCGGCGCTGGGGCGGATGCGGCCGGAGGTGGTGGTTCACCCCGCGGGTATTCCTGATTTGGACATCGCCGATGCTGACCCCGCGCGAGCTCATCTGGTAAACGTTCAGGGAACGCGTCACGTGGCGGAGTCGGCGCACGCGGTTGGAGCTGGAGTCGTTTACATTTCTACGGATGCCGTCTTCAATGGGCAGAATACGAGGCCTTATGTCGAGTCTGACCCGCCTTGCCCGATCACGGTTTACGGACGGACCAAGCTGGAAGGAGAAGCCGTCGTCCAAATTCTCCCGGAGCATTGGATCTTCCGGGTCCCTGTACTGTTCGGACCGGGGAAGACGAATTTCGTCGAAAAAGGCTTGCGCAAGATCGTAAGCGGAGAACAGTACTTCGTTGCGAGTGACCAGGAGGGTTGTGCAACTTACACGCTCGATGCCGCTTACAAGATCATGGAGGTCGTCGAGGCTCGCCGCTACGGCCTCTACCACCTGGCCAATCAGGGAGCGTGCACGCGCTATGAACTCGCCCGGCACGCCGCCGAGTTGGCCGGACTTGACCCCGGCCGTGTAGTCGGTGTTCCTGCCGATCAGTTGGGGCGCAGAGCACCCCGCCTGAAATACGCGGTGATGGAAATGGCCGCGCTCAGGGCAGCGGGATTCTCACTGCCTCGGCCTTGGCAAGAGGCGCTTGCGGAATACGTCCGCACCCTCTCTCTTTAATTGGTGATTCTTCACGGGCGCAAAATCAGCAGGCCGAGGAAGCACGCCGCTAGGCGGAGGATGAGTCGATAGACGGATGAGTCGGGGTTGGCCGCCGGGAAGTTGAATCGGCAGGGGGTGGTGTGAAGCTCAAGAGGGAACAGAGTCGCCCCCAAAGTTCTTGCATCACCTGCTGCCGGGGGATGTGGGGCCAGCAGTTCGTTCTTATGATCTCCATAGTTTGGGGGTCGGAGACTTCGCCAGTGATGACCAAAACCCTCCCCACCAAATTGGGGCGCAGCTCTTTAATTGCAGAGACCATTTCTCCAGGGGGCATCTCAGAGCACCGGAGATCCAGAAGTACCGCGTCAAAGCTTTCCTTTTCGATCATGGCCAGCGCCTGACGGCCGTCGCGGGCAATGTCACCTTGGCATCCCAGTCCCGCCAGCAAAACGTAGATGACATTGCGCATGGAGGGTTCGTCCTCGATGATGAGAACATTGCGAAGCTGGTGCCCGTCGTTCAACGCATCCTCTATGGGGCCGGATGAAAGGCATAGAAATTAGCCCATCAAAAAGGTCCCGCCCCTTGGCGCCGACTAATCGATCCCGTGTAGATTAACGCATTTATTAACCCTAAAGTCAAGAGTGATCTGATTCTAGTAATGGCCCAGTTTGGCGTAGCGACGATTTCGTCTGTCAATTGACGGATCAAATGGCGGCGTCCCGATAAGATCGGGACAGGTTCCGCCTCCTCTACATCAATCTGGCACACTGCCCGGGGTCGGGTCGATGCAATTCCCCATTCGCCCTGCTTGAGTCTGATGCATTGCTCCTTCTTAGGTGGATGAGCTATTTGCCGGATCTGAAAACAGGCGCCAGTTAATGAGACAAGGTCCAGCATGTTTAGGAAGCGGGCGTCGAGAACCCCGCATCATGTCCGGGGAGGATGCGGGCTCGCATGGCAAGTATGCGCACCCGATCTTGTTGGAACTGCTCTCGACGGTGGGGGATCATGGTCAGGACCTTTTCGTCATGCTGGAGGCTGAGCAGAGCGTCTCCGGCAATCACCGTGCACTGCGTTCCCCCGTGGACAATGATGGAAGCGTGTCCGGGAACGTGTCCAGAGGTTTGAAGGCTCTCCAGGTTATCCGGCAGGGCATCCTTTTCAATCCACCGGAACTGGGAAGGGTTGCCCAATCGGTTGGGATCCCACCAGCGCAGCGCCAGTTTCCGGAGTTTACCCATCATGCCCTTTGCATGCTCGTAGTCGAATATTTCAGGATAGTATTTCAAAATAAGAGTTTCCCAATTCTGCTGATCCCGGAGATCAGAATAGACATCTCGGCACCAGTCATAGGATTCCTGGGAGCCGAAGATTTCGCTGCCCGGAAATAGCGCGTTGTTCGACACGTGGTCAATATGGAAATGAGAGTTGATGACCATCTGGATGTCTGTGGGTCTCAGACCGCGGAGTTCCAGGGCTTTTGCAATTTGGTGCGCCTCGTGAGGCATTCCGGTGTCCACAATGATGTAATGGCCCCCCTGGGAGAGCAGCACTGAAGTCGCGCCATGCCAGCTCCCCGGCAAGAGGACATCCACTTTCCATTCACTGTTCTGCATGCGACTCCTTCAACAAAGGCCCCATTCTAACAGGAACGCCATTGCAGCGTGCGCGCAAAATGATGATGGGGTGGCTTGTTTCCACGGGGGCGCAAGGAACCGCAACGCGACACGCCCCACCGTTCGACGCTTCTGCAACCAAGAGGGGCCTGCCGCGACGGATTCTCCAAGCCCGTCGTTCCGCAGCGCGCCGGAGGGCTAGGGAGTTTCTTCCTCCACAATCCAACGCCTCAAGCGGAGAATGTCTGTGGCGCTCGCCACACCGATAGGTAATGCGTTTTCATCCTCAACCACTATCACATGTTCAGCGTTGCGCCGGACCATTTCCCTTGTTACTTCGTCCACCGTTTCTCCGGGTCGAGCCAACACGTAATCCTGGCGCGCGATATCCCGGACATTCAAGTTGGAATCAACGCCCTTCAGCAAATCGTGGGCCTCAATAATTCCAGCCAGCCCTCCGTCTTTCCCGACCACAGGAATCACTCCAGTCGCCTCCGGGGTCACTTCGCGGACCACTGTCCTTACCTCGTCATCGGGCCTGACCACGGTGAAATTCTTCCGCATGACCTGCTCAATCCGGGCCCGCATTAGAACCGGCACAGAGTAATCCTGCTGAACGATCAAGCCGCGTTTGACCAGTTTGCCCGTCATGATGGATTCGGAGCTGAAAAGACGGACGAACCCGTCGGATACAACGCAGCAAACCACCAGGGGAAGAAGCGCATTGGGATTCCGGCTGAGCTCGAAAAGGAACACGATAGAGGTGAACGGGGCGCGAGCAATCCCACCAAAAACCGCGCCCATGGCTACTAATGCATAAAAGGCCGGGTCGCTCACGAAATTGGGGAAAAAGTGATGCCAAGCCTGGGCGTAAACCGCTCCGATCCCTCCCCCGACGATCAGGGAGGGAGCGAAGACGCCTCCCGTGGTTCCCGATCCGAGTGAGATGACGAGGGCCCAGAATTTCGCCAAGGAAACGCCCAGCAGAGTCCCGGTGGACAGGCGGTCGTTCAGCATATCGCGAATCGTGTCGTAACCTGTGCCGAAAACCTGGGGATAGAAGTACCCAATCACTCCCAGCAGGAGGGCCCCGAAAACCGGCGCCCAGATCAAGCGCGGCCTTATCGGGAAGTGGTTGTCGAATAGGTGCTCCAGCCGGAACAGTACCCGGATCATGGCAATTCCAACAAGGCCCATGACCAGCCCCATCAAAGCGAAGAGCCAAAGTTCCTGCATGCTTTTCAAGGAGAAGGCGGGCGTGGGAAACAGTGGAGCCCAACCCCTGAAATGAACTGCGACTGCCGTGGCCACCACGGAAGAGATGGCGACAGGGATGAAGGACCGCGCCCGAAATTCGAAGAGCAACAACTCAATGGCCACCAAGATGCCTGCAAAGGGAGCCACGAAGGTCGCCGCCATGCCAGCGGCTGCGCCTGAAGCCAGCAGCACGCGGCGCTGGTAAGGCGTTAGCTTTGCCACTTGGGCGAAAATAGAGCCGAATGCCGCTCCGGTTTGGATGATGGGCCCTTCCGCTCCGAAAGGCCCGCCCGTCCCAATGGCAAATGCTGTTGCCAGTGGCTTCAAAATCCCCACCCGCATCCGGACCAGGCTCTTTCCGACCAGGACCGCCTCCATGGCTTCGGGGATCCCATGCCCTTTCAGCGTGGGCTCCCAGAAGTAAACCATCATGCCGACCAGCAGGCCGCCAATGGGAGGTATGAGAATAACCCATGCTCCCAGATGGTGATTAACCGGATAAGTAATGGCAAACGACAACTTTCCGTAGAAGAATATATTGGTAAAAAGATAGATGAGTTCCAGCAACCCTTGAGCCACCAGGCCGACGATGAACCCCACCACGAGTGCAAGCGCTGAGGACATCACCACCGCAGGCTCCAGGGCCTTCCCAAATTCCTTAAACCACCCGGTGCGAGACGCGCGCTGAAACTTTGCTTCAACCATCGGTGTAATCAGGCTCCCTCAGCCGCCTTAATGAATTGCGGTTTTGCCTTGAGTGCGTTGCCAATGTCAGGCTGAATCCGTTTGAGCTCTTCCAGGTGGAGGCCGGCCAGCCTGTTCAAGGTTGTGGTCCCTCGCCGGGTAAGCCGGACGCGCACGAAGCGATGGTCGCCCCCGCGGTGCTCCTTTTGAACCAGTCCCTTCCGGCAAGCCCTCTGTACCAGTCCTACGACGGCGTTGTGGCGGCCCTGCATAAACTCCGCCATCTCGCCAATGGTTGCCCATCCCCGGCCGGTATATCCTGCGATTCCTAGAAGCAGGACGTATTGCTGAGGGGTCAAGCCGTGTTTACGAGTGGCCCTTTCGCTGAAGCGCAGGAAGCGGCGAATATTGTAGCGGAACCAGGCAAGCCGGCGGAGTACGCTCGAGTTCCGGGGCTTGGTTCGGGACAGTGAAGCGTGGCGCGTCATATCCACGAATTATATCACAGTGTGACTTAGATTTCCGCAAGCAGCTCTGCGGAGGGTAGTGGGTCAATTTTATGTAGAGGCAGCGGAACCTGTCCCGGGCTTATCGGAGTGCCGCAATGTGGTCCGTCGGTGGACGGATAAACTCGCCGCTACAAAATCAAATTGACCCACTAACCTCCGGAGGTTAGGGCGAGCCATCGCCCCCGCCCTTCGCCTTTTGCTCCTGCCATACAGGAAGATAGAGCTCCCGCAACCGGTTCTTCTGCACCTTGCCCATGGTGTTGCGCGGCAACTCGTTCGCCAGGGCCACCAATTTCGGCTGTTTGTAGTTGGCGAGGTTGCCGCGCAGGAAAAGTTTCATGGCCTGTACGTCAACGGTCGCGCCCGGGCGAGCCACAACCACCGCCATGACTGCCTCGCCGAAGTCGGGATGAGGCATGCCGATCACAGCCGATTCTTGCACGCCCTCGAGACGGTTGATGCAGTCTTCAACCTCTTTCGGATACACGTTATAGCCTCCGGAGATGATGAGGTCATGGGCGCGGCCCATGATGAACAGATACCCGTTGCTATCCATGCGGCCCAAATCGCCCGTGCGGAAGAATCCCTCGGGCGTGAAGCAGGCGCTCGCCAGCTCCGGCCGGCGCCAGTAACCGGCAAAGACGTTTGGACCCCGAACCTGGATTCCACCCACCGTCCCTGCCGCGATCGGTTGATCGTCCTCGCCTGCGATGCGAACCTCGACCCCTGGCAGCGGCAAGCCAATGGAACCCGGCAAGCGCGGGCCCTCCAGAGGATTGCTGGTGTTCATAATGGTCTCGGTCAACCCGTACCGTTCCAGGATGCTGTGGCCAGTGCGGCGGCGGAACGCGTGGAAGGTGTCTGGCAACAGCGGAGCCGACCCGGAGATGAACAGACGCACTCCTCGGCAGGCTTCTTGGCCAAATTGAGGCAATGCCAGCAGGCGGGTGTAGAACGTGGGCACGCCCATGAACACGGTGGCGCGCGGCAGCAGCGAGCAGACCTGAGCGGCCTCGAAGCGCGGCAGGAACAGCAGGCGCGCCCGGCTCAGCAGCGCGCAATGCAAGGCAACAAACAGGCCATGGACATGAAAAATCGGCAAGGCGTGCAACAGCACATCCTGGTCATTAAAATCCCACACTTGCACCAGCGTCTCGGCGTTGGCGGAAAGATTGCCATGGGTCAGCATCGCGCCCTTGGGTCTCCCTGTTGTTCCGGAGCTGTAGAGAAGCGCCGCGATGTCATCTCCAAGTCTTGACGCTGTGCGGAAGGCCGGTGACATGGCACGGCTTTTCTCAATCAAACTGCCTTCTCCTCCAGGACCGAGATTGAATAGGCGCAGGATGTCCCGTCGGCGACAGATCTCTGCTATCTCTTCATACCGCTCCGGCTGGCAGATCATCGCTTTCGGTTGGGCGTCACCCAGGAAGTAATCCAGCTCTTCGCGAGTGTAGGCGGTGTTTAGGGGGAGATAGATAGCGCCGGCGCGCAGGCACGCGAGGTACAGGAAAACCGACTGCGGGGATTTCTCGACTTGGACCGCGACACGATCTCCCGGCACAATTCCGCATGAGACAAGCAGGTTCGCTATGCGCGCGGAGTGTTCATCCAGGTCGCAATAGCTGAAGCGCTGTCCATCTGGCGTCTCGATGCAAGTAAGCGAGCGGTCACCAGGAAAATTTCCTGCAACGATGTCGTAAAAACCCTGGCCCATGGGGTTAGGTCCTGCGCAAGGCCGTCCCAAGCGCTTGATCTCCTTCGTAGCCATCAGGTCACAGTTGAACAGTCAACAGTTGTTTCCGTTCTTCCCCGTAACAGCCGCCTGCGATCTTATAACTACCAGTGTTTTCTTTAATATTCCCGCTTTAAGCAGATAAGTACCCGTGTTTTCTATGACATTCCCGTTTTTTTCCGAGTCTTCAACAGCGGTCCTTTATTTTCAATGACATTCGCGCGTCGTTCCGTCATTTTTGAAGTTACAATGTTCTTCTTTAGCCTGTCCTAAGCGACATCTTGTCTAAAGGAAGCAAAGGTGTTCGTTGCCGTTGTCGTGCCGGTTTGCAAGTTCTCAACGTCAGTTTCCTGCTTTTCTGGCTCCTGAACCCGGAATCTAGAATCCTGATTGAGCCCCTGGCGCCTGGAAGCTGTTCTTCGGATACCTGACTCCTGCGCCATCCGCTTACTACACTAGCCTATCTCTTCTCGGTTGTCAAGAGACGCAGCGCAGGGGCAGTGACTCAGTTTAACGCCAATGACTCCGGGGTTTTAATGACGCGACCGCTCACCCGCCTGCGGGCCGAAGCCGATGTGGTTCACGGCTCGCCCCTTTCCCTCCGGCGGGGGTAGGCCCGTCCCGTGCCGGCTGGTGACAGCGCCGGCCACGGTCCACCCTCTCCCCTTGGAGACCTAGGCGCTAGGATAAGCGGACTGGGCGAAGTCTGAGCCACGGCAGTGGCGACATCATGTGGCCCACGGCGAGTCAGTCGTGGGAAAGGACGTAGCAAAAGGGGTGTTGAGCCCCGCAAGGGGCGACATCGGGTCGTAGGCACGCGTGCCATGTTTTTTGCCTGAGGACCGCCGGATGCCGCCCCTACCGGGGCTGACGAATCTCGTGTGCCGTCAGCATCCCACGGCTGGCTCGCCGTGGGCCATCCCGCTCTGCGGGACCGCCCGCCAAGGCGGGCTTTCGGGTGCCCTTTATCGTTATCCTAGCGCTTATACCCCCTGGAGAGGGCCAGAGACCGCGAGCGTTAGCCCTCTCCCAGGGGAGTCCGATTTCTGGACCCCGATGGGGTCCATCGGACCCCAGAAATCGGGGAAGGTGGCCGACGGAGGAGGCCGGATGAGGGGTTACTTGCTCACCCCAGCGCGGCGTCCCCGATGCGCGACAATCTACTGGATCGATCCACCGAAAAGGCAAAATGAGTCACTACCAGCGCCGGGGCAGGGAATTGGCCTGGCACGATTTAGGACGGACAGAAACTTGACGAAAAGGTTGTTCCAGGTTAGTGTAAACTAGTTGAAACTGGTTTGGCGGTGACACATGGAAAATATAGGCGCATTTGACGCCAAGACGCACTTGTCGGCTCTGCTCGATCGGGTGGCGAGAGGCGAGAGGATTACGATTACAAGGCACGGCGTTCCGGCGGCGATGCTGGTGCCTGTCGGAGAGGCGAGGCCAAAGCTGACGCACGAGGAGATTGTCGAGGGCATGCGAGCCTTGCGCAAGCGTGTGAAGCCCGGCACCATGAGCGTGCGCGAAATGGTAAATGAAGGACGGCGATTGTGAGCGGCGTGGTTGTCGATGCGTCGGTGGCGCTCGCTTGGTGCTTCCCGGATGAAGCTAGTGAGTATGCTGACGGAGTCCTGGTTGCCCTGCAAGGACAAGCGATAGTCGTTCCGGCGGTATGGGGACTTGAAATCGCGAACGCCATGCTGGCAGGCGAGCGCCGCAAGCGTTTGAAGCAGCCGGAAATCCTGCGTTTCGTTGCTTTGCTCGAGGGACTTGCAATTGTTCAGGATGGGCAGAGTGTGAGGGAAAGCGTCAGCAACGTTCTACCCCTGGCGCGCGATAATGGGCTTTCGGCATACGATGCCGCGTATCTGGAACTCTCGATCCGCCACGGCGTTCCGCTCGCTACTCTCGACGCGAAGTTACGGCAAGCAGCGCAACGGGCTGGCGTGAAGATCTTCGGGGGAGAAACCGCCTGATTGTGTCTGGTCAGGATTCACCTTTAGGCGGCCTGAACGACGGAGTGGGGACCGAATCCAATCGCTTCCCCATACCCCGGTCCACCCATAAGGGGATGAAGGTGAGCAGCCATGGGCAGGGACGCGGCGTTTTGCGCCGGCCGCCGAAGTGGTTAACGCCTCGGGAGAGGAAAAGCCAGCCATGAAATGCACCATTGCCGGATGCCCCGGCGTCTATGAACCCCGGACAGTCGTCCACACCGTCAAACACCGGGGTGAGGTGATCGTGATCGACCACGTTCCCGCAGAGATCTGCAATGTTTGTGGCGACGTTCTGCTCACGCCTGAAACCGTGCGCCGCATCGAAAGTTTGCTCAAAGCCACTCCTCCACCCAGCCGCAACGTGCCGCTCTACGAGTTCGCCTGAATCTCCGCCAATCCTGAACAGCGGTCGAAGGTCGAAAGTTGAAGGTCGAAAGCTAACACCTGCCATCCGAAGTCTGCCCTTCCGACACCCGGTCCTCTGAATCACCCGATCGCCCGGTAGCGTGTCATTCTGAAGAGTCCCGATCTTTCCGGGACGACGAAGAATCTGCATTTGCCCTCCGACCTGTGTCGGCAAGCCGCTTTGAGAGATTGACAAAAGCTTGGCTGGACATTGAATGCAGAGGCGCGCGCGCGTATACTACCGGTCATTCGAAAACTGAAGACGGAACTTCTGGTTGAATAACCCAAATCCCTCTGACGGATCAAGATGTCCGCCTAATGATGGAAGAAGCCCGATCGGTAGTTCTGGAGAAGGCCAAGCAGATGGGAAAGTAGAGTCTGTGCTGGGGTATTCGCTCTTCAACAGAAAGACAAACCCAGCGGCGATCGAACAGATCTCGTAAACTCAGGAGGACAGGAATGCTTGGACGAAGGCGGTTCATCAAATTGATCTCGGGGCTGGCGGTTTCGCTTCGCACCAGGCTGGCGGCGAGCAGTGCGTGTCCGTTGGGATATCAGGCGGCTCAGGGCACTTTGGGGAAAAAGACATTTCCGGTTACTGTTCAACTGTCGCCGTTGCCGGATACCCGCGGCTGGAACCCCGTCGGTCCGCCACCCGTAATGGGGGATTTGCGCGCCATAATCGACGATGTCATCGCGCACGGCTTTACGGGGCTCGAGTTTCCGTTCCACCTGCCTCCCACAGACACATGCGAGGCCATGAACTACGCCCAGTCGCACGGAATGTATATGACTTGTAACGCCTCGTTCGCAGAGGGCGGAGTGGAGGGCTTTGGCCGTGATGCACCGCCGCTAATTTCGGTGTACTCACCGCAATACGCCCCGGCCGTCCGGGAAAAAGCCGTCGCCGCGCTCGCCGAAATCAAGGGTGTTCCGCGTCCGTACAACATGTTCTGCTATCAGGATGAGCCCTTCCATGCCGGCCCGGAATCGTTTGGCTACACGGAGGAAGTCCGGCAGGAGTTCAAGAGGCGTTTTGGTTACGAGTTGCCGCCCAACATCGAATCGGCCCGCGGAGACCCAAAGGTCTGGCGGGACGTCATCAATTTTCGTTCCGATGAATTTCCCGCGGGCTGGCGGCAGGTTTACAAGATCATCAAAGAGGTCAATCCGCACGTTAAGGTAATCCTGACCCACGACAGCCACAGCACATTCGGCGCCGGTGTCAGGTCAAACTCGAAGCTTGCCGTTGACGATGTCTTCCATTGGGGAGCGGATTTCGCCGATACGTTCGTTTTCGACATTTACCCGTACATGATGTTCGACTTCCGCTACGGGGAGTGCGGCAAGCTGTGCAAGCCGCGCCTCAGCCAGATGCATTACGCCTTCGGCCAAATCCGAAACCTGGCCTATACCTATGGAAAGGACTTTGGTTTCTGGTTCGGTACATTCAACCGGGAGTGGTTTCGGGACTTCATGGGGCCAGAACTGAAGGCGCAATACTGGGCTGAAAGGGAAACGACTCTGACGGCGGTTGCACAAGGAGCTAATTTCCTCATCAGCGGATACAAAATCCCCGAGGACTCTAGGCATTGGGAATCGCTGGGCGAGGGGCTCCGCACGATTCAGAAAGCCGCTCCCGGCCTGCTCGAGTGTCCAAAGGTGAAGGCAAAAGCGTGCTTCTTGTTCCCTCGCACGCAGTATATACAGCTTCAGGAGGAATACTGGAATGTCGGACTTGCCTACGAACTGTTCCTCCGCGCCTTTGGCGAACTCGATGTGCTACACGAAGAGCAGGTGAAGGACGAACGAATCGGGGGATACCAAGTTCTGGTTCTTTTCGACGTCAGGCTGCTTCCAGATGAAGTGGCCCATCGCATCGTGTCTTTTGTGCAGGGGGGTGGCGTGGTCATCGCTGACTGTGTTGCCAATCTGGAAACCTACAAAAATGCTTCCGTCATCATGCAGGATCTGTTCGGAGTTCGTGACTCTATGACGCAGCGCATCATGCGAAGTGGAGTCTGGGTGCCCTCGCTCAAGAATCCCAAGTGGGCCTTTCCTCCAGATTCGCCAGACGCTGAATCGGTGGTCATCAGGCGTACGGTGCGGGGCACCGCATTTGGCCTTGATTTCAATTTCAGCGCGGTTAGTCCGCGTCCCTGTGTGACAACCAGCAGTGAGGTGGTCTTGAAGACAGTTTCGGGTGAGCCAGCGTTGGTTCGTCGGCGCGTGGGAAAAGGGCAGGTGTTCCTGCTCGGCTTTTGCGTGCAAGACTCTTACTTCCAGACCTGGAAGGACAACGATGAGACATCCAGGGAGCAATTGCGAAGGCTTTTGCACAGCCTGACTGAGGATGCGGGCCTGCATGCTCATGTGTACTCGTCCAATCCGGACATCGAAGCGGCGCTCAGGACAAATGGCAAGGAAGGATTCGTTTTCGTCATCAATCACGAAGCAGAGAAGCCCGAGACGCAGGTTCGTATGGCCGACCTGGGATTCAGGGTCGGGCGGATCATCGACGTTGCCGACGAACATGCGATCGAGTTCTACGAGATAGGTGACGTTATCACCCTTAGCGTTGCGGCGTCTCAGGACAAGCCACGGTTGCTCCGCCTTCTCCCTCGCTCTGCGGAGCAATGAGCAAGCAGCAGTGCAGCGGTTCCACGGAGGTTTCTGTGGGAGATGTTTCCCATTCAATTTCACGGGAGGGCGGTCAGACTCTTTGAGCATGCATATCGAAGAAGGCTAACCGTGATGTCAGAAACGGGGCGCCGAGGGGTAAGACTGAAGGGTAGGTTTTTCGTGCCCTGCGAGGGCACAAGATAGTAGCCGGGGGCAACGCACCCGGAAAGCCCCGCGATCATTCCCCGACCCTGAAGGGGCCGCATTACGCTGAATCGCGGGAGGCAAGACCGGTGTGACGCTACCCGGATTCGACCCTTTCAGGGTCGAACCTTGTTTGGGGCGCGTATTCCGGGGGCGTTGCCCCAGGCTACTCTATCGATCCCCTCCGGGGAACCAGGTGGAAAGTGCCGAGGAGTCCAACGATCCCCTGCGGGGATCAAGGATGGGAAGCGCCGAGGACGTTTTCTCCACCACCACCCCGCCTCAAGGCGTCGTGACCAGAGGTAGTTCAATGAAGCTCGCCTGGCCAGGGGCGTGGTAGATCCGCTGCGTGGCCTTTCGGTAATCGCTCGGCTTCGCCCAGAAGATATTAGGCACGAAGGTTTGCGGATTGCGGTCGTAGAGGGGGAACCAACTCGACTGGATTTGCACCATCATCCGGTGGCCCGGCAGGAAGACGTGGTTCGCCGTGGGCAGGGCGAAGCGGTAGAGCAGGGGGATGTCAGGCGCAATGGGTTTGGGTGTTTCCAGGCTCTCGCGATAGCGGCCGCGGAAGATATCGGCCGACACCATCAGTTGATAGCCACCCAGCTTCGGCTGGCCCGCTACCTCGTCGGGATAAACATCGATCACCTTGACCACCCAATCGGAGTCCGTGCCGCTGGTGGAGGCGACCAAATTGGCCACCGGCTCCCCACTGATCTTCATCGGCGCGGTGAAGACGTCAGAGACGAACACCGCCACATCCGGGCGGCCGGAGGCTTCCCGCTGATCTTCCACCAGCCAATGGGGCCAGGGGTGATCCTGGTCGTAGCCCATGGGCCGAATGGGCCGCGCGACGTAGGGCACGGGTTTGGCGGGGTCGGAGACATATTCGTCGAACGCCGCCTCGCCTTGATTTGGCGGTACAAACCTCAGCTTCAGCCCGGCATTGAGATAGAGCGGCGTGGGGCGGATCGTGCAGCCGCTCGCGCAACCCGCCGGCCAGCCGGGCAGGCGTCGCCACGCATTCGTTCCCGTCTCAAAGATAACCACGGGTGGGGTGTCGGCCTTGGGCGCGTCATCCTTGAGGTATTGGTCGAGGAACGGTTGCAGGATCTCGCGGCGGAAGTAGAGCCCGGTGTCGCTGTTGAACCGCAAGGGGCCGAGCGCACTGCCGTCACCGGACTCCCCGCCGTGATTCCAGGGGCCCATCACCAGGAAGACCTTGTCGTTGCGGGTGTCTTTCGGCTTGATCGCTTTATAGACGGCCATGCCGCCGTAAATGTCTTCCTGGTCCCAGAAGCTGGTCACCAGCATCACCGGCACTTTCAGCGGCTGGTCAGCCAGCACCCGGTCCACGGCCTGATCGCGCCAGAAGGAGTCGTAGCTCGGATGCTCCAAGATCTTGCGCCAGAAGCCGGCCTGTTCCAGTCCGTGCAGCCGCCCGAGCTCGCCCGCCGATCCGGCCTGCATGTACATGTCATAGTCGTCGAAGTAACCCGTCCACCACTTCGCCACCGAGGAGCGCGTCGCTTCCTGCTCGTAGACGTAAGGCAAATTCTGCTGGCGGAAGGCGCCATAGTGAAACCAGTCGTCGCCCATCCAACCGTCGACCATGGGGTTCATGGGCACGGACACTTTGAGCGCCGGGTGAGGGTTAATGAGCGCCATCAAAGGCAGAAACCCGTCGTAGGAAATGCCGATGATGCCGACCTTGCCGTTCGATTCCGGAACGTTTTTCACCAGCCAGTCGATGGTGTCGTAGGTGTCGGTGGCGTGATCGACCGAGGTCGGGTTCTGCGGCCCGTGCAGGGGGCGGTTCATCACGTAGTCGCCCTCCGAGCCGTACTTGCCGCGTACGTCCTGGATGGCGCGGATGTAGCCACCTTCCACGATGACGTCAGTGAGGTTGTCGTAGCCTTCCAGGATCGGGCCGAGGTGGGAACTTTCCGCGTGGCTGGCCATGTTCGCCGCGTTGTAGGGCGTGCGCGTCAAGAGGATCGGCGCGCGCTTGGCGCCCTTCGGGACAACGATGACGGTGTGCAGGCTTACGCCGTCACGCATGGGGATCATCACATCGCGCTTGACGTAGTCGAAGCTGGCTGTAACGGGCTCGAGCTTGGCTGGCGTTTCGCTCGGGAAGTCGGAGTACTTGGGCGCGACGGTCTGAGCCGCCGAGGGTCCCACGAACAAAAGGGCGCCAAGCATCGGCGCGAGCAAGGCAAACGCGCATACCCGGCCGATCGACTTCGTGAGTGTTCCCATGGCGCCAGCAGCGGGCTCGCCGTTGAGTAGTAGTTTCAGGTATGCCACTGTTGCACCTCCTGTACCGGCAACGCAGCGCAGAGCCCGCGCGGAGACTGTCGAGCTCACAATCAGGCTGACTTGGATATATCCGGTTCCGGCCAGCCTAACACGAAACCTCGGGCGGCCAGTCGTAGCGGCAACTGTCCAAAAAATAGGCCCGTTGGCGAGCGACGGTCTGCAAAGGGTTTGCTCATGACGCCCCGCTCCAAGTAACTTTTGGCGCTGCGAAGCGAGAATACTTCCACTCAAACGGCCTGTCAACCTGCAGGTCGAAGACGCAGCGCGGCCGGGTGGCCGCAACCCAATTGGAGACTCGCCGCAGAGGCCACGGAGTTCTAGGCACCAGGAAAACAGAAGCCGGATGGAAAGCGCCGCAGGCGCTCTGGAGTGCGGCAGCTTGCTGCCGCTTTTCTCCTGCGAGCTTGCTCGCGCGTGGCCGCGTAACCCGTTCCGGTGCGCTCTGCACGGCCAGCAAGCTGGCCTAAGAAAGCGGCAGCAAGCTGCCGCACTCCAGACCGCTTCACCCACCTTCATGTACAGATGAAAAGGACGGATACTATTCGTGGCGAGATTGTCTGGCGTATAATCCTGGCGGACGACGACCGGGAGCAGCAGAAAGCGGGTCAATTCAAGCCTCCGGCTCTCGTGGTGCAAAGTCCACCTGATTTTGCGCGCAGCAATCAGCAGGATGTGGTCACGGTAACCGGCGGCTCAGCCGCCCTGTTTGTAGGGGTACGGCTTGCCGTACCCGCTTCATTTTTGTCGCGCCACCGAACCAAGAGGGTACGGCAAGCCGTACCCCTACAGCCAGGCAGTGCCCCGCGACCATTGTCAAGAACTGGATGCTAGAGCACACTAGAGGGATGAAAGTGCGAATCCTAGGCACGATTTTAAGAACCTGTCTGGCGATTTGGACAACGACCGGTATCGGCTTGGCTCAGAGCGGCCCGGCATGGACCGAGCCCGTGTCACTGGCGGGCCAATGGCGGTTTGCGCTCGATCCGAACCAAGAGGGTGTCGAAAAGCAATTCTTCAATCATGAATTGCCGGAGCGGATTTCCCTTCCGGGCTCGACCGACGAAGCGAAAATGGGCACGCCCAACCCGAATAAGCCGACCTTGGATGGGCTTTACCGGCTCTACCTGTACGAGGGTCCGGCCTGGTTCCAGCGGGACGTCGAGATCCCAGAGACGTGGAAGGGCAGGCAGGTCTCGCTTTTCCTGGAACGTACGCACTGGGATACGGCCGTCTGGGTGGATGACAAGTCGCTGGGTACGCAGGACAGCCTGATTGCCCCGCACGTCTACGACCTGGGGAGCGACTTGGCGCCGGGCAGGCACCGGCTGACGATCTGCGTGGACAACACCCGCAAGATCGATCTCGGCCGCTTCGTTTCCATCAACTATTCAGGAACACAGACGAACTGGAATGGGCTGATCGGCAAACTGGAACTGCGCGCCAAGGACCCCGTCTGCGTCGCAGATGTGCAGGTATATCCCGATGTCGAGCGCAAATTGGCAAAAGTTCGCATGGTCATCACCAATATTACGGGCAAGGCGGCAAGCGGCAAGGTCATCCTCGGCGCCACCGGCACCGCGGGAGCCGGGAAGGTTCCGCCCCTCAGTGTCAAGTTCATGGCCACCCAGCCGCGAACGGTCATAAGCGCAGAGTTGCCCATGGGCGAGAACCCGCGCCTGTGGGACGAGTTTTCCCCAGCCCTCTACGCGCTGACGGTGTCGATGACGGCGAAGTCGACAAACCAGACGTTTGCTGACCGGCAAACGATCACTTTCGGTATGCGTAAGTTCGCCACGCGCGGTACTCAATTCACCATAAACAATCGGCCAGTGTTCTTGCGGGGGACGCTGGAATGCGCGATCTTTCCCCTGACGGGCTATCCGCCCACCGACGTACCGTCCTGGCAGCGCATCTATCGCATTATCAAATCATACGGCCTCAACTTCATCCGTTTTCACTCCTGGTGCCCTCCGGAAGCCGCCTTCGCCGCTGCCGACCTCGAGGGCGTGATGATTCAAGCCGAAGGCCCCCAGGCGAATGTTCCCGCGGGTGAGGATCAACAGCGCGATGCTTTCGTGGAACAGGAATTGCTGCGCATAATTCGCACTTACGGAAATCATCCCTCCTTCTGCTTGATGACGCTGGGCAACGAATTTGGGGGCTCGGACGCGGTGCTATCGCATTGGGTGGACATGCTGATTAAAGAAGATCCGCGCCGGCTTTACTCTTCCGCGTCCTCAGCGCAAATCACCGCCAACCGGCAATTTACCGAACGGGGCCGGCCGCGCGGCGTGCAGGGGCCGGGCACCGACATTGATTTCCGTGAAGATATCGCCAAGGAGGATCGGCCGCTTATCGGCCACGAGATCGGCCAGTGGACGTTCTACCCAAACTTCAATGAGAGCAAGAAATACACCGGTGTTCTCGCGGCAAAGAACTTCGACTTGGTCCGCGACGATTTGGCTGCGAAGCACTTGCTGGACCTGGCGCCTCGTTTTGTACAGGCGACCGGCCGCCATGCCGTTCTGCTCTATAAGGAGGAAATCGAGATTCTGATGCGTACGCCGGGCCACGCCGGCTTCTCACTGCTCGACCTGCACGACTACCCCGGTCAGGGGACCGCGCTTATCGGGGCGCTCGATCCGTTTTGGGACTCGAAAGGTTTCGTCACCCCGGAAGCGCACCGGCGATACTGCGGCGCTACTGTGCCGCTGTTGCGCATGAAGAAACGCACCTTCACTCGAGACGAGACTTTCGCGGCGGAAGCCGAGATCGCGCACTTTGGCCCCCGGGACCTGACGAAGGCTCAGCCGGTGTGGACTCTCCGCGACGAAAGCGGCCGGGAAGTTGCCTCGGGCTCGTGGGCGGCGCGCAGCGTCCCCACGGGCAAACTGACGTCCCTGGGCGGCATCAACGCCTCCCTCGCCAAAGCCCCGGCCCCCGCGAAGCTGACGGTGACGGTTTCGCTCCAAGGAACCGCCATTGCCAACCAGTGGGATATCTGGGTCTATCCCGCGCATGCGGAAGCCTCAGCCCCCGCCGATGTGGTGATTGCCCGGAACTGGGACGATGCCACCAGGGCGGCGCTCGCGAGCGGCAAGAAGGTCATACTCTTCCCTCAGGTGGTAAACTCCTCGCAATCCCTGCCAGGCCGCTTTCTGCCGGTTTTTTGGAGCCCGGTTTGGTTTCCGACCCAGCAGCCGAACACTATGGGAATTCTGTGCGATCCCAAGCATCCGGCGTTGGCGCAGTTTCCCACGGAGTTTTATAGCAACTGGCAATGGTACGAGCTGTTGCAGAATTCGCGCAGTGTCAACCTGAATGACACGCCGGCGACGTTCCGGCCTATCGTTGAGATTATTGACAACTTTGCTCGAAATAACAAGCTGGGTAATCTGTTTGAGGCCCGCGTAGGGGGAGGAAGCCTTTTGGTCTGCACCATGGATCTGCTGCGCCTGGCGGACAACCAGCCGGCGGCGAAGCAGTTATTGAGGAGCCTGTACGCTTACGCGGGCTCGGTATCTTTTAACCCCTCCGAAGAATTGCAAACGGCGCTGCTGGATAAGTTGTTTTCGCCCTCCGGGCCGTAGCCCCCATTTCTCACTACGGGTCTGGCAGGGCGGGGCTGAACAAGCTGCGGAAAAACTCGTCCCTGCGGTCATTCTGGAGCTTTGGAGTGCGGCAGCTTGCTGCCGCTTTCCTTCCCGCGAGCTTGCTCGCGGGGATTGCAACCGAGAGCATCATCGCCCGCCAGCAAGCTGGCTCAAGCCAAAGCGGCAGCAAGCTGCCGCACTCCAAAGCGGCCTGCGCCCGGACAGAGCGAAAATCCAATACAATATAGGCGTCGCTGATCCGTCTACAGAAGTGGATGATGGACGCGCTCAGCATCGATGCGATGATCGAAGAGCAAAACGACCGTATCTCGACGGCAATCGCGAGGGAACAGTCCCGGCTGCGCAATTTCATCCGGAAGCAGGTTGTTGACGAAAGTGACGCCGAAGACATCCTGCAAGAAGTCTTCTATGAACTCGTGCAGGCTTATCGGCTGACGAGGCCTGTCGAGCAAGTGGGCGCCTGGCTGTTCCGGGTCGCCCGGAATCGCATCACGGACCTTTTCCGTAAGCGAAGGGCCGAGCCATTGCGGGACAACGCCACAAAGGAGGCGGAGGACGGAGAGCAGCTTTTTTTGGAAGACCTTCTCCCTTCGCCCGATGCCGGTCCCGAGGCGGCCTACGCGCGCGAGGTGCTGCTCGACGAACTTGACGCGGCGTTGGACGAGCTTCCGGAAGAACAGCGCGAGGTGTTTGTCGCTCATGAACTCCAGGGCCGGAGCTTCCGCGACCTGGCAGTGGCTACCGGACTGAGTGTAAATACCTTGCTCTCCCGCAAGCATTACGCAGTGCTTCATCTGCGGCGGCGCTTGCGGGCCATTTATGACGAATTCAAGAAAGCGTGAGGGAAAAAACGATGAAAAGGCATTGGATTTTGAGAGGATTGAAAGTATTGTTGTTCGTTGCCTTGGCGGCAACAGTATTTGGCCTGGTGGTCATGTTGCTATGGAACCGGCTGATGCCGGCCATTTTCGGTCTGCATGTAATCACCTACTGGCAGGCCCTAGGCATCCTGGTGCTGTGTAAGATCCTCTTCGGCGGGTTTCGCGGCCGGCCGGGCTTCGCGATGCACTGGCGCCAGCGCATGCTGGAGCGCTGGGAGCAGATGACCCCCGAAGAACGTGAGAAATTCCGAGCCGGGATGCTCGGCGGCTGCGGCCCCTTTGGATCCTCAGTGGCGGCGCCCAAGGCTTGACTCATGAAGGAAGAACTCCAACGGAGAAACCCATGTCTCATCGCGTTTGCCCAGTGTGGTTAGGCTATTTGCTGGCCAGCCCGTTGCGGCGGCTCTGGCACGATCCGGAGAAGGTGCTGCTCCCCTATGTTCGAGAAGGCATGACCGTGCTCGAACCGGGGCCGGGCATGGGCTTCTTCACTCTCGAACTCGCGCGTATGGTCGGCCCCTCCGGCCGGGTGGTGGCCGTCGATGTGCAGCCGCGCATGCTGTCCAGGATAAGCCGCCGCGCCGCACGGGCAGGGCTTCTGGCGCGTGTGAATGCGCGCTCGACCACCCCGGACACGCTGGGGATCGCGGACCTCGCCGGCGCCGTGGACTTTACCCTGGCATTCTTTCTGGTGCATGAATTGCCGGCCGTCGAACCGTTTTTCGCGGAAGTCGCGAGGGCCTCGAAGCGGGGTGCGGGGGTGCTCTTTACCGAGCCGGCCGGGCATGTGAAGAAGGCGGATTTTGAAGTCGAGCTGAAGGCGGCAATCCGCGCTGGATTCGATTTGGTCGAGCGTCCCGCGCTTCACGGCAGCCACGCGGCTTTTCTGAGGAGGGTGTAAGCCCACGGCGGACCGTTTCGGGCCAGTTTCTCACCTGACCAGGGGCCTTCGCTGTCCGGTTTATTCCCAAAGTCACGCGGCCCTTCGACGTGGACCCGGCTCGATACTTCGTTTACGTTTTCATGTTTGCATATCTAAAAGTTTTCGGCTAATTTGGAAGGTATGACGGTGGAGCAAAAAGCCCAGCTCGATCAGGTAGTGTGGATCGACCGGGAGCGCATGAGTGGCGCCCCCTGTTTTGCCGGGACGCGGGTGCCTGTCCAAATGCTCCTCGATCACTTGAAGCATGGGGAAACCATCGATGATTTTCTCGAGGGCGCTCCCTCCGTGACCCGTGAACAGGCCGAGCTATTTCTCGATCTCGCTGCCGGACATCTGGTGGAATGCGCATCCTCCTCGACGAATGTGTCAATCCACAGGTAAGAGCTGCCTTCCCCGATCACCTGGTAAAAACGGTGCATGAGATGGGGTGGCAGGGTGATACCAACGGCAAATTACTGGCCTTGGCAGAGGCAAACCAATTCGACGTTTTCGTGACTCTGGACCAAAATCTGTGCCACCAGCAGAACGTCGCGGCGCGCAAGCTCGGTTTTATGGTGGTGAGCGTACCCGACAACAACATCAAGTTCTATCAACCGCTCTTTCGAGAGCTGAACACGGCCGCCAAGACCATCAAAGCCGGTGAAGTCACTTACATCCTTAGCCCGTCGCGTCAGGGCTGAAGCACTCCACCCCCGACTTGGCGTTGTCACCCCTACGCAGGCAAGGGTCACTTCCTTTTCGGCAATGGCAAGAAAGAACAAAATCCCGGCAAGAAAGAGTTGACAAGGTGTTTCATCTCGGCTATCTTTCTATCGATGGATAATGACTGACTGTTCAGTCATTATATGGAGAGATCGATGAGGAGAATGAATTCCAGGCGACTGAAGGCTGCCAAATCCTCCCCGCGCCGGCGGGAGTTGAAGCTGCACCGTCAGGAGGAAATCCTGGCGGCCGCTTTCGAAGTTTTCGCGGCCCATGGGTACGAGGCTGCCCGCATCGACGACGTGGCGCGCCAGGCCGGAATCGCCAAGGGGACGATCTACCTCTATTTCCGGGACAAGAAGCGGCTGTTTCGAGCGGTGGTGCGGAGCCTGGTGCAAAAGAAATTTGATGCCATAGCGGGAAGCTTCCAGGGGACGGGGGAGCAGTTGCTGCGTGAGCTGCTGTCGCGCATGTATACCCAGGTGGTGCGGAATGAAAAGGTTCGCTCCATCATGCGCCTGCTGATTGCCGAGAGCGGCAGATTTCCTGAACTTGCTGAAATTTACCATCGCGAGATTATCGCCCCGGGAATGAGGGCGGTGCGCCAGGCGCTGTTGCATGGAATGGCCTCGGGCGAATTCCGGAAAAGCGCGGCTGTGGAATTTCCCCAGCTTCTGGCGGCGCCGGGAGTTCTGGCGATTCTGTGGAGATTGCTTCACGGCCAGCGGCACCGGCTCGACCTTGATGCATACAGTAGGGTGCACTTGGAGTTCGTTTTGGCCAGCTTGCGGAAGCAGCCGGATTGAAGGCCGCGAGTTAATCGAGGCGGCGCAGCAAAGGAGAAGGTCCATGCGGTGGAGGGCACTGTGGGTCACGCTGTTTGTGACGTTGTGGTTTGCAGGCGGAACGCCTGTCCAGGCGCAGCAGACCGCTCCGCGGCGGCTGTCGTTGCAGGAGGCTATTGGTCTGGCGCTGAAGCAGAACCTCAGCGTGCGCTTGGCGAGTGCGCAAGTGGGGGAATTGGAAGGCACGCGCGAGCGGCGGCGGGCTTCCTTGCTGCCGCACGTCAACGGGGACGCGCTAGCCAACCGCGAGAATATCGATTTGCGCGCCATGGGAATTTCCTTCCCCTCGATTCCTCCCATCATGGGAATTACCTTTCCCACGATTCCTGCCGTCGTCGGACCGTTCGCGCACTATGATTTCCGCCTCTCGGCGAGCCAATCTTTGATTGACCGCCACTCCTACCACAATTGGAAGGCCAGCGAAAAACAGGAGGAGGCCGCCCAGCTCGATTATCAGGACGCACGCGACTTGGTGATCCGCCAAGCCGCAGGTCTTTATCTTGACTCCCAGGCTTCCGCCGCGGAGGTGGAAGCGGCGCAAAGCCGCGTGACCACTTCGCAAACCCTGGAAAAACTAGCCCGCGACCAACACGCCGAGGGATTGGCAACCGCGGTGGACGAGGTGCGCGCCCAGGTGCAACTGGCGCGGGACCAGCAGACACTGTTGGTGGCGCGCAACACTTTTCAGACCTCCCTGCTCGTTCTAGCGCATTTCCTCGGACTCAGCCCCGGCACAGCGCTGGAATTGGCCGAACCCTTGAAATTCCATCACGTGGAAACGGCGGACGCAGGCCAGGCGCTTCACACCGCCCTCGAGGCGCGATCCGACTACGCCGCTCTTTTCAAGCAGCGAGAGTCACTCGTCGAGCAGCTCAAGGCTTCGCGGGCGCGCTATTTCCCCACCCTGTCGGTTAACGGCGATTATGGAGCCATCGGGCGCCAGTTCAGCTCCATGGCCGGTACCGGCGAGATTCAGGGCACGCTCACGGTCACCTTATTTGACCGGGACCGCGCGGGAGAGAAGACGGAACTCCAAAGCCAGTTGAAACGCCTGAACGCGCAGATTGACGACCTGAGCCGGGAGATCGAGCAGGAACTACGTACGGCATTGCTGGACTTGGAATCCACCGAGAGTCAAATGACCGTCACCGAGGCAGCCCTCCACCTGGCAGAGCGCGAGTTGAGCCTGGCGCAAGACCGTTTTCGCAACGGGGTGACGGACAACATCGAGGTGGTGACCGCGCAAGCCAGCTTAGCCAGCGCGCAGGATGACCGCATCACGGCTTTGGCGCGGCACGCCGATGCCGTCATGGCGCTGGTGCGCTCTCTGGGGGGAACCGAAAAGATCTACCAAACATACCTCGCCGGGCCCTGAATCGGCCGCGAGGTGAAGTTTCTAGGAAGAGGTAAAAATCTATGAAACGCGTGATTCCGCTCCTGCTGCTATTGGCGATTGGGGGCGCAGTGATCTACCTGCATCCCCAGTGGTTCCGCAAGCCCGCCTTGGAAAACGTGCTGAATCTTTCCGGCAACATTGAAGCGCACGAGAGCCTGGTCAGCTTCAAGGTGACCGGCCGCATCGTCGCTCTGCCGGTGGAGGAAGGCATGACGCTGAAATCCGGCGACTTGCTGGCGCGGCTCGATAGCGATGACTACCGGCAACAGGTGGCGCAGGACGAATCTGCCATTGGCGTGCGCAGTCGGCAACTGACCCTCGGCTTGGCGGGCAGCCGGGCGCAAGATATCGAGGCCGCCAAGCTCGCGATGCTCGATGCGCAGGCTGACCTCGAGCAGAAGAAGAAGGATTACGCGCGTTACCAGGCGCTTTACCAAAAGGACGAAATCCCGGGGCAGACGCGGGACTTGGCCGCCACCAACGTCACCCGCGCGCAGGATACCTATGAGCGTGCGCAGCAAATCTACAACGAGCTCGTGGAAGGAACCCGCAAAGAAGAACTGGCGGTTGACCGTGCAAATGTTCACCAAGCAGACCAGAACCTGCAAATGTCCCGCATCCGGTTGACGTACACGGTGCTGCGCGCGCCCTTCAACGGAGTGGTGCTGGTGCGGCAGGCGGAGTTGGGAGAGGTCGTCTCCCCCGGCACGCCCATCGTGACCCTTGCCGACCTGGACCATCTGTGGGTCCGGGTATACGTGCCCGAGACGGATCTCGGCAAAGTGCACTGGGGGCAGGTGGTTGACGTACGCACCGACACATATCCGGAGAGGATTTACCACGGGCGGATTTCCTTCATCTCTTCGGAGGCGGAATTCACTCCCAAGAGCGTGCAGACGGAGAAAGAGCGTGTCACGCTGGTTTACCGGGTCAAAGTGGATGTGGAGAATCCGAACCGGGAGTTGAAACCCGGAATGCCGGCAGACGCCATTGTTAAACTGAATTAGCGAACGGTACGGGTAAAGTTCGACGTAGAGGCGGCTTTATGCCGCCATCTGGCGATCGCGCCTTGCGGGATCGCCGCTACAAAAGTGAGCGCGCCATGAGTACCCCTCCTGCCATCATCGTTTCCTCGCTGAGTAAGCACTTCGGTGAAGTGCGTGCGGTGGACGGGCTCAGCTTTGAAGTGTACGCAGGAGAAATCTTCGGGTTGGTCGGTCCTGACGGCGCCGGTAAAACCACCGCGCTACGGATGCTGGCGGGCGTGCTGGCAACGGATTCCGGATCGGCACAGGTGTCCGGCTTCGACGTGGTTCGCGACCCGGAGGGCGTCAAGTTCCAAATCAGCTACATGTCGCAGCGCTTTGGCCTCTACGAAGATCTCACGGTGGACGAGAACATCCGGTTTTGCGCGGATTTATTTGGAGTCGTGCGCAAGCAGCGCGAGCGGCGCTCCCAAGAATTGCTGGCGGCCGCGGGCCTGAGCGATTTCCGGCGCCGTCTGGCGGGGAATCTTTCGGGCGGGATGAAGCAAAAGCTTGGCTTGGTCTGTGCGCTGATTCACACCCCGAAGGTGATCCTCCTCGACGAGCCGACCAACGGAGTCGATCCCGTGTCACGGAGGGATTTCTGGCGCATTCTCTATTCATTGGTGGCGGAGGGCGTGGCGATTCTCATTTCCACGTCGTACCTCGATGAAGCGGAGCGCTGCCATCGCGTAGGGCTGCTGCACCAGGGCCGCATGCTTTTTTGCGACCGGCCGGAGGAGCTCAAGAAGAGATTTCCGGGCGAGATTCTGGCGGTGCACGCCACACAGCCGGGGCAGGTGCGCGCGGCGTTGGTGGGCGCCCCCGGCGTGCGAGATGCGTTGCTGGTGGGCGACCGCGTCCACTTGTTCGTGGACGTCGCGGCTCGCCGGTTGGAGGATTTGCGCGCGCGGCTGGAATCGGCCGGCGTCACTTACGATTCCATCCTGCCTGTGGCGCCGACCATAGAGGATTTGTTTGTATCGGCCGTCGAGGGCAGGCCCGAGTCTGGCGGGGGAACGGAAGCTTTATGAATGGAAGCGAGCCATCCGTGGTGGTGGAAGGCTTGACCAAACGCTTCGGAAGCTTCGTCGCGGTGGACAGCGTCAGCTTCCAGGCGCAACGGGGCGAGATTTTCGGTTTCCTGGGCCCTAACGGCGCGGGAAAATCCACCACTATCCGTATTCTTTGCGGACTGCTCCTGCCCACCTCCGGGCGGGCGCGAGTGGCAGGGGTGGACGTCGCCAAGGAGCCTGAGGGGGTGCGCCAGCAGATTGGCTACATGTCGCAGAAATTTTCCCTCTACAACGACCTGAAAGTCGCTGAGAACCTGCGGTTTTTCGCGGGATTATACAGCGTACCCGGCAAGGAACTGCCGGAGCGCATGGCGTGGGCGCTGCGCATGGCGGGACTGGAAGGCCGCGAGCAAACCCTCACGCGCGCCCTGGCCGTGGGCTGGAAACAGCGGTTGGCGCTGGGGTGCGCGGTGCTGCATCGTCCCCCCATCGTCTTTCTTGACGAGCCCACTTCGGGCGTCGATCCCGTCTCGCGCCGGCAATTTTGGGAATTGATTCAGCAGATGGTGGGTGAGGGCGTCACGGTGTTCGTCACCACACACTACATGGACGAAGCGGAATACTGCAATCGCCTGGTGCTGATCGATCGTGGGCGCATAGTGGCCATGGGCACGCCCACAGAACTGAAGACTCGATCCATGAAAGGCCAACTCCTGCTGGTGGAATGCGAACCGCTGGGGCCGGGACTGGAAGCGCTGAGGCGAGCGCCGGGCGTGCTGGACGCGGCGGTCTTTGGAAGCAGTCTGCATGCGGTGGTCGCCGACGCCCAGGCTGCCATGCCCGGAATCCGGGCCGCCCTGGAGTCCGGGCAGGTCCGCGTCGGCCGGCTGGAGCAGATTCCACCCAGCCTGGAAGACGTCTTCGTCGCCCTGACCGCCGGGCGTGAATCCAAACCGGGGAGTGCCGCATGAGCCTGCGCCGCATCCTGGCCATGATGCGCAAGGAAGTGATCCAGATCTGGCGTGATCCGCGCAGCCTCCTGATTATTTTCGCCATGCCGCTGGTGCAGCTTGTCATTTACGGCTACGGTGTGAATCTGGACGTCAAGCACATTCCCCTCTGCGTATACGACCGCGACGCGACACAAACCAGTCAAGATCTGCTGAAGCATTTCCAGGCCACTGACTATTTCACGATTGTCCATGTCGCGGAAAATTATCCCGACATTATCCGGCAGATTGACCGGAGCGCCTGTACGGTGGCCTTGGTGGTGCCGCCGCAATTTTCGGAAGAACTTCACTCCCGCGGGCAGGCCCCTGTGCAAGCGCTGCTCGATGCCAGCGATAGCAACACCGCCAGCATCGGCATGAGCTACGCTCTGAGTATCGTCCAAGCCTACTCCCAAGACATACAGATCGAGTGGCAGCAGCGCCACGGCCTGCCGCCTGTAACCCCCAACGTCACCTTCCAGCAACGGACATGGTTCAATGAAGATCTGGAAAGCATGGCCAATATTGTGCCCGGCGTGGTGGCCATGGTGATGGCCGTAGTGGGCGCATTCCTGACTTCGCTGACTATCGCGCGGGAGTGGGAGCGCGGCACCATGGAACAGCTCATCGCCACACCCGTGGGCAAGATGGAAATTCAGGTCGGAAAGCTGATTCCCTATTTTGTCATCGGGATGATGGATACCGCGCTCTGCGCCGGCGCCGCGGTCTGGTGGTTTGGCGTTCCCTTCCGGGGAAGCTGGACGGTGTTGTTTGCCTGCTCGGCGCTGTTCCTGATCGTGGTGTTGTCACTGGGGTATTTTTTCTCGGTCACGGCCAAGTCACAGCTTGGGGCCAGCCAGTTGGCTCTGCTGGTAACGCTGTTGCCCACCTTTCTTCTTTCCGGTTTTATCTTTCCCATCGATCAGATGCCCGTCTTCGTGCAGTGGATCACGCGCATCATGCCGGCGCGCTATTACGTTTCCATCCTGCGTAGTGTTTTTCTCAAGGGCACGGCGGTGCGGCTTTTGGCAGGAGACATCGTAGCCTTGGGGATAATTGCCGCGCTGCTGATCATCAGGGCCACACGCGCGTTTCAAAAGAGGCTGGAATGAAATTTGTCTCCTCACTCCGACGCATCGGCAACATGGTCAAGAAGGAGTTCATCCAGACGCTCCGGGACCCGCGCATGCGCTGGCTGCTCTTTGGTCCGCCACTCATCCAAATGCTGGTGTTCGGTTACGCGGCCACCCTGGATGTAAAAAACGTGGCGCTGTCCGTGCTCGATTTGGACAATACGCAGGAGAGCCGCGAGCTGGTGGCCCGCTTTTCCTCCAGCCATTATTTCCACCTGCACGAATATGCGGTTCGGCGCGCAGACCTCCGCGAAGGCCTTGACCGCGGCGATTTCCTGGCAGCGATGGAAATCAATTCCGGCTTCGCCCAGCGCCTGCGCAACGGCCAAGGGGCTACCGTGCAGGTGCTGGTGGATTGTTCCAACTCCAACACAGCCCTCGTGGCGCTGGGCTATCTCAACCAGATTGGCGCCCAGTTTAGCCGCGACTACCAACTCGACCGCATGCAGCGGACGGCCCCCCAACAGGTTTCGTCGCTGCCCCAAGTGAATCTTGAAATGCGGCCCTGGTTCAACGAAGGGCTGGAAAGCCGGTGGTATTTCGTTCCCGGGGTCATCGGCAACGTCCTGTTGATCCTGGTCATGATGCTCACCGCCTTCGCGATTGTGCGTGAGCGCGAGATTGGCACGCTCGAGCAGGTCATGGTCACGCCTATTCGCCGCTGGGAATTCATCCTGGGAAAAACCATTCCCTTCTTCCTGGTCGGCTGCGTGGACGCCACGCTCATTGCCTTGGTGGGAACATTTTGGTTCGGGGTGCCCTTCCGGGGAAGCCTGGGGGTGCTGGCGGTCGGGTTGGTAACCTTCATCCTTGCGGGTCTTGGATTGGGGTTGTTTCTTTCGACGGTCTCGGCGAACCAGCAGCAAGCCATGATCCTCTCCTTTTTCTTCACCATGCCGATGATCACACTCTCCGGCTTTGGCACCCCCATCGCCAGCATGCCACCCCTGCTTCAGAAGATATGTTACGCCAACCCACTGCTCCACATCATGGTGCTTCTGCGTGGTGTGTACTTGAAAGGGGCTGGTTTCGACGTGCTCTGGCCGGAGGTAGCCGCCCTGGCGAGCATCGCTATTTTCCTGCTCACGATCAGCGTCCTGCGCTTCCATAAATCACTCGAATAGCAGACACCTTCGGACAGAACCCATTTGGAACGGCAAATGCCTGTTGGTGATTGCAAGCAGAAACCTGAAGGTGTTTCCGCTGCGGGAGGAAGCTGTGCGCAACCTTCGTACTGTCCTTTTGATTACGCTGAAAGCAGAGGAGTTGGGACCTTTTCTTAGGAGCTTGGCGTTTAGGAGCGGGTCGGTGTGTGCCCCGATTCGCGACCGGCAACTGAGCACCGTATTCCTACCCCAACTCTGAGATAAGTTCTTTATTGACAGTCAGTTGGTTCTTCACATGAAGGACACCCGGCATGCCTATCCTTGCCGGCGGTGGGGTTACTTAGAGGCTTAGCGATAACGCTGTAAGCTCCACCAGACTTATATGGATTTGGAGCCCTGGAGCGGGCACCACACCTGCCATGGACGAACGCACCAGCAAGAGCACTGTCGGAGTCAATCATCCCGAATCTAGTGAGAGGACTCCCGACTACGAGAGGATGAAGGAAGAGTTGCGCCGCTCCCGGGATGAGGCCGACCGCGCCCAGCGCCTGCTGCTAGCCTTCAGCCGGGCCGCCCAGGCCGTGCAGCGCGCCCGCACTGCCGAGGAGGTCTTCCGCACAGTCAGCGAGGAGGTGGTTCGGCTGGGCTTCAATGTCGTAGTCTTCAGCCTGACGCAGGACCGGGCGAGCCTCACCATCTCCCATACGACCTTCGAACCGGCTTTGCTCCAGTCGGTCGCGGAACTTACTGGGATCGCGATCCAGGACTACCGCCTGCCGATGACGCCGGGCGGGTTCTACCAGAGGATTATGGCTGAAGGACAGACCATCTTTACTGACCGGAATAGGACCGCCGAGATCGTGGTTGAGGGTTTGCCCGGGCCGCTGGCGCCGCTAGGCAGCCGGTTGGCGGCCTTGCTAAGGATGGAGCAGGGCATCGCCGCGCGGTTGACGGTCGGCGGCGAACCGCACGGCGTACTGCTCATCGTGGGGAACGGCCTGACTGAGGCCGAAGTCCCCGCCGTGACCGCGTTTGCCAGCCAAACAGCCGTCTGCCTGGAGAACGCGCGGGTGGAGGAAGCCCTACGGAAATCTGAAGAGAGGTATCGGACTCTGTATGAGTCCAGTGTGGATGGGATCATTTCCACTGATATGAACGGGCATATTCAGGATGCTAACCAGGCTTATCTGGATATGCTCGGCTACTCAAAAGACGAACTCAGAAGGTTGACCCATCAGCAGGTGACGCCGAGCAAGTGGCATGAAAGCGACGCAGATATCATCAGGAACCAGATCTTGGCGAGAGGGTATTCTGACGAATATGAGAAGGAGTATGTCAGAAAGGACGGGAAGGCATTCCCCATCAGTATCCGAGTTTGGCTCATAAAGAACGAACAGGGGCAGCCCGTGGAGATTTGGGGGATCGTGCGGGACATCACCGAGCACAAGAGGGCGGAGGAAGAACTGCGGATGCGCGAGGAGCGCTACGGGGCATTCATGATGGCGACTACGCAAGTGGTGTGGACCACAAACGCCGGCGGAGAGGTCGTTGTGGATATGCCACGCTGGAGGGAGCATACGGGCCAAAGCATAGAAGCGATTAAAGGATGGGGATGGATTGAAGCAGTTCACCCGGATGACCGTGAGGGAACGGCACAGGTGTGGAAAAAAGCGGTGGAAGTGAAAGGTCCTTACGAAAACGAATTCCGCGTGCGCAAATACGATGGTAGCTATCGGCTCTTTTTCGCTCGTGGCATCCCTGTGCTCGACGCCGACGGCAGTATTCGGGAGTGGGTTGGCACCTGTACAGACATCACCGAGCGCAAGCGAGCGGATGCGGAATTGAAAAAACACCGCGCACACCTCGCGGAGCTGGTAGAAGAGCGCACCACCAAACTCAAAAAAGCCAATGAAGCACTTGAAGCAGAAATCACCGAGCGCGAGTGCGCCGAGGAGAGCCTGCGCAACAGTGAAGAGCAGTTTCGGCAGTTGGCGGAGAACCTTCGCGAGGTCTTCTTTATTGGCGAGCCCGAGCCGGCGCGACTGACTTACCTCAGCCCGGCTTACGAAGAAATCTGGGGTCGACCTCGCCAGGAGGCCTACGAGCGCCCGGACGCCTGGATCGATGCCATTCATCCCGATGATCGTGAGCAGGCCGTCAACCTCTTCATCGGGTCCTTTCGGGGTGAGCCATGCAGCGGGGAATACCGGGTCGTGCGGCCGGACGGGTCCGTCCGGCACATCAAAGCGCGAGCCTTCCCCGTACGCGACGCCGGGGGAAAGTTTTGTCGGCTGGTCGGAATCGCCGAAGACGTCACCGACGCGAAGCAGGCGGAAGAGAAGCTGCGTCTCCAGTCCGCGGCGCTCGAAGCTGCGGCCCTCGGAATCGTTATTACTAACCCGGAAGGCACAATCCTCTGGGTCAATCCAGGTTTTACGGCCCTTACCGGGTATACGGCTGAAGAAGCGCTAGGTCAGAACCCCCGCGTTTTGAAGTCTGGCAAGCATGATCAGCCTTTTTACAGAAACCTCTGGAGCACGATCGTGGCCGGGAAAGTGTGGCACGGCGAACTAACCAACCGCCGCAAAGATGGCACGACGTATGTCGAAGAAATGACGATTACGCCTGTTTTGGACGAAGCTGGAACGATTAGGAACTTCATTGCCATGAAGCAAGATGTTACGGACCGCAAGCGGGCAGAGGAGGAACGGAGCTTCCAAAACGCCATTCTATCCACGCAGATGGAGACGTCCATTGATGGAATCCTCGTGGTTGGGAGGGACGGAGAAATCCTATCGAACAACAAGCGGTTTGTTGACATTTGGGAGATCCCTCCTGCGGTGGTTGAGTTGGGATCTGACGAGCGTGCGTTAGAGTCAGTTCTTGGCAAGGTGTCAGCTCCGCAGGAGTTCCTTCAGAGGGTGAAGTGCGTCTATGCGAGTCCTGACGAAACAAGCCAGGAGGAAGTCGCCCTGCGAGACGGGCGAACCCTGGACCGCTACTCAGCGCCGATGCATGGATCTGATGGGAAGTACTACGGGAGGATCTGGTATTTTCGTGACATCACCGAGCGCAAGCGCGCCGAGCGAGCTTTGCGCGAGGCGGAAGAGCAATTTCGCTCGCTGTTCGTTTCGACCCCCTTGCCTACCTTCCTTTGGGATCTGGAGACGCTTCAGTACCTCGAGGTGAATGACGCTGCCGTCTCCCATTCCGGCTACTCCCGCGACGAGCTCCTAAAGATGCGGGTCACGGACCTCCTGCCGCCAGAAGCCATCCCCGGCATTCTCTCCCAAATGATGGCGCTTCGCACCCAGCCACGAGATCGCGGTCAGGGGCGTCACAGAATTAAAGACGGACGAGTCGTTGACGTGGAAGCTGATGTCCACGCTCTGCATTTTCGCGGACGTACTGCGGTTCTTGGCGTCATTCAGGACGTCACCGAGCGCAAGCGAGCGGAAGAAGAACTGTACCAATCGCGGCAGATGCTTCAATCCATCCTGGATACAATTCCCCAACGCGTCTTCTGGAAAGACAGGAACTTCTCGTATTTAGGCTGTAACAAGGCCTTCGCGATTGACGCAGGGTTGAAAGACCCGGTAGAGATCATTGGCAAGGACGATTATGCGCTTGCATGTAGAGATACGGCTGAACATTACCGCGCCGATGACAAGCTGGTGATGGAGCACGCGACGCCCCGGCTAAATTTCGACGAAACACAAAGCAGGCCGGATGGAGGTCTGTTGTGGCTCCGCACCAGCAAAATGCCGCTGCGAGACCGAGAAGGCAAGGTGGTCGGGGTCATAGGAACTTACGAAAACGTCACCGAGCGCAAGCAGGCGGAGGAAAAACTAAGACTCACCTTAGCCGACCTGGAGCGTTCCAACCAGGAACTGGAGCAGTTCGCCTACGTCGCTTCGCATGATCTGCAAGAGCCACTGCGCATGGTGTCGAGCTACACTCAGCTCCTGGCGCGGCGATACCAGGGCCGGCTGGACGCCTCCGCCGACGAGTTCATCGCTTACGCCGTGGATGGGGCCAACAGGATGCAGAGGCTGATCAACGACCTGTTGGCTTATTCCCGTGTGGGTACGCGTGCTAAGGCAATCCAAGCTACCGATTGCACGGCCGTCCTCGGGCAGGCGCTCGCCAATCTGAAGGCGACGATTGATAAGAGTGGCGCGCTGGTGACCTACGACCCGCTACCGACCGTAATGGCCGACGACTTGCAACTGGTACAGTTGTTGCAGAACCTGATCGGCAACGCCATCAAGTTCCACGTTGAGAAGCTGCCCTGCATTCATGTCTCGGCTGAGCAAAAGGGAAGTGAATGGGTCTTTTCCGTTCGCGATAACGGCATCGGCATCGAGCCCCAATATGCCGAGCGCATCTTCGTTATATTCCAGCGCCTCCACACTCGGGAAGAGTACGCCGGCACAGGCATCGGCCTGGCCATCTGCAAGAAGATCGTGGAGCGTCGCGGGGGGCGCATCTGGGTGGAGTCAAAACCCGGGGCAGGCTCCACGTTTTACTTCACAATCCCCATAGGAGGTGACGGACTATGAGCATTGCATCGTCTGGCAGGCCTGTTGAGATTCTCCTGGTGGAGGATAACCTCGGTGACGTAGGCCTGACGCGGGAAACCTTGAAGGACTCCAAGCTGCTCAACCATATGAGCGTGGTAAACGACGGGGTAGAGGCCATGGCGTATCTGCGCCGCGAAGGCAAGTACGTCAACGCAACCCGTCCGGACCTCATCCTGCTGGACCTGAACCTGCCGAAGAAAGACGGGCGTGAGGTGCTGGCGGAAATCAAAACAGATGAGCAGTTGAGACGCACACCCGTGGTCGTCCTGACCACCTCGAGCGCCGAACAGGACATCCTCAAAACGTATGACCTGCATGCGAACTGCTACATCACAAAGCCGGTTAATCTGGACCAGTTCAGCGCGGTAGTCAAAGCCATCGAGGAATTCTGGTTCACTATAGTGAAACTGCCGCCGCAATAGGGGGAGGCTATGTCATCTGAACCTATTAAAGTATTGCTGGTTGAAGACAACCTGGGAGATGCCCGCCTGCTGTACGAGGGCTTAGAGGAAGCGCTGCCTGAGCAGTTTCAGATGACCCACGTGCGGCGGCTTAGCGAGGCGCTGGAGTACCTTTGGGAAGAGGCCTGCAACGTGGTTCTGCTGGACCTGGGGCTGCCGGACAGTCATGGCCTTGACACCCTCGTCGTAATGCGAGCGCAAGCGCCGGGTGTGCCCATTGTAGTGCTCACAGGCTTTCAAGACGAAGCGCTGGCGGTTGAGGCGCTCAAGGGGGGCGCGCAGGACTATCTGGTTAAGGGACAAGTGGATAGCAAGCTGCTAGGGCGCTGCATGCGCTATGCCATTGTGCGCAAGGCCACGGAGGAGGCGCTGCTACGGCAGGGGGTCGCGGTCGCCAGGGCGGAGGAGTTGCAGTGCTCGCGACAGCGGCTTATGGAGGCGCAAGAGCGCGTTCGCCGGGACATCGCTGCGCAATTGCATGAGGGCGTGCAGGAAAGGCTTTTAATCCTGAAATGCCACCTGCAACAGCTTCTGAAAGGTACAAGCTCCGCGTCGGAAACAACCCGGCTTCTAACCGAATCGATCGACGGCCTGAACCAAGTGATCGAGCAGCAAATAGGAGTTCTCAGCCGTCAACTCTACCCTTCAACTCTCAGCCAGGGGCTCGTCCCGACCTTTCAGTCCTTTGGTGGTCAGGTTAAAGCGGGCCCGGCTGTCGAGGTAAAGCTGGATGAAGAGCTAGTGAGACGGGAGAAGGCTGACCGGAATTCGGTTCCAGAGCCGGTGAAGCTGGCAGCGTACCGCATCGCCGAAGAAGCCCTGACCAACGCAGTCAAACATGCTAAGGCCGGCAAGGTCCGCGTAGGATTGGACGCATCTCGGGAAGGCTGGTTACGTCTTGAGGTGCGTGACGACGGCCAGGGCTTCGATGCGGAAAACGCTCCTCGTGGACCGGGGATGGCAACAATGCAAGACTACGCCGACGCCGTAGGTGGAGAGTGTGTCGTCCATAGCGCTTCGGGCAAAGGCACGGAAGTTACGGCTATGCTCCCTCTCTCGCGACCTGGCGCAGAGCATCCGGAGGCCATTGAGAAAGGAGGCGACAGATGGATAAGCTGAAAGAGGCCTGCCCATGGTGCCATCGAGAAGTGCAGGTGGAATCGGGGCGCCAGCGCCGCTACTCATGCCCCTTCTGTAAGCAAGAGTTCACCTATACTCCCAGTCCTCCTCAGGCGGAGGGTAATCCATCGGCACAGCGATCTGGGGTTGGAACGCCTCCACCCGCGGACTTTGTGGAGACGCCCTTTGTCAAAGACTTGGCAGACCGCACTCTGCTCTATCTCCAGGATGGTTTACACGTTCACCTCTCTGGTCCGGCAGGGAGCGGAAAGACCACCATCGCCCTCCACGTGGCCCACCAGCTAGGCCGTCCGGTGCTGCTTATCCATGGGGATGACCAGATGGGCACCGCGGACCTGGTGGGCAAGGAAAGCGGCTACAAGCGAAGTTATACGCACGACGAGTACGTTCACACCGTGCTTAAGGTGGAGGAGGAGGCCAAGCCCCTGTGGGTGGGGAGGGCCCTCACCGAGGCCTGCCAGAAAGGCTACACCGTGGTCTATGACGAATTCACACGTTCACGCCCCGAGGCCAACAATGTGCTACTTTCAGTCCTGGAGGAGCGGGTGCTGCCTCTGCGCGGCGAGCATATCGCCGTTCACCCCGATTTCCGAATCATCTTCACCAGCAATCCCGCCGACTATGCGGGGGTCCACGGCGCCCAAGATGCCCTCCTGGATCGAATGGTCACGATCATCCTGGGCGGGTTCGACCAGGATACCGAGGCGGGCATCACCCAGACACACTCCGGACTGCCTGTGGCGGAGGTCAAGAGGATTGTCGCCCTGGTCCGGGCCTTCCGCGATGCAGGGCTCAAGACCAGCAGCGCCAGCGTCCGGCCGGCTATATTGATTTCCAGGATCCTCAGGGTGCGAGGTGGGCACGCCTACGCCGAGGACCCCGTACTTATTCAGACCTGCCGGGATGTCCTCCTTTCCCAGGCACGCCGCACGGGCACGACCCTCCTGGAGGAACAGCAAAACGAGCAAACCCTGTTGCGCCTGATTCAGGAGATCTGCTCGCTACCGCTGCCCATAGAGTACCCCGCTGTTGTGACAGCAATGCATGGACAGGAGGCTGACAGCCTGATGGCAGAACTGGGCGAAGATAAAGAAGTTCAGGAAATGCTGCTCAGGAAGATACGGGAGAGGGGCCTGGCCGGCAAGCTGCTCATGAAGGCCTCGTAAGGCCGAGCCTCACCGTTCATGAAATATCGTTCGCTGCTCTTGCCAGAGAGTGCCGCCGTGACGACGCGCGGCGGCTTTTCGCAAACATGTTGTGAAGGATCGCGGGACATTCCCGCTCTGTGGGCCAGACTCGATCTTGCACTCAGAGGCAGCCGGGTATAATCTAGCTGTTGGGCGAAAAATGAAAACAGAATTTCCGGTACTCGTCTCACTTGCGAGGCATGGGCGCTCCAACCGCTGGACGCGACCGGGTAGTCTGGATGGGTTCGCTCCGGATGTATTCAAGCCACCTGAAGGAGGGAAAAGATGAAGAAATTGCTGGTTCTTAGTGTTCTGTTCCTGCTGTTTTGTTCCACTACCTTCGCTGTAACTGCGGTCAAGGGCAAGGTTGAGAAGATCGATCACACGGCCAAGACCGTAGTGGTGAAGGCGGAAGATGGCACTGAACACACTTTTCATTTTGTGGGGCGGACTGCGGTTCACGGCACTGAGATGGCGGGAGCGGCAGCGAAAGATTCATTCCACGGGTTAAAGGAAGGCAGTGACGTGGTTGTGCACTATACTGCCAAGGGAAGCGAAGAGACCGCCGAAGAGATTGATCATGTTGGCGAGGGCGGCCTGAAGACCGTCGAGGGCACCGTCACCCACCTCGATCGAGGCACAAAAACAGTTGCCATCAAGACGGAAGACGGAACCGAGACGGCCTTTCGCTTAAGCGACCACGCCGCGGAAGATGCGGGTAAAGACATTTCTGAAGGAGCGGAGAAATCCGGCAAGGTAACCGTTTACTACACGGAGCGAGCCGGTCACAAGGTCGCCCACTACTTCAGCAAGAATGTTCTTTAGCGCGAAGGACCCAACCCATCGGGGCGGTGGGACATTCGCCTTCAAGCGGCGTCAGCCGCGCAAGTGGCACCAGTTTCTTCTCTCCATGTTTGAGTCAGCTCCGCTGGCGGGCGGAGCACAGCCATGCCATTTACGCCGGAGGAGTCAACATTGACCGGCGGCGCATCGAAGGACTTCACCTGCAATCTCTCGCGGCAGTAGCTCGAACCTGGGTGCAATAAAAAGTCAACAGAGCCAGACGGGTGGCCTAAGTGGGGTGGAATGGCTACCTGGTCCCTCATCGTGGAGAGATTCGAGCGTCAACTTATGGAACTTCTGGGCCGCACGGACGCAATACTACCCATAAGGCGCGGCAGGGTGAGATTCCCTTAACCGAGTGTGATGCAGGCAGGTTTGTTTCTGAAGGCTGTTCAGGTGTTTGGCACAGTTTTGGCCAGCATGGTATGGGGAGGCTCGATGGTACCTAGAGTCCTTGGTTCCGCAGTTCTTTCTTTGGCCCTTGTCGTTCAAGGGTTATCGGCCCCAGCGAGAAACGAAGATTTTACCTTTAGGATTCCACCCCAGAGAATCTCATTGAACATTGAGAAGCAGCCAGTCACGATTGGCGCTTCGGGAGTTGTTTCGGTAGGTTCAAAGGGCCACGACCAGTACGTCCTCAAACTGGAGTTGGATGCTGACCTCTCGGACCTTCAGCAGAACATAACTGGTCTGCTGCGGACCCAACTGGATAAGGATGATCCCTGTGGAGATCATATCGCAATTGAACACGCTACGCTGATGCCGGCCGGTCAGGCCGGGCGAGCAGTTGTTCAACTGCATTATGAGCGTTACACGTGCGTCAAAGCTTTTGGCAAGCGCATGACCAAGAAGTTAGTTGGGGGAAACGGGATAATTCAGATGAAATTCACCCCCACTGTTGAGGACAGAAAGACTTTGCAGCTCGTGCCAGAAGTCGAGTCCATACAGGCAGACGGGTCCCTCGGGGAGCTGCTCAAGTCGGGTCCAATCGAGGCGATGGTGCGCGAGAAGCTTACCCAAGCGCTGCTGTCTGCAATGCAGAAGGGGACAGATCGCAGTCTGACGCTCCCACCGGCTGTCCAGAACATCGCTATGATTGATAAAGCCCAGTTTGAGGATGAAAATTCCGGTCGCCTGGGTATGATGCTGCAAGGAGAGGTTGCAATCTCCCCTCAACAGATCCAGCTCCTCAAGAATCAGTTAAAGGGACGCATGCCAGCCCGGTAGGAGATTTTGCACCGGACGTCCGCCAAGACCGGACCAGGCCAAGAAAGACCTGATGCCGAAATTCGATCTACCCTCACTTGAATTGAAGCGATTTTCTCCCAGCTTCTTAGTCCCAGGGTGAAGGCTATCTGAGGAGTTACGCCTATTCGTTGTGAAAGGAAGGAGGAAGCAGGTAATCCAAGTTGCCTTGAGCTACCCGCTTCCCCAGGTAGTCATTAGAGTTGAGTTACCTATATAGACGTAAAATCCGCCTGGGAAGTTGCTTGCCTCAAACAATTTTTGGGACAAATTGGACCGGAATCTTTGCTGACTCTTTGGAAGCTAACCCCCCGGCAAGAAAGAACTTGCCAGTAGAAGGCTTTGCCCTCCCGAGGC
This sequence comes from uncultured Acidobacteriota bacterium, assembly GCA_963832915.1. Classification (GTDB taxonomy): domain Bacteria; phylum Acidobacteriota; class Terriglobia; order UBA7540; family UBA7540; genus CAVROP01. The sequence continues at coordinate 281,477 of CAWHWE010000027.1, forward strand.
AGTCGAAAGTGGAAAGTCGAAAGTCGAAAAGGGCAATGCCACAGGATGTGTGCGACAACCTGCACAGAGATTACCGGTAAGAATCTACTCGCTGATAGCTGACGGCTGAAGGCTGCTTTTGTCACGGATTCGTTGCGCGGTTGGTCCCCTCGGCTCGCTGCTTTATACCCAGCATCATCTTACGTTCCATGATGAAGTGGACGGGGTCAAACACCAGACGCACCAAGAGCATGGCGGCGAAGCTCTCGTCCTGGGCACCTCGCGAGCGGAGGATCAGCCGGGTGGAGTGGTTGTCAATTGGTTCGAGGATGAATGTCCAGGTTCCACCTTTGGCGCGTCCACCCGTGGAGATTCTCTCCGCGTCGCTGGGCGAGGCAAGGACCATGGCGCGATTGGGATCGAGTGCCGCGACCACCACGCGTCCTCGTCCGTCGTACCGGTCTTTTCGAGCTAACCAAATCGTGTCGCCGACCTCGCGCGTCTGCCACTCCGGGTGAATCCGGTCCGTATTATGCATGTCAGCGAAGAACAAATTCTCGATCCACGTGTAGCTGTAGCATCCCCCACGGTCCTGGCCGATCTGCACTATCCATGGCCACACCTCGGTGACTGGCGCATTAATCGTCAAAGCCCGCGTGGCCAGGCTTACGGGCTGAGGCGCGAGTTCATCGCCCGGCCATGTCCGGGTGATCTCCTCGCCCGTCGCCCCCCAGTTGAGATACCATGGCCGGATGAACAACAGGTGAACCAGTCCAGCCACCACCAGCCCTAATGCAAACCACTCTGCGATCCGCGCTAGCCGGATCGTCCACTTCGCTTCCATTTGCGTCTCGGGGGCTTCACTAGCCTTGTTCATTGCTGTTTCTTTCAGCATCCCGTTAGATTCATCTCCCGGGAGCGCGGTCCAGTGGCGGTGGGCCCATCCAAAATGCTACTATTGCGCCCAAGGCCAATCCCTGCAAGATGATCTCCGGCTGAACCTTCAGGTGCACGACCGGAGTGAAGACAGGTCGCATGTACACCATGCCTTCAATTGTCCCGGGCGCGGCCACTGCTGCCGCCCAAAATCCCAGCACAACGTACAACCCGGAAATAGAAAGGAAGCGCTTCTTGAATGACCAGCTCATCAGCGTGTTGAAGAAAGGATAAAGCGCCGCGGCCATCAGGAAACCCCGCAGAAACTGGGCAGGGAGAAACCAAGTCGTTGCATGCACCCACAGCTCCGGCTCCGCCTCCGTACGGATGAAGACCTTGAAGATGGGGTTGGGACCGACGTAGAACTGCTGGGTGAGAAGCGGGTAGGCGATTGCCCCCGCGATGAAATAGGTGATGATATGCGCTGCCGTAACCTTGCTGGCAAAGCTGAGGAAATGGCGAGTCCTCATGACTTTCCTCCGGGCTCGATTCCATGACGCCTTTGCCGCACCGCTGCTCCTCCCGCTCTCGCCTTGATATCCGGCGGCTGCGAGTATACACCCCACAACCTCGCCTTAAAACGTTCCCGCATAGTTTCTCCAGCTTAGCTTCTCATCCCGGCGGCCCCCGGAAAACAGAATTCAGAAGGCGGTAAGCGGAAGAGCAGGTGACAGGTTTCAGGTGCCAGGGGCACTGCTGAATTCAGAATTATGAATTTGGAGTTGCACACTGCTTACTGCCCACTCTCGATGCGGTGGCCGGCAGGCCATTTCACTGTGCAGTGTTCAAGACTGCCAACTGACTACGGACCACGGAGAACGGACGACCAGCAAAGGACCCGCCGCGCGGGGACAACCAACCGCGGCAAACCTATATGCGTTATAATACGTAGCCCAGTTGGAAATCATCAACGCCAGACCGCAGCAAAGTCGAGAGTCAGGAACGATGAGCTATATCGTGACACCGTTTGAAGTCGCCGCGAAAGGCTTGCAAGCGCCGGTCAAAGTCCATTTTGTTCACCTTTACCCAGCCATCGCCACGCGGCATAGTGACACCATGGACGCAGTCTTCTTGCTGGACGGCGAGAAGGCCACCGTTGCCATTTCCTGTGCGACGCTCGCCGAGTTGCGAGAACGCGATGGCAAGAACCTCACCGACCAACAACTAGCGGATATCGCCGCCCTGCATCTGCGTCGCACACTGGAGCAAGGGTACGAGGCTACAGTGGCGGAGCTATTCCTCAGCGGCGAAGAATTCCGGGTATTGGGTCGCGAGTTGGGGCACTTGTAATCAGGCGCCGGGTTTCAGGTGTCAGGGAAACAGCGACGCCGCGGGGGCTCATCCCCACTCCAGCCTTCTTGAGCCGGCAGTTGAAAAAGGGTAGACCCGTCCGGCTCAGGGCTAATCAGGCAGGATTATGGGGTTGCTAAATAAATCCCGGACGGGTCGGTGGGCTTGTTGTAGCGACTAATCGCTACGAAACTTTTGAGGCGCCGGGCTCCTGTCCCTTTGGTCGAGGCTTACGTCAGAGGCAGGGGCACCCGGCGTGTAATTCTTCCGTTGAGTGCCTCTCATTACCTCGTGCCCCGAATCTTTCCTCCTGGGCTACCGCGATGGCTGACGCTGCGCGCGTCCCTCGCCTCCGCTGGCACCGCCTTACGCGTTGAGCCGACGCTAAGGCCAGCAGGATCCCGGCACACTGTATGCGCTTAACCTCACCTCCACTTTGTATTCTTCCTATACCACTTCTAACATAGCGCACTACACAGAAGTGTCAATAGATATCGCAAATGACTTGAACTTTATTACATTTGTGTTAAGATTGACCTCGAAAAAGCATGGGTGGGAGGCATTTATGAGCATTGGAACGCGTGTCATGCAGATCCGCAACCAGAAGGGCATCAGCCAGCGCAAATTGAGCCAACGTTCTGGCATTGCCGGCTCGTACCTCTCCAGGATTGAGAATCGCCACCTTGAGCCACGCCCTAAGACCCTGCGCAAAATAGCGAAGGCTCTCGATGTACCTGTGGCCGAGTTTTTCCGGGAGCGCGACGAGAACTCGGCGGGCATCCAGTGCCTGATTACAACCTCCGGCAGGTGCATTATGGACATGATTCGCACCCGCCATGGACACCCCCCACAACCTGGCGCCGAAGTGTACACTCGGCGTCATCTGCAATTGCTTCGGCTGGCCGGCTATCTCATTCAGAGCGGCGACGCCCGCTTGCTCGATGCGCTGGAAGTGCTTCTCGGAGCGTTGCTGAGCACCGGCCGCAGCCACTCCGACCGCCTCCCTTCAACCCTTCCGCGGCCGACTCCAGAACCTCCCCGGCGAGCCGATTAGGGGTTCGACTTAGGGAAGTTCCAATCCTCGCGAGCAAGCTCGCGGGGGAGGAAAGCGGCCCCGCAACGCGGGACCGCACTCCAAAGCGGGCTGCGCCCACACAGGCTGTCATGGCGCTCAACGCCTGCCCTGACGAGTTTTTCCGCAGCCTGTTCAGCACCGCCCTTCCAAACGCGTGGTGAGAAATGCGGGCTAATTCATCGCCTTCTCGAGTTCCGCCGCCGCCGAGTTTATTAGTGCAGCCTCGGCCGCGAGAATTCTGCCTACCTCGATGATCCCCTCGTCGGCCTGCTTCCATTTCTTTTGCTCGATGGATTCGCGAACCGCGGGCATGGTCTTGACTCCATAGCCGGTGTATACGCCGGGCGCATAGATTTCATTCTTGTACCAGGGGCGTCCTGGCAGGCCCTCAGGGTTGATCAACTTCCGGTCGCTCTGGATGAGCAGCGCATTGAGCGAGCTTAACGAAGCGCCCGCCAGCCCCGCGCCGCCATGGGCATTCGCCTTTGCGACCACTTTCCCGTAGCGCTGGGCGCTCTGGGCAAGCGCATCCATCGCGTTCTCAATGGGAGCAAAGCTTAAATAGGGCGGAACCTCTTCCGGTCTCGGAGGAACGAAGCTCTTTTGCGGGTCCGCGGCGGCCGTGAAGACTCCCTCCTCGATCTCTTGATTGAGCTCCCGAGCTTCATCTTGCCTGCTTTTCAAAAGCTTCTTCAAGTCGTCCGCGTATTTGTGCATGGTGTCGGCGAAGTTGAAGAACTCGAAGGGAAGAAGCTCGGCATTGGCCAGGCGCATGACCGCCGTCCCAGCGGTCTGGGCCAGGGCGCGCCCATAAACAAACGATGTATCGCTAAAGTGAGTATACCAATAGAAGTCATCGTAAATGGAGTGGTAGATTCCGCTGCCGTCTTCCCCCCCGTAGCCGAGGTCGAGCGAGGCGACGCCGAGATGATCGACGAACGCGCCATAGTCGGAGCCGGAGCCCAGGGCGCCAATCCGCAGGTCGGGACGCTCTCGCGCTTCCTGGCGCTCTTCCGGCGAGGAGGCCTCCTCGATCCGCAGGAGCTGGCTGCGCTTCCAGACGCTGATCTTCTTTTCCGGGTCCTCGATGTCGCGCGCCACTCCGTTGATGAATTTCTCGAGTGAGTGTGACCCCGCTACATGCAGATAGCCGCGGCCGTTCGAGTCTGAATTGAGGTAAGCCACCGCGTGGCGGCTCAGTTCGTCCGCGTGCTCCTCCGCCCACTCCGTGGAGCCGAGAAGCGCCGGCTCTTCACCGTCCCACGCGCAGTAGATGATGGTCCGCTTGGGCTTCCAGCCTTGCTTCAAGAGTTCGCCGAAGGCGCGCGCTTCTTCAAGTTCAGCCACCATCGCGGATATGGGGTCATCCGCCCCATTCACCCAGGCGTCGTGGTGATTGCCGCGCACCACCCATTCGTCGGGATACTCCGACCCGCCAATCTTCGCAATTACGTCGTAGAGCGTTTTGATATCCCAGTTTGATTTGACCTTGAGATGCACCCTGGCGGGACCAGGTCCGACATGGTAAGGGAAGGGAAGCGCGCCGCGCCAGCGTTCCGGCGCCATCGGCCCCTTAAGCGCTGCGAGCAGAGGTTGTGCGTCACTGTAAGACAGGGGTAGGACGGGGATCTTGGTGATGGTCTGAACGTCCTTGAGCGGCAGTCGCTTGGCGTCCTTGGTGGCCCCCACGCCGGGCGTGAGCGGGTCGCCAGGATAAAGTGTGTCATCCATGACGCTGCCGCGCTGCACGCCATCGCGGGGACGATAGGCTCCGGTGGGGAAACCGTCGCCCTGACCGTAACCGTCTCCGCTCGGATCGGAGTAAATCAAGCAGCCCACTGCCCCATGCTCTGCCCCTACTTTCGGCTTGATCCCCCGCCACGATCCCCCGTAGCGAGCGATGACAATGGCGCCTTTGACGGAAATCCCCAGCCGCTCCAGTCGCTCGTAATCCTCGGGCACGCCGTAATTGACGTAAACCAGAGGGCCCGTAACGTCGCCATCTGCCGAATAGGCATTGTAAGTGGGTAGCTGCTCGGCGTGTTGGCTGGAGGTTGGGTCCTCGGGGACCGTCGGCTCTTCCAGCTTGGCCGTGAACTTCGTGGGCGCAACCAGCTCAACCAGCCGCTCCTTAGGCGTGGGAAAGAGCACCTCGAAGTTCTCGATATGCGCATCCCAGTTCCACTCTTTGAATCGGGAGAGAATCCATTCCGCGTTCTCCTTATCATACGGTGAACCAACATGGTGGGGGCGCGCCGCAAGGCGCTTCATGTATTCACGCAGGTTGTCCGGAGAGGGTATGGAGCGGAACTTTCCCTCCCAGTCCCGCTCCGCCTGCGCTGCGTTGGAAGAGAACCCTTGCAACGGAACAGGTTCTTCGGCCGGCGCGGCGGAGAGCGCAAGCGTCGAGAGCAATAAGAGCATAGTTAACTGCCAACGGTGCATCGAGTGGCCTCCTCGGGAAATCGAACCAGAGTATAACGCATTCCGGCGGGCGAGATTGTGGGAATTTGGTAACAGCTGGAGCCGCAACGCGTCTTGGAGTGCGGTAGCAGCAGCTACCGCCTTTCTCGCTCTCGCTCTGGCGCGATTGCGGTATGAATCCATGGCGGAAGGCGGTAGCTGCTGCTACCGCACTCCAACGCTGGCTTCGCGGGCATGAAGGGCGCCCACATCGAACTCGGACCCGCAAAAGACGCTCGGTTGCGGCTCCGCCGCGCTGCGCCACAATCCTCAGCGCGACGGCGAGGGCGCTTACAGCTTAGGCTGGGCCTGGTACACAATCACCGCCGCACCGGGTTTGTCCTCGATCTCCACCGTCAATCCTTTCTCCATTAGTTCCTTACCAGAAGCCTTCGCCGGACCTTCCGCATCGAAGTTCGTGATTTCGTACTGCGCGGCGGGATCGAGTCCGTTGAGGCGGAAGGTCATCGACGCCACTTGACTTGCGTTGCGCCGGAACGCCTGCACCACGCCGCCGCCCAGTTCCTGCCTGTGGAATTGCCAAGCGATCCATGGCTCGAGTTGCAGGCTGTACGGCGTCAGCGGGAAGTAGTCCCCGAGCATGTAGGGAGCAATTTTGCTACATTCGCGGTATGCCTTGGCCTGAGCTGCGGCGTTATCCGGTGTGAGTCCCCCCATCCCGAACGATGGCAGGTAGAAACTCCGGGAGGAATACGCGTCATAGAAATAGGTTCCCGTCCCTTGAAACGGCAACCAGGATGAGAGTCCATAGGTATGACCCTGGTTTCCTTCGACGACACCCTTCATAGTCGGCCATTGGAAGTCACTGCGTAACAGCGGCACGGCGCGTCGCATGGTCTCCAGGTCGTTGCGTCGTCCCCCGGAGGCGCAGGAATCGATACGCAAGCCGGGATTGCGGCGTTTCAGCTCATCCCAGAAAGCCAGGTGTCCTTGCACGTAGAAGTTCTCCGTGATCCCCTGGCGATCATCAGCATCATTCTTCCGCCATGCCGGGAGGGGTCCGACCCCGTTCATGTCTTCGCGATACCAGTCGATGCCCTGGGATTTGATCATTCCATCGATATGATTGATCAGCCAGTTCAAGGCCGCCGGGTTGCCTTCGTTGAGCAAGGACCCATGGGAGGTGCCCGGCAGAAGCCATTCGGGGTGATTCTTGCCCAACCACGAATTGGGATCGCCCACCCGTTCCGGTTCGAACCACAAGAGGAATTTCATTCCGTGGACGTGCACCCAATCACTGAACGGCCTGAACCCCTGTGGGTACTCCATCGGGTCGATTTCCCAGGTGCCCGTGTTGAGCCAGGAATCGCCGCCCTTGTAAGGGCCGGTGAGCCGCGGATACCACGCCGCGTCGCGCCAGCAGATGTCGGGTTTGATGCCTGCTTCGAGAATCGTTTTCACATAACCAATGTCCGCCCCATCCACCTGGATCTGTGCGATGGGTGATTGCACCTGGCCATTCACGGGTGGCATGTTGTGCGCAATGATCCAACGCCGCCACAAATTCTGCGAGGCCACGATGTCCTTTCCGCGCCAGGCTAACATGGCAATCAAGGGTGTGCGGACCTCCTCGCCGGGTTTCAGGAAGAGGTGCGCGAGTTCCTGACCCGCCTTGATCTTCAGGCCAATCTTGTTGTCGCGCTCGAACGAAGAGGCCCATTGTCCCGGCCAGCCTAACGCAAGAATCACTCCGCCTCCCGGCATTTGCAGGTTGTAGTATGGCCAACCGCTCGGACCGTCACAGGATTTTCCGGATGAGGCGGGAGCAAACTCCTTTACGGTGTCCGCGAAAAGCGTGAGTTGATAGGGCTGATAGCTGTCCTCCGTGCACCAATCCCCCTTGATGCCATTGAGGATAAATTCGCTTTCCATGCTGCCTTCGAAGTGGACGTCCAGCCCCTGGATGTCCTCCAGAATCGGCGTCTTGCTTGTGCCGTTGTTTCTGAAGTACACCGTCCACTCGATCGCGGGATAATCCGTATAATCTACCGCGACGCAACGAACCTCCAGCCCCGTTTTTGAATCGCTCCAAGTGATGGTGCGCTGCCGGCGCTGCGCGTCAAGCTTCTCGGCGTGGGTCTTCTTGGAGCAGCTCGCCAGCACCTTGTCGGATGCCTGGCCGCCGTAGACGAAGGAGAACGGCATTTTCGCGCTGAAATCCGGGAGCTTCTCTTTGGCCCACGGGTTATCCTGCCGCACATCCTCCGGCTTGACGAGCTCTGCCGTCGCGAAAGCAGTACCAGCCAAGGCCTCGTCCACCGCCGCCGCCAACGTCGCAGAGAGGAATTCTCGCCTTATCATGATGACCAACCTCCGGGAATAATATCCATTCGTTTTGCGGCGCTAGATTACCAGAATCGGCCGGAGAACCTGTGAATTAATCCATGGACGGACAGACCAGTTTCACGCAAAGGCGCAAAGTACGCAAAGGTCGCAAAGCAAAAAAAGGACTTCCACTTTGTGTTTCTTAGCGCCTTTGCGACTTTGCGTGAGCTGTTTTGATTTTTTCAAACCTTCGGTGGCCTGGGCTTTGCAAGGTCGCCCCTTTGGGGCTGAATGCGTGCATCCCACGCAGCGCCCGGTGTTCAGCAAAAGATGTGGGACATGCACAGGCCAATGTGGAGCGGAGCAATTCATAATTCTCCATTCATAATTCTGACTTCAGCCACCGGTCCTTTGTTTTCATAGACATTCCCGCGTCGTTCTGTCATTTTTGCGTCTTCCACCGTTTCCACACCCTGCGGGTCATCGGACACAATGTCGCTGTCTGTGACCTCCTCGGTGTTCTCTATCGTGGAGACTTCGGCTTGACCAGCAGGAGCGGCCGGGAGGTTGGTAGATTCCTTCCGCAGCCTCAGCAGTATCCTCGCTTTGCGGTCGATGGAGCGGTCCAGGGCGCCTTCCTGGCGCAGCAGCATGCTCCACGTCTCCCCCTCCGGGGCAAGGCAGGCCTCCCGTTCTATCGCCACCCTCTCCTCATTCGCCTTCTCCGCATATTCGAATTCCTCCCGCACGCTGGCGATTTCCTCATCCAACAGACGCAGAAGTTCCTGGTATTCCGGCTCCCCCGGCGGCTCGCAGTCGAAGTCTAGTTTGCGTAGCGACTGCTGTTCTTCCTCGTCGGCTTGTTGCGCGTGGAGATACAGTGGATCACTGAAACGGTGCATCAGCCCGAAAATCAGCGCCTGCCGCCACCCCGTCACACCTTGGTAGAGAGATTCCAGCTCGGAGTACTGGCGCTGCCGGAAGGTGCGCTGCTTGATCTGGTCTCGTATGATTTCAAGAAAGGAAAGAGTCCTTCTCAGCCCCACCCCTCGATCCGTAGACCCCGATAAGTTGGCATCAAGCATCTGGTGTTGGGAGGCGTCGAAGGTAACGCGGGCCATCTCCTGCCGGCGGCGGTGCTGCCAGTCTTCCACTCCCTGCAAGGCGCGCCGCTTCAGGCCGTCTTGCGCCCGCTCCAGCCTTTTGCGGCGCCAGTAGAGCCAGGCGAGGTCTTCGATCTGCTTCTCCCAGAGCGCGTCGCCGGGGCCGAAGGCGCTCCTGAGTTCCTGCTTGAGGGATTGGAATTGTTCCGGGTCTTCGCCCAGGGCCTGCATGGCCTGGCGCTGATTTTCGTTGCTGACGTATGCGCCGTGTTTCAAGGCGTTGAGCTTGGAATTCTGCTTGGCGGCGGGGCTGCGCGGTCCGGTGGAATGCCGGGCGTTCCGGCGCGAGGCGGCGAGCAGTTCGGGCGTAAGTTGGGGTGCTTTGCGTAAGGACATGGTTCCTCCTGGGACGGGATGATGGATGAGCGGGGAAAGGACTTCCCCGCGGGTCAGGCTGTTCACATGAATAGGCTAGCACAGCGGAGGCGCGTTGTCAAGAGGTAAGGTGTCCACATCCATAGCCTAGGACTTCTTCAAGCAAAACCTTTCACCACCAAGACACCAAGGCACCAAGGGGGTAGCGCAGAGTTATCCCGCGCCGAGCGGGATGACTCCGCGGTTCTAAACACGATAAATGTCACATATTTATTAATGCGAGAGAACGGAAAGCCGCAGAGTTTCTGAAGTGCGAAACTCTGCGCTTCTGACGGGGTAGGGGGTGTGTTGTAGCGCTGCCCACGCCCTGCGGGGTCAGCACGTGCCGAGCTAAAGGTCGGCGCTACTACGCTATTCCTCAACCTCTTAATAGGGCCGACTTCCACAACGCAACGAGCCCAGTTGATGGGACCATTCCAACGCGTGGCCTTACGCCCATGGCCGGCGCCCGCAGATACGGGCTTGGCCTTCCCACCTTAACCGAGCACTAGCAGAACCTGTCCGGGCTTTACGCGATAGACCCAACCACCCATACGTAGCTCGATCGCATGACGAGAGGTGCAGAGAATCACCTTTCTTACTCTAAACACGTTGTCGGCCAGGGTTAATCCCTCCTTGTCTCCCCCGGCCACCACGTTTGAATAGAGCGCCCACTCGTTCACCGATTTGTCATCTCGAACCAAACCGACACTGCTCCCCTGTAAGAAATTCAAGGAGGTGCGACTGTCGCCAGGTACGGCGATGGCTATCTCACTAAACCACGGCAAGTCGAGGGGCCGGCTCGCCTCGTAGACTCGAATGTCCTGCCGGTCGTGCTCAATCCGTTCCACAATCGTGGCGACACGAATCATGGACGGCGCTTGGTCACTCTTGGCAGTGGACGATGGGCGTGGCGGCACGACGGCCACGGTCTGGCTTGAAACGAGGAGTAGCGCGAGAGCAACCTGAGCTTTCTTGAGGAATCCCATGGTAACCTCCCGGGCCTTAGCAGCTCTTGCCAGGAAGTATACCCCCGTGTCCCCCCGAATGCCAATCAGGTTTCTGTTTTGGTGATTCGCGGGCTGGCGCAGACGGTTGCTTTGTAGCGTCTGCGATCTCCCGAAGGACTCTCATGTGGCAGGGCTTTGGCGGGCGCAGACCTTGCGGCAGCATGCCGTTTTACAAACCGGCCGTGGAGTGCGGTAGCAGCAGCTACCGCCTTTCTGGCTCTAGCTCTGGCGCGATTGCGGCATGAATCAATGGCGGAAGGCGGTAGCTGCTGCTACCGCACTCCACGGCGCTTCGCGCAGGCTCAGGCCATGACTTGTCATAAATGGACAGGAGATGTCGCCCCACTCAGGTCGCAAAATGTTTGCTAAAAAAACAAGAAACTACGAGCTTGCAATGCAGACCCGGTTGGCCAGCTCCGCGCCGCGCTTGCTTTGGCACTGTGCAATCTGGGATGATCGGTGCTTGAGGCGCCGGTCGCCAGATCCAGTTCGGGTCGAAGTTGGTCTTCGGATATCAACTATATCGCGTGAGTTTTAGAAAGGAGTGTCTATCATGGAAATGGACCGGCGCGAGTTTCTCAGCGTTACTTCCGCCGCTGCTGTTGGCTTGCTTGCGGCTGTGCCTGCTCGAAGCCGCGGAGCCAGTTCGGAAATGGAGAAAGGACAGTACAAATACCGGCTTGCATTCGACTTGTGGATCAACAACGTCCGAAACGAAGCCCTGCCTTTAGCGAACTGGCCGTGCGGGGTGTTGGACGATAAGACCGTCGAGGGAATCATAAGGGCCTTGGATGTGCAGAGCGAAGCTGGTTACACAGTGGTTGATTTAGCCGGGTTTTGGACAACCTATGCCTGGCCTGTCAACGTCACCAGCGTGGCGAACAAGGATATCGAGCGCCGTGTGAAGCGCATCCTGAAAGCAGTCCACGAGCGCAAGATGAAAGTGATTTGTTTTCCGTCTGGCATTTTGAATTGGGGTTTCGACGAGATAATCAAGCAAAACCCAGGGGTGCAAACCGACAACAAGCATGAAATGAATCCGCTCCGGGAAGAGACGTGGCAATGGCAGGACAAGGTATTCGACTATGCCGCTGACAACTATGATATCGATGGGTATCACCTGGAAGCTGCCGACCAGGGCCGGTGCAAGACCATGGAGTGCATGGAAAAGTGGCCGAACGACGTGGCGTACTACTGCTACGTTACCGGCCGAGTAGCCGACCACATCCGCCAAAAGCATCCCCATATGATGCTGATTACGACTATCCAGGGCTTTAGCACATGGGGAAAGGGTTTGACGGAGGAAGAGACAGGGCACCTCGTGGAGCTGAGCCGGAAAGTGGATTGCATTTTTGACCAGGGCCACAATGGAACCTATATTCCGCAGGCAGAGTGGACGACCTTTATTCCAAAACTGCGCTGCGCCTACGGAACTTCAGGTGGCATTTGGGTGTACCCGCCGCAACGCTGGGATCGCTCGCGATGGTTCCTGCCGTATACCACCCGATCGGGAAAGCACATTAAGGATCTTTACCAGGCAGGCGGGCGAGGGGTCATGTATTACCAGGGCCCGGTGAACAATCCAAGTGCCGAGGTCAACGTTGCTTTTGGCGGGAAAATGATGCTCAACGCCGCAAAGAGCGTTGAAGACGTACTGGCCGAAGTGCTCGAATCCCTGTACCGGCCGAAGAACACTGCCGCACACCGGAAGCTGGTGGAGATTTTCCAGAGAGCGGAGAACGTCTATTTTGAGCAGTGGAATGCACAGAGAATCCAAGCGCAGCACAAGACGCCTCCACCCGGGGAATTACATCTTACCCCGTTATTTGGGGCTACCCCGGGCCCTGCCACCTACCTGATGGAACCGTATCTGGATAGCGAGGGGCGTCGGGCCTATAAGGAAGGCTTGGCCTCAATTCTCAAAGAGATTTTCGAGATCGAGGGGGAATTCGAAGATAACGGGCGAATGGTGCGGATTAAGAGAGGCATCGAGGAAGCGCTTGTGGACATCAATAATATCTCGATGGCCAAGGGCGAGAAACAAGTGTGGGATGACTCGCGAGTGGGGCGGGGGTTTTAGGTTCTCTCGTCGGGCCGGACTGCCCCCGGTTGAGTGAAGGCACCTCCGCAATCTGCGCTAAAATGGAAATAGCAGTTTAGGGGTAAGAAATAAGAATCTGGCGCGAGGCGGGCCGGCACGATTGCGGTCCGCGGCGCGAAGAAAGGCGGTAGAGCGATGCCTATGATCGGACGTCCGCAAGAAGGCGAAGCTGCGCCCTACTATTTCACCTACATCAACCAGGTAATCGGCGACGATGTTCTTGCCAATCTTGCCAACCCAATGGAAGACTCCCAGCGACTCTTCTCGGGAATCACCGAGGACAAATCGCCGTATCGCTACGCCCAGGAAAAGTGGAGCATCCGACAGGTGCTGAATCACATCAGCGATACTGAGAGGTCGCTTTCTTTTCGAGCCCTCTGGTTCGCCCGCGGCTTCGAGACTCCGCTGCCCAGCTACGATCAGAATATTGCAGCCTCTGGCGCAGAGGCGGACGGGGTTCCCTGGGCCGCGCACGTGGAGGAGTTCGGGCGAGTGCGCCTCTCCACCCTCTCACTCTTTAGGAATATGCCATCCGAGGCATGGATGCGAACCGGCATCGCCAGCGGCGTTTCCTTCACGGTGCGCGCTCTGGCCTTTATCATCGCGGGGCACCTTACGCACCACATTACGATTTTGCGCGAACGATATTTATAGGATCGGGATACTAGGCGGGCAGCACGGCCCTCAGCACCCGGAGGTAGTTACCGCCCATCACCTTTGCCGTCTCCTCGTCGGAAAAGCTCGCGCGCAGGAGAGCATCGGTTACCCACGGAATGACGGTGGTGTTGAAATGTGTGCCGATGCCGACGTGATCGATGCCCATCACGTCAACGGCATAGCGAATCATATTTACGGTAGCTTCGAGTTGCGATGCAGGCACGGTCAGCATTGGCCGTTCGCCTGCCGGCCGCATGATAGGCGGTACCAATCCAAGCACGCCGCCATTCTTTGCCAGTGCCCTCATAATGTCATCAGGAATACTACGGGGTCCCGGAATCAGCTTACGCGGGTTCGAGTGGGAAGCCACGGCCGGTTTTTCGCTTATTTCGAGCGCATCGAGGGAACAGGGGTCGTTGAGATGTGAAATGTCGATCAGAATGCCGGCCCGGTTCAGCTCGCGCAGCACTTGCACGCCGAGTTCCGTCAACCGCCCGCCGGAGCGCGTCTCACTGTACGGGTCATAACCGAGTTCGCGCGTGTCCTGCCCCAACGTAATCATCCGCAGACCGATGCGGGCTGCCATGCGGAGTACGCCGAGCGTATCGCCAAACCAGTCGCTGCGGTTGGCTCCCATCAATAATGCGATCTTGCCCTGCGCTGGCGCGGCGTCGAGATCCGACGCTTGGCGAACCAGCAGAACCTGATCGCGGTTCGCTTCCACCTGTAGCAGAAAGCGGTCCAGCACGGCCAAAACAAGTTGGGTGGGATTCTTGAATGCCAAGGTAAGCGACAGCGGTTGCCCTTCGCGTCCGGGTCTGCGCTCGGGTTGCTCTTTCCAGAGGGCCGTGAACTCGGCGTCATACTCCTTGGGGCCGCCCTTGCACATGACGAGGCTCATGCCCCAATCTCTGAATTTCGGGAAATCGCCGCGACAGGTGTCCTCATTACGCCGGCCGAGATCGATGTTGTCAACGAGAAAACGCGGGTGCGTGAGGTTGAGACCCAACATATCGCAAACCGGGTGCGCGAGGTGGAAACGGTGAGTGCGGTCAGAGATGCTATCCAGGGTTGGCGTGCCATTAGCTTGGTTGGCCGCTGCACCAAGCAACGGGAACGCAGCGAATCCGCCTAAAAAGTCTCGTCTTCTTAACATATATTCACCCTCCACCCAACACTTTTTAGGGAACTGATGAATCGTGGGGGGCCAGCAGTACTCATGTGAACGGCTGGTTTCGGCCGTTCCTGGCATTCCCAGCGACAGCAGTGTACACCCCACCGGCTGGTCCGCAATCGCAATTTCGCACTCCAGGCGCCGGCGCATCATCGGGCAGCCCGCTCGGATTTTTCATCGCGCGGACTTTCTTCATCGGCCCGCAGGAAGGGCGGGGCTTTAGAGTGTGTTTCAAAACTCAGACCTCTCCCCCTTAGGAGTCTGTGTGACAACCTCTGATTTCGCGTTTTCGCCAACGGAGAATCAGTCACTTGCATTGTGGAAAAGGGCGAAAAATCGAGTTATCACACAGACTCCCTTGGGGAGAGGGTGCCCGACGAAGGAGGGTGGGTGAGGGGTTTTTCCATTAAATAAAACCACGAACCTCGTTCAACTTACGAATTCGGCTTAAAGGAGATCTCACAGTCTAACCAATGTGGAAGTGTCGAACATAAGGTGCAACCAAAAGTGCATAAAGGCGCGGTATTCGAGATATAATGGCCAAACGGGTTGTTGGCAGGGACAGCACGCCAGCGGGACAACCAGCCGCCCGCTCGCGGAATCAAAGAAGAAGCATCACACAAACGCACCCGATCAGGGAAGGTGGGAGAGATGGCGAAATTTTTCAGCCTTACAGGGAAGGCGGCAGTTCTAATTGCGTCGTGTTTTTTGGCGGCAATGCTGGTGGTGGTGGCGCGCGCCCAAGACAAGGCGCAAATGACCGGCCACTGGAATTTCAACAAGGACCAGAGCGACGATGCAGAGCAGAAGGTTCACGACGCGCAGGCAAACAGCCAGCGCGGCGCAGGCAACGGCGGTGGCTATCCAGGTGGCGGAGGTGGGTACCCCGGTGGGGGCGGTGGCATGGGACGTGGCGGGATGGGGGGAATGGGTGGCATGGGCGGAATGGGCGGCGGCATGGGTCGCGGCCGCGGAGGAATGGGCAATACGGGTGCCCGCGTCAGCAGCCAGGATTGGGATCGCGTCGCTCAGAATCCTAAGTTCTTGCGGGTCGACCAGCGCTCCGACCAATTCGTGGTCATCGACGACTCCGACCACACCCAAACTTTTTACCCTGACGGTAAAAAGCACAAAGATACAGATGCGGACGGCAATAAGATCTCGACCAAGGCCTCGTGGGAAGGCGGCGCATTCATCGCTGAGACCAAGCTGCCCCACTCGGAAAAACTCATGCAGACATTCCGCATGAGCGAAGACGGCAAACAACTCCACGTAATTTCTCGGTTCGAGGCTTCTTCGGGTAACGTGTCGGTCAGCATCCGGCGCGTGTACGACATGGGGAAAGCGCCCGCACAGTAGGACTGAGAAGCGGTCGATTCTTGCCCCGTTCGGGTTCCTGTTCCATGCTTGGCAGGGCCCGTCTCCTACGCGAAATTCGCTTTTTAGCGTTCCGCCGCCTGAGCGTACACGCCTGCGTGCCTCCTGCCTTCCCCCGATCCGTGCATTTTCCTTTTCCGAGATGGTGCGAACGGCTCTCTTCTGTCTTCTACGAATCCTGAACCCTTGTAGTCGTCGTCTGCTCTATAAATCACTTTCGAAATACTGGCGGGCATGTTCGGAACAACCCGGTCGCAAGTCAGCCACTTCATGCGCGGGTTCGGAAAACTCGGGTTCATCGATTCCGACGGCGGCATGCGGTTCAAGGTTCACTCCTCAGCCTGCTCCTCCATGGCTAAAGTTACTCCTTCGCTAATATCGTGGGCCAACCAAGGCCCGAATTGTTTCCCCCTTAATTATCTGAAATGTGAGCAATATTGAACAGATTATCGCCCTTCCGGGTGCTAGGCTGTCGCAGGGTAGGATTGGGAAAGCTGTTACATTCGGAATTGAGCGCTCGAGCGCCGATATTAGCTGACGGGATGTCGTGCAGTCCGTGCGGACTCAACTGGTTTTTGAGATTGGCCCCCCCCGACTTAACTCCGAGCATCAGGGCGGAAAGCGAATGAATATTCTTCTATATAACCCGGACAACGAAATCACCAACAATTTCATGCCGCACCTCTGGATGTTCCTCCTGAAATCGCTCACGCCTCCGGGGCACAACGTGTTTCTCATCGATGGCAACGCGCGGCGTCTAAGCAAGCACGAGCTCGTCGAGTACGTTCGGGAGAATAACATCCGCCTGGTGGGGATTGGCGCCATGACGCGCATGATCCGGAAGGCTTACCAGATGGCGGATGCCCTAAGGGCTGCGGGTGTTCTGGTAGTGATGGGAGGTCCGCATGTCACCGAGGTGCCGGACGAACCGCTGGGGCGTGGCGGCGAACCTCGCCACGCTGACGCTGTGGCCCTGGGGGAGGCCGACCAGACTTGGCCGGCTATCGTTGCCGATGCCGAGCGCGGGGAGTTGAAGGAAATCTATGCCCCGCTGGGTGCGGACGGCAAAGAGGTCAAGCCTTCCCTGAATGATTACCCGGTGATTCCCTGGGACCGTATGGACCTTGATCAGTTCAACCTGATCAAGCACTTCCCCAAGATGGCGCGGCGCCTGCTTTCACTTTTCGGCATGACGTGGCAGAGCTTCCACCTGATTCCGATTGAGTCCGGCCGTGGTTGTCCCTACGGGTGCGAGTTCTGCACGGTGACGGGTTTCTTCGGTGACGCCATCAGGTTCCGTTCGAATGAAAGCGTTGTCAATGAACTGCTGATGCTCAAGGCCCTGGAGAAGAGACAGAAAGGAAAGATCGCAGTCTTTTTCATCGACGACAACTTCGCGATCAATCCCCGCCGCACCAAGTCCTTACTGCGCGAGATCATCGCGCGCGGCGCCCAAGTGCCCTGGGTAGCACAAATCAGCATGAACCTGCTCCGAGACGAGGAATTGGTCTCCCTGATTTCCCAAAGCGGCGGCAGGTGGGTTTTCATGGGCCTCGAGTCCATTGACCCGGAGGCCCTTAAGAGTGTCAGCAAAGGATTCAACAAACCCGGCGAATATAAGGCTATTCTGGAGCGCCTGGCGCGATACAACGTCTATGCCATCACCTCCTTCATTTTTGGGATGGACAGCGACCGCCCGGGTGTGGCTGCGCGCACTCTCGATGCGATTCGCTCCTGGCCGCCAGGGCTTCCCGTATTCGGGTTGCTGACGCCCTACCCGGCGACTCCGCTCTATGACCGGTTAGCTGCAAGCGGCCGGCTCACCCGGCCGAAACACTGGCTGGAGTTCAAACCTTTCTCCATGAACTTCACACCTCTAGGGATTTCCGGCGAGCAGGCGGAGGCGGAGGTTCGGCAGGCCTGGGCGTCGTCTTACAGTCCCAACACAATCGCCTCCGCCATGGGATGGTTGGCATCGAAGTCTTTTCCCGACCGGCTGATTCATCTGCTTTCCCGTCTGGCCTTCCGGGGAATCTATTTTCCGCAGATGAGGCGGCGAGAATGGGTGCGCGTCCTTTTTGAGAACAGGGGGCCCATTTTCCACCTGCTCGTCCAGGCGCTGGAACTTAAATTCAAGCCGCGGCCGCGGGGGTCCTTCTCTCTCGATCCCCAACTACAAGCCGAGCCCACAGCCTTAGCGTCTGAACAGACACGCTAGACACCAGCGCGGGCGGACCCGACCCACCCGCGTCGATCGCCCTTGACCTCCGGGTCCGGGAAGGGAATGAGTGTAGCCCCCTGATGAGGATCGCACGGAAATTCCCCTTGCATTGCCTACCGCGCCGGGCAAGCCGGGCAGCGAATTACCAACCTCGTCCAGGGAAATACGCTTGAAGTGCAGTTCAGTTCGACTTCTTGGGATCCGGCTTGTCGTGGCGGTGGAACACCGCCTTGATGAGATCGGGATAGTACTCGGTCAACACGTTGTAGCCGCTGTTCAACCCCAGCATGACAGCCCAATTGACGAAGACATGGCCCACCGTGCGGTCCTGCGTAGCATAGTAGCTGGTTGAGATGCCGCATGAAACGAGTTGCCCGAGCGTTTGAGATTTGTTGAATCCGTTGACGCCATCATCCTTCCGCGTGACGAATGTCCGATTGATCGCGTACCAAATTCGCGATGGCGCGGGACCCTGTGCCCGTCGAAAATAACGTGGGTCTTCATGGAAAAGAACCGGGAAGGCGCCGTAGATCAAGAAACTCCCCGTAATTTGATCGCCCTCAGCCGCGGCGAAACGTTTCCCGTAAGCACCCCATCCCTGGCCATAGTGCGGCTGCGCGTTGAACATCTGCTGGATCCCGGATTGAAACGCGTCTCCGATGTGCGCGCTGAAGTCAAAGGCGTTGTCGAATGCGATTTGGTACTTCTGTTTCGCGGTTAGAGGATGGCGATTAGCCACAACGTCGTTCGTGCTCTCGAAGTCCGGAATCATTCCGAACAGGCGCTTGGGAGGTTCTTGATTGCTTTGCGATGGCCCGCCGCCGGACGGATTCTTGGCACTGTCGCCGGACTGCGACTTCGAGTTGTCAGCCGGTACCTTCGCGGGAGGCTGAGCGGTTTGGCTCTGCTGGGGTGCCGTCGAGGTCGGCACTTGCGCACGCACATTGGACGCGAAGCACCAAACCGAAATAACGCTTACGCCTACCGCTCCCAAACCTGATTTGAACAAGCGCCCTCCCCGCCCGAACTCGCGACGTCCGCCCTTACCACCCTATTGCTCAAAGTATGATGCAAAGTTCCACAGATTCGTAACGGACTGTACGTTTTCAACGCCAATCTCATTTTCCTATGACTCTCTCCTGTGTGGCGGTTTCTAGCACGTCAAAATGCGACCCTACGCAGATGATTGGGCGTTATACGTTCAAAGGAAGACTGTGTTACCATGAACACAGCGCGATAGGTGACCCTCCTCTTGTCGCTTGACGCGTCAAAGACGTAGCGTGGCCCGCCCGCCTTGCCTGCTCGAGGGGAAAGAAAAACGTACGGATATGAAATTAGGGAGATTACTGAACTGATGTTTAACCGATACTCCTGGCCGCACGGCTACGTGCTGGCCATCCTGTTCACCTGTACACTTGGGCTATCGCATCAACTGCTGGGCCAACAGGTGGAGCAGGCTCCCCTTCCGGCGGCCGCGCAGACCCAAACCAAACCCGCGATTGATCAAGGGGCCGCCACAAGCAAACCCGCTCCAGCCTCCCAACCTCCAAAAGATGACCGACTTTTCTTTGCGCTGCCCAACCTTTTGACCGTGGAAAATGGCGTCTTGCTGCCCCCGCTCACGACCAGGCAAAAGTTTAAAGCCGTGGCGGAGGGGTGCTTCGACCCGGTTGAAGCTGTGTTCATAGGCATCCAAGCCGGCATTGGCCAAGCCGACAATACGAACCCTACGTACGGCCAAGGGGCGATTGGTTATTCCAAACGCTACGTAACGGCGTATGCCGACGCCATTATCGGAAACTTCGGGACGGGCGCCATCTTCCCCACTTTGCTACGGCAGGACCCGCGCTTTTACCAGATGGGAAAAGGAAGCTTCTTTCGCCGTTTCGGGCACGCCGCCGTGCGAGTTGTAATCACGCGATCTGAGTCGTCGGGAAAGGGTCAGTTCAACTTCTCCGAATTCCTCGGTAATAGCCTGGCCGCAGGCCTCGCCAATGCGTATCATCCCGGCCCCCACACGCTCGCAAGCAACACCGACGTTGTGGGGACACAAATTGTGTTGGATGCCATCAGTTACGAGTTGAAAGAGTTTTGGCCGGACATTCATCGTTTTCTTCTGCGCGCCAAGCACAACCCCTAATCCTCTGTTGCTTCAGTGAAGATAGAGGTCGGCGACTTTGAGAGCGAGGCCTGCTGGCTCGAGGTCGGCCCGATTGGCCAGAATGACGATCGTCAAGCCGTCGGCGGGGAAGCGTTCGATCACGGTGCGGAAGCCAATGCTCTCACCGTAGTGCCACATGCGCGCGTGGCCGCGATAGGGGTTTAGAAACCAGCCAAATCCATACTTGATGGGCGCACCACCCGGGCCTTCGGGCGAAGGGCGGGAGACTTCGGGCAATGCCACCGCGGTCAGTGCTGGCCGCATCGCGGCTTCACTCAGCAATCTGTAATGGCGAAGCGCATCGTCCCATTTGCTTAGGTCGTCCAGCGAGCTATAGACTCCTCCGTCACCGAGGGTTGCCGAAGTCGGGCTCTGATCGGTTTCCAGCCATAAACCCGCATCTTTCGTATAGCCGTAAGCGCGGGCCTTCACCCCATTCTCGCCGCATTTGTAGGCCATCGTGGCGTGCATTTTCAAGGGCACAAAGATGCGCTGGCGGAGGAAGTCAGCAAATGACATGCCGGACGCCTTTTCGACAACCCTGGCCAGCACACAGTAGCCGGAGTTGCTGTACTCCCACGCGGCGCCGGGCGGAAACTTCGTAGCCGTCTGCTGCGCCATCAGGTCGAATACGGCTGCATCGCTGATCTGCGGAATCTCCTGCCAGGGTTTGCCGGCATAAGTCTTGTCCATTAGATCTTCGTAAGCGGCGAGTCCTGAAGTGTGATTCAGCAGATTGCGGATGGAAATCGTTCTTCCGTAGGCGGGGAACTCCGGAAAAATATCTGTAAGCTTGTCGTCCAGCCGCAGCTTACCCTCTTGGACGAGCAGCATCACGGCTAGGGCGGTGAACTGCTTGGTGCAGGAAGCCAAGCGGAAATTCGAGTGACTATCGATAGGGGCGTCGGAGCGCAAATCGCGCCTGCCATACCCACGCTTGAACAAGGTCCGGCCGTTTAACCGAACGAGCACTGCGAGACCTGGTTCTTGACGCGAAACCAGCGGCGTGAATATCGCCGCGAGTTCCTTAGCGGTGGGACCTTGCGCGGCTCGAGCCGACCGCAAAAGGCCACACGCGCCTCCGAATAAGACCAAGGCAAAGAGCAAGCCAAAGCAACGGCTGTGGCTATGGTCAGAGAATTCCATTCCTCGCCTGCCATTTGTGTGATATCCCCCGCACTCCAGGGCGGTTTTCTAACCCGGCATTTTCTTCATGACTTCGCATTCCACCGGTAACATACCCCTGACGGCTTCTCAAATGCAATGGCCCATTAGAAAGCCACGATCAAAGAACAGCGCGCCGGCGCAGACCTGGTTTGACGGTCTGCGGTCCATCACACATAGATAACAAAAAGCCGCGAACCCGCAGAACATGTCCGTGCTACGCTTCTTTTGTGTCATAATTTCCAGAGGCCCTTCGAGGGTTGGTTATATGCCCAATATCCTAATTCCCCTGCTCTTCCTGCTTGCAGGCCCCGCACAGGCGGCTCAGAACCCCGTTGTGAGCCCCGCCAACCAATGTACGGTCCAGGGTGTAGTGCTCAAAGCCGGTACGGGTGAGCCTTTAGGCAGGGCCACCGTCGAAATATGGCTGGAAGGGGGAGTCGGCCAGCTCCAGGATACCGCTACCGATAGCATGGGGCGTTTTGAGGTAAAGAACCTCGATCCGGGGCGATATCGGTTGAGTGTTCAGCACAATGGCTATGTTCGGCAGGAATATGGCCAGACCAAGCCGGGAGGATCAGGCTCATATCTAACTCTATCCCCAGGCCAGAAAGTTAGCGACATTACTATTCAGCTTATTCCGGCCGCAGTCATAACCGGGCATGTCTATGACGAAAATGGCGATCCCGTCCAGGGGGCACAGGTTTCGGCCCTTCGCCCCGTTTACGGGAACGGGCAACGTGAGCTCGCCCATTCCGGGGAGGCAAGGACCAACGATCTCGGGGAGTACCGTGTCTATGGCTTGGCGCCTGGACAATATATCGTGGAGGCGGAAAAGCAACCCCGGTTTGTTTCGGTTCTCAAAGCCCAACCGGGCTATGTCCCGATCTATTATCCGGGGGTTTCCGATCCCGGACGAGCCGCTCCTATTGCCGTGCAGGCCGGGGAGGAATTTTCCTCCGCGGACATTACCCTGCAAACCACCCAGACGGTCAAACTGCGCGGACACGTCATCAGCGGCATGAGCGGAGGGCCCGCTTTGCATGCCCAGATTTACCTTGTTTCTCAGGGAACAACCAGCCATGTTACTTCGCGGTCTTTTGTTAATGATCCCCGGGGGGCTTTCGAGCTTCGCGACGCTGCGCCCGGCACATATTTCCTCTATGCCTTTCTCTACGAAGGAGGGAGGGGGGAACTCGCGCGCCAACCGATCGAAGTGGCTGAGGCTGATCTCGATGGCATTACGCTGACGGTCGCGCCAGGCGTCGACATCAAAGGCCGATTGCGAATTGAGGGGAGCCTTGGCTCGAGTGTCGGCTCATTCCAAGTCAGCCTGTCTCCCAAGAGCATCAAGCTGTTCTTCGGCGGCATGCCTAGCGACATCGTTAAGCCGAACGGCAATTTTCTGCTCAAGAACGCTTTTGACGACGTATACGAGATCTTTGTCGAGGGCCTGCCGGCAAACTACTTCTTGAAATCCGCGCGCCTGGATGGCATCGACGGGCTCACAGCAGGGGTCACGATCGACAGCAAGCAAACCCCGGGCCTCCTGGATATCGTCGTAAGTCCGAACGGGGCCCGCATTGACGGCATGGTTTCAAGAGACCAGCAGCCTTTTCAGGGAGCTAGCGTGACGCTTGTTCCCGACCCACCTCATCGCGGCGAACAGCGCCTGTTTAAGGCCGCAACCACTGACCAACTCGGCCACTTCGTTCTGCAAGGAATCCCCCCAGGGGATTACAAGGTGTTCGCCTGGGAAAGCATCGACCCTGGAGCTTACAGGAGTTCCGATTTCCTCCAACCTTTTGAGAGTCGTGGCGAATCCATACACATTTCAGAAGGCTCGCTCCAATCGGTCCAACTCGAATTGATTCCCGGGAAGGAGTCCGGCCGGTAACGCATCCTTGCGGACCAGCACCACATGACTTGCCTGACAGCTTTGACTCATCTCAAGGTCTGAAAAAATCCTCAGTTTCTCTCCTCGGTTTCTCTTGACACGGTAACCGGAGGGATGGCAAGATGGGATTTCTTACCGGCAAACTCAGGGCAATTTTAGTTAGTTAATAGTCGTTTACAGTCTTCCTTTTTGGGGATTCAAATCCTTAAGAATGGCAACCTCCAGCTCGCTGTCAGGCATTCCGAGTGGTGGCTTCTAGGCGATTCCGGCGCTCGAGTAGGGTCAGAGCCCGCTGCATAATTAAGACATTGGAGGGGACTACGGATGTTGAGCCCAGGCGAGATCATGGTGGCTATCTTCGTGGCCGTGACGCTCTGCATCGGCGCTTGGTTCGGTTACCACTTGGTAACGCAGAACGGCCGCCTGATGTTGCGTCTGGAATCGCTGGAGCGTCGTCTTGTGGAGCAGGGCATCCTCTCGGGTGAAGTCAATTCCGGCAACCTTGGCCTGCCTCCCGGTTCCGTACTGAACGATTTTGCGCTGCCGCTCCTGGATGGCGGGACCATGACGCTTTCCCAGTGGCGCGACCGGAAGATCGCACTGATTTTTCTCAGCCCCCGCTGCAAGCACAGCGAAAAGCTGCTCCCCGAACTGGCGGCGATGCCATTAGGGGGCGCCGAGGCCGGCCCGGCGCCGGTGATCGTCTCTACCGGGAGCGTGGAAGAAAATCGGCGATTTTTCGGGGAGCATCGCATCGCGTATCCGATACTCCTCCAGGAGGATTCCGAGGTTGCGGCGCTTTATCTGGTCATGGCCACACCCATGGCCTACTTTGTGAATGAGCACGGCGCCACATCGGGGCATGCAGTGGTGGGGCCGACGGCGATCCTCAGTCTGCTCCGCGGCCAAAGCCGGACGCCGGACGCTCCTTCCAACGGTCATTCGCGAGTTGTGTCCCCTTGGTCCTTGTCGTCCAGCCGGATCAACCGTGACGGGCTCAAAGCAGGTGCGGTAGCTCCGGAGTTCACACTGCCGGCGTTGGACGGAAGTGAAGTCGCGCTGAATTCTTTCCGCGGCCGGCCAGTGCTGCTGGTCTTTTCGGATCCCAACTGCCCGCCGTGCAATGAGCTCCTGCCCAAACTCGAGCAGATTCACCGCAAGTCGGAGGATCTCCAGGTGCTGGTGATCGGGCGGGGAGATCTCGAGGCGAACCGGGACAAAGTTAAGAAGCTGGGGCTTACCTTTCCGGTCGTATTGCAGCGAAGTTGGGAAATCTCACGCGCCTATGGCATGTTCTCCACCCCGATCGGATACCTGGTGGACGACGATGGGGTGCTGGTGGAGGACGTGGCAGTTGGCGGAAACCAGATCCTGGCGTTGGCAGCACAACACCAGAATGCGACCGTTAGGGCAGGGTAGTGAATCCACAATCGAGAGGAGGGTAATTCATGAGTAAATCGTTGGATCAGCTTGCCAGAAATCTGGCAAGTGGTATGTCACGCCGCAAAGCCATCTGGCAGTTCGTCAGCGGTTTGGGGGTGGTGGCGGCTTTGAGCGGGAGCAAGGCTTACGCGGGAAATGTGGACCTTTGCAATGATTTCTGTGAGAGGCAGGCCGATATCTTTCGTGAGCAGTGTCTCAGGGCTTCGAGTTTGTGCGGTGGTAGTTCCTGCGCCGAGTTTACACCGATTAATTTCAACGGTGGAGGGGTCCTTGCCCCCTTCATTTGCGTCCGGGTTAACGAGGCCTAGCCCAGATCAGCGTCATCGAGTGCGATGCGGGCATTGACGGTGTGCGGGCCCTTTCGAGGGGTCACGGGATACGACCATCATGTGCGGGAGTTCGTTCGCGAGCTCGTGCGCCAAGGTGTTGGTGTGCAGTTGCTCGATTTGCCGTTTTGGAGCCCCCGTAGGCTCCCCTTCTCCCTGCGCGACCCTTGGTTTGAGACCCTAATGAAGCCGACAGGATCGCGGACCGTGCTTCACTTCTGTATGCCTCACCAGGTGCGACCTCACGCCGGGCGGCGTAATGTGAATTACACCATGTTCGAAGCTACTCCGGCGCCGGCGCCGTGGGTAGCTCAAAACCTGGAGCACGAATTGGTCATTGTGCCTACGGAGTCCAGCCGCGCGGCGTGGATCGCGGGTGGAATGCCGGAGGAGAAAATCCGGGTTTGCCCTTTGGGGGTCAATCCCCGCTTCTTCACAGGCGCGGCGGAGCCGCTGCCGTTGCAATTGCTCAACGGCGTGCCGGTCGCCCGCTACCGCGTGCGCTTCCTCAACGTTTCGGAGCTCAGCCCACGCAAGAATGTCGCAGGACTGCTGCGCACTTGGACGAAAGCCACGAATACCAGTGACGACGCGATCCTCGTTCTCAAACTGGGATGTGCTGGCGCAGAACAAATGAACCGTTTTAGCTCTGAGATACAGGGAGTGCGCCTGGAATGGGGAAAAACGCTGGCTCAGGCCGCGCCTGTTCATTTCCTGTACGATTTGTATTCCGATTCCGAAATGCCTCGCCTATATTGCACGGCCACTCACTATTGCAGCATGTCGTTTGGAGAAGGCTGGGACCAGCCGGCGATGGAGGCAGCGGCGTGCGGTCTGCGGCTCATCGTTCCCAACCATAGCGCCTATACCAGCTACCTGGATTCATCGGTGGCCAGTCTCACCAGCAGCCGCGAAATTCCCGTTCGTTGGCCGGGTGATCGCGATACCGCAGCGCTGTTTGAGAATGCCCGCTGGTGGGAGCCAGATGAGGACCAGACCGCCGCGTGCATCCGTTCTGCGATCGAGGGCCATGACGCGGGAATGCCGACCGCGCAATCGCGAATTTTGCATTCCTTCACGTGGGAGAAGGCGGTGCGGCGACTGAGGGAGATCCTCAGCGAATTCGATCCGCCGAGAAAACGCTTTTGGCCATTTTCGTCCGCGCGCGCCACTCCCGCGCGACTGGACTAACCCCTATGCCCGCCGACCGTCTTCCCGACGAAGAGAAGCCACTGGTTTCCGTGATCCTCCCGACCCGAGACCGGCCGCGCTTGCTGGCCCTGGCGCTGGGTTATTACCGCGATCAGACGTATCCGCGGTGCGAGCTGATTGTAGTCGACGACGGTGAACTATTCCCCGCTGACCGCAAGGCCATTGAAGCCTTGGACGGGCGGCTCATTCGCATGCCGCCCGGTACGCCGCTGGGAAACAAGTTGAACGCGGGGGTTGACCAGGCCAACGGAGCGCTCTGCCAGAAGATGGACGACGACGACTGGTACGCTCCCACCTTCATGGAAAGGATGGCCGCGGCGGTGTTCGAGAGCCGCGCCGTGGTCTGCCGCCCAACCATCGCTTTTCTGGTGCCTTTCCTGTTTTTCGAAGTGGCGCGATGGGAAATCCGGCAATCGCGCGGGGGCAACGCTCCAGGCGCTACGCTGCTGTTCAGCCGGGATGCCTGGGAAATGCGCCAGTTCCGTCCCCTCTTCCAGGACGAGGACGTTCTGGTTTTATTTGGATCAGGTCCGTTGGGGAGCAACGGTGCTGCCGGTGCGGGCGCTGGAATGTTTCCTGGCGGTGAGGCACCGGGGGTCCACAGGCGACCGCGGCCACGTTTGGACGCACCAGCACGATGGCAGCACCCTCGAAGATACTCTCAAGCAGCGCCCTCTGCACAGCCGCCGGCCGGAGGACCTGCTGCCCGAGTTCGCTCTGACGGTCTATCGCGACCTTCAGCAAGAACTGTTGATTGCCGCCAAATGAGGTTCCGGTTTCTTCAATGTCAGGTGATACGAGGTCCAGCGGAGGCTGTCCTGGTGCAGAACAACGACCGGATACCGCGACCAGCCGCTTTGCAAATGCTGTTGCTGCCGTGCCCGATCCTGTAGTACTTGTTCCCACTCCATAGGGCTGGCGAGAGTCGTTTCGGATATGCGGAAACAGGGGCCATCGACGGGGTCGCAGCCGCTGGGCGCGATAATGAGCTCGCGGATGTCGGAGGGGCTGAAAAACAGCGTGTTTCCGCTAAACCACCCCGCCTTTCCCTCCAGGCAGATCTCTGTGGAGATGGCCATGACGCCGCCAGGTTTAAGGACGCGTCCCATCTCGCGCGCGGCCTGCTGGATTTCGTCCCGAACGCCGAAGTGCTCGATGGAGCTCGACGAGTAGATGAAGTCAAAGGTCTCATCCTCGTGCTCGATGCGCCGGGCATCCATGTTCTGCACCACCAGCCTTTTGCGCTGGAACGGTGTGGATTGGGCATAGACCTCGGGCTGGAACAGCATGTCCGGGGGTGCATCCCCCATCCATTCGGTGAAGCGTGCGTAGAGATCGGTTGCGAAAACAAAGCGGAAATAATTGGTCAGATAGAAACTGGTTGCTTCCGTGCCAGCCCCCACTCCCAGCGCCTGTCCGCGCCGCCCGGCCGGCAATTCGCGGTGCATGGCCAACACCGCCATAGAGATTTCCCACTGCTTGCGATACTCGCGCCCGCGCGGCCATGCGGCGTTTGCACGCGCTTCCTCCGGAAAGATCTCGCGCATGACGGCGGCCAAATCGGGATTTGAAAAGTCTTCAATTTCACAGGGCTTGTTCAACGCCAGCACGGCGCTGGCGGGTTCCCGCGTGCGCTCGACGCGATTGGACTTACGGGCCATCCCGGTGATCCACTTCATGAATCGCCCTCCTTGTTGGGATAGTAGCCCAGCGTGCCGGGCTGATATGGAGCAGGCCGGGTTTCGCAGACATCACCATCGCCCATGACGGATTTCCAAGTTTGGCATTCCCCAACAGCGATGGCCCATGTCATGGGCCATCATTCCGAGCCCTTCAGTTTCCAATTCGCCGCGATCTCCGCGGATGCGCAAGTTACGCCCGCCGTAGGGAAACGAGGGGAAGACCAGCCCGTCGCGATGCAGATCGGCGCGCACCAGGAGCATCGTGCCGCCGACGGCGTCGAGCTCCACGAGGTTGCCTTCGGAGCGCAGATCCTCCAGGTGCACCCGGCCGTGGTCGCGCCAGGCGTTCTTGTCGAAGGTTTGGCCGTGGTAATCAAGGACACAGTGCGGCTGGACGACGTCCTTTCCCGTCGCCAGCAGGCGTTCGATGATGTCGGGCGGATATTCGATCACGTCGACATCCAGCCAGAGGACCCATTCCTCGTCGTCGAGCGCGTGGACCAGCAGGTGGTTGCGGCTTTTGGCCAGGATCGCGCGGCGTTGCGCCTGAATCGGCTCGGCGCCGCGGTGAATGCCGGTGGGGACTTGGTAGCCGAAATCTTTCTTCCAGAGGCAGGCGCGACGGAACTCTTTTCGCAGACGGCGGACGTGACGCGACAACGACTGGAAAGTTCCATCGCCACTGTCGCTCTCCAGAAAGCCGAGTGAAATCGCACCATGCGGGTAGGTGAGCTGGAGCAAGCGCTCGCAATATCCGTCAAGGTGGGCGGCAGCGTTTTTCACCGGGGTCAGGATCAGGACTGTGCCGGCGCGCATCGCCGGGTCCGAAGCGGGACCGCGGCTCGGGGCGAGCAGCAATCGAATAACCTCTGAAATCCGCGACCGGACCGGACGGCTATCGCGGGGGTGTTGGTGTAACCTGATCTGGAAATCCAGCAAGGGCCTGGCCCGAAGAGCCTCGCGGCGGACTACAGGGTCGTCATCCCGCAGCGCCGCCTCGAACGCCGGAGAAGCCGCTTCACCCAAACCAATGACCGCCTTCCAGTCTCGTTGCGCCTGGCCAATATACAGGTGAGCGACGAGCGTCCCCTGGGGTATGGATAAGGCGCTGGGTCGTTTGAGCAGGCCCTCAGCCGCCGCCGCGCGAACAGCGCACCAACTATCCTCGAGAAGCGGTAGAAGGTCGCTTGCCGCGTCCGGGCCGGGACATTTTTCCAGCGCATCCGCGGCGGCCCGGCGGAGGTTGCGATCGGGGCTGGCAAGTGCCTTGCGGAGCAGAGGAAGTGCCTCGGGATCGGCGGTGTTGCCGAATTCGCGCAGGAGAAACAGGAGAATGAACTTACGCGGCAGTTCCACCAGCGGCGGTGGGGCGGAGGGGTCCAGACGGCCGGATTTCTGTGCCGGAATGCCCTCGACTCCCTGCCGCCGGGTGCGGGCGTAGGGATGCCATGCCTGGGGATGCGAATAAGGCGCCATCAGCACGCGGTACGGTTTGCCCAAGCACCAGGCAACGTGCATTAGCCAGCCCTCGACGGTGACGATCAGGTCCGCATATCGCGCGAAGTATAGAAACTGGCGCATGACATAATCGGGATGGCTCAGCGGTGGCGCACCAGGTATGTGCTCGTGCATCTCTTCGGAACTGGCTGGATCGGGAGCGATGGCGACGTGCTGGCGACAGGCAGGCGGAATCCGGTCCGCCAAATCGAGAGCAGATGCGGCGGTTCCCCACGCGGTGCCATTGGGGATGAGCACCACGAAGTAGCCCTCACCGGTCAAGCGCTCGATTTCTGCCACGGCCGAGCCGAACGTCTGTTGCACAAATCCTTTCAGCTTCTCGATACCGCCGAAGGCACTCATCATCGCCACCGGTCGCCTTGCCGTGTTGCGTTCCACGAGCGTCCGCCAGCAGGTTTGCGCCTCGGGCCAATCCAGGCCCGCCAGGACGACCTCGGAGACCGGCTCATCTTCGCCGCAGCGCAAAGGGAGCCCCAGCTCCGCGATCAGGCGCGACGTGGTCTCGTAGATGTTCTCGACCCGCTGAGCGTTCAGTCGGGCGGTTTCGGCGATGGCGCGGCCTTCGATCTCCACCTGCTCGAAGACGAAATGGTTGAATCCCTTTGTCGAGCTGGCGAAGAGGAACGGTTTCCGCTCGCGGACATACTCTTGAATGCGGGATTCCAGCTCCACGTCATAATTCAGCTCGACGATATTCGGTTCAAAGAAATCGATGACGCCATCGAAGGGCTGCCGCAGCACTTCGTCTAAGGCGAGCCGGTCCGCGATCGAGATCATGGTGATCCGCGGGTGCGCGCCGAGGTAAACACGGCGGGTGACGACGACAGCTTCCAGTTTCGCGTTGAAATCAAGGAATGCCTGCAAAAGAGGAACCCAGCGGACGATCTCGTCACCCTGTCCGTCGTTGATGTTGTGGATGACGAGCACACGCCGGCCCTCTCCACCGAGACGCAGCGCTGTTTCGTCGTGCCAGGGGAAACGATCGAGCAGAGCGCCGGCGGCCCATTCGCGCACCGCGGCGGGAAACTGTCGCCATTGGTTGATAGTGTAGAGGAGATGGGAGAGCCCGGGATTGTTGCCGTACAGGCGGCGCGTTCTTTCCAAGAGCGCGGGGTCCGCCGATTCGCCTGATGCGTGGAGGGCGGGCTCGATGACGCGCTCGCACAACAGATCGCGATAGGGGCGGAGATGCTCGGCTTCCGCCATGGTCGCGACAGCCGCCACATCGAGCAGCGGACCGGCCCACGAGGCGGCATATTGCAGGATGCCGCACAACTCCGCGTATACTTCGGCGGGAAGCCCCGGCTGGGACGCGAGCGCCGTCACATGCTTCAGTACGCTCGGCGCGAGAGGCGTGGCCAGCAAGAACTCCAACACCTCGCGCGCCAGCCCGCGGGTTCGCGGCGGCAACGCCGGGTCGGCCAGGAGGACGCTGAGCCGCGCAGCGATATCCAGCGGAAGAGAACCCGGCCGGGCGTAAATGGCCGCGGCAATCAGGACGAGATCCCGATCATGCGTGTCCACGGCGCGCAGCACCGATTCGAGGCAGTCCGCCGCGGCAGTATTGGGCCCTTGGAGAAGCGCGATTGCTTGACTCATCGTTACCCCTGGCATCAGCAGGCGTTAGTCAGGCGGCGCCAAGGCCAAGCGAAGGCTTTCCAGACGCTGGCCCGGCCCGGCGCGGCGAGCAACCGCGCGCGAGCATATGATCGCGGATCGTCTTCGGCGGCCCGAAGAATCCGCAGACCCCAACAGGCGTCGTATAGTAATATAGTAAATTTTCGAGGTGTTTTCACGGCGGCGACGCCCCAATTTTTGAGTATAACACACCCCGAAAGAACGCTAGTTGCGCGCGCCGGCAGGCCGTTAACCTGCCCGGCGTCGCGGGCCCTTGCTGTGGGAATCTATTCCGAACATCACCGCCTGGTGGACGAAGTGATCGAGCGCGCGGCGCCGTATCCCGTCCACCGCTTCCAAGGGCGCGGGATCGTGACTTGCGCGGGAGGGCCGCGCTTCTTTACATGTGCCTGGGTTCTCGTCAGAGTGCTACGCGATATCCTGAAGACGGCGCTGCCAGTTCAGGTGTGGCACCGGGGCGCGGCGGAAATCGACCCGCTAATGCGGGCGCTGCTCGAGCAGCACAATGTGGAAGTCGTCGACGCGTGCGCTATCGCGTCGCTGCGCCCACCCTCACAAGGATGGGCGCTGAAACCCTTCGTCATCCTCCACAGCCGGTTTCAGGAGGTGCTGTTTCTGGATGCAGACAATGTTCCCGTGGTCGATCCCGCGCGGCTGTTTGCGGCCGCGCCCTACCGCGAGGCCGGCGCTATCTTTTGGCCGGATCTAAAGCCTATCCCGGCGGAGTCGCCGATCTGGGATATCTGCCGGGTTCCCTATCGAGACGAGCCCTCGTTCGAGTCGGGCCAGATCGTTCTTGATAAGGCGCGCTGCTGGAAAGCCCTGCTGCTGACCATGCATATGAACGAACGCGCCGAATTTTACTACCAGCATCTTTACGGCGACAAGGACACGTTCCACATGGCATGGCGGTACCTCGATCAGCCCTACAGCATGGTGCCGTATCCGCCGCGATTGATTCTGGGTGAGCAGGCAGACCCGCTGTTCGTCTATCTAAGTTGGGTGTTGGGACAGCGTGATTTCGATGGCAGTGTGATCCTGCAACACCGCAACACGCCGAAGTTCATTCTATTTGGTAAAAACCCTCGTTATCCAGGCTTCGTGTACGAAGAGGAGTGCCTCGAGTTCCTCGACGAACTGGCCCGGCTATGGAATGGCCGGGTTTCAACGCTGGAGTTGCAGCCCCCGGAAGATTATCACTCCAACGGCGCCACGCGATGGTTTCGCTATGTCCGTGTTTCCCATGAGGAAAAGATGATCGAGTTCCAGCCCAACCAACGGATCGGTTATGGCAGTTCGCGTTGGGAACGAACGTGGCGGGTGATCCCGGAAGGCGCCACGTCCGTACTTGAGATTCTTGGGGATGAGTACGTGACGTGCCGCCTGACCCGGCACCAAGACGGCGTGTGGCGGGGGCGCTGGCTGCGCTATGAGCGCAATCCTGTGGAGCTGATTCCCTGGCAACCAGGATGTTGACGCGGCAGGGGTTACCTGAAGATCAATTCCCGTGTGGTTCGCCACTTATCCCACAGGTCGTAGAAAAGCGGATGGGCATGAGGTCTTAGTCTTCTCGCCTCATCGGTCGAATAGGTCCACGGCTTGTCCAGGGCGGTGAAGTGCACAACCGACACGCTTGAGTATGCCTCGACCGGGTCAGGAAAGAAGCCAGGTCGATTGGCCTCTTCCCATTCGGAGTTCAGGCAGAATACCGTCGCCGGCAGACTCTGAATCTCCTTGCCAAATTCGCAATTGACGATCTCCATGTCAAAGTAGTCCTTCTGGCTGGCGGCCGTAAAATGTTGTTTTACGCGGTTCCAGCACGCCATCGAGGGTTGCGCGACGAATAACGCGCTCGTCCAATACGGCTGCGGAAGCCAATATGCCCTAGGAGCGGCAATCGGCCCGGTAATCGGCAACGAGAGGAGATCATCAAGGTTTTTCAAGGGGATGGCGTCCGCGTCTATGTATAGAATGCGTTCGTATTCGGCTAGTTCGAGGACCCTCAATTTCACGAGACAGTGCCGAAACCCCCAGTACTTCACGGGTTGGACGGTCTCTACCAACCTGGTCGTGATTCCCATTCGTTTAATCTTCTCAGTAATCTTAGCCCTTAATGGCAAGTGTAGAAGTATCACATCAGCGTCGTGTCGAATACCCAGGCCTCGTAACAGATGAACGAATACCATCACGGCAACCGCATAATTTGCTTCGGTGGCGTAAAAAACGAATGCAAGTCGATTTTTGCTCTTGGGTAGACGAAGGAAGTCAAAAAAGGGCATAAGGTTTACATCCGACCGTTAAATCTGCAGCTCAATCCCGTGGAGCTGATTCCCGGGCGCGCCTGAGCTCTATTCGCGGATTTCCCGGCGCGCATCAAACCAGTACATGTGCGGGATGCCGTGGCGCGTGGTGACGCGGAATCCGAACGATTCGAGCCTGGCCACCAGATGTTCGAGCCGGTAAGCCGCGAACCCCGGAACCCGGCTGTGCCGATCCAAAACCTTTACAATATCTTCTTCCTGTTCGTGGACCTCTCCCACAACCCGCGCGACGCGGTCCAGTCGCTGGCTGGTCAAGAGAATCGGGAACTCGCTGCCCTCGCAATCGAGCTTGAGGAGCTTGACACGGTCGAATTTCTCCAGAATCGCGTCCAGGGATACATAGGTCGCCGGATAGCCCTCCTTGGAGGCATCCAACAACCGCTGAGCGGCAAAGTCCAAAACATGTCCCGCCGCCATGACCGAGTGCGATCCCGAATCTGGACCCTCTGATAGGATCAATTCTTGCTGCCCGTCGCCATCGCTGCGCCACACGGCTGTATGGAAGAGGTGAACCCCAGGCAAAGAACCCACATTGGATGTCAGCAATTGGAAGTTTCGCTCTCCTGGCTCGTAGCAAAAGATGGCTCGGCACCCCAGAGTGTGGCACAGATATGTGAAGGCGCCGACATTTGCGCCCACGTCAATAA
The DNA here is from genome assembly GCA_963832915.1 of uncultured Acidobacteriota bacterium. GTDB lineage: Bacteria > Acidobacteriota > Terriglobia > UBA7540 > UBA7540 > CAVROP01. The sequence continues at coordinate 315,572 of CAWHWE010000027.1, forward strand.
CTACCTCGCCTGGTTCGAAATGCTCATCCCAGACCTTGTATTCATCGCCGTAGACGACATTCATTACGATGTTGTTTGCATCATACGAGTCGTTCACCATAAGGGAATGAAAAAACCGCGGCCAGCGAGTCGGCGGATTTTCTGTGGAAGTCTGGCCGGCGAGTTGACGTTCGAGGGCCTGGAGACGCAGAAGCGCGCGGCCTCTGCGCAGCAACCAACGGTAAACCAGCCAGCCGACCGCGATCAGCGACGCACCCAGCAGTAAGACCGCCCAATACAAAATCCGCACCCTCCCTTACTAGTCCAGCGAGTTGGCAGAATCATTGAAATGTACAAAGCGATGAGAGATCGTCGGCTCCGGCTGCCCCACCGGCTAAATAATCCCTCTCGAAGCTATTGTATAGCCTTTTTGTCACTTTGGTGGGTCTCTGATGTCCACACGTTTGTTAACATCCAGGCATGGAAGACCGCAGAGTAGTCCCGCTCGGCGCGGGATGACTTTGCGCCACCCACTGCTTTGGCGGAAGGAGCTGTTCATCCGGGATGATGGGCAGGGAGAGGCAGGCCGGACGTCACCTCGCCTCGTTCATCTCCTCTTTCTCCTGATCGCTCAGGTCAACCGAATAAGGAGCGAAGACGGCGTGTCCGGTGGGCGGATAGAGCGTTTGCCAGCCGCGCGCCTGACGCCACAAGATGCGATTCAGTTTGTCCGTGGGCGCAGCGTCCGGCAGGTTGAAGTTCATCTTCATCGAGGCCAAGGCGGCTTGGCGCGCGGGCCCCTTCAGGGTGTGGAGCGGAGGGTTCAGTTCATCCAGTGGCTGCTTTGGCGTCACCGCGTCGTAGGGTGTGAAATCAGGTGTGAGCTGAAAACTGTTGCGCATGTCGTTGGCAATCAGGTCAAACACCGAAAGCGTGGGCAAGCCCAACATCAACTCGATGGTCTTCAACATGCTCGTTTGGGAGTAAAAGGTCGAATCCACCGATCCGCGGCAAGTGTAGGGGCTGATCGCCAGGGCCACGGTGCGATGCCCGTCAACGTGATCAAGACCGGCTTGGGCGTCGTCTTCCACCACAAAGATCGCCATACTCTTCCAGAATCGTGATTGGGAGAGACCTGCAACGATTTGGCCGAGGGCCAGATCATTGTCTGCAACCAACGCCTGGGGAAGCGGCATCCCGGGGGCTGTGCCCGCGGTATGGTCGTTGGGCAATTGCACCAGCACCAGATTGGGCATGGAGCCGTTCTTCTCCCAGGCCTGGACATGCTTCAGGAAGATTTGGGCACGCACCACGTCAGGAACGGCGAGCGTCCAGTAAGGATAGTCTTTAGCCAGAATCCTGTTCAGAGGTGCAAGCGGGGCCACGACATGAAATCGGCCGCCAAAGTCAGCGCCCTTTTTCCACTCATCCATAAGATCTGTCCGCTCTTGGTCCCTGACTTGATGGGCGGCCGGGACGCCCACATATTCGCCAAAGTCTTCCACCGTTCGTTTGCGGCTGAGCGCCGCATCCCAGATGAATCCACTGCTGGCCGGGGCGATGGGATCAAAACCATCGTAGGGATAGCTGCGCCCTGCGTACCCCGGCCAATAGCAGTAATCCGTCTCCGCGGCTTGGGTGAGCCACTGATGGCCGTCGGCGCTGTTTCCGCCCGTGGCATAAAAGTTGTCGAGCACCACGAACTGTTCGGCAAGGCGGTGATGGTTGGGCGTCACGTCGCGTCCGTAAACCAGCAAGGTAGGGTCACTGTTAGCCTGGGCCAAGTCTCCCAAGACTTGGTCATAGGTCCGATTCTCTTTGATGATGAACACCACATGATCGACCAGCGATGGGTCGCCGGCGCGCAGCGGCACCGGCAAGGGATTCAATCCGGCATGGACGCGGGGTGCGGGGGACTCGCCGGGATTGCTTCCCGGCATCTTGTTATTTTCAATCACGGCGGTGGTGTAACCGCTCAGTTGCGCCGCGTCCGGGACGTGGATCACCTGCACGGAAGAACGATCGGAATGCACATAGCGCCGTGTGGGTCCGGGCTGGATATTCAGATGGTCCTGCTTGGCGAGGGGCTCGACGTCGGTGGCGTCTCCCCCCGCACCTACTCCCATCAGATTCGCGACTGCCAAATACTTCCCATCGGGACTGAGCCTCAGATCGTTCGGGTACCACGCGGTGGGAATCAATCCATCCAAGTGTGCGTCAGCCGTGCGGATGACGGCGACGGCGTTGATCCCACCACAAGCCACGTAGAGCGTCTTCCCGTCGTCGCTTATTGCCAGCGCGTTGGGAGCAACTCCCGCCACCTTCCTCACGAAGGGTTGGATAGAAATAGTTTGCCTCACTTGGTTGGTTTGCGTGTTGAGCACCGAAATCGAATCCGAATTGCAGTTGGCGATGTAGAGCCGCGCGCGAGGCTCATCCCACCGGATGGCGGTGGGATGCAAGCCCACTGCGATTTGGTCCGTCACTTTCAGGGACAGCAGATCCACCCGCGCCACGTTCCCTGAAGAAGCGATGCCGCGCTTGTCCACGACCACCCGATCCGCGCCTGGCTTGTTGCCCGTGGGAGACGTTGCATCCGCTGGCAGCGGGAAACGCCCACCCCAGTTGGTTACGTAAGCCACTGTGCTTCCCTTGTTCACCGCCACACCAAAGGGCGCGACGCCGGTCTGCACCGTTCCCTTGAACTTGCCGGAGGCAAGATCAACCACGGCCAGCGCATCGTTGAAGGTGAGGGCCACTCCCGCATCTCGCTCCCCCACCCGGTTCTCTCGCGCAGCGGCGGAGAGGCTGCCAACCGCGAACGTGCCGAGGTGATCCGCAATCAGCCGTTCCTCGTTTCTGGAAATGCGCACCAACCGGCTGACGGAGGAAAGCGACGCGCTCAATAATGGTTCGCTGGTGAGGGGGTCCAGCTCCACACCTTGCATTCCCGGATGCGCAGCGCCACGGGTAACACTCATGACCTGGTTGCTTCGCCAGTTGAGTTCATAAATTGCGCCCGAGTTGAGGGCAACATAAATCGTGTCGCTCGAACTTCCGAAGGCCACGCCGTAGACGCGCCCGCTGAAAACGCTCTGCACGCCGGCCGGCGTGATGGACTGGCGCGTGGTTACGACGCCAGGATCGGGCACCGCCCGCACCGGTTGGTCCGGCGTTTGACTGGTTCCAAAGGTCGCCGCCAGGAACATGGCAAGAACGATTAGATTGATCGGTTGAAGGCGTCTTAGGATGCCCATCAGAATTTCCTCCGCGTTCGTCTCAAAATTATTCTCCCAAAGCCCACCGACTTCGCTACGAATGCCCTTTGCCTTTCCTAAGCGCCGGGAAACATACATCGTGTCACCTTTGAATGCATAAGGCTCCAGCCCGGGTCTTAACCATACACGAACAAACTCCATACTAATCCCTTTTTTATCGTCAGGTCTGGACAGGGCATCCCCATCTGATGCTTTGTTGATCCACCTTCCAATCTCCGCGCCTTCGCGCCTTTGGGGTGAGAACGATTTGATGCGGGTGCCAACATCATGTCATCGGGTAGTGATTCGATTTGATGCTGAGGCAGCGACCCCGCAAGGCGGGATCGCCAAATGGCGGCGTCCCGATAAGATCAGGACAGGTTCCGCCGCCTCTACATCAAATGACCCACTACCTGTCATCGGCAAAGCGCGACAAGCGGGGGGACTGTCTGGTAGACTTGCGGGTTTACTTTCAGGAGGAATCAAGGTGCTGAAGAGAACCGTTCTCTGTTCGCTGGTCGCCATTATCCTGTTCGCTTGGAGCGCGCTGCTCAAGCCGGAGGCGAACCCCAGTTTCCCCAACCGTCCCAAGCTCGTTGTAGTGCTGGTGATTGACCAGTTCCGCTACGACTACTTGATGCGCTTCCGGCCGTTCTTTGTTAAAGGAGGCTTCAACCGCCTGCTGGAGGGCGGAGCGGTCTTTACCGATTGCCGGTACGATTACGCCACCACCATAACCGGCCCCGGGCACGCCACTTTACTGACGGGCGCGTACCCCAACGTGCATGGGATCATTGAGAACGATTGGTACGACCGAGACCGGCACCGCAACGTCTATTGCGTAGAAGATTTGAGCACGCGCATGGTGGCGAATCGCGAGAAGGCCAGCCCCTCGCCGGCGTTTTCGCCCCGTAACCTGACGGCATCGACGCTGGGCGACGAACTGCGCATGGCAACCGATTTTCGCGCCAAGGCGGTTTCAATATCCCTCAAGGACCGCGCCGCGGTGTTGATGGGCGGGCATACGGCCTCCGCCGCTTATTGGTACGATGTGGGGTCGGGCCGCTTTGTCACCAGCACCTACTACATGCCTGCGCTGCCGGCGTGGGTGGACAAATTCAATCAACAAACACCGGTCAAACAGTTCTGCGGAAAAGAATGGCAAGCGCTGGCAGAGACTCCCGGGGCAGACGGCAAAGTCATGTCGGAGTTCGCGCCCTCCCCCGGGGAAACATGCCCCGATCCCAAGTTTCTGGGTTGGATCGACAACACACCTTACATGAACCAGATTGAGTTGGCCTTTGCCGCCGATGCCGTCCGCAGTGAACACTTAGGCCAGGGCCCGGAAACCGATCTGCTGACTCTCTCCCTGAGCGTGAATGACTATATCGGCCACGAATTTGGGCCGTATAGCCCGGAAGTGGCGGACACCACCCTCCGAACGGACCGTTATGTGGCGGCGTTTTTCGACGACCTCGACAAGCAGGTGGGGTTGGACAACGTTTGGATTGCATTTTCCGCTGACCACGGCGTATCGCCCTCACCGGCTTTTGTTCAGGAGCACAAACTGGGCCTTGGGATGGCCCAGCCGTCGGCCATCCTCAGCGCGGCTGAGAAGGCGTTGACCGAGGCCTTTGGGGCAGGCCCGTGGATTGAGGCCCAGGATGAAATTTACCTCTATTTGAACCGGGATACGCTAAAGAAGCGTAACGTAGCGGAATCGAAAGCCGAAGAAGTCGCTGCCCAGGCAGCAGCCTCGCAAGCTGACGTGGCGGCGGCGTTTACCCGCACTCAGTTCCTTACCGGCAGCTTGCCCAACTCCCCCATTGCGCGAAAGGCTGCCAACAGCTTTAACTCCAAGCGCAGCGGGGATGTCTTCCTGGTTCTCATGCCTTTCGTGGTTCCGTCCTCAAGTGCGACCAGCACCACCCATGGAACCCCCTGGACCTATGACTCGCAAGTGCCGCTGATATTTTTGGGAAGCGGATTTAAGGCGGGGTTCTATGCCACCCCGTGCGAACCCATCGACCTGGCGGCCACCTTGGCGGCAAGGCTGGGGCTCACGCAGCCGTCGGGAACGCAGGGGAAGCCACTGGCCTTGTCCTTAAAGTAGGCGAACTGGCCCACTGAAGTGTCCTGGCTATTGGATGGATGCGTTTACTGCGCCTTACGTGTCTACGTTCCCCTTCACTTAGCTCCGCCGCCGTGAACAGGGGGACGGTCTTTGTGCTCGAAAACCTGCGGAAGCTTGGAGACGTCCCATCCGCCGCCCAGCGCTTTGATGAGAAGCACGCTGGAAGTCATTCGGCGCGTCAGGACATCGACGGCGGTTCTTTCGTTGCTCAGGGCGGCGCTCTGCGCGGTAATGACCTCAAGATAAGTCACCAGTCCGCCCTTGTACCGGGTGGTGGAAAGCGTCAGGGAGAGTTTGGCTGACTGCACGGCCTGACTCTGCTTCTTGCTTTCCTCATCGAGAATGCGCAGCCCTGCCAGGTTATCCTCGACCTCCTGGAAGGCGGTGAGGACGTTCTGGCGATAAGAAGCCACGTTGGCATCGTAAGCGGCCCAGGCTTGGTCCGTGTAAGCATGACGGCGACCGGCATCGTAAAGCGTTTCCAGCAACGTCGGGCCCACGGCAAACAAGCGGCTGGGCCAGGCAAACCAATTGGTAATCGAGGACCCTTCGAGACCGGCCGCGGCGCTGAGTGTGAGCGTGGGGTAATAGGCCGTCTTGGCCACCCCGATTTCGGAGTTGGCGGCGGCCATGCTCCGTTCCGCCGCAGCGATGTCCGGCCGGCGCTGCAACAAATCGGAGGGGACCCCCGCCGGGATCTTGGGCGGGGGTATATCCAACGGCGAGACGGGGATCGAGAAGGTTGACGCGGGCTGGCCTATGAGCGCGGCAATGGCATGTTCGAATTGGGCACGCTGCACTCCCACGTCGATGGCCTGTGCCTGGGTTGTTTCAAGCTGCGTCGCCGCCTGCGCCACTTCCACTTTGGCCGCCAGCCCACCGTTATACCGGTTGGTGGTGAGGTCCAGAGCTTTCTGGTAGGCGACCACAGTGGAGTCAAGCAACTGTTTCTGCGCATCCAGCCCACGCAGCGAAAAGTAATCCGCAGCCAACTCAGCATGAATACTCAGCCGGGCGGTTTCCAAATCTGCCGCGCTGGCCTGGGCGCTGGCCGTGGCAGCTTGAACCGTAAGATGGATTCGCCCCCAGGCGTCCAGCTCATAGGAAAGGTCGAAGGGCAATACGAAATCCCCCTGCGTTTGGCCATACTTGGTGCCGGGGTTAGGAGCATTCTTGGAAAATTGTTCGGCGGTGATGGAAGGTCCGGCGGTGACCGTCGGGTATAGCTGCGACCGGTTGATGCGGATCTGGTCGCGTGCCTGGCGAAACTGCGCTTCCGCGACCTTCAGGTTTTGGTTCGAGACGTCGACGCGTTCCTCAAGGGCATTCAACCGCGGATCGTTGAAGATTTCCCACCACTTTCCGCGAATCACCTGGTCTTGAGGTCGGGACTCTTTCCATTCCCTTTGCGGACCGGCCGCGCTGGGCGCAAGCTCTTTGTAGGCGGGTGGCGTTGGAACCGTGGGCCTCGCGTACTTGGGGCCGGGGGTGCAGGCGCTGGCGAAGAGCAGTAAACAGTAGGCAGAAAGCAGTAAGAAGTGAGCGGGATGCAGTGGAAGGTGCGCATGTTGCTCACCCGATCTCCCGATTTCCCGATCACCCGATCCTGAACGTCGGACTTTGGACCTCGGACTTCGGACTTTCACTCTGCCCCCCATGAGCCCGCACCCGGGGCAGCATTGCGAACCTCCTGACCCTCAACCAGCGAATCCGGCGGGTTCGTGATCACCCTTTCGTTTTCTTCAAGGCCCGAAACCACTTCGACCTCCGTACCGAAGTCCCTGCCCAAGGTTATCGGAATCAGGAAAGCGCGGCCGTTGCGGACCACCCCCACGCGCAAGCCTTCGGAACGAAAAATCAGGCTGGTTACCGGAATAACGACCGTCGAGGTGGCAGTGGGAAGCTTCAAATGAACTTCCGCGTAAGCCCCGGGGAGGATTTCCCCCGTGGGGTTGGCAACGTCCACCTCCACAAGCAGGGTGCGGGATGGTTGGTCAATTGCCTCGGCGGTCCGCACCAGCTTGCCGGGAAAGCGGCGTCCGGGAAACTGCGGCATGGTCAAATAGGACTGGACGCCCGGAACCGCCGCCGGGGAATAAATCTGCGGCACATTGACGTAGACGCGCAGGGTGTGAATGGCCGCCACATGAAACAGTTCCTTCGCGCCGCCTCCCCCGCCGCTTCCGGAATCAATGAGCTGGCCGATATCAGTCTTGCGCTCCGTGAGCACGCCGTCGAAAGGCGCGTAGACCTTTTCAAAAGACTGTAACTGTTCCAGGCGTTTAACGTTGTCCGTGGCGGAGTCCACCATGGCTTTTTTGGCGTGAGCATCACCCACGGCGTTGTCAACATCCTGCTTGGCTACGGAATCGCTTTTCAGCAGGAACTCGTAGCGCGCCGCGGTGATCTGCGCCAGGTCGTAGTTGGCCTTTGCCGTCGCCAGATCCGCCCGCACCTGCTGGAGTTGCTGATCCAGTTCGGGAGTCTCAATTTCCGCCAGAAGTTGGCCGGTCTTTACCCGGCCGCCGATATCCACGTACCAATGCTTCAGGTAACCGTTCGTACGCGCATAAATGGGAGCGTCGATGAAGGCCTGGATGTTTCCTGGTAATACGATTTCTTGCTGCGGGGCGCCATGTTTGGGCTGAGCCAGCGAAACCGAGGGAACAGCAAGGTCGCGGGTGTCAGCTTTCACTTCGGCGGCGGCGCGGACGCGAGTGATAACGCCCCTGTAAACGACGGCGGCCGCGACAAGCAAGAGAACCAACACCCAGAAAACAACTTTGCCTACCCCGCTCGACGAGCGAGGGGATCCCGAACGGCCGGGACCTCCGCTCTGTCCGTCGTGGGTTGCAATGTCGAACTTTTCCTCAACGCTCATTACGTCCTCCCAAAATCGGGTCATCGAATCATTGGGTCATCGGGTCATTGAGTCATTGACTGATTGACTTTTCCTGTTTTGCCTCGCTGTCCAGAGGGATGCGGCGAAAATTGCCAGCAGTTCACTGGCTTCGGTGAGCAAGTCTCGAAGCCGGACCTCGGGAATAATACTGGTCTCGATTAAGAGTTCGAGCCAGAATGCCGTTTCGTCGGCTTCTTCCACTACAACACTCATCTTGGAGATGAACTCGGCTTTCGATCCCGAACGGCACACCGCCCGATAATTAGCCGCGACGGAGGTCCCTGCGCGCAGCAACTGCTTCCCGATGATTCGGGCTTCGTCACTCTTCGGGAGACCTTTGAAAACCCGCACAATGCGAATGGCAAACTGCTTCGTCCTCGCTCTCAACTGCTCAGGTTGTGTGGCCATGCGAGGTTTCCTTCTTGGTGGTCTTGCCGCCCTTTCAATGACCCGATGGCCCGATGAATCAATGACCCGATCTTCTCCTAAATGCCCCGATGGCCCGATGGCTCAATGGCTCGATCCTTTCGTGCGCCGTGCACCACGCTAAACACGGTGGGAACGAAGAACAGCGTCGCCACGGTGGCAAACATCAGGCCGCCAATCACCGCCCGGCCCAGGGGGGCGTTCTGTTCGCCGCCCTCGCCCATGCCCAGGGCCATGGGCACCATGCCAATAATCATAGCCAGCGCCGTCATGATGACGGGGCGAAAACGCGTGAACCCCGCCTCCAGTGCCGCCACCCTGGCATTAACGCCGTCCTCCATTTGTTCTTTGGCAAAACTCACCACCAGAATGCTGTTGGACGTGGCAACGCCCACGCACATGATGGAACCGATCATGGCGGGCACGCTGAAGGTGGTGCGAGTGGCGAACAGGAACCAGAGGATCCCCGCCAGCCCCGCCGGTAAAGCGGAAATAATGATCATGGGGTCCAACCAGGATTGGAAGTTCACCACGATCAAGAGATAAACCAGCACAATCGAGAAGACCAGGCCTGCCAGCAGTCCCGAGAAGGACGAGCGCATGGTGTCGATCTGCCCGCGCACAATGGTCCGCGAGCCGCGCGGCAAATCCTTATTGCTCTCGCTCACAACGCGGTCGAGGTCGCCAGCCACTCCACCCAAATCTCTTCCCTGTACTGCGCCGTAAATGTTGATTACGGGTTGTACGTTGTAATGCGAAACTGCGGCCAGCGAAGCGCCGCGGCTGATGGAGGCGAGGTTCCCGAGAATCTGCGGGGGAGCGCCGCTGTTACTCGCTATGGGAATGTTTTCCAGATCTTGGAGCGTGTTCACGCGGTATTGCGGCGTTTGCGTTGTGATGCTGTAACTAACGCCGGTCTTGGGGTCGAGCCAAAAAGTGGGAGAAGTCTGGAAGCTCCCGCTCAGGGAAATCAGCAAGTCGCTGGCGACGTTGAGGGGCGTAAAGCCCACCTGCGCCGCCCGAGTTCGGTCGATGTTAACCTGAAGGCGGGGCAGGTTGAACGGTTCCTGAATGCGCAAGTCCACCGCGCCGGGGATGTATTTGAGCTTTTGCATCAGCCCCTCGGCGAACCGCCGATTGGCGGTTAGGTTTTGGCCCACCACCTGGACGTTAATGGGCGCCGGGAGGCCGAAATTCAAGATCTGGCTGACCATGTCCGAGGGCAGGGCGTAAAACGTCACGCCGGGAAATTCCCGAGCCAACCGGAGTCGCAGCTTTCGGACATACCCTGCCGTGGGGTGATGGTTTTCAGCCAGCGCAACCATGATGTCAGCATCTCCGGTGCCGATCGGACCCGAGGTGCTGTAGGAGAGATTCACGCTGCTGTAAGGCAGCCCGATGTTATCAATGACGCTGGTCACTTCCTTAGAAGGAATCTCCTTACGAATGGAATTCTCTACCCGATCGACAAGCAGCGCGGTTTCTTCAATGCGGGTGCCGGTAGGAGCGCGCAGGTGCAGGGTAAACAGGCCACTGTCCACCTTGGGGAAAAAGTCCTGGCCTATCAAGGGAACCAGGAGAAACGAAGCGGCGGCGGCGCTCAAAACCCCCACCGCCAGCCAGGCGCGATGGTCCAAGCAGATTCTCAGCCAACCCCTGTACCTCCCCCGCAACCGTTCGAAGGCGCGCTCAAATCTCAATTGCAGCCGGGCAAACAGGTGCAGTTGGGCTTTAGCCTCGAGGTTTTGAGCGTCAGCATCATGTTCGTGTCCGCGGAGCAGATAACGCGCCATGGTGGGCACCAGCGTCCGTGATAGCAAATACGAAGCGAGCATGGCGAAGCTTACCGCTTCTGCCAGGGGGATAAAGAGGTGCCGGGCGACTCCGGTCAGGAAAAACATGGGCACGAAAACAATGCAGATGGCGAGGGTCGAGACAAAAGCCGGGACGGCAATCTGTGACGCGCCATCCAAAATCGCCACCAGGATTTCTTTATCCATGGCGATGTTGCGGTTGATGTTTTCGACTTCAACCGTGGCATCGTCCACCAGAATACCCACCGCTAAAGCGAATCCCCCTAACGTCATGATGTTGATGGTTTCTCCGAGCGCACTGAGCACCACCAGAGAGGTTAGGATGGAAAGCGGGATGGAGACCGCGATAATGAAGGTGCTCCGCCAGCTCCCCAGGAACAGGAGGATCATAGCGGCGGTGAGAAGAGCGGCGATGAGCGCTTCTCTCACCACACCCTTTATGGCGGCCCTCACGAAAATGGACTGGTCATTCAGGTAGTGGATTCGCAATTGCGACGGCAAACCCTTCTGTATGATCGGTACCTCCGCTTTGATTTGGGAGATGATATCCAGCGTCGAGGAATTCCCGGTTTTCATCGCCGTCATCAATGCCGCCCTTTGGCCGTCGACGCGCACGATGTTGGTTTGGGGCGGGAAGCCATCGCGCACATGGGCGACGTCGCGAATATAAATTACCGAGCTTCCGGAGGTTTTTACCGGCAAATCGTTGAGCTCGCCCGTGGTCAAGGGGCTGCCGTTGGTCTCAACGTCATACTCATACCGGCCGATCTTGGAAGTCCCGGAAGGAAGAATCAGGTTCTGGGTGCTGATGGCATTTACGACGTCAACGGGAGAAAGCCCCTTGGATTGCAAGGCGGCGGCGTCAAGATCTACCTGCACTTGGCGAATCTTTCCTCCATAGGGCCACGGAATGGCGGCGCCTTCCACGTCGGCCAGTTGGACGCGGATGAAGTTCGCGCCCAAGTCAAACAACCGCTGTTCAGAAAGCCCTTGCCCGGAAAGTCCCAATTGTAGGATGGGCACGGTGGACGCGCTATATTGAATAATGAGCGGAGGCGTGCTGCCGGGCGGCAATTGGCGAAGTTGGGTCTGGGACATTGCCGTCACTTGGCTGAGCGCAGTGCTGATGCTGGCGCCCGGCTGGAAGAAAATCTTGATGACGGAGGTGCCATACAGCGACTCGGACTCGATGTGCTCGATGTCATTCACCGTCAAGGTGAGGGAACGTTCGTTAAGGACAGCGATCCGGTTCGCCATCTGCTCGGGAGCAAAGCCCGTGTAATTCCACAGGACGCTTACCACCGGGATGTCGATATTGGGAAAAATGTCCTTGGGAGTGCGAATGATCGAAAGCGCCCCCAGGATCATGATGACTATAGCCATCACAATGAAGGTGTATGGCCGTCGTAAGGCTAATCGGACAATCCACATAACGCGAAAATCGCTCCCACTTGACCTGTCTTGCTACCGAACCTCAGCCGGATCTATTTCACCAAGGCGCTTTGATGTGCCGTCTCTCGAACCACCTGAAGGAACGCGTGTAAAACCTCAGACTGGTCATCCCGGCGCCAGGCAACGGCGATTTCAATCGTGGGCGCAGGCTCGGGTAGGCACTTGAAAACTACACCCCGCCCGCCCATTTGGGTGACGGACTCCGCAACCAGGCTGACACCCATTCCGGCTGCCACCAAGTTGAGAATCGTCTGAAGTTGGCTCGCTTCCGCGCCTACGTGGAGGCTGAATCCGGCCCGCCTGCACAGCCCAGCCACTTGATCATAAAAGCCGGGGGCGAGCTGCCGTGGGGGCAACAGAAAGGCCTCCCCAGACAGATCGCGAAAGGCAATATGTTGTTTCGCGGCGAGCGGATGGTGCTCCGGAAGCGCTACAACCAGTCTTTCTTCCAGGATCGGCTCAAACGAGAGCAGTTCATCACGGACCGGCAACCGCAACAGACCCACATGGACTTGCCTCTGGCGCAGGTTTTGGATGAGTTCGGAAGTTTTCATCTCATGGAGCTCAATTTCCACACCTGGAAAGCGGTCCCGAAAGACTTTGAGGAAGGCGGGCAGCAAGCTGTAGGTTGCTGCGCCCAGAAAACCGATGGCCAGCCTCCCGAACTCCCCACGGCTCGCCCGCTGGGCCACCTCGACAGCGTGATTCAATTGGGTGAGGGTCACTCGAGCTTCGTCAAGGAAGGCCCGGCCGGGTTCGGTAAGCTGGACGCGCCGTTTGGTGCGGTGTAAGAGCTGAACGCCTAGTTCCCCCTCCAGCCGTCGGATTTGCTGGCTTAAGGGCGGTTGGGCCATACCCAGCTTCTGAGCCGCTCGACCAAAATGTAGCTCTTCTGCAACCGCAACGAAATAACGCAAATGCCGGAATTCCACGTCTAATACCTACAAGGTCTTAATATACCACGACTATTATGTTATTCATGCTCAAAATTTCGTGCGCAGACTGCTGCCCCATGCGCCAGGAGTGCGTTGCGGCTTCATTCGGAACGGTCGGAAGCCAAAGGGAATCATGCTCTTGCGGAAGGTCCTGACTCGGCTGGATGAATTTGCTATTCGGTCACTCGGGGCACTCATCGAGAGTGACTCTTGGCGTGCAAAGCTTCCACCGCGCCGTTCTCCTCGGTCATGCGCTTCGTCAGCAGGGGCCACGGCGTCTCGTCGATCTGCACCAGGCCATAGTTACTGTTCTCGGCGCCAAATCCTCCCGGGCTGCGACCGCTTGATTGCTTGGGTTCGTCCCGGTATTCGAACCAATGGTACCCGATGCAAGAAGGGAGGTTTGCCAGATCTTCCACGTACGCGGCAAACAAATCAGCGCGGTCCTGCTGCGTCAGCACCGGCTCCCCAGCGCCGACCGTGTTGGGATTCCCGCTGTCCATCGCCTTGAAACTGAACTCGGTGATGAGAGTCGGCTTTCCGGTGAGGCGGTTCATTTCACCTAACTTATAGATTGGCGCACGGTACTCATAGATGTCGAGCGAAAGGACATCGAAGTACGGGCCAAGTCCCCGGGACAGTGGAATCGGTACGTGCTCGTTGAACCGCATTCCGAGGATCAGATGATTGGGGTCGTTTCGCCGGATTGCCTCGGTGCAGACCTTTCCATACTGTGCAGCCGCGACCTCCAGGAAGGCCGATTTGTCTTCCTCGGTCATGGTATCCGGCGTGTGACCCCGGCCTTTCAAGAAAGCTAATGCCTGTTGATAGCCGGGAGATGCGGGCGGCTTCTTCAGAAAGCTCTGGAGCACGGTGTCAAAACTGCGGATGTCGGGGAACCATTTCAGCTCGCTGTCGGGATAATAGCCAATTAGCCAAGGGTCGTTCACTAAGGGACGGCACAACGCCGCCGCTTCCCGTTCGACCGCCTCCTGAAACTCCGGGCTGAAGTAGTCGAGAACAATGCCATCCCGCCACACATTCGGTCGTTGGGAGGCTGCGAGGTTTAGCATGGCCGTGTACGCCATTCCGGGCAGGCCCCCTTTCGTTCCATAAAGTGAAATCGTGTTGAAGTTCCAGCCCTTGAGTTGTTCCACAGTCTGCTTGGCCCACTTCGCCCGTTCCCCCGGAGGCATGGCCGGAGCATGGTGTTTCCGAGAGGGGTTGACGGAGCACACACCCTTGGAGAGGAAAACGTTTCCGTCGGGCGTCACCAGCCACCACCGTCCGTCGATCTGCTCGGTATGAAAGAATCCGGTCTTCCTCCCCTTTAACTTCACCCAACCACCGTAGGCGTCGTATTGTGCCTGTACCGGGACAGCGATGAAGGCGAGCAAGCAAATGCCAATTAGAGTTTTCACGATTCCAAGCTCCTCAGATCGTCAACGAAATTTCGGCACGGGCACCGAGGGTCTAATCCCGAATTAACTTTTTGACTCTCGCCGGCGGAAAGTATACCTTCATTTGCGTCCAACGGAGATCAGATTTTTCTTCGATCGGCATCTTCGGCTCTGCCGCGCTGGTTGTAGGGGCACGGCTTGCCGCACCCTCTTCATTTTTGTCGCGCGACCGGACCAAGAGGGTACGGCAGGCCGTACCCCGACAACCAAGCAGTGCCCGTGACCATTGTCAAGAACTGCATGTTACGGCACACTAGGGACTACGCATTTTAGCGCGTTGCAGGGATTCTGCACATGCGCTGGACACGGGGTCGTTTAATAACACCTGATTCTTTCGCTTGGTAGTCCAACTCCAGCCCATTGCGGATGCACCCGAGCCGGCTGTTGCAGACGGAACTCAGCCCGGTGGAGATTTCGAGTATGTCCAGGAAGCTCATCTCTCTTTTCGCCACCTTGATTTTAGTTGCGGTTTGTTTGGCACGATCCTTCGCCAGCCCGGCCACGGATGATGCGGTAGTGGTTGGCCGGGTCCTCGATGCCGACACTGGGCAAGTGATACCGTGCACGGTCGCCATTCTTACTGCTGACCAATCGATTGTTACCGAAAGCCCGGCTTTCAAGGACGGGTTCCGATCCAGCGGTCAGTTTGAGAAGGCCGTTCCGCCGGGAAAAACAACCATAACGATCAGCCGGGGATTTGATTATGTCGCTTCGCAGAGCAAAATCGATCTGAAGCCGAAAGAGCGGCGGCAGCTTGTTGTTCGGTTGCGCCGCCAAGCAAACCTGCTTCGCCGGGGGTGGTACTGCGGCGATAGCCATGTCCACGAGAATCACGGGCCGGGTGAACCTCCGTTTCCCATGGACTTTCGTTATGTGGCTCTGGCGGCGAGAGCCGCGGGGCTCGATTATTTGTCGATCGCCCAGAACTGGGTTCTACCTTCCGGCCAGATTACCGCAGCTCACCTCGGCGAGTTGGTGCAAAGGGCCAGCACGCCGGATTTCATTCTCGCCTGGAATATGGAGGCGCCCAAGAACTATTGGCGCGGCGATGTCACTCATTGTCTAGGGCATTGTTGGTTCCTGGGCATGCGCGGTTCCACCCCGGACGGCCAGGACGCCATTCAAGCGCTGTTCCAGATGAGCGCCGGTGACTTTCAGAGCGAAAAGACTCCCACACCTAATTTCGAATCGCAGGCGTTCATTCACACGCTGGATGGCACAGTTACCTACACTCATCCCTGCCGATGGTGGTGGGGGGATTGGGGAGGCCAGGGGATCTACCCTGTGGAAATGGGGAAGTTCGTCTCCAACCTGGCGCAAGAACTACCGTACGACACGGTGGCAGGCCCAACTTACGACGCGATGGATATCCTCATGCAGCCTTGGGACCGTGAGGCCAGCCTGGAAGCGCAGGGACTCTGGTTCATGCTGCTCAATAAGGGGTATCGGATGCCGGCCACCGCCTCCACGGATTCCAACTTCGGTGATGAGGGGAAGGCGACCCCGGGCAAAGTACGAGTCTACACCCATGTTGACGGTCCCGGCAGCATTGCTTCGTTCGCGCACGCCATGAAAGCCGGCAGGAACTTTGTGACCAGTGGGCCTTTGCTGCTGATGCAAATCGGAGGTCATCAGGTGGGAGACGTGATCCATCTGAGTAACCCGGCGGATTTTCAGGTGAGCTTGCAGGCGTGGCCTTCGGGAGAGGCCGGCGAGTTGCTCACCAGGGTGGAACTGATTCGGAACGGCGAAATTGCCAAGGTGTTTCCGACGGGAAAGCAAAGCAGAAACTTTTCGGCCGAATTCAACATTCACGAGACAGGGACCGCTTGGTATATCGCGCGGTGTTTTGGTTCCAACGATCTGCAAGTTGCCATTACCAACCCCATCTACTTTGAGAGCAAGGATTACTCGCCGCCCCAGGCCACTCCCGCACACGTTACAGGAGTTGTCAGCGATTCGGCGGGGAAGCCGCTGGAGGGCGAGTGCGATGTCATCCGCATGGTAGGCCTCACCCCGGTTCAGCTCTCAACCCACCCCTTCACCGGTGGCCGGTTTACTCTCGAAGTCCCCGCGACCGCGAGGTTGCGAGTCCGAGTCGCCGGCTATAGGCCTATGATGGAAAGCGTGTTCATGGATTACCAACCTCTTCTCTGCCTGACCTTGAACATGCGAGAGGCCGAGCTCGCCGATTGGAGGACCTTTGAGGAGATCAAGCGCCTATTGGGAAATGTCCGCCTCGAGTTTCATCTGGCGCGAGAGTAGGGAAGACTGTACGCACATCAATCTCCTTGCTAGTGTCGCGTAACACCTAACTTTTGACAATTGGCCAACGGCGCTGCCGCCCTGGTTGTAGGGGTACGGCTTGCCGTACCCTCTTCATTTTTATCGCGCAACCGAGCCACGAGGGTACGGCAAGCCGTACCCCTACAACCAGGCAGTGCCCCGTGACCATTTTCAAGAATTGGATGTTACGGCACACTAGGGCACAGACTCGATCCCGGCCCACTGCCGTTGGCTTCGCGGCTAACTACCTCTGCCCGATCGTCATCACGCCCGCCTTCTCAAAAGCACGAAAGTAATGCTCGATCACATCGAGCGGAAGCGGCGTGAACTCCGCCGCAATGGAGTCTCGAATCTCGAGTAGGGACCGCTGCCCGTTGGCGTAGTAAGCGGGGGCGTCGGCAAACCCCATGATGCGTAAGTCGGTTTCGCCTTGGGCGCGCATCTTTTTCTCGGCTTGGGTGATGGCCTCGCGCACTTGGTCAACACCTAGCGTGGAATCGGCGGCGGCCTTATCGAAGACGTAGTCAGTCCCGAGCAGCTCCCGGCCCTTGTTCCAACGGGGCACCAGCCGGTCAGCCTTTTGCTCCTCGGCGCTGGGCGCCATGGGCTGGGGCGTCACGCCGAGTCGAGCGGCTTTCAGGGAGGCGAGTTCGGCGAAGTGTCGAAGGTCGCCGTCTTCCTCTGCCTGCAAAAGTTGAGCGACCTTCTCGACGGCCTGTCGTGATGGTGGGGTTTGCGCAAAGACACTCGAGGAACGGATGGCGGCGGTTTCACGTCGATAGGAGTGACGCACGATCTGCCGTGCCCAGCGCACATTTTCCCCGAGGTTGCCGGGCATGGAGGCGAGAATGAGACTTGAAGCGCGCTCCTGATCGGCTGCAATGCGTTCGCTTGCACCGAGAAAGGCGATTTCCGCTAAGTGCGCTACGTCGTTGTCCCTGGCGTAGGCGAGCGTCGTCATGGCGGCGAGGCCCGAAAAGACCGAGCGGTGCAATTGCGTCGGGTCAAGCGTGTCCGGCGTGTCCCGGCTGGAGTGATAATAGTTCTCCGGCCATACCACCGTAAACGCCGCAGGAATATTGAGGTGATTATAGATTTCATTGTCGCTGCCGCTGGTAAACGGGGCCATCACCGCCTGTAGCCGATCCCGGGTGCCCGTCACGGAAATGATCTGAAAATCCTTGAGCACCGGATATCTCACATTGTTGTACTTGTTCATGAAGTTCACAATGGATTGCATCACCGAGTTCAAGAAAGAAGGCGTGGAGTCGGGCGTGTAAGAAACCGTATAGACCGCATTGAGCTTGGTCAAATTGCCGCCTACCTGGTCGTAATTGAGGTCGGCGATCCGGCGCACGGGGTCGTCCAGATGCCTCGAAAACCAAGCAAAGGTGGCGGCAAATTCCGGCCCCCAGATGAACCGAATGGTGCGCAAAGGGCGCGGCATCTGGTGGGTGTCGATCAGGTGTTTCAGGGTGCGCGCCATCTCCAGGTTCGAGGCGCTGCCGGAGGCGTTATCGTCGGCGCCTATCTCGTCCAGATGGGCCGAAACCATAACTTCCTCATCGGGGAATTTCGAGCCGCGAATCACTGCCGTAACCACGCCGAGGTCGCCCGCAACGAGTTCGGCGTCCACCATGGCGCGCAGGCGAACCGAGGGGCCATTGCGCATCATGGCGCGGAGTTCTTGAGCGCGCTCGGGTGAAATCATGAATGCAAAGGTACCGTGGCGATCGGGGCCGGGGTCGGAAAGGTACCTCCACCCTACAAGTCTGGGATAGTCACCGGGAAGGCGGTTGAGCCGGTCCCACTCGGGAATCGTCCAGTAGGAAACGATTCCCAACGCTCCTCCTTTGTAAACGGCGCGATCCACAATCAGGTCCGGGTCGCTCGAAGTTAATACGATCTTGTCCTTGACGCCCCCACCGTAATCGGCGTCGCTCATTCCCGCGCCGATATCCACGAGTTCCGCCTGAGCATTGGCTGAGGTGCTGCCGCGGCAGAGCGCGATCGGAAGCTCCGCGTAAGAAGTGATCCTCAGCTTGAAAGGCGATTTCATCCAGAGTTCAGCGTTGCGCACTCGCCAGAACCGTTTGCTCTGGAAAGTGAAATAGCGCGTGGCGCCGTCAGAGGGGAAACGCTCGATATGCGCGTCCTCGAGGCCGAATTCCTTGGTTTTCGACAGCATCCACTGGGCGGCCTTCTCGTAGTCGTCGCTTGCCTCGATGCGCTGCCACTGGCAGAGCTGCGAGACGTAATGATGAGCGAGGTCGCCAGAGCTGTTGTGGATCAGCTTGAGCGTGGTTTCATCAGTCAGCAACAGGCCTGTCCGTGCGCTCAGTTGTCCCAGGGGCAAAGGGGGATCCTGTTGGGCAACCGCGGCGGACAACGCGCAGAAACAGAGGAAAAGTAAACTGCCCGACCCCATCACTGCGATACTTCCGGTCTCCCGACGCATTCGCGCCTCCCTCCACACTTGCCTTTGAGTAGGACCCCGCCAAGCTCAGGGCGAGCCTCCATCTTGATCTTCGTGAGTACCGCAAGCCAGGGAACGGCGCCGCACAGACGAAGTTGGGCATGAAAAACCCTCTCAACGTTAACGCTGAATCAGTGAATAAGGCAACTATTTGGATCCCAACGACAAGGCCCAACTACTGTGTTGGTTGAGCCGTCCATCGGTCTCAACTTCCGGATGGCCCGTCATCCGCCCGGAATGTTTAAATGTCTGCGGGCCCGTCGATAAACACTAGGCGACCAGCGGGAATCTATTGATTTTTCAAGTTACCTACACACGGCAAGCCCAACTTCCGATTCGACTAACCAGGCAATTCACCGTGGGAATGGCGCCGTGATCGGGAACTATGCCACAAATTAAGTTTTCCGGATTAGGGAATTTTGAAACATGCCGACTGATCCCGCATCTGATCGGGCCGTACCGCTACTATGACCGTCACTACATGCCTTATTATTACGAACATTTCTACCGACGCCCACTACGTGCCGCTGCCACTACATCGCAGCAAGGTTCGGATCTTCGTGGAATCTTGATCAGTTTGATTGGAGTATTCCAAGCGTCAGACTTTTTTCACGGCAGTCACCCACCAGTTGTGAGGAAAGTTGGGAGTCTTAGTCGGAAATACAGGGAGTTTCCAGCGTCCGTGGTTGGCTTCAGCCTGACCGGCCTGCGTCAGTGCGGCTTTCCAGCCGCGCGAAGACAGGAAAGACTCGGGGTCGTCCATGGTCCCGATCCAGGGAGCTCCCGATTGCACCTGCATTTCCACCCACGCCTTTGTGTAGGGCGAAGTCAGCATTGCGCTGTTCATGACGTCGAAGCCCAACCGGGTCCCGGGCGCGGATAGCAGCGTGACCGAATCGATAATCTCCGTCGCCGTTTCGTTTGAGACGTAGAACAGAAAGCCTTCCAGCAGAAAGCACGAAGGCCGGGCTGGGTCGAGCCCAGTTTCCACGAGGGCTTCTTTCCAGCTTCCCGTGAGGTCCTTTCGAATGATCCGGCGTTCGCAGACGGCCGTTGCGCCAAGCGACTGCAGGATAGTCTCTTTGTAATCCATAACCGAAGGCTGATCCATCTCGAAAACGCAAACCCCAGCCGGCCATTTGAGCCGGAACGCGCGTGTGTCGAATCCGGCAGCGAGGAATACAACCTGGCGGATTTTATCAAGGCTAGAGATTTGTTCCAGGAAATCATCAAAGTAGCGGGTGCGCAGTGCCATTGTGATTGTGCTGTCTTCGGGACGCTGTGCTATCCAGGACGCCCCCTGCTCGCCCGCCAGCGCTTCCGCCCATGGATCGTGGAATAAACGATCCTCCCGACGGCTCTCCCTGGCGCGTACTGCAGCGGTCCAGCAAGCAGTTGCTGCCAACGTTGAGTTTGAGCCTTCGCATTCGGCCATTGCAACTATCTCCAGGATTTGAAATGGCCCTCATTATATCTGATGAGGTCACCGGATGGCGATCCTGTCAGAGCGCGAAGCGAGGAATCAAGATTTCTATTCGCCAAGGTACTTACGGGTGGATACCTGACTCCCAGCACCCCGACCATTCGTTCTTGGGTTACCAAAGATAGATGCCATAAATGGGAAGTGGCAAGTAGCAAGCCAAGTGGACGTATCACGGCCTATGCGCGGAATGGCGTCAGGTGGTTCCGGCCGGATGGTCGGCCAACCGGAAGTCATCCGTTTCATCGGTCACCCGGCCCGCTGGTGGCGAATCTTCCGCTGTTCCCTCGCCGCTTCCAATTTCCGACCCCGGTCGGCCTCAATATCCTGCTGATGTCCGGCGAGCATATCCTTCGGCGTGATATAGCCGACAGCTAAACACAATGATTGTTCAGAAAAATCCTCAGCCATGTCGAATTTTGGAGTCATAATCTATCCCGCTGGCTCCTAGCGAGGAAATGCCTCGCACCGACGAGTCATGCTTGGTTGGGAATTGGAAGGGCGGAGCTTCACAGGCTGCGGAAAAACTCGTCAGGGCAGGCGCTGAGCGCCACGACAGCCCGCTTTGGAGTGCGGCAGCTTGCTGTCGCTTTGGCTCGAGCCAGCTTGCTGGCGGGCAATGATGCTCCCGGTTGCAATCCCCGCGAGCAAGCTCGCGGGGAGGAAAGCGGCAGCAAGCTGCCGCACTCCAAAGCTTCGCTCAGAATGACGGCAGAGACGAGTTTTTCCGCAGCCTGTGAAGCCGCAGGTTCGCTAAAGGCAATGGGTAGTGCTTCAGGGGCTGAAGCCCCGCCCTTCCCCAGAATTAAGCGCAGAACTTGACTCATTTGCACCAAGTTCCGAAAATGTGGACCGCTAAGCTGTTGCAATTCGCTCCGGCAGCATCCTGTGCGGACAGAACAAGGAGAAACTCGAAACATGGATGACTCCACGCGTCGACATTTCCTCAAGAACCTGGGTCTCGGAACGGCTGCCTTGTCGATGGACTCCGAAGGCGCCCAGACGAGCCGAATGCCCGGGCAGCCCCCCTCTGGAGACGCCGCAGCGCAAGCCTCCGGGGCCGCAAATATCATGGCGATCGCCGCCCATCCCGGCGACGCATTCTTTGCCATGGGAGCCGCCGTGGCCCTCCACGTTCGTCTCGGAGGGCAGGGCGTCTTCTTGAGTCTTTCGCTCGGAGAGAAGGGCTCAACGCGGATCGCTCCTGCACAATACGGCCTCCTCCAGCGGGAAGCCGCGGAACGGGCGGCGCACGCGCTTGGCGCTCGGGCCGAGTTTCTCGTCTATCCGGATGGGGAAATTCCCGTAGGCGACGAGGCAAAGTTTGCGGTATGCGATTTGATCCGGGAGTACCAACCCAGCATCATCGTGACGCACTGGTGCGGGAGTTGGCACAAGGATCACGAAGCCTGCTACAGGATCGTGACGGACGCTGTGTTCTATGCTGGCCTGCCCGCCCTGGCCCGCAAGCAACCGCCTCACAATGTCCGGAAACTCTTTTTCGCCGACAACTGGGAAGATGCGAAGGGGTTCACGACGGATACCTACCTCGATGTCAGTCCGGTCTTTGACCGATGGGTGGAGGCCTGTGCCGCATTCCCCATGTGGCGCGGGGAAAACGGCTTCCGCTATAACGACTACTACGGAAGCTTGGCCGTGGAACGCGGCTGCTTGAGCGGCTGTAAATACGCCGTGGCCCTGATGTCGCCTCCCGATCAGCTCACCCGGCGAGTGCAGGCGCTCTGAGGCAGGGGGATCCTGCCGCATAACTGTCAACGCGCCTTCACAATGGAGTCGAGTGGTGGCAGCGGTTCTCCGCTTTTGTACTCTCGACTAAAGGCCCTGAAGCGCGCCTGGAGCCCGCGCCAAAACTCGTATTCTGCATCCCATCTTCCCAGCGCCTTCCCGAGCCGGTATGGAGTGTACTCTTCGAGCCAGTTGGCGCGGTAGATTCGACGCAGCTCCGTGATCTCGTCCATCAGGTCGTCGTAAGTAATCCCGCGGTTCATTATCTCCCATAACCTTTCAGGAGACCCTTTCTGCTGACGTTCATGCTCCCATGTGTCGGCGATTTCAAGCGCATACAGGTACTTCATGCCCTCGTAGTCAAGCATCCGCGCCCCCACCAGCAGGCTCTCAAGAATAGTCGGATCGGCTCCCGAGGACAGTGCCCGAGCGAGGTGTTCTTCCGCATCTTCCGCCAGCAATCGGGCTTGGCGCAAATCCTCCCGATGCTCTCCTGCACGTTTGGTAACCGCGGGCGTGAAAGGGTCATCCCACATGGCATAGGCTGTGCTCCCGACAACCTTTTGCAGGGCGGATTCTGCCTTGGTTACATCTTCAAAAGCTGTCGCCACATCCGGTTCGATTGCCGAGCCATACATCAGGCGCGCGTACTCCGGAAAAAATTGGGCGCGATCCACGGGCGTCGATTGCCATGGCGCAATGGCGCCGTAGGCAATGCCCGGCCAACACTGGCGGAGCAGGTTCTGCTGACTGTCGGTCCAGAGCGTGTTCATCAGGCCGAGGGCTTTGGATTTCCGCCCCGCGGCTAGGAAAGTGTCGATGTTTTCAAATGCCGAATTGAAATCCGGAAGGACTTCACCCCAATTGTTGACTCCTGAAGCCACAACGTGGGGAACACCCTTCGCTACCAACGGCACCAGCCACCGCTTATATTCCGGGTCCGGGGCGGCATCGTAATACCAAGGTACGGCGATAATATCCGGCGGTAGTTGCGCCACGATGTCAGGGTACTTCACCATAATGTCTCCCCACGCCATGACACGCCTTCCGTGCTGTTCGAACCCTTTGGCGACAATGTTCAACTGTGCGATAAACAGTTTGGCGGGTGTCGCCCCGATGCCTCCTTGTTGTGCGGCCTTTTCAATTTGCCAGGTCTCATCAAATCCGATGTGCACAAAGGCGCTGGGAAACAACTGCGCAAACTGATCGACCCAATCGCGCAGCAGTGTCTGGATCTTCGGATTGTTGGGATCGAATTCCCCCCCGTGCGGAAAATCCGCCAGGTCCGCGTATTTTTCGATTCGGAACAGCTCATGCAAGTGCCCATAGAGCTCCAGGCAGGGAATCACATCAATGTGACGTTCGCGGCCGTAGGCGATGATCTGCCGTACCTGATCCTGGGTGAATCGCGCTTCAGGATTCAGCAAGGGGAATCCTCGAAGCTCGATGTTAGCCTCGTTGTAGAAGTAATACTGGTTGGCCTTCCATCGAGCCATAAAATCGAGTTGGCGCTTCACTTCTTCCGGCGCGGACATCGCCCCTTGACTGCCCACATCCACCATTACGCCGCGATAAGCCAGCGAGGGCCAATCGTCGATTTCAACCTCCGGCAGCGAGGCCTGACCTCCCGCCCCTTCCAGCAGTTGGCACAGGGTCTGCACACCATAGAAAACTGAGGAAGAAGATCGTCCTCGAATCTCGATCCCCGTCGTTGTCACTTTCAAGTGGTAGGCCTCACGGGATTCCGGCCCAGGCCGCTCGTCAGGCATCGGTAAGGCGTCAACCCCACCCGTGCGGGTCAAGACAATTGCCGGTCTCGAGCCACAGCTTTCCCAAATCGGTACTTCGATGCTGGCGCGCTCCTTCAGCAGGCGGGAAAGCTCCGCTGCGCTGAAGCGATCTTCCACGCTGGGCGGTGAGCCAAAACAAATCCCAAGGTCATGTACAAGGAGGCGCCCACTTCCGTATTCTGCTTTCTGCGGACGAGGTAGCAGAGGATTGTGTTCCGCCCCAAACGAACTTATCGCTACAGCGAGTATTAATGCCGCCAATCTGAGATAACGCATAGTAGTGACTCCTTCTATCAGTTAAGCTGCGGCGGGACATCCCCATAAGACCAAGGGTGTGCCCCAACTCCCTTCGAGCCCGTGGCGCTCGCGAGACTAAAGGGTGGCGCCTTGGGAGGAGCCGGAACCTTGCCGGGGGTCATTTGCCCTGCCAGTTCAAGTCCCGCCTCCACCATTTGCCGCCCCGCCGAGACCTCCAGGTTGCTGTAACTCGTGAGCCGCGTTTCATAGCCGCCGCCATGAGGCCCCAAGGCTTCCTCGGTGGGAACGTACCCGACACAGCCATTGGCAAGTTCCACCGGAAAAGTGAAAGGGAAGGGGCTCTTGGCTTTCAGCTCGAGCCCATACTCAACAAAGAATTCCGCCGGATTTGTCAGAAACACCGCAGGCCCCACTTGGATGCCCTGCACTTCGACTTCGACGGCCGGCTCTTTGGCCATGAGGGCATCGAGCAGGACAATCTCTTTGGCCATAACCCAATCCGTCATGTCAACCTGCTTGGGGTCCCTTTGCACCAACTCATAACTCTGGCGGACGTGCTCCGGACTTGGCACGCGGCGCTGGATCTTCCACACTTTGGTGTGTGCGTTCAGGGCCATCCCTTCACCCGGTGTGGCCTTGACTAACACCTTCACGGCCTCTGCACCCACGCTGCTCCCCACAATTTCGGCCCACTTCTCCTCTGTTGCCGCAGAGGCGTAAGGGCTCAGGTTATCGACTTGGGTTATGTCTCCGCAGCATCCCTGCAAGAACACCACCGGCAGGTCAGCCCCCAACGAACCCCGAATGGTTTTCTCCATGTAATAAATCCAATTTGCAGAGAATCCCCCCGGACTGGTGGTAGCGTGGCAGGCAAAGTTGACGATGCATCCCAAAAGGCGCCCAACTTTGTCCCACGCCCCTACCACGCCCACTTGTGGATCGATGGGACCCGCGTAAC
Source organism: uncultured Acidobacteriota bacterium (assembly GCA_963832915.1). Classification (GTDB taxonomy): domain Bacteria; phylum Acidobacteriota; class Terriglobia; order UBA7540; family UBA7540; genus CAVROP01. Next base: position 340,925 of record CAWHWE010000027.1, read on the forward strand.
CCACAATGTCAGGATTGCCTTGCCCAGGGTGCGTGTAGGTCAAGCCATTCTTCATGCGCAGCCGCCGGTTGAATGACACCTTGCCTTCATTCCCCACCCCGAACCCACAGCGCGCCTCGACCCGGCAACTGTTGGCGTGGCAAACCGCCGTGACAATTTCCTCCCGGACACGTTCAACGTAGCCCGCATCGGCATTGGAAGACACCTCGTATGCCAACCTCTTGACAAGCGCTGAGGCATCGTCGAACTGGCCCGGTTGAACCATACCTACCGGCCCCGCCGAATGGTTATGCGAGGCGCCAATCAACACCGAATCGGGCAGAATCCCACACCGCTCGTGGATGATTCGCCGCGCCGCCAGCACCACATACCTTGGAACGATGAGAGCGTCTAAACCGACCAGTGCCACCCGGCTCCGCCCGTCGTCGAAAACGACGGCTCGAACCTTGCAGGGATCGTGAATTGTCCACTCACGCTCCTTAACATAACTGCCGGGAACTTCCATGCCAGGGTCCGGCGTTATGTCGCGCTCCGCGAAACCCACCTTCAATGATGATTCTCCCTCCGGCGTCGAGGCCGCCGCTTCACCTTTCCCATAAAGGACTCTTGGAGCGCCAAACGACAAGCCGGCGACGCCGCTGGATTTCATAAATTCTCTTCGGTTCATTGGAGCCTCCGTAAATTTCTGTTTATTTCCAAAGGACAGTTATTACGCCGAGAAACCATCATCGAACCAAGTGTATGACCATTAATGCGGTCAGGCCTAACTAGAGAGAGCGGCGGCAACAGCTCCACTTAGTCGAGCTGAGGGGGCACGTCGCCGTAAGGCCATGGACCGGAGTTGGCGGCTTTCGGTCGCATCGGGACCGTGCCAGGTTTCATGCGAGCCACCAGTTCAAGCCCTGCCTCCACCATCTGTGTTCCCGCTGTCACTTCCAGGTTACTGTAAGCGGTTAGTCGCGTTTCGTAACCACCGCCATGCGGGCCAAAAGCTTCCTCCGTAGGAACATAGCCAAGAAAGCCATTGGCGTAAGAAACGACGTAGGTTTGGGGAAAGTGACTCTTGGCCTTCAGGTTGATCCCATAATGGCAAAACAGCTCTCCCGGGTTGGAGACAAAGACCGCAGGCCCGATTTGAATAGCCTGCGCTTCGACCTCGGCCACCGGCTCCGTCTTAAGGAGGGCGTCTAGCATGACGGTCTCTTTTGCAAAAGCCCAGTCTGTCGGACCGATCGTGTTTATATCTTGCTTCACCAAGTCATAGGCCCGTTGCACGTGCTCCGGACTGGGCACACGCCGTTTTATATGAAAGACCTTGGACTGCGCGTCCAGCGGAATGAGGTTACCCGGTACCATGCTCCACAGCACCTTAGCCGCCTCAGCGCCTACACGCCCACCCACAAATTGCGCCCATTGTTCTCCTGGCGGATCGTTTTAGGGACTGAGATTATCAACTTGGGTAACGTCGCCTGCCGCACCCTGAAGAAAGACCACTGGAACCTCCGTCCCCATAGCCCCTCGAATAGCCTCTTCCATGAAATAAATCCAGTTGGCAGAAATGTCGGCGCCCGAACCAGGATTGGTCGTGGCGGGACAAGTATAATTGACGATGCATCCCAGCAATCGCCCCTTCGTGTTCCACGCCCCGATCACTCCCACGTGCGGATCAGTGGGGCTAGCGTAGCCGAGGATATCGGGATTAGCATGGCCGGGGTGAGTGTAAGTGAATCCATTCTTCATCCGTAGTCGCCGGTTAAAGGCCACCTTGTCTTCGTAGCCTGTTCCGACCCCACACCGCGCCTCAACCAGGGTATCATTCGCTTCCGAGACCGCGCCTGAAATCTGTTCCACCACTCGCTTCATGAAGCCTGCATCCGCCATCGTAGACATGCCGTAAGCCAAGTGCTGCACGAGCGCCGGGGCATGATCATACTGCCCGGGCAGAACACCCATCAGGGGTCCCGAGGAGTGGGAGTGGGACGCACCCACCAACACAGCCGTGGACGGGATTCCGCACTGTTCCCGAATCTGTTTTCGTGCTGCCTGAACGACAACCCGCGGGATTCCCCCCGCGTCAACGCCTACCAGCGCGACGTGAGTCGCACCGTCATTAAACACCGCCGCGCGCACCTTGCAACGGTCATGAAACCCTTTGAAGTAGCTCTTCGTGTAACCCGCAGGCATTTCCATTCCGACGTCAGGCGTTATATCGCGCTCCGCAAAACCCACCTGCAATGATGGACCTCCCTCCACCGTTGAGGCGGCCGCTTCATCTTTCCCATAAAGACCTTTTGGAGCGCCAAGCAATATGGCGCCGCTTGATTTGACGAAGTCTCTCCGGTTCATTGCAGCCTCACTGATTCGTTTTGTCCAGTACCCGACCACCCCCTACCATCCCTCAGCCCAGGTGGGGAGCCATTTTCATGGCAGCAGGTCTCCTGTGCGCAAGAAATGGGCATAACGACGCGCGTATTCAGCCTTATAATCCTCCACCGCTTTGGCGAAGCTTAGCTGTGAAAGAGGATCTCGATATCGCCCGCTTACCCTGATACTCTTTGCATCAGGGGAAATAACTATCGCCTCATCCTTCACTGCCACATTTTTCCCGTCGACTACGACACTCGTCGCTTCAAAAAACCATGGTATATGAATCACGGTTGAGGAAGGGGCTTTCCAGAAAGCGTTGGACAGCTCTACTGAAAATCCGTGTTCTTCAAATCGAAGATTAGCTGTGACTGGCCCAAAAATTGTTGGGGCTCCAAGAATTCCAACGACTTTCCCGGTCTTGGCCCAATCGGGTGAGACAACAGAGAACAGATGCAATTCGTCTTTGTATTCCCGCACCAACATATTACGTATCAACTCGACCGTCACGGCAGATGTAGAACCATCAGGGAGTATGTTCCATACAAGAAGATCGCGCGTTCCCCAGGGCTGGGTTCCAAACTCTTGGCCTGCATGGGTTGAAGTCGTGTGAAGCAAGAGCGCATACATATCCCGTACCACCGCCTCCTGATCACCCGGCTGACCGCGGACCATCTGGTCTTCTGCAATATCCGGTGAATGCCAGTAATGCAACCCAGGAGACTCGTTAAATTCGTACGCGCCATTTCGGAATCCCGTCGCCACAGGCCAAATGTAAGCGAGCAGCCCCTCTTGATACGCTGCTCTCACCTTTTCAATTGTGGCAGCAACTCGCGGGTCGGATGGCGCAAACAGCGGCGCGGGGTAAAGAAGATGAAGATTGTCCCAGTCGTTCCCTTTCAGGGTACGGTCAAGAGCCGGCGGAACGTACCCACCAGTTTTGGTAGTCTGAACTTCCAGCGCCTTCTCAAACGCGGCATGGAACCGTCTGAACTCGGCTTCGTACCTGGCTGCATCTGCTTTCTGACCCCCTGCCTCCGCCATCTGCGTTGCGGCTTCAATACCGATGAGTGTCCATATGCTTTGGCCAGTCTGGTGGCAGCCGCTCAGTTGCGCGTCATCACTAATAGTGGCCACCGGAGTAATACCCAAAGGATCGTTGCTTGAAAGCGAGATTTCCCATTGCATGGCTTTTCGGACGGCTGGATAGACTTGAGCCAGAAATGCACCGTCATGTGTCAGGGAAAAATGCCGGTTCCAGGCCCAGAGAACATGTCCAAAACTCTCCCAGAGATCCTTCTCGATGATTAACGAGCCATTCTCATCTTGTTTCTTCAATGCATAACGAAGAACCCGACCTGCCGTTTCCTGTTGACCCATGTCGTCAAGAGAGATTGCCATCAACGAAGTGTCTGTGGGATAAAAGGTGTGATACTGAAACTTATTCACATTCGGGATATAGTCATCGCCGACCTTATCGATGGCGAGTATCGAGTAGACAGTATTCGCCAACAGGAATTGTTCGACTTTCTCCTCGGGGATAGAAAAGCGGGCCTGCTTGCCAACGAGTTCAGTCCAGTCGGCAACGACTTTGGGGTAAAAGGTGTCGAAAGTTGCAGTCTCGAAAAGTCTACCCCCGGGTGACCAAGCGGGAATTGGAGCAACCGGACACTTGAAGAAGAGCGATTTCGTTTCACCCGGATCAAGAGTCAGCTTGTACATCACAATTCCGACTGGGGTGTCCGGCGCCAAATCAAGAGATGGATACAGATCTCCTTCGATTTCTCCACTAAGAAACCTGTACAACCGGAAACCGCTATCTTGCTCCGCCATGGAAACCTTGAAGGGCTTTGGATTTGAAGCAAAACTGTAAATGATGCTCGCGTCGCGAACCAGAGCCTCGTTTGTAAGCTGGTATTTCCATTTGGGATTAAATTCCATCTGTCCTGCGGTAAAACTAGATGGAATAAGATCAAAGCGCTGTCGAAAGCGGTAGTCCGGACGCGACCCAAGTGTCGTTGTAGGGGGTTGCACACGGAATGCAGATCCAAAGAACGCAGTGCGGGATTCCTTGCCTTCATTGCTCACCTGAACTCTCACAAAGTTCACCGGTAGCCCTTTGAGCTGGCCTCCGAGGTCTGCTGCAAAAGCTGTGAACGCATATTGAAATCCGCCCTCACGATAATCGTAACGAATTATGGGCAAATAGCCTTTTTCCAGGACTTTGACCCTTTGATTGACTGGCTTGGGAGGATTTCCTGTCAGGAAAATCAAATCACCAAAGCCATTGTAGATGTACCCTTCAGGCGTGACTTCGGAGGCTACGGGAGCAAATAGCGAGCCAATGACATCAGTGGGGTGCCAAAAATAGGAAAACGGTTCTCCTGGCTTGTCGATCGAAGGATCGAGCATTCCTCCTGAGAATTGGCCATGACAAATAGTTGCGCCAGCGAAGAAACAACACAGCAGAAAGCAGAACAGCTTGCCGGTCTTTGGCGGTACGGAACTTATAAGCCTTGGCCCCGGAACGCGCACTTTGTCCTTCATATTTTCCTCTCCTTCGTGAAAGCGGGAGTATTGACAGATTTCTGCAACTGCGGTCACACCCACGGCGGGAGTCAGTCAGGTGTTTTTCGATGTTCGACGGCGCTCAGCATGACAGACATCATTTTTCAGCATCCTGCCGACTCCGAGTTACCGGCTACGAGAGGAGTCTGCGGCGAAGAAGGACGCGCTCGCTTTCCTGTCGGTCGCTGTGACGTGAAGGGTCACTGAGGAACGCCTCACCGGCGCCGGGCTTCACGTCGGACTGGGCCTGACCACGCACGCGAGGCACTGGGCAAAGGCCCAAGCTTAGTTATATGAAGCTGCAAAGTCAAGGAAGCGTGGCGCAGAAATTTGGCTGCAAGGCTCGCAAACCCAATCACAACTGTGATAACCTCGAAATCAGAAGCGAGGCCGCTGGAGGTAAGGGCCGGAGGGATGGGTGAGCGGTTGAAACCGGCGGTCTTGAAAACCGTTAGCCTCGAAAGGGGCTCGAGGGTTCGAATCCCTCTCCCTCCGCCATTCTCGTAGAATCAATGGGTTAGTTGTCTCGCCGCCATCGCCACTCTTGGTCGTGGCCACGGTCAGGAGATGACCCTGGCATTCTCAAGCGCCGTGATCACTTGGTCGTGAGACAGACCGCTGCACTCCAGGAACAACCGATCTCCGAGTGGCAGTCTGAGGGTGCCGCCCTGGGGGTTAATGGCTTTGGGCTCCCCAATTTCTTTCATCAGGCGTACCTTCGCTGACGGCAACGCTACTTCCAGCAAAGCGTGCCCGGAAGTGTGCCAGTACACTCCGTATACTTTTCTGTCGCGCTCGAATACAAATGCCCGCCCTGAGGGATCGCCTCGCGCGAACTTTTGGATCTGAGCGTAGGGCACCAGTTCAAACTTGCCCTTCTCGTTGATCAGCAGGATGTGCTCCTGGTCCAGGTTCCGGAGAGATCGCATTTGGGCCTCCGTAAGCCAATTCTGGAAGCGTGCATCTTCCCAGCGTTTCAGGACCGCTAGGTTATCGGGAGTACGCGAATGGGCCGCGAATTGTTCCATTTCGCCATTCAAAGACCACGGACAGTCCCAGGCCGCAGCGCGGCTCGCCGCAAACTCGAGCATATCAGGCTGGGTACCGATGGTCTCCTTGCTGGGCGCCCAGTAGCCAATCCAGCCGAAATTGATCCGGCTGAAGTCCATCGCCGCGCGCGCGGCCTCTTCCGCGGGGAATTGCCGTATCGCCGATTTCATAACCTCCGGTTTGAAAACATTGAAGGTATTGGTCCGGCTCATGATGTGCCAACTGAAGTGCGACCGGACAGCGCCCTCGGCAAAGAGCGGCTCGGGATCCAATTCCTTGTAAACCAACCACTGTGCCCACGAGGTGTTGAACCAGTAGGGAGGAGGCACGTCTTCCGCGCCGTCGAAAAAGACGAACTTAAACCCGGCATCATGGTAGATCTTCTTCCAGCGTTGCGCCACTTCCTGTTGGATGTCGGTGGTTTGGTTGAAGCGAATCCAGATGGGCCACGTATCCACATCGAGCAACCCCACACGTGACCCGTCCTCATGCGCTGCGGGGTGTGTTCCGAGCGCTCCCCGCTGGCATCCCGTAAATTGATAGGGCAGCCCAGTGCTGTACGTCTCATACGAGATGATTTCGTTCTGAATCCTCAAAAGCCGTCGCTCGTTGTCCAGGGTGCAGCTCCGGGGGTTCTCCGCGATGGGGATAGTGGTGGCCGTCTTATCGATGGGCGTGGTCAGTGTGAAGGAGCGTCTCAGGTTTAAGCGAGGGTCCGGCTTGGGCGTTACATAGGCATCCTTCTTGTGGGCCTTGTTGTAATGCATGTGAACGCCCGGAATCATTCCGGCATCGCTGATATTGCGCACCACCATCTTTAAATCTTCCATGCCTCGAGGGTATTCGTCTTTCCAGGGAAAGTGTCCAGCGGTCTTGGCGAAGGCCATGTGGTCGATCTGTACCGTTCGGAAGCCCGCTTGACGGGCATAGGGGAGTTCGCGGGCGATATCTTTCGGCCCGCCTCTAACCACTTCATAGTAGGAAAGCCTGCATTCCTTACTTCTGCGGCTATCAACGCCGCGGGGCAAATGGAAATCTCTCTCCACCGTCGCAATGCGGTCGAGAAAGTGCTTTGTACTTGTCACAATGAGGGCGGCCCCCACCTCTTCAGTTTTAACCTCGTCAACCGTGCCCGCTTGGAGAAGATAGTGGTCCTCGCAAGGCTGGCCGTCGATCTTGGCATAAGGATCGGTGGCCAGGACATTAACGGCCACGTCCTGGTCCCACACTACATTTAGCCAGTCACCGAAATTCTTCCGCTTCCGAACTGGCAATTGAATGAAGATCGTCTCATCAACAGGCGTCTGGGTTACCGCATCCGCATTAGTAAAGGGCTTGAATACCAGCCCCTTCATCGTAAAGCCGATGTAGGAATCGGTTATCTTCAGGCCGATGATGGCTTCAAGCCCCACCATCGGAAAAGACGCGATAAGCTGATCTCCTTCACTTCGAACGGATTTGACAAGGTAATGGGTTAGCTTGATCGGGCAAGCCAGTTGCAGGATTTCATCGTAAGGACGGTATTCCGTAAGTGTGAACATCGGAACATGCCTTCCCTGAATAAGGCATTCCTGTCCCGTAGCTTTGTGCACAATACTTTTCGCGATTCCATCCGCACCGAGGGTCAGGCGCAGATCAGGGTTCTCGATGACAATTGCCTTGTCCGTCCCTTCCGTGCCGCTTGGAGTTGCAGAACGTCTGGCAGGCGTCTCCGCCGCGAGCAGATCTTTTGACATTGCAACGCCCGCCACCGTCCCCCTCTTCAAAAAATCCCGTCTGTCCATGACTTATCTCCTTATGTGCAGGCTCTTCCGTTCCCCTCAACCGGCGTTGTAATCCCTGTACGCTACCCACCCTTCCACGGACTTCGCAGCTTTCGCTGCCCGCACGACGGCCTCCGAGACCAGCTCGGCCGCCAGCGCGCCAATCACCGAGCTGCCGAGTCCTGATTTTACTTTGTTGGTAGAGACACCAAAGGTTGAATCTCCATCACCCGTGGTATGGTAGGGGCGGATGGTTCTGCCCGCGCCGATACTGGCCATCATGGCGATCTTGGTCATGGCGGTTTTGGTAAAGTCAGCATTGGTGGCGACTACCACCAGCGTGGTGCTTCGCAAGGCGGGATCGTTGAGCCAACGGGATGATTGCTGCCTATTCGCGGGTAGCTTCTTCAGGGTTTCAACGATATTCACGAACCCCTTGCCGTCGGGGCGGCGCGCCCCGGCCACGATTTTGCCGGTGCGCCAGTCCACGATGTCCCCCACGGCGTTGATCACCACCAGGGCGCCGATCACAACCTCACCCAAACGCAAGCTGGCCGAACCCAATCCCCCTTTCATGCCCTTATACTCTTTCAACATTTTGCCGATTGTCGCGCCCGCGCCCGCGCCCGCGCCAACGTTGCCTTCCTCAATGGGCCGAGTCGAAGCATCCTCACACGCTTGGTATGCTGCGTCTGCGTCGGGGATAATTCTGGGATCGCCAACCTCGTTGTCAGCAATAACCCCACCCACCACAAGGGGTATGGGGAATTCAGGAAGACCCCAGTCAAAGCCCACCTTGCGCTCTTGGAGATATCGCGTCACGCCTGCTACGGCCGGGAGGCCGAGAACACCACCGCCCGTGAGCAGCATGGCGTGGATGGTGTCAACCGGGCTAACCGGTTGCAGCACCACTCCCAGATAGGAACCGGCAGCAGAACCATCGTAATCAACACCCACCGAGGCTTCGTTATCAAAGAGGATCACCGTGCATCCGGTTGGGCGGCGCTTGTCCGTAAAGTGCCCCACCCGGATACCCGGCACGTCCGTTATGCTCCCCCCTGTTGTGGGGTTATCGTTTGCCAAGACCATTGAACCCGGGCTCGCCAGGGAGCCCGTGAATCCCAGACCCGCAACTCCCGCCAAAGCTCGCATGCACTCTCGACGTTTTATCTCAGACATTGTTTTGGCTCCTTAATACACTTTCAATTCTCCAATGAGAAATGCGGGCTAATCCGCATAATTCTGCCGTCTTGAGTCGTGCGACCGGAAGGGCGGGGTTTTAACCCCGCCGAAAAGTGGCTTTGAGAGCATTGTCCGTCTCGCGCTCCGCGCAGTCCCGCGCTTGCGGGGCTGCGCGGAGCGCGAGACGGAGGAACAATTAGAAGCGTCAAAAACGGCGGGGTTAAAACCCCGCCCTTCTCACTTCGTTGCGAGAAATAAGGGCTAGCCACTTGCCAAGAGGAACCTGAAACGCGCAGACGGCTTAATAATCGTCCCTCACAGGCCTTCCCGACCGGTCCCCGTGGGCTTATTCAACGCTGACCGATCCCAGCTCATACCAGCCATCGGGTTGGCGACCTTCGATGGCCAAGCGGATAGCCGGCTGTTGGGTTCGCGGGTCGAGCAGCGCCACGCGGAGCCGATAGTCGCCAGATTTTAGCGGGGCAGGAACGTAGAGAGTGCCATCGTAAACAGAGTCACCGGGGAGCCACTTGCGCACGTCCACGGGCAGCTTGGTGATCGCCATTCCCGTGGGCGACAGTATCTGGATAGCAAGCTCGTAGGGCCGGTATACGGGCGCTACACCAGCGTTGAGCCACCACAAGTGAAGCGGGATCATGGCGCCAGCCTTCGCACCGCGCGCGTACTCCAGCCTCCGGAGAATGAAGCGGTAGCCCATTTTCTTTTGAAAATCCTCGAACAAGGTCTTCCACTCGGGCGGGATCGCCGAGGATTTGATGTTAACAGAGGAGACGTGCCAGCGCAGGGCCTGCTCGAGAATGTAATTCACGTCCCACCTCTGCTTCTTCCAGTACCCAGGGACCCAGCAAGTCTCCAGGGAGACGGGACTTCGCTGCCAGATGTCCTGAGTGCCCGCCCGCACAAGCTGCAGCGGGTAGAAGTCCAGCATGTGGCACCAGTGGCCTCCGGTCGTGTCCCGCATGTCGCCCCAGCAGTCGAGCCGCCAGCCAGCGCCCTGCTGCGTGCCATAGGCGAGTGCTTGCTCTTGGTCGAAGTTCATCAGCAGCGGGGTACGCTTGAAGGCCTCGAACCAGATGTCAATGAGGGCTTTCTGGTACGGGAAAGCCGGCATGTAATCGCTCCAGCCTTCGCCCCAGTAGCCGACCGAAGAGACATCCACGCTGTCGAGATAAGGGTGCCCGTCGTAACGCGCCCCCGCAGCCGCCACAAGCTCGCCCCAGTATTTCAGGTAGATTGGATCAGTGAAGTCCGGCTGCCAGATGGAGCCGTCGTGGTCGGTGGGTCGGTTGGCGCGACGCGCGCCGGAGTTCCGATACCACTCAGGCAACGGGTGCCCCTGGTCGTACGGCATTAGACGGATGTCCAGAGTCTGCCCGTGCGTACGCGCCTCCTCCAATGCCTGATCGATGATTTCCCAGCGGACCTTGCCGTGTTCCGGCTCCAGTTCTTCCCAGAACCAGCGGCAATAGGCGAGGGAGGAGGCAGGGAAGTCTGGCGGACGAGCTTCCTCCCTGAGCCTTGCCGTGGGGCCTTCTTCTGACCATTTCAAGCCGGCATTCACTGCCTGGCCGTTGAAGCGCTGGAAGGTCTGAATGCCCATGCCGGGATTGACCAGCACCTCATCAATTGCTTTTGGCCGGACGATGACCGTTTCTGTTTGCGCTGCGCCCGTCGCGAGCGTGAGCCAAAGTAAAGGAATGCAGAACCATAATTTGCGAACCATGATGCGACCTCCCGGAAGTCCACCTCAATGTCCCTGCTTTGCATGTCTGAATTCTACGCAGCCTGATGGAAAGACCCGTCAGGCAGGGCCAAGTCAGAGCAGTTGCAAGGGCGCGAGCGCGGGGCAGGCAGAAGTTACAGTGGCCGCGCAAGGGTGAATCCCGCCGGCGCGAAGTAGCGCTCGAGTATCCGGCCGAGGATCTGCTCGCCCTTCGCGTTGGCATGTACAACGTCCCGCTTAAACCACATGACTTCCTGGCCTGAATCAGCGACGTATTTCCCCCACACGGCTTGTAAGTCCAGGAAGCCAACCTTGCTCTGTTCCGCCAGCTTCCGCAACTCGGTTCCGTAAGGTTTGGCTCGCGCTGCTTCCCACGATGCGCGCTGCCGCGGATCAACCTCTCCGAAGGGCCCCGTCATCAGGAGAATATCCGTTTTGGAGCGGGAGCGGATCTGTTGGAGGACATCGCGGATCGAGTCAACCGTCTCGCCTTGAGAAATACCGCCAATGATCACGAGGTCCGGCGCAAAATCGAGGACAAAGCGATGGACCCGTCCCGGTTCCTTGTACCATTGGCATCCGGTGCCGCCACGCACGGACGTGATCTTCACGATGTGGACTTTCGGGTAGTCGCGTTCAACCAGCAGTTCCCAGGAGGATCGCGAAGTGTCATTGATGATGCTGTCTCCCAGCATGACGATCCTCAGCGTCCCGCCATGCCTCAAAAGGCGCGCCGTGCGCGGGAGCCACTGGAGACGGTCCACGGGGGCGACGTAGGAGACTGGAGGCATCGAGGCATAAATGCGGTCGATCTCCTCCAGGGTGCGCTCGCTACCGCGATGAATAATGCCGCCATCTAGCGTTCTTTGCGTGCTATTAAGGACCATCCGGGCGAGAGCAGCATCAGGGGCAGCAGATTCGAAATCGGCGAGCTGGATATGTTCGGCGGAGCCGCTTTTGGCGAACTTGCGAACCGCATCGTTGAAGGGCGCTATTTCAGGCCCTCCGGTTCGAGTGCACACGATGAGTTGCGGCCCGGAGGGCAGCGCGAGCAGGTTTTTCACTACGGCCTGATAGTTGGGCACGACCTTGTCAAGGTCCGGCGGGGCCGCGAAATCCATGATGACGACATGAGGATCAAGCGCTTTCAAAGTGGGCCAAACCGCCGGCGTGTCCGGCCCCGCGGACAACTCCAGGGTGGAGGCAATAAAGCGCACAGCAGCTTGCTTGCCGAGAGTGTGCCGCAACTCCCGCAGGCGCAGACTGGAGGACGCGTCGTCTGCACCAAGCCAAGCCACGCGGAGAACACCGGGACCTGGCGATTTCGCCATCGCCGCACAAGCGGCAAAGAGGCAGAGCAGGGCGCTTCCGCGCACGCTGTTAGATAGGCCGAAACGCGAGATCATTGCTTCTCACCTCCGGGTGTGCCTTCACGCCGGCTGGAGCCCGAGGCCGGGACGATCCGGGAGCAAAAGTTTTCCATTCTTGACCTGCACTCCTGAGAAGGGATCGTTGGCAATCAAAAGATTCCCGTCCAAGTCGGCGTAGTCAACCAGGGGGGAAAGGTGGGCTGCGGCCGTGACGCTCACGGAACTCGAGATCATGCAGCCCAGCATGGTCTTGAGCCCCAAGGCGCGCGCCATTTGCAGCATCTTGAAGGCCTCTAACATTCCGCCGGCCTTATCCAGCTTGACGTTCACGCCGGCGAAGATGCCCACGAGCTTGGGAATGTCGCTCGCATGCCGGCAGGACTCGTCGGCAATCAAGGGCAGGTGGACGCGTTCCCGCACCCAACGCATCTCCTCCAGCATGTCGGCGGGCATGGGCTGCTCAACGAATTCCACTCCCTGTCCTGCCAGCCAGTTGATTTTTCGCACCGCCTCTTCTTTGTCCTTCCAGCCTTCGTTGGCGTCTACGCGCAGAGGCTTGTTCGTGACGCTACGCACGGCCGAGATGGTGGCTTCATCGGTGTCGAGGCCTACTTTGATTTTGAGGACGGGAAAAGGTTCAGCTTCCCGTACCTTTTGACGGGTAATTTCCGGAGTATCGATTCCGATAGAAAACGTGGTGATGGGCGCATCGTTGGGATCAAGGCCAAAGTAGCGATAGAGTGGAACCCGCAGCCTTTGCCCCACCCAATCCATCAGGGCAATGTCGAGAGCGGCTTTGGCGGCGTATTGTCCTGGCACGCGCTGAAAAATCTCCGTCATGATCTTCTGGAATTGCCAGGGGTCGGCCCCGGTCATCAAATCCTGGACGGATTGGGCCGCCCGCTGCGCGTCTACGGCGTTCTCTTGGTAACGGACGATGGGCGCTCCTTCGCCGTGGCCGGTCACGCCGTCGCGAATATACCGTACGTGGAGCGTGTCGCGGTATGCACTCGATGACATCGTGGTCGTCCAGGTGTGCCGCAGCTTCAGACGAACAATTTCCGTCTCAAACAGTTGCGTAGATAGGATATGGCCAGCCTGCGGGGGACTCCTCCGGCCCAGCGCCCGCGCCGGAGCCTCCAGGCTTTTCAGAGCTGCGGCGGCTCCCAGGGTTTTCATCCAGTCGCGCCGGTTCATTTCACCCTCCTGCATGCGACGAGCAAATGCGTCCACGGCTGATGCGCAAGACGGCTGATCTGTACCCCGGGATGCTCGTGCGTTGTGTCGTGGATGAATTTGCCGCGGCCGATGTACATCCCGGTATGGGTGATCCGCTGGGGCGACGAACCGAAGAAAAGCAAATCACCCGCCCGGAGTTTATTGCGTTTCACCGCCTCGACGCCTGTCCACGCCGCCTGCAAGTCGGCGTCGCGCGGCATCACAATACCACGGCTGCGAACCAGCATTTGCGTGAAGCCCGAACAATCGAATCCGAAGCTGGAAGTCCCGCCCCACAGGTAAGTGAAGCCGAGGAAGCGCTTGGCGAGGTTGATGGTCTCCTTGATGCTGAGTGGACTGGGGCTCATATTGACATCGCCGCGCTGAATCCAGGCGGTACGCCCATCCGGGAGGGAAACCTCCAGCCAGCGGCCGTCATTGTTTTTGGGCTCGGCGGTCACTTCCAGACGCGCCGTGAAGGGGAGCGTCAGAACTGGTTGGTGCTTCGTCACGCTGGGTTCGCGGTAGACATTCGCAAAAGGGTTTTCCACCTGCGCAACTGTTCCTGTGGAAGCATAGGCGTGATCGTCCGCGCCGTAACGACGCAGCGCCTCGAGCAGCATCCATCCGCTGTAGTCGTCTGCCGTGCGCACCTTTGTCCAGGCGCCCTTCTCTTCCACCAAAACGACGCCCTCGCCCAAGATAGCTTGCGACACCACGTCGGTGTCCTGACTCGGGCCGGAATACATGTTGGCGACGGGCTCAACCACCACGGCGCCGAATTCAGCCGGCGCCATCAACGTCAAAGCCAGCAAGAAAACCATGAGTTCCAACCTCCCTTATTCGCTCCCGCCCATTCTACCCGATGAGGAAGGCCTCGCCAATGGCGCGGACCTCGGGGCTCACTTCTCAAGATGCCTGTCCTTCGCGATGAATCGCCCCAGCAGGCGTGGAAAGTCAGGGAAGCTGTCTTTACAAGTCAATTTGAAAAATAGAGGGCATCCCCCTGGGGAATGGGGCAGGGAACGAGAATCCCAGAACGCCGGCATGAACGTTTGGCGGCGTGGACGGAAGTAGCATCGCCGGGCGGTGGGTGTGCAGCTAATCCGGAAGGACTCGATTGAGAGCTTCCAGTTCGGGTTCACCTGGTCCCAGGGGCAGCTTCACTTTGCCGCGTTGTGCAACCGAGCGGCAGATGGCCATCATGATCTCAAAATCTTTGTAACCGCTCTCACCATTGCAGGGGTGGGTCTTTTGGTCGTCGTCAAGCCAGTCGACGATGTCCTGGACATAAGGCCCCATGTCGTGCTCGTAGTCCATGCAGCCGGGGCCTGACATCAGCCCCTGCGGGGTGATGGCACGCCAGCCGCCGCCAGTCAGCACTTCGGCGAAGCCCTCGGTGCCCTGCGCCCCTATACGGCACTTGCGCCACCAATAATCGACCTCAGGAACGTCCGGCGCCCCCTCGCCGCACTCGATGACGCCGCGCACGCCGTTCGTAAACTGGATGAATCCTCCGATGTAGTCCGGGGAGGGATGGTTATCCGCAAACTTCCCCTTGCCGTGCGCCTGACCGGCCACCCATTCCGCCTCAGCGTAATCGTTGTACCAGCGGGCGTAGTCGATGAGGTGCGTCATCATGTGCATCATCCAGCCGGTGGCGTGGCCGTAAACGGTGTGCACGCGGCCGATCGCGCCACTGGCGATGATCTCTTTGACCTTCTTGTAATGCTCACCATAACGGTGCTGGTGGCTGACCACGGTCCTAATTCCGGCTCGGCGCACGAGCTGCATAATCTTCAAAGCCTCGTTCGTGGAAAGCGCCGTGGGCTTTTCATAGGCGATCAGTTTCACGCCTGCCTCAACACCCGCGCGGATCAACGGCAGGCGCAAGTCGGGAAGCGTGCAGAAGCAGAAGACGTCGGGCTGTGTTGCTTTGACCAATGCCGCGGCGTCCGCGTTGGTTTCGCTGACGCCGAACTTCTTTGCCGCCGCCTCTAGCCGGCCGGCGTCAATGTCACACAGGCCCACAAGGTGGAAGCGGCCGTTTTTCTGGAAAGCGCTGGCATGATGCGTGCCGCGCTTGCCCATGCCGGCGACCACGACGGAGTACACTCGATTCGAACTCATGGCAGACCTCTCTAATTGATTCATTGGATCATCGATTTATTGAGCCATTGAATTATTGACTCGTCGAACCCCCGTTGTAGGGTCGCATTTTCAATGAACCAATAACCCAATAACTCAATGACCCAATGAATTAATGAACCAATGGATTAGTGCTTCGATTCCTTATCCCAGGCGACGACCCCCGCGATCACAGCCTGCACTTCTTCACCGGTTAGCTCCGGGAACATGGGGAGGGAGAGCACACGCGCCGCCGATACCTCCGAGTGCTTCAGGGAGCCCACGATGCGCGCACCCTGTCCCCATGGATACCCTTCCTGCTGATGAATGGCGATGGGGTAATGGGTGAGGGCGGTGATGCCCCGCGCATTCAGATACGCTTGCAGGTTGTCGCGCTGCTCGGTCTCGACCACATACAGATGATAGATGTGCCGGTAGCCGGGGACGGCGTAGGGCAGCTTGAGTGATGTGCCCTTGAAGGCCTCATCGTACTGCGCGGCGAAGGCGCGACGCTGGTCGTTCCACTTGTCGAGTTGCTTCAGTTTGACGCTGAGAACGGCGGCTTGGAGATCATCCAGACGGCTGTTATAGCCCATGCTGTGATGAGACCGCTTCGGGGAGCCATGATTGCGCAGCTTGCGGATACGTTCGGCGACATCGGCCCGGTTCGTGACCACGGCCCCGCCATCGCCGAAACAGCCCAGGTTCTTTTGGATGATGAAGCTGGCGCACATGGCGTCCGAAAGCTCGCCAAGGGAGAAGTCGGCGCCGCGCGCCCCCATCCCCTGCGCGTTGTCCTCGATGACAAATAAACCGTGCTTCTTGGCAATTTCCGCCACGGCGCGCATATTGGCGGCTTGGCCGTAAAGGTGCACGGGCACGATGGCCTTGGTCTTAGGTGTGATGGCCGCCTCGATGAGGTTCGTATCGATGTTGCAGGTCTTCGGGTCGCAGTCAACGAAAACCGCCGTGGCCCCGGCGATCCAAATGGCCTCCGCCGTGGCGAAAAAGGTGTTGGAGGTCGTGATGACTTCGTCGCCCGGTCCGATGCCGAGGGCCATGAACGCCAGCCAGAGCGCGTCTGTGCCGGAGTTTACCCCCACTGCTTCCTTGGTGTTGCAATACGCGGCAAGGTCCGCCTCGAACTGCTTGAGCTTCGGGCCCATTACAAAACTGCCGCTTTCCAAAACTTCGTGAATGGCCGCGTCAATCTCGTTCTTTATGCTGTGATACTGCCGGACGTGGCCATAGAACCCAACTTTCACTGACGCCATATCTTTTCTCCTTCATTCTCCGATTAAATTGACCAACAAGAATAGCGGAGACGCCCTCATCTGGCAACAACTCTTCTGTTTTTTTTCAGGCGCTCTGCACGACGTCGCGGACCTTCTCGACCGTTGTCACGTCCTCGAGCCCGGTCACATCACCTTGAATGCGTCCCGTCGTGGAAAGCTCGAGCAGGAGGCGGCGCATGATTTTACCACTGGGCGTCTTGGGCAGGGCCTGGGTAAAGAAGATTGAGCGCGGGGAAGCGATCTTGGAAATGCGGGACTCGATGCGGCGGCGGATTTCTCTGCGCCGGTAATCAGAGGGTTTATATCCAGTGCGCAAGGTGACGAAAACAACGGGTACCAGCCCCTTGATCGAGTCAGGGACACCGACCACAGCCACTTCGGCAATACCCTTGCACTCCATCACCACGCTTTCGATCTCCATTGTGCTCAGCCGATGTCCAGCCACGTTGATCACGTCGTCAACCCGGCCGAGCACCCAGAAATGACCATCGGAATCCTGGATGGCGGCGTCGTAGGTGAAATAGGCCCCTGGAACCTTGGTGAAGTACTCCGTGATGAACCGCTCAGGTTCTCGCCATAAAGTGCGCAGCATCATGGGAATCGGCTCCCGGAGCACAAGGTTCCCAACGGTATTGGGCGGAAGAGGATTGCCTTGGTCGTCAACGATGTCGGCCTTGGCGCCGAGGAACTGGACCCCACAGGAGCCGGGCTTCATGGGTGTCAGCCAGGCTGCACTGGCAAGTGGGCATCCCGCGGACTCCGTCTGGCCCCAGGTGTTATTGATGTAGACTTTTCCTTTGCCGAGCTTTTGATCTGTCCAATGCCAAGCTTCGGGACTGAACGGCTCGCCCACCAGGGCGATGACCTCCAAGCAAGAAAGGTCGTAGGGTTCCATGACCTTTTCTCCGTACCTCATGAGCATGCGAAGAGCGGTGGGGGCGGTGAATATCTTGTTCACACGATATTTGTGGATGACTTTATAGAAGCGATCCGGGGTTGGATAGTCGATGGCGCCCTCGAATACAACCGTTGTCACCCCGTTCGACAGAGCGCCCACGATTCCCCAGATTTGCAAGGTGGCCCAGCCGATGTCCGCCGTACACCAAAGTATGTCATGCGGGTGATGGTCCATGTGATACTTCGCATACACGTAATTATTGACGAGGAATGCGATGCCGGAGTGGACGACTCCCTTGGGCTTTCCGGTTGTGCCGCTCGTGTAAAAAACCACCCCCGGCTCATTGGCCTCGACCGGCTCGGCTGCGCATTCGATCGGCGCCGCCTCCATCAACTCGTCCCACCACCAGTCTCGTCCCTTCTTCATCCGCACCGAGGTTCCGCACCGCCGAACAACAATGACTGTCTCGACGACGCCTAGACCACGAATAGCCTCGTCAACTTTTTCCTTTAGCGGTAATGTGTGGCCTCGACGATAGGCAGCGTCAGAACGTCACGATGAGGCGAGGGTCGAAGTTTTCCAGTCGAGAGCGGAGTGCGGGGGCGGAAAAGCCTGAAAAAATGGTATTAAAGATGATGCCCAAACGATAGCAGGCCAGCACCGCCACAACGGTTTCCACGAGATTCGGAAGGAAGATCGCGACCGCGTCACCCTTGTGCAGCCCGAAACGCTTTAGCACGTTAGCAAACTTGTTCACTTCGTGATAGAGCATCCGGTACGTGTAAATCCTCGTCGCGAAATCCTCCCCTTCCCAAATCAGAGCCACCCTGTTGTCCGCGCCGAGGCGCAAATGGCGGTCGAGCAGGTTCCAGCAAACATTACTTATTCCACCTGAGAAATACTCGAGGCGCTGAAAACCACCCTTCCGCACGCTCTCCCAGGGCTTCATCCAGTCGAGTTCTGAGGCGACTTGCGCCCAGAATGATTCTGGATTTTCCTGCGACTCTCGCAATAGCCGGTCAAACGCTTCGATGCTCCCGGCGTGCGTTCGGGCCGCCCTCTGAGGATCGAGAGGCCGCAACTGGCTCTCGCGGACCATTTCGATCTGATCGGGGGGTTGAATCATGCAAGTCTCCTTGGCGTTGTAAGAGGGCAGGGAAGAGCGCGGCTTCACATCTGCCAGTGCCGCGAGTAGAAAGTACTCACGACAGTCAATGCCCAAAATCGGGCACTCTATTCCTAACCGAAGTGGCTGTCAAGCTATCTCTTGTTATCTCTCTTGTTATCTGCGGATTAATTTCCCGAAACCCTCCAAGTGAACATTATTCGTGCTAATGGGCATTGGGCGCACTTTGCCGGGCAGCCCGGATGTCCTCGATGTAGTCGTCCGTTGTCGAAGCTGCTCGCTTGGTCTCGGTTGTGTCGAGGGGGTGCGCGCAGAGGGTAGGGTCGCAGCACTCGGCATCAGGGGAGGTGTGCCCGTCGCCCCCGTGAGTTCGGGAGGCAGCGAGCTGCGCCGGCCGCGACGTGGCGCCGTTCGACGCAGTGGGCAGCTCAGCGCCGTTCTGGGAAGTGGTTTTCCCGGGCGTTAGGTGAACGCGCGCGACGGCATAAACCAGAAACTCGGGAGCGGTGAAGCGCACGCGGTTCCCGGACTTTTCGATGCGCAGTTCCTGTGGATCAGGAGACTCCGGCGTCATCCACTCGATTTTGCTGATGGAGAAGCCGGCCGGGCTGACGAGGTCCGCCTTAACACCGGAAACTGTGATTGGGTTCTCGTCCGCAATGAAACCCGTCTTTTCCTTCTCCCCGGGCTCTATGCGGTTGTAGTTCACAAAGTGGATGTCCCAAGTGCTGCCTTTTGCGGGATGGCTTGCGGAGACGCGGACGGTGGAAGGCGCTTCAAAGCGGCTGAGACCGTCGTAGAATTCCGCCCCCATCTCCGCCATCGACGAGATGGTGAAGATCCGCTTGTACCTGGCAAGCATGTGCGGCGTCGCGATGTCGTCCGGAAGCACGTCGAAGAGGATGTGGTCGTCCAGCAGGTGGAAGCCGACTTCGTTGTAGGCCGAAAGGGCATCCGTAAAACGCCCCAGGTGAAGCTGGCTGCGGGGGTGCAGCAGCACACATTCACCGGCCATGGTGCTGGCGTGATTAGACGTCGTCGTGCTGTTTCATGAAGCGGAAGAAGCGCACCAATTCCTGGCGCGATTCCGGATCGTTGAAGTTGGCGTAGCGCGCCATCGGTGCACCGCCGTTGGCGGCCAATTCCGCCATGGAGGCGCGGATCTTGACCGACTCGTAATGGCAGGCGCAGTATGGCCGGTCGCCGCCGGCGCCGCGCATGAAGCGCAATTGCAGGGTGGGCTCTGCTTTGCCCACGCAATACCACAGATAGTCTTCGCCCCTCCCCCAGGTTTCGGCCGGCAGCATGAACCGTTCGTCATTACTCGGCAGCGGCTGATAACTGTGCAGCCACTGTGCCAGGATCAGGTCGTGCTTTAAGGAACGCCCGTATTCGTTGAAGACCTCGTCGAACGCCTTCTTGAGCGAGATTTCGGAGAAACGTAGGCCCTCCAGCCGCAGCGGTGTCATCTTGTCCGGCGCGTACGAGCCGGTGATTTCGGCGAATTTATGCTTTTCCAGGTTTTCAATACCGAACTGCTTTCGCAGTTCAGCGAGGGAATAACGCTGGCGCAGGTAATCCTTAAAGCCCCGCACGCAGTACTGGCACATGCACCCGTTCAGATAGAAGTAGTTAGCAATGAATCCGTCCACACCTCGCTCGATGCCGCGCTTGACAAACGCCTTCAGGATCTTCCGCCAGTACGGATTGTTCAGGCAGCCGTGATAGATTGGCCACGGCGAGAAGCCCTTGAGCTTCATAAACATGGGGCTGCCGTCGGCATTCCGCTGGATCAGTTCGAGAGGGTCCTTCACCGGTTTCGGGCCCAACTCTTTCTCGTCCCAAAGCTCGTTGTAGAACTTGAAGAACCCTTCGCGCGGTCCCAGCGGGCCGTCAATCAGACCGGTCACGTGGTACTCAACGTCGAAGTGGCCGATAACTTTGATTCCGCGCCCGTGCAGTTCCTTATTGAGGTTTTCGAGAAACTGCCCGCTGGCCTTGAGATCTCCGTCCACGGGTTGCACACCAGCGGTCGGGCCTTTCACATCCTCGGGCACGTGCGCGAAAGTCCAAAAGTCCACGCCGTAGAAGCCCGCCTGCACGACCTCCGGCTGGACCTCATCGACAAAGGGGAGATAGCCGGGATCGATGTACTGACGCCAGTGGACCAGCATCCGGCTGAACTCCAGGCGCGGCCGTGAATTGGACTCGGTCGCGGGCGGCGCCGTCGCGGAGGCGTCCAGAGCGTCTTCGGGTTTCGCGATGAAACTCTCATAACCCAGTTTCCCCATCAATAGGGATGCTCCGAAAGCCGAATCCTTAAGAAATCTGCGCCTGTGCATAAGCTCTCCTCGACGAAGACTCTTGTCCCGACGTGATCCTAGTTTGTCCGGTAGCCCTCTACCTTAAGAAGTTTATAGCATGACCCCATTTTTGGCGTAAATCATTCTGCGAATTAGTTTCCCCAAACCCTTTAAGAGAACATCATTGGTGCTCGGGAGCCTTGGGCGCGCTCTGCCGTGCGGCCCGGATGTCCTCGATGTAGTTGTCCGTTGTTGAATTTGCTTGCTTGAGCTTGGTTGTGTGGTGGGGGAGCGGGCAGGTGGGGTCGCAGCACTCAGCGCCGGAGAATGTGTGCCCGGCACTCCCGTGAATTGGGGAGGCAGCGAGTTGCACCGGCTGCGATGCGGCGACGGTGGACGGAGTGGGCAGCACAGCGCCGTTCTGGGCAGTGGTTTCCCCGGAAGCGAGATAAACGCGAGCGACGGCATAGACCAGAAACTCGGGAGCGGTGAAGCGCACGCGGTTTCCGGCCTTTTCGATGCGCAGCTCCTGTGATTCAGGAGACTCCGGTGTCATCCACTCGATTTTGCTGATGGAAAAGCCGGCCGGGCTGACGAGATCCGCCTTGATACCAGAGACCGGGATGGGTTTCTCGTCGGCAATAAAATGCGTCTTATGTCTTGTATCGTCAAATGCATATCCCGTATCTTGCTCGCCAGGGTATTTCTTGCGGTTATAGTTCACAAAGTGGATGTCCCAGGTGCTGCCTTTTTCGGGATGGCTTGCGGATACGCGGACGGTCGTAGGCGCTTCAAAGCGGCTGAGACTTTCGTAGGTTTCCGCTTGCATCTCCGGCATCGACGAGACGGTGAAGACCCGTTTGTACCTGGCCAACTGGTCCGGCGTCGCGATGTCATCCGGAAGCACGTCGAAGAGGATGTGGTCATCCAGCAGGCGCTTACCGACGGCTTCGAAGGCCGAAAGGGCGTCCGTAAAACGCCCCAAGTGAAGCTGGCTGCGCGGGTGCAGCAGCACGCATTCGCCGGCCATGGTGTTGGCGTGATAGACGTCGTCATGCTGTTTCATGAAGCGGAAGTAGCGCACCAATTCCCGGCGCGATTCCGGATCGTTGAAGTTGGCGAACCGCGTCATCGGTGCGCCACCGTTGGCGGCTAACTCCGCCATCGCGGCGCGGATTTTGACCATCTCGTAATGGCAGGCGGTGAAAGGCCGGCCGCCGCCCGCGCCACGCATGTAGCGCAATTGCAGGGTGGGCTCTGCTTTGCCCACGCAATACCACAGATAGTCTTCGCCCTTCCCCCAGATTTCGGCCGGCAGCGTGAACCGTTCGTCAAAACTCGGCATGGGCTGATAACTGTGCAGCCACTGCGCTACGATCAGGTCGGGCTTCAAGGAACGCCCGTACTGGATGAAGATCTCGTCGAATGCCTGCTTGCGCGAGAGGTCTGCGAATCGGAGGCCCTCCAGCCGTAGCGGGGTCATTTGGTTCGGCTCGTACCCGCCGGGAATTTCGGTGAATTTGTGCTTGTCCAGATCGTCAATACCGAACTGCATTCGCAGTTCGGCGGGCGAATAACGCTGGCGCAGGTAATCCTTAAAGCCCTGCACGCAGTACTTGCACATGCACCCATTCGTATAGAAGTAGTTGGCGATGAATCCGTCCACGCCGCGCTCGATGCCGCGTTTGACGAACGCCTTCAGCACCGCCCGCCAGTACGGATTGTTCAGGCAGCCGTGGTAGAGTGGCCACGGCGAGTAGCCATAGGGCTGCTTGACAAATATGGGGCTGCCGTCGGCATTCCGCTGCAGTAGTTCGAGAGGGTCTTTCACCGGTTTCGGGCCCAGCTCTTTCTCGTCCCAAAGCTCGTTGTAGAACTTGAAGAAGCCTTCGCGCGGTCCCTGCGGGCCGTCGATCAGACCGGTCACGTGGTACTCGACGTCGAAGTGGCCGATAACCTTGATCCCGCGCTTGTGCAGTTCCTTGTTGAGGTTCTCGAGAAACTGTCCGTTGGCCTTGAGGTCTCCGTCCACCGGTAACGTCTGAACGTTCGGGCCTTTCACCGCCTTGGGCAGGTTCCCGAAGGCCCAAAAGTCCACGCCGTAGGGGCCTGCCTGCACGACCTCCGGCTGGACCTCATCGACGAAGGCGAGATAGCCGGGATCGGTGTACTGACGCCAGTGGACCAGCATCCGGCTGAACTCCAGGCGCGGAGGTGAATTGGGCTTTGCCGCCTGCCGGCCGGGTTGTGTGCAAGCGGTCAGGGCCGCCGCGAGAACGGCGATTGCGGTGATCTTCGATTTCATATCAACGATCCTCCATGCGAAACCTGCGGCGGAGTGTCCGGCGCCACGGTCCAGCCGCCTCTGCGGTCGCATTTCCGAACTCGCTTAGCTATTCTGTTGCGGGTGATTACGTGCGTTCATCAGCGCAAACGGCACTTGCCGTGGAGATCGAGCCGCAAAGCGAATCTCAGGACTCGGAAGGAGCACGCGCACGTACTCGTTATCTCGTGAGACTCTCGCGGTCCCTAGTGTTGCGTTTGGAAAATACGTTTATCTGTAGCGCCGCCCTTTAGGGTGGCAGATGCCGGGCTAAAGCCCGGCGCTACAACGAATTGATGCGCGTTAAATAAGTAATCCTATTTACCGAACGCACCACTAGTTCGTGCCGGTTTATCCCGGACCACGCCTTTCCGTTTTGGCTTCTTAGCCCACGTCGATTATACATCCAACTACCTCGCCGGGCGCGGTTTTTCATCCATCCCTTCACTCCGGTTCAGACTGCGGGGGAAGGACGTGATGCGGGAAGCAGGAGCGGCGACACAAGGTGAATTGGGCGGTTAGAGTGGAGGCGTGTTGACACGAGTGGCGGCTGTATCGTAGGGTGAGGCGACGTTCGGGAGAGCCAGGCGACGGACGAAGGATCTGCTGTACAAATCGTCTGCCCAAGAGGTAAGACCGCGTCCTCTGAGCGGGAGGAGATTCCATTTATGAAAACTGTTTTGTCGCGAAGAACGATCTTACAGGCCATGGGATCGGTGGCCTTGTCGGGTTCAGTGATCCCCGGCGCCTTATCATGTCCAGTACCTCCCGAGGATGTGGCCGAGGGGTGGCGCCCCGAAGGCCCCGACACGCCCAAGATCTGTCTGGAAATCTCGACTGCTCACCTGGAGGAAGCCACCATGCGCCGGGTGAAGCAAATCGGCGTCAACTATGTGCTTAGCGGAGGCCCTCCCATTCCATGGGAAGAAAGCCGCATCCGGTCGTTCATGGATACCCTCAGATCAGGGGGTCTGACGCTTGGGAACATGATGATCAGCGGGTTCCCAAACGCCCTCTATGGAAGGCCGGGCCGCGACGAGGAGATCGAGAAAGTGCGGCAGTCTATCCGCGCGGCTGGGCGGGCTGGTTTGCCGGTGGTTGAGTACAATTTCTATGCGCACCGCGCCATCGAGGGATATTTCGGGGAAACCGGAAGGGCCGGGGCGGGGCTGACCGCGTTTGATTACGACCGGGTAAAGGGGCTGCCTGCGCTTGCGGATGAAGGCGCGCATACCCTCGACGAGATGTGGCGCAACATCACCTATTTCCTGAAAGCCGTGGTGCCCGTGGCGGAGGACTCCGGCGTCCGGCTGGCTCTGCATCCCAACGACCCGCCGGCCCCAATCAGTCGCGGGTCACAACAGATTATGGGAAGCGTTGAAGGATGGAAACACCTGATCGAAATCGTCCCGAGCAAGTCAAACGGGATCACCTTTGACTGCGGAGTGACCCGGGAAATGGGCCACGACCCAGTGGAAGTGTGCCGCTATTTCGGAACGAGGGACCGCATCAACCACGTACATTTCCGGAACGTTCAGGTGCGGGCGGCGAACGAGAAATACACTGAGGTGTTCCTCGACGATGGCCAGATCAACATGTTCGCAGTAATGAAGGAACTGGTACGGCAAAGGTATCCGCGAATGATCTACCCGGAGCATCCCCGCGGCCTGGACGCGGATCGCGAGCAAGCCAACTTCAGGTCAGGCTATCCGGGCGGCGGGTCCTATGTCGGCTTTGTGTATAACGTAGGTTACACCAGAGCTATGCTTCAGGCGGCTTTAGCCTCGTGAGGCGTCTTTAGACGGTCGTGGGGCTGCTGATGGCTACGGCGCATAGCCATGGGCGCGGTACCACTCGACCGCTTTGCGCAACGCCACGCGGGCCGGGGTCTGTGGAAGTCCGAGTTCTCGCACGGCCTTCCCTGGATCAAAGAACTCGTAGCGGCGCGCCAAGCGCGCCTTATCCGGAGTAGCCGCAGGTGTGCGATGCCGGTGTAAACTGGCCATTGTCACGTCTACGTAAGCCCAGCACTGCACCGCCCAGCGTGGAATGCGAAGGCGCACCGGGGGCCTTCCGGAGACTTCGGCGAGCAAGTCGAGGATTTGCTTAAGCGTGAGGTTTTCTCCACCCAGAATGTAACGCTCCCCTACTTGCCCCCGCTCAGCGGCGAGCAGGTGACCTGCCGCCACATCCTCGACATCGATGATGTTCAGCCCGGTATCCACATAACCGAAAATGCGCCCGTTCAGGAAGTCCACAATGATCTGGCCAGTGGGCGTGGGCTTGTGATCGCCGACCCCCACCGGCGCGCCGGGATTGACGATCACCACCGGCAGGCCTTGGCGCACATAGCCTCGAGCTACCTCCTCGGCCAGGAACTTGGAGCGTTGATACGGACCGATCCGATCGGCCAGTATACTGGGCGTATCTTCATTCGCAGGAGAGCCGTCCTTGTGGATGCCCAGAGCAGCGACGGAACTCGTGTAAACGATGCGCTCGACGCCTTCCTGGCGGGCAACATCCAGCACTTGACGTGTCCCTTCCACATTGGCTTGGTTGAAGTCGCTCCAACGGTGCCCCCAGTAGCTATAAAGGGCTGCGACGTGGAAGACCCAGCCACAGCCGGCCATGCCCTGGCGCAAGCTCTCGTGGTTTTGCAAGTCACCTTCCACCCGCTCCACAGGCAGGCCGTCGAGTTGCCGGGTATTCGCCCCAGGACGCACCAGGGCCCTTACCTCATGTCCCGCCTCAAGCAACCGCCTCACCAGAGCGCCACCGATAAACCCTGTGCCTCCGGTCACAAAGGTGCGCATCATCTCTCCATTTCCTGGATGTGAGTGAGCATCAGGTTTACCCGGCTACGGCATGTTTGATTAGTTGCACGCTCTGTGCCCACACGCGCCCCCTAATGTCCGCCGCCTCGGCCATCACAGCCTCAAATGACGAGGCAATCGTCTCTACTTCATCGTCGCCAATGATGAGCGGCGGCAACAGCTTGATGATGTTGACGTCGGGGCCACCCACCTGGGTCAGGATCCGGTGATCGCGCATCAGGGCCATCACTACCAACTCGGCGAACAGGCCTTTCTGAGCGGTCTCGGCGGCAATCCAGGCAGCACGCAGCCCCAGCGATCGCGGCGCTTTGAACTCAATTCCAATCATCAGACCCTTCCCGCGCACATCTGCCACCATCTCGTAGCGGTCCCGCAAGGCGCTCAGCCTTTTCAGCAGCTTCTCTCCCACGGTTGCGGAGCGCTCGATGAGCCGTTCTTCATCCAGGACATGAAGAGAGGCCAGACCGGCCGCCATGGCCAGCTCGTTCTGCCCGAAGGTCGTCGAATGCACCTGACAGCGTTGCAAGCGGCTGAAAGTCGCGTCATGGATGCTGCGACGGGTGATGATGGCGCTGACGGGGATGTAGCCGCCACCCAGTGACTTGGAGAGCGTAACGATGTCCGGCTCGAGATTCCAGTGCTCGCCGCAAAGAAAACGCCCGGTACGTCCCATCCCAACCTGAACTTCGTCGCAGACAAAAAGTGTGCCGTGCTTCCGGCACAAGCGCTGCGCCTCTGGCAGGTAGTTGTCGGCGGGAATGTACACTCCCTTGCCCTGGATCGGTTCTACGATGAATGCGGCCACGTCTCCCTGCCGCAGTTGCTTTTCCAGGGTTGCAAGATCGTTCATGGCCACGGCATCGAAGCCAGGCATCAGCGGTTCAAAGCCCTTGCGGAAGTGGTTTCCGCCGTTGACTGCGAGCGTGCTGAGGGTCAAGCCATGAAACGCGTGGTCGAGGTAGAGCGTGCGGGGGCGTTTGGTCGCGGCGCGGGCAAACTTGAGTGCGGTGTCTACGGCGTCGGCGCCAGAGTTGGCGAAGAAAACTGCGTCCAGACCGGCCGGCATGCGCTTGACCAGCTCCTCGGCCAGCAGGCCTGCCAGCAAGGGGCAATCCATCTTCACCAGGTTGGGACGGTCAAGAGCGAGCAACTCTTGAATCGCCTGCTTGATAACGGGGTGGCTACGCCCCAAGTTGAACACGCTGTGGCCGGCCATCAGATCCAGGTAGCGATTGCCGTCGGCATCCCAAAGATAGGCGCCTTCCCCTCGGGTATATATCTTGTCGAAGCCAATGATTGCTTGTACGCGAGCCAAGGTGGTGTTGACGTATTGCCTGTGCAAGGGGTACTGTTCGCCTTGCCGCCTTTCAATGAGCTTAGCGATGGAGTATGTCATGGCATATTCCTCGAATTCAGAAAGCCATCCTGCTTGACCGCCGTCACTGCGGGTGCGGTAATGGGGATTAAGCGGCCCCGTCGGACATGGAACTTCGACCCTTGCCACGAGATACGATTAGAAAAGAATGCGGCCGCCCAGATGAAGAACCCTAGAGTGTCTCGCCAGGGGATAAGCCACCATTTTCGGGGCAGCAGCGGGTCTTTCAGTCCGTACGCGCCAAAAGTAAAAGCCATGGCGAGGCGAGTTGCGAGGTAAGTGCCCAGGTAGCCTATTGCTGCAACACGCGAAGGAGCCACCGCGGCTGCCGCGAGCGACCAGGGTAAGCCCTGTGTAAACAGCAGTCCGGCATATCCCCAGGGCCGGCAGTGGCGTATGACCACACCCCACCGCAGGTGATGCAAAAAGAACTGGCGGGCCGTGCTTGAAGCGCACAGCGTCTGGACCGTGCAGGGCGCCAGTTCCACACGGTAGCCGCGGGCGGCAATGCGCCTGCCCAGTTCGTGGTCGTCGGCGGCGCAGTCTGCCAGAGCCTCAAAACCGCCAATCTCGGCCAAGCGCGCCCTGGTGACCGCTATGGTTGCACCCAAGCCAAACTTCACCCCTTCGAGCTTCCGCGCCACAAGCGTGCTGGTCAAGAAATCTGAGGTTAGGTTCAGGTCCTCGAGTTCGGACCAAAGGTTGGGTTCCGTTATTCCCAAGTACAAACAGGTAACAGCTCCTACCGCGGGGTCGCGAAAAGGTAAGACGATAGATCGCAAATAGTCAGGCTTCACCCGGATGTCGCTGTCGCTCATGACTAACAACTCGTACCGCGCTGCGGGCAGTAGGCGGCAAAGCTTGGCCACTTTGTTGTTCGGGCCAGGGATTAGCGAGCCGACCAAAAGGCGGATCGGCACACTCGGAAAATCGCGGATGAGCCTCTCGACGATGGGAATGGCAGAATCGCGTTCCGTGTCGACTGCAAAGAGGATTTCGTATTCCGGGTAAGCCTGCCGGCAGAAACTCGCCAGGTTTTCGTAAGCGTCATGCTCCAGACCCTTAAGGGGCTTCAAGATGCTGACCGGGGGCGCGAAGTCCGCCTGTGATCCCTCAGTCTCGGGTGGACTAACGCCGCCCATTGGATCTTGCTCTGACCCCGCAGTCGAAGGAGAAGAGGAGACGCCTGCCGCTCCCCCCGCGCGCGGGAGCGGCGCTACTTCCGTTGCCACCCGGGACTTAGAGATTACGCCCACCCTCGCGTCCCCTCGTCGCCGGAAGAAGTCCCAAGCGCAGAAGGTGGCCGCTAGGTAGTAAGCAAATGGAAAAAGCGCTATTGCAAGCACTGCCCACTTGAGAAGTGGCAACTGCATTTGTCCTTAAGCAAGGCTGGCTGGGAGGCAGGGATTCGAACCCCGATACGCAGATCCAGAGTCTGCAGTCCTACCGTTAGACGACCTCCCAACGGGGCACTCTGATAGAAGTAAATGGGGTGCCCTTATTTTGTCAAGCAATGATTTCAGAGGGTAGTGGGTCCATCTGATTTCGTAGCACCGAGTTTACCTCGCCACATGGTGGCGTCCCGATAAGATCGGGACAGGTTTCGCCGCCTCGCCATCAAATTGATCCACTACTTCTCAGATGGGGCTGCCCCATCCGGCCGGGCAGGCAGCGGCAAAGGTGCAGAAAAATCAGAACAAGCGGAAACTGACTTCGACGCTCACGCGCACCGGAACAGGGGCCCCGTTGCGCTGAGCAGGTTTGAATTTCCAAGTCCGCACTGTTTCCAAGGCCTTTTCGTCGAGCCCGAGGCCTAGAGGCCTTACCACCCGAGCATCGGTAACATTGCCTTGGGCATCCACAATAATCCAAAGCACCACGGTGCCCTGGTACTTCGCTTTGCGGGCTTCCTCGGAGTAAGCGGGTTCGGGTTTGTAAATGGGGATCGGTGCGCTGACACCGCCGCCGACGCTATAAGGCCCGCCGCCGGTCCCGCCACCTTCGCCGGGGCCCAAGCCGCCTCCTTTGCCAGAACCGATACCGGTTCCTTCACCGGAGCCAATGCCACCACCTGTCCCCGGCCCGTTGGAGGGCGGGCCCAACACGCCTTGCGGATCGCCCCAGGCTGTCATGTTCGAACTCATCTGGGGGAGCTTCAAGTCCGGAGGGCCCAGCAAAGTGGGCTCGACCTGCAACTTGGGGTTCAGGTTCCTAATCACGGCTAGCGGGGGAGCAAGTTGTTGCTTCGCGAACCTGGGAATTGCACCCTTTGAAGCCGGTGTCGGCGACCGGTCTCCTCCTCCTCCACCACCCCCTGCCTTCTTGCCTGCCGACTGTAATTCCGCCAAATAGGGCGATATATCAATCGGTTCATACTTGGTTGACGCCTTGACCTGCTGCGTCATGTGCTCCACGAAGAAGGGCAAAATAATGATCGCAACTGCCATCAAGTGAAGGAGCATGGAATTCAGCCACGAACCAGACTGCGGCTGATAGTCCTGCCAAATCTCCGGGACATCGAGGGGCTTTGAAGTAATCGGAATCGAGGGGGGAGCCGGTTTCTCAAAGAGCGTCTTGAGCTCGTTTCGAATATCCAGAATCCAGGGACGCATGTCCGTGGCCGGCAGAGGGGCCTCTCCCTTGTAATACTCCATGGGGACGGTAATCTTCGGTTCGTGAAGCCTCTCCAAAATCTGCCGGAATAGGGAAATGGGCGCAAGCGTGGAATCGACAAAGGTGACGCGGAACTCAGGCTCAGGTATTCGGGGACTCGCGCTTGGAGCAGCGTTCGTGCTGGTCTCGACCTCGGTATCAGTGGTTGGCATTACGCTCATGTCCTGTCCCTCGGACTTCTCAATACCCCGGATTTTGTCATCTGTCAACCTCTCTTCTTGGATGATGGCCGGGAGCCTTCCGAGGTTGCATGCCGGAACACTTTTCGTTCATTTTCCATTGCTGCACGGTGGTTTATTTTACCACAAATTGTCGCTCCCAAAGCCCAACCACCTGCTGCGCCAGCGAGCGGTAAGCTCGCCCTCACCCAATGATTTGACGTTTGAAGCCCGCCTAAAGTTGCAAAAAAAGCACACTTCGACCTTGGCATGGACAATCGTCCCCTTACTGCACCGTCCACCCGCCGTCGATGAGAATGTCTGTGCCCGTAATAAAGCCCGCCTCTTCGGAGCACAGGTAGAGCGCAAGCTGTCCGACCTCTTCCACCCGCCCCCATCGACCCAGCGGGATTCTTGAGGTGAATTGCTGCTTGATTTCCGGATTCTGTGTCAGTGCCATATTCATTTCAGTGGCGAAGGGACCAGGGCTGATACCGTTCACCGTGATGCCCTCTGGCGCCAACTCGAGGGCCAGCGCCCGCGTTACGCCCAGTAACGCTGTCTTGCTTGCCGAATAGGCCGCGCGACCGGGCATCGAGACCCAGCTCATGGTCGATGTCATATTGATAATGCGCCCGTAACCTGTCCCTTTCATGTGCGGCACGAAGGACCGACACATGAGGAAGACGCTCGTCAAGTTGGTATTGAGCACGCGGTGCCACTCTTCGAGCTTAAACTCGACCAGCGGCTTGCGAATATTAATTCCGGCATTATTGATCAGAATGTGGGCCCTGCCGAACTTGTCCACAATATCGCGCTCGAGCTTGAGCACCTGGTCTTCTTCGGAGACGTTCGTCTGAAAGACCAGTGCCTCGCCGCCGGCATCCTTAATGGCGCGCGCCACTTCGTTCAACTGCTCGAGGTTGCGCGAAACCAGCACTACACTCGCGCCCGCCGCACCCAGCGCCAGACCCATGGCCTTGCCCAGCCCTTTGCTGGCGCCAGTGATCACCGCCACCTTGCCGTCTAGTTTTTTGTCGCTCATGGTTGTTTGAAAGGCCTGTTGCCCGCCTCGGCCCCAGTATCCGAGGATAACTGAGTCGGCGGTGATTATGCTACGGAAAACCGCGATATCTATCGGCGCCGCCTCTCTGCCGGAGCGGTACTGGCTCAGTTTGGTCTTGTATCGGCGATTTTATGCGTCCACTGACGGACCAAATGGTATTGGTGTAGCGGCGATTTTACATCGCCAAATGGCGGCATACGGCCGCCGCCATATCAAACTGACCCACCGCAAGTGTCACAGGAAACTAGACACTCTCTTTACACGTTCTCTATAATACTTGGCTGGCGCACCCAGCGGAGGACGAATGCAGCAGACGTTAGACCTGAAGCACACTCTCAATCTTCCCCGAACTCATTTCTCCATGAAGGCCAACCTTCCGCAAAACGAGCCGCGGTGGCTGGCCAAGTGGGGGAAGGAAGATCTCTATGGCCAGATTCGCGCCGCGCGGAAAGACGAGCCGATCTTCACCCTGCACGATGGACCTCCTTATGCCAACGGGCGCATTCACCTCGGGACGGCGCTCAACAAAATTCTGAAGGATTTCATCGTCAAGTCAAAAACCCAGGAGGGATTTAACGCTCCTTATCTGCCGGGCTGGGATTGCCACGGACTGCCTATCGAAATCTACGTGGACAAGGAACTTGGGCCGCGGAAAGCGCAAATGAGCATCGTGGAGATCCGCCAGGCCTGTCGGCGCTATGCAGAAAAATATGTCGATATTCAGCGGCAAGACTTCATGCGCCTGGGAGTTTTTGGGGAGTGGGGAAAACCCTACCTCACCATGGATTTTGGGTACGAGGCAGGGATTGCAGAGGCCTTTCTGAAGTTTCTGGCGGGCGGTTATGTCTACCGTGGCCGCAAGCCGGTTTACTGGTGCATCTCTGACAAGACCGCCCTGGCGGAAGCTGAGGTCGAGTATGAGGAGCACCGCAGCCGCTCGATTTACGTGCGATACCCTGTGCTGACGGACCCTGCGAATCTGGACCCCGCACTCAAGGGGCGCAACCTCTACGTCATCATCTGGACCACCACGCCCTGGACGCTTCCTGCCAGCATGGCAGTGGCGTTTCATCCCGAATTCGAGTACGTAGCGGTGGCAGAGGATGGCGGGGATGTGTACTTGGTTGAAAGCCGGCGGCATGCCCCGGTGCTGCATGAAACAGGCCTTGAGGCCTCTAAGGTAATAGCGAGAATCCCCGGCCGGAACCTGGAGCGTCTGGAAATGCAGCACCCGTTCCTGGAGAGGAAGATTCTGGGTGTGCTGGCGAACTACGTGACGGCCGAGGACGGCACGGGCTGTGTCCACACCGCGCCCGGCCATGGGCGAGAGGACTACCTTACATGCGTGCAGTATGGGTTGGAAATCTATTGCCCCGTGGGGGATGCGGGAGAATTCACCGAAGGCCTCCCGGAATACCTGGGGAAGAAGGTTTTCGAGGCGAATGAGCCGATTGTCGAGTTACTTAAGGAACGGGGCGCGCTGGTGGGTCCGCCGGGGTGGCTGACACACTCTTATCCGCACTGCTGGCGATGCCACAATCCTGTGATCTTCCGTGCCAACGAGCAGTGGTTCATTAACATTGACCACCGGGGGTTAAGGGAACAGGCGCTGGAGGAAATCAAGAAGGTGCGCTGGCTGCCGACTTGGGGTGAAGAGCGCATCTCGAACATGATAGCGGAGCGGCCCGACTGGTGCATTTCCCGGCAGCGCATGTGGGGAGTTCCCATCACGGTCTTCCACTGTGAAACCTGTAAGAAGCCCTTACTGGACGCGGCGCTGGCGGAACGCGCCGTAGAGCTTTTCCGGAAGGAAGGCGCGGACGCCTGGTACGCGCACCCGGTTGAGGAGCTTTTGCCTCCGGGGGCAAAGTGCGCGGAGTGCGGCGGCTCGCGGTTGCGGAAGGAGACCGACATCCTCGACGTCTGGTTTGATTCCGGCGCCAGCCATTTCGTGGTGCTGGGACGCCGGCCGGACCTCCCCTGGCCTGCCGACGTTTATCTGGAAGCTGGGGACCAGTATCGGGGATGGTTTCATAGTTCGCTTCTGGTGGCGCTGGGCACCCACGGCGCGGCGCCCTACCGTGCAGTCCTCACCCATGGCTGGGTTCTCGACGCCGACCGCCGGGCCATGTCCAAGTCCCTTGGAAACGTGATTGACCCCAACGAAGTCATCAAGACCCATGGAGCTGAAATCCTGCGGCTGTGGGTGGCCTCGGTCGAGTTTGGCGAAGACGTGACCATCTCGCCCGATATGTTGGCACGGCTCTCCGAAGCG
Source organism: uncultured Acidobacteriota bacterium (assembly GCA_963832915.1). Taxonomy (GTDB): domain Bacteria; phylum Acidobacteriota; class Terriglobia; order UBA7540; family UBA7540; genus CAVROP01. The sequence goes on from CAWHWE010000027.1 coordinate 374,637, forward strand.
TATCGCAAACTGCGCAACACGTTTCGATATTGTCTGGGCAACCTCTTCGACTTCGACCCGCAAAAGGACTCGGTGGAGGGCTCGCAGCTCGAGGTTCTGGATGGCTGGGCATTGGTGAGGACGGCGGAACTGCTGCAGCGGGTCCAGGCCGCCTATGATGAGTACGCGTTCCACAAGGTTTACAGGGCCATATACGATTTTGCCACCGTGGACCTGAGCGCGTTCTACTTCGATATCCTGAAAGACCGCCTCTATACTGCCCCGGCCCATTCGACGAGGAGACGTTCGGCGCAAACGGCGATTTATTGCATCGCGGAGGCGTTGGTCCGTGCCGTGGCCCCCCTGCTGCCTTTCACGGCCGAGGAAGTGTGGGCAAATCTACCGGGGCCGCAGGAGCGCGAAAAGAGCGTCCATCTCGCTAAATTTCTCCACCCCGAAGAACTTCGCCAGAGAGTCCCGCTCGATTATTTCGAGCGTCTGGAAAAGTGGCCTCAATTGATTGCGGTTCGCAATGCGGTGCTGAAGGCGTTGGAGGTGGCTCGACAGGAGAAGTTCATTGGCGGCTCGCTGGAGGCCCGGATTTGCCTGGAGGCGGAAGGCGAGCTGCGGAATCTGCTCGGGGAATACCGCAGCGCACTTCCCTCGATCTTCATTGCTTCGCAAGTCGAGGTTTCTGACAGCACGCCGCCCGGAGCGTCCGAAACGGATATCCCTGGCCTTAGGGTCAGGATTGAAAGGGCACTGGGTGGCAAATGCGAACGCTGTTGGAACTATTCCGAGCAAGTGGGTAAAGATAGCCGCTACGCGACGGTGTGCGAGAGGTGCTCGGAGGCACTGCGGGAAATTGAACGTCAGTAATCAGTTAACAGTCGTCAGTTGTCGGGGGTCCGTTGTCCGTCGTCCGTGGTCCGTTGCAAGAGATGGAATGGTTGGGTCCGTGCGACCTGCCAACTGCGACTGACCACTGACTGCTGAAAACTGACGACTGAGGACTTTCTCATGGGCGTAGTTCGCGTCAATCGGTTTTCGCGTGCGATCTGGCTGGTTATTGCCGTTGTGGTGTTCGCCGGGGACCAGGTGACAAAGGCCGTAGTGGAGGACTTGATCCCGGAGCACACGACGATTCCAGTCTTTTCCCACTTCTTCAACCTTATCCATACCAAGAACCCGGGCGCCGCCTTTGGCCTATTCTCTGAGGCGCCGGCCCATTGGAAAACCGTTCTGCTCATCATTGTCTCGAGTCTGTTGCTGACCATGGTAATGGCCATGATTTGGCGGAGTGGGCAGCTACGGTGGGGAATGGGCGTGGCGCTTGCCTTGATCTTTGGCGGCGCGCTTTCGAATCTCTTCGACCGTATCCGGTTTGGTCGAGTCGTGGACTTCCTTGACGTATACTGGCGCAGCTATCACTGGCCCACATTCAATCTTGCCGATAGCGCCATTGTGGTCGGAGCCGGGTTGCTTGTGTTCCAATTACTTTTTGGGGAGTAACCGCGAAGAGGAAACTGGAAAATGGAAACTCCAAAATGAGAAGCTGGCAATCGAAATTCTGAGGGAACTGAGAGGGCTGGATGCACAGCGTGGACGGGTGGCCGCAACCAAAACGGGCTTCTCCGTGTTCTCCCACCCTTCAAAGCCTCAACACAGAGACCACGGAGGACCTCAGCGACCTCTGTGTTAAGTATTTCCTGGTCACGGAGGACACGGAGGCGTTTTTGGTTCGAGAAGAAATCTCCGCGCGCCGACAAGAAGTTTGAGATAGTAGGACAGGGCGGCCATGTAACCACTGCGGGTTGCATGCCTTTGACTTGAACTGATGGCCGAACAATCGCGACTTCCGATTTTCCAATTTCGATTTTCCATATTCGAGTTTCAATGTCCGAGGTGCGCAAATATCTAGCCGGAGCAGAAGACGCCGGAGAACGGCTCGACATCTTCCTAACGCGGCAGATGCCGGACTGGAGCCGTAGCCAGGTACTACGCCTGATTCGCTCCGGATGGGTCAACGTCGGCGGCCGCTTGGCCCGCAAGGGCGGGGAAGGGGTCCAAGCCGGCGATGTCATCTCGGTGCGCGCGGAACAAGAAAAACCGACAGCCACACCGGAGGCGTTGCCGCTTTGCGTCGTTTACGAGGATGAGGATCTGTTGGTGGTGAACAAGCCTGCGGGAATGGCGGTGCACGTGGGAGCAGGCCTGAGATCAGGCACGCTGGTCAATGCGCTGCTGCACCACATCAAAACTCTTTCCTCTGCCGGAGGCGCAGCGCGCCCTGGGATTGTCCATCGTCTGGATAAGATGACCTCGGGGTTGGTCGTGGTGGCGAAAAACGATGTCGCGCACCGGCAACTGGCAGAACAATTCAAGGCGCGCGCGGTGCACAAGACCTATGCGCTTCTGGTCCACGGGCAGGTGAGCAGTGCGCAGGGTAAAATCTGTAAGCCGGTGGGGCGTGATCCCATCCGGCGCACCCGAATGAGGGTGGGAGGACTGCGCGCGCGGGAGGCGCTCACTCTCTACAAGGTCATCCGCCGCTTCCGCGGCTTCACAATGCTCGAAGCCCACCCCGAAACTGGCCGAACGCACCAGATACGGGTCCACTTCGCAGCCATCGGGCACCCCATTGTTGGCGACAAAACTTATGGTGCGCCGGGCAAACTCCATCTCGAGAGTGGGGAAGTGACTACCCTTTCGAGGACCTTTCTTCACGCAGGTTTCTTGGAGTTTCAGCACCCGCGGACGCGCCAGGCGGTCAGCTTTTCGGCGCCGCTTCCTGCCGAACTGGAAGAATTCCTCAAGTTACTTTCAGAATGAGCGTGACCGTGGCAAGTCGTCAGTGCTCAGTATTCAGTTAGCAGTAACAACGGGTGGCAAGGCTACAGTTCTCGGTTTTCAGCAGTCAGTTGTCAGTAAGAACCGGTGGTAGGGCCAAAGCTGATAGCCGACAGCTCGTCCTGAGGCCCGAGCCCCGTATCCCGAATCCCGGCCCCCACGTCCGCAGCCCCGAACCCCAGCCCTTTGCGGGCGGATTCAGGTGCATGTATTCGAGTTCGTCATCGAAGCAAAATCCCGCGGTCAGAAAAACGCTGACCGTGGTCCGCTTCGCTATCCAGTAATGATGGAATCGGTCCATGGACCTGGAAATTGATGCTCATACGTCCGCCTACGGTCTGTTCCAGGTAACCTTCGCCGTTCTCGACACTCGGTTGTCGCGGTCTGTGGTAGCTCTGCTCTGCTGCAAGAACATCGAGCTGGCCTTCGCGGTTGTGAAGGGGATGCCATTCAGTCAACGGCTTGAGATACTTCAAAAGGCGATCAAGGCCGTCGCCGGCAACTCACACATCGCCCCGGAAATAGAGGAATCAGCCTCTTGCTTTTGGGCCTCTCGGCTTACCTATTCTTTGCTTCGAGCCTTTGGCTGACTCCTCTGCCGATTATGCTCTCGCTTCTTTCGTTGCGAAGACGGGGGTACATAAGAAATACTGCTATAAATTCAGTCATCAAGCTGTGCGTGGCTCTTTCTGAAGAGCTTAAACACAAGGGACTGGGGCGAAGGGAAACGTACAAAGAGATCTTGAGAAAGATGCTTGGGGACAGCCCTGAGAGGTGTGAGTCTCTGACCGACTCATTGTTAGAAAGCGAAACGTTTTCCCGAAACGTAATGGAAAAGATCGCGCTCAGGAGGCGGGAGCGTAGGGCTGGAGGTCTGAGCGACCGGGAGGAGGATCGATGCACCGGTAGCGGTCGCATCAAGTTATGACAGCCGTGCGATACCGGGGAAGCCGTCAAAACCTGAATCAAAACTCAAGATTCGATTGATGCCATGCTGTTCCATGACGGCGAGATGGAGAGCATGACGCGCCGACAGCCGTCGATGTCCCAGGATAATCTCCTTGGCACGCTCGGCGGCGGTCCGCGTAACGTCAAGCACCTGATCGACGATGCCGAGCAGAGCGTCGAACGCCGGTTGGATGGCGTCCCGGCGATCGATGGCGACGTACCGATGCAAGATCTCTTGCAGGACCTCGGCGTCGGTGACGAGGCGCTGGCGGTCATTGACCAGTTGTTCGAGCCATCGCTGTGCGTCACTCTTGTGGGGGTGAGGCGAGCCCACGAGATACATGGGGATGTTCGAATCAACCAGAATCACGGATGCGCCCCCGATCCGTATCCCATCTCGATCTCCGCCAGCATGCGGTTGATGTCACCCGTGGGATAATGCAATCGTGCTGCGGCGCGGATGACTTCGAGCTTTTTGCCGACCCTGCCCACAGGCTGACGGCGATGTGCCTCAGCGAGAGCCTGCCGGACCCATTCGGCAATCGACATTTGGCGGGAGCGCGCGGCGCGCTTAATCTCACGGTATTCGGGGTCCTTGAGGATCACTTGCAGTCGTTTAGCCATAACTTGAGTATATTTGACTCATGACCATGAGCCAACTTTCGCTGGCTGGCGCAGAGTTGAACCTGGAGAGGCGATTGGACTACGGCCACCGCATTGAGCTGTACCTGGGTTTATCGAAATAAATTCAAAGTGGCGCGCTACACGCCGAAGAAATTTGTCAACAAATCGCTTCCGGCTGTATAATTTCGGGCTGGCGTTTGAATGATGAGGGTGCTGCGTGACCTGCAATTCGGTTAAAGCACTACCAATGATGGGCGGCTATGTATCCTTTTAGCGTCCGTTAACTAAGGAGGGAGACAATGAAGCGGCTTCTGATCGCGGTTCTGGCAATGGTGGCTATTGTCGTTGTGGCACAGGGCGCATTTGCTCAGGGCAATCCTCGCGGGACGGCTAAGATAAACGTGGGAGGCAAAACGGTCTCAGTAGATTACGGACGCCCATCGTTGAAGGGCCGCTCAGCGGACGAGTTGCTCCAACAGTTGAAACCGGGGGACTTCTGGCGGCTCGGCGCCGATAAATCCACCACTTTTTCGACTACGGCTGATCTGCAATTTGGTGATGTGGCAGTCCCGAATGGAGAGTACAGCCTTTGGGCGGCGCGGGAGGCGGACAATTCCTGGAAGCTGGTGTTTAACAAGCAGCACGGTCAATGGGGGACACAACACGATGCTTCACAGGACCTGGCCTCTGTACCCTTAGAGCAGACCAAGGCTTCCAACCCTGCGGAGATGGTTACCATCAGCCTCGCCAAGCAAGGCGCCGGGGGGAGCATCGCCATTCAGTGGGGCGACATGAAGCTGAGAACCAGTTTCAAAGTGAAGTAGTCCGCCAGGGTGGCGCGTTACAAACCGCCATCGGCGTGAGGCCGGCCAAGGCGCAGAGATGCGCCGAGCACACGACTGTAGGTTGGGGTCGGTGGGACGAGCTGAGGGTAATCCGTGCGGCGGCATGTGGCTTTCCCGAAGGGCTTTAGTCTTACCCCGTGACCCTATTTTGTTTTACCCGGCTAGACTTTTGTCTGGCCGCCCTTAATAGAAAGTGACAATGATGTAGATAGACGAATTTTGAAACTATTCTCCCCAGAGGAGTGTCTATGCTCCTGGGGAATTTTATTGAAGGAGTAAGAGTAATCATGGCAATTATCGTGGTAGTGGGTGGACTTCTCGCAGGCGCAGCTATTCTTGCCGCTCTAAAGAACACGAGCAAATCAAGGGAGCCAAAGGTTACCAAATTGGACATTGGCTAGCCCTGGGTTCCTGCCAGGTTGGCTCGCATCCTAAACGGATAATCAATTCGACGACTAGCGTTGGTCGCAAGGCTCCTGCGCAAGAGGGGTAGTGTGCGCAGTTAGGGGCGACGCGAGAGATGTGCGCGATTACACGCTTATGCGGCGGATGCTAAGAAAAGTCCGCGTTGATTTATGCTCCCGACGCGCACGGTGACGTCCGGGCATGCGGGGTTGGTGTTTTTCGTCGAGGCGGGGCCGCGAAAAGTAATGGCTCAAACGTGGTTATTGGCCGGTCGCGCCACCCGCCGAGGCGTTTGTCTTTGGAGCAAAGTAACCGGGACGGGTGCGGACCGCGAGTTTGGCGTGGCTGCCGCGCGCAAAGGCATCGATGCGGACGGTGCGAAAGGTTCCGTCTTTTCTTTCGTTGCTGGGATAGTAAGCAAGGGTGTATTGGTTCCGAATGTCGTGAGCCACCTGCTCACAAGTGCCCTGAACCTCATCCAGAGATCTTGGAAGGAAGGCCTGTCCGCCCGTCGCGTCTGATATCTTCTCGAGGACCTTGGCAGCCCGATGGGCGCTGCCGCCGTGTATCTTGAACAACCCTCCGGGTTCTTCCGAACCCAGCAAGCCAATGGTGTAGATGACGGCATTGGATTTCTGTGCGTAGCGAAGCAGTTCCTCGAAGGAGTAACGGCTGGCGTTGTCTTCCCCGTCGGTAATGACCAGCAAGACCTTTTTATCGCGGTTGCCGAGCTTCGTATGGTCCAGCGAGGCGTAAACGGCGTCGTAAAGTGCTGTCCCGCCCCTTGAATCAATCTTATCCAGAGCGCTCTTCAGGTCCTCGATATTGCTGGCAAAGTCTCCCGGGGTGTCGAGGTAATAGACATCATTGAAATTGACCACAAAAACCTGGTCCTGCGGGTTGGAGGTCTTCACAAAAGTCAAAGCCGCAGCATTCACCGCCTCACGCTTCTCGCGCATGCTGCCGCTATCGTCGATTACAATGCCCATGGTCACAGGGATGTCGGCGTGGCTGAATACTGAAAGCTGTTGAGGCTCGCCGTCTTCGTAAACCCGGAAGTCTTCCTGCTTGAGGTCGTTTGCGATGTGACCTTTCTTGTCGAGCACCGTGGCGTGCAGGACCACCAGGTTTACGTCAACATTAATGGTGTACTCGCGGCCCTTCTTCTCCGCCGAGGGGGTGTGAGGATTGGCAGGTTGGGGTGATTGCGCGGGAAGGCGGTTCGAGATAGTGAAGGCCACGCAAAGTAGGGCGAAGCTCCAAATGGTCCTTCGGGTCCTGAAACGCATACTATTGTGTGGGAGCATAGTATCCAGTGCGTGAATATATCTGGAGCGGAGGCAGTCCCCTGGGAGGATTCAGCTTTACCTTGATACGCCTCCACCGGCCATCGCGAACAAGGTTCGAGGGGCGATACCCGAGGACGTACTGGTTCCTCAGCTCAATGGAGATTTTCTCGGCGATATCGGGTAGTTCGTTCGCATCCTCGACGCTGAACAGTCGGCCTCCGGAGACCTCCGCCAAGTCTGCCAGCATGCTAGGTCCACCCGCTTCCTCAGGCGTACGCCCGCGGGCGGAGAGTGCCTCAAATATACCGACGGCATATATTTGCACGTCGGACTCCCTAACTGCCCGCTTAATGTCGTTCGCCGTGTAGCGGCTGTGGTTGTCACCGCCGTCGGAGATCACCAGCAAGGCCTTCCGACTCGTTGTGGCTTTCTTCATTTCGCTCAGCGCCAGATAAATGGCGTCCAGCAACGCAGTTCTCCCCCCCGCTTTCACAAACAGCAACCGATCCTGAATGTTCTCGACCTTCGACGTGAAGCCCGTGATCAGGTTAGGCCGGTCACTGAAGCTGACGAGCATAAATTCATCCTGGGGATTAGATGTCCTGAAAAACTGTAAGGCTGCTTCCTTGGATTTCTGGATCTTGTCGCCCATGGAGCCGCTGCTATCAAAAATCAAGCCGACCGAGATGGGCGCGTCTTCGGTAGAAAAGGCTTCGATCTTCTGTTCGACTTTTTCGTCAAACACCTGAAAGTTGCTCTGCTCGAGCCCGGTCACAATCCGGTCGAATGGGTCGGTGACCGTCACATTGACCACCACCATGTTGACGTCCACCTGCAAGGGTGCGACGTGGATGTCTGGTTTGCGGATAGTGATGGGTGAAGATTGTGCGCCGCCGGGGGGTTGCTGTGCGTTGTGCTCATCTGCGGTTCTGGGGGCGGCGGCAACTCCCAAAATGCTCGTTGCTGCGAAACTCAGAACCCAGAGTCGGGAAACTCGGCGCATGGAAAAGGTTTTCACTCTCGCGGCCCCTCGCAGACAAGTGGCAGCCCGCCCCCGGCTTATCCTAACCGTGCGACTCTACACGGTTCGTCAACGCTAGTATTCTAGCACAGTTCGTGTTTCCGGTTCCCAGATGCAGGTGGCCGAACATAAAATACGGAAGTTTTAGCGGGGTTTGTCAAAGAACTGGTCGTCCTGGTTCTGTCGTGGGTATTTGTCGTTGACAAACCGTGAGGGTGACTGGATAATTGACCGTACCGATTCCTTCCGACGAACGTTCACTTCGGTACAAAGGACCTGACTGGGGAGCCCCGTGCATTAACGTGCATTACGGGCGCAAGACTTCAAGCGCTGGTTGGGAAACCGCCAACCCGTTAGGCAATCTCAAGGAGGCCCATGGGCGCCAAATACATCTTTGTGACTGGCGGTGTAGTCAGTTCGCTGGGTAAAGGCCTTGCCTCAGCCTCGATTGGGTGTTTGCTCGAGGGGCGGGGACTTAAGGTGTCGTTCTTGAAATTGGACCCTTACTTGAATGTTGATCCTGGGACGATGAGCCCGTTTCAACATGGCGAAGTCTTCGTCACCGATGACGGCGCCGAAACCGACCTTGACCTTGGCCACTATGAGCGTTTCAGCCATGTCCGGACGCGGCGCGACAACAATTGCACTGCGGGACGGATCTACGAAATCATTATCACGAAGGAACGGCGTGGCGATTACCTGGGGAAGACGGTTCAAGTCATTCCCCACGTTACCAACGAAATCAAGGCTGCCATCAAGAGGGTCTCGAATGACGTCGATGTGGTGATTGTGGAAGTGGGCGGGACCGTAGGCGACATTGAATCGCTCCCCTTCCTCGAGGCTATTCGTCAGATGCGGCAGGAACTAGGCCGGGAAAATGTGGTCTTCGTGCATTTGACGCTCGTACCCTATATACAAACTTCAGGCGAACAAAAGACCAAGCCCACACAACATTCTGTAAAGGAATTGCGAGAGATCGGCATTCAGCCGGACATCCTCCTTTGCCGGACGGACCGCTTTCTTTCTGCCGAGATTAAAGGCAAGATCGCCCTCTTCTGTAGCGTTCCGGAAGATGCCGTCATTACCGCGAAAGACGTGGATAACATCTACGAAGTCCCGTTGGTTCTGGGGAAAGAGGGGCTGGATTCCCAGGTTCTGCGGTGCTTGAACCTGAAGACCGGCGAGCGCAACGTCCAGCCGTGGATAGACCTTGTGGACCGCATCCGCCATCCCCAGGACGAGGTAACCATTGGTATCGTGGGCAAGTACGTCGGCTACCAGGATTCTTACAAGAGCTTGAACGAAGCCCTGGTCCACGGCAGCATTGCCCATGACTTGAAGCTGAACAAGGTTTGGGTGGAAGCGGAGGGGCTGGAGGGTGAAGCCTGGGAAGGGAAACTGCAAGAGTTGGACGGCATCTTGGTCCCGGGTGGTTTTGGCAAACGAGGAATCCTGGGTATGTTGCGAGGCATCCAATTCGCCCGCCAACGCAAGGTGCCCTATTTCGGTATTTGCCTGGGCATGCAGTGCGCGGTAATTGAATTCGCGCGCAATGTCTGCGGTTTGACAGGCGCGGATAGTTCAGAGTTTGACCCTTGTACTCCGCACCGCGTCATATACAAACTCCGTGATTTGCGGGGCATTGATGAGCTTGGGGGAACCATGCGCTTGGGAGCTTGGACCGCTCGGGTCAAGCCCGGTTCTTTTGCTCATCAGGCCTACGGGCAGCTCGAGATTTCCGAGCGCCACCGCCATCGCTACGAATTCAACCGCGAATATGAGGAAATCCTGGTAACCCAGGGGTTGGATCTGGTGGGTGAGACCCCAGACGGGACCTACGTGGAGATCGTTGAAGTCCGCGACCACCCGTGGTTCCTGGGTTGCCAGTTTCATCCCGAATTCAAGTCGCGTCCCCTCGAGCCTCACCCCCTATTCAAGGCGTTCATCGGCGCGGCCTACCAGTATCGCCGAAGTAGGTTGGGCTCATTCGCAAGCTCTTTATTGACGGAAGAGGCTAAGGTGACCGCCCCGGAAGCGGTTGCGGATGGCGTATTTTCAGCTCAGGACGCGACCGGTCCGCAATTCTGATTGGCCAGGAGTGAGTGAACAATGGGGTACGTGGTTCCTGTCGGGAAACTGAGGCTGGGAACCGGCCACCCACTCTTTGTAATCGCCGGGCCGTGCGTCATCGAGAGCGAGCGACATACGCTGATGATGGCCGAGCGGCTATCCACGATGGCGCGCGCTCTCCGCATTCCTTTTATCTTCAAGGCTTCCTTCGACAAAGCCAACCGCACCTCGCTGCATTCCTATCGCGGCCCTGGTTTGGAGCAGGGTCTTCGGATCCTGGCGCGTGTCAAGAGGGAGTTCGGGATACCCGTACTGACTGACGTTCACGAGCCAGAGCAGATTAACCCGGCTGCGGAGGTTTGCGACGTCATCCAAATTCCGGCGTTCCTTTGTCGTCAGACCGATCTGTTGCTCGAAGCAGGCCGGTCGGGCGCCGTCGTGAATATCAAGAAGGGGCAATTCCTCTCGCCCTGGGATGTTCGTCATGCCCTTGACAAGGTCACGAGCCAAGGCAATCACCGAATCCTGGTGACCGAGAGAGGGAGCACGTTCGGCTATAACAACCTGGTTGTCAACATTCGGGGCCTGGCCGTTATGAAGGATTTTGGATTCCCCCTCATCCTTGACGTGACCCACGCCTTGCAATTGCCGGGCGGCGAAGGCCACCAAAGCGGTGGGCAACCGCAATTCATCAACACTCTGGCGCGGGCGGGAGTGGCGGCGGGAGTAGATGGCCTTTTCATGGAAGTCCACAACCGCCCCCAGCAAGCCCTATCGGACGGCGCCAACGCACTGCCCCTTCGGCAGTTCAAACACCTGGCAGTGAATCTTCGGGACCTGGGTAAGTTTGTGCGAAACTTGACAAGCCTTCGCCCCCTCCCGTAGCATACCCTTTCAAGTTTTGCCTTTCTATTCTGGAACGCCGATTCTCGAAAAGCCTTGCCGGAAATGGAGAATCGGCGGGACGCATTTGAGCGTGTGGATTCTTGAGCGGTTCCTCAGCGAGGTGCAACCGTGCGAATTACGGCCCGTTTCGCCAATGATATTGCCATTGTGAGTTTGAGTGGAAAATTCCTGGCCGGCAGTGATGGCCCCTACCTGCGACAAAAGGTGAAAGACTTGATCGACGCGGGGACGAGTAAACTTATCATTGATTTTGCCGATGTCCCATATATTGACTCGACGGGTCTGGGTTTTCTTGCGGGGGCTCGTGTGACGTCTCAAAATGCCGGCACGCGAATGGTTTTGGCGAATATTAATACGCACGTTCGGAAGATCCTGGACGAGGTTAAGTTCTCTCAACTCTTCGTCATTGCGTCGGACGAGGCGGCGGCCATAGTCAAGGTGAATGAAGTAGACCCGCTCGCCCCGGACGCTGCATCCGCTGCCGCAAAGAGGCCCAGAGGGAAAAAGCGCTCCCTCAACCCAACTGAATCCTGAGGTGGCCGCGCTTGAGGTTTCCAATCCGTTTTGCCTAGCAGGTGCGACCTCATGAGCCGAGTGGAAAGATGTCTGGTGTTCTCCGTTGTCGCCCTGAATCTTTGGCTGGGCTTATCTTCACGGTTGTCGGCCCAATCGAACACGCGCCTGCTGCTGGCCGCCGGGTCCGGCGTGCCGGGACACACGGGCTTTTCCTTCGGCCCGTTCTCTAACCTGGCAATGAATGACAACCGGGAGGTCGTCTTCCTTTCATCCCTGCGGAGTCCGCGAAGTGAGCTGCGCGCTGTGGTCAAGTCCAGCGGCGTCAGTTTTTCGGTGGTGGCCTTTCAGGGTCTGCAAGCGCCGATCCTTAAAACGTCCTACGATTCGTTCAGCGCGCCCAGCCTTAATGACGCGGGGGTGATTTGCTTTGCGGCCGAGCTTAAGGACGCGGAGGGAAATGCAAGCAGCGCCATCATCCGTGTGGATGGAACAGGCGCCAGGGCCCTGGTGACGAGCGCGGACAGCCTGCCGGGAATTCCGGACGCTGCCTTCCTCGAATTCTCAGCGCCGTTAATCAACCCGCAAGGGACCATCTTGTTCGGCGCGCGTTGGGGCGGGAACAATCCGGGTTCGGGCTTGTTCCTATGGACGCCGCGCGAGCTTCGAAGGTTGGAATTTCCGGCGGGTGTCTCTCCAGCACCCAAAGACCTGTTCGAGCCCATCTTCTTCAGCCACGATGAAGCGGCGCTGGTTCTCCACGGCACTCCTCTGGAGGCGGCCATCGAACAGTTCTTCCGCGCCGTAGCGATTCGCAGTTTTCAGGAGCTCAAGCCTCCACCCGATCCGGCAGAAGCCATTCAGATTCTTGCTCCGCGTGCGGGCCACGCGCCGGTCCAAATGGTTCTAGTCATCATGGAGGGTGGGAATGTGCAGACGGCGCTCTTGCCCGGCGACCCTTCCCAGCCGGTGATGGCCAGGCATAGCGCGGGCGCCCCGGAGGTCAAACCCCTGGGGCAGATCGAGGGTCAGACCACTTCCGCGCAAGGAAACATTATCTTTGCCGCAACGCCCCTTGATTCACCCGATGACCTTGGGCTCTATTGCTTCTGCGATGGTCAAGTCACGCGCCTGACTTCAGCGGAGGAGTTCTCGCCCATTGTCCAAGCCGCGCCGGGAAAGCCCATTCTTTCTTTGGCGGGCGATTCTCAACAAACTGAGGCTTTCATCGCGCCCGGCGCCTCCGAGGGTGGGTCGGCTATATACGTCACCTCCATTCCGTGAGGCCAGTCGAAAGTTGAGAGTCAAGAATTCGAAAAGTCTAACGGCAAAAGTCCAAAGCGCAACGGTCCTCTCTGCCTTCCGACTTTCAACCTTCGCCTGTCAACTGCTTGACGGTTAGGTGAATCGAAACCGGCAAGGACTTTCCGACCATAAGACTGTTAACTTTTAACTGTTAACTTTCCTCAAACCACCAGCTTCCAGGGGGCGCGATATTCACGGCTTAAGAGCTTTTGTGCCGCCGGGCCGCCCTTGATCAGTCGCTGGCCGGCCACGTCCCACTCCAGCCGCTCCTTGCTCCGCAGGGCAACGTTGCTGAGCAGGCAGGTGCTGGTCGAGCGGTAGCCAAATTCGATATCGGTTTGCGGCGCCTTGCGGGTCTTTATGCACTCCAACATGTTGGCCACGTGGTTATCCACCCCATCGTCCACACATTCCATTTTCATTTCGGCGGTCTTTGGCGGCTTGCCTTCCGGAATGACTTGGAAGCCGTTGCGGTCCACAAACATGGTTCCATCCGTGCCACGGAATTCGATTCCGTAACCGTGGGTGTCATTCGTGCCCTCATTGCACAGCCGGTTTTCGTAGGTGGCAACGAAGTCGGGGTATTCAAGCGTTATCTGGAGCGTATCGGGGGTGTCGCTGTTATCCTTCAGGTAGAACTTCCTGCCGGAAGCCGTGATGGTATGCGGGCCATCCACTCGCATCGCCCACTGCACAATGTCCAGCCGATGCACGCCCCAGTCGCCGGGCCACCCGTTGGCATAATCGTAGAAATAGCGGAAGGTTGACCAGCGATCACCCACCCCGAAACGGTTCCAGTTAAATGGCACTTTCGGGGCTGGCCCAAGCCACATGTCCCAGTCGAGCCCCGGGGGCGGGTCGGAATCCGGTGGATTGCCAATGCCCTCCGGGTAGATGTTGGAATAGTTCTCTGTCCTGACGAAAGTGACTTTTCCGATCAGCCCGTCCTGGACCAGTTGCACAGCTTTCTGGAAGTGCAGGTTGGAGCGCTGCCAAAGCCCCACTTGCACTACGCGCTTGTACTTCCGCGCGGCCTCCACCATCTTCTTGCCTTCTTCGACGGCGACGCATATGGGCTTCTCAACGTATACGTCTTTCCCCGCCTGGCAGGCCATTACAGTAGGAAGGGCATGCCAATGGTCGGGCGTCGCCACGATAACTGCGTCGATCTCCTTGTCGTCGAGAACTTGCCGAAAGTCCTTCAGCCCTTTTGCCTTTCCGCCCGCCGCCGCCAGCCCTTTTTGTAAATTGGGTTCGTAAACGTCGCATACTGCGGCCACTTCCACACCGTGCCTTATAAAATGTCCCATGTTGTCCCTGCCCTGGCGTCCGCACCCGATCAGGCCCAGCCGGATTCTGTCGTTGGCGCCCAGGACACTACCGGTGCCAACGCCGGACATCGCCAGGCTGACGCCCGCAGTGCCCACCGCCGCCCGCTTGATGAAATCACGCCGGTTGAATTGCTCGGTCATAGATGATTCCCCTTTTCCGCAAATGAAGATGTAGTTCAAAACGCCGCCTATTGTAACATTGTGGATGAGCCGGTGCATGATGCTTCGTATCCATTCGCTGTTTCATTACTTCTTTGGGCCGGAATCGCCTTCGGGGCGCGGGCACCTTGGGTCGCGTTGGCTTTGGCTTCGGGCGCTGGGGCTGATCTTCTTCTCGGCATTCTATTCCCTGATTTATCAGATCCGCGGGCTGATCGGGCCGGATGGGATTCTTCCCGCTGGCCGTTATCTAAGCGCGCTACACGAGCAGGCCGGGGCGAGGGCTTACTGGTATGTTCCAAGTCTCTTGTGGTTGAGCAGTGGGAACCATGCGCTTATGGCGATCTCCTGGTTCGGGTTGATTGCTTCCGTCATGCTGGTGCTCAACATTTGGCCTCGCGGGATGATTGCAGTTTGCCTGCTAATGTATCTCTCCTTTGTGAGCGCCGCCCAGGAGTTTTCCTCCTACCAATCCGACGGCATGCTTCTTGAGGCTGCGTTCATCAGCTTGTTCTTTGCTCCGCTCGGCTGGCGGCCTGGCTTGGGTGATGACCACCCATCTTCTCGCGCCACCCTTTTCCTACTGCGTTGGGAATGGTTCCGAATCTACTTTGAGTCCGGGGTCGTCAAAGTAGTGAGCCACGACCTTCAGTGGCGGAGCCTGACAGCCCTCGACCATTACTATGAAAACGGCCCGCTGCCTGATTGGATTGGCTGGTACGCGCAGCAGCTCCCCCACAGATTCCAGGCCTCGGTAGCGCTCGCCACGCTCTTCATCGAGCTTGGCTTGGTTTGGATGCTCTTCCTGCCACGGCGCTTCCGCCTTCTGTGCTTCCTTATCGTTACGCCTTTCCAAATCGGCATCATCCTCACCGCCAATCTGGCTTTCCTAAACTACATTGTCCTTACCCTGGGGATACTTCTTTTGGATGACGGGTTTTTGGGCACATCGCTGCAAGGTCTACGAAGAATGTTCGTCAGGGGAGGAAAGTCCCCGGCGGCGAAGTTGCCGCTTGTCGCCGCTTCGCAGCCCACGCCCAATGGCCGCGAGTTGGCTGTTCCCGTAGGGGCAACCCTTGTTGTCGCCCCAGGGCGGCCACAAGGGCCGCCCCTACAAGTTACCGCAAACTTATCCCGCTTTCGTGTCTTGCTCCAGCGCAAATCGGTTTTTACCTCTGCTTTGATTCTCTTGTGGATTTTCTACAACACCACCGCGCTGTTGCTGTTGATGATGTTTCCGGCGTTGCCTCTTCCCACCTCGCCTATTGTGTTGCTCGAGCCCTTTCGTATTTCCAATCAATATGGGCTCTTTGCGGTCATGACGCGAGCGCGCTATGAGATCGAGTTTCAGGGCTCAAGTGATGGGCAAGCCTGGGTCGCATATCCCTTTCGCTACAAGCCGCAGAATCCGCGCGAGGCGCCGCGGATCTATGCTCCTTATCAACCTCGCTTGGATTGGAACCTGTGGTTCGCTTCGTTGGGAGGCTGGAGAGAAAGCCCCTTCGTCGTACGCACGGAAGTTCAGCTCCTGCACGGGAGTCCTGCTGTGCTGTCGCTCTTTGCCGGGAATGCTTTCCCTGACAAGCCCCCGCGTGAGGTGCGCGCCGTGTTATGGCAGTACTGGTTCACGGATTTGAAGGTCAAACGAGCCGATGGCTTATGGTGGAGGCGCAAATTCCTCGGCCTTTACGCGCCCACTCTCGAGGTCGAGCCCGATGGGTCTGTGGGGGCAGTTGAAATGCCCGACACGCAGTTGATCCCGCCTCCCTAGAAGCCCATCCACAAAGCCCTTTTTCGGTGCATGGAAAGACCGTCTAACGAGACTTCCTTGGCGCCAAGCACGTGATCTGCTCTACCTGCCTAACACTTACTAACTACCTTATTTTTCGAGTACATTCCCGGCTTAGAAGCGTAACTATCTTTGTTTTCTATAACATTCCCGTTTCGCTCTGGGCTATGGAAAACAGACCCTTTATTTTCAATGACATTCGCGTGTCGTTCCTTCAAAATCAATTTTCATTTCTTCCCGCGGCCTGCATTCTGGCTGACTTGAAGCAGCCATTTTTCTGCGCTTTGTGGGCCGCCTGCCGAGTTGCCGATAGCGGATCGAAGCGTCTCGGGTTGCACCAATTCAATGTGACTCCCAGCGGACAACATGATTTCCAATACCACGTCACAATACTAGCCTACTATATTCCCCGTGTCAAGAAACGCGGCTGGGTAGGGGTGTCTCAATCCGATTTTTTCCCTTGTATATTTGACTGTTTATCCGATACGATTCCGTTACTATGCCTGACGTTGGTAACGATCCACGTCATTTCGACTTTGACCTAGACCGGGGTATTCGCGCTCAAGTCGTTGAGAAATTAGAGGCAAGTCCGCGCTTGGATTCCGGCTTCACGCCTTCGCGGGGATCCAAGGTAGGGATTTAACGAGTGTGAGCAGCGAAAAGCAACACTTTTCCATCCGTGCATCTGCCAGCCGCCTAGAGAAAGGGCTGCTCGCCATACCGCGAAAGTTCAAAGACTGGTTTCCTGGCGAGAGAGGCCAGATCCAAGTCGTTTTTGACGACGAGGAAAAGGCAAAGAGACTCACCTTTCACCCTTACGACCCCATAGTCAAAGAGAATCGGATCTTTGGTCTTGCCCATTGGTTTTCAAAAAGAGGCGTGCGCGAGGGAGACCTGATCTCAATCACCCTCGAAGATACGAGCAGACGGTTATACAGAATCGCTCTGGACCGCTATGTTCGAGAGCGGCAGGAGCATGAGACCCGAGAAAAGCTTCGGGTCGCCCGGACGGATTCGCAAGCCGAGCAAGAATTAACTGCGCTCTCGATGTTGACGCGAAGGCGTCCGCGAGAGCTAGCCCAAGAAGAGTTGTTGCGGATTGCTCAGCAGTCGCCGCGCCAGCCACGTCCAAGGGTATCTCCGGGCGCGACTGAGCGGCACGAGGGGGTCCCCGCGGGGATTCGAGTTCTGCTTCGAGAACTGCATGATGGAAAGTGCCAGCTATGTTCTTTCACATTCGAAAAACGCAACGGTGAACCGTACTTTGAAATACATCATCTTGACCCAGAGGTCGGTCATCACCCAAGCAATCTCCTCGTCCTCTGTCCAAACTGTCACGCTCAATTCGAGCATGCGACAGTGACGGATTTCAAGTGGGCTGGGAACTGGTTGGTTGGCGTCACGATCAATGGCAAACGTGTAGCCGTTCGGCAACCGCTTGCGCATGATTCAATAAAGAGAGCCCTGGTGGGCCTGTGCATCCTGGTTGCAGCGACCCAAATCGGGCGTTTCCTGGTCCGGTAGGACGAGTTCAGGGTGCACGCTAGGATTGCTTCTTGCTCTTGTCTCGGCCTTGTGGGCCCACGTGCGGCGGATCGTACACGACCACGCCAAATTTAGCAAACGGCACGCCCGTCATTTTGCGATTGTCCCCGACGATTGCAGGGTTGTAGGGCGGATCAATATCCATCGAGATGACTTTCCTCCTGGAGCCTTTCCAAAACCTCCCCGCGTTGTAAGTCGCATCTAAAATCGGCTCAGGCGGAATGGTTGCGTAGAACTTGAACATTGCTTCGAGGAGGTCACCATCGCTTCCCTGCCAAACGCTGCTGATTGGCGTGTAGGTCGAGGGGTTCTTGCCGGTTATGGGTACGGTTGCCATTGAGTCAGTTACTATCGAGTATTCTAACGCCATTTGTTCCAGCATCGGTAATACTATCGGCAGTCACCGACTTCAGCAAGAGGGTCTTTTAAGTGATAAAACCCCACTATCCACCGCCGGGTAGTGTCACAGTTTGACGTAGAGGCGGCGAAACCTGTCCCGATCTTATCGGGACGCCGCTACAACTCCAAACTGAGCCACCATCCACCGCGCGTTTCCTTGACCTTCCCCACTCCTATACCTTAATATTTGACATTACCAGATTACCCTCGAGGGATTTGTGGCGGGGTAGCTCAGTGGCAGAGCGAGGGTCTCATAATCCCTAGGTCGGGAGTTCGATCCTCCCCCCCGCTACCAGTCATTTTCAGTAGATTTCAGTAACTCCTCCCAAACTCCATCAACCTCTTGGTGGGATCTACTGTGACTTCAGTCCTGGAATTTCTCCTTAGCCCGCCATCGAGGGAGGAGCTGGCAAAACCGGTAGCACAGCCACTGCTCGCTGTGAGGGAAAAACAACACAGGCAAGAGAGCCTGTGCTACAGGAGGAGCTGGAGCCGGCAACCGGGGTTGGGCGGCAACAGCCCAGGGTGCTAAACTGCCGAAGTGGGGCTCATTAAGGCCACTAAGAATTGAACTGGGGAGACTGATTAAATGTCAAACAACGAGATTCGCCAGGCTGAGGGGACTTGGGAGAGCCCAGTTAAGAAGCTGCTCCGCGAAGGCAAGCCGGTGATTGGACCAACAATTACGGTTAATAGCGTGGATGCAGCCGCGCATGCTGCAAACCTTGGATTTGATTTCCTTTGGATTGAAATGGAGCACAGTCCCATTACCCTTGAGACGCTCCGCAATATGGTCTTGGCAACCCGTGGCCTCAAGGCCGTCCCGCTTGCTCGTGTTCCTGTTAATGAGCTGTGGACGGCGAAGCGCGTACTTGACGCTGGCGTGCTTGGAGTCATTTTCCCTTTCACTAAGACACCGGAGTTGGCTCGGCAAGCTGCGGCCGCATGCAAATACCCTCCGGCAGGACGCCGCGGCTCAGGCGCCGGCCTCGCGTCCCTTCGCTGGCCGGCGGAAGAAAGTTACTACGATTTCGCCGATCGGAATGTCTTGGTCATTGTGATCATCGAAGAGCTTGAAGGGTTGGAAAACGTTGACGCAATCGCGGCCACTCCGGGCGTCGATGTGATCTTCATCGGCGCCAGCGACTTGTCGTTTTCTCTGGGATTACGCGGCCAACAGGATCACCCAAAGCTACAGGAAGCCATTGCGAAGATCACCGCCGCCGGCAAGAAACATAACAAGATCCTCGGCCGAGCATCGGGGAACCCGGAACAGATTATGCAATTCATCGAGGAGGGGTTTCTTTTCTTTCAGGCTAACACCGAGCTTGGCCTGATGGCCGCCGGCGCGCGGCGGCTGCTGGACCCGCTTGGAAAGTTTGGCATGGAGTCTAAAACAAGGGCGCTTTATTGATCACGACGACTCCAAAACTAGGGGATACCTTCCGTATTGTCTCGTTGCCTCCACCATCGTCCGGTAGTTCTGTGGCTTCACGGAAGAATGGATTGCATTGGAAGAACTAATGATATGCCCTCCCCCTGGAGAGGCTTTGAGGATGCATTCCTTCACCGCGGCTTCAACTTCCTCCGTGGGAGCTTCGGAGAGAATATACGCGCAGTCGATGTTTCCTATCAAACACACCCTCTTCCCATATTTCTGCTTGACGCTTCCGATGTCCATTCCTGCAATAGGTTCCATGGGGTTCAGGGCATCTATGCCGGTATCGACAATCATGTCCAAGATGGGCCAGAGATTTCCATCCGAATGTTTTACCGCTATTGCGCCTTCCTTATGGATTACGTTGACCATCCGTTGCAGCCTGGGGAGAACGAATTCTTTGAACACGGCCTGAGAAAAGAAAGGATTATCATTGCCGGCATAATCATCGGCGATAACAATGGCGTCGGCTCCCGCCCTGACCGCGTTTCTGGCGATACGAAGCGTTAACTCCAAGACCGTGTCCATCAGCCGATGAGCAAATTCAGGCTCCAGGAGGAAATTCATGAGCAGGTTCTCGAATCCGTTCAGGAATACCGACCACATAAAGGCGGCGCGGTGCCGAAAAAAGATGGCCTTTTTTCCTTTGAATCGCGCCACCAATTGAGGGAGATTCCCCAGGCGGTGCGGTGCGTCGGGGTCAGGGGGAACGTATTTCTTCAGATCGTCCATCGTCCGGATGGGACCTCTTATGGGATGATCGACTGCCTCGGGAGTCGCTTTGTATAACACTCCCCATTCATCAACATAGGTGCCATCCGGATTCTCGGAGACCTTATTGAACTGAGCTACGGTGGAAACTCCATCCAACCCCAGCAGTTCTTCAAGATCGGCCTGGTCTTTAGCCCCGGGGAACAATGCCCTGATGACCTTACGACTTACGGTCCATTCTACAATGGGTACCCGGTCGGGTTCCCCACGTCTCAGGGCAGTCATAACTCTCTGGTATGAATTCACGTGGCACCTCGAGCGATTTTGAACTCTTCCGAGGTCAATGGGCAGCTCTCACAAATCAGACTGACGCCACAAAGAAAACGGCAATTCCTGGACCGCCGATTGTGTTTCCGCTTCATTATACACGTGCTGTTGGACACAAGCCCATCGGGCGAGCAAAATTTGCGGCTGGACCGGCCCGCAAGTTGGTACAATCAGCGGGATGAATCGCTTCCGGGGCTACCGGGGCGGGCATCCCCGAGCGCAGAGGCCTCTGGCAGAGTGTTTGGAGGCGCCTCGCGTGCGACAAGTTCGTGCGGACTGAAACCAGCACACAAGTTGGTCTTGGGTGGAGTTGGTAATGTCCTAATAGATGTAGGCCGCGTCCCGCCCCGCCGAAACGGGAGGACCGGCCAAACCGCCCCGCCATGTCGGGAGGCGGCCATAATCTTGTGACAAGGGCGGTGGACTCATCATGGCAAAAACTAATCATCCCGTTTGTTCGAAGACCCGGTGGAAGGGCAGGGAAGCGTACACACTCAGCAATGGCCTCGTCCAAATGGTGAATTTGACGGGCGGTGGCCACATCGCTGAACTTCGTTTTGGGGACGGAAGCGGTTTTCCTACCCTTAATCCTCTCTGGATTCCTAACTGGAAGGGCATTGAGCCATTTCAATACCGCGCCAAAACGCACTCCAAACGCTACGGGCCAATATCAGAAGGGAAATTGCTTTCGGGAATTGCCGGCCACAATATCTGTCTGGATTATTTCGGGTCGCCTTCGGAGGATGAAGCCGCCCAGGGACTCTCAACCCACGGGGAGGCGCCGAGCTTGAAATGGCGGAAATCAAGCGCACGCCTTCGAGCTGGCCAGTTGAGCTTGACGCTCTCTGTGCGCTTGCCCGAGGCTGGCCTACAGTTCAGCCGCGAGATTGGGATGCGGGCCGGAGAATCGGTGGTCTACCTTAAGGAGACGGTCAGCAACGAACGCAAGCTCGATCACTTCTTTCACTGGACCCAACATGCCACCCTGGCGCCGCCTTTTGTCGCGCCCGAGGATAGCCGCGTGTTCATTTCCGCCACAAAAGGGATTACGAGCCCCGATAATTATGGGGGGAAAACGCTGCTTGAATGCGGGAAGGAGTTTCAATGGCCCTTTGCTCCAGCCAGCTCCGGGGGCGAAGTTGACCTGTCCCACTGCCTAATCCGAAAGGGCTCAGGGATTATAGCTTCCCTGCTTTTGGATCCTTCGCGCGACCTGCAGTATGTTGCGGCACTGAATACCCGGCATCACGTTTTGTTCGCCTACTGCTTTCGCCGCGCGGATTATCCTTGGGTCACAATTTGGGAGGAAAACTGCGCCCGAGAAAGTGCCCCATGGAATGGACGTACGCAGACGCGCGGCTTGGAGTTTGGCTCATTACCTTTGCCTGTGACGCGCCGGGAGGCGTTCGCCCGAGGTCCGATTTTTGCCACGCCGACTTTTTCCACGGTGCCGGCTCGCGGCCGATTGACGATTCCGTACGTCGCGTTCCTGGCTCACTTGCCGGAAGAATTTAGCGAGGTGCGCGACATCAGTCTTGGCAAGAATGAGATTCTTATTAAGGGCGGAGAGCCAGACCAAGTGGTTACCCTTCCTGCTGCGGGACTCGTGGCGGCGGGGCTGGCGGAGCGGTAGGTTGGAGGAGTAAATGAGCAGCTACCAAAATCCTGCCGTGAATTTTGACGTCGAAGGCGTATGCCGGCGCTTCTCGGTAATTTATACAGGCGCCATTTCAGATGTGCTGGATGAGATGGGTTATCGCAACCAGGTTCTGCCGCCGGCAATTCAAGGCCTGACGATCGACCAGAAGATCACCGGGGTGGCAATGACAGTGGAGGGCCAGCCCACAGACAGTGTTGACCCGGAAGTGATCTACATACCGATTCTCCAGATGCTAGGCGACCTGAAGTGCGGGGATGTGATCGTGTCGCAACCCCACGACAACCTAAGCGCGCATATCGGGGAACTCTCCTGTGAATCGGCCAGGTTCCGAGGGGCCCGCGGCGCGGTGATTGATGGTGGCGCCCGCGACATCGATTACATTCTGAAACTGGGTTTTCCTGTCTTCTGCCGTTACCGCACTCCCACCGATGTTGTGGGGCGATGGAAAGTCGTCTCTTATGGCCAGCCAATTCAGATTGGGGAAGTTGGGATTCAGCGCGGAGATTTCATCGTGGGTGATAAAGACGGGGTTCTCGTGGTACCGAAGCAAATCACGCTTCAGGTGCTCGAGAAATCAGAGGAGGTCGTTAACACGGAGGACCTTGTTCGCAAGGCGATACTGCAAGGGGTTCATCCCGTGGAAGCCTTCCGGAAATACGGGCGATTCTGACTCCTGGGGGTTATCGCTTCCATAAAAACTTTCGATTTAACACATGGGTACGTGGTCGGGCACACTAGGTTGTGCGGGGGAAGGGGTGAAGTGTCTGCGAGGGAACCACGGGTTAATACCCTCATGCGTGGTAGAATGGGAATTTGGTTCGAGTTATGTTGTTAAGCCCGCCGAATCCTTAGAGATAACAGGTCATGAGCTATAAAACTATCTCCCGAGGTTTTCCGGAACCTCAGGGCCTATACGACTCTCGCGACGAGCACGACGCGTGTGGGATTGGTTTCGTGGCGGACATTTCCGGCAAGAAAAGCCACGACATCATCCTCAAAGGCATCGAGATTCTCATCAACCTCACGCACCGGGGCGCCTGCGGCTGCGACCCGCAGACCGGCGACGGGGCGGGAGTCTTGATCCAAATCCCTCACGCCTTTTTCGAAGCGGAGTGCACGCGGTTGGGCTTCGCACTGCCCTCGCCAGGCGAATACGGCGTGGGCATGGTGTTTCTCCCCGTGGAACCCCATGAGCGCATGAGCTGCGAGGCCCTCGTGGAAGAGATCGTGCGTGACGAAGGCCTCTCCGTCCTTGGTTGGCGGGACACTCCGGTAGACGCCAACACAATTGGACGCTTGGCTCGCAGCACTCAGCCTTACATTGAGCAAGTCTTCATCCGGAAAGCTTACGGGATGGACCAGGACGCCCTGGAGCGGAAGCTGTACGTTATCCGCAAGCGCGCCGAAAGCGAAGTGGCCAAAACCGAGCTGCGGGAGAAGAGCTTCTTTTACATTCCCTCGCTCTCTTCGCGGACGATTATTTACAAAGGTTTGCTCCTGGCTCCTCAGATCGCCCACTTTTACAGCGAATTGTCGAACTCGGAAGTCAGAAGCGCGATTTGTCTGGTTCATCAACGCTTCTCCACCAATACCTTCCCCACCTGGCATCTCGCACATCCGTTCCGCTATCTCTGCCACAATGGTGAGATCAATACGCTGCGCGGCAACGTGAATTGGATGCAGGCACGGACTTCCGTGCTGGCGTCGCCTCTTTTTGCCGGGGACATCAAGAAACTGGAGCCCATCATCGCCCCGGGGGGCAGCGATTCGGCCAACCTCGACAACGCTGTTGAGCTCTTGACGCTCGCCGGACGCAGCCTTCCCCACGTGATGGAAATGCTGATTCCGTCAGCTTACGTAAGCGATCCCACGATGCCGGAGGACGTCAAGGCTTTCTATGAGTATCACGCCTCACTGATGGAGCCCTGGGACGGCCCGGCGGCCGTGGCCTTCACGGACGGCCGCGTGATTGGCGCCAAGCTCGACCGCAATGGATTAAGGCCAGGCCGCTTTCTGGTGACCAAGGGCGGCCTCGTCATCATGGCCTCGGAGGCGGGGGTGTTGCCGGTGAATCCCGCCGAGGTCCAATTTAAGGGCAGGCTCGAGCCAGGCCGCATGCTCCTTGTGGACACGGGAAAGGGGCGTCTTGTTCCCGACGAGGAGATCAAGAAGGAGTTGGCTGCGCGGCAGCCTTACGCCAATTGGCTAAAGGAAAACCAGATCACGCTGAGGCACCTGGCCGACCCGGCGCGAGTCCAACCTACTGACCACGCCTCCATCCTGATGCGGCAACGCGCCTTCGGGTACACGGATGAGGACCTGCGCATCATCATGATCCCCATGGCGCAGAACGGCGAAGAGCCGGTGGGGTCGATGGGAACCGATACTCCCCTCGCTTGCCTTTCGGACAAGCCCCAGTTGCTGTTCAATTACTTCAAGCAGATGTTCGCGCAGGTCACCAACCCGGCCATTGACCCCATCCGTGAAGATCTGGTGATGTCGCTCAACGATTTCATCGGGCGTGAGGGAAACATCCTGGACGAGACGCCTCAGCTCTGCCACACGCTCAAGAAGCGCCATCCCATTGTGACCAACTGGAACCTGGAAAAATTGCGCCGCGTCAGCCAGGGGGATTTTCTGGCCACCACGCTGCCCATGCTTTTTCGTGTGGAGGGAGGCGAGAAACGCCTCGGGGAGGCTGTGGAAGGCCTTTGTCGTAGCGCCTCGCTGGCCATCAAGTCCGGCTATACGTTGCTGATTCTCTCCGACCGCGGCGTGGATGAAGAGTACGCGCCGATTCCGAGTCTCTTGGCGCTATCGGCCGTGCACAATCACCTGGTACGCGAGAAGACGCGGAACCAAGTCGCCCTCATTGTGGAGACAGGCGAGCCGCGCGAGGTCATGCATTTCGCGCTCCTGATCGGCTACGGGGCCAGCGCCATCAATCCCTACCTGGCGATCGAAACGCTGGAAGACTTGCACGTGAGAGGGGACTTCCCCCCCTCTTACACATTCCAAAAGCTGCTCAAGAATTACATCAAGGCCGTGGATAAAGGGCTGCTCAAGGTCCTCTCCAAGATGGGGATTTCGACCTTGCAGAGCTATTGCGGCGCTCAGATCTTCGAGGCGATCGGGCTCAACCGGGCGGTCGTCGAGCGGTACTTCACGGGCACGCCTTCCCGGATTGAGGGTGTGGGTTTGGAGGTTCTGGCCCGCGAAGATCTCATGAAGCACAAGCTTGCCATGCAGAGACCGGCTGCATCCGACACCGAGTTGGAGGTCGGCGGCAGCTACCAATATCGGGAACAAGGTGAGCGGCACCTGCTGAATCCTCTCACCATCAGCAAACTTCAGCATGCGGTGAGGCAGTCAAGTTACCCGACGTTTCAGGAGTACTCGAAGATCGTCAACGAGCAGAACCGGAATCTCTACACCCTGCGTGGCATGCTGGATTTCCGGCCCGCCGGCCCGCCCGTGGCGCTCGAAGAGGTGGAGCCCGCGTCCGAAATCGTCAAGCGGTTCGCCACCGGCGCGATGTCCTTCGGTTCCATCAGCAAGGAAGCGCATGAGACCATGGCCATCGCCATGAACCGCATTGGCGGCCGCTCCAACACCGGCGAGGGCGGAGAAGACGAAGCGCGCTTCCGTCCCGACCCGAACGGCGACTCGCGCCGCAGCGCGGTGAAGCAAGTGGCCTCGGCCCGGTTCGGTGTGACCACGAATTACCTGGTGAACGCCGATGAATTGCAGATCAAGATTGCGCAAGGGGCCAAGCCCGGCGAGGGTGGCCAGCTTCCCGGTCACAAGGTTGATGAGGTGGTGGCTCGGGTGCGCCACGCCATTCCCGGCGTCAGCCTGATCTCGCCCCCGCCGCACCACGACATTTACTCGATTGAGGACCTGGCGCAGCTCATCTACGACCTCAAGAACGTTAACCCGCAGGCGAGGATTTCAGTGAAGCTGGTGGCTGAATCCGGCGTGGGCACAGTGGCGGCTGGCGTGGCCAAAGCGCATGCCGATGTTATCCTCATCTGCGGCTACGACGGGGGAACCGGGGCCTCCCCGATTTCCTCCATCCGGCACGCCGGCATCCCGTGGGAACTTGGCCTTTCGGAAACCCAGCAAGTCCTGGTGATGAACGACCTGCGCAGCCGCGTCCGCCTGCAAGTCGATGGGAAATTGCAGTCCGGGCGCGATGTGGCCATCGCCGCCCTGCTCGGCGCGGAGGAGTTCGGGTTTGCCACAATGCCACTCATCTCCATGGGCTGCATTATGATGCGCAAGTGCCACCTGAACACCTGCCCGGTAGGCGTGGCGACGCAAGACCCCGAACTGCGCGAGAAGTTCAAAGGCCAGCCTGAGCACGTGATCAACTTCCTGTTTTTCATTGCCGAGGACCTGCGGCAGGTTATGGCGCAGCTTGGCTTCCGCAGAGTCGATGAGATGGTAGGGCGCGTCGATTGCCTCGTGCAGCGCCCGGACGTGGACCACTGGAAAGCCCGCGGCTTGGATTTGTCCTCAGTCCTTCACAATCCCCAAGTGCCCACACGGGTGGGTCGGCGCTGCCTGATCAAGCAGGACCATGGGATCGAGAAATCGCTCGATTATCAGTTGATCGACCATGCGCGGGAAGCGCTCGAGCGCCGCGCCCAAGTCTCGATCAGCCTCCCTATCCGAAACACTCACCGGACGGTGGGCGCGATGTTGAGCGGCGAGATTGCCCGCCGCTATGGCTCCGAAGGTTTGCCTGATGACACGATCCGGTTCGAGTTCACGGGTTCGGCGGGGCAGAGCTTCGGCGCTTTTCTGGCCAAGGGCGTCACCATGATTCTCGAGGGCGAAGCCAACGACTACGTCGGCAAGGGGCTATCCGGAGGCAGGCTCATTGTTTATCCTCCCCGGACTGCGTCGTTCCAGCCCGAGGAGAATATCCTGGTGGGGAACGTAGTTTTGTACGGGGCCACGAGCGGCGAAGCCTATTTCAATGGCATGGCCGGTGAGCGCTTCGCGGTGCGGAATTCCGGCGCCACGGCTGTGGTGGAGGCGGTGGGCGACCATGGTTGTGAATACATGACCAGCGGAACGGTGATCGTGCTGGGCAAGACCGGGCGTAATTTCGCTGCCGGCATGACGGGCGGGATTGCTTATGTCCTGGACGAAACCGGTGAGTTCCCCAAGGTGCGCTGTAACCGCGCCAGCGTGGACCTCGAGCCAGTAACAAACTGTAGGGGTAGGGCTTGCCCTACCCCCGCCCGAACCCGCGAGGAGGGGGCGGCAAGCCGTCCCCCTACCGATTCGAACGATGCTGATTTGATTGAATTCCTGATCGCTCGTCATGCGGAGCTGACCGGCAGCCCGCGAGCCAAATGGATCCTGGATAACTGGGAGACGATGCTGCCGAAGTTCATCAAGGTCTATCCGCACGAGTACAAGCGAGTTTTGGGCGTTCCTCGCACCTCTGCTAACGTAGCGCCGACCTTTAGGTCGGCAGATGCCGGTCCTGCCGCGCGCGGGGCCGGCGCTGCGTCGGCAGCCCATGCTTCCTCAGCGCCATCAACCCAGGAGGCGCTCCGTGGGTAAGGTGACTGGATTCATGGAGTACACGCGGGAAGTCCCGGCGCGCCGGCCCGTGCCTGAGCGCGTCAACGATTTCCAGGAAGTGTACCAGGAATTCCCGGAGCAGAAGCTGCGCATTCAGGGAGCGCGCTGCATGGATTGCGGCGTGCCCTTCTGCCACACGGGCTGCCCGCTTAACAACATCATCCCGGATTGGAATGACCTCGTTTACCGCGATCGCTGGAAAGAAGCCATTCGCGCCCTCCACGCCACCAACAACTTTCCCGAATTCACCGGACGGGTGTGCCCGGCGCCCTGCGAAGCTGCCTGCGTTCTGGGTATTAACAGCCCCCCCGTGACAATCAAGAACATCGAACAGGCAATAATCGAGCACGCCTTCCAAGAGGGCTGGGTCCATCCCGAACCCCCTTCCAGCCGGACCGGCAAGCGCGTGGCCATCGTCGGTTCGGGACCTGCCGGCCTAGCCGCTGCGCAGCAACTGAACCGCGCGGGACATACGGTGACGGTATTCGAAAAAGCCGACCGCATCGGCGGCCTGCTGCGGTATGGCATTCCTGACTTCAAATTGGAAAAGCGCATCCTTGACCGGCGGCTCGAGCAGATGGAACGAGAAGGGGTGGTTTTCAAGACTCGGAAGCACGTCGGTGTAAACGTTCCAGTGGAAGAGTTGCGCTTCGAATTCGACGCCATCCTGCTGGCCGGAGGCGCCGAGAGCCCGCGCGATCTCAACGTGCCGGGACGCGAGCTCAAGGGCATTCATTTCGCCATGGAGTACCTGCCGCAACAGAACCGCCACTTGGCCGGCGATGCTGTGGCCGGGCAAATCCTGGCCACGGGCAAGCGGGTATTGATTATCGGCGGCGGGGACACAGGGGCTGACTGTCTTGGGACCTCCCATAGGCAGAGGCCGGCGTCGGTTCATCAGTTCGAGATCCTCCCCATGCCGCCTCTCGAGCGCTCTCCCAGCACGCCTTGGCCACTGTGGCCGATTCAGTTGCGGACCGAAAGCGCCCATCAGGAGGGAGGGATTCGAGAGTGGGCAGTGGCCACGACGCGGCTTAGTGGCGACGAAAATGGCCACGTAAAACAATTGCATGGGATTCGGGTGGGGCCACCCCCCAAGTTTGAGCCGCTACCCGGAACGGATTTTACGCTCGACGTGGACCTGGTGCTGATCGCCATGGGCTTCCTCGGGCCCGTCAAGAATGGAATGATCGAAGCGCTGGGCGTGAATCTGGATGCGCGGGGCAATGTCGAGGCTGACGCCAACCACATGACCTCGGTTTCCGGCGTCTTCGCCGCCGGCGATATGCGCCGCGGCCAATCACTGGTTGTGTGGGCTATTGCTGAGGGCCGCAAGGCGGCGCGCGGCATCCACAAATACTTGCAAGACGAAACGCAACTGCGATAGCTAATCACCTTTTCGAATTATCCAAGAACAAGGGCACGGAACGGAGTCTTCGCCCTCTCCCTTGGGGAGAGGGTGCCCCGCCATAGGCGCTAGAATAACGATAAAGGGCACCCGAAAGCCCGTCTTGGCGGGCGGCATATTGTGGCCCACGGCGAGCCAGCCGTGGGATGCTGACGGCACACGAGATTCGTCAGCCCCGGTAGGGGCGGCATCCGGCGGTCCTCAGGCAAATAACATGGCACGAGTGCCTACGACCTAATGTCGCCCCTTGCGGGGCTCAGCACCCCTTTTGCGACGTCCTTTCCCACGGCTGGCTC
This sequence comes from uncultured Acidobacteriota bacterium, assembly GCA_963832915.1. Lineage (GTDB taxonomy): Bacteria > Acidobacteriota > Terriglobia > UBA7540 > UBA7540 > CAVROP01. The sequence continues at coordinate 404,056 of CAWHWE010000027.1, forward strand.
GCCGTGGGCCACATGACGTCGCCACTGCCGTGGCTCAGACTTCGCCCAGTGCACTTATCCTAGCGCCTATGGGGTGTCCCGCTGTCCCGATGCACTTCATTGGGAAGCGGGACGGGTGAGGGGTCAGTTCTGAGCGCGGACCTGTTCTCTAGGTCTGCAGCTTTTTGGGCAGGGCCTCTTCAAGCATGCGACAAAAGCCGCAGACCTAGAGAACAGGTCTGCGCTACCCCTATCCCCTTTCTGCTCCCCAATTGTCGAATGAACACGGCGGTGGTAGAATTGCGCCCATGAATCGAAGAACATTTCTATTTGCTGCGGCGGCGGTCGCCGGCCTGCATCCCGAAGCAGAAGCTGCTTCCATACCCATCATTGACACGCACATCCATCTCTACGACCCCACACGCCCCCAGGGCGTGCCTTGGCCCGCTAAGGACGAAACTCTCCTCTACCGGCCTACGTTGCCCTCCCGGTTCCGGAGCGTCACGAAAGGGCTGGGCATCGCCGGCGTGATCGAGGTTGAATGCAGTCCCTGGTTGGAGGATAACCAGTGGGTTTTGAATGTTGCGGCAAAGGACAAGATCATTGTCGGTACCGTCGGAAACCTGGAGCCGGGCAAGCCGGACTTCCGTAAGCATATGGAAAGGTTCCACCGCAACCCGCTGTTTCGCGGTATTAGATACGGCAATCTGTGGAATAGGGACTACCACGCGCAGTTCTCCGCGCCGGACTTCCTTTCCGACCTCAAAGCTTTTGCGGATGCCGGTCTGGAGTTGGATTCCCCGCAACCTGACCCGGTTTTGATCGGGGACTTGGTGCGGCTCACGGATCGGATTCCCAGCTTGCGAGTGGTGATCGATCACCTGCCAAACGTTGAGCCTCCCACGGAACCGCAGGCTCGTAGTAGATATGAGTCTAATCTGCGTGAACTGGGGAAACGTCCCCAAGTCTACGTCAAAGTCTCCGAAGTCTTACGCCGGGTCGGCGGTCGAGTCCCTGATGACCTGAATTTCTACCGGGCGAGACTGGATGAGATCTGGGACATCTTCGGCCAGGACCGGCTGATATACGCCAGCAACTGGCCGGTCAGCGATCTCAAGGCAGCATACCCAATAGAGCTGAAAATTGTCCGCGAGTATTTCACCGGCAAGGGCCAAGTGGTTGCGGGGAAGTTCTTCTGGAAGAATTCAAGCGTCGCGTACCGTTGGGTCAAGCGCGAGCCAAGCCAGCCAGAACCCATAAAAGCCTGATAAGCATGAATCGAAGAACATTTCTGAATACCGCGGTGGGGATCGTCGGTCTGTGTATGGATGCCGAAGCGGCTTCCATGCCGATCATCGACACGCACATCCATCTCTTCGACCCAACACGCCCCCAGGGCGTGCCTTGGCCCGACAAGAACGATACGATCCTGTACCGTCCTGCGTTGCCCGACCGCTATCGAAGGGTCACGAAGAGGCTCGGCATTGTGGGCGCGATTGAGGTGGAATGCAGTCCATGGTTGGAGGATAACCAGTGGGTTCTGGATGTTGCAGCGAAGGACACGATCATTGTCGGGACCGTCGGAGATCTGGAGCCAGGCAAGCCGGACTTCCGCAGGCATTTGGAGCGGTTCCGGCAGAACCCGCTGTTTCGGGGAATCCGATACGGAAACTTGTGGAATCGGGACTTCCGCGGACAGTTGTCCTCAGCGGGCTTCATTTCCGACCTCAAAGCTCTTGCAGATGCCGGTTTGGGGTTAGACAGCGCAAACCCTGACCCCGCGTTGATCGAGGACTTGGTCCACCTCACGGATCGCATTCCCAGCTTGCGGGTGGTGATCGATCACCTGCCGGGGGTTCAACCTCCGACAGATTCCGGGGCTCGTAGTGCGTACGAGTCTAATTTGCGCGAGCTGGGGAAACGGCCTCAAGTTTACGTCAAGGTCTCCGAAGTCCTCCGCCGGGTCGGCAGCCGAGTTCCTGATGACCTGAATTCTTACCGGGCGAGACTGGATGAGATCTGGGAGATCTTCGGCCAGGATCGGCTGATCTTCGGCAGCGACTGGCCGAACAGTGATCCCTTGGGAACATACCCACAGGTGCTGAAGATTGTCCGCGAGTACTTCACCGGCAAGGGCCAAGCCGTTGCAGAGAAGTTCTTCTGGAAGAATTCAATCGCCGCCTACCGCTGGGTCAAACGCCAGCCAGGCCAGCCGGAGCTTGAGTCCGCCCACTTATCATTCTGAGGTCCCGTTCTTTGGCAAGAGACCCCTCACCCGGCCCGCGACGGCTGGTGAAAGCGCCGTCGCGGGTCACCCTCTCCCCAGGGAGAGGGCAAGACCCGTTTGCAACGCACTCCGTCTCTAATATCACCGGTAGCGTTCTTCGTGATAATATGCGCAGTTATGGGACTCGAAGAGGACGGTTTCGTACTGGTAGGGCACATCGCGATCCGAGGCCGATCAACGTTTGTTATGGAATTCGATGTGCGGAAAGATGCTGAATGTTGGCCAGCGGTGGTTTACGCATTCCGGATCAGGAACAAAGTGGTCCGAATCGGTAAGTCTGAAAACATCCTGCGAATACGCATGAAAAAATGGGAAAGGAACGTTTCTAACGGATTATCCGGGAAATTCTTGAAGGGCTCAACGAAGAAACCCGAAGCTGACGAGTGGCGGAAACGGTTGAGATCCGGGCGCGGTGAACTCTTGGTGTTGCGTATATGCATTCCAGATGCAGAGCTACTAGAGCAACGAGAGAAAGAATTGATTGAGGCCTATGATCCGCCATTATGTGGCGATGGTCCCTCCAATCGCAAGCACCGACGCAAACGCTAACAATCAAGCCAAAAGACCCCACTACCCTATCCTCGCTCAGGATGACAGACTTCTGACTCCTGACTTCTGAATCCTGAATCCTGATTTACGTCCAGCGGAACCAGCGAAGGGCCAGCGCGTACGCGACGGCGCCCCAGAGTAGCAGGATGAGCAGGCGCGTGCCCTGGGACGCTAACGAAGCGCCTCCGAGAATCGTAGCCCGCAGAGCATCATTGAGTATAGTGAGTGGCAACAATTTGACAAACGGCTGAATGACGGCGGGAAAACGCTCGTAAGAGAAAAAGACACCGGAGAACATCCACATCGGCATCATGACCACGTTGATCAGGCCGCTGACCGTTTCAGTTTTTTGGGTACGGCTGGCCGTCAGCAGACCCAGTCCCCCGAAAGAAAGCGCTCCGACCGCACTGATCAGAATAACCGACGCCCATGAACCCACCACTCGCATCTGAAACGCTATCACGCCGAATCCGAGCAGCAGGGCAAGCTCGACCAGCATCAGGCCCAGGCGGCTGCTGACCAGGCCGAGGAGAAAATCCCCCCGCCGCATGGGGGTAGCCACGAACCGCTTGAGCAACTTGCGCTGGCGCATCTGGACCAGCGCAAAACCGATACCCCACATCCCTGAATTCATCAGGTTCATGCCGAGCAACCCCGGTATCAGGAAATCAATATACCTTGCCCCAGGCTCGCTCGAGGCCTTTGAGGACACCTGTATAGCATCTTTTCTTCCTGCCGCGGCCTGCATTGCATCATTGACGACGGTGCGGGCCAGCACGCTCTCCGGACGCACCGGGTCGTATCGATATTCAAAGCCGCTGCCCGCCTTGGGGACCACGACCAGGTCGTACTTACCGAGACGAAATTGATTGAAAGCGTCAGCCGCGGGCAGTTCGTCAGTCCGAACGGGGCCTCCTTGGAGAGAGGCTTTCAGCCGATCGAGGGCATGCGTGTCTCCCTCTCCTCCCACGATGGCCACACGATAGACGTCGGCGGGCTTATTGCGAAAGGCAATCCCCAGTCCCAGCGCCAAGAGTATGGGAAACACGAACACCCAGAAGATGACCTCCGGCTCGCGCCACATCTCCTTCATGCGCGCCATCATCAGTTGCCAATAACCCGCCCACCGGCTGTTTTTTGTTGAGAGGGTGGGCAGCTTCGCGTCCTGCGCCGAGGCGACATCGGTTTCGTGTTCAAGGCTCAGATAACTCAATTTTACTCCTCGCGTAAACGGCGCCCGGTGAGGCGGAGGAAGACATCCTCCAGGCTGGCTTGGCGGGTGGTGAGACGCAGCAGGCGCGCGCCGCTCTTCTGCAAAGCCGCCAGCAAGGCGGGGATGGTCTCGTGAGTTTCGCGCACGCTCAACAGTACCCGGCCCTCTTCCACATGCACGGTCTCGACACCCGGGAGCGAGCGCCACCGGTCCGACGCGCCCCAGGAGTCCCCCGTCGCTTCGAATTCCACCATCTGCTGCCCACCAAGTTCCTCGATCAATTCCGCGGGCCTGCCCGAAGCGATGGCGCGGCCATGATCAATGACCGCGACTCGATTGCAGACCCGTTCCGCTTCGTCCATATAGTGCGTAGTCAAAAGGACGGTTCCGCCACGGCGCTGGAACTGGCGGAGAATGTCCCAAAGCTGCCGCCGGCTTTGCGGGTCCAGCCCCGTCGTGGGTTCATCGAGAAACAACAGCTTCGGATTGGCCACCAGGGCTGTGGCTACCGCCAGCCGTTGACGCTGGCCTCCGGAGAGTTTCCCGACCCAGCTATTCGCCTTTTCGGTCAAGGCCATTTCATTCATGACTTCAAGGGTCGGACGCGCATAGCGATAGAAGCTGCCGAAAAGCTCTAGTGTTTCGCGCACGGTGAGCTTTTCGGGTAGGCGAGTCTCCTGCAACGAGACGCCCAACATCTCGCGCAGTTCCCGGCTGTGGTCTTTCCAGGTCTTTCCGAGAATTTCGACTTCACCGGAGGTTTGCGAAAACAGTCCCTCCAGGATTTCGATGGTCGTGGTCTTGCCCGCGCCGTTGGGGCCCAGCAGCCCGAAGCATTCGCCGGTCAGGATCTCTAAATCGAGTCCCCGGACGGCCTCGACCTTGCCGTCATAGGTCATGCGCAGATTTCGACACCGTACCGCTACGTCCATGGTCTGTATCATACCGAATGACACGGCCTCTGGGGAAATAATCGCAGCGACACTCTTCTCCTCCGAGGTGCACACGCACGTTGGACAGGACAACAATCGCGTCGTGGAAACTCAAGCGGGTGGTGACGGTTTGTGAAATCCGGCAAAGCAGGAAAGCTAAGCTTGAGCCATGAAAGTAGTGCCCCTCCTGGCTGAGGAGGGGGTGGGGGGTGGTGGCATTGGCGTTAAAATTTCGACGATGGCCTCTGCTGACGCTGTTGCGATTTAGGATACGGGCTTATTTAAACGCCTTTTGGGGGGTGTGGTAGGGGGCCAACCGGGCCGGTTGGAGTTGGAGACCCGGCTCCTCTCCATGACCGGGTCCCCCCCGACGGGTTCGCTTAGCGCGCGCCCGCCGAATTCGACGCAACTTGTGCACCCTTTGGGGTGCTGACATAACCCTTCACCTCATTGGTTTTCACTTCATTGACAACCAACTCGTAGGGCTTTTTCGAACCGCCTACATAGAAGAAGATCGGCTCATTGATGGTGCGGTCTTTCTTTTCCACTCGGGTGTCATCTGCCATTAGATCGAGGTTGAACCGGTGGCGCTTCACGTTGGTCCTCTTCAGGGCCAGGCCAACTCCTGCCACGTGCGCGGGGGTTTTGCGGTTCACGGTGAACTCGAAGTAGTCGCGCTCGCCCATTCGGCGCAGTTGCTCGATATCGTCGTGGTTGGTAGCGATCAGGGTGCCGAATTCGCTGCGGGCCATGCCCAGGTCAGAGCGGACAGAGTCGAGTGCCGTCTTGGTATTATCGAGGTCGGTGCGTTGGGCGGAAACGTCCTGGTCCAGCGCGCCCACTTGCTGCTGGTCTGCCTTTTGGGCCAGTTCTGCTCGAAGTTGTTCGGACTGCTTGCGTTGATCGTCCTGAAGTTGCGTTACCATGGCGCGGGCGTGCTTCAGCTCCCCGCCCGTGGTGCCCAATCGCTTCGAGGCCCCATCCAGTTCATTTTGCAACGCATCCATTTGCTGCGCATTCTCGTTTTCGATCGCGCTCAAGCGGCCAGTGAGTTGATCCTGGAACTCCGCGCGCAGTTGTTTGCCAGTGGCGGTTTGCTGCGCTTCCAGGGTGTCGCGTGTCCAGCTGGTTTTGTAGATCGAGTAAATCTCGCCTACGACCAGCGCCGCGAGCACCAGGAAAATCAGCATAAACTTATTACCGGAGCCGGAACTTCCCGGATCGGTGTCGAGCCCTTCTCGTTCCGGGACTTGGTCGATAGCCATTTTCTTTTCCTCCTTTGGAGCCGTCGTCACGCCATTTGCGCGGCATGATCGGTTCGCGCCCCGCCTTAGCGAAGGCACGCCAAATGCCAGCCTTCGATTCTCCTATCCTATTGAAACGAAAGTGGCTAAACGGCGGCGCAGATTGTACGGCTTCCGTCCAGACAGAAATTCTTACTTGCAGGATGTAAAAACTGCGGGAGGCCGGCAGGTTGAGTCAAGCGTCAGTGGGTAGCAGATAGCAGGCAGGGAAGAACAGGTTCCGGGATTCAGGAGTCGGGATTCAGGAACCGCAAAAGCTGGCTTCATGTATCAGGTTTCAGGTGAAAGGGGTAGGGAATAAACCAAAATTCAGGGGCGTAGCGCAGGCCTCGCCCTGTGGACCGGCGACTCTGCCAAGGAAGGATTCGAATGCAAGAAGTCAGAACGAAGAGCATCTGCCATCCACCTGCTGACCTCTGCATGTTACTCATCCTGCCGCGGCGGGCAACTTTTCTTTGTTGTGACTCATTTTGGTTTTGTAGAGCCGGGCTTTAGAGTCTGTGTAAACTCGTGTCTGGCATTGGCCAGGCTGGATCCCCGCTTCCGCGGGGGTGACAGCGCTGGATGTAGGGGTTGTGTTCCGACCTGTCATTCCCGCGAAATCGGGAATCCACGAGTTTTCACACAGGCTCTTTAGCCCAGCACATCCCAAATGTTCCGACCGCGACTTGCGGGCTCGACGCCACGCCAAACTGCGCCACTACACTGCCATTATGTCCCCTGCCATTATGTCCCTTGCTATCCTCCCATAACCAGTGTATACAAGTGTCCGAAGCGGAATCATATGCGGTAGGGTTTGGAACGATCTATGTTTGATCGCGCACATCGTATGGACGTAATGTTTACGCAGGCTTCGTAAATACATAAGGAATGGGGGCCATCATGGCTACTACTGAAAATAATCTTAAGCTAGCGTTTGCGGGTGAGAGTCAGGCGAACCGGAAGTATCTGGCGTTTTCAAAGAAGGCTGATCAGGAAGGTTTCAGCAATGTGGCACGTTTGTTCCGAACGGCTGCTGAAGCTGAGACCATCCACGCGCTGGGGCACTTGGCCGCCATGGGCGGCGTCGGTTCAACTGTGGACAACGTGCGCGCGGCAATGGGGGGGGAAACATATGAGTACACTGAAATGTACCCGCCGATGGTGGAGCAAGCGATAGCGGATAATCCCCGAGCCAAACGGATGTTTTCTTATGCCTTGAAGGCGGAGGCTGTTCACGCCAGGCTTTACGAGATGGCTCTCGAAGCACTTCAGCAGGGGAAGGACCTGACTGGGGTGGACTTCTACTTATGCCCGGTCTGCGGGAATATCGAGATGGGTAAGGCCCCCGACACTTGTCCGATTTGCGGGACGAAGGGGGAGAAATTTATAAAGATGTGAGGGGAAACAAATTTCGCGCTAGGTCCACATCAATAACAGCTTGTGCTTCGTCCTCGAGTGCGGTTCACGCGAGATAGCGTGCAGGCCGAGGGGCGTCAATGATACTTAGCCGTCACTTGCTGGAAAGCGCAAAGGCGACATACATCCCAGCCGAGGGGGAGCCCCACTTGCCGCCTCCGGCGCCGATGACCACGAACTGTTTTCCCTCCACGCTGTAGGTGGCCGGCGTTGCGTTCCCGGCCGCGGGCAAGACGGCCTCCCACAGCAGCTTTCCCGTGGTCTTGTCGTAGGCGTGAAACTTGCGATCGCGGATCGTTGCGCCGATGAAGATCAGGCCCCCGGCGGTCACCACCGGCCCTCCGTAGTTCTGGCTGCCCGTATTAGGCACACCTTTGGCAACCAGCTCCGGGTACTCGCCGAATGGGATCTTCCACACGATCTCGCCGCTTTCAAGGTCAATGGCGTTGAGCGTTCCCCAGGGCGGAACTTCGGCAGGGTAACCGTCGGGATCCTTGAACCAGCCGTACCCATCGATCGTGTACTTGAGTGGATGCGGCAGTAGCTCACTGGCTGTTTTCGCGACCTTGGTATTTTCACCGGTGGCCAGGAAGTGCGCCACCGAGGTGATCACGTTTGACCCGAGGTAGGCGAAAATTGGCATGCGGCCGCGGCCCTCACGGATGATCTTCGCAAGTCCGTCTTCCTTATACTTCTTCCCTATGCCGAAAAGCGAGGGGAACTCGGGTGGGCTTCCGCGCATGTCCTGGCGATGGCAACTGGCGCAATTCGCAGCATACACTTGCCGGCTGTCCCTTGCATTTCTCATGTCTGGCCGGTCCACCAGTCTTATCATCGACGGCATTTCGTTGGCGTTCACATAGAGCATTCCGGTTTGGGGGTCGAACGCCGGGCCACCCCATTCGCCGCCCCCATCGAGTCCGGGGAAAACCACCGTTCCCTCGAAACTCGGGGGTATGAACTGGCCGCCACTTCGAACTTTTTTTAGTTGTTCAAGAATCGCCCGGTGCGACTCCGGGGTTCGGTTGGTTACGATTTCCGGCGTGAACATTTGTCGTGCGAAGGGAGGCGGCTTCAGCGGAAAGGGCTGCGTGTCCGCCGTCACTTCGCCATCCACATCCGATGCGGGCACTTTACGATACTCGATGGGGAAGATCGGCTGTCCGGTCTCCCGCTCGAAGACGAAAACGAAGCCAGACTTGGTGATCTGGGCCACCGCATCAATCAATCGTCCATCTTTCCTGACCGTGACAAGGCTGGGAGCGGCTGGGAAATCGCGGTCCCAGACGTCGTGCTTGACTCCCTGAAAGTGCCAGACGCGCTCCCCGGTATCAGCTTTCAGGGCGATCACGCAGTTAGCAAAGAGATCGTCGCCGATGCGGTTGGCGCCATAGAAATCGAAGGAAGCCGAACCCGTCGCACAGAACACCAGGCCACGCTTCTCATCCAGGCTCATTCCGGCCCAGTCGTTTGCGGCGCCGATATAGGTCCAGGCATCCTTCGGCCAGGTCTCGTAACCATATTCCCCAGGGTGAGGAAGGGTGTGAAACGTCCAGCGAATCTTCCCGGTGCGAACGTCATAGGCGCGAATGTCCCCGGGAGATGCCGGCAAGTCTTCGGCAACTATGCTACCGAGAATCAGCAGATCTTTGTAAACTATCCCCGGCGTGGTTGCTGAAATGGACTGCTTTTTGGGGTCGCGGCCAAGCCCTTCCCGCAGATCCACCCGCCCGGAATCACCGAAGCTGGCAAGAGGCTTCCCGGTCATCGCGTCAAGGGCATAAAGATATTGCCGGGCAACAAGGAAAATTCTGCGATCGTTCCCCTCCTCCCAATAAGTGACACCGCGGTTGCGGCGCTTGGTTGAGACCTTCTCTCCCTGATTCGGGTCGAAACTCCAGCGCAATTTGCCGGTGGCGGCATCGAGCGCGATTAAGCGTAACTTGGGGGTCGTCGCATACAAGGCGCCGTGCACTACGATGGGGTTGCACTCCATCTCGGAGTCCGGGAACGCGTCGCCCGAATCGTAAGTCCAGGCGACCGCGAGCTTGTGAACGTTGTCGCGATTGATTTGGCGAAGGGTCGAGTAATGGATATTGTCCGGGCCTCCGCCATAGACCTTCCAGTCGCGGTTTCTCGAGGAGGGAGCTGTCCAGTTCTGACACGAGGTCAGATGAACCACAAGCAGCATGACGGGCAGCAAGGCAAACTTCAGCGGATGATTTGGCTTTGTCTCTCGCATTTTCGACTCTCCAAGCGCCCCCACGTCTCGTGCCACAGCCCGGTGACAGCGACGGCTATGTCTTTAACTCCGGAAACCAAATCCGACGTGCTGTTTCACCTAAGATTTGCCGCCTCGCTTCGGTCTTTAGCGGCAGAACCTCGGTGAAAATGCGCAAGTGCTCAGCATACGTAATCATTGGCGTCCACTGATCGTTTGGAAAATCACTTCCCCACACGCAGCGTTCCGGTCCATAGGCATCAATGATTTTTAGGCACGGTTGGTGCAAATCCTCACACGGAAACTTTTGCCCCGTACCCGTACCGATGAAATCCAACTTTGGGTGCAGATTTGGGAAACGCGATAACTTGAGGACCGCCTCAAGGCGCGGCGCCAACTCAGGTCCGGGCTTCAGGTCCATGCAATGGTCGAAGCCCACAGTCAGGTGCGGGAAGTCCTTTAGGATTTGAGTCGCACCTGGCACCATCTCCGGCTGCATGAGAAAGATGTCAACCGTGAGCCCTTCATCCGCCGCTATTTTCCAGAGATTGCGGACGTTCGGATCATCGAATGTCTTGCGGGCAGGCGAGGGGATGCTCCGCAGGCAAGAAACCCCGTAGTCTCGGGCGAACTGTTTAAGGAGCGCGGGACTGTGCGGGTCATCGGGATCGAGTGTGCAAACACCTCGTAGCCAGTCCCGATTCGGGTTGCTGATGTCGCACAAATAACGGTTGTCATACCCGTAGAACGTAACGCATTGGATGGCGCGCACGGCACGCACGCCGGCAGCCCGACTGACGCGGCGCAGGTCCTCCACTGAGACCCTGCCGCCTGGCGAGCGCCTGGGATTATTCTTCGGCGGATAGCGTTGTTCATCATGCGACTCGATATGTGCGTGACAATCGATGATTAACCCGACTGCACCATGGGCGCCGAATCCATCAGGCTTTTCGTTTGTGCCCAGGCTTGTCGTCTCGCCTCCCGCAAAAGCCCCCAGCAGCTTGGGAACTAAAGGCCAGCCGGAAGCGATCAATCCCAGCGAATTAAAAAACCTCCTGCGATGGAAAACGTATGACATGCGGTCGCTCCCCCAGTCTCAGGCCGTTGCCTGTTCGTTCTCCGCTAACGGGGATAAACTCTTCTCCCTTCGGCAGACCCAACCATCTTCTAAAATTGCTACCCTCCTGGCGCCGAAGTCAACTGCCCCCACATCTCAACAGTCAGACATCGCGGAGGTGCCTGCGTCCGACTTCACCTGGCCCAAAAGATACAACCGACCGCCTTTGAATGCAAGGTCCAGCCTTCAGGTCGGTATTTTGGAGTTACGCCGGGCCACAGCCGGGTGCTACAGAACCAAAACCAGGCACTACCCGGAGGGGTTCACAGTTTTGTTTGCAATGAACCTGTGGTAAGTTCTTGCAGGGTGTTGAGAGATTCCCTTGGAGTCGCCCTTTAGGGCGGCACTGCCGGGCTTGAGCCCGCCGGCATAACGGCAGTGGGTTAGTTTGGAATTGTAGCGGCGATCCCGCAAGGCGGGATCGCCACGTGGCGGCGTCCCGATAGGATCGGGACAGGTTCCGCCGCCTCTACATCAAACTGACCGGCTATGGACACAACACGCAACTGGTTTTGGTCTGGTTTCCTGGGGAGGGTCCCAAGCATTTTTGGGGCACCCTGCTGAAGAGAGAGGATGAACGATGCAAAGTAAAATAGCCGACTTGTTCATGATGAGCCTGCTTGTCCTGGTACCTCTTAGTACTCTGAGCGCCCAGGAGGCGCCCACGCCCGTCGATAAAGAAGCGGTTCGCGTGGGCTGCCAGGTCACGGACTATACCATGGAGCCAAGACAGGTTGACCAAGCTGTCATCTTCAAGGATCCCGCAGAGGAGCAAACTGTGCTTTTCGACGTCGCCGAGGGGGGAGCCATCGTCTCCTTGAAGTACCGGGGCATCGAGCACATCTGGGGACATAACGGAGGCGGGTTAATCCAAATGGCCTTCCACAATCAGATGAAAGCAGGGCCGTGGATGGGGGATTACAACCCCACGCAGGCAGGTGACGGGTCGGCTATGTCACCAGTGACCGGTGTGGCGTGCTCGGACACGGGCTTCGTTGATATCATGACGATGCTGCTCGATTTCAATCACAACAACGGGTTCTTCGAGAACCCTCTCATTGCCGTTTGGGGAGGCCGTGTCAACAACAGCGTTACGCTCAGTTACTTTTCCCCCTACACCCTGGAAACTCGGGCCCATTGGGTTCCGAACCCGGCAGGCGAGCCCCGCTACTACCTTCAATTGGACGAGCGTTTCACCCATCTGACCGAGGAGAAGATCGGGCCATTTGGTTACGACTTTGCTGATTATGAGCCCTGGGAATTCAGCGTTAGCGCCATCAGCCCGGAGAACTGCCCCTGCTCGTCGTCGGCCACCGCTTACATGGCCGGGGGTTGGTACCGCGACCCGGAGCGAGAGGTGGGACTTGCTGTGGCGATGCCGAGTAGTAACTTCCCAAATAATAAAATCAGCGGAGGCTTCAACAGTGACTACGTTTGGCGCAACCGCAACTTCCATCTCGGGTCAACCGAAGCGCTGGATGGAATCGCCTCAAAGACCTTCGCCTGGTACGTGATGGTGGGGTCGTGGCAGAATGCGTTGCAGTTCGCCCGTCACATGGGTCCCCAGGGAGGTGCGCAATGATGCATCGACTCGCGAAGTCAGGGACATCAGCCTGCGGTGTTGTGCGAAGTTTGGCAAGGTGTCTATTGCCAGCGCTTTTCCTGGCTTTGAGCGCAGGAAGTACCGCTGCCCAGCAGATTCCGGATGTGCGCTGCCAGGTTGAGGACTATCCGCTTGGGGCTCCACTCTCCTGGCAGTCCACGGAGTCACTCGCTAATGTCCAGGTGGTGATTCTGCGTGACCCCGCGGGCGAACAGGAAGCGCGCTTCGACCTGACGCACGGGGCCACCCTGATCTCATTGCGCTATCATGGCAAAGAGCTTCTTTTTGGGCATAGCGCCGGCGCCAGTGTTGGGATGTATGTCTTCCGCCACGGGACAGAAACGGAATTGAAAGGCCTGAGTCCGTTTTGGTCGGCGTATCACCCTGACCAAGGCGGAACGAGTATGGGTGTGCCGGCGACAACCGCCGGAGTGGGCTGTCGGGGACAACGGTCCATGCGGGCGGTTGCAATGATGATCGACGGCAGCGTGGACAGCTCGTTCCAGCGCGAGGCGCTGCTCGGCGCGTGGAAAGGGCGCGTGAGTGACAACTTCCCGCCTGGCTATTCCGTCCCTTATTCCATCGAGACTGATGCCAGTTGGGTTGCAAATCCCGGCAAAATTCCCAGCTACTACTTGCGGCTCGATCAAACGGTGGTGAGACTTCGCCCGGGCAGTTCGGGGCCCATGGATTGGTTTTTATCGGGCGCCTCACCCTGGGCGTTCGAGCACAGCGCCAGATATCCGGAACAATGCACGGAAAAAACGCCTTGTTCGAGGGCTCAGGCCCCGGCTATTGCGCAGGGCCGCTATGAGGACAATGCCCGCACCGTGGGGTTTGCCACCGTAGTTCCAACCGCGGCCTGGCAAACCAGTCAGGCCTACACGCTGGAAAATTCTGAGTTCGAGGTCCTCGCGTATGGCGCTGTCTGGGTGGCGCCACGGCATACGTTCGCTACCGTATTGAGACGAGCCATGGAGGGAGTGGGCGGGTTTCGCTTTGGCTGGTATATCTGCGCTGGGAGCTGGGACACGGCACGGGCGTTTGCCCGCCAGGAGCCCCGCTGAACGAGACTGGATTCCACGCTTGGGTTCCAACAGATGAGGGACGCGCTGGCCTGTGTGGACGGAACGGCAGCAAAGCGGACGAGGATCCCAAGCCGCATTGCCTTTGGAAGAGACACTTGAAGACCAAATTCATTCAGGGGAGGAACTATAATGCAAAGACGGAGTTTTCTGGCTTCATCCATCGCGGCATCAGCTCTTGCTGTTAACGCGTCACCTCACCACCTTCTCGGCAGCCCGGGGGCCGCGGCCGGGGAGAGTCGCGAGTACTACGAACTTCGGCGTTACCACCTGCGCAGGGGACCACAAGTCAAACTCGTTCACGACTTCTTTCGGGAGGCACTGGTGCCGGCGCTGAACCGTCTGGGGATCAGCCCGGTGGGGGTTTTTGAAGTCGAAATCGGTCCCGAGAGCCCGGGGGTTTACGTTCTGATCCCAAGCGTTTCGCTCGAGATTCTCCTCAGCCTTGAATCCCGTCTTTATCGAGACGCCGACTATCTCAAAGCCGGAGCGGCCTTTCTGAATGCACCTGCCGAACAGCCTGCCTATGTGCGAATGGAGAGTTCACTGATGGTGGCTTTTGAGGGGATGCCCCGGCTTAGGGTTCCGCAGGCAACGGGCGAGCACCGCTCCCGGATGTTTGAGCTTCGGACTTACGAGAGTCCCTCCGACCAAGACCACGTGCGGAAGGTCGAGATGTTCAACAGCGGGGAATTCGACGTTTTCGAAAAAGCCGGATTCTGGCAGATCTTCTACGGCGACACGCTCATTGGTTCACGATTACCGAACCTGACCTACATGCTTGGCTTTGAAGACCTGGCGGACCGAACTACCAAGTGGAATGCCTTCCGCTCTGCCCCGGAATGGAAGAAGCTCTCCACTTCGCCCAGGTACGCTTTTGAGGAAATCGTCTCTAACATTACGAACATCGTCCTGAGCCCGGCGCCTTTTTCGCAAATATAGGTTCGCGACTATGCGCTTCCGAGATGGAAAAGCGGATTCACTCCCGCAGCGCTCGCCATGAGCTTTTGTTGTTCTTTTTCGGTGACGGGTTCGAAATGCGTGCCGACGTCCATCGCCAGCCTGAAGTATCGTTCATCGCCAGGAGGGATAGCCGCCGTGATCGCCCGCGACAGTGTCCAGCGATAGCTGAGAGCGGCCTCATGAGGGAAATCGGCGGGCTCATACCAACATTTTTCGTGCGGATGATCCTTCTTCATGGATTCAGGCCAGGTCGTCTTGGCCATACTCTTCAGGGCCATGATTCCCATTCCCTTCTTCCGGGCGTGCTCGATGACTTGTGGCCCGAAATTGGCCTGAGAGAAAAGGACGAAATTAATCGGGAACAGAATCGTATCGAAGTTATACCTGTCCATAGCGGCGATAGCCACTTCCACCGAATGCGCCGAGAAGCCCAGGAACCGCACCTTGCCTTCCTTCCTGGCCGCCTCGAAGGTCTCCATGGCGCCGTTGGGGCCAAATATCTGCTCGAGCTGTGACATCTTGGACAAAGCGTGGAACTGGTACAAGTCCACGTGGTCCGTACGGAGCAGCCGCAGAGACTCATCGAGAGCCTTGGCGGCGCCGTCCTTAGTCCAATCTCCTTCTTCTCGTCCTGCACCCTCCTTGCAAGCCAGGAAGACCTTCTTGCGGTAGGGTTCAAGCGCCGGTCCCAAGCGAGCCTGCGCGTCGCCGTAACTAGGCGCTACGTCAAAGTAATTGATGCCTCGGTCCACCGCTTCCGCCACGATGTTATTGGCAAACGACTGGCTGTTGTTCATCACCACGATGCCGCCGAACCCAACAATGGAAAGCTCTTCGCCCGTCTTACCCAGCTCCCGCCTCGGAATGGGCCTTTGACTTCCCGCTGATTCATCCGCCTTGGCGAGGGGCTCAAGAATCTTGTTCGAGGCCGCCATACCCGCAGCGGCTGTGGTTCCCGTCTTTAGAAAGCCTCGCCTGTCCATAACACGCCTCCACCAAGAATTTATGAGACCGAAAGCTAACAGACAAAATTACCCCCACCATTACTTGTAGCACCAGCGGGGCCTTTCGTCAATGGCAGTCGGGTGGCCGC
>CAWHWE010000028.1:0-226929 GCA_963832915.1 uncultured Acidobacteriota bacterium
AGCAAACTCCTTCCAAATTCTCTCCAGCGTTACCCCCTCACCCGTCGCTTCGCGCCACCCTCTCCCCCAAGGGGGCGAGGGAAGTAAATTCGAATTAACGTCCCCCTCCGTCGCCACGGCGACAGATAGGCGGGGGTGAGGGGCACTAGGTCGAACAGGGAGCAGCATCTTTGAAGAAACTTGAGTGAACAACGTTGGTCTTTAGAGGGGGAATCTCTCCGGCGTTGCTGGCAATGTCACGATGCTATACAATTCCTTCGGAAATTCGATCTAAGGCGAAAGGGCTGATACGAAGATGATGAACTTATATTTCGGAACGAAGCTAGCTGTAGCCCTGGCTGGGGCGACGGTATGGGGTTTGGCGGGAAACGGCAAGCTGTCGGCGGCCGATGCCCCGCAGGCCGAGATTACGAACGGCCAGATCCGGGTGAAGCTCTACCTGCCCGATGCCCGGAACGGATTCTATCGCGGCACCCGGTTCGATTGGTCGGGAGTCATTGCCGGCCTCGAGTACAAGGGGCATAACTATTACGGCCCCTGGTTTAACAGGGTCGATCCGAAGGTGCACGACTTCACTTACGAGGGGGCGGAGATTATCGCCTCGTCCTGTTCCGGGATCACAGGTCCCGTCGATGAGTTCAACACCAATCGGAGCGCCCTGGGATGGGACGAGGCCAAGGCGGGCGGGACTTTTATCAAAATCGGCGTGGGCGTGCTTCGCAAGGACGAGGGCGGCTACGACTACGTCAAACAGTACGAGATCGTCGACCCGGGCAAATGGAGCGTCAGGAAGCATGCGGATTCCATCGAATTCACGCAGGAGCTTACCGATCCCTCCTCGGGCTATGGTTATGTTTATCGCAAGACCGTGCGGCTGACCAAAGGCAAGGCGGAGATGGTGTTGGAGCACAGTTTGAAAAATACCGGCCGCCGCACCATCCAAAGCACGGTGTACAATCACAATTTCCTGGTACTCGATAAGCAGCCTCCCGGTCCGGATTTCTCCATCACGGTTCCCTTCCAGATTCACTCGCCCGAGCCTCCCAACCCGGAGCTTGCCAAGATTCACGGCAACCAGATCGTTTACTTAAAGACGCTGCAGAATCAGGAAGTCGTGGAAATCCCCATCTTGGGGTTCAGCGACAACCCCCGAGACAACGAGATTCGCATCGAGAACAGCAGAGTAGGCGCCGGCATGAGAATCAACGGAGACCATCCGCTATCGTTCGTAAACCTGTGGTCCATCCGGAGTGTGCTGGCCGTGGAACCCTTCATCTCCATGACCATCAATCCCGGCAGCGAATTCACTTGGAAAACGTCGTACGAGTATTACACCCGCCCATCGAATCGGCCTTGACAAGAAGAAATAGAACGAGTATTCGTTTTATTTGTAATGACGCCCGATCGAGCCAGCCGGACTGCCGAATACATGGCCTTTTTCAGGGCTTTGGAGTCTGTTCGTCCACCCCTCAAACGCCTCTTTATCGATCCCTACGCGAGACACTTCCTTCGCCCTTCCCTGCGGAAAGCTGTTTGTCTTTCGAGGTTCCCCCTGCTGGGCGCCTTGGTGTATGGGTACGTGGATCGCCGTCTTCCGGGGGCGCGCACCTCCGCGATCGCTCGCACGCGCCTCATTGACGAGGTTTTGTGCCAGGCGCTGCGGGACGGCATCCGCCAAATCGTGATTCTCGGCGCCGGCTTCGATTCCCGCGCCTACCGGCTCCCTGAGGCCCACTCCGCGATGGTCTTCGAAGTGGACCATCCGATGACGCTCGCCGCGAAGCTCGATGCGGCTAAGCCAAGTGATCCTGGTGTCGCCGGGAAACGTCCATTTTGTGGAAATTGATTTTAACCGGCAGAGTCTGCCCGGCGCATTGGCGGATGCCGGCTTTGATTCTTCGTTGCCGGCCCTGTTCCTTTGGGAAGGGGTCACCCACTATTTGACCCATGACGCCGTGGACTCGACGCTTCGATTCGTGGGGACTTGCTCCCCCGGCAGCCGGGTGGTCTTTACCTACGTGGACCGCGGAGCATTGGACGGTTCGGTCCACTTCGAAGGTGCGGCGGATCTTCTTCGTGACGTGGCGAACTTGGGTGAGCCGTGGACCTTCGGTATTTGTCCCAGTCAGGTTCCTGATTTCCTCCGCAAGCGAGGGCTTCAATTAGACCGTGACGCGGGAGCCCGTGAGTATCGCGCCCAGTACTTGGGACTAAGGGGCCAAAAAGCGAAAGGATACGAGTTTTATCACGTTGCCGTCGCTCATGTTCCGGAGAAGGAATTGCAGCCATCGGTATCAATTGAAGTCAAGCCTGGAGAAAAGCCGGATGCCCAAAGTTAAAGACTCTTATCTGGATGCCCGGCGCGCTCAGATCCTGGACGCTGCGATTATTTGTTTCGCGCGTCAGGGCTTCCATCGCGCCACTATGCACAACATTGTCGAGCAATCCAAGCTAAGCCCTGGGGCGATCTACAACTATTTTGGAAGCAAGGACGACATTATCGAGGCCATTGCAAAGGAGCGCCAAAAGAAGGAGAAGAGACGCATACTTGAGGCGCAGAAGGAACCCAACGTTGCCTGTGTGGTGGGACGGATTCGTGATGCGTTTCTTGGCGAATTGCGGGCCCCGAGGGAGCGCCTGCGCAGGCGAGTGAGCATCCAACTGTGGGCCGAAGCGCAACGCAATCCAAGAATCAAGAAGACCGTAGGCCGCGGCGTAACACAGATGCGCAAGCTCTTAAGTGGCATCATTGCCGACGCGCAACGCCGGCATGAAATGGCGCCTGATCTGCATCCGGACGCTGTGGCGCGTTTCATGATTGCTGCATTCCAGGGATTTGCCCTCCAGATGGAGTGGGACAATCACCTCTCAGTTGAACCGTACATGCAGGTCTTGGATACCTTCTTGAAATCCCTTTCTCTTCTCCCCTAGTTCAGGTTTGTATGCCGTCGTATAATCCAGTTAGAACTTCGACTGGCCGGGAAGTTGATCCGGCCGATGGAGAGAGGACAATCGTGGCGCGACAAAACTTCGACCAGTCCAACAATGCCTTCGAACTCGACCTGCACGGATGCTCGATGGAAGAAGGCCGCAGCGTAGCTGGGCAGCGGATTCGCGAATGCTTTCGCTATGGCATCGAAGAATTGCGCATCATCTACGGCTCGGCAGAGCATGCCGAGGGGACGCTGCGCCAGGCTGTTGAAGAGGCGATTCGCGCGGCGAAGAGTTGCGTAGCCTCCAGCTCTTTTCGCGGCTCGTACGGCATGTTCGCGGCGGAGAAAGAGTCCACCGAAGTGAGGGTCAAACTGGCGCCGAACCCTCACTCCCAAACTCAGGACCGAAAGATGGTATTCGCTTCCTTCACGGCACGGTACGACACCGAGCGCCCTCGACACGAGCCGTATTATCCCTTGCGTCCCAGCAGCAGAAACTAGGTTTTGAGTCCGCTTGCAAGGACCAGCGAAAAGGGATAGATTATGGATTCTGACGTTATAATCTTATTGGTCTTACATCGAGCGGGGGTAATTCAGCGGTAGAATGCCAGCTTCCCAAGCTGGACGTCGCGGGTTCGATTCCCGTCCCCCGCTCCAATCTCATCAATATCCTGCCACGCTCTGCGGACAGGCCAATGACCACCGAACGGTTCCCCTTTTCTCAAGGAGGTTGGAATGAATCGGCGTGAGTTTTCGAAGTTCTCAGCACTCGCTCTGCCGGCGTTGGCATTTTCGAGGAGGGTCGCCGATGCCATGTCCAATGCTAAAGGAACAACGGAGGGCACAGCAGAATCAGAGCCTCCCCGACCCAGGCTGTCTGACTCCTACCGGGAATACTGCTTTGATTTCAACTGGGTTGACAAGCTCGAGGGGCACGTTAAGCCCCTGTCGAATTACGCCCATCTGAGTGCCGCCAGCGAAATCGACGAATTGGTCGAGATTTGTTCCGACTCATTGATGGTCTTTTGTATGTCAATCTCGGGATACACGTTTTATAACAGCAAGGTCGGTGTGCGGCATCCCTCGCTCCAATACGATTACTTGAAGGGAATAATCAGGTTGGGCCACCAGAAGGGAATTGCCATGGAGCTTTACGTCCCAACGATGTGGGGGGACTACCTGATCCAACAGCATGCGGAATGGGGGCTTCGCAACCCGGATGGCAGCCTTTACACGGCGGCATTTGGTGGATACCACCCTGACCTGAATTCACCGGCGGCAGACTGGTACGTCGAGGTCATCCGGGAGCTCATTCCTGACTACGGAGGTGATGCGTTCTTTGCCGATGGCATAACATTTCTCAAATACGGGCAGTCGGAATTCACCGTAAAGAAGTTCGAGCAAGACTTGGGCCGCCCTTACCCAACCTCTCTCGAAGCCGATCCGGATTGGCGAGCCACGTTGCGTTGGGAAATCAAGCAGATCGATAACTACTGGCGGAAACTCCGAAACGCGGTCAAAGAACGCGACGCTCGTGTTGAGGTGACCTTCAACGGCCCAGGTCCCGAAATCGCCATGCCAGGCCGGCCCGAGTTTGCAGGTTTTGTTCCCGAGCCACCACACCTCAATCCGCAAACAGATTATGCCTTTACGGAAGCAGGAAGCGGCGGAGAGCACGCTGATTGGACAAGAGGCATTGCCCACCCAAAGCCCTTCCGGGTGACCTTTAACAACCCTTTTTCGATTCTCGACCCGTTTGATCCTGATGAAGTTCGAGCCAGAATCGGCCGTACCCTCGCGATCGGAGGGATGCCTTATCGCTACGACCGCACCTCAGTAAACGGAGAAGCCGCCCGTAATTTTATCGATCATTGGGGCGTAATATTCAAAGAGGTCAAGGAGAAGACTCCTTATATCAAGGGCGCGGAGCCACTGAAGTATGTGGGCATCGTGAGCAGCGAGCCCACCATGTTTTATAGAGGCCGTTCTGACCTCAGTTGCCACGCTAAGGATATGCTCGGCTCCCTCCGCATGCTCGATGCTCTTCACATCCAGCATGCAGTCATTGCCGACTGGAATCTGAAGCTCGAGTTCCTGAAGCCGTATGCCTTGGTCATTCTTCCCAACACAGCCTGCATGACCGACACTCAGGTTGCGGCGGTGCGAGAATATGTGAGCGGCGGCGGAAGCCTCCTCGCCACAGCGGAATCCTCTCTCTTTGATGCCGACGGGAATGCCCGGAAAGATTTTGCTTTGGCGGATGTGTTCGGCGTGAATATCGATGAGACACCCACGAATGCAGTTCAAACCGAAGATACCAAGAAGCCCGGTTATATTGCTCCTTCAATCTCGTCGCATGTAATTCTTCGCTCCTTGGCGGCCACGGCCTTGATTGTTCCCGGGGATTCGGTGTGGGTTCGCGCCGCAGGCGGCCAAGCCACTGCCCCTCTCATGGCAGATGCGGGCACGCCTGCAAATTCACCCGGAAACGTTACGAATCATGCCGCTCTCCACGTGAACCAGTTTGGGAAGGGCCAAAGCGTGTACGTTTGCGCAAGCATCTTCGCCCGCTCAGCCTGGCAGGTGGGGGAGGGGGCGGGAGTGCGCTGGGTCGGGCAACTCGTGGAAGAGATCGTCCGCTACTTGGCGCCTCGGGCGCCGTGGCGACTCAAAGGATCGGAGAAGATCTGGGCCAGCCTGAATGCGCAGCCAAGCCAACACCGCCACATTTTGCACTTGGTGAACTGGCAGCCCGACCTTCCAGCCTACGATCTCCGGGTGAGCATCTCGGAAGGTCTTGGCATAGGTGGAAAGGCCTCGATGGTTTGGCCACGTCAAATGCCTTTAGGAATCGAGACTCGAGGCCACACCCTCGAGGTGATGATCCCCAAGGTTGGTCCACATGTCATGGTGGTGTTTGAATGAATGCTCTCTGAAGACTTTTCCCTTTCGCGGGTTCTGAATCCCGCACACGCCGGCGCCGCGACTATGGGCGACTGAGTCGCACGGTCGTTACCGATGGCGCGGCATCGAAGTCCAATTCGATCGAACCCTTCTGCCGGCTGATCCCCACTGCCTGGCCCGAGGGAATCAATTCGGCCGATGCGAAGTCGCCGAGCGAAGCCGTTTGGATAGTCAGACGAACGGGCTCTGGCGTCTCCAACTGTGGCGTCTCCGAGACCTTTGTCCGTCGTCCCTGAGTGTAGCCAGCCGGCGCTGTATCACGGTTGAGGAGGTAGCACAGTAGATCGTCGCCCTTGCGATTGACGAGCAGAGCGTAATGGCGCGCGCCATGGACCTCAAAGGTGGGTGCGCCGATGAGGCGGGCAGTCAACTCATTTAGAAGTGCACTGCCCTCACCGAAGGCGGTTTCTTCCGCGCTTACGTAAATCGCGCGGCCAAGGCCATAGGTGTTTTCCACGATGGCCGGAGAATCCCCTGCATACTCCCACTGCGCCAAGACTTTCCCGGATGTGGGTTTGACCGCGAGCGCGCCCGGGTTCAGTGTGAGAGTCGAGGCCAGTCCGGACCCGGGCAAAAAAGACAGCCGTTTGTAACCAGGCAAGGTCCCCGCGTATTCGGATCCGAACACTTCGGCCAAGGCGAAACCGCTTCTTCTGTGCCCCTCCCGGTCGAACAGGGAAGCATGGCCAAAGCTGAGTAGCGTACCGCCTTTCCGAACGTATTCCCGGATGTCGTCGATGTCGTGGTCATCCAGGAGGGCCGTTTCCGGCAAGAGCAGCATTCGGTAAGAGCCGAGGTCGAATTTGTGCGAGGTAAATGTTCCACCCACCCGCTCCGTGAGGTATCCCATCTTCCGCAGGCATAGAGAGGTATCGTAACCGGGGTCAGCTTCAGCTTGAGCAGAGCTGAACCCGTGCGAGGCCTTCCACAAATCGCCTAAATTGGGAATTCTCTCCACGTCTTCCGCAGGATGCCCCGTCAAAACTCCTATTTCGGCATACGGGCGCGCGTCCAGCAGCCAGGGTCGATTGTCTTTCAGCCACCGCCCCATGGCCGCCAGGAGGTGAAGGTCGCCCTCTTTATCGTAAACACCCGAGTGGCCGGGGGTGATTGCCGCGTAGGCGTTTCCGCCATGAATCCAGGTGGCGGCGGCTAGAGCCACAGCCTCGGATTGGGATTCCACGGGAGGAGGAGCATCGTCACTGAGAGGGGCATACCAGGACGAATTGATCAGGATGCCTTCTTCGGATGGACGATCCGCGGCGTGCATGATTTGTGATGACCTGTCAATATTTGGCCAGGTGTGCCCTTCAACAGAGAACCAATCAACCAATGAATCGACTTGACGGGCTCTTGCCGGTTCCACGACATCCGCCATGCCCGCCCCGTTGAATGTGAAGCTGATATGGGGCTGAATGCCTTGCAGCTTCTGTCGAATCTCCAGGAAAAAATCCCTCAGGGTGGTCAACTGGAACTCGGAAAATTGTGCCGGGGATGCCTGGCTGACCGGGATGTGATAGCGCTCCTCAAATCGGCGGAGTGTGAATTGATCGTAGGAAATCGGCGTTGGCTGAACGTAAAGATCGAGCCAGAACCCGTCCACCGGACCGTCGTCCTTTAGAATCTCCGCCATCTGCGTAATGACGTATTGGCGGTAAGGCGAATAGAACGATTTCCACTCCGTCGAAAAAGCAAGTCCCATGGGCTTGCCCTGCGCGTTCAGGCAGGTCCAGTCGCGAAACTTCGCTTCAGGGTTGTTGTCCAACCCCACGGAGTAGTACACCGCGCTCGCCATGTTATGCTTCCTGGCAGCGGCAAGAGTCGCCTTAAGGAAGTCGCGGTGCGTCTTGAAATCGGTCAGGCGTGTGGCGTGATTGACAAGTCCATCGTGCCACTTGTCATAGAAGATCACACCCTTCGCCCCGGCGTCCTGGAATTCTTGAATGGTCTTGTCGGCGTCGTAGTTATCGCCCAAACCCTTTTCCCAGGCACGCACCGCTTCTTCCTGTTTGGCAGGGGTCCAAGTCCCATTCACAATGTATTCCGGTCCCCAAACGCCATTGGTCGAGTTGGCAATAAAACCGGTCATGACGAACAATTGCGGCGGGTTGTACCAGGGCGCCCGGTTCAATTCGGTTTGTTGCTGAGCCGCAAGCGGGAATGCCGGCAGGAGTATTAAGGCAAGAAAGCGGAGCGGCATCTTTATATCCCCACATCAGCTCTCGGTCTGTTCTTTCGGACATAGCTGCCATCGATGGTGGGCTCGGATTCACACTCCGCCGCGATGACTGTCACAGGGTGGTCCGGCGCGTCTTGCGGAAGTCCCGTAAACCTCACGGAGATGTCGTCCTGCGCGAAATCCACCTTCTTTCCTGAGGCAAACAAGCGCGCCGATTTTACCTTTGTGCGCAGTCCGCCAATAGCCACCACTGTAGGTGGCTTATAGTACTCGAGCGCCCTGGTTCCCGCCGTTTGCGCCGGCCAGTAGTGGACATGAATGTAGAGCGTGTTCCCCTGGCGCGTGTATCTCGCGAACGTGTGCCCGCTCGCTTTGCAGGGTTCCGCTTCGTAAATGGTTGGCCCGTTTTTGCTCATCCATTTGCCGACCTCGCTAAGGACGCTGACTGATTGTTCAGGCACGGAGCCATCCGCCTTCGGGCCGATATTCAGCAGATAGTTTCCGGCGCCATGGGCGCAAGTGGCCAGGTTTCGGACAATAGTCTTGGCGCTTTTCCAGTTGTCGTCGGCCTCGGCGTAACCCCAACTGTCGTTCATGGTCATGCAGGATTCCCAGGCGCGCCCTCCCCGTTCGGCACGAATCTCCTGCTCGGGCGTCGAGAAGTCTCCCGGCAGACCATTCCGGTTATTGACGATGATATCCGGCTGGAGTTTGAACACCATCTCGTTCATCTTTTTGGACTCCCACTGCACGGCGGACAAAGGCCAATCCACGTCATACCAGAGAACATCGACTTTGCCGTAGTTGGTCATCAGCTCCCGGACCAAGCCGTGAGTGTACTCGACAAAGCGTTGCCGCGCCGCCTCGTCGGTAGCGCAGCGAGCCCCGTCCGGGTGGTGCCAATCCATCAGTGAGTAATAGATGCCTACGCGAAGTCCCTCCGCCCGGGCGGCTTCCACATATTCCGCCACCAAGTCGCGTCCCGGTCCCTGCTTCGTCGCGCAATAGTTGGTTAGCTTTGAATCCCAAAGGCAGAAACCCTCATGGTGTTTGCATATCAAGACCATGTACTTCTGGCCGGCTTGCTTGGCCAACTTGGCCCAGGCCCGCGCCGCGTGGGGCTGTGGCTTGAAAATCTTGGCCAGCCCCTCGTATTGGGACACTGGAATCCCCTCCATCTCCATGACCCACTCATGATGGCCGATCAGACTATAGAGGCCCCAGCAAACCATCATGCCAAACCTGGCTTCATGCCACCATTTCATGCGACGCGCACGGTCCGCCTGGACTTCGGGACTTTCCACCTCAGCTTGGCTTGGCCTTACTGCGGGCGCTGTTTCTTTCCTGCAACTTGTATTGAACCCGGAGGCTGCAAGGGCCGCCCCGGTTCCGATTAGATAAAAGGAATCACGCCTGGAAATCTTGTTTCCTAACATGGCCAAACCTCCATTACCTCACACACAAAACTGCCGCAGGGGCACGCCTTGGTGCGTCTCTGCATGAGGATTCCTCAGCTCGGGCAGTAGGGACAAACCTTGTGGTTGCTCCCGCCCTGGCGGGACGGCCGCAACGGCCGCCCCTACGACGCGATTTCTTTCTTGGCTATACGCCCACCCCGGCTCTTGGTCTCTCCCTCCGGACATATTCGCTATCGATTGTAGGCTCGGATTCGCACTCCGCCGCGATGACTGTCACAGGTTGGTCCGGCGCGTCTTGCGGAAGTCCCGTAAACCTCACGGAGATGTCGTCCTGCACGAAATCCACCTTCTTTCCTGACGCAAACAGGCGCGCCGATTTTACCTTTGTGCGCAGCCCGCCAATGGCCACCACCGTAGGTGGTTTATAGTAGTCGAGCGCCCTGGTTCCCGCCGTTTGCGCCGGCCAGTAGTGGACATGAATGTAGAGCGTGTTCCCTTGGCGCGTGTATCCCGCGAAGGTGTGCCAGCTCGCTTTGCAGGGTTCCGTTTCGTAAATCGTTGGCCCGTTTTTGCTCATCCATTTGCCGACCTCGGTGAGGATGCGGGCTGACGGTTCAGGCACCGAGCCGTCAGGCTTCGGACCAATATTCAGCAGGTAGTTTCCCGCGCCATTGGCGCAAGTGACCAGGTTTCGGACGATAGTTTTGGGGCTTTTCCAGTTGTCGTCGGCCTCGGTGTAACCCCAACTGTCGTTCATGGTCATGCAGGATTCCCAAGCGCGCCCTCCCCGCTCAGCGTGAATCTCCTGCTCGGGGGTCGAGAAGTCTCCGGGCAGACCGTTCCGGTTGTTGACGATGATGTCCGGCTGGAGTTTGAACACCATCTCGTTCATCTTTTTGGACTCCCACTGCTCAGGGGTTAAAGGCCAGTCCACGTCATACCAGAGAATATCGATTTTGCCGTAGTTGGTCATCAGCTCGCGGACCAGGCCGTGAGTGTACTCGACAAAGCGTTGCCGCGCCGCCTCGTCGGTAGCGCAGCGAGCCCCGTCCGGGTGGTGCCAATCCATCAGCGAGTAATAGAAGCCCACACGAAGCCCCTCCGCCCGGGCGGCTTCCACATATTCCGCCACGAGGTCGCGACCCGGTCCCTGCTTCGTCGCGCAATAGTTGGTTAATTTCGTATCCCAATTGCAGAAGCCTTCATGGTGTTTGCTTGTCATCACCATGTATTTCTGGCCGGCTTGCTTGGCCAACTTGGCCCAGGCCCGCGCCGCGTGGGGCTGTGGCTTGAAAATCTTGGCCAGCCCCTCGTATTGGGGCACCGGAATCCCCTCCATCTCCATAGCCCATTCATGATGGCCAATCTCACAATAGAGACCCCAGTGAATAAACATGCCAAACCTGGCTTCATGCCACCATTTCATACGGCGCGCGCGGTCTGCCAGCACTTCGGGACTTTCCACCTCAGCTTGGCTTGGCTTTACTGCGGGTGCTGCTTCCTTCCTGCAACTTGTATTGAACCCGGAGGCTGCAAGGGCCGCCCCGGTTCCGATTAGATAAAAGGAATCACGCCTGGAAATCTTGTTTCCTAACATGGCCAAACCTCCATTGGACCGTTATTCTAGTAGACGCATAGGCACACAGATGCACTTTCATTCGAAAAGCCCGCCAAGATTACTTCTCAATACGGGCAGTGTCAACGTTTTCCTACATGATTTCCCACCGATTTGAACATGCCGGATTCGGCAGTCGATCCTGACTCCTGGCCCCTGCACCCAGGCAATTATTAGCTTGGCATTTCCTGAAATGAGTAAGTAGGTTAAACTCTGCTGGCCGGAGTTTTGGGTGTTTCCAGGGGGGACAATTGCATGCCTGCTAAAAGTGAAATCATGGTGGGAATTGACATGGGGGGAACGCGCCTGCGCGCCTTGGTGATAAATGCAGAAAACACAATTCTGGGAATGCACAAAGCGCCTACCAACCCCAAGCAAAAACCTGATGGTCTGGTTGGGGATCTTGCCGTTCTGGTTCAGGCCGCGGTGCAGTCGGCGGGTCTGAAGCTATCCGACCTGCGCACCGTGAGCATTGGGGTGCCGGGAGCGGTAGACCCCGTGGGCGGTATTGTTCATCATGCTCCGAACTTGGGTTGGAAGAAGGTTGCACTGGGGCCCAAACTGGAGGCTCTGCTGAAGGTGCCGGTGTTTGTAGAAAACGATGTCAACGTTGGAATGATGGGGGAATACGCCCTGGGCGCCGGCCGGGGAGCGCAGGAATTGGTGGGGATTTTCGTCGGGACGGGAATTGGTGGAGGCATCATTACGGGAGGACAACTATACCAGGGCGCTCGCGGCGCCGCCGGCGAGGTGGGCCACATAGTCGTGGAGGTCAACGGGCCGCGTTGTGGCTGCGGCAACCGCGGCTGCGCGGAAGCCTTGGCCAGCCGCACCGCGATGGAGCGCGACGTGCGTGCTGCCATTCGGCGAGGAGAGAAGAGCATTGTCCTGAAGCTTATGAAGGAACGTGGCAGGGAGCGCATGACCAGCAGCATTATTCAGAGAGCCTTAAAAGCGTGTGATCCGGTCATGGAAAAAGTGGTGGAGCGCGCCCAGTTTTTTCTTGGCATCCTGGTGGCAGACGTCGTCAATATGCTCGATCCTGAATACGTGATCATTGGAGGAGGAATCGTCGGACGACTCGGAAGAGATTACGTGACGCCCATCAGAGAGACAGCTTACCAGTATTTTCTGCGCCGCCACGATGCCCGGCGTGTGAAGATTGTTCCCGGGGTGCTCGGTGACGACGCGGGACCGCTGGGAGCGGTGGTCCTGGCCAGACAACGGCTGGGGACAAAGCGGTGAACTGAGAACTGACGACTGGCCCGCCGCGGCGGGACAACTATCATGCAGCGCAAAGACTACGGCCGGATTGCAGTCCTGATTGTCCTCGTCACCGTGCTGTACTACGTCTTCCGCATCCTGAAGCCTTTTCTGCCGGCTCTCGCCTGGGCTGCTATTCTGGCCTCAGTCTTCCACCCATTGTTTTCGGCCCTCTCACGGCGGCTGCGCCGCCCCCGCTTGGCGAGCGCCCTTTCGTGCCTTTTGCTCACCGTGGTGATCGTGCTGCCCGCCATGTTTCTTTTGTTCATGCTGGCCGAACAGTCCGTCGGCGCTTACCGGATGCTTGAAGCGCGTGTCGGGCCTGACGGTCCTGGGTATTTTGAAGCTATCCGGAATGCATCCTCTTACCAGTGGCTGCTAGTAAAGACCAAGGGGTTGGGAATGCCCGAGCCTGACCTCGGCGCGCTGGCCGCGAAAGCAATCCACATCGTGAGCGAGTTTCTCGTCAGCCGAAGTGCGTCGGTTGTTTCGGGTATTACTCATTTCGTCGTCAACTTTCTTGTGATGCTTTTTGCTCTTTATTATCTGCTTCTGAAGGGGCCGGACCTGCTCCAGGAGCTCAGGCAGTTAAGCCCTCTTCGCACTGAGTACGAAGAAAAGATTATGGAGAAATTCCGTGCTATCGCTCGCGCGACTTTCGGTGGTAGCCTCGCCACAGCGTTGATTCATGGCACAGCGGGTGGACTGATTTTTCTTTGCTTCGGCTTGCCATCCCCCTTGCTCTGGGGTGCTGTCGTGGCTTTCCTATCGTTAGTCCCAGTGGTCGGGACGGCACTGGTCTGGGCGCCGCTCGTGCTCTATTACCTTCTGACGGGGGCAGTGTGGAAGGGAATCATCCTGTTGGCCATTTGCGTCGTTGAGGTGGCGGCCGTCGATAATGTTGTTAAGCCCATCTTCATCAGGCGCGGGGCGGAGATTGACACTCTGTGGATTTTCCTAAGCGTACTTGGGGGCATTGGGGTCTTCGGTTTCCTGGGATTATTCCTGGGGCCTTTCCTCGTTACGCTCCTTTTGGTGCTGGTCGAGATTTACAAAGTTGAATTTCGCGATGAACTAAGGGGAAATGCAGCTTCCTAGTGTGGTATCCCGGCTAATTCTTTACCTCAACCACCCCCTCCTTACAGATGCGCAAAATCCTGCGATTCATTTCACAACTTCAAGCCCTTCGATCGCGCAAAGTTGCACAATCTGGAGACTACCTCGATAGTGGCTTCACATGCCGTTGAATGGCGCTATCCATGGAAGGGGCCGCACTCGGAGTGTATAAAAAGGAACAGACAGTTCTCTGTGGGGGCGCGCAAGCTAGGTTTGCAAGAGGCGCCGTCGGTTCGTTTCAGAATCATCTTCCTGCCGAGCCTGAGGGGTCACACAATCCCAGACCCGGCTAACGGTTGAGGGAAAGAAGTATTCGCAGGTTTCGATTCTTTCCTCTTGCGCAATTCCCCTTCTCGCCCCCTGGAGGTGGGCAGACATGAAGAAATGGCTATGTTCCATCGCCGGATTGTCCCTGGCACTGGCAGGCTCCCTGGCCGCACAAGCACAAACTCCGCCGCCCAACATCCTCAACATCCAAACTGACAACATAAAGCCCTACGCGGATGCACCCTACGACAAAGTTGCTTCAGAATCCGCTGCCTTGTCGCAGCAACTCAAGGACCCGACGCACGTCCTGGGGATGGAGGCCCTGACGGGCTCACCTCGAGCGATATACCTCTCCGGCTACGATTCTTTCGAGGCCCTGCAAAAGAATGAGGAGTGGCTCCTCGGCGACGCGGCGACCGACGCTAAGTTAGACGCGCTGGATGCGCGTCAGGCCCTTAACGTATCCGAGGTCCACTACACCATCTGGCATTACCGCCCCGACCTCAGCAACAACGTCGCCGGAGCGGACATACCGCACTCCCGTTACTGGGAGGTGATCGTCTTCCATATGCGCCCCGGTCACAACGAACAGTTCAAGGAATTGGCGAAGCTTTACCAAGACGCCAACCTCAAGATCGGCCAAAACATCCCCTGGGCGGCTTACGAAGGACTGATGGGTGTGTCGGACGCTTATCTTCTCTTGGTGCCGATGACGTCCCTCAAGGATCAGGACACTGGCCTGGCGCATGAGAAGGATTTCGGCGCTGCGCTGGGCGACGACGGAAGGCGCCTGATGAACCAGCTTTCCGGGGAGAGCGTGGCCAGCGTCGAGGACAACATCTGGATGGTGATTCCGGAATGGAGCTACGTCGAGAAATCCTGGATCGAAGCCGATCCCCAATACTGGGCGCCTGAGCCGGCCGCAAAGCACACGCCTGCACGCAAGGCCCCGACCGCACCCTGAACAAGAGCGATCGGAACACGAAGGGTGCCCTCACGCGAGGAGGCCCTTCTTGTTCACACAAGTGCTTCGGCCTTTCCGGCTTTACGGCCGCGGGGAGGGCCCAGATTGAGATACTGAGGTCCCCCCGAGTAACCCATAGAGCGAGAGGAAAATCATGTACAAACGGATTTTGGCTGCATTGTTACTGGCATTTACTTTGGGCGCCGTGTGCCCTGCGCCCGCAACCGCGACGGGCACGTCCCGTACCGAGAGGCATCGTCGGCATCGCCGGCATCATCGTGGACCCATAATAATAATTCGGGGTTAGTCGCCGGCCAGCGCGCAAGAACAATTTGCGCACTATCTCAGGGCTTGAATAGCAGCGTCTCATACTTTTCGGCTTGCCGTCTCTCTTGGTCTGGGGTGCAGTTGTGGCTTTCCTATCGTTAGTCCCAGTGGTCGGGACGGCGCTGGTCTGGGCGCCGCTGGTGATTTATTGCGTTCTGACGGGGGCAGTGTGGAAGGGAATCATCTTGCGGGCCATATGCGTCGTTGAGGTGGCGACCGTCGATAACCTCGTTAAGCCCATCTTCATGAGGCGTGGGTATGAAGTGGGACGCCACGCCAGCGGTTCAGGGCGAAGGAAGTTCAGGCGGAGGTGATGGAAGTGGACAAGGGGTTGGAGGCGGCGCGAAAAACGATAAGCCGGCGCGGTTTCATCGCTCTCTCCACTGCCACCGCACTGGGAGGAAGGATTACCCTTTCGAGCGGTACCGGCGTTCGCCCTGAACAAGTGCAGATTGAACCGCTGCAAGAGAAATTGGCCGCGGACCCTCAGCGCCCCCAATATCACCTGATGCCCCCAGCGAACTGGATGAATGACCCCAACGGGGCCATCCTCTGGAAGGGCCAATGCCACATGTTTTATCAGTACAACCCAAACGGGGCCTTTTGGGGGACGATGCATTGGGGGCACGCCGTCAGCCCCGACCTCGTGCACTGGAAGCACCTTCCCGTCGCGCTCGCTCCCACCCCGGGCGGACCTGACAAGGATGGGTGCTTTTCCGGCTGTGCGGTGGTTGACCAGGGCGTCCCTACAATTGTCTACACGGGCGTCTCTCCGCAGGTCCAATGCATAGCGAGGAGTGACGACGGAATGATGACCTGGCGCAAATATCCCGGCAATCCCGTAATCGCTGCGCCCCCGCAAGGGATGGAGATCACTGGCTTCCGTGATCCTTGTGTCTGGCGCGAAGCTAACGAGTGGTTTCTAGCCGTAGGGTCGGGCGTCAAAGGTCAGGGCGGCATGGTCTTACTTTATCGCTCCAGAGATTTGATGCACTGGGATTATCTCCACCTATTATGCAAAGGCAGAAAGGATGAACTTCTGCCGGGAAAAGATGCGGTCAGCACCGGCGAAATGTGGGAGTGCCCGGACTTCTTCCCGCTGGCTGACAAGCATGCCCTGATCGTCTCCACCCAAGGGGGGGGTATTTATTCGCTAGGCGCCTATGTGAATCACTACTTTCATCCCGAGGTTCAGGGAAAAGCCGATCTCGGGGACTCCTACTACGCCCCGAGGAGCATGGTGGATGAGAAGGGCCGGCGAATCCTATGGGGTTGGATCAGGGAGGGGCGAGGCGACACCGCACAGCGCGCCGCGGGTTGGTCCGGAGTGATGTCACTGCCTCGTGTCCTGACATTCGGAAACGACGGGACGTTCGGCATGGCCCCCCCTCCCGAAATCGCGGCTTTGCGCGGCAGGCATCAGCGTTTCGAGGGCCTGCCGATTATTCCTGGTTCGTTTTCACTCTTGAAGAGTGTGCGAGGCGATAGCCTGGAGATTCAGGCTGAGTTCGAACCGGGTGCTTCAGAAGCCGTGGGTTTGACTGTGCGCAGCGCGCCCGATGGAAAAGAGCAAACTTCGATCACATACCATCGGGCGAGCAGCCGCCTCCTTGTGGAACGCGAACGCTCCAGCCTGAGCCCGGATGTGGATCACGGATCGCAGGGGGGACCGTTCGTGCTCGCCGAGGATGAAACTCTGAAGCTGCACGTTTTCCTTGACGCCTCGGTGATAGAGATCTTCGCCAATGATCGCGCCTGCCTCACCAGCCGAGTTTACCCTTCGCGGTCCGATAGCCTCGGTATCGGTACGTTTGCTCGGGGGGGTAACGCCAGATTGAAGGCTCTGAACATTTGGGAGATGCGCCCCATTTCTGCCAACAGGTTAACGGCCTAGCGCCTGCTACGGCGCGAAACCAAGGCATTGCCGCGACAACCAACGCGACAACCAACGTTTGTCTTGAGGGAGTATGCTGCCCTACACTCCACACAGGTGGCGACTTTGAGAGCTATCGAACTCTTGGGTGAAATTGGCGACCAGCACCGGCTTCGTGCCCAAATGCCGGAGGGCTTTCCGGCCGGCTCGGTTCGAGTGATCGTTTTGATGCCAGAGGAAGACGAAGCGGGCTTGGCCTGGGCTGGCGGGATTTCCGCCCAATGGTCGGCGGAATTGAGTGATCCCAATCAGGATATCTATACCCTCGACGACCCCTCGATTAGTGGGGCGCAGACATGAAAAGCAATGTCTGTGCCACCCGCGATCACGTTTGGAGCATGGAGAAAATCGCGGCACTCATACCGGGGCCGACATTCGGACCACGCGGGCCATATCAAAAACGAAATCATCGCGGAGTAAAAAGAGACCCTGCTATAAGCGAATCTAAGTTATCTGACTCTGCCGTCAATTGAACAATCTTTTCTTCTCGAATTTCCTCAAATGGATTACCATCTTTGGATAGGTGAATCGTTAGACCTCCAACCCCATAGGGATTGATCTCGCCAGCCATCAAAATGTAATGGGCTGCCAAGCGGACTAGATTCTTTATGGGGATAAGTTCCTTGGGAAAATATCGGCGGATGAAAAAGTAGGAAGGGTTTCCAAGACTGCCGTTATGCACCCCGTAGCGCATATAACTCTCCGTATACAGGGTAACCGTGATCTCCTTCTTGTCTCTTAAGAATGAAACTTTATATACCTGCCTTTTCTTGGAATGAGCGATAAGGAGACTGCAATCTCCAGTCTCAGGTTTCTGTTTTTCCGCCTCCCAGAGTTCGGACCAAGCTTTACTGAGCGACGAATGCTCTTTCCCCCACTCATTGCCTGCAATCTCAACAACGGATGAGATGAATTCCCTTGAGGGCATAATGCCAGACCAAGCGCCCGCTGTAGTTTTCTCCGTATTTAAGACGACCTTAGCTCCATGCTCTGATGTCTGTACGGCCCATTCGTCGGGATGAGTATCCACCCGGAGAGTATCACTCGCTAGTAGAATTCCGTCATTGCCAACCAGGGCTATCTGAAGCGTCATCGGGACCTCCTCAACTTGAGGGGTACAGTGTAACCCTAGTTTTCCAGTTTGTGTTGGTAGTATGCTTCCCATGGACGAAAGGATAGCACCGACTTCCCAAACTGAGTGGAATCGGATGTCTCACGACGAAAGGTCATAGGGAGTTCGGTCAAAGATAAGTTACTCAAGAGACTGTCTTTACTTAATTTTCAAACTGAGACACTACCCGCCTTTGACCGGGCTAGACCCACACCCGAAAATTTGCTATGTTTGATGACTCACTGTGGGCGGTTAACTCAGCGGTAGAGTGCTATCCTCACACGGTAGAAGTCAGAGGTTCAAATCCTCTACCGCCCACCATCCTTCCGGGGCACTACCCACCCTGGCCATTCTACCCAAAGATCGAGGTCCCACCAAAACTATTTCTGCGGCGTTGAATACGACGAATGATATGCGTGGGATTGAAGCAAGATCGTGGATCGCCCCTTCAGGGATCAGGCGTTGAAATGGACTGGGTTCGAAACCCGGCCGATCCCCCGGGCTGCGATGTCTCGCCGCCTTGGGGCTCAAAAAGGGGTCGCGTAGGGTCTGCACTCCGGCCCGCCGATCTTAATGGCGGGCAGCTTTTCAAGCGGCGCGGGTTCTTGCCACGCCGCCCTGCGGGTTAACAATTGCCTGTTTGGCCTTTGATTCGAAGGCGCGAATCTGAAGGAGAACCGCAGGCCGCAAGGACGGCGGTCTGGGCTACACTTGCTCGGCGTGCCTCGCCGCCGGTTCTTAGCTTAACCGCCGAACCGCCGTATACGGCTCCGTGCGTACGGTGGCATGGGAGGGCGGGCGCCCGTTTCCCCTATCGTGGCCGGTCGCGGATGAGCGACGGGTGGTTGGAGAGCCGGGGGCGCCTTGAACGACACCGAACTGCGATATAATGCAGGCAGGCAAGAGAAGTGGCAGGAGGTTCGATGGCGAACGAATTTACCGCCGTATTTGAGCGCGATGGGGAATGGTACATAACCTACTGCCCCGAGATTCCTGGAGCTAACGGGCAGGGCAAAACCAAGGATGAAGCTCGTGCAAGCCTGGCAGATGCAATTGCTCTCATCTTGGAAGACAGGCGGCAAGACGCTCTTCGTGGAATTCCACCCGGAGCTGAGCTGGAAACAGTAACCGTCAAGTGAAAAGAAGTACCTTACTCCAGCACCTGCGCAAGCACGGCTGCTATCTCAAGCGCGAAGGACGTGGCCACTCGTTGTGGTGTAACCCTGAAACCGGCGCCGTCGAAGCCGTACCACGCCACACCGAGACCTCAAACCTGCTGGCGCGCAAGATCTGTAGCAACCTGTCAGTTCCCGAGATCGGAAAAGAGGGATAAGTCTTTCTAACACCGGCATTCAGCCGCTGGCCGGCATGCGGCGACTATCGCCAGCGGGGTTGCACGCAACGGCGGGGTGCGACCCAATCAGGGTCACGCCAGGCAAGGTGGAATCGCTTTCCGAAGGCGTTGCCCCCGCCCACATTACGCGCGCCCTTTCGGGGCGCTGGTCAAGACGGAGAATCGCATCAGCAAGCCGAAAGCGGAAGCGTATACAGGAAGATCAAGGCGCGGTCTGAGCCGGGGTCTGGGGACTTGATGTTGCCTTGGAAGTTTCACCGAGATTTTTCGGCTTTCCCAGCTTGTCGGTGGCCTCTACATTAAAGAGCTTGAATTCCGAGTAGAGATGCTCGTTCTGGAGGTGTTTGCCGTTCCAATCCACGGTGACGGTGACTTGCTGCGGGAGCGAGAATCCCCTGCCGACGCTTTTAAACTGGACTTCAGAGAAAGCGATTTCGGTGGTTTCTCTTTCCAACTTGACTGCTGACAGTGGCACCAGCAAATCGGTGCGCAGGCGGGTGATTTCGTAGGTCTCAGAATCAACCCAGGCCAAACCCTGGGAGTAAGTCAACATGATGATATCGCGAAATTTAAAGCTCCCGTGCACGCGCGCCTTCCCCGGTTGCTGGGCGAAGGCAATTACATAGGTATCCCGGCCGTTGACTTTCTGCCGTCCGAGGTAACGAAAGGCGGCTTGGGACTGGTATGTAGGATGGAAAAGAAGCGAAGCCGAGGCGAATCCCGAAGTGAGCATGAACCCTTCGTCCAGACCCTGCGCAGAAGTTTGGGCTCCCGCCAAATCCACGCGGTACTCATTAAAGCCCGGCCCCCAAGCCTTGGCCGGGATGAAGCAGAGATAGCGAAACTTCCGATCGAGTGTGGCGTCCACCTTCTGCTTATGGCCCAACTTTTCCTGATGAACCTCCTCCAGCGAAGTCGTGTTGGGGAAATTCCGGAAAAACTCAGCAACGGTCTTGCCTACCGCGTCAAGGATAGAATTCAATTGTCTCTGGTCGGCGGCGGGATCCAGCCCCTTGAGGTCGGGCGGAGGGTGGCGGAGATAAATTTCGATAGCCTCCTCGCCCTTCGGTTGCGCCTTGCTGTAGGCTGCCGCGACCTTTTTGCGATCGTCAATCTGCACCCAAAGTTGGCGGACCTGAAATGGCATCGTCTTCACTTCGCGCCCATCAAGGTATCGGGTCATCTCCCTGCTCGCTGCTTGGAATTGATCTTCACCAAGCAAAGCCTCGGCGAACAAGAGCCGCGCCTCAGGTCCCGCTCCCGCAGCTATAGCCTTGGATAGGTATTCGTCGGCAGGTTCCCAATTTTGAATCAGCACCTGCGAGCGGCCCAGTTCCTGGAGGGCGAGCGGGTCTCGAGGCGCGTATTTGAGCGCCTCAACGAAACAGCCTGCCGCGTCCTTCGGCTGGTGCCGCCAGCTCTCCATCACTCCCAAAGCTAGCAGGGATTCCGGGCGTCCCAGGCTTGAGTCCGCTCTGATTTTTTCGACTGCCTGGCCGAGGTTGCGGTAGGCGCCGTCCCAATCTCCCGAGTCCAGTTCGGCCAGAGCCAGCATAGTACGGCACTGCACACAGGAAGGGTCATGACGAGTCACCTTGGTGAAGGGAGTCAGGGCCAAGTCTGGACGCTTCCGGTTCAGGAACACCTCCACACCGCGCGCATAGTCCTTTTCCTCCGCAGCCGAGAGTCCGTCGGAAGCTCCGAGTTTCTTGAGCCTCGGCGCAAGCCGTGAGATTAGATCGGCTTGCGAAAGCAGTTTAGGGTCCTCCCCCGGCTCTCGCAACGTAATGGGAATAACCCACCCTTTGGACGGATCGGTAAGGTCCACAGTCTCGTGTGCTTTGAGGAAGCCCTTCTTGGTAACTGTCAGGGTTACGCTGAACTCCTTGAACAAGTCGATACGTAGCCAGTAGTCGGTCTGGAATCCTCCTTGCAGGTTTGTCAGGAGGCTTCGGAATTCACCGGCGCCATTGAGGGGCTCCACCTCGACCTCTGCGTCGCGGATCGGGTCACCCCCCAGCGTCGTCACCCTGCCGTCAACCACCCAGTGGTTCCGCGTAGCCTGACTAAGGTCGGCGGTGTTCAGATAACTGCTTGCATTGCCGGCGACCTGAGCCATTATCAATGGCGCGGGCGAAAGACCCACCGTCGCCAAGAGTACGAGCGTGCACAGGTGGACTTTCCTCATGACACGGTCCTCAAACCGGAACTTCCAGCCTCGACTCTATCTCTGCCGAGAACCCTACACCCGTTGCCCAGTTGGGTCAAGCACAATAATCGCCGCTATACGGACAACTCCACAGCTCTGCTCGACATAACCTCCGCGAGCTCGTGAACTTCCAGGAGATGGAAGGAAATGCCGAACCATAGCAATTCAAGCAGTTGCTTGCTCGCCTTGTGGGGCAAGCTGATCTTTGCCATCGGGCTTGGACGGCAGTTTGCCGGTGCGCCGTGGCGAACTTGCCTAAGGTGGCGAAGTCAACTGCCCACCACACGATTTAAGGCACTGCTGGTCGGGGCGCTGATCAATCCCGGTCTCCGTGTCTATGCTAGTATCATAGGGTTGAAACTGTATCCTGATTCCAGGTTTAGTATCTTGAGGTGACCTTGCTGAGAATTGGCATCGTGGGGCTGGCCCAAGTGGGCAAGACGGTCTTGTTTCAAATTCTTACCCGAGCGCACGGGAGTGGGCACGGCGCAGGGCGGGCCGAAACACATGTGGGTGTTGTTCGTGTGCCCGATACGCGGCTTGACCGGTTGGCGGAAATGTTCCACCCGGAGAAGACCATCTATGCCACTATCGAGTACGTCGATACCCCCGGCAGCATCATCGAATTGGCGCGGACGGGTGTCCAATCCCAAAGCTTGCGGGAGTTAAACGCCCTCGTGCACGTGGTGCGGGCATTTCAGGGCGAAGCGATTCCTGCTGAAGGCGGATCGGTCAATCCCCGGCGAGACATTGAGAACGTGGAGCTGGAACTAATCCTCTCCGACCTGGCCATTGTGGAGAAACGCCTGGAGCGGCTCGAAAAGGACATTAAGAAGCAGAAGAATCCCTCCCTAGAGAAGGAGTTCCAAGTTTTGAAAGTGTGCAAGGCCGTCCTTGAAAAGCAGACACCTCTGCGTGAGGCTTCCCTCGGACCGGAAGAAGCGCGGGTGATCCGAGGTTTCACTTTCCTTAGTTTGAAACCCATGCTCTATGTTCTCAACCTGGGAGAGAAGGACGCGGCCCGTGCTAATGCTGCCGAACAGTTTGCGGTCGAAGCGGGACTAAAACAAAGGCCCCACACCGCCGTCACGGCTATTTGCGGCAAGGTGGAAGCCGAGCTGGCTGAACTGAGCGATTCCGAGGCGGCAGAATTCCTGGCGAGTTACAGTCTCAAGGAGTCCGCCATCTCAAGGCTCATCCACGCCAGCTATCAGCTCTTGGGTTTGATTTCTTTTTTCACCGTTGGCGACGACGAATGCCGGGCTTGGACCATCCGGACAGGAACGTCCGCCCTTGAGGCCGCCGGGGAAATCCATTCCGACATTCAACGCGGGTTCATTCGCGCTGAAGTAGTGAAATTCGGGGACCTTATTTCGGCTGGAAGCTTTGCCGAAGCGCGAGTTCGTGCCCAGCTCAAGCTGGAAGGGAAAGAATATATCGTGCACGATGGTGAAATCGTGCACTTCAGGCATTCTGCATAAGAGCAGTGATGCGTGACGAGTAAGCCCGTTTCACTTGTCACTCATCACTCGTCACTGTATGTCTTATCTCTGGATCAGCCTCGCATTGGGCATAGTCGCCGGGCTGGCGAATATTATAGGTGGCGTCATTGTCACTGCCCGGCCTTGGCGGCGGAGCTTTCTTGCCTACTTCATTGCTTTCGGCTCCGGGTTTATGCTGGCGACGGCGATAACGGTAATGGTTCCCGAAAGTTTTGAGCGCATGCAGGGGGATCGCGCAGCAATCTGGATTCTGGTGGGCTATTTCATCGTGCATGTTTTCGAACACGCTTTGCCCGCACACTTCCACTTCGGCGAAGAGACGCATGCCGAGGAGTTTCTGCACGCCGGAGTTGCCTATACGGCACTTGGAGGGTTGCTGACCCATACGTTTTTCGACGGGGTGTGCATTGCGTGCGGCTTCATGATCTCGAACTGGCTTGGAATTGTCCTCTTTGGCGCGGTCATCCTGCATAACGTCCCGGAGGGATTCACCATGGCGTCAATCATGGTGGTGGCCAAGAGAAGCCGGGCCGCCGGGATGTGGGCAGTGGCCGGTTTGGGAATATCGAGGATCGTGGGCATCCTGGCAATGGCAGTCGCGCACCAGTGGGTCAACTATGGTTTGGCGCTTTCTGCGGGGGTGACCCTATATGTCGCCGCGTCAGATCTTATCCCCGAGGTCAATAAGTTGCCCGGTCCTCGCGTGGCCCTGACGGTGGGGGCGGGAGTGCTGCTCGTCCTCCTGCTGCGGTTCTGCTTCTTAGGATCGGTCGTGCCCTGAAGGCTGGTGCCGGGTACCAGGGGTCAGGGGAATTTTGAAACTGTGAGTTATGAATTGCTTACTCCCAACTGCCGGCTGTTCTTCCCTAGCCCCCAGACCCCGGCACCCAATCCCTAGCCGATTGTGCCGCCATGTATTCTGACCAAGTGCTGGACCACTTTCATCACCCGCGCAACGTCGGCGATTTGGGAGACGCGGCGATGGTGGTGGAGACCACAAACCCCGCCTGCGGTGACCTGATGAAATTGTGGGCGGTAGTGCGGGACAGCGTGATTTTTGATGCCAAGTTTAAAGTGGCGGGGTGCGTTCCGGCCGTGGCCTGCGGCTCGTGGTTGACGGAAAGAATCAAAGGGAAGCCACTTGCGGAGTTGACCGGCCTAACGCCTGAGCAGATTGACGCCGGCCTGGGCGGATTACCTGCTGCCTCGAAACACGCTGCGGTGCTTGCTTCCGATGCCCTGAAACAACTCCTCGCCCGATTGCCTTAGGCGCTAATCCTAGACAACAGGAACCCTCCTCAGCATGGCCCGGGGCAAAGCGCAATACTGTCCACCTAACCCGACCATTGGGGCTAAACATAATGAATGTGAATCTATATATAGCATAAACATCAAAACTAGTTAAAATTTATTATCAAACTTAATAAATAGATTGACTTTATTAATTTGTTTTGCTACTTTCGCCAAAGGATGTGAGGTCACCCATGGATATTTCCAAAGCTCGCTGTCCTGATTGTAACCAACCCCTCAAGGTCACGCGGATGACCTGTCCGTCCTGCGACTTGGCGATGGAGAACGATTTTGAGATATCCCCTCTCGCGCAGCTTTGCCTGAACGACCAAGCTTTCGTGATGGCTTTCGTACGCCATCACGGTTCGATCAAGAAGATGGAATCGATTTTCGGAATCAGCTACCCAACCGTGAAGAACCGGTTGAACTCGATCAGCGCTTCGCTCGACAAGAGTTTCCAGGCGCCTTCACCAAATCTATTCGTCCTCGAGCAACTCTCCCGGGGTGAGATTACGGTGGAAGAGGCTCTGGAGAAGCTATCATGAGAAAGGAAGATAATGACCATGTCAACAGAAACACGAAAAGTCCTGGAGATGCTGGCGGCGGGTCAGATCGGCGCCGCAGACGCTGAGAAGCTTCTGGAAAAGTTGGATCGAGGCGCGACTGCTGGCGCC
Source organism: uncultured Acidobacteriota bacterium (assembly GCA_963832915.1). GTDB lineage: Bacteria > Acidobacteriota > Terriglobia > UBA7540 > UBA7540 > CAVROP01. The sequence continues at coordinate 25,120 of CAWHWE010000028.1, forward strand.
GACCCGCACGCGGGTCACGATTCATCCTCTTCGCAACCGCAGAAACTCCGCTACCTGAGGGTTCTGGTCGAGAGCCCGAAGTGCGAGCAGGTGAACGTTCGCGTCCCGTTAGCTTTTTTGAGGAGCGGGATGAAGCTTCTGGCGGTGCTCCCTCCTCGAGTCAACGAAAAACTCGCCGAAAAGGGCATCGACCTGTCGGCCATTAGCGATCTCAAGGGCGAAGATCTGGAGCAGGCACTGCGAGACCTGCTGGTTAACGTCGACGGTCCGGATGGCAATAAGGTGCGGGTGTTTTGCGAGTGACTTCTACACGCTGAATGGGATGGGCAGGCCCGCCAATTCCCGGGCGCAGAATGGGCAATAGAGATCGCCAACCCGGACCGCGCGATGACATTGCGGGCACGTGCGATGCAGGTTGAACTTGCACTTGGGGCAGAAATTGAAGACCGGGTCGGCCGCCGCTCCGCACTTAGGGCACGTGCTCCTCAAGGGCTGCCGCATCAGGAAAAAGATGACAAACCCAATGGCATAGGGGACGAAGACCACCAGCACGGTCCACAAGGCTACGTTCATTTCCCGCCTTCTGGCATCCCGGTTCACATAACCGACGAGCAGCACGAAGAAAGCGAGTGCCGCGCCAGCCGTGAACCCGATAAAGATCCGCCAAGCTAAGGGGGCTGGGTGTGGGTCAAGACGGAACAGGACAACGTGCATCAGGACCTGGATCCCGGCGAAGAGCACTACAGCAAGGCTGACCGCCCACCAGGGGATCAGCTTGGCTTCGTCAGTGATGTTGGGCTTCACTTCAATCATAATTTGTTTCCTCTTCTCACCCTTAGCCGGTTGCTGAAGAAAGGTACATACATCCATATATACGGTAACCGTCTCCGAAAGGACGCACCATCGGTGATCCGGAGGCCGGCCATCCAGAGCAGAAGAACGGTTAAATTCCCTGCGGGGACCCTTGGGGGGCACGTGGTTTTCTGAAGCGATTGAACAGCCTGCCCGGGCAGGCCGGGCCTACGCCCGCCGGAGAGGAACCGGCGAGCCGTGAACAACATCGGCTTCGGCCCGCAGGCGGGTGAGGGGGTCACCCCGGAACAAATTGTGAATTAATTCCCCGAAACCCATTAAGTGAACAGCATTGGGCCTAAGCTGCGATAGGGCGCGACTTCCGCAAGCAACTATATTCACTAACGATTTCGCTAAGCCATTGGCGACCGAATGGGGGGGGGACGCCCGCCGACGCGATGCTAAGGTAGGCAACTAGGAGCGTTACTGCAAATCAAACGCTGCGATAGTTGAAACGTGCTTTAGCGATGGGGGTGCCTGCTACCTCGATCTGGTTAAGGTCGCGAGTACCCACGCCCAGTTGTTCCGCCAGCCGCAACGTGCTATCGCAAGTTTCAAACGGAGGAGTGCCACGATCCGCCATGGGGTCGAATCCCATGAGCGCCATGCCGACCGCATCTGTGGCTACGCAGTTCGTCCCCGCAACCAGCACGCCGGGTTGGATGTAGCGACTCCCGACCCAGGGGCCTTCGCCACCCGTCATGGTATGGATCCCATCGATGACGGCCAGATGCACGGGCCGTGCCGCCACCAAGTCCGCCACCACTCGTGGCACGCAATATCCCCCAGGGTCTTTCGGGGCATTGGAGAGAAAAACATTGGCGTTAACCGCCGGGGGCGCGCTCTTGGAGGGCAAGCGATTCATCGCATGAAAAGGTCCGCGGCCGCCCAACGGAACAAGGCCCGGTTCATCCTCGGGCGCGCCATCCCCGTAAATTGTGCAGGGAGTGATGCCGAAGCAGTTCTTCATGGAAAGCGTGATGCCGGCAGTCTTGTGCTCTTTCAGCTTGGCCAGCGACACGAAGACGTCGCAGTCTTCATAGGAGTGATTGAGATCGTAGCCCTTGAACATCAGGCCGCCACCCGGAACAAAGAAGCGCGAATACTTCTTGCCGTTTCCCAGGTAGTTCGTGTTCTCAAATTCCACCCGGGCCCCCGCGCTCAGGAAGTCTCGCGGTTCCCAGTTGGCGTGGAGCATGAATTCTTCCAGCGGCTCGGCCGTTACCCACGGGCTTTCAAGCAGCCGAATGCGGCGCGCTCCCGCCTTGGCGAGAAGGTGAACCGTTGCCCCAACGACCTGGGGATGCACCCAGTAGGTGATTCCCGGCGGCAAGTACCCCAGCCGGGTGTTGGCGAGTCCGGTCAAGTTGAGCTTTATAGCGACGGTCTTTCCCCGGACCAATCCCTCCAGTCCTCCAAGCTGATCGAACATGTTCCCCAGCACGCCCACCACTTCCGGGCCGTACTCGTGACACGTCCCCACCGCTACTCGGCTTGCCGGAACAGTACGAGCCAGGGGCATCGCAGGGCGAGCCAGCCAGGCGCCGGCCGTTGCACCCATCGCGGCAATGAACTTCCTTCGGGAACAAGCTGTTTTTATCATAAGTTTGGACCCTCAAATTCAAGTGCGCAATAGACGGAGAGTGGAGGGAGTCCGAAATCTGATCCCGGGGCCGCAGCGACGCCCCGGACAGTGAGAGCGTCCTTTGTTTCAAGCCTCCAGAGCCTTGCCGACCCGACCTGAGCATTCACCCAGAGTGTGACGGAATCGGCTGGTTTCAAGGAGTAATTCAGCACTTGAACGAGTCGTTTCTTGCGGCCAGGATCAATACTCGAATGGCAGTTCGTCGATTCCGGGTTGTAAAGGCGCACGAGATCGTTCCGACGACTCACCAGCAGATGCGTATCCACAGCCACCTGATCGGGAGACTGGAATTCCCCTTCTGACACTGCCATTTGCCCCTCGCCGACATTATACATCATATACTGAAGCGAGGGGTCCTTTCGGGTTGGCTTCACCTCCGGAGGGCCCCAGTAGGCTGCCGCAATTACCAATCCCCCTTGCCGGACAAAATCGAGCAACTGGGAATGCTGTTCTGCGCTGGGGGCTTCTTTGTCGAGCCAAAGCATGGCCTTCAAGCCTTGGGTGCGCGCCTGCAGCGACTTCGATCTTTCCACGATCTGGAACTGCACTTGTTTGCGGTTGAGAAGGTTCAACACCTCCTCGGCCAAGTACGCATTGTCCCCATGAAAGTCAGAAATGACCGCCAAAATGCCTTGCGGCTCAAACGCTTCCCATTCGCTGTGACTTTCGAAGAAAGTGACCGCTTCGCACAGCTTTCCCCAAACACCCTTGGCTTGCGGATTGCCTTTCGTGAGTCCGGCTCGAAGCCCATCGTCCAGGGTGATGATCCACCGGCTCCCATACGCCCGGCTGTCTGCGATAGCCAAGCCATAGTTGGCAGGATGAAGGAGGCTCGAAGAATCCGGAGGATCAAAGTCCAGCCACATGGTTTTTCCTGGCGCCAACTTGCCGGCCAGCAACGAAAACCACCCGTTCGAATTCACCCACGGAGAAGCCGTTGGGCCGGCCATGGCGGTATCCCCGTTCATGGTATCGAGATTCAATCCAGGCCAAGCGTTTTCCTTGGTGCTGAAGATGGTTGAAGCTGTTTCCGCAGAGACCTTTTCGCGCTCCAATTGTAAAATGGCCGGGAGGTCAAAGGATTGGCCCGATGCATCTGCGAGCATTACTGCCGAAAGTCCCGCCGCGCGTCCAGCGGCGACGGCAGCCCCCGGACCCTCCTTCAGCGCGACCTTTCCCACAAAGCTGATCCCAAGCTGGCGACCTGCATCGAGGAGGGGCTTTAGGGCCTGCTGCTGAGCTGAGTCCTCGGGCTTTCCGTAAGCCCAGTCCACGATAAGGCAGTTGATGGGTGTTCCCTTGAGCAGTTCCAAGCTAGAGGGTTGTCCGCAAGCCTCCAGCATGTCCTTGAGGTCAGCATTGAGGCTCTTTGCCTTGTTTCGGCGTGCGATTTCGAGCGGCCCGCACAGCCACTTCATCGGCACCCACTTCGAATCCAGATTCATATGCGTTCTCCCGCAAAGACCCCTGCACCCTCAGCCTTGCAATGAAAAACCCGGATGAGGTCATACGAGGGCCGGCAAAAAAATCCCGCCTAAGGGTTTGTAAGGGCACAAGGCCATGTGCCCCTCCGAGATTCCTCGTCGCTTTCGGCTCCTGAGTATAACATTGCATCAAGCCTTGTCAATAAATCGGCGACCGTCTGTCAAGCCCGGATAGAAATGTCCCCATCCTTATCCGAATAGAAGTGTCCCCTTTTTGGTGTTCGTCTTTCTCATGCTTTCTCTGTCTTCGTTGGCATTACGGCGTTGGCCTCGGCCGGAGCGAAGCCCTGCGGAGCCCGAAGGGCGGAGCGCTTAGGGCGAAGCGGAGGCCGAGGCCAACGCCGTCGGGTCGGCAGCCGGGACCGGAGGTAAAGCTCCCGGATGGCCTTCGCGGTAACCACGCCGCCAGGGATGGTCGGGCCCCGGTCTCCATTTCTTCTTGGGCATCTCCTCTTGTGCTCTAGGCTTGTGTTCTTGCCTAGTAGCGACCGGACGCGCCGGAATGTCTTTCCAGCTTAACTTCTCACCCCGGTAGTGAATTTCCATCCGACCGTCTTGCCATTCGCACACCGTCACCTTGCTCTTCGCCGGCGCATGATGCTGGCTCTGCCGCTCCACTTGATAGAACCGGTTCTCATCCCTGACCACCCAGTCGTTGCTCAGCGACCTCTCCCTTTCCAGCCGGAAAATCTTCTCCAGTTTCCTCACCCCAGGGCTCGGCAAGTGAAAGTCTTGGGGGGCTGCCGCGGTTACGCTAAAACGTACATTGTGCTCCTTACAGTATTTCTCTTTCAGATAACAGTTTGCCTCTTCCAGGCTACCTATATTCATTAACCGCAGCTTCTTCACCAGCCGGTCCTGATGCGTCCCATGATGGCGTTCCACCCGCCCCTTGGCCTGCGGCGAACTGGCCGCGATGATCTCAATCCTCAGCCCCCAGCACATGCGTCCGAACTGCGTCAGAGGCTCTTCTCCTCGCAGTCGCTCTTGCGCATTGGGCTCGCGCACGTAGACGTTCTTGCAGTCCGTGTACAGCGCCTGCGGCACCCCGTAGCTCTCGATCCAGGCCCGCAGCACCCCCACCGCCGCCCAGGTCGTCTCCTCCTGGCCCATGCGGCACAGGGTCGTGCCGGTGGCATCATCCACCATGTTCATCAGACAACCCCGCGGACCTCGCCCTTCCAGCCAAGCGTGGAAACTTCCATCCAACTGCACCAACTCCCCAAAGTGCGCCTTGCGTTCCCGCCTTCGCCGATGCGCTCGCCCTCTCCGCTCCCGGCTCCATAGCCCTTCCTGCAACATCCACTCCCGCAGCGTCTCCACCCCCATCACGATCCCGTCGTCCTGCGCCAAGTGCTCCGCCGCCAGAGTCGGACCAAAGCGCTCCCCTGGCGCTCCCCCATACTTGCTTCGGACTAACGCCAACACCCGCCGCCGTAGGCTCTTCGGCTTGGCTCGGTTCGACGCCCGCCCTACGTTGCCATGCACCAGCCCCTTGCTCCCCTTCGCTCCATAGCGTTTCCACAACCGCTTCGCCTGCCGGTAGCTCACCGCCATCCGCTCGGCAGCTTGCACCAAACTCCAGCCTTTCCCTGCCACCTGTGACAACACCGCAGCTCGCTTCAACTCCCCCTCATCCATCCTTGTCCTCCTCACCTAGGCCCCTCCCTTGGACCTAGTTTAGGGGGACATTTCTATCCGGGACAAAAGGGGACATTATCATCCGGGCGCAACATAAATCGGCGACCGTCAAACTACCGGAACGAGAACCACAGGACCACCGTGCAGAGGAAGAGCACACCGGCCCATTTACGGTAATCACCTAGTCCCCTGCCAGGGGCAGCGAATTCCCCCCACACGTTACGTGTCGCTTTGTTGGGGTCTGCAGGCTGAGTCAGCAAGCTGACAGCAACCATCACCGCGGCAGCAATGAACCACACCACCAGTGTGCGGTGCAAGAACGAGTGCAATAGAGGGTGGGATAGGACCGGCAACTTCCAGCCCAGCACCTGGTCAAGGAAGAAGACCACCCCCACTGAAAATCCCGCCACTACCCCTCCGATAGCTCCCTTGGTGTTACCCCGCTTCCACATCAAGCCGGTGAAAATCACCGCCGACATGGGCACGGAAAGGTAGGCTGAGATGAATTGAAGGTAGTACCAGATAGTCACCGAAAGGCCGACCAGCGGAGCAGCCAGAACGCCCAGAGCTGCCATGACCACTGTCACCCAGCGGCCAATCACCACTTGTTGGCGTTCCGGGGTGGCCGGCCGGAATCGAAGCACGAAATCCCGCACTACAAGCGTGGCGCTGGAGTTGTAGCAGGCGCTCATGGAGGACATCAGGATGGCAATCAGGCCCGCCAGCACCAGCCCGCGCAGGCCCACCGGCAAAAGGCCCTGCACCAGCTTAGGATAAGCCCCGTCATAGCGAGGCAGCGCCGGATAAAGAACTCGAGCGATCAACCCGGGGAGTACCAGAATGAAGGGAACCATGAGCTTCAGGAAGCCAGCAAAAATCGCCCCCCGCTGGCCGTCCTGAGGAGTGCGGGCGCCCAGGACACGTTGCACGTTTGTCTGGTCCATACACCAGTAGAACAGCCCCGCCAGGAAATTGGCGATGAGGAAACCTGTAATGGGGAAGTCGTTGTTGAGAGGCTTAACCATCTGAATCGCGGTGTGCGGTACGTGGCTGACCAGGCCGGACCACCCACCCACCGCCCTCAGCCCCAGGATGGTCAGTAAGGCACTGCTCAGGATGAGCCATGTCCCTTGCACCATGTCCGCGTAAACCACTGCGCGCAGTCCGCCTTTCATCGTGTAAAGGGCTGTGAAGGCTGACATGATCACCATCACCAGGGTCTGGGGCCATCCGAACAGCACCGCGAACAAGAGGGATCCAGCCCAGAGGTCAATGGCATTTTTCGTGAGCACATTCATCACCAGCAGATTGGCGGAAAGGAATGCGCGCAGGCTCCAGCCGAATCGGCGTTCGAGAAATTCCGGGATGGTGAAAATCTTTTCACGAAGATAAAGGGGCGCGAAAATCGTGGCGAGGATGATGAGGTCCCATGCGCCCACCCATTCATACCCTCCGGCGACCATGCCTATGCGATAACCGTCTCCTGCCAGCCCCAGGACATGTTCGGCGGAGATATTGGAGGCAAAAAGCGACATGCCGATGAATGGCCAACGAAGGTCGCGGCCCGCAAGAAAATATTCGCTACCCGAACTGCTCTTTCCCGCCGCCCGCGTCACCGCGTACACAACCAGCCCCAGGCTGGCGAAGATCGTAATGGCATCAATGTAGGACAGCACGATGTTTCACTCCCCGGTTGGGTTGTGGGACTGCCATGACAGGACCGCCGGCAGGCTCATGTAGCCATCCGCCACATTCTATGGCCAGAGTCAAACTTCATTCAAGCTAGTAAATCCCGCCGCGACAACGCCAAGCTGACCCACTACCCCGCTGGTTAATCTCGTTGCGGTCTGGCTGTGGATTACGATAGAGTCAGGACGAACTTCGGAGCGTGCAATCCCTCATGCTTTTATCGACGCCCTGCTTCCTCAAAATCTCACGGAGTATGAACCATGCATCTAATGGTGAGAACGAAACGCTTGGCTTTCGTAGTTTTGTTTCTTGTTTTCGCTTTGTCCTCGCTCGGAACCGCTAGCCCGCGCCAGTACCGGCCAAACCGAATTCTGTTGATCATCGGCGCTCAGTGGGATGACCCCATGAGTTATCTCGTGCGGGGGGGCAACGAGTTCCACGACATCGTCACCCTCCTGAAAAATTGGGGGATCCCGTTCGACATCCTGCGTATCGATCAGCAACGGCTGGAGCCCGATGCCTTTCTCGGTTACGACGGCAAGCCTCTCTATGGCGCCATCCTGTGGGACGCCGACCCCACCGCCTTCGAGGATCAGAATTACGAGCTCCTTGCCGATGCCGCGCAAAAGTGGAACATCGGGCTGGTGGCGCTGTCGAACCGCATTCAGCAGCCGGTGCTGGAATCCCTCCTCGGCCTTCATTACAAGGGTTATTATGACGCGGGCCAGCCCATCGTGGTGCGGGCGCCCGATCATTATCTTCTTCGTGGTTTGCCCAACCCGCTCGACACCAATGATGACCCTCGGAATGCGCTCATTGCTCGGGGTGTCTTCGATGTGGAAATGCCATGGATATTCGAGCTCTACAAGAAGCGCGTCATCGTGGAAGCGCGAGGGGCGCAGGTTCTCGCCACGCAAGGCGACTCCCCCCAAATCACCGTGCATGACCCGGGCGCTGGCAACCACGCCATATGGATCGGCAGCGATTCCTTGCAATTCGTTCACTACCAAGCCCTGCGCACGGTGTTGCGCAGGGCGCTTGCTCTCGCCGTCGGTTATCAGCTCGAGAACGATTGGTCCAAGGACGCCATCCTCGAGATGGACGATCTCGGTTGCGCGTCAAACTCCTGGCTCGAGCACTGGCACTACCCCACGCTCAGCGAGCAGCAAATGGAGAAATTCCTCATCGAACCTCTCGCGGAGCACCACGCCCTGCTGACCGTCAATGTCTGCTCCGGCTTCGTGGATCGTGACCGGCGCGCCGTCGTGCCCTCGTTCCAGCAGGTCTTCACGGACGCCTTTGGAACTAAGCAGGACTATGTCTCAACCCGCCGCGGTCTCGAGGAAGGGGTGCATCGCGGCGTGTTCGAAATCCAGAGCCACGGATGGACCCACATGCAACCCGACCTTGACTCACCGCCCGGCCCTTGGTGGGATGCGCCGCTTTATGAAGGAAAGGCTGAGGTGGGTTGGTACCGCGAGTTCGGGGACGTTGAACGCGGCAAAGAAATTTCCGAATCCGCCCAGCGCTTCCGCCTTGAACGGGCCATCGAGTGGTTCAAGAAGGAGTTTGGCGTAACGCCACTTTCCCTGGTGGCGGGAGGAGGCGCTGTTTCCAAGTCGTTCGCCAACAATACCAGCGTGCTCGCCGCCCGCCTGGGCTTCGGTTGGTTCGGCGAGTACCAGGGTCCTGATTTAGCTATCGACATGGCTCACCCCATTTATAACCAGTTCGGCGGCACGGCCGACGCTCCGCTGGTGATATGGATTCCTCCTGACGGCCACGACCGGGGCATCTCGCAACACCCGGAAGAATTCCCCAAGATCTTCGACCAGCTCAGTGGTTGGCGGTACATCAGCATGAACGGCTACATTGGCTTCATGCATGCGAAGGTCGCCGCAGCGGGAGGCGATTCGCTAGTCCTCAAGCTGACCTACGACGATCATTACTGCTCCTATTTTCGAGATCACCCCTCACAGTGGCACTTCGAACTGCCGGGAGTCTCAGGAGTGAAGGACATTATTGTGGACGGAAGAGCGCAGTCTGTGAAATTCGAGAATGGACTGGGGATCGTCAACCTTCCGGCAGGCCTCGGAACGCATACCATCGACGCTTCGTCAGCGCGGTGAGTCTTGCTGATCCGTGCGAGAAGGAATTTGCTTTAGGGGAACGATTTCAGCGCCGTGTTCCTCCGTTCCCAAGAGCACCCCGAGGGCCTCCCGCCCGTCGGATGACGCAATCGGCCCTTGGCTGAAGGGAGTTTAACTGTGTCCATTGAAACTATTCTTACGTTTGGTAAAGGCCTTGTTTCCGGCCTTACAGAACGCTTAAATGCTTTGTCGCCCGAAAGGCGCCCTCCCCATCAAGGCCGCGTACTTTCAGTTGATGCCCTTCGGGGTTTTGATATGTTATGGATTACCGGGGTTGGGGTTGTCTTCTTAAGGCTGAATGATGCGGTTCAATCGCCGCTTACCTCTGCCATCGCCACGCAGTTGGACCATGTCCCATGGGCGGGATTTCACTTCTACGACCTTATCCACCCGTTGTTCCTTTTCGTCGTGGGCGTGGCGATGCCCCTTTCTTTTCAGCGCCGTTTAGCGAGTTTTTCAAAAGCCAACCTCTGGAAACACATCCTGAAACGGGTTGCCATCTTATGGTTGTTGGGGATGGTCATCCAAGGTCATCTTCTCTCTTACAAGTTCAAGGAGATCGCTTTTTACAGCAATACACTACAGACCATAGCCATTGGCTATCTGATCGCCAGTGTTCTGATTCTCTATGTGAATGTCTCGGGTCAACTCTTCGCTACTCTCGGACTTGTGGCGGTCTATGGCGCCCTACTTGCTTGGGTTCCAGTTCCAGGGATAGGAAGACCGGTTCTCGAACCTTATCACAACATAGCATTATCTTTGGATTATCTCATTTTGGGCAGCCATCAAGATGGCACCTATTGGGCATGGATTCTCTGTAGCCTGAGCTTTGGGGCCATGGTCATGGCCGGCATATTCGCTTCTTACATCCTGCAATCGGCTATTCCCGACCTGCGAAAAGCCGGGGTGCTCCTCGTAATAGGTGTAGTGCTAAGCTTGGCCGGATTGGTAGTCAATATCTTCCAGCCCATCATCAAACACATTTATACGAGCTCTTACGTTCTCTTCTCCATGGGCCTCTGTTTCATGTTGATGGCATTGTTTTACCTTATTATCGATTATTGGAAATTCACTCGGTGGACCAAGTTCTTCATTGTGATAGGCAGTAATTCGATCCTCGCTTACGCCTTGGGTGAGCTATACAGCTTCGAGGGCGTTGCAACCATCTTCTTAGGGGGCCTCGCAGTCCAGCTCGGTAAATGGTATCCCTTGGTGCTCTCCATCGGCACGTATGCAGTGTTTTGGCTCATTCTCTGGCATCTTTACCGGCAGAAGATCTTTGTAAAAATCTAACCCGCCCGCAGAGTCAGCGAACAACACAAGTCAACGTATAAGACGCCTGCCGATGCCTCTAGTCCGCCCCAGGCAGATACCTGGGCACGATTAGCCCCAATACTGTTCACTTAGTGAGTTTCGGGAAATCAATTCGCAATTTATTTCGGAGGTTCGCGACGGTTCTTAGCCTTTCTTGACCACGATCTCGACGCGGCGATTCTTTTGTCGGCCCTCGGGGTTGTCACGACCATCGGGGAAAGCATTGGGCGCCACGGGCTTTGTCGCTCCCCACCCTCGGGTTGTCCTTGGGCTGGAAACGCCATGCGCGAGCAGCCAATTCTTCACAGAATCCGCTCGGAGCTCGGAGAGCTTTTGGTTATATTCTTTCAACCCTTTGTTGTCGGTGTGGCCCTCAACGGTACAGGAGGCCTTCGGGTAGGATTTGAGGACTGTGGCTACTTTTTCAAGCTCAGGAATGGCCTTGGGGAGAAGGTCGGCTTTGTCAAAATCAAACAAGACATCGCTGGAGAGTTCAATTCGGATCTCGGTCTCGGTGGTTTTGGCCCCCAGGTCTCGAAGGACCGCACTTAAGTCCTGCGCCTTGCCTTGGAGATCCTCCACCTTGCCCTGAATAGACTCTATCGTTCCCTTCGCACCTGGAGGAATAGGGTCGTCAACCTGATATTTTTGAGCCATCAGCCATTGAGGTCCAATCAATAAACCCCAGAGACAAAAAACCACAGAAGAGTAGCCGCGCGGGCTTGGCCTGGTCAAGTATTCCCCCTTCACTGCGATATCGAAACATCATCAAACGGCGGAAAATCCGGAATACTGATGCTGATTTTGCCTGAGGTGGCCGGTGGCGCTGGAAACTTAGCCCAGTTGCCACGCTGCTCCCCAGCCGGAATATCTCCCTGGAAGACATTCGCAATCGCATTTCCGTCGGTATCAGCGAGATAAGAATACTTCTTGTTTTCGGCAGGATCGATGTAGTAGAGGGCGGCATAATTGACGTGTACGTTCCACCCACTGTAGTAGTGCACAATCTTTGCTTGCGCGGCGGCATTCACGAGTCGCCATTTGACCACCAACGCGCCGCCACTGATGCGCTTCACTTCCATCAGATCACACCGCAGGTCAGGGTCTTGATTGGATTGGCCATTGGCGATGCCACCGGCCGGAACCGCGGCCGGAGCCGGTTGGGCAGGGGCAGCCGCAGGCTGAGCTGCCGGCTGAGCTGAGGGCTGACTCGGCGCGCCAGCCTGCCTCGTTGGCTCCGGAGAGCTTCCCTTCGAACACGATGTAGCCAGAGCCGCACAAATAATGGTCAAAATCCACACCAAACAAATCCCAACTCTATTCATGAGGAATTCCTCCCCCGGAGTATGTGGCCCCAATTGTGATGCGAAAATTGCCCTGGAAAGAACAATTATAGGGACCTCACCGTCCATATGCAAGCACGATCCTCGGGCAAGATCTTCGGGCTTACTTTTATGTCGCGCACCCTGGCAAGCGCTGGCTTTGACAACACCGGGCAAACCCGCGTAAGATTCTTGCTTTGAATCAATCCAATAATTATGGACAACGGAGGATTATTTATGCCTGTTAAGGTTGGAATCAATGGCTTTGGGCGCATTGGACGGAACTTGTTGCGTGCGGCGCTCGACGATCCAGGAATTGAAATCGTAGCGGTCAATGACATCACTGACCCGAAAACCCTGGCTCATTTGCTGAAATACGACTCAATATTCGGAATTCTGGCCGCCGAAGTGTCGCACGGCGGGGACAGCATTACGGTAAACGGCAAGTCGATCCGGGTTTTTAAGACCAAGGATCCCGCGGACCTTGATTGGTCCTCAATGGGAATAGAGGTTGTGGTCGAATCCACCGGCCTTTTTACCAAGGCGGAGGACGCAAAGAAGCACCTGAAGGGCACCGTGAAGAAAGTCATTATCACGGCGCCGGCCAAAGGTGAAGACATCACCATCGTGCTGGGGGTGAACGAGCACGCCTACGACCCGGCCAAGCACCACGTCATTTCCAACGCTTCCTGCACCACCAACTGCCTGGCCCCGGCCGCCAAGGTGCTGCACGAGAACTTCAAGATCCTCAAGGGTTCAATGACCACCATTCATGCCTACACCAACGACCAGCGCATCCTGGACCTGCCCCACAAGGATTTGCGCCGGGCTCGCGCTGCCGCTCTGTCCATGATTCCCACCACCACAGGCGCTGCCAGGGCTGTTGGCCTGGTATTGCCCGAACTGAAGGGCAAGCTGGATGGCTACGCCATGCGCGTACCCACTCCGGACGTTTCGGTGGTTGACCTCGTAGCGCTCGTCGAGAAGCCCACCACAACCGAAGAAGTGAACGCTGCCCTCAAGAAGGCTGCGGAAGGCCCCATGAAGGGCATCTTGCAGTTCGTCGAAGAGGAGTTGGTCTCCAAAGACTTCACCGGCAACCCGCACTCGTCCATGGTGGACGCCGGCTTCACCAAGGTCATCGATGGCAATCTGGTGAAGGTGATCGCCTGGTACGACAACGAGTGGGGCTACTCCTGCCGCGTCAGGGACCTGATCGGCTTCGTGGCGAAGAGCCTCTGAAGCAAACTGTCCGTGGTCCTTGGTCCGTTGTCCGTAGTCTGTTGCAACTGGTCGATGAGCTTGCACCCAAATTCAACGCCTACCTTTGGTCGATCGGACAGCTTCCAACGGCAAGCCCTCGGGACAACGGAGGATTGGCAGCGGACGACGGACCACTGACAACTGACGACGCACCACTGACATCCCAAAAAGGAAATATCCATGTCAAAATTATCTATTCGTGATATTGAGCTTAAGGGTAAACGCGTCTTCATGCGTGTGGATTTCAATGTGCCGCTGAACGATGCCTCAGAGATCACCGATGACACGCGCATTCGCGCCGCGCTTCCCACCATCCAGTACGCTCTGGGACAGGGTGCGCGGCTCATTCTGGCTTCGCACCTGGGAAGGCCCAAAGGCAAGCCCAATCCGAAGATGAGCCTGAAGCCCGCCGCCACGCGGCTTGCGGAACTTCTCGGCAAACCCGTGGCCTTCGCGGCCGACTGCGTGGGGCCGGAAGTCGAAAAGCAGGCCCAAGCGCTCAAGGACGGGGAAGTCCTGTTGCTCGAAAACCTGCGCTTCCACGTTGAAGAGGAAAAGAACGTGCCGGACTTCGCCCGGCAGTTGGCGGCCCTGGCGGAGGTTTACGTGAACGACGCTTTCGGCACCGCTCACCGCGCGCACGCTTCCACCGAGGGCATCACCCATTTCCTTTCGCCCTGCGCAGCGGGCATGTTGATGGAGAAGGAACTCGAATATCTGGGAAAGGCAGTGCAGGACCCCGCGCGTCCGTATGTGGCGATTGTGGGTGGCGCCAAGGTCTCCGACAAGATCGAACTGCTCGAAAACTTCGCGAAACTCGCGGACACCGTGCTCGTGGGCGGGGCCATGGCTTACACCTTCCTGAAGGCAGAGGGCGTGGAAGTGGGTCAATCCAAAGTTGAAGATGACAAGCTGGAAAGCGCCAAGGCGCTGCTGAACTTCGCCCACAGCAGCGGCAAGAAGTTCCTGCTGCCCATTGACCACGTGGTAGCGGAGAAATTCGACCCCAACGCCCTGGCGGAAGTCGTGAACACCATCTGCATTCCCGCCGGCCGGATCGGTTTGGACATCGGGCCCGCCACGCGCGCCGAATATACGCTGGCAATTGCCGGGGCCAAGACCATCGTCTGGAACGGCCCCATGGGTGTCTTCGAGATTCCCCAATTTGCGCAAGGCACCCTGGCCATCGCCAAGGCGGTTGCCGCTTCTTCCGCAGTCTCCATCGTCGGCGGCGGCGACTCCGTGGCAGCGGTGAAGAAGATGGGCGTGGCGGATAAAATCAGCCACATCTCAACCGGCGGCGGCGCGTCGCTCGAGTTTTTGTCGGGATTGACGTTGCCCGGTGTGGCAGCGCTCACCGAAAAGAAGTAGGCAGACGGCAGTAGGCGCTTGCCGGTGGATGAAAACCAGAGGGCAGCGCCTTTGCCCCTCTTGGACCTCGAAGAGGTCCAAGATCATTAGCCGTGGGTGAAACCCACGGGAAATGTGTGTCCCAATGATTACCCAACCCCGAAGGGGTTGAACATGTCCACCTATACACAGATTCTTTATCACATTGTATTCGCAACGAAGGACCGCCAGCCGGTGCTTTCCGATTCGCGACGGGATGATCTATTCCGCTATACCAGCGCCATGATCAAGAACAAAAACAGCCGGCCGATCTGGATCAACGGCGTGAGGGACCATGTCCACCTTTTGCTCAGCCTACATCCAACGATTCCGATGGCGGGACTAGTGAAGGACATCAAGGTTGCGTCTTCGATCTGGATCAAGGAGAACCGAGTGTTCCCCAATTTCATGGCTTGGCAGGAGGGATACGGAGCCTTCACGTACTCCCTTCATGATGAGCCGGACCTTATTGCGTATCTTAAGCAGCAGGAAGAGCACCATAGAAAGGTGACCTTCGAAGAAGAGTACAGGAAATTACTCCTTGATGCAGGTATCAAAATTGATGAGAGGTATTTTCCGTAGCATCTTTGACCCCTTCGGGGTCGATATCGAGGGATCATCGCGTTCCGTAGGTTTCACCTACGGCTAATGATATTGTTCCCCTTCGGGGAACTTTGAGAACGAACACAAAGGAATTAACTAAATGCGCAAACCTGTAATTGCTGGTAACTGGAAAATGTACAAGACCATCGCGGAGGCGGTGGATTTTATCGAGAAGATCAAGCCGGTCGCGGCCCTGGCCGGCCACTGTGAAGTGATCGTCGCGCCGCCCTTCACGGCACTGGCCGCAGCCGGCGGCGCGGCCCGAGGCAGCAAAGTGTCGGTGGCTGCCCAGAACTGCCACTGGGACAAGGAAGGCGCGCACACCGGAGACATCTCGACGGGGATGCTCCTCGACGCCGGATGCACCCATGTGATCATCGGGCATTCCGAGCGCCGCCACGACTGCGGCGAAACGGACGAGCAAGTGAACAAGAAAGTGAAAGCGGCGCTCGCGGCTGGGCTCACGCCGATCCTCTGCGTGGGGGAAACGCTGGCGGAGCGCGAAAAGGGTGATACCGAAAAAATCCTCGAGCGCCAGTTCACGGTCGGCCTGGCAGGGTTGACCGCTGCGGACTTTTCCCGTATTATAATTGCCTACGAACCTGTGTGGGCCATCGGCACCGGACGCACTGCCACACCGGAGATGGCTGTAGAGGCGCATAGCTTCCTTCGCAAGTTGGCTCGCCGGCAGTTCGGCGAAAGCGGGGCGGACGGCGTCAGGATTCTGTACGGCGGCAGCGTCAAGCCCGACAACGTCGGTGGGCTGATGGCGCAGGAAGAAATTGACGGGGCGCTGGTGGGCGGGGCGAGTTTGAAGGCCGATTCCTTTACTGCCTTGGTAAATTACCCGCGCGGCTGAGACGCCCGAAGAGAGACTCCAAAGCATGATGGCGGCAATTCAGTTGATTCACATCCTGTCCAGCATCCTGATCATTGGCTCGGTGCTGCTTCAGGGCGGCGAGAACGTCGATATCACCGCGGCGTTCGGCGGGGTAAGCCAAGCGGCCTTCGGGCCGCGTGGTTCTGTGACCCTGCTGGCGAAGATCACCTGGGGCTTGGCGGTGGTTTTTATAGTCACCTCCATAACCCTGGCAATTCATGCGTCCAGGTCCTCCTCGGGTTCGGTGCTCGAGCACGCGCCTGTGAAGTCAGCGCCCCTGACGGCGCCTGCGTCGGCGCCCGCGAAGTCACTGCCGCCCATGACGGTGCCCTTCGAGTCGACGCCCGTGTCGCCCGTGACGCCAGCTCCGGCGAAGAAGTAGGACGAGCAGTCGTCAGTTATCAGTAAGGGCCCTTGCAACACACGGTTGGGGGCCAACGGCTGAGGAAACACAACTGAAGGCTGAAAACAGATGACTGAGAACTCCCTCTTGTGCGGAAGTGGCGGAATTGGCAGACGCACCAGCTTGAGGGGCTGACGGTCGCAAGACCGTGGGGGTTCGAGTCCCCCCTTCCGCACCATATATCAATAAATTTCCCATAGAATAAGGCGAATCTAAGCCCCGCAAGCAGTTGCGGGGCTTTTTGGTTTTCGTCTCTTGTGCCAACTTTAACCAGACCGCTTACTCTGGTAGTGTGTCAGTTTGGTGTTGTAGCGGCGATCCCGCCTTGCGGGATCGCCAAATGGCGGCGTCCCGATAAGATCGGGACAGGTTCCGCCGCCCCTAAAGCAAACTGAGCCACTACGCTCACTCCGCCTTGCTTGACTTGCCGACCAGAGTGAAGACCGCCTCACCGGGCAGATCGATTTCCGCCAGGCCCTCCCGCACGGGCACCGTCTTTACTTTCTGACAATCGAGTTCCCGGGTGGTTTCAAAAAGCTCCCAACTGGCGGGCCCGGAGGCGGTCTGCGGCAACTCGATCCTGAAGTGGCTCGGCCCGCCTTCTTTCACCCCCACGATTACCAGGGAATCCGCCGAGGGGCCGCGGAATGCGGACATCGTCAGACCCGTGACGTCGGTTGTGACCCCAATCCGCCGCCAGCCCGGCCGCACGAAGTGGTAAAGCTGCCGGGTGGCGAAATAGCTCTTCTTGGGCGAATAGACATGACTGGCGCTGCGAAACAACCCGTAATAACAAAGCCGCTTCGCGCACTCCTCGTAATCGTCAAAGGCATCGAAATAAAACAGGGCGCTGGCGCCTTGATTGAGAGCCGTCAGGGCGCGCCGGTTGGCGGCCAAGCAAAACTGCTTCCACTGATTCTCAAAGGTCTTGTCCTGGTCATTCAAGTCACCATATTCCGTCAGCCACACGGGAACCAGGGGATACTTGCTGGCCTTGACGCGCTCGACCTGCGGCCCCACGGAGCTCTCACCGTAAGTGTGAAAGCTGAAGACTCCCACCTGTTTCATCAACTGGTCGTCTTCCAGGATGGGGTCGGTGTAGTCGTTCGTGATGACGGCGTTGTCAGCAACGGCTAATCGGATGTCGCCCAGTCCCTCTTTCTTCAACCGCCGCGCCACAGCCTCCAGAACTTTCGGAGCTTCATCGGGATCGATCCGCGGACCCTCCGGCGGGTAACAATCGGTTTCGTTGAAGGGGCTGAACAACTCGAAGTCGATGTGCGCCTGGATGCGCGCGTACTCCAGCATCGAGACCACTTCCTCGGCGAACTCGTCGTACATGGCGGGACTTAAGTGCCCCTGCCGGCCGGCGGGAACATTCTCTTGGCACACCTTGTGTTGTGGTGGGGGCGCTTTGTCATCCGTCATCCAACCCGGCACCGGCCCCATCAGGGCGACCATCGGACGGATTCCCCTGGAGTCCAGGTAACGCAGCCCGTTCCAGGTGGCCTCGAAAATCGGCGTCGAGTAGCGGTCGTTGTAATACTCCCAGTTCATAACATTGGGATCGTCGTTATCATTAGTTTCCTCCCAGTTGCTATAAACCAGGTAAGGAACCACGCGGAACATCGTGGCCCCAAGATCGTCAATCAGCTTGTCGAACATTGCCTTTTGATCGTTTCGGAAATAGGGGCCGGTGTAATTTACGCCGAATCCCTGGATTTGCTGGTATTCGCGGCCGGGATTGATGCTGATTCGCACGCTTCCTGCACGGTCCTGCGCGCTGAGCGGCGCCACGATCCAAAACACCGTCACAACCGCCAACAGAACCTCTCGATTCTTCGTCATAGTCAACTCCCGGACTGAGCCAGGGATGTGTAGCCGAATCCCCGGCTTGCGGCTTGCTTTTTTCGAAATGGAATTCTGAGGAAAGTCACGGCTGTAGTAATCCCACCGTATGACTACCTGCCCGCCTTCCATGATCGGGGGGTGGGCCGGGGCAATTGGCCACGATGGTCTTAATAAAGTCCCAACGCCATTACACGGCTTAAGGGGCCTGCTGTTTTTCCGCTTCTGACTCGATGCGCACGAAGATCGCCCTGGCTTCCTTGTATCGCTTTTGGGCAGCCTCGAGGTCATGGGGGAAAAACCCACTCCATGCCCCGCCTGGTGATGTCATTAGGATCAGATTATCGATCCATTTGACGAAGAATTCTGCATCACTGGCACTGGCGCGGATGGGTTGTTCGTTAACAATGACGTAAACCGCCCCGGTTTGAGTCTGGTGACCTTTCTGCCAGTCCATCCGCCGTGCCGCGAGCCACCCACTCTGGCGGAAGTCGAGTGTGGTCTCGAAAACCGTCGCTGAGCCGGGAGTCACCTCGGCAGTTTGGGAAGCCACCACCGCTCCGTTCTGCACCAACTCAATTCTCCCGACCATTGGGTAGGGAAAAGCAGAAGGGTTCTTGAGCATCCGCCACTCGACCCGCACCCGCACCCGGCCCTTCCCTTGCAAGGGAACCTCATCGCCGGGCTGCGCCGTCTCGTTCACCTTAAGGTCCAGAAACTCATTGTGGGCGTTGCGGGATACCACGGTTCGCCCCCGCGCGATACCGTCGACCCATTGGTCGTACGTCAGCTTGCCGCCGGGAATCCTGACGTAGGTCAGCAAAGTTCCGAGGGGCTCATTATCGTTGCACGAATAGTCCGTGCCCGCAGCGAGGCTGGGACGAAAGCCGGTGTTCAGGAGTCGATAATAAGCCTGAAGGGCCGCATCACCGCCTCGCACGTCCTCCATAACAAAGGCGGAACTTCCCAACGCCGTTTCCACCGGATACTCGAGCGGCGCACAGCAGTCGAGTGACTGGGGGATGCCGTCGGGGGGCGGATAGAAACCGAAAGGCAGGTATTGCATGTGCGCAAATCCGCCGATGCCGCCTTGCTTCTTGGCCCATGCGAGGATTGGGGAAGTGTATTCTGCGTAGGGCTGCCCGCCCTGCTTGAGGCCCAAAAGAACCAGGTGGCCACCGATCACCTTCCGCTCGAACGTGACGCCTTGCGGATCATAGTGCCATTCTGCATCCCAATGGACAATGCGCTGGGGCATGGAAGCCGGGCTGTCTTGCCCGGTGATCTGGAGGAGGTCCTGATCGGCATATTTGATCTCGCCATTGCCCGCATCGGCGAGCACGGAAACCACAGCAAGGTCATTTACCTTCATCATTTCCAAGACCTGCTGGGGGCTGAGCATTTCCTTTTCATCGGCACGGCCACAACCAATACCCCGATGGACGTGCGGATCCCCGGCAAACCAATCGCCTGGCTCAACTCTCGATGGAGTCTGGGCGGGGCAGCGAACTGTGCTGCCCAAAGTGACGGCCAGAAATGTGAAACAAGCCAGAATGCAAAACAGCTTTTTTCGCGCCATGCTCATAGTGAACCACCTCGAAGTATCGAAGATGCCGGGCGCAAGAAGCAGGCTGGGGCGGATTTGGCCAGCCACAATTGTCCCCCTCCGCTAAAAGTGTTCGACCCATTGAACCAGGTCTGGTGTCACGCAAGAAAAGTCCTTGACAGGCGCGCGCGTTCAACGCAGATTCTACACTTGCGTGATGGTTAATGTCACGCAGAGGATAGAGTCGGTAGTCGTGCAGCTTGGCGTCATGGCTTTCCAAATTAGCGAGCTCTTCGAATGGTCAACGCGGCTCTGCCGCAGGTCAACGCCCGACCCACTGAGCGTAATTTTGACAAGCCTGGTTTGGCGTAGCGCCCCGATATATCGGTGCATTTTGGGGCTGTGCCGGTCCCGCCGCGCGGGACCGGCGCTACAAAACCAAACTGCACCACTCATAGAGTCGCCGAATGCGGTACCCATGTAAGAAAGGAGTTACGACGAAAGGGGATAGGTGAGCCGAGAGATGAGTCGAGTTAAAGTCGTAGCGGACTATGGCGATCTATGCGGCGAAGGCCCAGTGTGGGATCCCGATACCGGCTGCCTTTATTGGACGGATCAGGAGGCCCTCCGGTTTTATCGCTATCATCAGGCGTCTGACAGGCATGAAATTGTCAAACAAGGGCTGGAGATAAACGGCTATTGCATGAATCGACCTGGTGGCTTTGTCATTGCCAACAGCCGCGGGATCTGGCTATGGGATGGGGCCGACGATCTGAGATTGATCGCCGATCAGGTCGAGAACACCCAATGCCGGATGAATGACGCCATTGCCGACAGTGAAGGACGTTTCTTCGCTGGATCCAATTTTTATGATCCGGGCAAAGAATATGAGTTAGGCAAACTAATTCGCGTCGATACTGACGGGACGGTACATGTGGCCGACGAGGGTTTTCAGTTGTCCAACGGTCTGGCTTTTTCGCCGCACGAGACTATCATGTATTTCGCTGACTCAGTGGCCCGGCGAATCTACGCCTACGACTATGATCGACGCACGGGTGACCTCGGCAACCGCCGTGTATTAGTTCGAGTGCCGGATAATGAGGGATTGCCTGATGGCCTTACAGTCGACGCCGAAGGGTTCCTCTGGTCGGCTCAATGGTATGGTGGTTGCGTTGTGCGCTACGACCCGGACGGCAACGTGGAGCGCCGAATCAGGTTTCCGGCTAAGCAGGTTTCTTCGGTTGCTTTCGGCGGTAAGGACTTGAATGATATATTCGTGACTTCCGCCGGCAAATCGTGGCCTTCGCCGGTGATGCCTAAATCGTACGACCCGGTTTCCGGCAATTTTGGCGGCCAGCTCTATTGCGTCAATCTCGGCATTCAAGGCAAACCTGACTATAGAGCCGATATTAGACTCCGCAAATGAAAACAGCGGGGACGCTTCGGATTCCTGGTTGGAGCCAAGGAGTCTCCTCCTTCCGCCACCATCCCCTCAGCCAATTAAACGCGGGCGAGAGATTCCGATATTATCCGGGCACATTTCTCCCACACCTCAGCGGATTTTGGGGTGCGGGCAATAGCAAGGGTGCTAGGGAGGTTAGCATTTCATGAGAATCACCAATGTGGAAGGAATCATCCTACGTCTCCCCGTGCGACAGGCGGTCGCCGATGGGACCCAGGATGACTTGCTCATCCGCATCGAAACGGACGAAGGCATCGTCGGCTACGGCGAGGTTGATACCTCTCCAGAGGTCGGCAAAGCTGTGATTGACGCGGAAATGTCGCACGGCACTTGTTACGGCCTGCGAGAGATCCTGCTCGGCATGGACCCCTTCGACATCGAGCAGATATGGGAACTCATGTATCGCAAGACCAATTACTACGGCCGCCTGGGAGTGGTTGTGCACGCCATGAGCGGGGTAGACATGGCCTTGTGGGACATCCTGGGGAAAGCCGTCGGGAAGCCCGTCCACAAGTTGCTGGGAGGAAGTTTCTGCCCGGATGCCCGCGCTTACGCCAGCATGTTGATGCCGGAGACGGCGCAGGAAGCTCGAGAATCGGTCTGCCGCTACGTCGAGCAGGGCTTCACGGCCGTGAAGCTTGGCTACGGCCCGTTGGGCAAAGACGTTCGAAGGGATGTTGAACTCGCGGCGGCGGCGAAGGAAGCGGCCGGGCGCCATATTGAGGTCATGATCGACATCGGCCACGGATACACCTTGAAGATGGCCATGCAAGCTGCCAGAGAATTCGAGAGCCTCGGAATCTATTGGATGGAAGAACCTTTTCCGCCGGAGGCGATCGAGGATTACCAGCGCCTCTGCGATTCCACCTCGCTGCGGATTGCCGCCGGAGAACAGGATGTGGGCCGTTGGGCCTTTCGCCGGCTGATCTGGGATGCTCACCTTGACGTGATTCAGCCTGATATTTCCAGGGTGGGTGGGCTTTCGGAAGCCAAGCGGATCGCCTATATGGCCCACGAGGTAAACCGCGTGTGCGTTCCGCACGCGTTTCGAACCGGCGTTTTGGTAGCCGCCTGTCTGCATTTGATTGCAGCAATTCCGAACTCCGCCTTTTTGGAGTTTTCGGTGACGGACTCGGCGCTCCGCCGCGAACTCCTGGTCGAACCATTCAGAGTTGTGAATGGCCGTGTCGCGGTTCCAACGAAGCCGGGGTTGGGGATCGAGATCAATCCGGAGACCGCGAAGAAATACGCCATTCGCACCGGGGTGCAATAATGCAACGCGCGAAAGGCCCCAGCCCGTCTACGCGCATCATCCATCGAGGCCGGGTCGCATCGTTATCCGCTCCGGAGCTTGCAGGCCGATGGCTCAAGCTCCGAATCCTCATCAGGTATTCCTTCAACACATTTAACGAAAACGAGGCATAGCATGAAACTTGAAGGTCGAGTCGTCGTCATCACCGGATCCGCCTCCGGTATCGGTCGTGCGAGCGCCAAGGAGTTTGCCAAGGAAGGGGCCAAGGTGGTCGTTGCGGACATCAACCTGGCTGGTGCACAGGAGACCGTGAAGCAGATTGAAACCTCAGGGGGCGTGGCGCTTGCCGTCAAAACGGATGTAGCAGTGGCTGAATCGGTGCAAGGTCTGGTCGAGCAGACACTCCACTCTTTGGGGGGGATCAACGTGCTTTTTAACAATGCCGCGATCCAGGTCAACAAAACCGTTGAAGATACTACGGTGGAGGAATGGAACCGTGAAATCAGCATCAACCTGGGGGGAGTTTTTCTCTGTTCGAAGCTTTTCATGCCCCATTTGAGGAATACGAAAGGGTGCATTATTAACATGGCGTCGGTGAACGGTTTTTTTGTTGAGCCCATGTGTGCGGGATATTGCGCCACGAAAGGCGCGATTATCGCGTTGACCAAGGCCATGGCAATTGATCACGGGAAGGAAGGCATTCGAGTCAATTGTATTTGCCCGGGATATATCGATGCGGGGCTTGCCTGGGAATACTTTGAGGTTCAGCCGAATCCCGCGCAAGCCCGAGCGGCAGCCGGAACGCTCCACGCGCTGGGACGGATTGGCCAACCCGAGGAGGTTGGCCGCGTGGCAGTGTTCCTGGCCAGCGAGGACGCATCATTCATGACAGGTGCGTCCGTACCGGTGAGTGGTGGTTTCGGGTTTGGGCTGCCTCCCACCGCGTGAGCGTTCTCTCCCCGTTAGGGGATGCATTGGCGACGGACCATTGGAAGGCTGCCACATGCGAGGGGTAAAAGAACAGGGTGGAGTCCGGTTTATTGCGGGGTTCATTTACTGCGCCATAATTCGCTGTGCAACGAACTCGGATAGCAGCCGCTGTGAATTCCAGAGGCCGTTTTGGCGGCCGGTCGAGAAATCAAGCAGGGAGAGTCCTTTATGTTTTCTTCTGATGCTGAGATCGTGAAGTTCATTCGCGAGAACCTGTACGTGGCCGCAGTGTGCGACATCCTGGATAGCCTGGGTTTTCGCCATCAAGCCATGCACCAACGCTTGCGCCCCTTGCTGCCGGATCGAAAGAACTGCGGTTTCGTGGGCCGCGCCCGGACCGTCCGTTGGATGGAAACCGACTACGTTCGCGGGGATAACCCTTACGGGCTCGAGATCGAAGCGGTGGACTCTCTAAAGCCCGGGGACGTGGTTGTGCAGTCAACCGACTTCGCCGGGACTAATGCGCCCTGGGGAGAACTGATGAGCACCGTGGCGAAAAGAAACGGCGCGGTGGGATGTGTGTGCGACAGCCAGATTCGCGACTGCAACCGGATCATCGAAATGGGATTCCCCGTGTACTACAGCGGTATCCGGCCTCTCGATTCCATGGGACGCGGAATAGTGATGGCATATGATGTCCCCATCCGCTGCGGCGACGTGCTCGTGAAACCAGGCAACCTCATCTTCGCTGACTTTGACGGCATCGTGGTTGTACCCAATGAGGTTGAAGAAGCTGTTTTGGTGCAGGCTCAGGAAAAGGTGCATAAAGAAAACCTCTCCCGTAAAGAACTCCTGGAAGGTAAGTCGCTTCGTGAGGTGTACACGAAATACGGCGTCCTGTAGAGCTATCTACTTCGAGAGAGCAACTTGGTCCAAGATGCATTGGGCGCAAATCAAAAGGCTGTCCATTCTTGCCTATTGTGCGACGGCCATGAGTTGCGTTGGACGAGGGCTTTTGAGTCAGCGTCCAAGTCGGCGCCCTTGAGATCGGCCCAGGGCGCTAGTACGTCCATGGGATTCTATGTGCATAAGACGGATCTCACAGGGAGGATTTCAGGTCTATGTCGCGCTTCTTCGTTCTGACGACATTCGTGCTTGCGTTGAGCATTCCCATCGCGGCTGTCGCTGCACCCGCCCAGCCGGCTCAGGCCGATGAAACCGGCCGGCTCCAGAGCAGCGATCTCTACAAATTTCGCTCGGTAGATAAGGTCGCGCTTTCGCCCGATGGAGCGCGTGTTGCTTACACGGTAGTGAATCGCGACCGTCCTGGGCGTCCGTACTCACAGGTGTGGGTGATGGAGCTGACGACCAGGAAGGCGCAACGCCTGGGCGGCGAAAAAGAATCCACCTCGAATCCCGTCTGGTCGCCGGACGGAAAGTGGCTGGCCTTCCAGGGGAGCGACGGCGGCAACTCCGGATTGATCGTCGCTCACCCCGATGGCTCCGCCCAAACGTTCCTTGCTCCCCTGAAGGGCACCAACTCTCCGTTGCCCGGCCAGGGAGAAAGTGTAACTTGGTCCCCGGACAGCAAGCAGATCGCCTTTGTTTCCTCGACGCCGGGCCCCGAGACGGCGGAAGCCGGCGGCGATCCCATGGTGATCACGCGCTATCTTTACAAGCCGACGGCGGGCGAAGGCTTGACTCATTTCAACGACAATCGCCGGCTGCACATTTTCATCGTTGACGCCGGCGCGCGGCAGGTGCGGCAGGCGACCGACGGGACCTATGACGAGCACTCCATCGACTGGTCGCCCGATGGGAAAGAGATCTTGTTCGCTTCCAACCGCGAGCCCAACTCGGATGAGTTTTTCAATTACGACCTGTTCGCGCTGAACGTTGCGGAGGGAAACGTGCGCCGGCTGACGGCGACCGAGAGTTGCGAATACGCTCCGCGTTGGTCGCCGGATGGCGCCACGATCGCCTACTCCGGAACCAAACGCGGCCTCACTGACCGCGAGACGACGATGGAGGATACGCACGTCTGGCTCATGAACGCGGACGGGAGCAATCGCCGCGAGATTGGAGTTGCGATTGACAATCGTCAGGGCCCTCCTATGTGGGGGAATGACGGCACGGTCTACTTCACGGTGCAAGAGCAAGGCAGCGTGCGCCTTTGCCGGCTGCGAGTCTCCGGCGGCACACCGGAGATGGTGGTGAGTGAGCTTGGCGCGGTGGGGT
The DNA here is from genome assembly GCA_963832915.1 of uncultured Acidobacteriota bacterium. Classification (GTDB taxonomy): domain Bacteria; phylum Acidobacteriota; class Terriglobia; order UBA7540; family UBA7540; genus CAVROP01. The sequence goes on from CAWHWE010000028.1 coordinate 51,031, forward strand.
CGTGGTCCGTAGGCAAGAACGGCGTGGTGATTTACAGCTATACCAGCCCGCGCGACATGGCTGAGATGTACTTGAAGAGCGCCACCGGCACCCAGCAGTTGACCGACCTTAACACCGAGGCGCTGCGCGGGAAGGCGCTCGCCGAGGTCGAACCTCTGTGGTTCACCAGCAACGATAATCGGTTCGAGGTGGAGGCGTTTCTCACCCGGCCGCTTGGCTTCACGGCGGATTCCAAGCACCCCCTGATCGTCAACATTCACGGCGGCCCGCACGGCCAGAACGGCCCCGGCTTCAACTTTGGAGCGCAGGTCTACGCCGGGCGCGGGTGGGCCACGCTGAACGTTAATTATCGCGGCTCCACCGGTTACGGCCAGAAGTTTGCGGACGCCGCCTTCGGCGACCAGGACGGAAACGAGGGGCAGGATGTGCTTTATGGAGTCAGTGCGGCGGTGCGGCGCAACCTCTGGATCGACCGCGACCGGATGGGGATCGAGGGTGTGAGCTACGGCGGCCAGCTCAGCGACTGGCTCATCACCCAGACCAACGAATTCAAGGCAGCTATTCCTATCGCGGGGATTTCTAACTTGGTCAGCTATAATTACATGACTTATTACAATCAGTACGAAGAGATGGAGTTCGGCCAGTTCTTGCACCAGGGCAACTTGATGGACGTCGCTTGGGAGCGTTCAGCCCTGAAGCACGTGGCCAACGTCCACACGCCGACGTTGCTGATGCACGGCGAGAACGATCCCGATGTGCCAATCGCCGAGGCCGAGCAGTACTATGTCGCACTCAAGGACGTGGGCGTGGAGACGGTTTTCGTTCGCTATCCGCGCGAAGGGCATGGCTTGGCCGAGACCAAGCATCAAATCGACTGCCTTGACCGTTCCATCGATTGGTACGAAAAACACTTCCCGCCCGCCGGCACGAAAGTGAAAACGAATGTGCAACCCTGACGGAAAGTCTTGCTCTCGTAAAACGGCTTGCGCCGGACCGGCGACCAGCGCCCGGATCCCAAGCAAAGAATCAGTCTGAAACGGCTGATGCAGCGATTCCTACGGTTTGACCAGCGAGCCATCCATGCCGCGGACCACCAAACCGGCGTCTTCCGGACGCATCAGGACGGGCGGATATTTCAGCAAGGCCTCTTCTTTGACATCGATGCCCAGGCCAGGCTCGCCGTTGCCGTAAAGATAGCCGCCACGAAGCTCCACCGTGCCCGGCAGTAGATCGTGCACCGACGCTGGGAAGTGATTCTCCTCCTGGATGCCAAAGCTTGGGATAGCCAAGTCCACGTGCATGGCGGCGAGTTGATTCACCGGGTCATTGTCGCCGCCTTCCTGCCACGCGGTGCGCACGCCGAATTCCTCGCACAGCGCCGCGATTTTGTGCACCGCCGTGATGCCTCCCACTTGCGACACGCGGCAGCGAATGAAATCGATCACGCGCTCGGTAATGAGCGGGACGTATTCGCGCGGGCTGGTGAACAGCTCGCCCATGGCCATCGGGGTAGTGGTGACTTTCTTGATCTGGCGGAACCAGTCGATCTGCTCGGGCGGCAGGATGTCCTCCACGAAGAACATTTGGTACGGCTCCATGCGCTTCGCAAATTCGACCGCACCGGTGCCAGTGAGGTGCTCGTGGACGTCGTGTATCAGCTTCACCTCGTTCCCGAGCTTGACCCGGATGTGTTCGAACAGCTTGGTAATCACATCGAAGTAGAGGTCTTCGTCGAAGGCGGGACCGGAGTAGCCGTTCTCGGGCCGGCTGCCTTTTCCGGGAGGGATAATCCCGCCTCCGCCGTAGCCGCCCATCTGCGCGCGCACGTGGCGGTAGCCTTCCTCCATGAACTTGTGGACGTTTTCCACGACCTCGTCGGGCGTCCGCCCGTCGGCGTGGGCGTAGAGCGGGACGGCGTCACGCACCTTGCCGCCCAGCAGTTCGTAAACAGGCATCCCGGCGCGCTTGCCTTTGATGTCCCAGAGCGCCATGTCGAGGCCGCCGAGGACATTGTTCTGGACCGTGCTGTTGCGCCAGTAGGCGGAGGTGTTGGTGCTCTGCCAGAGATCTTCGATGCGCGCCGGGTTCTTGCCGATCCAGAATGGCGCATAGTGCCCTTCGATCGCGGCGACGGTGGCGGCGGGCTGGAAGATGTTGCTGGCCGAGCCAATGCCGTACAGGCCGGGCTCGCTCGTGAGGACTTTGAGGAATACCCAACGGTAACGAGACCCGGCGCTTGTGGGGATGGCCTTCACGCCGGTGATTTTGAGCTCGGGCAGGGCGCGGACCGCGCCGGCATAGCGCGCGGCAGCTGCCGCCAGAAGTGGGACTTGCAGAAATGCGCGACGTTGCATGACGCTGCTTCCTGAAGACGATTATCCGGAATTTCCGTTCCAATTTTTCGGTCAACTGTTAACATACGCCCGACCGCCTCTGAATGCAATCGCCCGGTCGGCGGCTCTTTAGGGCAATGGTGATGCCGCTTGCGGCGTTGCCGGTACCAGCCGGGTAGAGAAACAAGCTGTGACACCCGAGAAATTGATCGCCAGCGAGCCCCGGCACGCAGCGGTATTTGGAAAAAATACAGCCAGAAGTCTCGGTAGCGTGCTTTCAGGACTACATAACGGCAGTTGGGTGCCGCTGAGACAATCCGGGCGCGAAACAGAAAATAGACAACAGAAAATAGAAGGGTTCGCGGGGAGACGAATGGGTTTATACTCGGAGCCTCTGGAAGACCAAAATGGAAATTCCAACTTATAGAGTTCATTAATGTAAGGGGGGGGCCAGTGGCTCAACAGCCATTGGAGTCATGAATCAGCGAGCCTGCGGAAATTTATTGAAGATGCCACGCGTGCAAGTGGTCGTCAACGAAAGCAGCACAACGGGCTGGGAGAGAGAGAATTATTATGACTGAGAAGAGCAAACGAATAAATTGGTGTGAGTATTTGACCACGAGCGCGCAAGTCGCAGTGTTATTAGCTGCGAGCGTGCTGGCGAGCGGCCGTTTGGCTCGTCCAGTTTACGCGGAAACTCTAAACGCGATCCACACAACAACACCAAATGCTGCAAGCAATACGCCACACGCCATACCGACAACGCCAAAGCCCGCGGACATGTTGCAGAGCCAGGCATGGGCCAGACGCTTCCTTTCCCGTGCCACCGAGCTTCCCATTTCCTTTGTTCTCGATGGCAAAGCCATACACGGCATCCCGCAGGAATGGCGTCCGGTTGCAAGCAAACGCCGCATCGACAACAATCGCTCCGAAACAGTTTTTGAAGGCACTGACCCCAAGACCGGTTTGCAGGTTCGAGTGGAGTGTACGGAGTACCACGATTACCCGGCGATGGAATGGGTGGCGTGGTTTAGCAACAAAGGACAGGAGACCACACCGGTCATTCGCGACATCCTGGCCCTGGACGGAACATTCCAAGGCTCTGGGCCAGTTCTGTATTCGAATAATGGCGACTTCTATAGTGAGAAAGGATACACACCTAACGAGAAACCCTTAGGCAAAGGAGACTCGGTCAGCTTTACCCCCAACGGAGGCCGGCCCAGTAATGGTGCATTCCCCTATTATCGCATCAGGTTCGACAAGTGGGGTCTATCCCTTGCCATCGGCTGGCCGGCACAGTGGGCCGTTCGTTTCGATGGACTGGCAGACGGCGTCCATGTGCGGGCGGGGCAGGAAAAGACCAACCTGCGGCTGAAGCCCGGTGAAAGGATCCGCACCCCGCGTATGACCGTCCTGTCCTGGTCGGGGGACGCGTCCAGAGCAGTGAACCTGTGGCGCCGGTGGTACTTTGCTCACATTATGCCCCGACCCAACGGACAGCCACACAAACCGTTGCTGGCTGTCGCCGGCACGGATGAGGGCGAAGAATTCACAGCCGCGACACAAGAGAACCAGATCCGGTATATCGAGAAATTCAAACAGCTCGGCTTTAACTTCGATGTCTGGTGGATCGATGCCGGGTGGTATCCGTGTGCGGGTCACTGGCCCAATACCGGCACATGGGAACCTGATCCCAAAAGGTTTCCCAAGGGTCTGAAGCCGGTATCCGATTGTGCAGCCCGGAACGGCGCTGACCTGTTGGTTTGGTTTGAACCGGAAAGAGTACGGCAGGGCACAGAACTTAGCACCGAACACCCCCAATGGCTGCTCCGGCTGAAGGATAATGAGAACAGTCTGTTGAATCTGGGCAACCCGGAATGCCGCCAATGGTTGACCGACCATGTGTGCCGGTTGATCAAAGACAACGGCATCAAGATCTACAGGCAGGATTTCAATTTCGAGCCCCTGGAGTACTGGCGCCAGAATGAGGCCGAGGACCGCCAGGGACTCAACGAGAACCTGCATGTCCAGGGCTACCTGAAGTATTGGGATGACTTGCTGGCGAGAAATCCCGGCCTGTGGATCGATTCGTGCGCTAGCGGCGGACGTCGTAATGATCTTGAAACCATGCGCCGTGCTGTGCCCCTGCACTATTCCGATTATGGATACGGGTATCATCCAATAAAGCTGTCATTTCACCAGACGCTGTTTGAGTGGCTGCCTTTTTTCAAAGAAACTACACTTTCCTGGGATGTCAGCGGGGAGGGCCGCTTCAACAAACAACTCGACAGCTACTCCTACCACTGCGCCATGGCCCCCATGTTGGCTCTGGGAATGGACATCAAACAGGACAATTACGATTATGCTTTGTCCAAGAAGATGATCGCCATCTGGCGCCGAGCATCCGACCTGATACTATATGGCGATTACTATCCGCATACGCCATTCCACCGCAGTGCTGATCAATGGGTCGCTTGGCAGTTTGACAACCCTGAAAAAGGCCACGGACTTGTCCAAGGGATCCGTTTGCCGGCGTCGAAGGAAGAAACGCTCACCATCCATCCGAAAGGAATCGATGCCAACGCCATGTACATTTTCAAAAATGATGAAAGCGGTGAAACAAGAGACATCGCGGGAAAAGGTTTAATTCAAACCGGTTTCACCTTCGCATTGCCGGCACGTAGCGGAGCCATCTGGTTTTATCGAAGGGCTGATAACGATTCCCGTTAACGCCCGGAAAACATCAACGGCCGCTTTCACTGAGAACTCGCCGGCGGTCGTCGGCGATTTCCCAGTTTACCGGCCTCTGTTAGCGACGACTTAAATTCGCAGCAGATTCCTCCCCTATGATCATTCGGTCCAACGCCAGCAGGTTGAGCATAAGTTGCCGTGCATGGTGGTAGTTCTCCTGGCGCACCACGTGCGGCCGGAAAGCCATCTGGCGTTCGGCAAAACTCGTGAAGAGCGGAAGCCGGTGCGATTTCAAAGACATCTTTTTGTCGAAGGTGTCCTGCGCAAGATTGAAATAGCGAACACTCCACTCGTTTGCTCTGTGCTCGATGACGTTCATCGTCGAAATGAGGACTTCATCGAAAGACCATGAGGTTTTCACCCATTTGTATTCGCCTACCTCGCGGAATTCGTAGTTCGTGCCCACGGGCGTATCAACCGGCCATTGATAGGCTCCCTGGTTAACATTAATGGAATCGGCCAATCCTCCAAAGATGTGGTCCCAACCCACGTCGAGGTGGTGACGCAGCCGCTCGGCACACAGATCGTATAGGGTCTGGTCTTGGCGACGGAGGGCTTCATCCATGATCATCCATAAGGTTTCAACGGAGTGGCCGCAGACCGTCATGTTGGCCAGTTCTTTGGGGCGGCTGTAATCCAAATTCAACGTCTCGGTATTGAGTCCGAATTCAGGATTGTAATGCTTGTTGATGACCGCGTCGACGCTTTGATCGGCCATCGCGGCCATCTCACTGTCGGGCCATCTTCTCAACATCTGCGTGGCGGTCCGAAGCGTTACCATCCACACTCCCTGGGACCGCACGCCCATCATGCCGGTTTCCGGGTCCGGCACGGCAGGATCCTTCAGCTTGGCGAAAAGCTGTTTCATGAGCCGGAAAGCCATCTCCCGGGCTTCGTCGTCCCCTGAGGCGTAGGCATACTCCTGGAGGCCCTCAGCGGCAAAGTACATCCCGAAGAGGTCGCCGCGGAATGGTTTGAGCATCTTCCCGTCGCGGGAAACCAGTTCAGCCCACGTCCCATCTTTCTGGGGGAAATGCGCGAGCATGAAATCCTTCGTCTTCTTCGCAATTTCCAAGTACTGAGGGTTTTTACTGAAATGGTTATAGAGAAAGCAGTAGACCCAGATGCCGCGCCCCTGAAACCAGTGAAACTTGTTGTCATTCACCAGGGTCCCGTCGTGATCGAGGGCGCACATGAACCCACCGTACTTATGATCGATTCCATACCGATCCCAGAACGGGAGGTAGGCCTCAAAGAGTTCCGCCTGATAGCGCTGGCGGAGTTCCGGCAGGCTCATGCCGGCCAATTTAAGGGGAGCGCTGGACTGGCGGCTTGACGGCGTACGGTTACCCTGTTCAGCCGAACCCTGGGCAGATTGATCCGCCATGGCGGCGGCCGTCATGGCTATGAAATCGCGTCTTTGCAACTTAACTCCTCCCAAGCCCCGTAAAGCGGGCAATAGAACTTAGCCAAGAGTTCCCTTTCACCCGCCGTACCCGAGGCCGGATGCAGAAGGCAAAGGGAAGAAGAACCTACCCCCTGGCCCCGTCCGCCTTAATGGAACGGACTCGGCGGAACTCATCAAGGGCCTGACTTACTTTGACAACCTCTTCGACAACTATACCGTAATTGTTTTCGCGATAGGGTACCAAGGCGCAGCCTGGAAACCCGTCAAAATTTCTCCGGCGAAACCAGTGAATTTGGACATGAGGCTCTCTCCCGAGGGTGCTCATTTGAATTTCAGACAGGCTTCAAGTGCAAAGCCTCTTCTAAAGCGGTTGAATTTTGGCGACCTATGCCCCGCGTCTTCTCGATACTCCCTTTGAATGCTCGACACACTATGGTTCTTGCCGGTCACCGCAAGCTTGTCGTGTGCTTTGTCTCGGGCCAAAATCATTCGTGCTACGGCTTCGCACGGGGATGCGAAGCTGGCCTGGGGCTGGCCTGGGCGTTTCGGACCGAGCCTGTGAGGTGTATACTCTCAACTCCACCGCTCGCCCTACTGGCCTGACTTGGGACGACACGGCATGTAATCCTTAACAGCTACGGTGTGCGGCAGAATTTCAGCGGGTGTCCAGGCATTAAGTACCGGAAAGGACCATCTATGCAACGACGCGACCTACTCAAATCCTTTGCTTCCACTGCTGCGGGACTGACCATCCTCAAAAGCGGATCGCTGCACGGCACGACCGCTCCCAGCAACAAATTAAATATCGCTCTCTTCGGCGTATGGGGCCGCGGCACGGCCCACTATAGAACGTTGCGGAACGAAAATGTGGTGGCTCTCTGCGACGTCAACGATCTGCGCACGAAGGAGGCCCTCCCGCTTTTCCCGGGCGCCAAGACCTACTACGACTGGCGGCGGTGCCTGGAGCAGAAGGATATCGAGGCGGTTGTCATTTGCACGGCCGACCATCACCATGCTTTCATCGCCAACTGGGCGCTGAACCGCGATCTGCACGTGTTCTGCGAGAAGCCGCTGGGAATCAGCGTGGACGAAGTGCGGGCGGTGCGTGCAAATTATCTCAAACGCAAGGCCAAGGTGGCCACTCAGCACGGGACGCAACGGCACGCCTTTCCGAACTTCGAGCGGGTGCGCGAGTTGATTCTGGATGGAGCCATCGGAGAGCTGAAAGTCGTGCATAGCTGGGACAGCCGGCAACTGCCGCGGCCGGGCTATCCGGAAGGCCAGGGTGTGGCGCCGGCGGTGCTGCACTACGAGCAGTGGAACGGACCGTCACCGTATCATCCGTACAGCCCTCAGTACTTCGGAGGCTCCAATGGCCTGAATTGCCTGTTCTGGAACATGTACCGGGACTTCGGTGTGGGGCAGATGGGAGACATGGGCGCGCACACCATGGACTTGGTGTGGAACGCCATCGACGCCGGCGCGCCGATCTCGATCGAGGTCGACCAGGATGTCAGCGATAACTACAACCCCGACATATGTCCGGTGAAGCTAAAGGTTCACTTCACCCATCCGGCGAATCAGTGGAGGGGGCCGGTGGAATTGGTGTGGTACCAGGGCGGGCTGAAGCCCGAGACCCCCAAGAGCTACATCGATGTGGGCAAGATCGGCAATGGCGCGATCTTCGAAGGCACCAAGGGTACTATCCTCTGCGACTTCACGACCCGCATAATCATTCCCAACAATGACGACGGGGATCTGACCTATTACAGGCGGCGTTCGCACCAGCAACTGCTTCCGCTGGTGAACGGCACCGGGTTGCCGACGCAACAGCCCGCGGGGGCGAAACGGGCGGCAGCCGGTCCGGCATCAGGGCCACCGCCGCTGCCGCGTGGTTTCACGGCGTTTCCGAGTGCGCTGCCGGAGCCGAACGGGTTCCCCACGATCCAGTTCTTCGAGAACGGCCTGCCAGCGGCGCTGGGTCTGCCGAACACCGACGTGGATGCGATCCTGGAAGCCGAGAAAAGCGGCCGCCCCCTGAATCCCGATCCCTTCCAGTTGGAGTGGGTTGCGGCCTGTAAGGGCAAATATGACGGGGCGGTCCACGGGACCAGCAGCAAGACGCATTGCGATTTTGACTATGCCGGGGTGATGATTGAGCAGATGCTGCTGGGGTTGGTCGCGCATCGAGCGGGGAAGAAACTGGAGTATGACCCGGCTACAGGGCGGATAACCAACGCGCCGGAGGCGAATGATTATTTGAAGAGGCAGTACCGCAAGAACTGGACGTTGGACGGTTAGCCAGGCTGTCGAACACTTCTTGCTGGATTGTAAGCCCCGCAAGCAGTTGCGGGGCTTATTGTCTTCGCCTCCTGTTTCACCTCTCTGTCCTGGGGGTTTTCATGGACATCCCTGCAAGCTAAAGCTTAGATATGGGTATGGAGCTTTTCCCAAAAAACCTCTTTGAAGTAGGACTGCCCCCGCTTAGCCAAAACTCGGCTCCAACGCGTAGCGGAGGATTATGGACGGCGGTATCTTATCGAGGCCGACAACGTCAAGGACTACCTGAACTGCCGGCATGAGCTATTTAGTATGCTGTAACATCCAATCATTGATGAATACAAACCGTGGCGCCACCGCATCAGCTCTTTATGGAATGTGGTTTTGCCGGTCGTCGCTAATGGAGAAAGCTGTACGTAAGGTCTGAAGGGAGGGGCCTTGGAAACGGGCTGGTAAACGCCGGTTCCGCGCCAAAATCCACCATGCAATACTCAGGGGACCGCCGTATCAGGTCTAAGATAGTCGCGCTGATGGTGGCCCTCAGTGCGATGAGTTACATCAACCGTACGCTCATGCCCGTCGCCGCCCCCACGTTGATCAAGCATTTCCATCTTTCGGAAACACAAATGGGCAGCATTTTCTCCGCCTTCATTTTGAGCTACGCGATCCTGATGGCTCCCGGGGGATGGCTGGCGGACCGCTTCGGGCCTCGATTGGTCCTGGCGCTCGTGGGGGGAGGTACTGCCGTCTTTACAGCTCTCACGGCGGCCGCAGGAGCGGCCAGGCTCGCGCCCTACGTGGGTGTCTTCTGGTGTTTTCTGGTTGTTCGTTTAGCCCTGGGCGCGTGCTCGGCTCCTCTCTATCCCTCTTGCGCGCGCATGAATGCCAACTGGGTTCCCATAACTGAGCGGGCGCACGTGCAAGGGTTAATTATCAGCGGCGCACCGCTGGGTGGCGCTATCACGCCCGTGTTGTTTGCCTGGCTCATCGCTCGCTACGGTTGGCAACGGTCGTTCTTCCTCGCTGCCGCCGCTACTGCGGCGCTCACGGTACTCTGGTTACGGTTTGTGCAGGATCGGCCGATCGGCAGTTCGGCCCCTCAGACCGTTGCGCCGCCGACGCTCCGCATGGACGCCGGGGCTTGGTCTCTTTTCAGGAACAGGAGTATTCTTCTCTTAACTGCCGGATATTTTTCACTTAACTATTTCGAGTACATATTCTTCTATTGGATGTATTACTATTTCGGTGAGATCCGTAAAGTGGGAGCAAGCCAGAGCGCCATTTACACCACCGTTTTGCTCCTGGTCATGATGGTCATGCTGCCCCTGGGCGGATGGGTCTCGGACGGGCTGACTCCTCGTCTCGGCGCAATCCCAGCCTGCCGCACCGTGGCTGTTGCCGGCATGCTGCTCAGCGCCGTGCTGCTCTACGTCGGGACCAACATAGCAGCCGGACTCCAGATGCTGGTGCTGCTATCCCTGGCCCTCGGTCTCGCGGCGACCGCTGAGGGTCCTTTTTGGGCGGCCTTGATTGACACGGGGGGCAGTCACGTGGGCGTGGCGGGCGGTATTATGAACGGCATCGGAAACGTCGGCGGCCTGCTGGCGCCCATGCTTACTCCTTACATCGCCTCGCGGGCCGGCTGGTCATGGGGTCTGTATTTTGGGAGTTTCATCGTTCTCGCGGGGGCTGTAACCTGGTTCTTCGTGCGACCTGTGTCTGATGCTGCCGGATTGGTTGCGGACCAGTGAAAGCAGAATCCGAATCCGCATAACGGAAACAGAAAATGGGACTACCTTCCCAAGAGTGAAATCACTCGTTACCAAGTTAACGTCAGGTGAACTCCATGCAACAAAGCAAACCGAGGGGACTCACGGGTGCGGTTCCCATCATTCCCATGCCGTTCGACGAGTCGGAGAGGATTGACGAAGACTCGTTGCGCCGGATGGTGGAATTTGCTGTGGCAAGGGGATTAGGAGCGATTTGCCTCCCTGCGTATGCGAGCGAATTCTACAAGCTCTCAGAGCAGGAGCGAGTCCGCGTGGTTCAAGTTGCTGCCAGTCAGGCTGCCGGACGCACGCTGGTGGTCGCGCAAAGCAACCACGCATCTTCCCGGGTTGCGCTGTCGATGGCCCAAATCCACGTCGAGAATGGAGCGGATTTGATAGGAGTAGCACTCCCGAGGCAATTTGCACTCACCGATGATGACCTGCTGCGCTACTTGACGCCGATTCTCGATGGAGTCGATGTCCCCTGTCTGGTTCAGGACTTCAATCCCGGCGGGCCGACTGTGGGCGTGGATTTTGTGGTCCGGCTGAGGGCTGAGTGTTCAAATTTCCGATATCTGAAACTGGAAGAACCCTTGCTGGCGGCAAAAGTCAGCGCCATTCGTGAGGCGACGAAGGACGAGATTGGGATTCTGGAGGGTTGGGGCGGGCTTTACATGATGGAACTGATTCCGGCGGGAATTTGTGGAGTCATGCCGGGCTTGGCGATCGCCGACATTCTCAATCGCGTGTTTGACCTGCGCAGAGGAAACAAGATCGCCGAGGCTTTCCAGCTTTTCGAGAAAGCACTGCCGCAAATCGTTTTTTCCCTTCAGAACATGGAACTGTTTCTATACTGTGAAAAGCGGCTCTTGCAGGCAAGAGGACTCCTTTCAAACGCACGCTGCCGTAATGCCGGCTTCACTCCCGACCGTTATGCCGTGGATTACGTGAATGAATTGAACGATCGAATCTTGCGTGAAATCGAAAAGACCGGGTTGGCTTTTGGGTGCTGAACGTGGATGAAATGGGCGGTTAGGCGGGACCAATCCGGGCGCCCGAAACGCTACCGCTATTGGAGCCTACCCGCTTGGTGATCGAGGACGTGGCGCCTGGCCATGGAACAAGGGCGGCAATGGGCGCGGTTGCACAGGAGCACGTCCGGCTTTTCGCCGATCATTTCCACCACGCTATCCACAACGTCCTTCCCCTTCATAAGGAAGCACAGAGCTTCACCGAGGGTGAGGTCGGTGATCATGTTCTTGCTCCGCATCGGATATTCCACCGCGTTGAAGGCCATGGAGCAACTGGCCGAACAGTCCAGTGGGTGATCGATGATCTTGCCTCCGGGCGTCAGCATCTTGACGATGGGCAAGGGTCCTTCTTCCCAATAGAATTTCGTGCGGCCGGCATGTGATTCACCTACGTGAATACATGAGTTGGCCAAGTGCGTGACTCCCAGCAGCAGCACGTAGCCACCAGCCTGCGCCATCCGGTCAATCGGGGAACCAACCCCAAACGCCGGGAATTTGTGATGGTCGGCCAGAAGTTCAGCCGCCCGCTTGCCTTGAGCCGTGACCGAGTGGGTCGGATGTAAACTCCTCAGACTTTCCGGTCGCTTCCTGAATATTTCCGTCAACGCTCCGGTCCTGCCCGGTGTGGTGCACGCATCGAAATGGGGCAAGGGCAAGTAGCGCCGGTAATTAAATGCGGGCATTGCCAGCGTGCCTTCTGGACCGGTAACCTCCAGTAAGGCATCGATCAGTGCATCGGGCCCATCCTCAATTGACCCCACGCTGCGGAGGCTGCTGTGAACCAACAAATGGTCCCCGGGCTTCATCCCTTTGGAAAAGAGAGTTTCCTTGATCTGCGCTTTGGTCAGCATGAACGGCCTCCTCAGGTCGCGGGTTTGACAGCCTGTGTGGGGCGCTCATCCGGGATGCCGCGAACTTGCGGCGGCCAAAGAGCGCCAGACATGCAGGATAGCATCCCGGTGAGGATCAAGAGAAACAGCGATGCGACAATCCTTGAGGCGAGAAAAGCAGCGGCTTCTTTGAAGGTCTGGAAACTCACGTCTCGGTGAATCCTCGCATCGGCACTTGGGTGCCGCACTTACATGCGAAAGATAAGGTAAGCCACTCAACGTCTGTTGTCAAACCTCTGGTACTTGGAAAATAGCAACTCGGCCCGTATTCACCCGTCCGAGGCATGCGCCGCGAGCATGGACCCGCTCGGCGGCAAGCGCGACCGGCGCAACGGGAGATAGCTGGTCGCATCGCTACTCCGCTAGGCTGATGCCCAGAGCGCCACGCTTGAGGACAGACTCAGGAAGGGAATTCAGGACGTCTTCCCTCGAAGTGATGATGCCTTTAATGCGGTCGTCGGCCTCTTTGGGGTGCTCCATGGGTGCATTGACCAGCGTGAGCCCGGCGTGCAGCAATCCATGCCCTGTGATCAAAAGCCTGTAGCCAATGGACCGGCGAAGTAGCGGCCACAGGTCCACGCTGGATTTCCCCCGCAATAAATCGATTCGAAAGAATTTCATGCAGCGCCTGCCGGGTGGTAAAATCCTCTGCGATTGGAATCGGGAGGATCTATGAACAAGACTTTTTCTCTCGCCGCTGCCGGCACCATCCGTAAAGCTCTGGTTGTTCTGGCCCTTCTTCTGGCCGCTGTGCTGCCATTTGCAGGGCATCCGTCCGCCCCTACTTGCCTTCAGACTCCCCCTGCTGAGAACGCCACGGTTTTGCTGGAAGGATTTCGCCACGTGGAAGTTGCCTCTGTCTCCGACGCACTCGAGCAGTTGACCGGGCACAAGATGTACATGTCGCACCGGATGCGGCCGATCTTTCCCACAAAGTTTGCGGGTTTTGCCGTGACCGTCCTCCTGAAGAAGGAGGCCAACGAGGACCCCAAGGCTCTCAACGGCATGCTGGCTGCGATCGACCAGGGCTCCAAGGACTCGGTCTACGTCATGGTGGTGGAAGACGGCATTGACATCGCTGGAATGGGCGGCCTGATGGGCACTGCCATGTACTCTCGCGAGTTCGCCGGCGCCGTCATTGATGGTGGCGTTCGTGACGTGGCCTATCTCAAAAAAATCGGCTTTCCCGTCTACGCCCTCGGAATCGTGCCTTCCACCTCGGTTCATCATTACCGCTTTGGCGGTTCCAACATCCCGGTGGTGTGCGACGGCGTCGAAGTAAAGGCTGCCGACATCGTGGTCGCCGATCAGGATGGCGTCGTGGTTGTTCCCCGCGCGGACGCGCAGAAAGTCCTGGTGTTAGCCCAGGAAATGGATTTCAAGGAACATTCCATGTATGCCTACATCGAGAAACTGAAATCCATTGAGGAAGCCGTGAAGAAATTTGGACGGCTCTGATCATCGCAGTAAGTGCAGGCGCTGAGTGCTATCGCGTGTTGAATTCCTGCGCCGCCTCGATCATCGCCAGAATGTTGGCCTTGGGCATTCCTGGACTGACTCCACCACCCATGGAAAGAATGATCCCGCGGCCTTCCGCCTTCCGAAGGACGTTCAAGGCAGAGGTCTTGACTTCTTGCGGCGTGCCCCGGGTTCCGACTTGCAATGGATTTACGTTGCCCATCAAGCACATTTTCCCGCCGATTCTTCGGCGGACTTCCGTGACGTCCAAGTTGTGGCTCCAATTCACTACATCAAACCCAACCTCCGCCAAGTCTTCCAGAAACGGGTCTAATCGGGCGTCGTTGTGGTAAACCTTCACCCAATCCCTCGGAAAGGCCTGGCAAATCTGCCTCAGAAAAGGATGCGCGAACTCCAGGTACTGCTTCCGGGACAGCAAACCGACGATGTCGTCAAGGATAAATATCCCTTCCGCCCCGTCGCCGATTACCTCCACCTGGGCTTTCAGCCAGGCAATGATGGTTTGCGTGGCAAAGGCCAGCAACTTGAGCAAGGCTTGCGGGTTGTCGTTTATGTCCAGCATCAATTCGGTGACACCACGCAAGAAAGCCGCTGCACTAAGAGGACCGCGCGCGGTGGCGACCGGAATCATGTAGCCCGCCTCATGAATCCGCTGTTGCTGCGTACGGTAGCGGTGCAAGGCCATGGACATGAGCCCGTCAGTGTACGGATCGACGGGAGTCAAGCGCTCCAAGTCTTCCAGGCGGAAAAGGCCGGGGAGCACAGAGGGAGGTTGATCCGATTGAAAACAAATCCTGCTCCCCATAGCGGAAGGCTCGATAGCCATTCCATACTCAACCCACCAGGAAGGGAATATGATGATTTCAGGAAACTCTCGCATGAGGCGCAGATTTGCTTGAAACCAGACTTGCGGGTCAAAGTAGTAGTCAAGGTGGCTGATCCCCAGGTGGCCGGGGATCCAGGGACTGTCGATGATAAGTGACACAGGCACACGATTGACAGAGCGTGATTTTGCAGCTTGCTTGAATGTTTCCCACTGTTCACGGCGCATGGCGTAATGTCTCGGTTCAGCGTGAAATGGAGATCATTTTAGCGCCGTCGTCGTGGAGTTGCCAGGGCGTTCCGGCAGATTGGCGTTCCGGCAGATGGACCAACGCCTCCTGACGACGAAGCTGCCGCTTTTTCCTGATCGCAATTCAAGCGCATAATGGTTGTGGCGTGAGAGGAAGGCGGTAGCTGACGCTGCCGCACCCCAAGGCGGGGCGGCCGCCAAGTACCACGAGCGCATGATCGCAAACGAACATCCAATTTGAAACGTTGAGGAGAAAAACGATGACCCAGGTGGACGAGGTGGTGACAGCAGCGGATCTGCAACGAAATGTTGAGGAGGCCGTACAGTGGACTCCGGTGATTGATATCCACACGCACCTTTACCCGCCCAGTTTCGGCGGCCTGTGTCTGTGGGGAATCGATGAGCTGGTGAACTACCACTATCTGGTGGCGGAGTTGTTCCGCTCATCGCCGGTGAGCCCGCAGCAATTCTGGGCGCTTACAAAGTCCCAGCAGGCTGACCTGATCTGGGACGCTCTCTTCGTCAAGAACACGCCGCTTTCAGAGGCGGCCGCCGGCGTTGTGGCGGTCATGGTCAAACTGGGGCTGGATCCCTGCCAGCCTGACCTGAAACAGGCGCGTGAATATTTTGCCTCTTTCACCGTTGAACAGCACATTGACCATGTTCTGGACCTCGCCCATGTGTCGGAACTGGTGATGACCAACGATCCCTTCAACCCCCTGGAAAGGGCGGCATGGGAGCGGAACGAACCTTGCCCGGAGGGTTTCCATCGCGCCTTGCGGATGGACCCGGTCCTCAATAGTTGGGAAACCGCGCACGCGGTGATGGCGGCGGCAGGCTTCAACACCAGCGCGGATTTGACACCGCAGACCGTCAGCGAGGCGCGCCGCTTCCTGGACCTGTGGATTGCCCGCATGCACCCCCTTTATCTCGCGGTTTCGCTGCACTTCACGTTTACTTATCCGGATGACTCTCCGCGCACCCGTTTGATCCGTGAGGTCGTTCTCCCTACGTGCCTTCAGCACGGCATTCCTTTCGCTCTGATGATCGGCGTGTCGCGTCGAGTAAACCCCGCCTTGGGCGAGGCTGGCGATAGCGTGGGGTATGCGGACACGGCTTCGGTGGAGCGTATCTGCGTGGAGAACCCAGGCGTGCGTTTCCTGGTCACCATGCTTTCGAGAGAAAATCAGCACGCACTGTGTGTTGCCGCTCGGAAGTTCAGCAACCTGATGCCCTTCGGGTGCTGGTGGTTCCTTAACAATCCCTCGATTGTGGAGGAAATCACCGCGGAACGCCTGGAGATGCTCGGCGCCACCGTGATCCCGCAGCACTCCGACGCGCGGATTCTGGATCAATTGATCTACAAATGGGCGCATTCCCGCCGCGCCATCTCGCGTGCCCTCTACGAATCCTATTCCCGTTTGGTTGCAGATGGTTATCCCGTCATACGAAAGCAAATCGACCGCGATGTGGCGCGGATGTTTTCAAGCAATTTCCGGAGATGGGTGGGACTTCCCGAGACGGGGCCGCGCTAGAAATAGGAAGTCTTCAGTTCTCAGTTTTCAGTTGTCAGTAACTTCTGCTCCGGCGGGGCGGGGGTAGTAAATTCAAATTAACGCCCCCTCTGCTGCCGTCTGTACCACCAGATCCTGGTTGGAATTCCTTGGGCAATGGGAGGGATGTGGAAAGAACAGGGGCTAGCGAAAAGTGACAAGTGACCAGTAAGACGAGCCGTGTACGCTCGCCACTCGTCACTCTTCACTTGTCACTGAAGTTCGGAGGTGAGGTCATGCATTTCGAAAAGACGACATCGCGACGACGATTCCTGAAAGGCACGCTAAGCGCAGCCGCGGCCATTGGATTTCCCACCATTGTCCCGGCCCGCGTCTTCGGCCGGAGCGCACCGAATAACATGATCCAGGTGGCGCAGATCGGCTGCGGCCGCATAGCCCGGGACTCCGAATTCAGGGGCATCCTTAGAAATAGCGATGTGGCCCGTTACGTGGCTGTGTGCGACCTGGACACGGTCCGCCTTGCCGACGCGAAGAATCTGCTGGAACAGGCCTACGCGAAGAAGTTCGGAACAGGGAAGTACGCGGAGATCAGAACCTACGCCGATTATCGCGAAATGCTCCAAGACAAGAGCATTGATGCGGTGTGCATCAGCACGCCCGATCACTGGCACGCGCAACCCGCTATGGAAGCGGCGTTGGCCGGTAAAGACATCTATCTCCAAAAGCCCGCTTCCTTGACCATCAAGGAAGGCCGCCAGATGGCGGATACCATGAAGCGGACGGGCCGCATTTTCCAGCAGGGAAGCCAGCAACGATCGGAATATAACTTTCGCTATGCCTGCGAGTTGGTTCGCAATGGCCGCATTGGCAAGGTGCAACAAGTCTTGATCGGGTTGCCGGTGGATCCCGCCGGGGACGTGGAACCGGAAATGCCCGTGCCGGTGAACTTGAACTACGACAGGTGGCTCGGCTCCACGCCCCTGGTTTACTACACGGAAAAACGCGTGCACCCACAGGCAGCGAACCTGGAAGATCGCTACAGTCGTCCGGGCTGGCTGCGCTGTGAGCAGTTCGGCGCCGGCATGATCACCGGCTGGGGCGCGCATCACATCGACACGGCACACTGGGCGATGGGCGCCGAATACACCGGACCGGTAGCGATGGTCGCCAGCGCGGAGTTTCCCAAGAAGGGGTTGTGGGACGTCCATGGCCCGTTTCACGTGCGGGCGCGCTACGCCGACGGCGCCGAAGTATATATCAGCGAGAAGTATCCGACCGGCATCAAGTTTATCGGTGAAGACGGCTGGATTTGGGTCTCGCGCGGCGCGCCCGTCACCGCCAGCGATCCGGCCGCGGAAAAGTCACGCAACGCGGCGCTGGATGCGAGCGACCTGAAGATGCTCCGGGCCGGCATCAAGAACAACGAAATCCACCTGCACCATAGCCCGAAGAACGATCATCACCTGGACTGGCTCGCCAGCATAAAGACGCGCCAGCCACCGGCAGCGCCGGCGGAAGTGGGCCATCGTTCCTGTACCGCCTGCCTGCTGGCCCATGCGGCCATGAAACTGAATCGCGAACTCAAGTGGGACCCGCAGGCGGAACGCTACGTCAACGATGAGGAGGCGAACGCCCTGCTTTCCCGTCCGCAGCGCGCGCCCTACGGCACCGACTACGTGCTATCGGAGCAGCCATGAACGAGGACAATCGGAAGATCCGCGACGTCGGCGCGACCATCCGCCTCCACTACGACCCAAGAATCATGCAAAACCGTGCGGCCAGATGCAGGGAAACGTTAAGGCGGGCAAAGCTGAACTATCAATCCCCCGCTGGAGGGTATAATGCAGGATGAGCAAATTAACCGGCGGGAATTCTTAAAGAGTTCAGGAATAACCGCTCTGCTCGCAGGTTCTGCAACGGCCTCTGCCCCGCCCGCGGCGCAACCGCGGACTACAGTCGGCCGTGGGGGGCTGCCTTTGCAAGTTGCCGAGCATGTGGAAGCTTCAACTGAGGTTAAACTTATCACGCTCGATCCCGGTCACTTTCACGCGGCTCTGGTCCAAAAAGAGATGCTGCCGGGGATCGCGAAACGCGTTTCTATCTACGCTCCTCTCGGCCCGGATCTCCTGGCGCACTTGAGTCGTATCGAACAATTCAACAGCAGGGCCAACCACCCGACGAACTGGGAACTCGATGTCCACTGCAGCCCTCGGTCGCTCGACGAGATGCTTTCCGCACGGCTTGGCAACGTCGTGGTGCTTTCCGGCCGTAATCGCGGCAAGATCGATAAGATCAAAGCGTCTCTTGATGCGGGCTTGAATGTCTTAGCTGACAAGCCTTGGATTATTCGGGCCGAAGATCTTCACGCTCTCGAGTCCGCTCTGGACGTTGCCGATCATAAGGGCCTGGTGGGCTACGATATGATGACCGAGCGGTACGAGATTACCACGATCATTCAGAGAGAACTCGTGAATGACCCGGCGATCTTCGGCTCGATTGTACCGGCCTCGGATAACCATCCCGGCGTCTTCATGGAAAGCGTCCATCACATCATGAAGACTGTCGCAGGGCTCTCGAGCCTGCGCCCGCTGTTTTTCTTTGATATCCAAGAGCAGGGAGAGGGTCTCACCGATGTCGGCACCCACCTGGTGGACCTGGTCCAGTGGACGCTTTTTCCAAATCAAGCCATCGATTATCGGGAAGACATCAAGGTGGTGGGCGCCAAGCGGTGGGCTACTTCCATAACGGCGCCTCAATTTCGGCAGGTTACCGGGGGCGCGGGTTTTCCCGCGGTTCTTACCCCTTACGTCCAGGGAGACCGATTCGACTATTACTGCAACAATCAGGTCGATTACAAGATTCGGGGCGCCCAGGTGCGGCTGAATGTGCTGTGGAATTACGAGTCGCCAGCCGGCGTGGACTTTTATCATGCCGTATACCGGGGGACCAACGCCCGCGTCGAGGTCCGCCAGACCGACAAAGAGAACTATCGACCCGAATTGTACGTCGCGCCCAACGGGCCTGAGCGCCACGCCGCGGTCCTGCAGGCATTGCGAGACCATATCGAGCGGCTACAGGGCGTCTATCCCGGTATCGGATGCGAAATCCTGGCCGATGAGTTGCGTGTGAGCATACCGGACCGCTACCGGCTCGGCCACGAGGCACACTTCGCCCAGGTTCTGGCACAGTTCCTGAAGTATTTGAAATCGCCGGAATCGATGCCGGCGTGGGAGCGGCCTAATATGACCGCGAAATACTATGTCACAACCGCGGGTGTCCAATTGCGTCGTCCTGCGTAGCCGGCCTCATTTCTCTAAGGAAGCGCTACCACAAAGGGGAAACTTTAATGGCAGTCCTCGGTAAGCGGCTCTTATTGGTACTTGTTTTGTCAACAATGCCTACGGTCCTTTCGGCTCAGGTTGGCGCCGAACCGGCCAAGGAGACTTTACGGGCCAAGTACCCAGCCGATTGGCCTGCTGGGCCTGCGAAGGATTCTGTCCCGGAATGGGCAGCGCCGGGGCACATACATTTCGCGCGTTGGGACGGTGGCCGAATCGAGACGGCGAAGGCCATGCTCTCAGGCTGGCCGGGTTTCAATCCGCCCGATCCCGACCGCTTATTCGCCATGACGAATTGGTACGACACGCGAACCATCTCCCTGCTCCGCCAAGCCGGAATCAACATGGTGTGGGTCACCTTCAGCAACGGCTTCTCCATCCAGACTGAGCAGGCCCACCAGGAGCAAGTGCGTCGATATATTGAAGCGTGTCATCGCCAGGGGATCCACGTCATGGCGTACGAATCGATTGCGAATATGTTCTGGGAAGACATGTTCGAGCGCGTTCCCGAGTCGCGCAATTGGCTTCAGATCGGTGGCGATGGCAAACCCGTTCCCTACGGCGCGGGTGACTACACAAAAATGGGGCGGGTGACCCGCTATATGGCCAATTTAGGCAACCCTGCATGGGTCAAATACCTGGAGAAGCGGGTGGATTTGGCGACCGATGCGGGCGCGGACGGCGTCATCTATGACAATAATTTCAGCAACCATCTCGTGGATGTTTATCAGGACATTTATCGGCACGGTTCCGCGCGCAAGAAGGATTTCCTGTTAATGGGTAATTTCCATCAGGACACCTATGTTCTCAATCGCCTTGTGAACAGCATGACGACCGAGGATGGTGTTGAACCAGGCCTCTATGATGCGGCCCATGTCCAGCAGCGAAGGATATCGCAGGAAAAGTCCAGCCTGGTCTCCGTCCAGGGCGGATGGCTCGTCAATAACATAGGTCTATTTCGTATTCACAATGCTCTTTCGGATGGCTGGAAGCCGGCCATGATCGAGGACGGCGGACGAGAGACCGGGGTGCGTGAGACGACGCCGATGTCACAGGCTCGGCAGCAATTGGCCTTGGCAGAGGCCATGAGCTTCAGCATCGGCATGGAGCTATTCGTCGAAGGCGCGTTCGCTCAAGGCCTAAGTGATAACGACCCCAATACCATGGTCATCTGGAATGCCATCGGGAAATACAATCGATTCTTTGCGGAGCACGAACAGTTTTACACCGGAACGAGATCTCTTTCCCCAGTAGCGGTTGTGCTGGATGATCGGAGCGAGAGCGTCCCTCTGCTGAATGGCCTGGCCGGGCGCGGCGTCCTTTTTGATGTCATTTACGAGCGCGACCTATCGCCTGAAAGGCTCGCGCCGTACCACGCAGTGGCGCTTCTGACGGCACAAACCGTACATGAAAATGCGCTCTCCGCTCTCAAGAGCTTTGTCGCGGCCGGTGGCAGGCTGTTTGCTGCGGGTGACGTTGCCGCGCACGATGAAACAGAACGTAAGCGCCCACGACCCGTGTGGTTCGGCCAAAAGGCGGGCAAAGGCGAGTGCATCTACTACGATCGGATTCCGTCCCTGGATGAATTGGCAAAAACTCTGTTACAAGCTGGTGGGGCGGGACCTGTACAAGTGGAGGCTCCAAGCGGGGTTTGTTACAACCTGGTTCAAGAGCCGAAAAGTGGCCGCACCTTAGTGCATCTGTTGAACTATACGCCCAAGCCGGCCGATGGAATCAAGGTTGTCCTGAGTAAGAAATACCGGAGTATTTGGCTTATCACGCCAGACATGCCGGAAAAGGTTCAGCTTGTATCTCCCTCCGGCAACCCGACGGAACTCAAGCTACCTGCCGTGCGCGTATACTCACTCCTGGTTCTCGAAAGCACCAGGCCCACTCCCAACCGAGAAGTAGGAAACTAAACCGAATAGAAATCACACGCCTGCGGCTGGTCAAAAATCGTGGATGTGTTATATTTAGGCCAGTTTTCAAAGAGGGCAGACGGTGGGGCTCCGAACGGCAAAGAACTTCATCAGAACCCTAAAGTCAGGAAGCACGAAACTTGGATTTAAGTGAGGGTCAATGATTCACACTGGGCGTCATTTCCTGCAAATTCCGGGTCCAACCAATTGCCCTGACCGGATCCTCCGAGCCATGGATCGCCCGGTCATCGACCACCGCGGCCCGGAGTTTGCTGAGTTATCCTTGGAAGTACTGGAAGGGATTCGCCCCATTTTCAAGACTAGCGGTCCCGTCATCATGTATCCGGGTTCAGGAACGGGCGCCTGGGAGGCTGCCATCGTCAACTCGTTGTCCCCCGGTGACCGCGTCCTGATGTTTGATGTGGGGCACTTTGCGGATCTTTGGCGGCGCATGGCGCAAAGCCTCGGGTTAGATGTTGATTGCGTGCCGGGAAACTGGCGAAGGGGCGCGGATCTCCAGCAGCTCGAAGCGCGGCTCGCCGCCGATGCGGCGCACCAGATTAAGGCCGTGATGGTCGTCCAGAATGAAACCTCCACCGGCGCCACCAGCCGGATTGCGGAGGTCCGAAACATCATGGACGGAGCGCGTCACCCTGCCCTATTGATCGTCGACGCCATCTCGTCGTTGGGAGCGATAGACCTTCGACACGACGAGTGGGGCATTGACGTTACGATTGCCGGCTCGCAAAAAGGGCTGATGCTGCCGCCGGGCTTGAGCTTCAACGCGGTTTCCGAGAAGGCGCTGCGCGCCAACGAAAGCGCCCGGATGGCGCGGGCTTACTGGGACTGGCAGGACATTCTGAAACAGAACAAGGCTGGATTCTTCCCCTACACGCCGCCCACCAATCTCCTCTACGGTTTGCGGGAATCCATTCACATGCTCGAGGAAGAGGGCTTGGAGAATGTGTTTCGCCGCCATGAGCGTCACGCGCAGGCCACACGCGCTGCCGTTTCTCGGTGGGGTCTTGAGATCGTCTGCGAGGCGCCGGAAGAGTACTCCAGCACCGTGACTGCGGTGTTCACACCGGAAGGCCACAACGCGGACAATCTCAGAAAAGTCATCCTCAACAATTTCGACATGTCACTCGGCGCGGGGCTCTCGAAGTTGCAGGGCAAGGCTTTTCGGATTGGGCATCTCGGCAGCTTCAACGACTTAATGCTCCTGGGAACTCTCGGCGGAGTCGAAATGGGCCTTCGCCTCGCCCGTGTGCCGCATCGAGAGGGTGGTGTGATGGCGGCGCTGGAACGATTGACGCCGTCGGCGGCGGGCATGGAGCAGAAACCGATTGCGAGCTGATTAGAATTGCCTCGACTCGCGGAGAGCCCCCGCCGTGCGGCTGTTTTCGCGATCCGCAAGGCCTTGCTGATTTCCACCATGGACAACCTACCGCTGAGCTCACACGGAAAGCCGGTTGACGCGTTTCGAGAGGCTCGCGCTCTCGAGAGTGAACTGCGAAAAAGCATTCGCGGAGAGGTCCGCTTCGATGCCGGGAGCCGAGCGCTCTACTCGACCGACGCGTCGAACTACCGCCAAATCCCCATCGGCCTGGTCGTACCCCGAGACACCGACGACGTTATCTCAGCCGTCGCGGCCGCCCGACAGTTCGGGGCGCCCATCTTGTCGCGAGGAGCCGGGACGAGCTTGGCCGGACAGTGCTGTAACGTCGCCCTGGTGATCGACTTCAGCAAGTACATGAACAAGGTCCTGGAACTCGATCCCGCCCAGCGATATGCCCGCGTGCAGCCCGGAGTGGTGCTTGACGTCCTGCGTAACCAGGCCGAAACGCATCGGCTCACCTTCGCGCCCGACCCTGCCACGCACAGCCGGTGCACCCTGGGGGGCATGATCGGGAACAACTCCTGCGGCACACACTCGTTGATGGGAGGAAAGACCGTCGATAATGTCGAGGAACTCGACATCTTGCTTTATGACGGCACCCGGATGAAGGTGGGCCGCACGAGCCCCAGCGATCTCCAGTCGATCCTCAGCGAGGGCGGGCGTCGCGCCGGGATTTACCAGGGCCTCGCAGAAATTAGAGACGCCTACGCGCCGCAGGTGCAGGAACGATATCCTCGAATTCCCCGGCGGGTCTCCGGGTACAACCTCGATGAGCTCCTACCTGAGAATGGATTCCATTTGGCGCGCGCGCTCGTGGGGACAGAAGGCACGTGCGTCACGGTCCTCGCTGCCCGGTTGATGCTCATTGACAGTCCTCAACAGCGCTGGCTTGTCGGGCTTGGCTATGACGACCCCTATCTCGCCGCCGACGATGTCCCGCAAATTCTCGAGTTCGGTCCCATCGCGCTCGAAGGGCTCGAGGGGAAGATGATCGATACTCTGGCCAAGAAAGGCACAACGGGCGTCGAACTGATGCCGAAAGGAGGTGGAATTCTCCTGGTCGAGTTCGGCTCAAACGACGCGGGCGAAGCCGAAAGCCGGGCTCGCCACATGATGGAAGGCCTTCGCCGTGGGGCGGGCGGGCCCACCATGCGGCTCTATACCAAAGCCGAAGCCAAAGCCGTCTGGCAGGTGCGTGAGGCTGGACCACGCGGCGCGCAATTCACGCCCGGAGCGTCGTTGATGTGGGAAGGGTGGGAAGACACCGCGGTGGCGCCCGAAAAGCTAGGCGCCTACCTGCGCGACCTTCGGAAGCTTCTCGACGAGTTCCGCTACCAGGCCGGATTCTACGGCCATTTTGGGCATGGTTGCATCCACATGCAAGTGAGCTTCGACCTGCTTAGTGAACCGGGCATTCGCAAGTTCACCGATTTCATCGACCGGGCCGCCGATTTGGTCCTGAGTTATGGCGGCTCGCTTTCGGGAGAGCATGGCGATGGACAGGCTCGTGGCAGCCTGCTGCCGAAAATGTTCGGCCCCGAATTGATAAAAGCCTTTCGCAGGTTCAAAACTCTGTGGGATCCGGACGGGAAAATGAATCCGCACAAAGTCGTGGATCCATATCTGCCCGCTGAGGACCTGCGGCTGGGCGCGGATTACCAACCCTTGCAAACCAGCACGCATTTCAAGTTCCCCGATGACGAGGGCTCCTTTTCAAGAGCCATGCTGCGCTGTATCGGCATCGGTGCGTGCCGCAAGGGCGACGCCGGCACGATGTGCCCCAGCTACCGGGCCACTCTCGAAGAGGAACACAGCACGCGCGGCCGCGCGCGCATGCTTTTCGAGTTGCTCCAAGGAGAGGTCGTGAAAGACGGCTGGAAAGATGAGCACGTGAAGGAGTCACTCGAACTGTGCCTCGCCTGCAAAGCGTGTAAGGGCGAGTGCCCTGTGAACGTGGATATTGCCACGTATAAGGCCGAATTCCTTTCCCACTACTACGAAAACCGGCTGCGCCCGCTCCGCGCCTACGCTTTTGGCTGGATCGACAAGTGGGCGCGACTGGGTTCGATCGCACCGGGAATCTCGAATGAGCTTATCAATGCGCCCGGTTTGCGGCAGGCGTTCAAGAAGCTCTTAAACATTCCCGCGGCTCGCCAGTTTCCCCGGTTAGCTCCGCAAACTTTCCGAAGTTGGGCCCACGGCCATAGGATCCCATTGACAGACCAAACCGTGTACCCACAACTTACTGCGGAAGCATCATCACGAAAGAGAGTGCTTCTTTGGACGGATACCTTCACCAATTATTTCCATCCGGAGGCCGGTCGGGCCACGGTGGAAGTGTTGAAGCATGCCGGGTTCGAGCCGTGCATTCTCTCGCGCCAACTGTGTTGTGGCCGCCCCCTGTACGATTTCGGGATGCTGGATGATGCCAAGCGGTACTTGCGCCGCGTCCTCGGAGCCCTCGAGACCGTAATCCAAGCGGGCACTCCAGTGGTCGTTCTCGAACCCAGTTGCGCTTCGGTGTTCCGCGACGAAATCCGCAACTTGTTTCCCGAAGATCCGCGGGCGGAGCAACTTCATCACCAGACCTTCCTTCTCAGCGAATTTCTCGACCGTTACGCCCCGGGATATGCTCCACCAAAGCTCGCGCGCCGAGCGGTCCTCCACGGTCACTGCCACCAGAAAGCGCTCATGAAATCGGCGGACGCGGGGGCTTTGCTGCGCAAGATGGGAATCGACCTGAGCATTCCGGACTCCGGTTGCTGCGGCATGGCGGGCCCATTTGGATTCGATGCCGACAAATACGAGGTGGCCCAGGCGATCGGGGAGCGCGTGCTGCTGCCTGCCGTCCGCGCCGCCACCGCTGATACCCTGATTGTGACGGATGGGTTCAGTTGCCGCGAACAGATCCTGCAAAGCACCGGCCGGCGCGCCTACCATCTGGCCGAGGTGTTACAGCTCGCACTGCATGCCGTGCTGCCCGCTCCCCGGAAATAGGGAGCAGGCCGGCAGAAGGGATGGAGCCGAATCGGGTCAGAATTCCTAACTCAAACGATGCCTCTTCATTTTGGGATTTGACAGCAAACGGCCGGATCGCGCGGTGTATGAGCAAGTGCCTGCCGACCATGATACCGGGGCCCGGCGCAACCCGGGGCCGGGCAGTGGAACAGTAATGACGTCACGTGAACGGAGCGAAGCAGCAATGCGAGGGCGAAGGCCCGATCGTGTTCCTGTGGTGCCCTTGATCGACACCTCGTATGCGGCGGCGTGCTACGGGGTGCCGGTCTCCGAATGTTTTCTCAACCCCGAGGTACACGCGCGTGCCTTGGTCAGTTGCCTGGAACGCCATCCGGATCTCGACGGTCTTTCAATCAACATCGGCATCACATCAGAAGTGGTCCGCGAGCGTGCGCGGACGATCGACGGTTGGTCGATCACGACCCTTGATGGTTCCGTGTGGCGCGTCCCACTAAACGACATCGGCACGCCGGTCCGGCACGATATTACTTGTTTCGATGATGAGCGGCTACAGTCGCTGGACATTCTGCGCCCGCATATCACCGAAACATTGCGGCGCATCCCTACAGCGGTCGTGGCTCGACACAACATCTCGGTCGGCCTGACCGGTCCGTTCTCCCAAGTCGCCTTCCTCATGGGTGTGGAGCGCGTAATGACCGCCATGATCGAGCAACCCAACAAACTGAAAGCGGCCATTGAGTACCGTGTGCCGTTTGCAACCGCCTGGGCCGAGCGGATAGCCGAATTGGGTGCGCCGAGCGTCTGGATCGGCGAAGGTCTGGCGTCCGGCAGCTTGATCTCCGCGGCGCAGTACGTCAACTTCGTGTTGCCGTACGAGCAACAGGTCACGCGGAAACTGCAAGAGCTGGGTGTTCCGGTCGCGCTGCACATATGCGGGAGGGCCGACAACCTGCTGGATGAAATGGCTCGCAGCGGGGCAGACTGTCTCGAAATTGACTGGCAAGTTGATCTCGGGGCCGCCAAGGCTCGCCTCGGATCCCGGGTTTCGCTGAAGGGAAACTTGCACACCACCAGGCTCGCGCAATCAACGCCGGCAGAGGTTTATGAGGACGCCCGCTGCGCCATCAAGGCGGCCGGACCAGGCGGCGCCTTCATCCTGAGCAGCGGTTGCGCGCTGGGTCGCGACACGCCCCCGGAGAACGTCGATGCCATGGCGCGCGCCGCAAGAGATTTTGGTGGTTACTGAGGAGCTCGAGAAATGATAGGGGCCAAGCTTCGCTCCACGCGGGAGCGTGCGCGAGGGATTTGCCGGGGAGGCTAAATATGAGACCCAAGCGAGAGATTCATCATTCTCGCCGGACTTTCCTGAGGGCAGTTGGATCCGCCGTTCCCACCATACAGTTGATGAGTCGTACAGCGACTGCGCAGGGTGGCGCCGGAGCAAACTCGCGTTCGGTATCACGCCAACCTTTTAACTCAGTGAAATTCACGCCCCTCGACTTATCCCCATCCTTCAACTGTTCTCCAGTGGACTTCGGGCCGCGTGAACAAGCCAAATCCTTGAATGGCTATGCTGGTCGGCCGGGGTTGATTCGCACCCCCGCGGGTCGGCAAAATCTGCGGGGAATCCCTTTCTATCTCAGCTCTGGCGGATGGGACCAAAAAGGGTGGGTGGTCCTGAGCACACAGAGCAAACCCTGGGCAACGCGCACGATCGAGATCCCCTTGAACCACAACGCCAGCTTTGTCTGCCTCGCGGCATTCTGTGACTGGGACGCGAATGAGCAGCCACCGGTTGGCAAAAACGTCGTAGAGAAAATGGGCCAGCGTCTTGCTGAAGCTCGATTGGTTCACGACGACGGATCCGAACACGCCTTCCCAATTCGCCGCCGCTTCGAAGTGAGCCCACCTTCCATCCTGTGGGGGCACCTGTGTTATGCGGCACTCCCTCATCTTCAAGACGCACCGAGGAAGCTGAGCGACCCGCTGAGTGATGGCACACTTTGGGGTTATCTCCAGTATGGCTTGCAGGACGGCCGGTTTCCCATTGCCCCGAAAAATGGCCGCAAACCGGCCTTCCTGTGGGTGTGGGCAGCACAGAATCCTGACCCCTCACGTCCGCTGAAGGCGCTACGCCTGGAAGCAGCGAGCGACGACCCGCTGGTGGTTTGCGGACTGACTCTCTATCACGGCCGCGAGAACCCTTTGCGCGTAGAACCTCTCAGCGTTTACCGCCTCACCCTTCCTGAAGCTGCCGCCGAAGCTGAGGATCGATGGAAGCTGGAAGTGGACCTGGGGGTCGTGGCGCGAATCTATACTCTCAACCAATTTAATCCCGATGCGTGGCTGGCTGCGCCGGGCAAGGGTTTGGGCGAACGCAACAAGCCCATTCGGGGCGCGAGGTATCTCTACGCAGACGTGACTGCCAATAATGATGCCACGCTCCTGTTGCGTGACACTAAGACAGGCGCGAAGTATGAATTCGATCTCGACCAGACAGTCATGGGGAAGGAACTCGAGGGCAAGCCGGCGGGCGCGCGTGTCGAAATCATTGAGCGAGACCACACTTGGGTGCACGGCCAAGTGGTTGACTCTGCCACCGGCCGGCCCACGCCGGTGCGTTTGGCGTTCCGTTCCAAGGAGGGACGGTACATCCCGCCTTATGGTCATCGCACGGAGATCAACGAAGGCTGGTTCCAGGATTACGGCGCTGACATCAAGCTCATGGATACGTCCTTCGCTTATATCGACGGCACGTTCCAGGCAGAGCTTCCAGCCGGCGATGTTTACGTTGAGATGACGAAAGGCTTCGAATACGAGGCCGTGCGCAAGAAACTGAGGATCGAACCCAATCAGCGCGAGCTGAAGCTTGAAATTTCCCGCTTTACCGATAATCGCTCCAAGGGTTGGGTGACGGCCGACACACACGTGCATTTTATATCGCCCTCCACAGCTATCCTCGAGGGACAAGCGGAAGGGCTGAACCTGATCAACCTGCTGGCAGCGCAGTGGGGCGACCTGTTTACGAACGTCGGCGATATACCGCAAGGACCCCTCACCTCGCGTGATGGTGAAACTGTAGTGCAAGTGGGAACGGAAAACCGCCAGCACATTCTCGGCCACCTCTGTCTGCTTGGCGGTCGCGCCGAGCCCGTGTATCCCATGTCTGCGGGTGGACCCCAGGAAAGTTATCTGGGCGATGCGCTCTGGAACAGCCTGGCGGACTGGTCCGATACCTGCCGCGAGCGTGGCGGTCTTGTGATCACCGCACATTTCCCCTATCCCGCGGCAGAAGTTGGAGCAGACATCGTTCTGGGCAAGACGGATGCCCTCGAACTCTACCCGGACTTCGGGGAAGAGTTCAACAATCTTCGCTTCTTGTATTGGTACCGTGTATTGAATTGTGGTTATCGGCTGCCGGTTGTCGCTGGAACAGATAAGATGGCTGCCTGGATACCGGTGGGAGCCAACCGCACTTATGCCCATTTGGGCCAGCAAGAATTCACTTTCGATAACTGGGCCAAGGCCATCCGCAGTGGCAACACGTTTATGACCTCCGGCCCGTTGCTCTTCTTTCACGCCGACAGCCGCGCGCCGGGCGAAGAGATCACCCTGGGCGCGGGAGGTGGCACGGTGGAAGTGCAGGCGGAAGCCAGGAGTTTCGTTCCATTTCACCGCGTGGAGATCGTGCTGAACGGGCGCGTGGTTGCCTCGCGCGAGGAGCGGGATGGTGTGCGCGAAATGACTCTAAGAGAGAAGGTTCAAGTCAACGGGCCGGGGTGGCTTGCCGCGCGGTGCTTCTCCAAGGTCGGGCTTACCACGTCCTGGGACCTTAAAGTCCTGGCCCACACTTCACCTGTTTACGTACAAGTGCCCCGGCAGGATCTGTTCTCCGAGTCGGGTGCAGCGTTCTTAATGACGCTGATTGAGGGTGCGCAAACCTGGGTGGAGACGCTTGCTACGCGGCCGGACGCGGAGCACCTCAATCGGGTCCGCAAAATGCTCAGCGATGCGAGGGGTCGGTTGCATCAACGCATGCACCAACACGGCGCCCAACACTAGGAAACCACCAGGAGACGAAAGATCACGGAACTTGGCCGCAGCTAGGCTTCCGAAACCACCGGCAGTTTAGCGGCTTCCCAAGCGGCAAGGCCACCCGCCATCTCGATTAGATTCGTGATCCCATACTGGTGCAGGATGCCGGCGGCGATCGAGGAGCGGTAGCCGCCCGCGCAATGGACTGCAATGCGGCGGTCGCGGGGGATTTCGGCGATGCGCTCTTGCAAATGGTTGAGTGGAACGTTCACGCTACCGGCAATATGCTTGGTCGCCCACTCGCGCGGATTTCTGATATCCAGCAACAACGGTGGATCGGCGCTCGCCAACTCCTCCGCCAACATGGGGGCGCTGATACGCTTTGTCGGCCACACCAAGTCCGGCCGGCCGGCAAGCGCTTCCATGCCTCCTTTCATGTAGCCTTTGACGTGATCGAAACCGATGCGGCCCAGGCGCAGGGCGGCTTCCTGCTCGCGTCCGGGCTCGGCGACAATCACGATTGGTTTGGCGCGGTCGAGGACAGTGCCCGCCCACGTGGCGTATTGGCCGCCGAGTCCGATGTTGATACTGCCGGCGAGGTGATCCTTGGCGTACTCGGCGGGGTCGCGGACGTCAAGGATCTGAGCGCCCGCATCTCCCATCCGCAGGACTTCATTGAGCTCGATGGGATGGAGAACATGTTCGAGATTCTTGTCGAGCGAAGTGCGCTCGCGAGTGTTGAGAATGGCGTCGTATGTGAAATACGGCGGAGCGTCCGGTTGGTCCGCCGTGACGAGACGAATGAATTCCTCCTTCGTCATCGATTGCAGCGCGTAGTTCATCCTCCGTTGAACTCCTAGTGTGGAAACCGTGTCGGAGGAGAGATTCTTCCCGCACAGGGAGCCGGAGCCGTGGGCCGGGTAGACGAGGGTCTCGTCGGGAAGTGTCAGGAGCTTGTTGTGGAGCGAGTTGTAAAGGTGGGCGCCGAGGTCGTTGGCGCTCCACCCAAGCGACGCGCGCAGGTCCGGGCGGCCGACGTCCCCGATGAACAGCGTATCGCCCGTGAGGACGGCGTAAGGTTTTGCCGGGTCCTTCAGGAGATCGAACACCAAGATCGAGATCGACTCGATGGTGTGACCGGGAGTCTCCAGCACTTTCAGGCGCAGCCCCGGGAAGTCAAGCGTGTCGCCGTCCTTCATGGCGACGAAGGCGTATTCCGCCTGGGCGCGGGAGCCGAGATGGATGGTCGCGCCGCAACGGTCGCGCAACTCCAGGTGACCGGCGACGAAGTCGGCGTGGAAGTGGCTGAGCAAGACGTGGCGGATCTGGAGGCCAAATCTTTCAGCATCGGCCAGGTACTGCTGAATGTCGCGCTGGGGGTCGACGATGATGGCGGTCGAACTGGCCTCGCTTCCCAGCAGATAGGAAGCGTGGGCGAGACAGCCCAGGTAGTACTGTTTCAAAATCATAGCCAGAATTTCCTTTTTGGCATCCTGAACAACAGCAGTTTACACCCCCGGCTCGTTCGCAACCACAAATTTACAGTATATATACATTACTGAGCCAAACTCTTCAGCGTCGACATCGCCGTTGAGTCGAGCGTCCAGTTGCCACCTCCAACGTTCGCATTGAAGTAGAGGAATCCCGACAGTCCGTAAGTGGAAGCGCCGGAGAACGTGTCCGAAATGAACTGCGACTTGTTCTGTGTCGAACCTTCCGAGAGTATCCATAGCGGTTTGCCGTACTGTTTAAGCGTCCGCAAAGCCGAATCAAACACCTGCGCCCACTTCTGACCGCCGAAGTTGAATCCGTCCACGCCCACGATATCCACATAAGCGTTTCCCGGATAGTAAGCAGTGAGAGAATTGCTCGCTGCGCTCGAATAGCAGGAGACGTTGTTCACGTCGTAGGCGAACTTGATATTCGGCGCAATAGGTTTAATGACGTTTTCGATGTGCTGGAACGCCGCTATTGCGGACGCCGCCGTGTTGCCTTTAAACGTTCCGCCCCATGCGTCGGTGTTGGAGCAGTTCACTTCCTCGTTCAGGGGAAGGATTATCTGGCCGCTGTATGCCGCCGCGCCTTTTGCGAACGCAGTCAGTTGCGAATCTATCGAACCGGAGATCATTGAAGCATCATCCACGCGCGGCTCCAGGAAGATGACCAGGTTGCCCGTGAATCCCGTCGGAAATCCGTCCCGCGGGGCCGCGAAGAGCATTTGCCATTCGGGCGTTATGCCAAGAGATTTTGCGAACGCATTCACCCCAGCTTGCTTGTTATTCGTATAAACCCCCCACTGGAGAGTCGATGTTGAAACCGGCGAGGGTGTGGAAGATGGCGGCGTTGGCTTTTTATGAGACCGCGCTTGCGCCGTGAGAACAAAACCCGCGAACAGAACAACTATACCCATCAACGTTTTTCTCATTCTCATTTGACTATTCTATATGAGTGCCTCTTGTTCGTCGTTCGTATTCGTCGCGGGAACCCATACGACGAGCGCGTAGTCACTTGTCCCTTAGGGCTCGTTTCGAAGCCTCCCCCGAGGAAGCGTTTGACGGCTTGCGAACCAAAACGGGCTTGCCAGAAGGGGAGCAGGCAGGATAAAAGAACTTAGTCCCGAACACCGTCCGTTGGCTGGTTTTGGCCCGTCCATCATTGGCCGGTTTCGAGGTGACCACCAGGGGATCAACCCCTCGCGAGGAGAAGTACATGTATTTGATGCGATCGATATTTCTTGTAACGTTCTCGCTTTTTACCCAAACTCTTTTTTGCGGGGGTGTGCACAATCCCTTGCTCCCGAGGCCCCAGGAAATCAAATACGGAATCAGCCGGCTTCCGCTGGCGGGCTTGGAGATTGGGTTTACCTCCAGCCCCACGGAGCAGGACCGGTTTGCGGCAGAGGAACTCGTGTCTGGCCTCGCTTCCCGCGCCCAGGCCGGGGTTCACATATCGGAGGGCCTGCCACGCCAACGCCGGATTGTACTCCGGCGCACCGGCTCCGGCCGGGACCTTCCCCAGCCCGACGAGCACACAGGGCCGGACTCGCGCGAGGCTTACACGCTCAAGATCACGCCCGAGGGCGGGGAGATTCGCGCGAATTCATCGGCGGGCATTTTCTACGGCGTTCAGACCCTGCTGCAATTGGTGGAAGGATCGGCAGCGGAGGCGACCCTCCCGGAGGTAGAAATTCACGATTGGCCCTCCCTCGCTTATCGGGGAACGATGGTGGACATGAGTCACGGCCCGCTGCTAACCGAGGCGGAGATCAAGCGGCAGATTGACTTTCTTTCCCGCTGGAAGAACAACCAGTACTTTTTCTATTCTGAGACCAGCATCGAGATGCCGGGCTATCCCCTGATGAGCCCCAAAGCTCGATTCACCGCAGAGCAGGTCCGGCGGATCATCGATTATGCCCGCCAGCGTCATGTACATGTGGTTCCTTGCGTGGAATTTTACGGACACCTTCACGATTTCTTCCGCATCGAGCGTTATGCCGATCTGGCGGTGATCCCACACGGGCAAGACTTCAATGCTCTCGACCCTCGAGTAATGAGCGTGATCAGCGACTGGGTGGACGAACTTGTGCGGCTATTTCCCTCCCCGTTCATGCACATTGGTTTCGACGAACCGTATGACCTGGATAAGTCTTCTGCAATGTCCAAAGTCTCTCCCGGGCAACTCTATGTAGGGCAGTTAACCCGGGTGGTCCACCTGGTTCAACAACATGGCAAGCACGTGCTGTTCTGGGCGGACACCGTCAATATCTTAGGTCCGGCTGCTGGCCGAGCAGGGACAGGAGCACTTGGCCCGCGCGCTCGTTCTCCACGGCGATCCCGATACACTTAAGAGCCTCGATTTGGGAGCGCGGATGCTCGACTATGCCGGCATGAAATTCATCTACGCGGTCGAGATGGCGGATCGATGGCAACAGTTGGGGACGCACCCGGGCAAACACCAGGTGGTTTCCACTCTTGACGATCTTTGTTGCCTCGGCCACTTTCCCGCCGGCGATCTGATGGACGGGATAACGGAATTGCGCGAAGATTACCGCCCGGCTTGGCTGGCCGAGTATGCCCCTTTTCGGCTGGGTACTTCGCTCGGGAAGTTCGATCGCGAGTTCCTCTACTGGAATGGATTCACTCGGTGGATGGACAAATTGAGGGAAGGATTCCGGGATGGTGACCTCTTTCCGCCTCTGGAATCATATCATCCGCAGTATTAACTAAACGAGGAATCCGTGACCCTGTATTAGACTTGCCAGGGTAATAAGCCGGGCCTCCAGCTTTGACGGCGCCGGGGGACGCATACTCGCTTTGGAGTCTGCTTCTGCCCCAAAGGACTTCCCTGCCTCGACTTCGCCAATGGGTGTCGCCCACTTTCGGATTTCCAAGATCTCCACCCTGTGCTCCGGCGGAAGGTGAATCTTGATCCCCTGGCGGAACTGCTCGCCGGTGCGGGCGCCCAGCGCTTGCCCGGTCATTGCGGAGCGAAGGTGGAACGTTCCATCCGGGAAAACCGGCAGAACTACGTCAACTTCCTCGCGATGCGATTCGTTCTTAAAGAGAGCGATCATTCCTTCGCCCTGGCGGCTGAGTCGCGCAAATCCGTCCCAGGTGGCCGCTCCGGGCTGCTGCCAGTAGCCGAGTGGGAAGAACCCCTCCTGAAGTGCCACATCCTTGTGCAACGCCTTGAACCACCGAATCTTTTCGCCATACCAAGCCTGCTCCTCCGCCGTCAGCTTTCTTAAGTCGCCGAGGAAAAGCGGACCCGCGCCCATGGCAGTTGCCAGGCGTTCGTCAATGGGCGGCATCTCAGCCTGAAGATTGCCAATGAGCATCGTTTCGGCCGGAATGGCCAAAGACCGCAGGTAGAGCAAGGTCCGAGCCTGCCGCGGACCGGCAGACCCCGGCGTTCCATCATCCACGTTGCTAAGCCAGTCCAAATCGCCCGCCGCGAGCAAGCCGTAGTCGATGATATGTTTCTGTCCCCAGAGTTCGAAGGTGAGGTCAAGCAACACCTCGGGATGATCACGGTAAATCTGATCGGTCACATACTGGATGCCTTCATAAATGCGCACCAGCGATTCGGCCCAGGAACTGTGGTCATGGCCCTGGGCATAGCAGCCCGGAGATTCACCGTAAGCGTTAAACACCGTGGTGAGGTCGACCTTGACGTAAGCCAGGTGATAGCGGCCAATCAATTCGCTGATCCGCTTCGCGGCCACCTCCCTGTAAGCACTGGCAAGACACATCACGGCATCCGAACCCTCCATGGTCCCCGTGAACTTGGGCTTTCCGTGCATGTCTTTGCAAACCCACTCGGGGTGTTCCCGATAGACCGCGGTATTCGTGCTGATGGCAGCCAGGGGCGCCCACAGGCCCAGGCGCATCCCCCTTTGTTCCACCGCGGCCTGGATCTCGTCCAGGCCATTAGGAAAGAGTTTGCGGTTGATGGCATTTTCGCCGTAGTTGGATTGCCATCCGTCATCAATGGTGAACACATCCATTCCCATGCGACCCGCGGCGGCGATCAAATCCATGGTGATACCTTTGGTGATTCGGCGCTCGAAAGGCTCCCACGTGTTGTAGATCCAGGGCGGCTGATAGCTGCGCCCCTTCTTCATCAAGGCCTGCGAAGTGTAAGAGGGCATTACCCATCGGGGATCGGAGAATCCCTTGCCGTCGGAAAAGAAGGCTATTGAACTTTTCGCGCTGGTGAACGTCTCTCCGGGTTGCAAGCTGCGCTCAAAGGGAAACAGGTCCGTGTCATACATTAACTGGACGCCTTCACCCCATCCCGCGAGTTCGGTCCGCTTCGTGTACCCGGGCGCCCCGTTCATCGCAATGAAGCCTTCCCCGGTCAGTGAGTTCCGTTCCAGGACAGCAGTCTCGTCAACTCGCCCGGTGAAGAATACTTCCCGCGGTTGGGAGGCGTAAAAACCCGACGTCTGCAACACGTCGGCGGGACCCGGTACCACGCGCAGGCTCTCAAAACTCAAATGCGAAAGGGTCATGGGGGCTGTGGCGCGGTTGGTGATGGCGATCCATTTTTGGACGACGGGATGCTTGTCATAAACGGCGTAGAAGACCGTTACGTCGGCCGGCTTCGTTTTAGCCCGCAGATTGATTATCAGAGACTCCCCGGATGGCGAGAGCTTCTGAGTTTTGGCTTCGATGAGTTCCCAAGCAGATCCGTTCGATCCAGCAAGAGAATCTCCATCCATCAACACGGAAAACTCGTTACCTCGGGCTCCCCGCTTCCGACCGGCTTCCATGAAATCAGTCCCTGTAACCTTGTGGCGCCAGCTCTCGGTGCGCAGGCCCAGCTTCGGGTCGAAGCGAATCTCTCGTTCCACGAGGGTGTTGCCGATGGTCCAGATTTTCCCCTCGACGTTCGTGCGCACAAATGCTGGAGCCGTGTCATCAATATTAGCCATGCTGCCGGGCAACGCAGAGACCTTGACACTATCCAACAACAACGCTGCGGTTGATGCCTGCATGAATTCACGTCGATTAAACTTGATCATTGCAAATGCCTCCTGTTTATGGCCTGGCTTTCTGCTCGCGAGACGCCCCTCGCAATGCGGATGGCCTGATTAGTGGCACCGCCGAATATAATGCAAAAGGCCAATTTCGCCCAGGTTGAAAAGGCACCCAAAGAATCTCTCAATATAGACCTAATGAGAATCTTGTAAGGTTTTTCCGCAGCGCGTTGAAGTGAAGGCGTGGCTTGCAGCATCGAAATAACAACTCCACCTGCCTGATTAGCCTTCCCTTTTTTCCCGAAAGAGGGTAATTTCTGGCGGGGGTACGTTGTTCCACTGTCGATCCAAACTGAATCGAACGGATCCGAATGGAGCAATGCTCTTCGGTTCCCCACGGGGGATTAACTCAGCCGTCACACATGTGGCCGGTTGAACTTTGCACACAAGGTGGGAGGTTCGGACATGGGTCTCACGAGGCGCAGATTTTTGGAAACTTCGGTAGGGGCGGGCGCGGGAATGGCTGCGGCCCGCATCATGAAAGCGGGTGCTGCCGTAGCTACTCCGGCGGATGCTGGCGTGGCTTTACCAGCGGATGAGCGGGTTATTCCTGCCCCCCAGGGCGAGTGGATGGCCAACACGCCTGCGAGCGCGTACCGGGCTTACCGTTCGAGACCTGCCAAGACCGCGGACGCCAGTACTTGGGTCCAGGTCGATCTGGGCGAAAGCCGGCCGATTGATTTCGTCAAAGTTTACCCGGCCAATGAAAAGGGCTATCCCGGCCGCGATGAGTATTACGCGGGCGAGGGTTTCCCGGTGCGATTCAAGATCGAAAGCTCAAGCGATCCCGACTTTCATAACCCTGCGCTGATCGTAGACCACACCGATGCGGACTATCCCAACCCCAAGGGCCACCTTGAACAATATGCGGCGCAAGGTGTGGCAGGCCGTTACGTGCGCCTGACGGCTACGCGTCTGATGAATGTCGCAGGGGGTGGCTTCGGCAGTCAGGGCGGTGGTTACTACCTTGCTTTGGGGAAGATGGATGTGTACTCCGGAGGAAAGGAAATCGCCACGTTATGCCCCGTTACGGTGGACTCGACTTACGGCGTTGACGACGACGTTGCCCAGTTGACGCGGCCTGCGCGCTTGGGCGGAGAAACCACCTTTATGGATCATCCCGAGAACGTCACCGATGCGAGCGCCTGGAAGCCTCCCGTCCACAAGGCCCGCGTGCCGCGCACTGGCGTAACGCTGGGGGGTGGCGTTTTCCAGACGGCCCTGGAAAATAATATTCTCTATCTCTTGAACTCCTATTCGGTTGATGACCTCCTACGGCAGTTCCGCGAGAGAGTGGGCACGGCCAAGCCTCCTGTGAAGCCCAAGGGGGAACGAGATTGGCCGGTACAGTTTTGGGAGGAAGACCTGGCCGGCTCGAACGCCGGCCGCTTTCTCATGGCGGCAGGGAACACTCTGCGCTGGATCGATCACCCGGAGCTTCGCCGGCGCCTCAATGCCGTGGTGGATGGCATAGCGCAGTGCTGCCAGCCGAACGGTTACATCATGGCCTACCCCGAGGACACAATTTTTTATTCGGAACGGGGCGCCTACACGCGCGCTTGGCTGGTGCATGGTTTGATCGAGGCGGGCTACGCAGGAAACCCAAAAGCTTTTGATTTGTTGCGGGGTTACTCGGATTGGTTTAACCAGTGTTCCTACTTGCCGCAACTGTTGCGCTTCGCCGTCCAAGGCGGCCAGGGTATGATCGCCAACACGCGCATGTACTTCACGCCCGTGGGCAAGCCCGCCGACATCCAGGTCATTCAGCGATATTTCCAGGAGAACTATTGGATGGAGCAGTTGGCCGCTCGTGAAGACCGCGCCATCTGGCAGTACCCTTACGATCGCCCTCATTGCTATTTGCTCACCAATTTGGAAGCCTACCTCGACCTCTATCGCGCCACGGGCGATCCCCGTTACCTCCACGCGGTGGAAGGCGCTTGGGAGCTTTATCACGACAAGTGGGAGAACCCTGGCGGTTCCATCTCCATTATCGAGTTCGTCGTGTCTCCACCCAAGTCCTACATGCTGCACGCCGAGTTGGAAGAGCTATGCGGGAATGCCTTTTGGGCCTTTCTGAGCCAGCGTTTCCATCTGCTGGACCCGGAAAACGAGAAGTACGTCACGGAAATTGAGAAGTCCATCTACAACGTGGCGTTGGCGAATCAAGCGGGCTTGCAGGGTTTCCGTTACCATGCCTTGCTGGCACACCACAAGGAGAAGCCCACGCAGATAAACACTTGCTGCGAAGGGCAAGGAACGCGGCTGATCGGATCGCTGCCGGAGCATATTTACTCGCTTGCCTCCGACGGCTTGTACATCAACCTCTTTGAACCTTCCACTATTGAATGGAAGGTGCAAGGCGAGATGCTGCAGTTGAAGATGATGACACGATTCCCGTTTGACCCTGACGTTCGCTTGCAGGTCTCAGCAGCTAGGCCGACACATGCGAATATCCGTGTCCGCGTGCCCTCCTGGACCACCGGCTTAACACTGTACGTCAATGGCGTACGGGGGGATACGGGGGAGCCCGGAAGGTATATGGCGCTCGACCGAACCTGGTCAGAAGGGGACACGGTCCGCTTCAGGCTGGTTGCGCCGCTCCGGGTAGAGCGATATACGGGAGTGGATCAAATCCCTGACCATGAGCGCTACGCGGTGAGCTTCGGCCCCATCTTACTAGCCGTCGTGGGCGCGCCGGAAATCAGACTGCGCATCGAGAAGATGAGACAGCCGGAAGATCTGCTGGAGCATTTGCGACCGAAACCCGGCCACCCGCTCCACTTTCTGGTGGAGAATAATCCGGGTGTCGAATTCATGCCCTACTGGCAGGTGGACAAGGAACCCTTCAATTGCTTCCCTGCCGTGGACACGCGCGCCTGAGCGCCAGCGGCTTCGTATAAGGAGGGAGAAGTGGGGCTCGAAAGATTGATGAAGTATCTCTCGGTATTTATCCTAATTCTACTGGGTGTAACACTGTTCGGTGGCCCCAGGTTGCTTCAAACGCAAACGGCGGCCGGAAAGATCCTTGGAAGGGTAAGCGATGCCACGCACGCGGACCTCTTTGATGTTGCCATTACAGTGACGAATGCGGGGACCGGCATCAGCCGGCGAGTCAAAACCGACGAGTATGGCAAGTATGCGGTCGATTCCCTCCTGCCAGGCATTTACACGATTAGGGCCGAAGGCGAAGGGCTCAAGACTAACCAGGTGACGGGAGTGAAGCTGGAAGCTGCCGGGGACCACACGGTTGACCTGGTGATGGAACTGGCAAAAGAAAGAATCCCCCCGCGGTTGGCTAAGCCGTCGCCCATCACCATGGCTGAACTCGCCAAGATAAGGACAGCCGGCGTTTCAGCAGTGGAACTTTCAGATTATGTGTACGGCAATTACCAAGGGCCTTTAGCTCCAAGCCCGCCCCATGCGGATATCAATCCTCGCAAAGCTTATATTGTTTTCTGGAAGGACGTTCCCTACCGCTTGGTATTCTCGCACGAGGGGAGCTACTGCCCGTGGCTTGAATTGCCGTCCGGCGCCGGCTTGAGTTACCAGTTTTTGGAAGGAAACACCGGCTGGGCTGAGCTTATGAACCAATGGGGGAGACAAGAAGCCAATAGTTTTGTCAGCGTTGTTGAATCTGGTCCAAAGCGAGTCTGGGTGCGTTGGACCTACTTTGGAGTAAACATCGACACCGGTCAGAAAGCATATCGGGGGACAGAAGATTTCTGGGCATATCCGAATGGCTTGGTTGTCCGCCGGCAGGAATACGAAACTCTGCTCCCTGGACGTTACAACGGTTATAGCCGCGAACCCATTGAACTCATCGGTCTGTGCCCTGTGGGCAGACTCTGGTTTGATGTCCTGGAGAAGGACGCTTCCACGGGGGAGAATCATGCGCTCGCGGTCCTCGATGTATTCTCGAAGAAACGTTATGACGTCTACTGGAAGCATAAACCGGGCACTCTTCTGGACTCCACGCACCGGCGAACGGGTTGTGATTGGCAGGATCTCGAGGACTCGCCTGGAGTGCTTATGGCTGACACGATGGTTGACGGATCGCCCTTCTGCGTTTTCGGCGACGCTTCGGGATTCCGCCATGATTATACAAAGCTGAAGGACCACACCTTTGTCCAGGAAATATGGGGATCGATGTCGTGGGATCATTGGCCTGTAGGATGGGTCAACAGCCAGGGGCATGAAGTGAATGAAAACTCGCTAAAGCTCTATCCTAACGCCTTTTCCACGCTCGGGATGGACTTCTTTGCACTGCCGGATAAGGACGAGGAGCGCGGAGTCTTCTATTCCCTGATCGGAGTTGCGGGCGACGATCTAGACCAGGCGCGAGCTGTGGCGCGACAGTGGTTAGAACGCGGCGAAGATGGAATCGACAATAATCCGGACAGTGGTGCGGATTTGCCAGCGACATTCAGCAAGCGGAAGACAGCGAGAAGTGAGAACTGACGAGGGGTTCTGAATCGAGGGCATGACTACTCGGAGCCGCCCACGCCCACCCACAGATGTGCAATCGCCTTCTGGCCGAGTTGGTTCGCGCGCTCCACGCGCACAATGTAGTCTCCCGGCTTCGAGTAGGCGTGCGTCGTGATGGCAAATCCATCCTTCGCATGCTCCTCGACGTTGCCATCTGACTTAGTCGTGGCGGTGGCGCCATCGCCGAATGACCAGGTCTCTTGGCCATCCGTCGTGCCAAACGTTCGGACTTTGAAAGTTACGGGCTTCCCCGGCGCAATGCCCATGGTAGGGAAGTACGTGGCTTGAATCGACGGCGGCACCTGCTCAGGGTGTTTCGGATCGAGCACGTTGACCGTCTCGAAGTCATAAGCGATGCGGCCGTGGTCGTCGGTGATCATCAGGATTTCGCTATAGGTGCCGACTTTCGAGTAAGACCTCTCGACTTTCGATCCCGAGGCTTTCTCGCCATCAGTGAAAGTCCAATCGTAGCGGGCAATGTGCGACCCACTCCACGATCGCGACCCATCCAGCCTCGCCTTTTCTCCCAAGAGGACGGCCTGGTGAGGCCGCGCCACGGCGATCAGCGAGGGCTTGTACTGCCGCTGGTAAGCTTCCCATAGGAACGCATACCCTTCCTGAGTCCCCAATCTGCCCGAGGCCTGCCGGCTGAGGATCTCGTAATGGAGGTGTGACCAGCCGCCGCTCCCGCCTTCTTTCCCGAGCGTGCCGATCTTCTGCCCCATGACGACCCGACCGCCTAGCTTCACCGACGGGTCATACGAGTACAGGTGCGTGTAGCGATGGTACCAGCCCCGTTCATCCTGAACCCAGATGGTTTCGTTGAAACTTTTGTCGAGGGTCGTATTGTCTTTCTCTTGATCCATTACCTCGGTTCCGAGGCCCACCACGAGACCGCTGGTCGCGGCGATGACATCCACCAAGCCCTCGGCCCCGCCAATATCGAGGCCAGCGTGGTAGTAGATCTTGGCCGAACTGATGCTCTCACCTCCGTCGACGTGGGTCGGTTCGTTGCCCATTTGGGTTCGCGAGGCAAACCAGCGCTGCCGAACCGGATAGAGCATCGATCCCGGCGGCATGAAGGGCGAACCCGCGGGCCAGACGCGCAGACGGGCGTCTTTTGTAAGCGCCCAGTGATCGTGATTGGTGTTCTGATAGTAGGCCTTGGTCACGGTGCAGTCTGCCTGCACTCCGCCAATGGCCACCGGCAGACGGTAGTTCCCGCAGGAAAGAGTGGCGCGGGAACCATTGATCTTCACCTCGGCGCGAGCGTCCCGGATCGCCGAACGAGCATGGTCGCGGGTTTCACTGATCGAGAGCAGCTTCACAGTCGCGCTCTTGCCATCCGCGAACTGGACTCGATCGGTCGCGCCCACATCAATATCCACGACGCGAAACAAGGGTTGTTGGGCAACTGCCAGGCTGGCGAAGAAAAACATGACCAGAATTGGTTTGTGCATGGCTTTTGTTCTCACTTCGAATTCGTCCGCTGCCTTAAATTGACACACGTGTTGCTGCGGGCGGAAGACCGGGCTTCCATGCCTTCCGTCCCTCGAGGAAAGTCGGCCTCCATGGAGACTACTTCTTTTTGGGAGGTACCACCGCGTCTTTGAACGCTTTCGCCAAGCGGAATTTCACTACCGTTTTGGCCGGAATCTTGATGGCCTCGCCGGTCTGGGGATTGCGTCCCATGCGAGCCTTGCGATTTGCCTTTACCGCCTTGCCCAGCCCTGGAACCACAAACTGCCCGCTTCCCTTGGTTTCCTTCGTGGCCACCGTGACGAGTTCTGCCAAAACCTCGGCGGCCGTCTTCTTTGGAATCCCCACCTTTTCGGCCAAATGCGCGACGATCTGAGATTTCGTCATCATTTCTTCTGCTCTTCCTCTCTCCGTTGGATCAAACGGACTGCGATGTTGAGATCGTTGTTGAGCCGTCACTGTATGCAATGCAAGGATGGCTGTCAAGGCAGTTGCGGAGCCCGGGACCTACTGTTCCGGACTTACTTCCGCAATTTGACCCGTGGGAAACAA
Organism: uncultured Acidobacteriota bacterium; assembly: GCA_963832915.1. Taxonomy (GTDB): domain Bacteria; phylum Acidobacteriota; class Terriglobia; order UBA7540; family UBA7540; genus CAVROP01. The sequence continues at coordinate 94,288 of CAWHWE010000028.1, forward strand.
CCCTTTTAGTAGGGCAGAACTGGGACAGCCTTCTTGGTAGAGAGGGAGGAGCGTAGTGGATTCAAATCCCCTCGCCGTTCATTTCTGCCCCGCGCGGGGGGAATAGGTGAAATCAATTTCCGAAGTCACCGGTAGCGGCTGGCTGGATCGTGTGGTGAGTTTGGATGGCGATAGGTCGAAGTAAGTATGCACACCCCTCGCGGTCAGGGTAATGTGGTGCTTCCCCGGCGGAATTGCGGAGAGTGACAGCGTATAACTATTCCCCAGTAACTTGTCGGCAACCACATGCCCGTCCAACTCCAGGGTATATGATTTTGGTTTCTTGCCCAGCGTTCTCCGACCCAAAGGAAGCTCCTTCTCTTTAACCACGGGCTGAAATGGCGCCGACAAGGCCAGCACTGTGATGTCCGGCGTCGCTTCCCGATAAAGGGAAAGAATCGCTTTGGTGAGGTTCATATAGTAATAACCCCAGCCCCCGCAGCCCCGATAAGCACACTGGTCCAATTTCGTGGGCTCAAGGTCGTCGCTAAACTCCAGGTTGTATTCGTCACCATAGATGTCATGGGCGGGACCATAACCCTGGCCTTCAGTTTGCCCAACAAATTCGTTCCACTGGTGGATTTGAATGAACTTGGGGTGAGTTTCAAAGGCGACTTCCCAGCTCTCCAGATAGGGTGCGCCGTGATCCCGGCCGGTAGCTCGCGGGTCGAGCCAGCCGCGAGGGATGGGGAAACACGAAGGCGTCACCACCGTCTCCTCGATGTTTCCCTCGCTGCGAGTCACCAATTGCCGAATGGTGCCGTCCATCCACGACCAGAAGCCGCAACTTTCCACGTGCGTTTCCTGGAGCTGTGACCCCATCCAGCGCACGGTCCAATCCGGCGCGGCGATGCCGCTGATTCGCGTCTTAATTTCCGGGCAGGCAAAGCTCACGTTGAATAGGATCGTCAAAAGCGGTTTGCCGAAATAGTAAAGCCACAGGTTTTTGTATTCGGGCTTGTCGAGAAAATTCGCTTTCGTCCAGGCGATGACGGCATTCAGCCTTTGGACCCCGTTCAAAACCGGTTCACCGTTCTGGAACCCCAGCATGATGACCAGCTTGGGTGGATGCTTCCCTTCCCTTTCCAATTGGCGATAAGTCTTGAAGAGCAGGGCGGTGCTCGCTTCAATCTCCCCGGTGCTGCCCTCGTGTTTTTCCCATTCCGGCTGCGACCAGAGCATGTTGCTCCAGTCGATCAACAGCCAGTCGATGCCCAAATCCTCGAACCATTCCTCGTGCTTGCGAATCACACTGACGTCGTTGGAACTGTACTTGCCCAAGATCGGAATGGCCTCTGCCGTTTCGTAGCCGCTGACATTGTGGGGAGTAAAAAAGGTCTCATATTGTAGACCAATCAAACTCCCTGAGTATCGGGTCGCTTCCAATATCCCCGAAGTTTCCGCGGCGGACGGCAGAGCATCACCGGCGCCCCGGCAAACCACTCCGCCTGCCATCAGGATTGCGCCCAGACATGCGATGGTTCGAACCCGGCAGCGGCCGGAAGGACCTTTTGCGGTCACGTCAACGCTCAGCATAGGAGGGCCTCCGTCCCCAAGAGGGGATCTGTCACGTTGGGGCTTACATCAAGGATGGGGATTGTACATCTTCTCGAACAAGATGATGGGACGGTTTACGCATCGCGAACTCCCTTCATTTTGCCAGCGACTCCTCGCTGCTCTCGACCAGGCTTTGCAAAAACTGCGTACCCTCCTGCATTGAACTGTGCCCCGTGAAGACAAAGTCAGGGCGCCATGGGATCAGGGCTGACCGCACCACGCCCACCACCACCTTCGCTTTGTCCCGGTCGCCCCAGCAGCGATCCAGAATATTGTTTTTGGCGTCAAATCCAATGTCGCCGGTAAATGCCACTCGCTTGCCGTTGAACTCCATCATATAGACCACCGAATCGACGGTGTGTCCCGGAACGAAGAGGGCCCTAATGCGTAAGCCGCTGAGCGTGATTTCCGCCTCATCGCCGGCCCGCTTCAGGGGCAGGGGCAGGTCCACCGGGCGCGGCACCCAAACGCCGTAATCGGTCAGCATCGGCATTAACCAGCTCAATGTATAAGCGGCCGACTCGGCGGCAACAATCTTCAGGCCCATGGCCCGCCAGAGATAACCGCCGCCAGTGTGGTCTCCGTGACTATGGGTGTGCATTAGGTAGCTCACCTGCTTCGGTTCGATGCCCGCCGCCTCTATCTTCGCCCATGTGAACGGGAGGCTGGAGGACCCGCCGGCATCCACGAGAATCCCGCCCTGGCCCGTCTTGATCAGCCAGATATCGCCGACGTATGCAAACTCCGGCCCGACGCGTCCTACTGAATAAATCGGCACTTCTTCAAAAACCGGCTTGAGTGGCTGTTTCAGAGGCTCTGCGTCCGTGGCGGGCAGTTCCACGCGCCAGCCGACCTCACCGCGGGCGTCGATTCGCAGGACCTTTCCGGCCACGCCCGCGGCTGCAAAGCGCCCGTCGCCGCTCCAGCTGACCACGCTCGGCCCGCCTGCGTCGACTTTACCCCGCACCCGACCGTTGGCGTCGAGAAGATACAGTAGGCTGTCCCAGCAGGACACCAGTAACGGCCCGCCCTCGGGGTGCACCGCCACATCGCTGATGGCGTCGGGAAACTGCCACGGAGCGCGCCACGACCTACGCGTCAAATCATAAACGTAGATCGTACTCGCGCCTGGATCAGTGGGGAGCCAAGCGCACCCGCCGGCCCCGCGCGCAAACCACTTCATGGGAACACACCAAACAACATCGCCGCGACGATCCATCCGGACGTTGAAAAGACCATCCTCGGGAAGCGCCATGCGAACGGTTTCGCGGCCCGAAGCTTCGAAAATGCGCAACCAGCCTCGCTGGCGCGGCAGAAAGGGAATGACGTGGTACGGCGGGTCCCAGTTGCCGATCGCCGGTGAGTTGCGGACCCACAACCAGCCCCCGTATTCTGTGACCGCCACCCTGGAGGCATCCCGGTTGACGGCAACCGATGCCGCTACACGGAATGGGATCAAAGCGTCTGCCCTCATGTGGAAGCTGTTGGCGAGTGCAGGGAATTCCCCTGCCGGTTCGGGCAGTTTGCTGGGTACAGACGCGTCCCAAAGCGGCGGGACACCCCACGAGGCTTCCACCTCCAAAGTTCGGCGCAAGGCCAACACCATAGATGAAACATTCAGCACCTTCCTTGTTTTTTCATCCAGGCGAGCCGGATCGGCGGCGATATACCCCAAGGCCAGTGATTTACCGTCCGCGCTGGCGGTCATTCGAAACGGTCTTTGCGGTGAAAGCGGATAATTGCGCCGGCTTCCGTCTGCCGATAGCCGCCAGGGGCCATCCTCACCGGGCACCGTAAACACGAATTCGCGGTTCCGGACCACGAGGTCACCGATAAGGCTCGCCACCCACCCGGTGCGCCAATCGCCGGCGCCATAACGCAGCCAGCCCAACTGCCCCCCGGCGTCCACGACTGCCGTTTGCTTCGACGCCTCACTTTCGAACAGTGAGATGGTCGGGTAGGGCGGGGTGATGCTCGAATAGGCTAGTCCAACGCCGAAGGCGCCCGCGCCGGATAAGACCGCAACCTCAAATGGCGCCCAAGGCAGCACATAACGGCCCCACAGTAACTTCCCCTCTCCGGAAATCAGCCAAAAGTTGTGGCCGTTTCGAAACGCCATGGTGGTCGCGGCGACGAAGCGGCCGTCGTCGCTAATGTCCAAGGCGGACACACTCTGCGGCGCCAGAAACACTCCTTGCCGCAGGACCGGCGGCACATTGCTTTGTTCTAGTCGAGTCCCGATGCGGACTGTATGTGTCTGCGCTGAATGGGGACCGGGGACATCTATGGAGGGCCTCGTCTCCACAGGCGATACGGTGGCCGCCGCCAGGCTGGCGAGAGATGAACTCAGGAATTGCCGTCGCTGCACGGGCAGTGCTCCGGCTCAAGAGTGGAACTTGCGGCCCAGTTGGATCACCGGCTGCGGGCCTGCATTGGAGCTGGCAACGCTCCAGTTCCGGCTAATGCTGCTAGACGTTGCCGCAGCCGTTCCGCTGTCAAGGTAGTTCAAACTGCGGTACAAAGAGATGGACATGCATTATCCCAAGGCAGGGGGCCAGATCAGAGTAACGAAGTGGGCCCATACAGACTATCGAAAATCAGGGGCGTTTCCGCGCTTCCACTTGATATTGCAACCTATGCTTGGCTTCTGAATACCGGGGACGGGGCGTCCTGCCATGACCGCATCGAGGGCGGCGCGGAGGTCAACACCGGTGACGGGGCGCCCGTTACCGGGCCGACTGTCATCGAACTGCCCCCGGTAGACGAGGCGGCGGTCCCGCTCGAACAGGTAGAGGTCGGGCGTGCAGACGGCGCGATACGCTTTGGCCACTTCCTGGCTCTCATCGTACAGATACGGGAAGGTATAGCCGACCTGCTTGATCTCTTCAGCCATTTTCTCCGGCCGGTCGTCCGGGTAGCTCTCGAAGTCGTTGGAGTTGATCGCGACGACGCCCACCCCCTGCGCCTGATACTCTCTGGCGAGTTCGGCGAAGTGCGACCGGATGTGCTTGACATAAGGGCAGTGATTGCACATGAACACTACCAGGAAGGCTGGCGCATCATGGAAGTCGTCCAACGATACCCATTTTCCTTGAGGGTCAGGAAGGCGAAAGTGCGGGGCCTTCGTCCCGAGGGGAAGCATAGTAGAGGGCGTTTCAGCCATGGACATCCTTCGACTACTAAATGTGAGGTGCTCCACAACACCTTATTGCTGGCGGCCCCAGCCACCGAAGTACCACCGAGTGGAGAAACCCGCGTACCTGCCATAGGGTCCGTCGGGACCTAAGTCAGCGGGGCCGAGATTATGCCGGTAGCGTCCCAGCCAGTCATTCTGATGCTGGAACATTCTTACTTCGAGATTCTTACGCAATGCGAAGGTGACTCCAAGAGTACGTTCAATGGCAATGGGAGCGAAGGATTGGGTGTAACTGAATTGTGGGACGTTTCTTCCAAAGAACGACCGCGGCTCGACATACAAGAAGAGCCGATGCAGAGGCAGTGGCCCTATTTTCCTCCCGAAGAGCTGGAATTCCGCGAATCCACCCAGGAAATAGCGGCTGAATGCAGCGCAGGAGGCGTTGGCCCCGCCGTACACGCCTGCCCAACTTGCGCAACGGCCCAGATCGGCTTCGTTGTGTGAGGGGAAGTAGCCGCCCTCCGTGAAACCGCGCAGAGAATTCTTGGGGAAAAGGAGGCGGTCCGAGGTTGCCGGTTCGGATGTGGGAATCGCAATAGGAGGCGCACTATAGCTCCCCGTCGCAGTTTCTTGCGCCCAACACGCCGGTCTTGCTCCTAAAAGGCAGAGGACAAGGGAAGCGATGAGCTCGGTCTTCATGTGAATTCTCTCCTCAATAAGGGTGACTACCCCGGCTTCGGCCGCTTGCCCCAAAGCGAATGCGCGTGCTCACCGGAATGAAGCGGAATAATGCAGCCGCGCTTTCCTTTGGGTACACACTCTCATCGTGGATTCGATTAGACTCCTTGAAACTCTGCTTGAGGTGGATCCTGCATACAGGCCAAATTCTAACATAGAATGGAAGAGGGAGGATTTCAAGGTAGTGTCTCAGTTTGACGTAGAGGCGGCGGAACGTGTCCCGATCTGATCGGGACGCCGCCACGTGGCGATCCCGCCTTTCGGGATCGCCGCTACAACTCCAAACTGAGACACTACGGATTTCAAGGAAACATGGCGGCCTGGCGATCAGCGCACCGAAGCCGAATCGAATTAAGGCCGGGCGGCATGGTCAGGGCCGGTGATGTGCCGTTCGAGGACGTTAATCAAGACATTGAGGCGTTCATCCGTGGCCTTCTGCGCCGTGGCGAGCTCAATCATCCGCTCGTCGAGGCGGGAGGAGCGGTGTTCAGCCGCCTCTTGCGCTTCCGCGAGCTTGGCCATTCGGTCGTCGAGCCGCGAGGAGCGGTGTTCAGCCGCCTCTTGCGCTTCCGCGAGCTTGGCCATTCGGTCGTCGAGCCGGGTGAATCGGTCGTCGCTGAGTTTCAATGACTCTCTTACGATCCCAGCAAGGCCTGCCACCGAAACCCTAAGGTCTGCCACCGAGACCCTGAGGTTTTCGATGTTTGTTTCGGAGCGCGCCAAATTGGTCGCGAGTTTTCCGACATTGGCCTCGAAGTGCGCTTGCATTTCCAGGATGAATTCAATCTTCTTGTCCATCTCATCAAGCGTCATGGTGCGTCCTCTGACTTGTCGTCTTGCCGCGACTGGCTACGGAATGAGGTTATCATCAACCCCGCCAAAAAGGAAATGCCGCGACGGCTCACTGCCCTTTGAACTTTTCAACTTCCGACTTTCAACTACTGCGGATCCCGCCCCCATTTCCAGCTTCCCGTGCCATCGGTCGTTTTCGCGAACGAAATCGAGAGCCCGGGCGTCCAAAGATATCCGTAACATGAGGGCATCCCGCTTGCGATCGGCCCTAATCGTGATCGAAATGGCTGTCGAATCCACCGGACTCAGCAGTGCTGGCGCGACTTCGGCCTCTCGGTTCTGAGGATACGATTCACCAGGGTTGTCGAGATAGTATCCGTCTCGATAGCGCAGCCTCACGTCGTGTTGGCGCACCTGAAGTCGTACCTTGTGAAACCTGTGGGTGGCATCCTCGGGTGGGTAAAAGCCGATTGTATAGGTGAAACGGACATCATCGAGGGCCGTGCGCATTCCGACATCCATATCATTGCGGTTGTACCAAGCAAGCCCTCCGGTTCGCGAGGCGAATTCCTTCATGGTATCGATGGCGAATGCGGCGCTCGGAGTGGCGGTCAACCCTCTTGCATCTATTGGGTAGACGGCCACGTCAGCGTTGTTCAACTTTTCGATGACGCGCCCAATTTCACTGTTATAGGTCCGCTCGCCCGGCCCCGCCCCGGCGACCACGCTCGAATCGATGTTGGAGGGGAATCCGGCCGACACCCAAATAAGGATTTTCCGCCCCGGCACTCCCGCCAGATGGTCTGCTATCTCTTGGAATGCCCGCACGGTTTCCTGTACGCGCCGATCGAGCAGGAAAACTTGTTCCTCTTTGGCGACGTTTGCTGTGAGGTGGCTGTTACAGTGTGGACCGTTGGAGATGCTTGCACTCGGAGCGGAAACGCTCGCATCCACGACAGAAGCAGGCTGGACCTCCAACAAATCACTGGGATCGCCGCGCAAGTCGGCGAGTTTTTGCAATAGGTCCTCCTTGTCGGCGCCAAACTCCGTGATTGTCCTCAAACCCCGGCCGAGGACATACAAAGCTATTCTGTCGTTTGGTCCAATGCGTTGAAGCATCTGGACAACCTGCTGTCGCGCCCGATACTGGTCGGAAGAAGGTGTATTGAGCCAGTCGAGAAGGACAACAGCATACCCACTCCGCGCGCCAGTTTCGCTCACATACTGGTTTGTGAACGTATGACGAGGAACCGGTTGAGGTTGAGAGATAATTGCCGGACCTTCGACAACAAATACGCTGATCGGACACCGTTTGCCATTGTCGAATACTTCGAAGTCTTCCCTTTTCAAATCCACCACGGGCCGCCCTTGCTTATCCTGGGCAACGACACTCATCTGGACCAGCCGCGTCGTGGACCGAATAACCAGGCCGGCTTGGCCATCGATGGCAAGCGACCGGCCGGCCATCGTCACGGCCACAACACTCAGGGTCAAAGCCGCTCCCAGAGGGAATACCAACCGTCGCGTAGGCAAGGACATGGTGGTCACTCAGATCTCAATTCCCTAAGCGGATCCACACGCGCTGCGCGAAGCGCGGGAACGAATGCCGCCCCTGCCGATGTAACAAAAAGCAAAAAAGAGACGCCGGCGAAGGTGAGTCCGTCGTAAGGAGAGACCCCCCTCACCTGTGACGCGATAAAGCGCATCAGCACGCAAGCGCCCGCCCCACCCAGGATCAGCCCTATCCCCGTCAGCAAGAGGGCTCTGCCCAGGATGGCACGCACAACCGTTGCCGGCTTGGCTCCAATCGCCATGCGAATGCCGATTTCGCGTCTTCGCCTGGAGACCGAGAAGGCTACCACACCATACAGGCCGACGGCGGCCACGATGGCAGCGATGATCGCGAATGAACTCAGCAGGCCTGCCGCAAGCCGTTGCGGCGCGATCGACACCCGCACGTGCTCATCCCCGGTGTAGATGCCGTATAGTACGACGCCTGGGAAAGCCCCGCGCCACTCGTGCTGGATCTCACGTACCAGACCCAATGGCTCCCCGCGTGTTCGGACGATGAGGTTCGCGACCGGCAACTCCCATTGCCAGGCTGCAAAATACATGTACGGCTCCGCATTCTCCCAAATGGAGACATACTTGGAATCACGGGCTAAACCTACGACCTCGGCCAACACGCGGTGGCCAGGTTCGTCATTTACCAGGATTGTTTGGCCCACCGCATTGGAACCATGCCAGAGGCGCTGAGCCAGGGTCTGGTTGACTATCACTGCTTTCGCCGAATCTCTCCCGTCGCCCCAGGTAAACTCGCGCCCCGCCATAATTGCAATCCCCAGGGTTCGAAAGTAGTCGGGGCCTACCATGTTGTACGCGGCTTCTATTTCTTGGGGATTGTGACTGTTCGCGTCCGCGACCGACATCGTCGGCCGCATCGTGAGTGGCAAATCCCACGCCACCGTCGCTGACTCGACGCCTGCGATGCTCGAAACCTCTCGTAGCGCCGCCTGAGTGAAAACCTGGCTTTGCGCACCGTCCAAATGCTCTCTGGGCGCTTCGAAACTCATAATCAGGAGTTCATCGGGACGAAAACCAAGGTCAACCGAATAAGCCTTCAGGACGCCTCGCGCGAAGATGCCGCCCACGACCAGCAGAACCATCGAAAAAGCCACCTGCACCACCACGAGCGAGCGCTGGAGCCAGTGGCCGCTAGGACCTTGCAAAGGGGCGTTACCGGACTCCTTCAAGAAAGGGATGATGTCGGGTTGGCTGGCCTGAAGAGCGGGGGCAAGCCCGAAGAGAAGAATCGTGGCGAGTGACAGCGAGAAACTGAAGAACAGCATGCGGCTGCCAAGCCCCAGGTCGAGCGCCAGCGGAATCCCAAAGGCATTGGGAAAGCGCGCCAGAACTCCATCCAGCGCATAAGCAACCAGCAGAGCTAAGGAAAAACTGGCGATGACCAGCAAAAGGTTCTCGGCCATCAACTGCCGGACCAGGCGCCCACGGCCTGCGCCCAGCGCGATTCGGACCGCCATCTCACGGCGCCGGGCAAAGGCGCGGTCCAGCAGCAGATTCGAAACGTTAGCGCAGGCCAGCAAAAGCACCAAACCCGCTCCCACACTGAACACCACGAGTGACCGGGTGATCGAGTCCCGGTAGGCAGGCCAGAACTTGGACCGGCTGGCCGAGAATGCGGCGACGGTGACATCCCGGTTGGTGGCGGGTTCGGCTTGGGCGAGCGCGGCGGCAATAAGCCGCAGCTCCGCCTGTGCCTGCGATACCGTGACGCCCGGCCTCAGCCGGCCAAGTAGGACCATCCAACGCGCGGCGCGTCGATGAAAGATATCGAGATCCCCGATGCGCGGGAGCAGAAGAGGAACTGCGCTGAGAGGGATCCACACCTGGGGCGGATCACCCCAGTTCAGGTTGGCGCCGCGGTAGCGTTTGGGCACTACGCCGATCACAAGGAAGGCATGCCTCGCAATCGTGATCGTCTTCCCAATCAGACTCGAATGACCCCCAAAGCGTTTCCGCCAGAGCCTCCTCGCCCACCATGGCCACCGGTTGGGCGCTTGAGGATTCTCCGTCCTCTCGAGCAAAGGCGCGGCCCGCCAAGGGTGGAAGCTCGAGCATGGAGAAATAATCCGTGCTCACCGCTTCGACGGAAACGCCTTCGGTACTTCCCCCGATGCTCAGGTTGAGAGGAAGCCGGACATAGGCCGAGAGGTGCTGGAAGGATTGACTGCGCTGGCTGAAATCCTCGTAGTCGGGATAAGAACTCGAGACGTAACGCGCGGCCTTCTTATCGAAATTATAGACAGCAACAAGCTGCTGAGGCTCGGGTAGCGGCAGCGGACTCAAGAGGGTCTCATCCGTTGCGTTGAAAATTGCCGTGGCCCCGCCAATTCCCAGCGCCAGCGTCACAACTGCGGCAGCCGTGAACGCCGGATTCTTGCGCAGCATGCGGACCCCGTAGCGCATATCCTGTAGCAGGGTCTCCATGAATCTCGCCGCACCCACGTCCCGGCATTCCTCCTTAACCTGGTCCAGCCCGCCAAACTCCAGCCGGGCGCGGCGGCGCGCTTCTTCCGGGGTCATGCCGGCGGCCACGAAGTCGGCAGTTTGCTGTTCCAGGTGAAAACGCAGCTCCGCATCGAGCTGTCTTTCAGTGAGCCCTCTTCGGAAAAAGCGTCGGTGCCAGCGCATGGCCTTGACTCCTACTCTGCGGTGCAAAGAACGAGCGCCACTGCTTCTCGCCCCACCTCAGCTCATTCGTATCTCAGCGCCACCATGGGATCAACCTTCGTCGCCCGCCGAGCGGGGATGTAGCTTGCAAGCAGGGTTATGGCCAGAACCAGCAGGCAGCTCCCCAGGAACACGGCGGGGTCCGCGGGCCTGACACCGTACAACTTGGCGGACACGAACCGGCCAATCACGAGTGAGGCTCCCAAACCCGCGAGGATCCCGATGAGCGTGGGCCGCAGTCCTTGTTTAAGCACAAGCCCAAGGACGTCCTGCCTCCGTGCTCCCAGCGCCATGCGAATTCCGATCTCATGTCTGCGTCTTCCGGCAAGATAAGCCACCACCCCATAGAGTCCGACGCCCGCCAGAAAGATACCGAGGCACGCCAATGCACCCACGAAGAGGAAAAACATTCGGTCACTCCATAGCTCCCCAGCCATCAACTCCTTCAAGGTCTCGGCGTGGTAGAACGTGACGCCCTTGTCCACCGAGCGAATATCTTGCTTGACCGCGCCCACAAGCTGGCTCGGATCGCCAGCGGTCTCGACGATTATGGACCCCTCCCACATGGGTCTCTGCGCGAATGGAAAGTAGATGTAAGGTTCGAGAGGCTCATGGATATCGTTGATGGTTCCGTCCTGCGCCAGGCCGATGATCTGATAATCGCTCCCCTCCACCACCAGATGTCTCCCCACTGGATCGGTGTTCGGCCAGAATCGCCGGGCCATCGACTCGTTGATGAGGACACCCCGGTGGGTCGGGGCTTCCTCCTGGGCGTCAAAGGCCCGCCCACGCAGAATGCGGGCTCCGACCGTCTGGAAGTAATCGCGCCCCACGGAATTGAACTTGATGATGAAGCCCTTCTGACCCGGTGGAGGTTCGACCCCCGGGATCGAGACCTCACAGGACACTCCACCTCCCGACCCGCTCAGCAACATGCGAAACGCGTAGGTGGCGCTCTTCACACCCGGGAGGGAGCGAATCTTCTCTATGGCCGGCAGGAAGAACTCCCGATTGCTCGTTGCCGCCCCTGCGGAGGGGTGGAGAGAAACTATCAGCATTTTCTTGCTCGTGTCGAAGCCGGGATTGATTTCTTCGCTGAAAATCAGGCTTTCCAGAAATAGTCCTGCGACAATCAGCAGCGTGAGCGACAGCGTCACCTCGCCGGCCACCAGCAGGTTCCGCCCGCCCAGCCACAGCCTCCTACGGTTCATCTTCCCTTCCTCCGCCCTGAGTGTTGAGACCAAGTCTGTCCTGGAAGCCTGGAGCGCCGGCGCCAGCCCCGAGATCAGCGCAGCGAGCAGAGAAACAGCAAGCGTGTAGGCGAGCGCTCGAGCATCGACACGGAAGTCGTAAGGCGTCACGAAGGGCCCAGGCGGCAGCATCGCCGGCTGGAGGCGAAGGAGCGCGGCAGTGAGGAGGAGGCCAAGCCCCGCTCCCAGCAAGGCCAGCATCATGGACTCGGTGAGCAACTGGCGCAGCAACCGGACACGGCCGGCTCCCAGGGCCAATCGCACGGCGATTTCGCGCTGACGCGCCTCGGCCCGCGCCAGCATCATTCCGGAGATGTTGCCGCAGCAGATCAAAAGAACCAGGCCAACCCCGCCCAGCAGGAGGACTACGGGGGCAATGAATCTTTGGAGCCGTTCCGCTTCTGCCTCTACCAAGAATGTGAGGCCCTTGTCCGTAGCTGGGAAGGCGTCTGACAGCCGGCGCGCGATGGTATCCAGTTCGGCGTGGACTTTCTCCACACTCACCCCGGGACGCAGGCGGCCCAGCAAATCAAAATCTCGGTATGCTCTGTCCCTGAGGTCTCCGTAGCCGGGCCAAGCATTCGCGGGGAGCCAAACATCCGCGGCATTACCTCGGTCGAGTCCGCCAAACCACTGCGGAGCGACGCCAAGGATGACAGCGTGCATGCCATTGAAAACAGCAGTCCGCCCAACCACACCCGGGTCACCCCCAAAGTGCCTTTGCCAGAGGCCATGGCCGATGACAACGGGTAGGGCCTTGTGGCCGCTCCAATCTTCCCCAGCCACAAACGTTCGGCCCAGCGCCGCGTTAATCCCTAGCATCGAGAAGTAGTTCTCCGAGACCAAGTCTGCCCTGACCAGTTCTGCGTCCCCGCCCGTGTTCAGCAGGGCACCGCGTCTGGAAACTGCAATGATTCCTGAAAAAACGACGTCCTGCCGGCACAAGTCCAGGTAATCAGGATAGGAAGCCGTAACGACCTGTCCTTGGCGCATTCCGTACATCCACACAAGCTGGTCTGGATTTTCGGCTGGAAGAGAGCGCAGGAAAAGGCCATCAACCACACTGAAGATGCTAGTGTTAAGCCCGATGCCGAGGGCGAGCGTCAGGAGCGCCACGGCTGCGAAGCCAGGGCTCCTTGCCAGCAGGCGCAAGCCGTAGCGCAGATCTTGGATTAAGATTTCAAAAAAGTGGGAGGCGCCGACATCCCGGCATTCCTCTTTCGCTTGGTCGAGCCCGCCGAACTCGAGCCGGGCGCGGCGGCGCGCTTCTTCCGGGGTCATGCCGGCGGCCACGTAGTCGGCAGTTTGCTGTTCCAGGTGAAAACGCAGCTCCGCATCGAGCTGTCTTTCAGTGAGCCCTCTTCGGAAAAAGCGTCGGTGCCAGCGCATGGCCTTGACTCCTACTCTGCGGTGCGAAGGATGAGTGCCACCGCCTCCGTCAATCGCTCCCAATTCACCACTTCGGCCTCCAACTGCTTCCGGCCCCCCCTCGTCAACGAATAGAACTTCGCTTCGCGGCCCGTCTCCGTGGGTTTCCACTCCGCTTGCAGCCAGCCGCGGTCTTCGAGGCGGTGAAGCGCGGGGTAAAGCGAGCCTTGCTGAAGCTGAAAGAATTCGCGGGAAATCTGCTGAATCCGCTGCGCGATGGCGTAGCCATGAATCGGCCCCAGCGCCACGATCTTGAGGATCAGCATGTCGAGGGTACCCTTGAGGAATTCTGTTTTTTCTTCGCCCATAAGCACGCCTAGAACACCTACATATAGGCGCGAAGCAGGGCGCTGTCAAGTGGAATTTTCAACCCCACCCGTGGCATGGAACTCCGTTTAAAGGGCTTGGAGCGAGATTTTCAGCGACGACAGGAATTTGGCAGCGGTGAGTCCGTCAACCGCGCGATGATCAACGGTGAGCGTTACGAACATTGCGGAAATCCAAAGCAATTCGCCATTCTTGCCTCGTACGAGCTTCTCGACGATGCTCCCCACACAGAGGATACCGGTCTGCGCGGGTAGGATAACGGCCTTAAACGAATCCACCCCATATATTCCCAGGTTGCTGATCGTGAAGGTTCCGCCTGTCAGAGCCTTTTCCGTGATTGCCTTTCGCTGCACGAGGGAGGTTCGAGATCGTTGCCGGGGGCGGCCGCCCGCGCCTCGACGGCCATCAAGACATCTTCCTTTTCTATTCTCCCCTCGGGCCCCGTTCCCTCGATTGAAGCCAGGTCAACACCTTTCTCCTCGGCCAATCTTCGCGCTAAGGGAGAAGCTTTGATTCTTCCTTTGCCCGGAGGCGTGGAAGGCGGCGAGAGAATTTCCGCGCCGGCTGAGACTGCCCGGGGTTGTGGAAGCGGAGTCGCAACTTCAGACTGGATGAATTCTCCAATCTGCTCCGCAGCTTCACTCCCGTCTCCCAGCACGGCAATGAGGCAGGTTGCAGGAACTGTCTGGCCCTCCCCATAAAGCCGTTTCAGGAGAATCCCCGAGGTTGGCGACTCGACTTCCATGATGGCCTTGTCAGTCTCGATTTCGAGCAGAACCTCCCCTTTTCGGACCGGCTCGCCTTCGCTTTTTCGCCAAGTCACGATACGGCCTTCCTCCATTTCGGCGCCTGTTTTGGGCATGAGGATTTTGGTCAAGGCCATAAGCACTCGCTCCGCGGGTGTGTGGTCGGGGCAACCCGTCGGCCGATCCGTCAGTTGACGGATGGCCCCAGGGCGGCCACAAGGGCCGCCCCTACGCGCTTACTTCCATTTTCGAGCGGTGAGAATCCGTTGCACGATACTCTGAGGTGAGGGAATCGTGGCTTGCTCCAGGACGCGGGCAAAGGGAATCGGGGTATCCCTGGCCGCGATGCGAATAGGCGGCATATCGAGCAAGTCCATACACTGCTCGCACACCCGCGCGGTGATCTCCGCTCCGATCCCACATTGCGGATAACCCTCCTCGACAGTCACCAGCCGCCCCGTCTTCTGAATGCTCCCGGCAATGGTGGCAAAATCCAGCGGGCGCAGGGTACGCAGATCAATGACTTCCGCCTCGATCCCGTGTTGGGCCAACTCGCCGGCGGCTTCCAGACAGTTGAGCACCTGCCGCGAGTAGGAGACCAAGGTCAAATGCGACCCCTCACGCTTTACTTCTGCCACCCCGAGGGGTATCAGGTATTCCGGGTCCTCCGGAACTTCGCCCTTAAGGTTGTAGAGGAGTTTATGTTCGATGAACATCACAGGGTTGTCGTCACGAATAGCGGACTTCAATAGCCCCTTGGCATCCCCGGGTTTGGATGGCATGACTACCTTCAAGCCGGGGATGTGCATGAACCATGCCTCAAGGCTCTGGGAATGCTGGGCAGCGTAACCCTTGCCTGCTCCCCCCTGGGTACGGATTACCAGGGGAACCGTGACTTGCCCACCCAGCATGTAGCGCACTTTAGCGACCTGGTTGGCGATCTGATCCATGCACACGCCCACGAAGTCGATGAACATCAGTTCCGCCACCGGACGCTGACCGGTGAGAGCCATCCCCAACGCTGACCCTACAATCGCAGATTCGCTGATGGGCGTGTCGATAACACGCTCAGGGCCGAATTCGTCGAATAAACCTTTACTGGCCCCCATGGCCCCACCGAACTTGCCCACGTCCTCGCCGATGAGGACCACTCGATCGTCGCGGCGCATCTCTTCAGCCATCGCTTCGATGATGGCTTCGCGGTAGGTTTTTTCAACCACTTCAGTCCTCAGTGTAGACATAGCGGGATGATTCCTCGGCTTTCGGGTCAGGGCTGGAACGCGCAAAGGCCACGCCGGCCTCTACTTCCGCCGCGATCTCTTTCTCCAGAGTCGCCAGTTCTTCTTCTGTGGCGGCGCCCTCCTCGAGCAATCTTGAACGGTAGCTGGCCACCGGGCAACGCTTCCACCACCCCTGTTCTTCCTCCCGGGTGCGATAGGGGCGGTGATCGGAAGCGCCGTGTCCGAAGTATCGGTAAGTTCTCACCTCGAGCAGAGAAGGGCCTCCTCCTGAGCGGGCGCGGTTGATGACCTCTTCCGCCACTGCGCGGACCGCTTCCACATCCATCCCATCCACCGTAGCCCCGGGCATGCCATACCCTCGAGCCCGGTCGGACAAATCCGGAGTCGCGGAAACCTTCGTGATGGGAGTCGAAAGGCCGTATAGATTGTTTTCACACACCCAGACAATGGGCAGTTGGAAGGCTTTCGACATATTGGCGGCTTCGTGGAATGTTCCCTGGTTGGTGGCCGCGTCGCCGAAAAAACAAATCACCACCTGGCGGCTCTTCCTTCTTCGGATGGTAAAGCCCGCACCCAGTGCGATGGGGCAGCCCCCGCCGACAATTCCGTTCGCTCCCAGATTCCCTTTGGGAACGTCAGCAATATGCATCGAGCCGCCCCGACCGTGACAGTAGCCACTCTCCTTTCCAAACAACTCGGCGTACATTTTCCCCATCTCGGCGCCCTTCGCCAAACAGTGCCCGTGTCCTCGGTGGGTTGAGAGAATGTAGTCGTCATCATTGAGCAAGGAAATCACACCGACCGCCGACGCTTCCTCCCCAATGTAGAGATGGGGCGACATCCCGGTAAGGGCGCCGGCCTTGTAAAGTTCATGCGTCGTTTCCTCGAACTTACGGATGCGCAACATTTGCCGGTATAAGGCCTTGCGTGTTTCCGCAGACAGCTTGCTGGGATCATTCATAGATGATTTACCCTGCTAGTTCCTGCCGTCCCTGGACCAGTCGCTTCAACTCGTCCGCGATCATGTGGCTGATAATCAAGTGGACATCCTCCACCTGGACCATCTTGTGGCAGGGAACAACAATGCAGAGGTCGGCGAGATCGCGAGCCTTGCCGCCCTCGAATCCGCTGAAGCAGATGGTGGTAGCGCCGCGTTTCCGGGCCTCTTCGAAGGCCTTGAGAATATTCTTGGAATTGCCGCTTCCCGAGATTCCTAAGACGACGTCTCCAGGTTCTACCCAGTTGGCGACCTGCTCGCTGAAAATCTGATCGAATCCCATATCGTTCCCGATGCCGGTGACGAATGAAGCGCTGTCATTCAGGCACAGGGTGCGAAAGCGAAATTGCTGAGCTACCACCGCCTGCTTGTTATCGGAACTCACGGTATGTTTGGCGAGGTCGTTGATCATGTGGGCCGCGGTGTTGCAGTGACCGCCGTTCCCCATGGTGAAGATCCTCCCGCCCCGCAGGCAACATTGCCACAGGACCTCGACAGTTCTCACGATTTGATCCCAGGGAAGCGTCCCCAGGACTTCCTGGAGATCTTGGGCGTAGGTTTTGAGATTCCTAGTGTGATCCATTCAGGGAGCCTCCCTCGGATTTTCAAGCCAACCCATAACGTTGTTCGAGTGCGCTCGCGAGGGCATTTAATCTTTTGCTTTTGGCAAGGGTGTACAGGACATGAAGGTGGCTATGAAGGTCTTGCTCATCCCCCGGAACTTCATCTGCCCTCCACAAATCCAGCGCTTCCCTCATCGCTTGCGCGCCCAGTCGTGCATCCGCCTTGCCCTCCGGCCCCTTGACAGAGTTGATGGCTGAGCCGGCCAGAAAAAGCACCTGTCCCTTGGGCAAATACTTGTCCGCGTCGATCAGGTTCAAGATGATATTGCCCTGGTCCAAGCCTCCGGCGCGCGCGATCATCACCGGCTTGATACCCGCGAGGGGTTTTGTCAAAGCCTCCTCACACTTGCGCCATTCCAGTCCCTGCGGGCGCAAGAGCGGTTGGGCAGTTGTCAACAGAGAGGTCTGGCGAAAATCCACGCCATCCAAGCGCGCGAAAAAGTCCAGCACTTCGCGCCAGATCGAGTTTGTACGAGAGGAAATGCCACTATTGTGACCGTAGATGACCGGGGGCTTTTCCGCCTTCGCCGTCCATTCCCGCACGGCGCGAACCGCGCCACCGCTGTATTGCTCGCTAAACATGAGCCCAGCCACGCCGGTTTCGAGCACACGCATCACGGTTTCGTATAGCAGATGGGAAGGGGAGGTAACGTGCGGCGCGAAGATCAAGCCGCGCCCGCCACGCGATTCGCCCAAGCGGCGAATGACCTCCAACGCTTTGCGCGTTCTCGACAGCAGGGGACAATACTCCAAAGCGGGAAGAAGGTTTTCATCCTCCTTCACAAATAGAAAGAGTTGCTCCTCGACTGCCTGCTCGACCAGCCGGGCGACCTCATCGTCCGTGATTCCCGCCGTGGGCTTTAGTATGGTTCCAAAAGCAGGCTCGTCCGCGGGCCAGTTTGTGAGCGCACGCACGCCGGAGCTTCCATAGGCCGGTCCAGGGAAAGTCGTGAGGATGGCCGAGGGAACCTTGATGTCTACCAGCTTGGCCTCCGCGAACTCCCACAAACCGAACACTCCCTCGCCGCCCATCAGATGGAGAAAATCAGTGGTGTAGAACTTCCCGTCGGCGTGCTGAAAAAGCCGCCATGGGAAAGAAACACGAACCAACCCGTTACGCTCGCTGCTGTCCCAAGGTAGGACGCCAACCACCCGCCCGGTACAGCGATGAATCAGCGTTCCGGGACGAGTTTCCTTCATCCCGGTCGTCATGTGATAGGAGATCAACTTACCGGAAGCCGTCAGAGTCCCAGTCCGCGCCCGGAGGTAGTAAGTTCCGATGAGTGAATCGGGATCTTCCGGTGCATCCGCCCAGAAATGGGAATGCTCGTAGATTCGTTGACGAATAGAGGCTTCACGCTGGTCGATATCGAGCAGATCTGTGTTTTCTATGGGCATGGCGGAATATAAGAGCAGCCAGCAGTATTCTGATTCAGGCGCTCTTATTCGCCTGAAACGATATTACGCCCTACGCGTTTAGTCAATGTGTGTATGCTCCAATCAGGCTTCCATACCATGGGCGAAAACCATCGCCCGCGACGTGCCGCGTAGATCAGACGATCAAACCCTCACAGCAGGGTCGCGTCAAAGTCGGGGCAAAAGCGGCTCTGCCCGACAGAACTCCCAGTATCTGATAGCCGAATTTTGCGCTAAACTCCTTCGCGGAGTTTTCCTCCATGTCTTTATAAACTGACAGACGGAGTGCTAACCAAAGAAGGGAACCATGACGGAGACACACAAGACCACAAGAAGAGGGTTCTTGGCTGCAGGAAGTGCAGCCGTGACGGGGCTGGTATTGGGGTCCGCTGTACAAGGACAAGCAACTGGGAAAGGTAACTCTCCCGGTGTGCGCTTCGGCGTACGTACGCCGCTTCCCAAGACAAGCCTCCGCGAGAGAGCGTTGCTTGTGCAGCGACTTGGCTATCAAGGCATTGAGCTCGGGCCCGAGTGGTTGGACCAATCGGTAGACGCAATCAAGAAAGAATTGGAAGGCATAGAGATTGCGGTAAGCGCCATTGTGGGCTCGATAGGACTTTTGGGTATTGATCCTCAGGCGCGCGCCCAGGCGGTCGAGCTCGATCGTCGCCGCTTGGAGATGGCGAAGCAGTTGGGAGCTGGCAGCGTGATTGAGGTTCCTACCTTTGGTCCCAATCGCTTTCAGGACATCTCCCCCTCATGACTCCACGTGAGATCGAGGAACGGCTCCTTACCGCTGGCTTGAAGCAACTTGCCCCGGATGTTGAACGCACGGGTGTCACGCTTTTGCTGGAATCCTTGAATAAGAAGGAGACCCACTTCATAAACCTCCAAGACCAGATGGTGGAAATCATTAAGGCTGTCGGCAAGCCGGGCTTCAAGCTACTCAGCGACTTTTACCACATGCAACTGGAAGAGAAAGATATTGGCGAGACTCTTACTCGCGATGGCAAATACACGGGCTATGTACATCTTGCGGATGGCGAGAAGCGAACGGAGCCGGGCTCGCTGCCGTTTGATTATCGCCCCGGGTTCAGAGCGTTAAAGAAATGGGGTTACTCGGGCTGGCTGACAGTCGAATCCAGAGCCACCGACAATCCCGAAGCCGCCCTGGCACGAGCGCTGAAGTACTTGAAAGAACAGTGGAGTGAAGCCTGAAGTCCCGCCCTTCCGGCAGCGGACGGCTGTCAGATCGCGGCGAAGCTGAGGCTATTGGGATCCCAGGGCGGGGCGGAGTGGATGGCAGGCAGCACCTCCGCTGGATCATTCACCACGGACCACATGGATTTATGCCGGGGGCCCATGAAGCGCTCGGAAACGCAACTCTCGAGCGCCAGGAGCATATTATCGAAATACGAACGGGTGTTCAGAACAACGATAGGACCGAGGAAAAGGGCAAGCCGCTTGAGCGAGATGGCCCCCAGAAGCTCGTCCAGCGTTCCTGAGCCGCCGGGCAGGGCGACCACCGCATTCGCATCCTGCATCATGAGCCGCTTGCGCTCGTGTATATCACGCACGACGCGCAATTCGGTAATGCCCTTGTGCCCCCATTCCAGCTCATTCATGAAATCGGGAATCACACCGATTACTTTGCCGCCCTCGGCCAGCGCGCCGTCGGCGAGAGCACCCATCGACCCAACTGCGCCACCGCCGTAAATGAGAGTGACGCCGTTTCTCGCCAGTTCACGCCCCAGTCGGTCCGCAGCATCCAGGTAAACGGGATCGCATTGGCGGCTGGAACCGCAGTAAACGCAGACTTGGAAGTTCGACATTTCAGATCTTAAGGAATATCTTCCGGCGATAGAGAAACCACAGGAACAGCCAGCCCACAGCCAGAACGCTGAGGCTCCAGAAAAGGGGCTTGTAGGGCCCGAGGTAGTCGATGAACCCATGGACGAATATTCTTGCGATGGTTCCAAAATCAAACTGGCTGTGAAGCACGTAAATCGTAATAGAGTTCAGGCCAATGACGGTGAAGAAGAAAGCCCAGCGCCGGTAGCCGCGAACATCGATGACCCAGTAGAAGAGGGCGAGCAGCAACAGGCTCCACCCGCCGGCGAACAGGACGTACGAGCTCGTCCAGATGTTCTTGATGATGGGAAACCAATGACCCCAAACCAGGCCCAGGGCCAGACTGGCAACGCCCGCCAAGGCCAGTCCAAGCGCCTTGCGCGCTGGAAGCCGATTGGAGCGCAACCAATGCCCGGCCAGGGCGCCCATCAGACACGTGGACACAGCCGGGATGGTGGAGAGGATTCCTTCATTGTCACCGAAGGTATAGCAGCAGAAGGGTCGTAGCAGAAGATGCTGGTCGATAAACGCGGAGAGGTTGCCGGAGGGGGTAAAGACGCCGGCGCCGATGCCCGGAACCGGCACCAGCCTCATCACCAGCCAGTAAACCACCAGCAGGCCGCCCGCCACCGCAGCCTGGCCACGCACTCCTGTGTTCATCATCACCAGCGCCGCAACGAAATAGCACACCGCGATGCGTTGCAGAACCCCAGGGATGCGAAGTTCGTGAAACCTGAAATTCAAGAAGCCATTAACAACCAGGCCCAAGAAGAACAGCAGAACCAACCGGCGGACCAGATGCTTATAAATCTCGGCCCGGTTCGCCCCAGCTTCAAGACGCCGCGTAAGTGAGAAGGGCAGCACAACGCCGACGATAAAGAGGAAAAGGGGGAAGATCAAATCATAGAAACGGAAGCCCTGCCATTCCACGTGTTGGAATTGGTGGTTGAGCGCGCCCGTCAAAGGGTGGTGAATCAGTTTACACAAGCTGTGGATCACTTCCTCGCCGAAGGTAATCCACAGCATGTCGAAGCCGCGAAGCGCGTCGATGGAGGCGATGCGGCCAGAAACCGGTGATTGGGTGCTTGATGCGTCTGCCATGGCCCTACCTGTGCTCTGGAATGGGGATCAAAACATCCGCGCGGCCAAACACGAGATTATGCATAATTCCGGTGCCCAAGGGAAGGGAATAGGGATTCGAATTAGGAATTTTGAATTGTGAATTCTGAATTGCTTCCTTCATGGTCCCCTGTCCCGATGGCTTTCTGCTTGTCACGTACCGCCTGCCTTCCGTCGGCGCGAGACCGGCGAAGATAGACAGTAAGCGACCGGCGGTGGGCAATTCATAATTCACAATTCATAATTCAGAATTACCCAGCCCCTCACACCTGACACCTGGCACCTGAAGCCTGCTTTACGGCTTTCGGAAGACGACGCAGTAATCATCGCCGGGCCAATCCGTGGGTGTCGTCAGCGCCTGGAATCCCGCGGCGGTGAGCTCATCGATCAGCAACTGCTTTGGCATGCCGTGCCCGCCCCGGTTTTCCGGCACACCTTTTACCGGGTCGAGTTTGCCGGGCCCCTTCCCAGGTGGAAAATCAATGATCGCGAGGAGGCCGCCGGGCTTGAGCGATTGGAAAAGGCTGGCGTCCTCTGTCGCCGGCTCCGTGAAGTGATGGTAAACACGCCGCATGAAGATGGAATCACAGCACTCGCGCGGAAGGTTTGTTTCGGTTTTTCCCGCTTTGACCGTGGTGATGTTTTGGACCTTCTGCTTGGCTGCGAGGGTCTCCAAAGCCGCCAGTTTCTTGGGGTCCAGTTCCGTGGTGTAAACGCGGCCCGTTGGCCCCACGCGCTCGGCGGCAGCTAGCGTCATGCCTCCATCCCCCGCTCCGATTTCAGCCACGACGCTCCCCGGCTTCCAATTCAGCAGTGTTGCTAACTTGCCGGCCTCTTTCTGGTCCTGCCCGTGTGCGTGACAGGCGGCAAGGGCGAGGGCGCCGAACAGTAACGTCAAAACAAGACGGCGGCGCCTCATGCGAAACCAGCCTTTAGTAATCATTACACCCTCCTCAGCGGCTTCCGGCTTTACGGATCTGGCGCGCGATTTCGATGGAGACTTCAGGAAACATCGAATGGCAAGCGGTAAGAAGCTTGCCCAGGGCTTCAGCGCTCGATCCCTCGAGACGCATGGTTATAACAGGTTCGGTGACGGACTCCCGCACCAGGACGGAGCCTTCCTGCGTCTCGAATCTAAGGCCATCAATCGCGGTTTCCCTGGCGTCGCGAAACAATTGGCGCAGCCGTCTCACAAACTCATCATACGGTAAAACGCTCGCGGGCAGGCGCAAGTCCGGAGTCACAAAGAAGGGGGCCAACGAGTTGCGAAGCTCCCGGAGCGAACCCGCCTTAGCCACCAGTTCAATCATCAACAGCGCGGAAAAGAGCCCATCGTCTCCTCCCCGAAGTTCCCGGTAGAAATAGTGGCCACTCGCCTCGCATCCGAACAGACATTCCTCTTCGATCATCCTGCGCTTGATGAAGGTGTGGCCGCTCCGTTCCATGACGGGCACCCCACCGCACTCGAGAACTGTTTCGCGGACCAGGTTGGAGAGCTTGAGGTCGAAGACAATTCGAGCGCCGGTTTGGTTCGCGAGCAGGAACCGGATGAGCAGCGCCGAGACTTCGTCGCTGGTGACGAATGAGCCCGTCTCGTCAACAAAGGCCACACGGTCACCGTCGCCATCCCAGGCTATGCCGAGCTGCGAATGCGTTTTCGTGACTTCGGACTTCAGGGCCTCGAGCGCCCCGGGGCGTCCGCAATCCGGCGAACGGTTTGGGTACGTTCCATCGAGATCGCAATAAAGGCGATGAAACCGGATGCCGAGATCATCAAAGATCTGAGGCGCAAGCTCGGACCACGCTCCATTGCCGGCGTCCAAGACTACTTCCAGCCGGCCATCCCGGGTAAGATTTTTCCAGCGCTCGATGATCCATTGCCGGTAAGCCGGGACCGGGTCCAGTTCCTCACTTGAACCTTGGGTCGAACGGAATGCGCCTTTGCCGACCCGGATGCGAAGCTGTGCAAAGTCATCCGGAACCGGGGGCAGGCCGCCGACCATCAGCTTGAGTCCATTGTGGGCCGGCGGGTTGTGAGAGGCAGTGACGATGAGGACCGCGTCGGTTTCAAAATGCTGATGGGCAAAGTAAGCTACGGGGGTGGGAATTTGTCCCGCATCGAGCACGCGTGATCCCGACCCGACGAGACCCTCGATCAGGGCGCTCTTCAAGATTGGCGTGCTGGTGCGGAAATCGCCCGCCACCAGGCTCTTCGCCCCCGCAGGCATCCCTGAAGCCACACTGTGCCCGATGAGCCGAAAGAGTTCCGGTGAGACTTCCTCCGGAAATGGTCCCCGGATATCACATGCCTTCCACGGGTTCATGCGCCGTAACCTCGTCGCCCGCACGCGTCCCGAAAGGACCTGTAGATGTCATCCAAGGCTGGGACCTGGTCTCGTGACGGATGGTGGCTTTCCAAGATGCTGGTCATGGATTGTATGGCGTCGAAAATGTTCCCTGAGAATACGGCGCCAGTGGCCGCCAGAATTGCTGCCCCAAAGGCTGCGGTGGGGTAGCGGGACTGGGCAACGGTCCTGCCCAGGATGTTGGCGCGTAACTGCGAAAGCACGGGGCTTTTTGCGGCAGCGCCCGTAGAAAGAACCCTGTCCCCGATCTTAACGCCGCACTCCTCAAGAATTTCGTAGCCCCAACGCTCCACGAAACCAATGGACTGCAATTGCGCTGCGTAAGACTCGACGGCATCACGCGGCTTCCCTTCCACAAACGACCTGGCTTTCGGGTTGGCAAAGGGAAACCTCTCACCTTGACCCGATAGCATGTAGCAGACCACTGAGGTTGGAAAATAGTTAGCAGCCAGCCGGTCCATTTCCCCAATAGAGGCTGCGTCGCCAATACTTTTGATGCTTCCCAGCCCGGTGTTGCTTGCGGCTCCCGGGACCCATAAACCCCCGGGATGCAGGTGATAGTAAATACCACCGCGCGCCATGGGCTTTCCGTCGTGAAGTGCTTTCCAGACAAGGGTGGTCCCCAAGGTTGTGTTGGCATCGCCGCGCTGGCTGGCTCCTGAGGCGATCACACTCGCCATCCCGTCTGTTGCGCCTGCCAGGACCGGCGTTCGCACCGGCAAGCCTGTCTGGGCAGCGGCCTCGCTGCTCACCTGTCCGACTTGCTCTGCGGGGCGGCGAACCACAGGAAGGCGGTCCTCGGGCAAGCCCGCGGCACGGACAGCTCCAATCCAAGAGCTGGTATCCGGGTCATAGCCGAGCTTCAACGCGTTGGTGAAATCCGAAATACCAAACTCTCCAGTGAGCTTTCCTGACAGCCAATCCGCCGGATGAAGGATGTGCCGAGTTCGCTCCCACAACTCGGGCTCCTGCTGCCGGACCCAGGCAGCCTTCACGAGCGAAAAGGATGGCCCCAGATGGAGGGTTTGGACGCCGCCTTGTTTGTTCAATTCCTCCGCAATCTCCACTCCCCGGCCATCGTCATAAAGGATGGCGGCGCGCAAGACACGACCTTCCGCATCCGCCAAGACAAGAGACCCCGAAGTGGACGTGACCGCCACTCCTCGAAGCTCCACCTCGCCGGATTTCTCCTTCAGGCTTTTGACAATCACCTGGCAAACGGAGCATACGGCTTGCCACCATTCACCAGGGTCTTGCTCGTGGATTCCCCCTGGGGCGCGGTGGTCCTGCCGAACCTTCTCATTCGCTTCCGCCAAAAGCTCGCCAGCGGGGCTGACTGCAACACTTCGCACTCCACTGGTTCCTACATCAATTCCAACCACGGCACACTTCTTATCGCTTTCCATAGACGCATTCGACCTTTGCAGAATGGGGGCTGCAGCGCGGACCTGGCTCGTACGTCCGCAGTTGGATCAAAAGCCGCAGACCCGGAAAATAGCTCTGCGCCACCCTGCCTTCTACCCTTCCTACGACCTACGACCTACCACATACCCCAATTGTTTTCAATAACATTCGCGCCTTTAACACATAAGTGCCTGTGTTTTCATACACATTCCCGTTTCGTGCTGGATCATGGAACGCCGGTCCTTTGTTTTCATAGATATTCCCGCGTGCCTTTGTTTTCATAGATATTCCCGCGTCGTTCGTTCAAATTTGAAGAATTCTTTCTTGCTCCCCGTCAACGTGACATCTTGTCGTAGAGTACGGTACGGGCCAAGAGTGTCGCCAACTCGAACTCCCCTTAAACGCCGTAGGAGGCGACCGGTACCAATTGTGGAGCGGAGCAATTCATAATTCACCATTCCCCCCTGCAACGGCTCTTCCGTCTCCTTGCTCAAGAATCCTGAGGCCAAAATCCTGCCGATGCCACGTAGGATACTAGCCTATCTTGTTCCGCTTGTCAAGAGACATGAAATCTGTTTCGGTCCGCCCCAGTCCTTGCTCGCAACCGCTGGTCCCGCGCCTGAGAGGTCGGACTGCGAGCATCCCGTGCTGGCGGCATTCGCGCTTCGTCGATTTGAGGGCAGCAGACTTTCTGATAAACGCGATACAGGAAGTCATGGATGAGGCCCAACCGCTCATCAACGATCCCCATCGCGGCTTTAAGGGATTTCTGCCGGCAGTGTTCGCTTATCGAGTGGCCGAGCGCTTCACCCGGAAGGTCGGTGATCCTGCTTACGTGAAATTGACTGCTCCCGCCGAACTGGTTCGCCACAAGCCCAATTTGCCGGATGCTAGGGAGGACCAAATCATCAAGAGCAAGTTTCAGTCGGCTGGATGGAAGAAAGCGGACTATGTGGAGCAAGAGGCTCAGCTTAACGGCAAAAGAGCTTTCCGCATCCTGATCCCCGAATACTACGAGACTTCGTGCCTGGTATGTCATGGTGGCCCCAAAGGCGAAAAAGATATCTCGGGTGGGAAAAAGAAGGCGGCAAGCTGGGGGATCTCGGGGGCGCAATCAGTGGGGCGACATCTCCTGTCCATTTATGACAAGTCATGGCCTGAGTTGGCGCGAAGCGCCGTGGAGTGCGGTAGCAGCAGCTACCGCCTTTCTGGCTCTAGCTCTGGCGCGATTGCGGTATGAATGAATGGCGGAAGGCGGTAGCTGCTGCTACCGCACTCCACGGCCGGCTCTTACGACATGAAGGGCCCCCCCATCGAACTCAGATGATTGTGATTTGCGCGAGCGATAGCTCGCAGCGCACTTCCCCTTCTTTGGGCTATGCTGTCACGGACAAGGAGGACCATGGCTAAGGGCACGCAACGGATACCCCAAGATCTTCAGAGGTGGATCGACGCTCGTAAGAGGTTTCACCTTTCCCACGCGTAGTTACTTTGGAGTAGCGTCAGGGTTCTCCTGTTTTTCCCCGGCCTCGACGATAAAAAACCGGTATTGCGAGTAGCGGTGTTGGTTGGAGAAGACATACTGTCCCAGTTGCCCACTCACGGTCACCTCGCGCGGCAGCCACAGCGTTTTGAGGCCCTGCTTAAAAGTCACTCGGGAGTACTCGACTTCGGTGGTTTCCTTCGACAAACCGACGTTTAGTTCCGGCTGTTGGATTTCGGTCCGCAGACGGAGTACCCGGAAGCTCACCGGGTCGATCCACGCCACGCCTTGCACGAGAACAAATCCGGCCTTGTCGCTGAACTTGACGTACTCCGCCTGCCGAGCCACCCCAGGGCGCTGAGCAAATGCGAGGACGTAGGTGTTCAGGCCTTTCACCAACTCCCGCCCCAAATACCGGAAGCGGGAGTCACCTTGGTAGACTGGACGAAAATGTGAGATCAGGGAAACGAATCCGCTCGTAACTACAGCGCCTCCGAGCTTGCCCGGTTCGCCCTTGGAGTCGGTTCGAAACTCCTGGAGGAGAGCTTCTTTCTGCCCCGGTCTGATTAAAGCCACATAATTGAACCTGCCATCGTAATGCAGCGGAATCACCTGCGGTATGGTATCCACCGTGGAGCTGATGCGCTCCAAACAAGTCGTGTTAGAGAAGTTATCGAAGAAGTCCACTACGGTTTCTCCCACTCGCTGCAATATCATCGGCAACATGGCCTGGTCGTCCGCCGACGTTAGATGCTTGAGTTCGTGAACCTCCTTGGCGAGTTCGGCAGGCGTTAAATCCATAAATGTCTCAGGGACACGCTTAGACTCAACTCCCGTGTCGCCGGTGACCTGGCAAAGCGGTCGGGGGGGCAGATAAAGCAAGACTTCCTGGGGCTTGAAACGGCGGCCGGTGAAATCGCACTGAAGCGTGCTTTCGCGCGCCTGAATATCGAGCCGGCGACCGCTTAGCGGGGCAGCGCCGCGGCCGCTGGTTAACATCATGGCTGCAAGCGCCACAAACCGAAGATGGCTTCGACCCATGCGGACACCCGGTCCCCTATGAGTATACTACTACCGGCCGATCATAGGAGGCGGGTAGGGGCCGGGGATCAGGAATCGCGTTTTGCTTGTGCGGCGTAGGGGTCCGCAGGCGCGGGATGGTTGCCCCGGGGCGGCCACAAGGGCCGCCCCTACAACCCGATTTCTCTGGAGTTCATCGGCGCTTATCGGCTGCTCCGCCCAGTGCTGTTTTAGAGGCAAGGTAGCCACGGCGCGCCTGGATGGTGAAAGGTTCGTGGGTGGTGAGGGTCACCTTGAGGGAGTGAAATTTCCCATCCAATTCTACGTCTTGCGGCGAGAAACTCAGCACATACAAGACTTCGGGAGCTGCCTCGGCCCGCCGGAAGCCCTCGTCAAAATCGTTGTTGTTGTAGAAAAAGACGCCGCCCGTGCCTGAGCTCAGGCTGGCGAGGACGCTGGCGGAGACTGCCGAGCCCATGCTTTTCAGCACGCTCTTGCGCGCCTCGAACGCGGGGGGGAGGACTGGGTTCATTGTCTCTTCCGGGAGTGGCGCTTCGAGCCCGGGGGCGTAGATCGCACTTATAACTACCTCCTGTTGCAAGGCACGGTTGATGATGGCGTCTACTTTATCCCCTTCGGTCTCTGTCAGGAAGCCCGACGAGACCAGCACCAGACTGCGCTGGCCCGGCATGGCTGCCAAGTGACTGACAGAGTTTGCTAACGCTTGCAACGAGTTCCGTGACTGATTCTCCGCGTAGGACCAAATCGCGGCGGCCTTGGATTCCGCATCCCGCATGGCCACTGTCGAGCAAGAGTCACCGCCAGCCTCCCGATGCTGCATGGTGGCGGGACGCTCCGTCGTCGCGTCAAACGTCGTGCTGCCCGTTCCACAATCACATTGGATGGCTTCTTCATGCACAACTGCAAGCGCGTCACCGGCGGGCCCTTTATCGATCAGATAAGCTTCGTAGTCGTCAATCTCGGGACAACCCGTCGAGCGATGCGTCCGGGGTGACAAGCGGAATAATGCTTGGTGGAGTTTTGCCTGGTCGCCGGTGAAATCGACTTGGTTCTTGCCAGTCGAGGTGAGGATGGCCACGTGGTCCTGGGGCCGAACCGTGGTCGACAGGTAACGCCAAGCGGCGTCGCGGCTTCGCCAAAACTCCTCGGGTTTACCGTGCAGATCGTCAAAGAAGAGAGCGATGAAATGCTGGGGAGCCGCGGTGGCGGGAGGCAGCGGAGCAACGGCTGGAGCGTTCGCTGGGACGGCAGGCGCAGATTGAGCCTGCGCCGCTTCGGGCTTTGGATTGGAAACCTCAACGGCAAAGCCCGTGAACTCCTTAGGCTGGCCGCCGTCGAACAGCCGGAAGTCTTCTTTGTGAAGATCGCCAACCGTCCGCCCTTTCGCGTCGCGCACCACCACCGCCACTACCACCAGGTTGCGTTCTGCGCGTATGCGGAATTGGGGTGTGGTCTCCTGCGCCTGTACCTGCGGCGGGCTGACGCTCTGCGGGGAAGCGCCAGCGCCGGTGGCCAGCGTCAAGGGCGTAAGCGCCAAAGACCGAAGAAGGCTTCGGCCCACGCCACGCGCCAGGGCACTAAGGGCTTTTCGACCCATTAGTCATCCTTCGAGACGAAACTTCCAATTCGGACACTCAGTGGGCACCCATTATACTCCCAAAAGTTCTTCTCTTTTTGCCCAGTCGAATGGTAGAAGAAATTCCCCGTGTTCTCCGAGCCTCGAAAAACCCCAACACTGAGGGCACGGTGTGCCGCATCCGCTGGCTAACGGAGCGTAGGGCGAAGGATCTCAGTGATCTCTGTGCTACGAATCCCGAATTTCTTATCGCGACGCGAAGATTTCTCCTCGTGTCAGCAGTGCCTCCGTGTCCTCCGTGCCCGGACGAACTTCAACACGACGCAACGGAGCCGCAACTAAAAGCAGATGCTTCACCGCGTTGTGCCCTCCAGAAACTCGATGAATTACTCGTTTCAGTCGAGCAATTTAGGCCGAGCGGGCCGGAAGGCGTTCTAACTGCTTTTTGCCCCCCAGAACGTCCTCAGCACTATCGACTCCTGATCCCCGGAGGGGATCGAGAGATTAGTCGGGGGCAACGCCCCCGGAAAACACGGCCCCAACAGGGTCCGACCCTGAAAGGGTCGAATCCGGGAGGCGCCACGGTGGTCTTGCGTCGGGCGGCTCAAGGAAATGCGACCCCTTCAGGGTCGGGGAGCGAACGTCGCGCATTCCGGAGGTGTTGCCCCCGGCTACTATCTTGTGCCCTTGCAGGGCACGAAAAACCTACCCTTTTGGTCGTTGCCTGATCGCTGTCTTGACAGAGGGGACCATGGAACATAGAATTCTTTCTCACCTTCTAGAATGTCTCTGGCCGCTGCCAAAAGGGGAGTTCTTGAATGACTTCACAACCCGGAAGTCTGGATGTCACGATCGTGGGTGGGGGGATGATCACGAATGACCTGCTCCTTCCGTCCTTATACCACCTGCAAAGGACTGGCGTCGTCCGCAAGCTTGACATCTGCGCCTTGAACAGTCCTCCGCTGAAGGCCTTGGCGGATAGTGGGGAGTTCCACGAAGCTTTTCCAGGGCAGGACTTCACGCCGCATCCATCGTTGGCGGTGGCGCCGGACAAAATGTTTCTCGATCTGTACAAAGAGGTCATTGCGGCGATGGCCCCAGGCAACATGGCCGTGGTGGCCATGCCCGATCATCTCCACTACGAAGCGGTGATGTATGCCTTGCACCACGACCAGAACGTGCTATGTGTAAAGCCCCTGGTGCTCAAGTACGAACAGGCGGTTGAAATCGAAAATCTGGCCGCTGAGAAGGGGCGCTTGGTGGGCATCGAGTACCACAAACGCTTTGACCGCCGATCCCTGGTCGCGAGGCGGAGCTATGCTCTGGGGCAGTTCGGAGCTTTTGCCATCGGCGAGGCCAAGCTCATTGAGCCGTACTATTACCGCTTCTCCAATTTTCAAAACTGGTTCACCTGTGATCACACCGACCCCTTTACCTACATCGGTTGCCACTACGTTGACCTGGTTTACTTTATTACCGGTCTGAAACCTGTGGAAGTGTCTGTATACGGGGTCAAAGGAGAATTTCCCAATGGGAACGAAGCTTACCTGTGGTCGCACGGCCGCGTGACCTGGGAAAACGGCGCCTTGCTCTCCGTGATCAATGGCCTGGGCTATCCTGATGCTGCGGCCGGGAGCAACGACCAGGGCTTGGTGATGTATTGTGAGGGAAAAGGTCAGACGGGGCTCATATTCCACGACGACCACCATCGGGGCGTGGCCTATTCGTACCTGGAAGGCATTGGTCCGGGAGGCTCGCAATACAATTACGTCAGTCCTGATTTCTTCCGCCTTGTTCCCTGGGAAGGGCCGGGCTACAAACCGATTGGTTACGGGTACGAA
Source organism: uncultured Acidobacteriota bacterium (assembly GCA_963832915.1). Classification (GTDB taxonomy): domain Bacteria; phylum Acidobacteriota; class Terriglobia; order UBA7540; family UBA7540; genus CAVROP01. The sequence goes on from CAWHWE010000028.1 coordinate 125,510, forward strand.
TCCGTTGCGGGCATTACCCAGAGCATCCATCGAATAGGAAACGAGACGGCGGGGCTGGCCGCGGATGCAGCCTTGACGCGACGCCGGCAACTCATACGCGAAGTGGACGCCCGCGGCCTGATCGCCACGCCTGGCAACAGCACCATCAACGAATTGGTGGTCGAGGCGGCGCGGATGTCAATCCTTCAGTGCGCGGCGCCTGCGCGCATCGTTTACGGCGGCCACCCGCACGTCGAACTCAAATGAGCTCCCGTAGGGGCAAACCGCCGGCTGACGGATGGTTGTCCCAGGGCGGCCACAAGGGCCGCCCCTACGGCGGGGGTGACACGGCTGGGCAAAGGAGAAAAATGGCTGTCTACGATCTAACACCTGTCGAAGTCCCCACGGTGGAAACGAAATACCGCCGCATCAAAACCAAATTGCCGGTTCCCGAGTCCCTGCCCATCTTCGAATCGCTGGGGAAATCGGAGCCACGCTCGATGATGGGGCAGCCACCTATTGTGTGGGACAAGGCAGAGGACTTCATCATCAGCGATCCCTGGGGCAACCGCTGGATTGACTGGTCGTCCGGTGTGCTCATCGCCAACGCCGGGCACGGACGCAAAGAGATCCGTGATGCGTTGCGCGAAGTGATCGACCGGGGGCTGCTTGCTTCTTATGTGTTCGTGCACGAGCGGCGGGCCCGTCTGGCGGAAATGCTCTGCGAGCTTTCACCTGATCCGCAGAGATTCCGGGTCTTTCTGATGAGCACCGGCAGCGAGGCGACCGAGAACTGCATCAAGTTGTCGAAGACCTATGGCCTGGAAAAATACGGTCCGCACAAGAAGTATGTGGTGTCGTTTAACAATGCCTTCCATGGGCGCACGATGGGCGCCCAGCTCGCCGGGGGGTGGGAGCGTCAAAAGAGGTGGATGGTGGATCGCGACGCCACATTCGTACAAGTGCCGTTCCCCGACAGCTACAAGAATGAAGACACCTCGTTCGACCTTTTCCTGAAGACACTCACCGAAAAGGGCGTGCAACCCCGGGACATCGCAGGCGTGATAACGGAGACCTATCAAGGGGGCGGACCGGATTTCTTGCCGGTGGACTACGCGCAGAAACTGGAGACGTTCTGTCGCGAATACGACATTGTGATGTGCTATGACGAAGTGCAGGCAGGTTTCGGACGTACCGGCAAAATGTTTGGGTACGAACATTATGGGGTACGCCCTGACCTGATCGCCTGTGGCAAGGGCATCTCGTCGTCATTGCCCATTTCCGCCGTGATCGGGCGGGAAGACATCATGGATCTTTATTCCCCCGGCTCGATGACCTCGACGCACTCCGGGTCCCCCCTACCGGTGGCCGCCGCCATTGCCAGCCTTGAGATTATTCGGAAGGAACGGCTGGCGGAGCGCGCGGCGTGCATGGGTGAGATCCTCATGCGCGAGCTGCATCGCATTCAACAGAAGCATGCGAAAGTTCTGGGGTGCGTGCAAGGCAAGGGTCTGGTGGCGGGAATCCAGATCGTAAAGCCGGGCACGAAGATTCCCGACCCTGATCTGGCTTTGAAGATTAACATTGCCTGCCTGCATAAAGGGCTGCTGATGTTTGCACCGGTGGGTGCGGTGGGAGACTGCATCAAGATCGCTCCGCCGCTGACCATCCCCGAGGACGCCCTGCGAGAGTCCATTCAGGTCCTGGAAGAGGCGGTGGACGAGGTTCTGGGGCCGGCGTTGTAGGGGTCCCGGCAGGCGCGGGATGGTTGCCCGGGGCGGCCACAAGGGCCGCCCCTACAACAGGATCATACCTTGGAGTGAAGGACGCGCACGGCGGGCATGCCGTCGGATTCAGTAACGACTTCAATGTCGCGGAAGATGTTGGGGCTTTCTTGCTTGAGGATGCGGCAAACCTCGACGGCCAGCAAGCGGATTTCAGTATCGGCGTGCGGGCTGCCACGAAGCTCCAAGAAGTGCCGCCAGGCGCGGCTGTTGCCGGTGACGAAGATTTTGGTTTCGCAAGCGTTGGGAAGGATGGAACGCGCCGCCTGACGAGCCCACTTACGCCGGTCGCGCGGGGCCATCTCCGGGTGCTGCCGCTGAACGTATTGGGCGGTGGCTTCCGCTAGCCCGTCGTAGGCCTTACGGAGCGTCTCGATAGTCTGCTGCCATTTCTGGCGCAGTTCTTCGCTTTCCTGATAAAGGGGTGGAACCACGTAGCGGGCGTCGCTCTCGTCCACGTACCGCTGTGAGAGCTGTGAGTAGCTGAAGCCTGCCCGATGGCGCACCAACTCGTGGGTCAGAGCGCGGCTAACACCGGTAATCAGCAGGCACCAGACGGCGTGCTCGAGCACGCTGCCGTGCTTTGAAGTCAGGATGTTCTCAACGTATTCCTGGTTGGATTTCCGCCCTTTGCCAAAAGACATGTAGCAGGTGCGCCCGGCGATTTCGGCCAGCACCTCGGCAGCGGCTGGCGTGTCTGTGGTGAAAACCAAGCCTTCGTCCTGGAGAAAACGCGCCACCTCCTCGCCCACCACGCTCTGGCGCCCCACGACGTAAACTTTTGGCTTGGTGATATAGGGATCAGGCATCGGGTGTCCGGATTCAGGTGCCCTGACAGATTGCCTACTTGCTCGGCGCCGGCGATTTCCCTTCGCTGAGGGCAGCGGCGGTCTTCCTGAATTCCGCATACTTGCGCTGGAAGCGCTCAACCCGGCCCGCAGTGTCCATCATCTTCTGTTTCCCGGTGTAGAACGGATGGCAATGGGAACAGATTTCCAGGTGCAACACGTCGCTCTTATAGGTGGAGCGTGTCTTGAAGGTGTATCCGCACGCGCACGTTACGGTCACTGCGTGATAATTTGGGTGAATAGCGTTCTTCATGGAACTCCTTGAGTGCTAACGCACAAGCACCTATTATAGCTGCCTCAGCCCCAAGTTTCAACCCGAAACGTGAAAGGTCATCGCGAGAGTTGTCCGTTCTCAGTTGTCAGCGGTCAGCATTCAGCTATCAGCAAAAGACCAAGGCGACCGGCGGCAAGCGGACCGCTGACGGCTGAATAACTGACACCTGGCACCTGACACCCGACACCTATTCGTGCCGCAGCGCCACCAGGGGATCAACCTTCGTGGCGCGACGGGATGGTATGTACCCGGCAATAAACGCCACGGCACTCAGCAACAGAATGATTCCCACAAAGGTGGCGGGATCAGTCGGCGTGGTTCCGAACAGGAGCGACGCGATCCACTTGGCGGCAGCGAGGGATACTATGGTTCCCAGGGCAACCCCAAGCAGCGCCACGCGCAACGTTTTCGCGATTACTCCGAACTGCACTTGCGACGCCGTGGCGCCCAAAGCCATGCGGATACCGATCTCCTGCGTCCGCTGCGCCACCGAATAGGAGATGACCCCGTAGATTCCCAGCGAAGCGAGAACGAGACCAAGCACGGCGAAGCAAGCCACCAGCGACACAAAGAAGCGGCGCGGCGAAACGGCATGATCCACGATCCCCTGGAGGGGGCGGAATTCGTTGGCGGGTTGCGCCGGATTCAGCGCGCGCAACGTCTTCATGACACTTGAAGCCAGCGCCTCGGGAGGAAGCTTGGTGCGCACTACCAACTCCGCACCTGCCGGGCCATTCTGGGCGGCGGGCAGGTACATTTGCCGGCCCGCTTCACGCTCCACGCTGCTTTCATGAACATCAGAAACCACGCCAATCACGCGGACTTCTCCGCCTGCCACCAGCGCGATGCGTCCAACGGGGTCTTCACCTTGCCAGAGACCGAGCGCCGCTTTTTGGTTAATGATGACAACCCGCTCGCTCTCAGGGCCATCCTGCCAGCCAAAGTCACGCCCCTCGCGCAAATGCATGCCCATGGCGTCGAAGTAGCCCGGCGTCACCATGTATGCGAAAGCCCCCGGAAGGTCTCCTTTTCGATAGTCCTTGCCTTTGGCCTCCAGACCCCAGCTTCGGTTCCGACCTAGCGGCAGATTGTCAGAGATGCCGGCGTTCTCAACACCCGGAATCGCCTCAACGCGACGCAGAATTTCCTGAAATATTGCACTCCTCTTAGCGGGAGATGCCGCATAGTCGTAGTCCACTTTGATCGCGGCAGCCCGGCTCGCTTGAAATCCCAGGTCAACTTCGAGCACTCGCAGAAAGCTCCGCAGCAGCAATCCAGCGCCGATCAGCAGCACGCAGGCCAGTGCGACCTCCGAGATCACCAGCACTGAGCGCAGGCGCTCGTGCTTGCGGCCCGCACTCATTCCGGGACCAGCGTCCTTGAGCGCCTCCTGCGGGTTGGCCCCGGAGATCCTGAGGCCGGGAACAAGACCAAAGAGTACGGCGGCGGCCACCGCGATAAGGAGCGTCCACTTGAGAGCAGGAATGTCCATTCTCACGCTGCTAAGCAACGGAAGCGCAATCGACCCCTGATGGGCCAAATACCTGATGATGGCGAAGGCAAAACCCAAACCGAGCAATGCGCCCGCGCTGGACAGCACCAGGCTCTCCGTCAGCAACTGGCGGATCAGCCTTCCTCGCCCCGCTCCCAGGGCACTGCGCATGGTGAACTCCTTGCTTCGCCCCGCTGCGCGCGCCAACAGCAGGTTGGAGAGATTCACGCAAACGATGAGCAGGATAAGGCCCACAGCGCACCACAGCGCAATCAGCGAGCGTCGCAGCTTGCCGCTAACGTATTCCTTGAGGCCCGTAAGCGTGGCGGTATAGACGCCGCTGGTCCATCCGGGGTGTTTAACATTGAAGTGGAGGCGCGGAAAGAGGATGTTTGCTTCTGCCTGCGCCTGCGGTACGCTTACCTCGGGCTTGAGTCGGCCAATCAGCGCCAGTGTATTCCCGTCATCACGTATGTCATCCATGATGACTGGAACGTAGATATCCACCTTTGTGCCTGGCGAAAACACCGAGCCGAAATCAAATGTCTCCGGCAGCACGCCAGCGACGGTTACGTCCTGGCTGTTGAGCGTAATCGCCTGCCCGACAATTGCCGGATTCGCCGCGAACTGGCGCTGCCAGAAGGGCTGGCTCAACAGGACTGCGGGCCTGCCGCCTTTCACGCACTCCTCCCGAGAGAACAGCCGCCCGAGCGCCGGCTGGACGCCCAGCGTTTGAAAGAAATTCCCGGCCACGCTGATGCCCGTGACAGGCAGGGGCTCACCGTGGTGCGTCAGCTTGTAATTATCACTCGCGGAAAAGGCATAGTAGCCGGTGACATCCTGAAAAGAACGATTTTGTTCCCGGAATTCCTCGTAAGCGTCCACCGAGTAGGTCATGCTGGATGACCCGCTTCTCCCATCTGCACGCACTATCCGGATCAACTGCTGTGATTCGCGAAACGGCAGCGGCCGCAGCAGGATGGTATTCACCACGCTGAAGACCGCAATATTCGCCCCGATGCCCAGCGCCAGGGTCAGAACCGCCACGGTGGTAAACCCGGGGTTCTTGACCAGCATCCGAAAACCGTAGCGCACGTCCTGCAATGTGTTTTCCAGCCAGATCCATCCCCACATGTCCCGACTCTCCTCTCTCAGTACGATTTCGTTCCCGAATCTCCGCCGCCCCGCATACCGCGCTTCCACAGGCGTAATACCCGCTTCGATCTGTTCCTGCTCCCTCATCTCGCGGTGCAAGCGCATCTCTTCTTCCAGCTCAGCGTCGAACTGCTTTCGCCGCACCAGCATCAATAGCCGCCTTCCGAGTTCAGTGAACCAGTTCATGGCAGTCTTCCCCTCAGGCCGTCTGAATGACGCGGGTGATGGCTTGCATCACGCGATCAAATTGCGAGACCTCAGCCTCCAACTGCTTCCGGCCCGCCGCCGTGAGCCGGTAGTAGCGGGCGCGGCGATTTCCGGCGGTCGTGCCCCATTTCGCCGTCACCCAGCCTTTGATCAGCATCCTCTGGAGCGCCGGGTACAACGACCCTTCCTCCACTCGGAGCACGTCCTCGGAGATATGCTGGATGGAGTTGGCGATCTCATAGCCGTGCATTTCACCCCCGCGGGCGAGGGTTCTGAGAATCAGCAGATAGAGCGTTCCGGGCGGAATCCCGTCTTGGTGCAAGCGATCACCTCCTGACATAGTTAGACTATGCCAGTGTAAAGAGGTTAGCTGCGATGGTCAAGTTTATTTGCCCAATGAAAAGAAAAGGTGGGAACGGCTAGCGGTCGCCCCGTTGGGCTAGTGCGAATTTCTCGGGTCTGGAAGGGAGGGGGGTTCAGCCCCATAGGCGCTAGAATAACGATAAAGAGCACCCGAAAGCCCGCCTTGGCGGGCGGCATATTGTGGCCCACGGCGAGCCAGCCGTGGGATGCTGACGGCACACGAGATTCGTCAGCCCCGGTAGGGGCGGCATCCGGCGGTCCTCAGGCAAATAACATGGCACGCGTGCCTACGACCCGATGTCGCCCCTTGCGGGGCTCAGCACCCCTTTTGCTACGTCCTTTCCCACGGCTGGCTCGCCGTGGGCCACATGATGTCGCCACTGCCGTGGCTCAGACTTCGCCCAGTGCACTTATCCTAGCGCCTATGGGGTTCAGCCCCGCCCTTCCGGCGGCCCCGTCTCCAGCTCACATTTTCAATAATGTCCTTAGGGCCTCGACCTCTTGCATAGTGTTGACCATGATATTGAGAAAGAGCCCCCGTGGTTCCAGCGAATCCAAGACCAGCCGCATTTCCTGCGGGTTGAATGAACCCCGGATCAACAACGGCCGCCGTGCTTTCTGAACCCGCTGAAAATAAGGGATCATGTCATCGAGTGGCGGGCCACACACATCGTGGTTTATTTCGAAGCATTTGATCTCTTCGATTTCCAGAAATGCCTCCAGCAGAAACATGGAAGTGGAGTGCAGGTGAATGAAGCTGCCGGCGAAGTGACCCGCAAGCATGCGGTCCACGGGCTGTACGAACTTTCGATAGAGAGCGGGCGAAAACACCGCCGTTGCGTCCTCCTGCATGCGAATGATGGGGCCAGGTGCCCACAAGGAATACTGGGCATCGAAATAGCCGCCATGAAATAACGGAACGCGCTTCCAAAATTCCTCAGTGATATCGCGGAAGATTTCACCCAGCCGCCAAAGAAGTTCGCCGGACTTCTCGGGTTCGTCCATCAGGTCCATGATGCTTTCATTGTGCCCGCGCAAGACGGCATGCAGATCGGATGGTCCGAGTTCCGCAGCGTGGCTTACCGGAAAACGTCCGTTGGCTGTCGCTACCAAGGCCTGGCCAAATTCCATATATTTTCTAAACCAGGGGTTTTCATAATCCAACTGCAACTGCAACGCCTCATCCCAGCTCAAATGCTGCTCTTCTCCCATGACGTTATCGGGCAAGATGCGCAACTTGCAGCCCAGTATGCCGGGCACAAAGGGGACAGCCACCTGCATCGGGCACGCTCCCCGAATGATGTCATCATCGAGAGTCTCCCCTTCCCGCAAGAGGCGGATGTAATCCTCCATGAAGGCTTCGGGAGCAATCATGGCCGGTGTCAGGTACGGGGAGAAGCTCCAGGCCTTGCAGGCCGCGAACTCTCGGATAGGAAACCAGCCAACGAAAGTAAAGCCCACTAACGGCCGTTTCACTTCTTCCCGGTTCCAAAAGGCGGTGTACCGTCCGATCTTTGCCGGATCATTTCCAAAGGGTGCTTTGGACATCGATATCTCCCTGTAGCGGCGATCTTATATCGCCCCTTGTGGCGGTGTCATTCCGACGGACATGGGTCTTCGGGCCACCCAATGAGTTGAAAATCATCGTCGTCACCCCCCTCCCGCCCTGGCGGGGCAGCCACAAGGGCCGCCCCTACAATCGCCGCACACAATTCAACCAAACAATCGCCGAAACTCTTCTGAGGCCTTCCGTAGCTCCAGCCAAGCGAAAAAAAGGTCCGGCGTTTCCAGCCATATACGGAACCATGTGGCGATCTCCCGTTTTTCGGCTCGCTTCTCCGGACTTACCTGCGGATTCGCTTCCAGACTCCCGGCGCGCAACTTTCCCTTCTGAAGCAGAGAGCGGACAAGGCCTGTCCCGATCCGATCCGAGACCTCGCAGTATTCCCGATAGACCTCGTCGAGTTTCCGGAGCGAAGCCTCCGCACTTTCGAAATCGTGGAATCGAAGCAGATCGCGAAGACGAGTCGCATAAGGCTCCTGCATGGGGGGAGCGCTGAAGCGGTCGTGGTATTCAACGTTTTTCCCCGCCTCGCGCAAAACCCTGGCAATGTAGGAAGGAAAAATCTTGAGGCTTGGTCCCAGCCGGGCGCGCAACTCATTCTCGAGGGCACGGATTTCCTCGGGGCCGATTCGTTCGAGTGCCTTCGCCCGGCAGTACTCAAGGATGATTTGCTTCTTACTGAGCGTTCCTGGCACGTTTCTGCGCCTGGGCAGCGTTTTGGCTTGCTTCATGCGCCGGCGGCTTCGAATTTCTGCCGGCCGTCCCCGGCTCGTTGCGACGCAACGCCGCCACTTCTCTGCGATATCGTGACACGTTGAGTTGATGTTCGGCAAGAGTCCGGGCGAAAACGTGCCCGCCGTGATTGTTGGCGACGAAATAGAGCGCGTCGCCGTCGGCAGGGTGAAGCGCCGCCCGAATTGAGGCCAGGCCCGGGTTCGCAATGGGTCCGGGCGGCAGTCCGGAGTGGCGGTAAGTGTTGTAAGGGGAATCGAATGCGAGGTCGCTTTGGGTAATAGGGCCTGCCGGGCGTTGGTCCAGTCGCGCCGCATAGACCACCGTGGGATCGGACTGCAAGGGTATTCCACTTTCCAGCCTCCGCGCGAAGACGCCGGCGATGAGGGGGCGTTCCGTGGGCTCCGGAGTCTCCTTTTCAACGAGCGAGGCCAGGGTGATGACCTCGTGCCACCCAGCCGGGGACGAAGGCCCTTGGTTCGCAAGCCGCGCGGCAAGGATGTGGCGGAAACGCGCCAGCATGGTGAGGACAACGGTTGCAGCACTGACGCCGCGAGGGAACCGGTATGTGTCCGGGAAGAGATAGCCCTCCAGCGAAGGCGCGGTGGGATCGAGATCACGTATCGCCACACCCTGCTGAGTGACTCGGAGGAACTCCGCGGGATCGATGCCCAGCCGCAGGTTGAGAATCCGCGCCATGTCGAAGCGGTCCGACCCCTCGGGGATGAGTACCGGATGGAGGTAAACATCACCCTGGATCAGTCTTCGGCAAACATCGATGGGACGGAGCGGGCGGTCAAAGAGGTACTCGCCCGCTCGCAATGCGTGAAGGGGGCGGCCCGCCCAGTAACGCACCAGAAACGGCAAGCGATGCCTTAGCACTCCGCGAGCCACCAGCAACTCCGCAACTTGGGAAGCCCGCGAGCCGGGTTCAATAACAAGCAACACGTTCCCGGCGTAACCACGATAGGGCGAAAGTAAATCGAAAGCCAGCCAGAGCAGCCCCACTGCCGCCGCCCCAACGACCAGGAGGAGAAGCCGCCATCTCATGGCGCCGCCCCAGTGTTGCGGCTTCGCTCGTTGCAGAGGAAGTCCAGGTAGCTTTGCAAGAGAAGCGTCGCTGCCACGCGGTCCACCGCGCGTTGGCGTTTGCCCTGGCTCAGGCCGGCGGCGCGCAGAGCGCGGTTAGCTTCAACGCTTGTCAACCGCTCGTCCCAGAGATCGACGGGACAGTTCACTCGCCGGCGCAGCTTCTCCGCAAACTCCGCCGCCTGGCGAGACATGGTTGTTTCGCCTCCGCCATGCCCGAGAGGATTTCCAACGAGCACTCGCTCGGTCGAGTACTCTTCCGCCAGTTCCCGGATCTTGCGTAGGTCATCGTCCAGGCGTGTGCGCGCGAGAGTTGGAAGCCCCTGGGCGGTGATGCCCAAGGCATCCGAGACCGCCAGACCCATCCGCCTCATGCCGAAGTCGATTGCCAATATTCGCACAGACGTTTTCAATCACCTCGGGGCGACTGCGGCAGAAACCCGGATAAGGCCCCGGCCCGAGCGCCCTTGCTGATGATACACCTTTATAGGCAGTTCTCGGTCCACAGCAATGTATGGATCGCTCGGAAAATGTGGTAGAATCGTGGTCGGTTAACTGATTTGCTTCCAATTGCAGGCCCGTAGCTCAGCCCGGTTAGAGCGCTACCTTGACACGGTAGAGGTCTGGGGTTCGAGTCCCCACGGGCCTACCATTTGCTAATCTGATGGCCTTCCTGTACATCCTCGAGAGTCTAACGACGGGCCATTTCTATATCGGTTCAACCAGCGACTTCGACCGCCGCTTGGAGGAGCACCAGCGAGGACTCACCCCGTCAACACGAGGTCGCGGGCCTTGGAAACTTGCTTATCGAGAGTCCTTCCCGAGCTTAAGCGATGCCCGCAAGCGCGAGCTCACTATTAAACGCTGGAAATCGGCAAAGCTGATCCGTCAGTTGATCGCCCATAGCAACGGTTAGAGCGGGCCGACTTGTCGGCCAGGTCTGGGGTTCGAGTCCCCACGGGCCTACCATTGATTCTTCAATAGCCTGCGCACCGTTTCGTCGCCTCTGATATCGACCCAGCCTCATAACCAGCCCGCAGCCGCCGTTGTAGCGCCTCTCAGGCAGGCTTCTGCGAGCCCAGGCCTGCTGCGTCTCCTCACAGGAACAGAGGAATTACCGGCCATCCGTCAAGGCGGCGTTGTAAGTGCGAGCCGGTTCGCTTGCCTGTGGGTGCGGCACGGTTTGAGGCGATGAGGCGCGCATTGACGGAGCGGGCTGAGGGCCGAAGCGATGCCATTGGCCGTTCCCCAAATTGGCGTTGTAAGTTCGAACCGGCTCGCCTGCCCGTGGATGCCGCGCGGTTTGAGGTGATGAAGCGCGTACTGACCGAGCCGACTGAGGTCCGAACCGGTGCCATTGGCCGTCCGCTACGTAAGCGCTGGGTGTTGCCGGCGAAATACTCCTTTGGGAATACGTTGACGGATATGGGCCAGCCTGAGCTGGGTCGGGCGCGTAAGAAACGGGGCCATACCCGGAAATCTGGCAATCGTACGGACCATAGGGATAGCACGGGTTAGACGAGTAGTCCGGATAGTACGAATAGTCAGGATAGTCGGGATATCCCCACCCTCCGTAATAGCCATAATCCCAATAAGGCCAGTAGACCCACGGCCCCCATCCTAACCCGAAGCCAAACCCCCAACCGCCTCGGTGGCCGTAACCACGTCCATATCCCCAGCCACCGTAGCCACCGCGATAACCACCGTAGCCACCGCGGAAGCCGCCTCCACCGTAACCACCGCGATAACCACCGTAGCCACCGCGGAAACCTCCACCACCATAACCACCGCGAAAGCTTCCGCCACCGCCGCCACGGAAACCACCACCTCCGCCGCCACGGAAACCACCGCCGCCACCACCACCGCCATGTCCCCCGCCACCTCGGGCCCAGGCGTTAGTGCCGGCAGCACAGAGAGCAATTGCCAACGACAATATAACGATATGCAATCTACGCATATGCGCCTCCTGCTTGAAAGCGTAGCACCCTTTATGGCCGAAAACAAACGAACCAGCTCGCTGCTCGGGTCGCGTCAAAGTCGGGCCACGGGGTATTACGAAACCAGATTCCCCCTCGTATAGATGCGAGATTCGATACTTTGGGTCTCTTGGGTCGCTGTCGTTTTCGAGGGAGACAACAAGATGCCAGGAACAAAATAACCAAAACTCAAAAAGAGGACACTTCTAATGGTTCTAATGGGGCTTGACAGAAGGGAAGACTCATAATCTACTGTACCCACACGGCCGCTTGCAGTTTGGTCGCTGTCCGGTTAATTTAGGGATGCCCTGAGTTTCTTCAGAGCCTGGAGCGCAAGCAACGCTTAGAGTTTGGAGACTGAATCCACTCCTAGTACATTGTCCAGTTAGTTATTTATACTATTGCGATCTTGGTTGTGTTTCCTTGGTTTCCGAGGGTGCATCGCTTGATATTCTTTGGTCACCTCGATAATGCGCTGAAGTTTCTCCGGCCCCTTGGTCCATACGAACGGTCTGGGATTCTCATTGTTGCGAGCAATGTAGTCCAACAGGAATTCCTTCAATTGGTGTTTCGAGGTGTGAACGCTTTGCGACAAAGCTTGCTTGCCCAGGATGCTGAAGAAGCATTCCACCATGTTGACCCAGGAAGCGTGGGTGGGCGTGTAATGAAAGTGCACACGCGGATGCCGCTTCAACCAGCGCTGCGCCGCTTCGTTCTTGTGAATGTTGAGATTGTCGAGAACCATGTGCAGTTCGCGCTCCGGGAAAGTTCGGACGACATCCTTGAGAAAGCGCAGGAAGTTCACGGAAGTGCGACGTTGCTTGACCTGTGCCACGACTTGGCCGCTGGCAATCTCCAGAGCCGCCAGCAAGGTCTGGGTGCCATGACGAACATATTCATTGGTCCAACTACGTGGCTGACGGGCGCTCAGGGGCAGCAGCGGCTGGGTGCGGTCCAGTGCCTGGATGCCGGTCTTTTCATCCACACACAACACCAGCGCGTTTTCCGGCGGGTTCAAATAAAGACCGACGATGTCCAGCAGTTTGGCTTCAAAATCAGGGTCTGGGCTAAAAGTAAAGGTACGAATCCGATGGGGCTGCAGATGCGAATTCACCAGAATCTGATGCACCGTGCTGGGCGGCAGCCGCAAGTCCTTGGCCAGCGTTCGTACACTCCAGCGGCTATAGTGTTCCGGTTGTTGGCAGGCTCGGCTCTGCACCCGCTGGACGGTTTCTGGACCGTGTTTTACCGGTCGGCCGGAACGCGGTGCGTCCTGGAGACCTTCCAGCCCTTGGCGGGCAAAACCCCGGCGCCACTTACTTATGGTCACCTCGGGCAACTGAAGGTCGCCAGCGATTTGCTGATTGCTCCTGCCGCCAGCGGCCGCCAAGACAATCCGGCTTCGCTGCACCAGAGCTTGCGGTGTGGACGGCGACCGCACCAGCTGATCCAGCGTAGCTTTCATCGTCGGGTTAAGCAAAATAGCGGCAGCGACTCTTGCCATGCCCCCACTATATTCGAAGACCAACATAATGTAAAGAACTATCTAGACGATGTACTAGTTGAAGTTGGGAATGAAATGCAAATGAGAAAAAGTGAAACCTTCGATGAGATTCGCAAGCAGAGGCATTGGAAGGTTCGGAATGCCGTTAGAAAATTTTGGATTTTGGGCGCCTTTATGTTCGCGTTTAATGGCGTGGCAGCGCCCCAAACGGCGACGGTTCAATACCGTTTCTTCACGGGGCTTCCTCAAATGGACGGAAATTGGGCGGCCCTGAAAGCGGCAAGCGACGGCAAGGTATACGCGGGCCTCGCCTGCCACGGCTGTGACGGACACTTGGTCTTTTATGACTCCAAGAACGACAAGATGGTCGACGTCGGCGACTTGACTCGGCTCTGCGGTGAAAACGGGTTGGGCTTGGGACCGCAGTCGAAGGTTCACGCCAAAATGGGGGAAGGAAAAGACGGACGGATTTATTTTGCCACTCACGCAGGCTTGTGGTTCGATTACGGCCGCGTTGCCACCCAGGAGGGATACCCCGGCGCACATTATATGGCCTATGATCCCAAGACAGGGCAGGTGCAGGACTTTGGGATTGGCCCCCGGTTTGAAGGCGTGAACACGGGAGCCTACGATCCGAAATTCAACCGCATTTACGGCCTGACGCATCCTCGGGGCCATTTTGTTTATTATGATGTGGCGACCGGCGCCAAGGTGGACAAGGGCAGGATCAATAATTTTGACTCCATCTGCCGCACGCTGGGAATTGATGACGAAGGCAACGTTTATGGGAGCTTTGGCGGGGGACTGATTTTCAAATACGATCCGCGAACCGACAGCGTCCGCGAGCTTCCCTTGCAGTTGCCCATCCGCCAGAAGGGCATATCTGTTGGGCGAGACTATGACAAGTCCGAAACGGCGTGGCGCGTAATCGTATGGGACCCGGAGACGAGGAAGTTTTATGGGGTGGAAGAGAGCGCGTCCATCCTCTTCTCCTTCGACCCTTACGCCGGGCCGGACGGCGAGGTTCGGCGGCTGGGACAGATGTGTATTCCCGCCTTCGCGAACAGCCGCAACGTGCCCTATGCGACGCTGAGCCTGACAGTGGGCCTCGACCGAAAACTCTACTACGCGGCAGCGGGAAAAGAATTTGATTATGGCGGCAGCGCCGGTCTGGCGGCTTCACACCTGATCACCTATGACCTGCGCACCGGAAAGACCGAAGACCTTGGCGAGATGCACGCCCCGGACGGGCGACCTGTCATCGGCACCAACGCGGCGGATACAGGACCGGACGGAACGGTTTACTTTGTCGGGGCGACCAGCGTCGAGGCGATCGCGGGCGAGCAAAACTACGGCGGTAAGATCGGCGGCGTCCCTTACCGGCTGGCCCTGTTCATTTATCATCCTAAGGCGGATTAACACTCCATGAAATCTAAACTGCTTGCGCTCCTTGCTGCCGGCCTCCTTATCGGCGCCGCAGCTTATGGCCAACGGAGTCCTGGTTACGATAAGGTGGTCGTGTTGCAGACGCGGATCGACGCCCGAGATCTGGGCTATCCGCCGCTGGACATCATTCCGGACGGCGAGTCCGGCATCACTTCGCTTACCGTGGCGCCGAATGGGTACCTCTACGGAGCGACAAGCGGAAATCACTCGCACCTGTTTGTGCTCAATCCCCGCCACGGTTACGTTCAGCCCCTGGGCGTCATTCCCGGCGCTACGGCCGTTACCCATTCCGTAGCCGTCTCAGCTTCGGGTGACGTTTTCATCGGGACGTCGCCGGAAGGACACCTTCTGAAGTACACACCTCCGAATGAACATAATCAGACGATCCAGATTGGAAAGTCTTTGACGGTCACGGATCTGGGCCAGCCGGTTTCCGGTGAGAGTATTTTTGCGCTGACGATTGACCCCAAAGCGGACGTCCTCTATGGGCTGACCTCACCCAACACCCACTTCTTCGAATACTTCATCGCTTCGGGGAAGTTCACAGACCTGGGCGTCGTATCTGAGAGGATCCCGGAAGGGGAGAAGTTTCAAAAAGACAAGATGATGTCCCGGATGTTGGTGGTGGACCAGGAAGGGAACGTGTTTGCTTCGGGGGAAAATGGCGCGTTCTTCCGCTTCAATTCCAAAGCCCCAAAGCTCGAAGAAGCTCTCGATTCGCGCGCCCGCGGTTCCGGGGCGGGAGCCCTGGACACGGGTGGATGCCTTCCTCCTGGACCCCTCGGGCATTATTTATGGCGGCACGTCGGACGGCTACCTCTTCCGGCTGGACCCGGAGAAGCTCACCGTGACCAACCTGGGAAAGCCGCTCAATCAATACCGTATTGACGGCTTGGTGCGCGGCCCGGATGGGAAATTATACGGAGTGGGTGGTGATAAGGAAGAGATGGCGCGCCTGTTTAGTTATGATCCCTCAACCGGCGCCTATAACCTACTGGGGTTCGTGGACGTAAACCGGCGGCCGTATTACACCTGGCAGGCGTACGTGATTGGGGCCATGGCCTCTGATGACTACGGCACCGTCTATATTGGCGAGGACGAGCGCATTTCCAAGCTCTATCTTTTTTATCCTTGGCCCTGAAATGGGGAAGCGAAAGGAATCATGAACCGCAGAAACTTCATGGGTGTCGTAGCGGCAGGGCTTGCCGTGGCAAATCCGGGGAGCGCAGATCCGTACAAAGCCGGCACGCAAGCTGCAGCAGGATCCCAGCCGCAAGGAGCATGGCTCAAAGAGGGACTGATTGATGCCGGCGGCTCGCACGAGCCTTACATCTTTGTGGTGCGCCGCGGCGGAGAGAACCTCAACGCCCGTGAGATCTACGAACACGCGCAGAGTGAAGAAGTGATTCGCCGCCTCAAGAGCCAGGGCGTCGAAGTCTTCCATACTCACTTGTACAAAGGCTTCGGCATGCAGGCCGAAAGGCCGGAGATGGAAGACACCAAACGGGTGGCGGCGGTCGTGCACCGTTATGGGATGAAGGTGGATACCTACATTCAGTGGAACGCGATGATGTACGAGACCTTCTTCGCGGAGGAACCGCGCGCCCAGGAATGGGTACAGCGTGACGCGCTCGGCCAACCCATCCTGCTCACCTACGGGTATCAGCAGTCATACAGGTTCAGGCCTTGCTTCTCGAATCAGGAATATTTGAACTACTTGAAAAGAATCGTTCGCTATGCCGTGGAAGAAGTGAAAACGGATTTTATTCATTTTGACAACTTTGATTTGAACGCGGAACCCGATTCGTGCCATTGCAACGCTTGCACCACAGGGTTTCGGAAGCGCCTCCAAACGAAGTACTCCCCGGAACAACGCAAAGACCGGTTTGGATTTGAGAACGTCGATTACGTGAACCCGCCGCTGTGGAACAGATGGAATCCGCCGGAGAAGATGCAGATCATCTTTGATCCCGCCTTTCAGGAATGGGCGGATTACCGATGCGAGATGATGTCCGGGGCCTTGCAACAAATGGCGAGCTACATCGCGTCTCTGAATCCTGAAGTCGCGATAGAGATTAATCCCGGTGGAATCACGGGTGAAAATCGAGCCTGGACCAGCGCTGTCGACCACAGCCGTCTTTTGAAATTTACAAATGTCTTCTGGTCAGAGGAACAAGACGACCCGGACTACCTGCCGGACGGAAGGCTCATTTCCACAATTCGGACCTACAAAATGGCCCGGACCTATCGCAACATCGTCCTCACCTATATTTCTCGCGGGGAGGCAGCGATGGGGGAATGTTTAGCTTTCAATCAGACGATTGGCTTTGCGGGCGAAGACCCGCTTTCTCCCCTCATGCTGAAGTACATTTCGTTTTACCGGAAGAACCGCGCCTTTTATGTGGGGACGGAAGACGTGGCGTCCGTAGCTGTGCTGCGCTCTTACGCGTCCATCACTTACCATCACTCCCGGGTGCAGTTGAGCACGATTTTGGTGGAACAGGCACTGATTCAGGCTAGAGTTCCCTTTCACCTGATTTTTGATGAGCACTTGGAACATCTTTCTCCCTCACTTTGCAAGGTCCTCATTCTTCCCGATTCAGAATGCCTTTCAGACGCGCAGCTCGCGGCGATTCGCCGCTTTGTGGAAGCCGGCGGAGGGCTGATTGCCACCGAGCAGGCGGGCCTCTATGACGAGTGGCGCAGGCTGCGCGTGAAGCCTGGATTAGAGGAGCTGGTGGAGAATCAATCTCAGGCTCCTGCTTATGAGGAAAGTGTAGCGGAAGCGACGATCGCTTCAGGTTCGCCGGCCCGGCGGGAATTTGGCCGCGGGCGAGTGGTTTATTTTCCAGGAATCGACTTTGACGGATCGTTGCCTGCGCCGGAGCCTTACTTCAGCATCGACAAGCAATTTTGGAAGCGCCCCAGGAACTCGGAGGAAGTGATCGACGCAGTTCACTGGGCAGCCACGGGCGACATGCCTCTCGAGGCCGCTGGCCCTGATTTTCTGGTAGCAAACTTAGTCGAGCAGGGGCAGGAGCGAAGAAGACTCGTTCACTTGGTGAACTACGACGCCAAACGGACCACCTCGATAGAGAGTATCCACGTAAAGTGTGAAGTGCCGGAGGGACACGCGGCAAAGAGCGTGGCAATTTATTCGGCCGGCTCCGATGCTTCGAAAAGCCTCAGCTTCCGGATGGAGGGCTCGATGGCGGTATTTACTGTCCCAGAGCTGAGCACTTACTGCATGGTGGCGGTGAGTTGGTAGTCCCGCTAGCGTAGTGCGCCAGAGATATTGGTGCTTGTAGCGCCGACCCCGCAGGGCGGGGTCGGCATGTGCTGAGCTAAAGCTCAGCGCTACATCATCGGCCTTGATAAGCAAATGCACTGCGATTTGAGACGCACTACGCTCGAGGTCCGTCTGCGACGGTCTTTCAATCCATCTGAAAACCCGGGAGGGGGAGCCTGGTGAACAGAAGACAGTTCGGGATGCAAACAGGAGCGCTCCTATTCAGTCCGAGGCTGCTAGAACCTCGTGGAAGGGCTGGGCGTGAATCTCCGAATGAGTCTCCCCGGTCTTACAGCGAGGAGCTGCCGGACATGCTGGTGTCCTTTTTGGCGAAGAGATTGAACAATCTTGCCGAAACTTGGGACCGAAAGCGCGCGCTGATCGTGACGGGCGCGGACGTGCATGCACGCAACGCCTACGTGCGCGAGAAGTTTATCGAGATGCTTCGCCCTTTCCCGAAAAGAACTTCCCTGAACCCCGTCATTGTGAAAGCCTCGGAAAGGGACGGCTATCGAGTAGAGAACATCATGTTTCAGAGCCGGCCGGACTTTTGGGTCACCGGCAACCTGTATATTCCGACCACGGGCAAAGGGCCCTTCCCGGGAATTATTTCTCCCTGTGGGCACTATCCCCTGGCCCGCATGACTGCCCAATACCAGACTGTTTACCTCGACCTTGTGAAGAGTGGCTTCGTGGTGCTGGGTTATGACCCGATAGGGCAAGGTGAGCGCCGTCAATACTGGAACCCGGAGACAAATGTTACCGAAGTGGGGGACCCCATTTACGAACATTCCATGCCCGGCCAGCTTCTGATTCTGCTGGGAGAAAATCTGACCCAGTATCGCGTGTGGGATGGGATGCGCGCCATCGATTACTTATTGACCCGGCCCGAGGTGGATGGCAAGCGAATCGGCTGCGCGGGCCACTCCGGCGGCGGCACTCTGACCAAATTCATCAGCGTGGCGGATGAGAGGGTGCAATGCGCAGCCATCATCGAAGGAGGAACTGCGAACCGCTGGCCGGAAACGGTGGCGCCGTGGCGGCCCATCGGGCCGTCTGACGTGGAGCAGAACCTTTTCCCTGCGGCGATTTACGGAATCGATAACGTCGATTTGCACGCTGTCATTGCCCCGCGGCCCCTGCTGGCGGCCATTGAACACTACTCGCCCGATTTTAATCAAGCGGCGGACGCAATTCAGGCCCGCTACCGGCAGCTCGGCGTTCCGGAAAAATTCACCACCGTGGCTGCCGACGACCCGCATGCCTGGACGATGAAGCTGAGGCTCGCGACTGCGAATTGGTTCAGCCGCTGGCTTTACGGCCGGGAACGGCCGTGGCGCGAGCCGCAGTTTGAAACTGAATCTCCGCAGAATCTGTATTGCACTCCCAATGGCTCCGTCCGCTACTCGCAGCAAGGTCAGACCATCTTCTCTTTGATTCTGGAAAATCAGGCGCACCTGCCGCCGGAGCGCAGAGTGCCCGGAACCACAGCAGAACTCACCGCCTATCAAGAGGAAATCTGCACCGGGATTCGCAACCTTTTGCATTACCGGAAATCGGACCAGCCGCTGAATCCACGCCCTATTGCCACAACGCCGCGCCAGGGTTACCGGGTCGACAAAATCGAGTTCCTCTCGGAGGCAGGGGTTTACATTCCCGCCTGGGTGTTTGTTCCGGAGAACAGGTCTGGCATCCTGCCCGTGATCCTCTATGTCAGCGACGCCGGAGTTGAAGCAGATGGCATGGAGTTCGAGGGGGATGAAGAATCCGGGTACAGGCGCGGCGTGCTCGACACGCTGGCCCGCAAGGGCAACCTGGTAATCGCCGTCGATGTCCGCGGAATCGGTGCAACGCAACCCAGCCACGCGCCCGATATCTCCGGCGACAATGAATTCCGGCAGCTTTTCGACGTCGAGACAGCCTTGTCCTATATGGCTTGGTTTATGGACCAGTCACTCTTCGCCATGCGCGTGCAAGACGTGGTGAGGAGCGTAGATTACGTCATGAGCCGGCAAGATGCCGACGTCCGCCATCTGCACGTGATCGCAAAGGGAACGGGGGGCCTATGGTGCCTCTATGCGGCAGCGCTCGACCCTCGCATTCGGTCCCTCATATGTGTTAGAAGCCTGCTTTCTTATCGCTCCCTCACCGGTGTGGACCGTTACGTATACGGTGCTGACGTTTTCATTCCGGATGTTCTGACGCACTTCGATCTTCCCCAAGTTGCGGCCGCCATGGCCAGCCGCCCGCTGGTTTTGATTTCGCCCAGCGACGGCATGAAAAATACCGTGGATGCCGACCATGCGTTCGAAGCTTTCCGCTGGGCGCATAGCGTCTACGAAAGTGCCGGATCGGGAAAGCTTCTGCGGATTGAAAGCAACGGTTCGGACATCGAAACTCCCGAGCACTATCTCAATCTGATCGCTGATTTCAATTCGTTAGCGAGCAAAACTTAAGGCGTTGGTTAGCCTGTAACAACGTTAGTGAACAGACACATGATCCGCATTTCTACCGCGATGCTGCTCCTAAGCCTGATGATTGCCCCAACCGTGGTGGCTCAGAAAACATACGATCCGGGCGCGACCGACAATGAGATCAAGATTGGCAACATCATGGCGTACACCGGCTTGGGTCAGCAATACGGCGCGGTAGGCCGCGCCGAGGCAGCCTACTTTCAGATGGTCAATGATCACCGCGGCGTCAACGGCCGCAAGATCAATTTTATAAGCGTCGATAACGGCTCCGACCCCGTGAAATCTGTTGCTTTGGCGCGACAACTGGTGGAGCGGGATGGGGTCCTGTTAATTTTTAGTTCGATCGGGACGGACAGCAACCTGGCGATCCGCGCCTACATGAACGAGAAGAGAGTGCCGCAGCTTTTTGTTGAATCCAGTTCAGCGGTTTTCAACGATCCCTCGCATTTCCCCTGGACCATGGGGTTTTTCGCGACCTACCGAACGGAGGGATCGGCATACGCGAAGTACATTCTGCAAAACCAACCCGGCGCGAAGATCGCGGTGCTGTACGCGAATGACGACGTTGGAAAAGAGTATCTTGCGGGCGTGCACGGCGGGCTCGGCGACAAGGCGTCTGCCATGATCGTCAAAGAAGTGTCCTACCAGACGTTGGACGCGACGCTTGATTCGCAGATCATGACGCTCAAGACCTCGGGGGCAGACGTCTTCCTCAACCTGTCGGTTGGCGCGTTTACGACTCGGGCCATTCGCAGGGCATACGACATCAACTGGCGCCCGTTGCAGCTCATTCCCAACGCTTCGCTGTCGGTCGCTGCGTTCCTCGAACCCGCAGGACTCGAAAAAGCAACAGGAATCATCGCCAATGCGCGGTCCAAGGGCTGGCGCGAGCCGCAAATGCGCAGCGACCCGGCGGTGCGCGAGTTTTTGGAATGGATGAGCAAATACAATGCGCTGGCGAGCCTTCGCGATCAAAACAACGTGGCCGGCTACAAACGCGCGCAGGCGTTGGTCGAGGTTCTCAGGAAATGCGGCGACGATCTGACGCGTGCGAACGTGATGAAGCAAGCCGCCAACCTCGACCTGGAACTCGGGATGCTCCGTCCCGGGATCAGAATCACGACGAGTCCGAGCGACTATCAACCCATCAAGCAGTTGTTTCTGATCAGGTTCAACGGCAAAGGCTGGGTCCCCATCGGCCCTGTGATGGGTGACTGATCGCAGGCCGCGGTACCTAGTGGACGACGATGCGTCCACTGAACCGGATCGGCAAACGAATCGCCGTTTATCGCGGGTAGCCGCCGATGACAGGTTCTTCTACACCATCCAGCGCGGGCAAAGGGCACTTCTACGTGTAGGCCGTTACAAACCCGGGTAGGTGCCTCCCAGAATTCGGGTTGCCACGGTCACTGCTTTTGTGACCGTGGGCTTTTCTCTCGATGCCGAACCACCGGTCAATTGTGGCCGCGATGATTGCGTTCTTTGTGGGTGTTTGAAGGCCTTGACCCGTGGTGGTAATCTGCCGGCGTGCCAACTCGCGTCAGACCGCCCTCCGACCGGTGCGCTCAGTCGGCCGGTGTGAGGGGTGGTGGAGGGTATTCTGGAAGCGTGGATTTGTTTTGATCCGTGCGTTTCAACTCCAACTCATCAAACAGTACCGACGGATTCACCACGCTGTGGGGAATGTTCTGAGTCCAATTCCAGGCGTGCATGTCGTCACCCGCGGCAATCAGATCATTG
The DNA here is from genome assembly GCA_963832915.1 of uncultured Acidobacteriota bacterium. Lineage (GTDB taxonomy): Bacteria > Acidobacteriota > Terriglobia > UBA7540 > UBA7540 > CAVROP01. The sequence goes on from CAWHWE010000028.1 coordinate 147,426, forward strand.
CGCAGCGACCGGACGTCAAGGTCCGCGAAAACTGCGCCCCGGATGAGTTCCTCATGCCCATCTTTGGCCCAAACTTTGTAAAGCAAGCGGGGATACCGCAGGCCGGACAGGGCCTCCACGTAATATCCATAGGGCTGTTCGCGCTGCTGGCAAAGCTCGATGAGCTTCTTCTTCAACTCAGCCCGCGGTACGCTCTCGGACGCGGTGACCATCAGGTTACCCATACTCGGCTCGGGCGAACCGGCGGGCAAGCGAGCTCGGCCATGGCCGTTGGAGTTGGGAAAGTCGCGAAGAGGCTGCCGACCCAACAAGTAGCTCACGAGATTTCCCTTTTCGATCGCCAGCACCCGCAAGCCTCTTACCCCCTCATCATCGACTTCGTAGTGGCCGAGCAAGGGCTCCCGGTCATAGGACGCCAGGGTAGGATCGTCCGCGACGGATAGAAAACCGGGAAGCACGCGGCTCTTATAGCTGGATGCGAACGCACCCCGGGTGCGCACCGGCTGTCCCAAGTTTGGCTTGAGACCCCGAATGTTCTCGCCCACCAAGTCCGCAAACACTGTGGAAGCAGCGCGGCTGGAGAAAAGCACCGGGCCCCTATACTCTTCATCGGCTAGCGGCGCCGCGCGCAAGTCTTTCAGGGTGCCGATCATTTCTCCGGCACGGGCAAAGAACTTTTCAACCGTGGGGAGGTCCTTCAAATCTCTTTCGGAGTACGCGGCGGACTGGTCCAGTTGCATCCCATCAAGTGCCTGGGTACCCGCATCAAGGCGCGCCCGATAGTTCGTTTCACCCGTACGGACGACGCTGCCTTCGGTGTTGACGAAGTAACGGTTGGCGGCTTGGAATTCGATGGATGAAGTCATGGACTGGACTTGCGGATCAGTTTTGTAAAGCGCCGTCGCTTCCTGGATGGCTTTGAGCCAGGGAGTAGCATCCGCGTCGAGCTTGGCCAGCGGCTCGAGGTGCTGCACGGGATCCGCGTGCGCGAAATCGTCCACGGGCTGGTCAACTGTCAACTGCTTGAGTTGTGCTTGCTTGGCTGCCAGAGATTCGGTGGCGGATTTGTAGGCTCTATCGGTGGCCAACCAGAGCTGATGACGAAGGGCGAGCTCGTCGTTATCCAAGGGGGCAACATCCAATGTCCCCTCCCCCTGCCCGAAATAGCTGTCCTGCTTGTAGTCGCCCACCCGGACCACCACCCGCAGAAAACGCAGCCGCAGATGCAAGTTCGATCGCAGGGCGCCATAAGCCGCGTCCGCGACGCGCGCCTCCATGTCCGCGACCCGATATTCGATGTAGTACGGCGCCGCCATTTGTTCCAGCCTGAGTTGTGACTTGGAGCGTTCGAGTTCAATCTTCATCGCCCGCAGCACCGGATCCTCAGGGGTGGAGGATGGGTTACCCACTATGGGATCGACCCCGGCTGAAACCAGGGCCACCAGCACTAGCACCAACACGGATCTCAGTTTCATCAGCGTAGCGATCATCGCGCGCCTCCCGTCTTCGCCGGGGACGTGGCTTCGCTGCGGTCGAAACCAGGGGGCGGCAGGATGGGTGGCCGGCTCAGGGAGTGTTGGCGTTTCTGCACTTCAATCTCGGAGAACAGCATGGCCGGGGCGGCCGCGGAGACGGGAACACTTCCTGATTCTGCGCCACAGATACCATTAAAGATCGCTGTCGTGTCGCCCGTCAGCAGAATGCGATTCAGGGCAGCCAGAGGTGTGCCCACGATATCCACACCACGCACCAGTTCGTCCGGGCGGCCATCAGGATAGACTCGCCACACCAGGACGGGCAAGACCTGGAACACCTGCGGCGCGGCCCTCTGCGTCAGCGTAAATCCGCCCTGAATATCCTCGAAGTATAGGCCATAAGGTTTGCCTTGTTTCTTGACCTCGTCGATGAGTCCCTGGCGAAGTTCGCCGTCCTTTACGGTACGAGTCGAAGTTACGATCAGGTTCCCTTGCCGGCCGCTGGACATTGACCCTGGTTGCGCACGCCCGTGCCCATTCGACACGCTAAACCCCTTGATGGGCAGGCGCGACATCAGGAAATTCTTCAGAATACCGTTCGTGATGACGTTAACGGCGGTGGCCGGCATGCCCTCGTCGTCGTACGTGTACCAGCCTCCGAGCTCGACGTTATTCAAGGTGCGCCGGGTCGGGTCGTCGACCACACTTAAGAATTCCGGCAGCACCTGCGTATTCACTTTCTTCGTGAAGGTCTGTCCTTCTTCCTCCCCACGCTGCCGGTGACCTTCCAATCGGTGCCCCAGTACCTCGTGGAAGAACACCGCGGCGGCTCGGCCGGAGAGCAGTGCGGGCCCATCATAAGGCTCCGCGAGCGGCGCCACGCGTAAGGCCTTGAGGTCCGCGGCGATCTTTTCCACTCGGGTGGAGATCTTCGCCTCCCCCGGCAGGTGCACTAGGGTCTCCGCTTGAAAGGTTTCAACCCGCATTAACTCCATCCCGTCATCCGCCTGGGTTTCCCCCTCGATCATGAGTCTGACCAGGGTCGACGGAACCACTTCCCGGCTGCCCTCGCTGGAAACAAAATGCCGCCGGGTATCCTCCACCACCACCGAAACTGTGGAATGATAAACGTACGGGTACTTGCGAAATGGCTCCGAATACTTACGCGCCACTTGTTCCAACAGCGGCTGGTCCGGAAAGGGAGGCAGCTCGCTGTAGTCCGAATGGACCTGCGGCGACTCGGTTGAAAAGTCGGGCGACGTGTCTTCTTCCTTTGCATTGACCTCGGTCGAGGTCTTCACGTTCAGGAAGGCTTTCGACGCCTTGCGGTATTCGCCGTAGGTCAACTGCCACAGCACGCGGGCCACGGCATCGGCGTCATCGTCAAGCGGGAGTGGCCCGGAACTGATGGCCGAAGAACGATTCTGCTGATGACTGTTATCCAGGGCAGGGCTTCCGACGCGTAGGATTACGTCGGCGGTCCGTGTGCGCATGTGCGTGGAATTCACCAGACTGCCTTGGCTGCCAACGGCCACGGCCGTGCTTTGATCATGAACCGAATAACTGATGAAGTAAGCAGGGGGGTCTAGTTTCCCCAGTTGTTCGCGCGCCCGCTGGAGCTCTCGTTCCATCGTGGAGAGTAGGACGTCGTCCGCTTTCTTCGTACCCTTCGGCCCCGAGCTGCCGGCGTCAGGTGTCAGACAAACCGCCATCAAGAACCCTAAGGCAGCAGCCTGAAAGAGGGTTTTCATCCCGGACTCTCCATTTTCCTAATCCCAGCGCGCGCGCACGCAAATTCTTCCACCCTGGGTTGAGGTTCGCCACTGATTCGGCAAGATTCGAGCGAATCTCTGTAATGTGGGCTGGGTCATCCCTTCTTAATATCCCGGCCGAGAGGCTAATATACTCGCACCCGTCCCCGCACACAAGAAGCGAGCGCAACGCGGACTTGGTACGCCAGGGTTCGCCGTAGCACATGCCTTCCATTCGTATGGGGCTCATGCAGCGGGCAGAGTACCTGATGGTGCGGGGGTATTCGAGGGTTGTGATCGAAACGCTGGCGGTCAGCGGCGGGCGCTAGCCGCCCGTCCACTCGAGGACCTTGTCAGGCGGCGGGTGGTCTCGGATATTTGCAGGAGAGATCGGAGGGCTTCATTCACTGCCGCCGAGCTGCGAAACACCTTGGCCACGTCCGGCTCCAAGACCGCAACGTTTGCGCCTTCCCTCATGATGCGACGATAGTACTTGCCGCGGACGGCTGTCGAGTAATCGAAGTTGTACTCCGGGCGCATGTCATCCTGTTGCATCGGGCTCTTCGCCTTCATGACGTCTCCTTTCGCGAACGGTTGCGCGACGTGCGCTGACGACGCGTATGGCGCCGCTTCGCTCAACATGGCTAACGACAAGCAGTCGGCCGCGGGCTGAATACCCCACCGTGATCAGCCGGCTCTCTTCTTGCGAATGGTCCGGGTCTCCAAATGTGGCAGCCAGGGGGTCATAGAACACGGTCACAGCTTCTTCGAATGATACGCGGTGCTTCTTGAGGTTCGATGTGGCCTTGCTCCCATCCCACTCAAAACGCATTATACCATTCTCTCCTGTCTCACCCGGATCGATCAACCCAAGTCACTCAGCGGCATTGCCGGGGATTGCTGGCCCGCGGTCGCCTGCCATTCCTCGCCGCCCGTTCTGATGAGCGGGGGCCCATCCGCGAGCGAATAGCCACAGATAGCCCCTTGGTGACAGTGGGCTTTTTTCACCCCAATAATCCTCTCGAAGCGGGGCGTAGTCAATCGTAGTGAGAAAGCGTCGGCCCCGCTGAACAATGCGAACCCACCGGCGGCCAGTCCCGTGCCATCCGGCAGCAGGGCGGGCCCGGGCAACGCTTTGATTATGACGATTTCTATAACACCCAACAACTATCCTCGCGATAAAGCCGATTTTCAAGTTGGCAAATGGAAGGCACGGAGAGAGTGTTACCCAAAAATGGCTTGCTTGGAAACTGTCCTCCGCAACCTGCCGCCACTCGACGGTTCCGAGAGTGTCGAATCCCCATGTTCTCGGTGTCCGCTTCTGGCGAACACGCGGCGGTAGTTAACTTGGGCTGGACGGATGCTGATATTATATGCCCATGTCTCCAACACGTCGCGACTTCCTGATCTCGACAACTGCGGCCTTCTCGGCCTCGAGGGTTCTGGGCGCCAACGAGCGCGTCCAGGTCGGCTTCATCGGTTATGGGCTGATTGGCGCCCAGCACGTCCATGATTTCAAGAACCAGCCGGACGTGGACTTGGTCGCCCTTTCGGACGTCTACGAACCCCGACTGCGTGAGGGTCTCAAGGCCTGCGGTCCCCGCGCCAAGGGCTATGCCGACTTTCGTCGCCTGCTTGACGACAAGGATATCCAAGCGGTGGTGATCTCCACGCCCGACCACTGGCACGCCCTGCTGACGGTCATGGCCTGCGCCGCCGGCAAGGATGTCTATGTAGAGAAACCTCTGACGCTCTTTGTGCGTGAGGGGCGCTGGATGGTGACGGCGGCGCGGCGTTACCGGCGCGTGGTCCAGGTAGGCACGCAGCAGCGCAGTGGCAAGCATTACGCGGACGCGGTGAGTCTGCTCCAAAACGGCTACATCGGCAAGATCCACAGCGTGCGCATGGGCGTGTTCCGCAACGTTATGCCCGGCTTTGGCGCACCGCCCGATTCGGACCCTCCTCCGGGCATGAACTACGACTTATGGCTGGGCCCGGCGCCCCAGCGCCGATACAACCCCAATCGATCGCTTTACCACTTCCGCTGGTTTTGGGACTACTCTGGCGGGCAGATGACCAACCTGGGCGCCCACGAGATCGACGTCGTTCACTGGGTAATGAAGGTCAATGCTCCACGGGCCGTTGCCTCTTCGGGCGGACGCCTCGCTTTGGCCGACAACGGTGAAACTCCAGACACTCAGGACGCGTTGTTCGAGTACCCCGGATTCACCGCGCTATGGTCGCATCGGGAGGCGAGCCGCGGCGACGGGGCGGGTGAAGGGCTGGAGTTCTTTGGCGCCAAGGGAAGCCTCATCCTCAGCCGTTCCGGCTACCAGGTGCTCCCCGACATGAGGATTCCGCCCCAGAACCAGATCCCCGAGTTTCGCGGCCACCCGGTAGGCGGCCCGCAACACACGGCGAATGTGGCAGCCCCACGGTGGTGCGAGGCGGTGAGCGAGAAGGCCTACAACGATCTACTGGCCTCCCACGCGCGCAACTTCATCGATTGCGTCAAGTCGCGGCAACCACCCGACTCCAATCTCGAAGCAGAGCATGGCGTGGCCACCGCTTGCCATCTGGCCAACATCTCGCTACGCCTTGGCCGGAAAGTCCGGTGGGATGCTGAGCGGGAGGAGGTCATTGGTGACCCGGAGGCCTCGGCCATGCTGGCACGGCCGTATCGAAAGCCATGGAATCAGGTGCTGGAGGGCTTTCATCTATGAAACGGCGCAGCTTTCTCAAGACCCTGGCCGCAGGCGTCTCCATTCCCCTTGCGGCAGACAATCACCTCCTTAACACGAAGCCGTCACCCCACACGTCGATGGGAGTGGTGCAGTATTCGTTCTCAGCCAGTCCCCACACCCGGTCGGCCTACGATTTTCTGGAATACTGCTCTTCGCTCGGAGCCGGAGGCATGCAGACCGGCCTCGATTCACTCGACGCAGGCTACCTTGACAAGCTGAGGCGGCGCACCGCGGAATTGGGAATGTATATCGAGGTGATTGTCAGCCTTCCGCAGGGCGATGACTTCGCCGATTTCGAGCGGCACGTGGCCGCGGCGCAGCAGCTTGGAGCCCAATGCATGCGCTCCGCCTGCCTCAACGGGCGGCGCTACGAAAACTTCAGCAGTCTGGATCAGTGGAAAGACTTCGTCACGGATTCTCACAAGAGAATTGCGCAGGCCGTGCCGATCCTCGAGAAGCATCGCATGCCGCTCGGCTTGGAGAATCACAAGGACTGGACCGCCGGCGAGATGGTAGCGCTGCTCGAGCGCCACTCGAGCGAGTACCTGGGCGTGTGTCTCGACATCGGCAACAATATCTCTCTGCTCGATGATCCGCTGGACGTCATCGGAAAGCTCGCAAATTATGCTGTAACGACTCATTTCAAGGATATGGCAGTGCAGGAATACTCCGAAGGCTTTCTGCTATGCGAGGTTCCACTGGGCCAGGGTATTTTGGACCTGTCCTGGGTGGTCGACAGCATCCGCAAGGCGCGCCCGAGAGCCCGTATGAACCTCGAGATGATTACGCGCGACCCGCTCAAAGTTCCCTGCCTGACGGACAAGTACTGGGTGACGTTTCCTGAAAGAACGGGCGTGTATCTTGCTCGCACCTTGGCGCTCGTGCGGGGACACGCACCTCGGGGACCGCTTCCTCACGTTTCAGGACTGGAAGAGTTGGCACGGCGCCGGCAGGAAGAAGACAATGTGAAGCGGTGCCTGGCATACGCAGGCGAAAGGCTTGGGCTTCGCGCCGCGCCGTAGTAACCGAACCCGGCCTCATGTAGAATATGTTGCATGCGAATCTACATGTTCTGCCTTCTGCCGCTGCTTCTGACCAGCGGCTTGGCGCAGAATTCGACGATCACCTTGAAAGTGGATGCGACGGACGCGCCGCGCTGCCTTTTTCACGTACAGATAAAGATGCCTGCCCAATCGGGCCCCCTCACGCTGCTCTACGCGAAATGGATCCCCGGCGAACACATGCCTATTGGACCCATCACCAACCTGGTCGGGTTGAAATTCATGGCTGCCGGCCAGTCCGTTGCCTGGCGGCGCGACGACGTCAACATGTACGCCTTCCACCTGGACGTGCCGCAGGGCGCAACTTCTCTCGATATCGCCTTCGATTACCTTTCTTCCTCGGACGAAAACCTCGCTTCGACCAGCGGCAGTTCCGTTACGAGCGAATTGGCTGTGCTCAACTGGAACCAGACGGTGCTGTATCCGCAAGGCTCCGATCCGGACCGCATCCGGTATCAGGCGACGCTCAAAGTTCCCCCAGGCTGGCGCTATGGAACGGCGTTGCCCAAGGCTCGGGAATCCGGCAACGAGGTTGAGTTTCAGCCCGTCTCCTTGACCACTCTTGTCGATTCGCCGGTCTCCACCGGTATCCACTACCGTACTGTCGACCTGGGGAGCGACACCGGAGCGGGGCACTACGTTCACATCGCCGCCGATAGTGAGCGCGCCCTCGAGGTCAGCCCCGACACCGTCGGGCATTGGAAGGATCTGGTGGCGGAGACCGGCGCGCTATTTGGCTCACGGCACTATCGCAGCTATCATTTCCTGCTCAGCCTCAGCGACCATATAGCCCGCAATGGCATTGAGCACCACGAATCGAGTGACGATCGCGACTACGAGCGCGCATTGATTGACCCCGAACTGCTGAAGGGGGATGCCACTCTGCTTCCGCACGAAATGGCGCATTCCTGGAACGGCAAATACCGCCGTCCGGAGGGTCTTGCCACGGGTGGTTACGACGCGCCCATGAAGGGCGATCTGCTCTGGGTATACGAGGGGCTGACCAACTACCTCGGCGAGGTGCTCACCGCCCGCAGTGGACTATGGAGCCAGGGAGACTATCGGGACTCGCTGGCGATCACCGCCGCCCAGCTCGACCGCGAGTCTGGCCGGACCTGGCGTCCCCTGGAGGATACCGCTGTCGCCGCGCAAATCCTCTATCTCGCGCCGGACGATTATTCAGATTATCGGCGGTCCGTCGATTACTATCCCGAGGGCTCGCTCATTTGGCTGGAAGTCGACGTCCTCATCCGCCGCCTCAGCCAAGGCGCGAAATCCCTGAACGACTTTTGCCGCTCATTTTACGGTGGTCCGAGCGGCGCACCCGCACTGAAGCCTTATAAGCTCGACGACTTGATCGCCGCTCTCAACACCGTGCAGCCTTACGACTGGGCCGGTTTTTTCCAGACGCGTCTGCGCTCTACGGACCCCCACGCACCGCTGGGCGGCATCAACGGCGGGGGCTGGAAGCTTGTTTACAACGGCACACGGTCTGACTTATGGAAGGCTTTCGAGCAGTGGAAAAAGGAGATCGACCTCAGTTTTTCCATCGGTTTGAGAGTGAAGGAAGACGGCACAATTGAAGACGTTGCAATGAACGGAGTCTCAGCCAAAGCAGGCATAGCGCCGGCAATGAAATTGATCGCCGTAAACGGCCGTGAATTCAATCCGACCTCACTGCGGGAAGCCGTGCAGCAGACCGCAACGTCCTCAACGCCGCTCGATCTACTGCTCAAGGCGGGCGTGTACTATAAAACCTACCGGGTGGATTATCACGGCGGCGAACAATACCCCCACTTGGAGCGCGACGAGGCCGCGCCCGATTTAATCTCCCTCATCTCGGCGCCACTTGCAAAGAAATAATGCCCAGCACGCCCTCTATCCTGTGGGGTTTCCAATTACCTATGGGAGAGGTTCTGCACGTCGACGCTGTCGATCCTCCTGTTACTGTCGCGAGACACACCCACGATCATGAATTCTAAAAGCTCGCTGCCGGTATTCTCAAAGGAATGCACCTCGTTCAGTTGGATGGGGATCGCATCGCCCGACCTGATCAGGGCAACTTCGGAGCCGCCTCCCTCAGCCGACATCGTGACGGCGCCGTGGCCACTCATTACATAGTAGAATTCGGCCACCTCCCGATGCAGGTGGGGACCCGTGGAAGTGCTTGGCGGAAGCACCAGGTGGTCCACATAAGCCCACGGGCTAAGGAAGACCGACGGCTCCAACGCGCGCCGATACTGTACCAAACCTATGTCGCCGTTCATACCGTTCACAGGGCGAAGCAGCGCACGATCCAGCCTCAGGGTCATGAACACCGGTATCGGATCAATGGGCACGTCGCTGCGGTCGTCTCCGAGGTCGAAATTGTCGTAAGCGCCCTTCATCGCCGACACGTTGATGTTCATCCACTGAACTGGCTTGTCGGATGCGTTGTAGATCGCGTGGGAATGCCCCATCCGGCAGAGGGCGCCGGCCGGTCCCTTCAACACGGACGTGCGGCCATCAATGGTAAACTGCGCCTCGCCGTCGAAGATGACGAACATCTCCTCGCATTGGTTGTGAAAGTGATGGCCAATTCCGCTTTTCGGTTCGAGGATGCCCCGGTGCAGGAAGCGGAGGTTAGTGTCCAGCGAGTGCTCGTCTAACAGGACCATGTATTCCATTTGGCCGGCTCCACCGTGGGCGCCTTTGGCGGGCCTGTACTTAGCCGGATCCGTGTGCGCGATTCGCTGTGCCAATGGCTCGCGGGCCGCCAGTGGAAGAACCAAAACGAGTATGAGCCAAAGCGTTTTCATCTTCAGTTTCCACTTTCCTTTCTAACCCAATGGGGATGCCCCTCCCCTCGAGCTCTGGTGTGGAGCCCCGGTCCTGCGAGGTTCTGTTTCCCCCGGTCAAAACATGTCGCTAAATCACGTCGAACAACAGAACGGTGTAGTCCTTAGACAACAGCGCGTTCTCGATGGTCGGCCAGACCTTCTGATGCTCTGGTGAGGCCACCCATTTCTGTCGGAGTTCCTCGCTCTGGAACGTTAGGGCAAACCGATAGTTGATGCCTGCCGGAGCACTGCCTTTTACGGACTTACGCAGCTTCAGCAATTTCACGCTGATATACCCGGGGTGTTTGGCGGCTTCGGGTCGGAAGATGGTCTCGAAGTTGTGCAACAACTCCTTCTCCTTGGCCGGGTCAACCGCAAGGTCAACGTGCAGTTGGATGGGATGCCCCAGACCCGCCGCCAGGACGCCGGCCGCACTGGCTCCGGCGGCGAGCATTGCCTTCAAGTAGGTTCTGCGCTTCATTTCCTCTCCTTTGGCTCACCGCCACTCACTGATAGAGTTGCTTTTCACCCGCTACGGAGAGCTTGATCCGGTACAGTCCGGTACGTGCGGTGATGTAGAGCGACTTCCAGTCATCACCCCAATTGCAGTTCGCCGGGACCTGCTCCATCTTAATCGTGCCCAGATGCTTTCCCGCCGGCGAGATCACCCAAACCCCTCCCGGACCGGAGGCCCACATGTTGCCCTTTTCATCGATCTTCAACCCGTCCGGCAAGCCTGGTTCCTTTTCCGAATTCACATCGTAAAACACACGCCCGTTACTGACGGTGCCATTAGCGGCGACATCGTACGCCATCCACACCTTGTTCTTCTCATCCGTATTCCCGATGTATAGGGTCTTCTGATCGGGAGAAAAGGCGATGCCGTTGGGCCGCGTCAGATCCTTGATGACCGGCTGCGGCTTGCCGTTGGCCACGCGGAAAACGCCGTTGAACTTCAGTTCTTTGGCCGGGTCGTCGTCACCCTTGGGCAGCCCGTAGGGGGGATCGGTGAAATAGAACGCCCCGTCGGAGCGGTAGACCACGTCGTTCGGACTGTTAAACCTCTTTCCCTGATACTTGTCCACCACCGTGGTGATCTTCATGTCTTTGCTGATGCGGATAATGCGGCGGTACCCATGCTGGCAGAGCAGCACCGCGCCGTCTTTATCAGCGGTGCTGCCGTTGGGACCATTGTATCCGCCCACCGGCAAATTACCTTTTCCGTCATAACCGCCCGGATTGAGAATGTCCGTCACCTTTCCGTCTGAAGGAGAATATTGGCGCACCACGTTACCAATCACGTCACTGAACCAGAGGACGCCTGCCGGACGCCAGATCGGACCCTCGGTAAACGTGAACCCACTGGCGACCTTCTCCAGTTGGGCGTCCTGGGGAATAAGTTCATCAATGGCGGGGTCCAGCCGCACAATAGTTCCCACGGCAGCGGGTTTTTCCGGGGCGGGAGCCGGAGGGGGCGCGGTGGAACATGCGACTGTGAGAAGCGCAATAGCGAAGACCAACGTCGATTTTATTTTTGGCATATGTAATTTGACCTCGTTTCGGTTTGGGGTGGCGCCCTCGCCTTTAGAGAGCCTGGCTACGCCATATTCAGCAGCCACCTTACTGCATTCCCTTGCAGTTTAAAATGCTCGGGTTGCCACAAAGCGTGCAGTTAGACTTCTTCCGGAACTACATACGGCGCCCGATAAGTACCCCGCAACAGTTTATTCGCTTCGTCGTCGCCGATCGCCTGTTCAGTTTCCGGATCAAAGTTGAGCGTCCGCCCCAGCCGGTAAGAGGCGTTCGCCAAATGGATCAAAGCGCAAGAAATGTAGCCTTCCTCAATGGGCGCATTCTGCTCTTCCTTCTTCCGGCTGCGCACGCAGTCGATAAAGTTTTGCCAGTTGTTTCCTTCCCGCGAACTGCTGGGACCGCGCTCCTGCTCCTCTCCCAGCCAGGTGCGGTAGGAAGGGAATTCCTCGTTCGAGATCGCCAGGTAACCCTTCGACCCGTAGAAGATATCCCCCACGGAACCGGGGACTCTCCCTCGTCGCGGGCCCCGAGGATTTCTTCGGGGAGGAGGACCCAGGAAGCCCGGAACGGCCACTCCGAACCCGAGAGAGCCAAGGCCTGCCTCCTGGTTGGTAATCCAGTGGCGCACTTCAAATTCCAGAATCTTGGGCTTGCCCGCCGGCTGATTGAATTCGAACGTGGCGTGCACAACATTGGGAGTCTCCTGGTCGTCATCAAACATGAAGTGCCCGCCTATGGCCGACGCCTTGTTCGGGAATTTCACCCCCAGCCCCCAACGGGCCACGTCAATTTGGTGGGCCCCCTGGTTGCCAATATCACCATTGCCGGTGTCCCAGAACCAATGCCAGTTGTAGTGAAACCGGTTACGCGTGAACGGGTGGAGCGGGGAGGGCCCTGTCCAGAGATCGTAGTTCACGCCTGCCGGAACCGGCTCCTCCGGAGTGCGTCCGATGGTGTCCCGGTCGTTGAAGCAGAGACCGCGGGCGAGATAGACGTCGCCGATCAGACCCTCCCGCATCTTCTGGACGGCCTCGATCACGGCGCCGGCGGAGCGGTTGTTCGTTCCATGCTGAACGATGCGGTTGTATTTCTTCGTCGCCCGAACCAGTTGCCGCCCCTCCCACAAGTAATGGCAGCAAGGCTTTTCGATATAGACATCCTTGCCGGCTTGGAGAGCCCAGATTCCCATCAAGCAATGCCAATGATTGGGTGTCCCGACGGAAATGACGTCGAGGGAGGAATCTTCCAGGAGTTTGCGCACGTCGGTGTAGGTTTTGGGTATAGGCAGGCTCATACGGTCCATGTCCGCGAGCCGCCCGTTCATGATGTTTTCATCCACATCGCACACCGCCACGGTCTCTACGTTAGGAATTCGGGCGTATTCTTCAATGTGGGCAAAGCCCTGTCCACGAAGCCCGCAGACACCGACCCGGATACGGTCGTTCGCGCCGAAAACCCTTTGGGGATCGGTGATGAAACTAATCCCCGTGACGGCCGCTGCACCTGCACCTTTCTCAAAGACACCCTTCGCGATGCGTTCCGTTGCGTTCTTTTTTTCTCCTGGCATTGTCGCTACCCTTCGTAGTTCCTGATTTTCAATCACCCTCTACACTTCGGTGTAAAAGAGGACTACAAGTTATGAACAAAGATAGGGGATGTCAAGGGGATAACATCCCGCTGGCCGGCAAGCTGAAAACGCCCTTTGCCGGCACGCTTCGTCCACCTTTCGCATTTGCCCTTTGCCTCTTGATTTTCATTTGCGGCTCGGCAGGACTCAGGTAGACGCTGCCACCCACGGCTCCGGCCGCTTCGCCGTCCCATGGGCCTCACCTGCCGGCGCCGGAAGCGGTGGGCGCGGCGGCCTCTGGCTTCACGAAATCCTTTTCGCTGACCCTCGCCGGGGCGGCCATGGCCCGGAAATGGTCCAGGTCGAAGTCTTTGTACAAATCCAGACAAAATAGTTCCGGCGCCGCACGGAGTGGAACCGCCGCGTCCAGGAGAAACCCGAAACTGTGCATACCGCCGGTAATGGCGACTTCTGAAAACAACTTGGGCTCCAGCGCCGCGGCCACCAGCGCAACCACCTGGCTGCGCATCCCTGCGGCTTCCAGCCGGAGGTGGGCTTGGCCGGAAGTTTGTGCAAGCCACTTCGCGGCGCCGATCAGTTGACCCACTTCGAAGCCCAGCGGGCGATCCCCCATACTTGCTACCAGAAATTCGTAATCCGTAGGGTCGGGGCTCTGCGGCACCGTCTCCCCATTGAAAATGACGTCCAGGGCCAGCACCTGTTCGCCCCGGTTCACACGGTCGGATACTGCTTCGCCCGCAGCCTTGCGGCCTTTGTCGTTAAGGACCAGGGTTGCCGGCGCGTTCGCGGGCGCCGCGATGTCTTTCAGCCACACGCCGGTAGCGCTCAACCGATTGGAGAAATCGAACCGATAGGAAAGCGTCTCCAGGCCCTTGTCTTTGGTGTTCCATATCCGCCAAGCGTTGGCGACCGCCACTGGCTTATAGCGAATGACGGACTTGAGAATTGACCTCTGTGCCGCCGCCCAGGTTTCCCGCGTTGCGGAGTCTGCGGGGATGGCAGGGCGGGAAATTCCATCTGCCAATTTCTTTGCCAGGCCCACGGTCGTCAGGTTATCCGGCGGCAAGCCCACACTTAACTCGTCGAAGGTCTTCAACTCCGCCCCGCTGGGAATCTCCTCCGTGACCACGGGCATATGAAAATGTTCGGTGAAAAACCTGTAAGCCTGAAGGCGATTGTCAAGCTGGTAGTTGTGCGTTCCCGGATCACGGTTTTCATAGAAGGCTAGATTCTGTTCTTTCCCGAAGGTTCGGAAGAAGGGCTTGAGGTCGTCAAAAATGTAGGGCTTCACCAGCATGGCGCGGAAGCAGCAATTGTCCTCGGCGTTGTGAATCAAAAGTGTCGGGCGGGGGGCGCGCAAGGCGACCAGGTTGGTGTAGTCCTCGCCCGCCAGGAAATCGGTGGGCGTCTCCTCGATTTCATCGGTATCAATCGGGTGAGTGAGGTTCGATTCGAGCGAGCCAAAACCGGCCGCTTCCACCATCACGGCCACGCGCGGGTCAAGAGCGCTGAGCACGATGGTTTGCCACCCGCCGCCGGAGAGGCCCGTGACGCCCAGGCGGCTCGAGTCAACTTGCGGAAGCCCGGCAAGATAGTCGATTCCCCGGCGCATCGCCAAATAAAAAAGCCCCAGCGCGTTCGAGCCCACCAGGTCCAGGTGGGCGCCGTAATCGTGCTCATTCTGCTTCTGATTGAGTTCGCCCATCCCGATCCACTCGGGGTCAAGCGTGACGATTCCGCGTTTGGCAAAATTGATGCACGCCTTCTGTGCGTACTCCGCGGCCTTGCCAACAACATGCTCATGCCCCTCGACATACAAGATGGCCGGACTCTTGCCGGCGGGGGTCTCCGGTTCGTAAAGGATGCCCGTCAACCAGTAACCGGGAACGATTTCAAAGCGCAGTTTCCGCCAATGGTAGCCTTGGTCATTTACGACCGGGCCCACCTCTTCGAAGCGCGGTGGCGAATCCACCCACTCCTGCGGCCAACCGTGGAATGCGACGTAATTGAGGATGTGCTGGCGCAGCTTCGCCGCTTCCCGGGTCCACTGCTCAGGGCTTCCTGGCGCCGCGAGTTTGGGAATCCGATCCATCATGTAGCGCTGTACCTGGTACGCCGTGACAGGTACAGGCTGGATTGGCGCCTCAAGCACTCGCGTGACCGATTGGGGAGTAGTCTGGGCCTGCGCAAGAGCTACGCTTACCAAAGTGGCAAAAATGAACCGTTGAATGGAATGCATGATTCCGCCTCCAGGCGGCCGGAGTTCGCTTCCTCGGCGACAGCGGGCTTCCCGTAGGGTCGCGAGGGTTGGGCGGCTGTGGTTCTTCAGCAGACTGATGATTCACACGGCCTAACAGGAATTTCCGTTTTCGTTTTCCGCCCGACCGCGAAAAATACACCCGACCGCCTCTAAATGCAAGGTCCAACTCCGGTGTGAAATGTGCTCCTGGAGCAGAGGACGGCCGCCTGAGCTTGGTCGGTGGTTTTGTCACGCCCTTTCAGGGCCGGCGAACCCCAGCGGGGTAAACTCCTTGACCCAGGCCGGTGAACCGGTGAATTAATCCATGGACGGACAGACCAGTTTCACGCAAAAGCGCAAAGTACGCAAAGGTCGCAAAGCAAGAAAAGGACTTCCACTTTGTGTTTCTTAGCGCCTTTGCGACTTTGCGTGAGCTGTTTTGATTTTTTCACACCTTCGGTGGCCAGCTTTGCAAGGTCGCCCCTTTGGGGGTGAAAGCGTGCATCCCACGGAGCGCCCGGCGTCCAGCAAAAGCTGTGGGACATGCACGGGCCAATGCGGAGCGGAGCAATTCATAATTCACCATTCATAATTCTGACTTCAGCCATCGGTCCTTTGTTTTCAAAGACATTCCCGCGTCGTTCTGTCGTTTTTGTGTCTTCCACCGGTTCCACACGCTGCGAGTCATCGGACACAATGTCGCTGTCGGTGGCCTCCTCGGTGTTCTCTATCGTGGAGACTTCGGATTGACCGGCAGGAGCGGCCGGGAGGTCGGGCAATTCCTTCCGCAGCCTCATCAGTATCCTCACTTTGCGGTCAATCGAGCGGTCCAGAGCGCCTTCCTGCCGCAGCAGCATGCTCCACGTCTCCCCCTCCGGCGCAAGGCAGGCCTCCCGTTCTATTGCCACTCTCTCCTCATTCGCCTTCTCCGCATATTCGAATTCCTCCCGCACGCTGGCGATTTCCTCATCCAACAGACGCAGTAGTTCCTGGTATTCCGGCTCCCCCGGCGGCTCGCAGTCGAACGTTTATTTTGCGTAGCGACTGCTGTTCTTCCTCGTCGGCTTGTTGCGCGTGGAGATACAGTGGATCACTGAAACGGTGCATCAGCCCGAAAATCAACGCCTGTCGCCACCCCGTCACACCTTGGTAAAGAGATTCCAGCTCGGAGTACTGGCGGGACCGGAAAGTGCGCTGCTTGATCTGGTCTCGTATGACTTCAAGAAAGGAAAGAGTCCTTCTCAGCCCCACGCCTCGATCATTAGACCTCGATAAGTTGGCATCCAGCATCTGGTGTTGGGAAGCGTCGAAGGTGACGCGGGCCATCTCCTGCCGGCGGCGGTGCTGCCAGTCGTCGATCCCCTGCAAGGCGCGCCGCTTCAGGCCGTCTTGCGCCCGCTCCAGCCTTTTGCGGCGCCAGTAGAGCCAGGCGAGGTCTTCGATCTGCTTCTCCCAGAGCGCGTCGCCGGGGCCGAAGGCGCTCCTGAGTTCATCGAGGAGGGATTGGAATTGTTCCGGGTCTTCGCCCAGCGCCTGCATGGCCTGGCGCTGATTTTCGTCGCTGACGTATACGCCGTGCTTCAAGGCGTTGAGCTTGGAGTTCTGCTTGGCGGCGGGGCTGCGCGGTCCGGTGGAACGCCGGGCGTTGCGGCGCGAGGCGGCGAGCAGTTGGGGCGTAAGTTGGGGTGCTTTGCGTAAGGACATGGTTCCTCCCGGGACGGGGTGATGGATGAGCGGGGAAAGGACTTCCCCGCGGGTCAGGCTGTTCACATGAATAGGCTAGCACATCGGAGGCGCGTTGTCAAGAGGTAAGGTGTCCACATCCCTAGCCCAGGGCTTTTTGAATTGACTCATTGGGTCATTGATCCATTGACTCATTGAAGGGACCTGCCTCTTTTTCTTCAATGAGTCAATGACTTGATGAATCAATGGGTCAATCGCTGCCTTGGTGTCTTGGTGGTTTATTACGGGCAAGCGCTCACGGGTGCGAAAAGCCGCGGACCTCACACTGCAGAGGTCCGCGCTACGCCTGCTTCCGCGGGTGGCGTATGCATGCCGCTGTTTGGGATATGTGCAAACAGCGAGCGCCCAAATCATTTGGTCCGGAACGCATGGATCCCGGTGTGGTCAACCAAACGATTGATATTCTTCAAGGTGAAAACCTTACCGCGAGCGGCGATAAGCATTTTGCGCATGTCTTCACGTCGCACACCGAATCCTCTTCCCGCAACGCAGGCTATTACCTCGAACTTGGGCTGGTCGGGAGGCTGTCCTGCCAAGCTTAGTTCACCAAGATGCTGTATCCGGGTCACCTTATCCCGTGCAGTTCCGTCATCTTCGGTCACCTTAGCTTCAATGATCACTTTGGGACTGAACTCGCTCGGGATGATGAAGTCCGGGGTTTGGTCAAAGCCCGGAATGCGTTCGGCGCGTTTTGTTTTCCGGTAACTCACCCCTGCGCTCGATAGTACATCTTCGATTGCTGATTCCAGATTGTCGCCAACAAGCTCGCTAACCGAATCTCGGTGGCCGGCGAATGGCCTTCCGAGGAAGCGCTCGTAAAGGAGCATCGCATAAGGAACACCCAAGCCCGAGAGGCTTCGCAGCGATGCGATACCATTTTGCGTGTCGGCCTTGGCGAGCCGATGAAGTTTAGTGGCATCAGTTGCCGGGGCGCCCTCACTTAAGAGTTGGCAGGCAGCCTCAACCAGCAGCTTAAACCTTTCATGGGTCACGCCCTTTCCCTTCAGGGGTTCGGTCGGTCGCATCCTCACTTTGCGGTCCAAAGAGCGCGCAAAACCCTGGGGGATTTCGACACCCGACCGCTGGCTGGCCACGTAAGCCCATTCCGGCGGCGAAAATCCGAGTATGGAACGCAAAACTATAATCGTGATGGGGTGGCTGATGGCCACAGGAAGAATCTCATCGACCGTCATGCGCTGAAAGGCCGCCGTGGCCTGCTTGAGCTTCTCGTACCCAGCTTCAAAGGTTTCATAGTCGATAAACCCTTCGCCTTTGGGCATTATCAGGAACTCGGAAACCAAGCTGGAAAACACGGCAGTCACATAACTTTCTGGATGAGCCATGACTTCAGAGAAAGGGACCTCGAAAGGTTGTTTGAGCATTTCAGTCACTGATAGATTTCTCACACCAAGGTGGGTGTGTAACTTGAAACTTCCATAACAGGCGGCTGGCCGCCGCAGACCAGGCCCTCGATCTTCTCAAATTCTCCAATGCCACGAATGAAGCGGGCCACTTCTGACACCTTTTCCGATATCGGGAGTTTCGAATCCCATTTCTTGTGGAAGTTCCATACCGCCAATCTGACAAGGTGCCCAAATGTGACGCATCGCGCGTCCCCACGTGTGCACTTCAGGCCGCCAGCCGCGAGCTTTGCCAAGTCCTCCCTGACGAGCGCTGCCACTTGTTCCAGGTCGTTGGCAATAAGGTGCCGCTTCGTCGTGCCCCTCTTTCTACACACGAAGACTGTATCAACAACTGAAGACCCTGTACCGCTGATGTGTATTGACGCCCCCATTTCTGCCGGACAGGGAATGGAGGCAGAGCACGTCAAACCGGCGTCCAGGATGGCAATCGCGATGGGATAGTACGCCTCGATTCTATTATGGTGGTACGTGAACACGAGGGGACGCCCTGGCTTCAAAGCAAACCCCACTTTTCGGAATACAGCCGAAAGTCCTTCTGTAAAGTGTGCCAACCCTCGATTCATATTTTCGTTTCCGGTAAGCTCGCCCGCGTTTCGGGTTGTAACCTCACGGAAGGAAGGTAGACCATGCCCCGCAAGGCGGCGAAGCCAGACGTAACAAAAATCCATGAGCTCGGCGTACTGTACGTTGCCGAGGTACGGTGGGTCTGTAAAAACTGCATCCAGTCCCTCGTCAGGGAGATTGGCGCTTGCCGCATCCCCGCACCGCAGATCGATAATTTTAGAATTTGTTTCTGACAATGGTCCATTGCCGGTTTCACCAATCCGTTCATCGGGAATACGGACCACGGCCTTACGGCCACCATTGTGGCGAATCTCGAAGGGATGGTCACAGTATTCCTTCGCCTTTGCGTATTTCTCAATGATGTTGGACCAACCCCCGCTGCCCACATTGGTTTCTTGCCGTCCATTAGGAATGCCCAGGAGATTCGACTCGCACTGCATGAGCCCCACGGGAAATCCATGGACGGAGAATATGTCGAGGGATTTCAGCGCCATCGTGTCGTACCGGCAGAGCATGTTCTGATACCGTAGCAGGTCAGAGAGGTTGGTCGCGAGCGCTTGTCGAATACGATCGCTTTCTTCCTGGCTGACCACCCTCGCACTGGTTTCCAGACCCACGAGCTGCCTGCTATTGAACATCTCGGAATATTTCCGGTAACCCCACCGATGGAGCCGGTTGGTTTCATCGCCGTCTGGGATGCAGTCACTAGGAATGAACTCAGGTTCCAGCTTGCTTCTCAAATTTTCGGCTTCCGCCATCGCTGCGAAATCTCTTTCGTCAGGCCTCTTGAAGAATCTCCCTGTATGTTTGGGTTTGCACTTCGGGCAGTGGTATTCGATTGCGAACATCCGATGGCGCGGAGGGCCTGCGCGGGCATCCGGATACTTCAGCATGGTATTGCAACGGGGGCAGCGGCATTGGTTCCTTTTGGCGGGCCCCGCGTCCGATAAGGGCGCTTGACAGGAGCTACACTTGCCTGGACTGCGCCGGTCGCTGCACTCCGTCAGTTCACCGCATTCTGCACAGACAAAGACATTTTTCGGATGTCTTCGATCCTCTGCAAGGAGGTATCCGGGGAAAAGGTCAACATCCTCCTGACAGTTCAGGCATTGCTGGACTTTAATCCATAGGAAGTACTTAACATGGGCGTCCGCTGATCTGCAGCAGAGGCATTTGGTTCGATATAGGTGCCCCAGTTTTCCTTCAAGAGTGGAGCGTAGCTCTTCGGCAGATTTCCGATAGGCCTTTAAGTCGATGTGCTCCATCTCCTCACGCACAATCCAGTAGGCCATCGGGTTAATGTCGTAGCCAATGACGTCACACCCGATCCGATTGGCTTCCAAAAGAGGGGTCCCGCCTCCCATGAAAGGATCGCCTATCTTCAGGCCCTTGAGGTTGTGCGGCATATAAAAGGAATCGCGCAGCGAACCAGAGCCAAATTCTGATAACAAGAGGCCGCGGAAGAGTGTGCCAGGGCGGCGCGCAAACCACTTGTGTACAGCGATGACGGGACGGTAATTCTGTTGGATCTGCTTTTCGCGCAGGGCTAGATTTGCGATGAAAGGAATGTCAAAGTTCTCTTCGATCACAATTCCTGTCCTTGAGGAGCACTGGCGAAGAACTGCGTTTCTGCCACAGGGGATTGTACCATCATTGCTTCAGAAAAAAGGCATCCAGCCCCTCTGTGTTTTTTCGGCGAGATTGCGATGAGAGGTTTGTCCAGGCAAGTTTTTCAGTGCTGAGCGCTCCCACGGACCACGGAAGGGGTCAGTTTTAGGTCTGCGGAAAATCCCCAAGCCCGAACCTGCGGCTTTCCGGCCGATTCCTCCGAACCCTTTCCTTCCGGTCCCTCCCTCGTCACCGAAATCTTCTCCGGTCTGCGGCTCGCCTAGCCTGCTGGTGATGGTAGTCCCGCGATCCTGGACAGCATGCTTGCGAAGGGCCATCTCGTATCGTCTCGGCGACACTCTCTGCCAAGAGCAGCCAATAATAGAGGGCCTTCCGCCACCCAAAGTTTTCTCTTGACTTTCATATTGACTATACACTAAGTTGTTAGTAGTTAGATCAAAGAAGAGGAGGGCCACCGTGTTGAAACCCAAGAAAACCGTGCCTACCGGCCAGGAGCTCACCATCATGAAAGTCCTCTGGCAGCGAGGCAGCGCCACCGTGAGGGAGGTCTACGAAGAACTGCGGAAACAGCGCCAGCTTGCCTATACCACCGTACTGACCATGATGGGGATTCTCGAGCACAAAGGCTATGTGAAGAAAACCGCGGGCGCAAGAGCGTATATCTACAGCCCGAAGCGGCCTCAAATGCAAGTGGTGGGCGGCTTGGTCAATGACTTCGTGAGCCGGGTTTTCGACGGGTCAGCCAAGCCTCTCCTGGTGCACCTGATCGAAAGCCGCGACTTGAGCGCGGAAGAACTGGACGAACTGCGCAAGCTGCTTCGCGAGAAGCGAGGGAGGGTGTGATGGCGGCCTTCTATCTTGACAATCTCCTGCGCTGGACAGGGCAAGTGATGGTGATCGGCGCGCTGGGGCTTATTTTGCCGCTGGTCCTGCGGGTGCGGCATCCGCGCAGCCAACTCCTGTATTGTCATTTCTTGTTGGCGGTGTGCGTGCTGCTTCCCCTGATTCAACCATGGCGTCACCCCCTGATTGTGATAGGGCATGCGACTACTTCCGCTTCCACCCTGGGGCCGATTTTCACAGGCGGGCATGTTGCCAGCGCGGCCGTGCCCTGGAATGTCATCGTGCTGTGGATCTTGCTGGTTGGGGGCGCCGCCCGTCTGTGTTGGCTGGCAGTAGGATTGTGGCGAATCCGCAGATACCGTGTGGCCGCCACGCCCCTCATTCCCATTCCGGCTGCGGTGGAGGCCGCCTCCGCGCTCACACAAACCGACGCGCTGGTTTGCATTTCCTCTTCCGCCCCCGGCCCCGTCACTCTGGGTTTTTCCCATCCCGTCGTCTTATTGCCGGAGTCGTTCCGGGCGCTTGGCGAGGAGGCGCAATGCGCCATCGTTTGCCATGAGTTATTGCACGTGCGGCGCCACGATTGGCTGGTGACCGTGATCGAGGAATTCGCCGGGGCGCTGCTCTGGTTTAACCCGGCAATCTGGTGGCTGCTGGCGCAAACGCGGCTGGTGCGCGAGCAGGTGGTGGATGAAGAGGTTGTCCGCCTTACGACCGCGCGCGAACCCTACATCGATGCCCTTCTCACCATCGCCGGCGGGCGAGTGGAACAGGATCTCGCCCCCGCTCCATCGTTCCTTCGCCGCCGGCATTTGACTCATCGAGTTCATCATCTTCTAAAGGAGGCTCACGTGTCTAAGAAACGACTTCTTATTTCGTACACTTCCATCGTCGCGGGCCTTGCGCTGAGCGCATGGTTCGCACTCGCGGCGTTGCCGCTGGCAGGCAGCGCGCAGGTGAAAGAAGCGCAGGCGCCGGACCAAGCCGGGGTCAGCGTTGATCCGGGTGGAACCATCCTGCACCGTGTTGCCGTCCCTTATCCTGAAGGGGCGCGCTTCCACCACATCGAGGGGACAGTGGTGGCGGAACTCACGCTGCGAAAAAACGGGGAGGTGGCCGACGCCCACGTGGTGTCCGGACCAGAAGATCTGCGCGCGGCGGTGCTCTGGTCGGTGCTCCAGTGGCACTACGCCACGGAGGGTCAATCGCCGCAAACCGTGCAAGTGACGATTAATTTCAGCGTCCCAAACTTAGCCAACTCGCCGGCGCCGAACCCTCAAATGGAAGCGTTGGCCGGTTCCAAAGAAACCCTTGGCACCCTTGCCAGCATCGACGTTAGCGCGCTCCCCGAGCCGCTTCGGAGCGCTGTGTGGGAGAAGGTCAAAACCTTTCAGGGCCAACCTTTCTCCAACTATCTCATGCGTCAAGTCGAAAAGGCCTTTGGGGATGTTGACCGTCATATCGGGGGCGGTTGGCATATGAGCAAAGATGGAACCAACCCAGCCCTCACCCTTTTTCTCTCCCCTCCTTTCATTCCCGCTCCTCCCTTCGATCAGCTTTCCTTGGAGCCCCACGCATCATCGGAAACGGCCAAACAATTCCCATCCACCGGCAAGCCTCGAGTCGTGATGGGAGGAGGAGTAATGGAGAGCAAGCTCGTGAACAAGGTGGACCCGGTCTATCCGCCCCAGGCTGAGGCGGCGGGCATTAGAGGCACCGTCGTTCTCGACGTTCTAATTGCCTCGGATGGAAGCGTTGCGGCCGTCCACGTCGCAGATGGCCCGGAGGCCTTGCAACAGCCGGCTGTTGAGGCGGTAAAGCAGTGGACCTACAAACCAACAACCGTAGGCCACGTCCCTGTAGAAGTTGTGTCCCAGGTTAAGGTGCCGTTCGGGCTGAACCAGTAGGCAAGAGGCTTCCTTGGCCACCCGTCATGGCGGTCCGCGTATAGCGTTTGGTGAGTTATCTATGGACCGAGGTCAGACAGCCTCCGGCACTGCGAACGGATCACGGCAGCCGAGGCCGGCCTCGGCGATGGTGGCCTTTTCAACCCGCCTATTTCTTGAGAGTAACGACGGCCACCGCCAATCCGTTGAGTGACACGCCATCAGCCGCCAAGCTGGTGGTGGCGGGCAGGGATGAATCCGTAGTTTGGTCCACGGCCTCGGCAGTGCCCCCTGCTGCGCCGGGAATTGAGAGTTCAATACTTCGGTCGCGTTTGTTGACCAACAGTATCTTTCGCGCCCCCTGCGCAGTTACAAAAGCCTGAGCAAAGACAGCGGGTGATTCAAGGCGGGTTTCGACCAGTTTATCGCCCGGACTGAAGTTCTCACGCAGGAGCTTCAAAACTCGATACCGGGCGTTGGGCTGGCCGGTCTCCCAGTTGAGCAGGGAGGTGGAGGCGAACTGGCCGGGATAATCGATCAGTTCCGCGCCTCCGACCACATCAATACCCATCGCCGCCAAGCGGGCGTACGTATAGGCCCACATGGCGCCCGCCAGGTTCCAGTACGAATCGGGGATGGGACGGGCAAGCTGGGGCCGCTGCGGGTCAGGCAGCATCGATCCAAGTTCATTTATGCAGGTCCCCGTGCCCGGAGAGAGCTGTTCCCGAATGCTTTCGATGTACCCCACGGCGGTGAGAAACTTGTCTGCCTGGGCGAAGATGGTGTACTGCATGGTTTCCGGCGTTTCATCCGAATCCGGCATGGAGTAGAAGTGGTAGGAAATCATATCGATGGGGATGCCCGGTTGGTGATGCTTAGGATCGAGGAAATATTGAAAATACTGAGGGCCGTGAACCGGATTCGCCAACGCCAACCCGATGAACTTCATATGCGGTGAAACCTGCCGGACTTGCTCGACCACGGCATCATAGAGGCGGGTATAGAGCGCCGGGCTCATGTGGTGTTCGTTGTCGCTTTCATTCAATATTTCCCAATACTCGATTTTGTAATGATGCCCGGAAGCATGCCATTTCCCGAGCTCGTCGTTGAAACCGCCTTGGGTGTACCAGCGGACCAGTCTGGCCTGGTAATCTGCCACTTCCTTCAGGGTAGGGTCCCGGAGCTCTGTGTCTTGCTCGTAATTCCAGTCGATTTGGTCAGGGTCCTCGGGATAGGTGACCGGCGCCCGGGTTTTGAACATCCACTCGGGTATGGTGCCGAAGTCGAAGACTACCGGATGCCCTGCCGTCGCCTGCATGAAGTCTTCCGTATACTCGTCCATCAAGGAAAAGTCCCAGGTGGTCTTACTGTTCTCCGGAGGCTTCAGTTCCGCAACCACCATCTTGGGATAACAAAACCAGGGTTGCAGGCGGGCGTAATCCGCGTGCAGGTCGCGTAGCGCCTTGTAGATCGGGTCGTGGGTTGGACGGCCGCGCCGCAAGGGAGGTTCGGGACAGTCCTGAATCGAGACGGAAGTTTTCGATACGCTGACCACCTTGCCCCATTGGACCTCCGCCTTTGCCGGGGTTTCGCCGCAGAGCAGGATAAATGGCCCCGAAACCAGACAGGACGCAAGACAGATGAGTAATGCAAAGAGTTTGCTCAATCGAACCTCCCGAAGAATGTGGGCCACGGTCACCAACATGTCGCGGTCATAACCCAACCGGCGCTGCAACGTGGGCATGCGGTCAATTTACGCGCGATGCCGCGCAGAGGCAATAGCGAACCGGACGGGCGAGCGGTCGTGTCCATTTAAAGGCCACGCGCGCTCACCACCTCCTGGCCCCCTCATCAAAGAGGAGGGGACTCGAGTTTCTACATTCTCCCCTCTCCCCCGTCCCCTCTCCCGCCCGCGCGGGAGGGGGGTGTCCCGCAGACGCGGGACGGGGTGAGGGCTCCCTTTTGCTCCGGTTGACCGCGAGGGCGGTGACTGGCATCATAAGTTCGGATGATCCCTGAGGACCCGGCGTGATGGCCAATGAGAAGCCGCTGCTTACGACAACCGATTCTGGTGTTGGCTGGCCTGTTGCTTTTTGCCAGTTCTGCCTCGGACTGGTACGCCCAATCCAATAGTGACCAGCAGCCATCGACGGGGCCTAACCCTGAGGTCGGTCCGACCGTCCTGGCTCCCAAGAAGACCCAGCCTGCTCCGCCGGAAACTGAAAAGAAGCCGGAGCCCATGAATCCCAATGAGATTTTCACTCTGTCAACCACAACGAATCTCGTCAACGTGGATGTCATGGTCCTCGATAAAGAGGGCAATCCCATGGGCAATCTCAACCGCAAGAATTTCAAGATTTACGATGACGGCGTTCCGCAGACCGTTTCCAACTTCGGCACTTCCGAAGCTCCGATGACCACTTGTATGCTGATTGAATTCGGCAAAATGTATTGGGCCTTTCTTTATCGGGGCCTGAGATACGCTTACAACTATGTCCAATTCATTCGGCCCCAGGACTGGACGGCGGTGGTCGAATTCGATATGGAGCCGCAAATCCTAACGGACTTCACACAGGACCGCAGCCAGGTCATCCGGGCTCTGGATATGCTGCGAATCCCCGGCTTCAGCGAGACTAATCTGTACGATGCGCTTGCCTTCACGCTGGATCGCATGAAAGACGTGAAAGGGAGAAAGGCCATCCTCGTCATTTGTACCGGCTTCGACACGTTCAGCAAGTTGACCTACGATCAGTTGTTGAAAATTGTGAGAGCCTCCGACACCGTGATTTACCCGGTCAGTATCCTGGAGTTTATGGAGGGTGTCGATGCCTTGGACGCACGCAACCAACTCGATACTTTCGCCAAGTATTCAGGTGGTCAGGCTTACTTTCCCCGCTTGGAAGATGAACTGCCGGGGATTTTCGAGCAGATCAACAGACAACTTCGCACGCAATATGGCCTGGGTTTCGTTCCCACGGACCCCACGAAGGACGGGAAGTTCCACAAATTGAAGATTGAGCTGGTGGATGACCAGGGCAACCCCTTGCGGATCGTCAACCCGAAGGGGAAAGTCGTCAATTACCGCATCGTCGCTCGCGACGGCTATTACGCTCCGAAGTCTTAGTGCCGAAAGTGCCGTATGCCGGTGAACATCATGGCGAGTCCCAACCGATTCGCTGCCTCAATCACTTCCTTGTTTCGAACCGACCCCCCCCTGGCTGCACAACCGCCGAAGCGTCAACCTGCGCCTCGACTTCTGGTGGATCGCTGAGGCTGATAGCTTGGAGCAGGCCGAGCGTTGGGCGTTGCACTTCTGCCGCCGCTGGGCTCGCTCCGAACCGAACTTCGTGCACCCTCTCTGGCAAGGCTTCGATGCCTCCGTTAGCGGGGTTCTGGCTCACGACGCTAAGGCGCATTTCTCACCAAGGGTCTGGAAGGGCGGGGCTTCAGCCCCGCCCTTCCGGAAGCCCCCTCAGAGCGTCCAATCGTCGTGAGAAATGCGGGCTAATTGTTTTGCATTGGGAGATTCTCCATGCCGCTGGTACAATCTCCTGGGCCGGCCTCAGCCGCGCCTTTGAAACCACCTTACCCGGATTTGAAAATCGATGGGTATTTCAGGAGATCCCCTTGAAGAATCGCATTCGCATCGCATCTCTTATCCTCAGCTTACTCATCCCGGTTACCGCGCGGGCCCAGGCCGCGTTTTCTCTTCACGCCGGCGACCGAGTGGTTTTTTATGGTGATAGCATCACCGATCAGCGGCTTTACACCGTTTATGTTGAGACTTACATCTTGACGCGCTTCCCCCGGCTCAATGCCAGCTTCGTGCATAGCGGCTGGGGTGGCGACCGTGTTTCCGGCGGAGGGGGCGGACCCGTCAACGTGCGGCTCGAACGCGATGTCATTCCCTACCGGCCCACGGAGGTCACCATCATGCTGGGGATGAATGATGGCGGTTATCGCGCCTTTGATGAAGCGACCTTCGCCCAGTTCACCCAAGGATTCCAGCACATTGTTGAATCGCTGCAGAAGGCCCTTCCGCAGATTCACTTCACGCTGATCCAGCCCTCGCCATTTGACGACGTGACCCGCCCACCCACTTTTGCGGGGGGTTACAATGCCGTGCTGGTTCGTTACGGGGAGTGGGTGAAGGATTATGCCCGGCGAATTGGCGCCACCGTGGCGGATTTGAACACACCGGTCGTGGCCGTGCTGGAAAAAGCGAACGCCGCCGATGCGAAACTCGCGCAAGGGATCCTGCCGGATCGAGTGCACCCGGGCAAGCAGGGTCATCTGATTATGGCGGAGGCCATCCTGAAAGCCTGGAATGCGCCTGCCACGGTGACCTCGGTGGAAATCAACGCGGCAAAGAAGCGCGTGGTTCGCGCCACGAATACCCAGGTTAATGACTTGGCCTCCGATGCCAGCGGCCTGACCTGGAAGCAAACCGACGCTGCGCTGCCCATGCCTTTCGATCCGAAGGATCCCGTGACGGCCCTGGTGATGCGCAGTTCGGACTTCATCCAAGCCTTGGACCAAGAACCTTTGCGGGTGACAGGCCTGAAAGCGGAGAGCTATACGCTCAAAATCGAGAATGAAAATATCGGCACATTTACCTCGGCGCAACTCGCGGCGGGAATCAACCTCGCGGAGCTTGCCACGCCCATGAGCAAGCAGGCGATGACGGTGGAGACCTTGACCGAAAAACATAACACCATCCACTTCGTCCGCTGGCGGATGATTCAGGTTCCGCTGGCCGGGCTCTCCGCACCCCATCTCCAACCAACCATGGATGATTTGAATGCCCTGGACGGCGAACTTGTGGATGAGCAGCGCGCCGCGGCGCTGCCGAGGACGCTTACGTATGAGCTGATTCCCCAATAAGAAGGGCTTTCGGTATTCATGCCTTTACAACGATCTTTCGGAGTGCAATATTGTGGGCGGTCAGCCGATGAAAAGACATCTCCTTTTACTCCTACCGTTGTTTGCAGCCGTATTCTACGCCACCGCAGCTTCAGGCCAGGCACCCCGTTTTCGAGTGCTTGCTTTTTATTCAACGCATGCAGAGCCTGACCACGTTCAATTTGCGGAGGGTGCGCTGAAATTCTTTGCCGCCCTCGCGCCCAAAGACGATTTTACCTTTGACGCGACCACGGATTGGGAAAACCTGAACGAGGCGTACTTGAAGCCATACCAATTGGTCATTTGGCTCAACGGGTCACCCACGAAGCCGGAACAAAGGCGCGCCTTTGAGAAATACATGGAGACGGGCGGGGCGTGGCTGGGCTTCCACGCCGCCGGATACAACGACAAAGGCACAGGCTGGCCATGGTTCGTCGCCTTTCTAGGGGGGGCCGTCTTCCATAACAATAGCTGGCCGCCTTTGCCCGCCAGGCTGGTGGTTGACGTTCGGACACATCCTGCCACGATGAATCTCCCGGATGCCTACGTATCGCCTGCCTGCGAATGGTACGGCTGGGACCCAAGTCCTCGCCTGGATAAAAATGTGCAAGTCCTGTTGACCTTGGATCCCTCAAATTACCCCTTAGGGCTAAAGGATGTCGTCACCAGTGGAGACCTCCCGGTAGTGTGGACGAACCAGAAATACAAGATGGTGTACATGAATATGGGACACGGAGACAGGATCTTCTCCAGTCCCATTCAGAACGGGCTGTTTGAGAATGTCGCGCTTTGGCTCGGCACGATGCCGGCCCCGGCGGAGCATCCCGCACCGTCGGGATTGCAAGTCAATCCTCATGCCGTGGTAGCGAATCCGAAAACGGCCAAGGTGTACGCGGTGAACACCGGCGGCAGCACAATAACGGTGATCGATAACTCCAGCCACTCGGCCACCGCTCTGGAGGTGGGGGCGAGACCCGAGGCGATCGCAGTGAACCCGTTGACCAACATGATTTATGTGGGGAACTCAGGGAGCGGCACCGTAAGTGTGATCGATGGGGCAGCCAGCAAGGTCACTGCGACGGTGAAAGTGGGAAATCTCCCCTACGCCGTGGCGGTGAACCCGGTGACGAACAAGGTTTACGTCTCCAGGACCTTCAGCAACACCATGACGGTGATTGACGGCGCGACCAACATCGCCGGCCCTTGGAAGCCGGGCATACAGGCAGATGCGATCGCCGTGAATCCGGTGACCAATAAGATCTATTTGGTTAATTACGAGAGTAGTGATGTGACGGTGATCGACGGCGCCAGCGATTCCACTACGAGGATAGCTGCCGGCGCCCATCTGTGGGGAATCGCGGTGAACCCCGCCACAAACAGGATCTACTTTGGAAACACCGGCGGCTCGAAGGTCACGGTGCTCGATGGGGCAAGCAATGCCGTCACTTCGGTGAGTGCGGGGAGTATCCCTTGCGCGTTCGCCGTGGATTCCGCCGCGAACAAGATCTATGCGGCCAATTACGCGAGCAACGATGTAACGGTGCTCGACGGAGCGAACGACAGCGTAGTCGCAACCGTAAAGGTTGGAGATCGCCCGCAAGCGATCGCGGTCAACCCGCTAACTCACATGATTTACGTGGCGAACACCCACAGTAACAGCGTGACCGTGATTGACGGAACAAACAACTCGGTGGCTGCAACTGTGCAGGCTGGAAATGGACCTTATGCCATCGCAGTGGATACCGCGGCCAATAGGATTTACGTAACCAATATTGCGGGTGATCCTCTCACGATGATTGATGGCAGGACGTTGACAGCGACGCCTGTGGCCGCCCCGGCGAGGCAATAGGGCAGTAGGAGAAGACCGGCGCCTGCAACGTCAACGCCTCCATTCTGCACCATGGCGTGATAGCGGAAACAACGCCACGCTCTCGCCCAAGGGGGAGAGGGGCGCAACCTGCACCAGTGCTTAGTTGCAAAAGTCAGCGACCTCATTTGTCGGGGGTTGGAAGGGCGGGGCTTTACAGGCTGCGGAAAAACTCCTTAGGGCTGTCATCCTGAGGAGCCGCAGGCGACGAAGGATCTCGCATTGCTTTGAAAACACTCAGAGCGAGATTCTTCGCTTCGCTCAGAATGACAGTGTGGAGGGGGTTTTCCGCAGCCTGTAAAGCCCCGCCCTTCCGAAGCCCATAAACAACGTCGGTTATTAATGCAACTAAGCACCAGACCAGGAAAGCTCAGCACATATTTAGGAACACCCGACGGCGCTCATTGAACGCCGCTTCGCAAACTGGCCCACTGCCGGAAGGTCCCAATCATGAAACTCAGTTCAAAATTGAGAGGCGGCATGGCAAAGGCGCGGCGATTCGGCGCCGGCATAACGGTGAGTATTTTGTGTCTCAGTGCATCCCTCGCCGCACCGCAAACGGCTCCCACCATGCCCATGCGCGCGAAGTATGAAGACGGCGCCGAATTCCGATGGCTGAACAAGGAAGTCCTCGACTCGCGTGTGCTGGACAGCATGGAAGACCTCTCCACCTGGTCGTTCACTGGCGCCGGAGAGATGACGCTCACCGACATCCACTCGAAAGACGGCCGGCATTCGTTGCGCATGCGCTCGATTTCCAATGTGGCCCTGGTGGGTGGTGAGGGAGAGTGGGAGGACCTTGTGGCCACCCGAAGATTCGGCGGCGAAGACTGGCGGCAATACAACCGAATCTCACTTTGGGTCTATCCCGATATCATCGGCGCCCCCGCTATTTCCTGTTCTCTGACCCTCCACAATGACGGCTCGCACAAACTGCCGGACCGGTATAACGAGGGCCGCCACGAATCGATTATTCTCAATAATCACATCTGGAACCATGTCGTTTGGGAAATCGCTCCCCTGGACCGGGATCGCGTTACGGCGCTCGATTTTGGGTACAGCCTCCCCAAGAAGTTACCCGACCCCGGCGACCAGACGATCCTGGACATCGATCAATTGGAATTGCAGCGCGTGGTTGCCGATCATGTCGAGGGTTGGAGTGTGGCTCCGGGAAAGATCGCTTTCAGCCACAGCGGGTACACAACGGGTTCCCCAAAGTCTGCTATCGCCACCGATCTGACGGCCCGCGAGTTCTCGGTGATTGACCTACAGACGGGCCAGGCGGTTCTCACCAAGCCGGTTGAGCAAACGACCACCCCGTTGGGTAAGTATCAAGTGCTGGATTTTTCTGAGGTCCGCGACCCCGGCGAGTACGCGATCAAAGCCGGCGACTTGCTGACTCGCTCCTTCCGAATTGGGGAGGACGCCTGGCGCAACAGTATCTGGAAGGCAATCAACTTCATGTACTGCGAAAGATGCGGAACCGAAATCCCAGGCATTCATGGCATCTGTCATCAAGATATCTACACCACCCATGACGACAAGCGAATTGTCGTCAACGGCGGATATCATGACGCCGGGGACCTTACCGCTACGGGAAACACGCCGGGGATGGTCTATGCGCTCCTTTCACTTGCGAACAATCTGAAACGGCAGGGCGAGGATCCCGTTCTCTACAATCGTGTGCTGGAAGAAGCGCGATGGGGCTTGAATTGGGTGCTCAAAACGCGATTCGGCGACGGATATCGCAGCACCGGCCAGTTGGTCAGTTACTGGACCGATGGGATTATGGGCACCGCAGATGACCGCTTCGGCAAAGCCGTTAATGACCCGGAATGGAACTTCCGCGTGAGTGCAGTGGAAGCCCTGGCAGCACGCGTATTGAAAGACAGCAATCCGGAGTTGGCGAATCGTAGCCTCGCGATCGCGGAAGAAGATTGGAAATATGCGGTGGATGGCCTGAAAACGGCTCGCCCACCCGCTGAGGTCTACGGGGCAAAGGACGAATTGGAGAGAATTTCATTCGGCGTGGTCGCGTCGGTCGACCTTTATCAAGCCACCGGAGACCGCCGCTACGCGGACGAAGCCGTAGCCTTGGGTGATCTCGTATTGGCATCTCAGGAACGCAAGCTACAGCCCTGGACAATCCCATTGACCGGCTACTTCTACACCAGCCCGAAGCGTGAGAACCTCTTCCACCGGTTTCACATTGGCGAAGAGGAGCAGCCGATAATCGCTCTGGTACGCCTTTGCGAAGCCTTTCCGGACCATGACCAATGGATGAAGTGGTACTCGGCAGTCGTTTTGCACTCCCAGTATTATCTCAAGTCCGCCGCCGGGGTGGATGAGCCTTATGCGGTGTTGCCGGCCGCGGTGTATCGTGAGAGCGAAGCACGTCTTCTTCCTGAATCAAAGAATTGGACCCCTCTTCGGGCCGCTGACCGCGATGCCTATGTGGAAGAGGTAAAGCGCGGAATCCCGCTGGGTGGCGATTACTATCTGCGCAGGTTTCCGGTTTGGTTTGACTTTCGCGGCAACTCCAGTGTTCTGCTGTCAGAGGCCAAGGCACTGTCCGCAGCAGCACGGTTGCGCGGCGATCTGCCCGCCGAAGACTTGGCCCAGAAACAGGCCCAGTGGCTCGTCGGGCGCAACCCTTTTGACGCCAGCCTGATGTATGGTGAGGGCTATGACTGGACACCGCTGTACAGCGTGCGCTCCGGCCAAATGGTTGGTGCGCTTCCGGTCGGCATCGAAACCAAGGGGTTCGAAGACGCCCCCTACTGGCCCGCACAAATTTGCTGGACCTATAAAGAGGTGTGGTCTCAACCGGTCGGGGAGTGGATCTGGTTGATGCAGGATATCAGCGTGCCTGCCATCGTTCGAGGAACGGCCAATCCGGGGAGCCATGAACCAGTGGAATTCCGCGAGCAGAAGACCGGGCAGGTGAAAACCATCACCTTGAATCCAATGGACGGCGAATTCAGAATTCAAATGCCGGAAGGCCAATACGACGTGCGGCAGGGTTCCACCCACTCCAGCATTACTGTCCTGCCGGGAGGACTCTATGGGGTTGATCTGCGTCGTGACCACGTCCTCGATTTCAAAGTCACGTTTCAGGCTGTGGGTGGGAGTGGATTGGTCCTGCGAATGTCCGCTGAAGGCGCGGGCCGCCACACTTTCACCATTCGCAGCGATAATCTCACCCTCACCGAACCGGCAAAGCAGGAAATCGACCTGTCTTCTGGACATGTCCGAGAGGCGGTCTGGCACGCACATGTAGTCTCGCCGGCGACTCCCTGGGTAGCCGTGGTGATTCCGGACGGCACGCTGAGTGAACGCAGGGAAATCACAGGAACGAAATGAGGCCTCCCATTTCCTGAGAACAATCCCTGTTGAATTTCAAGTGAATCTACCCGCTTGAGGTAAAATGATCCAATGCGTCGGCTGCTGATTGCCATCATTTTATTCGCCGCCACCGCCAGCGCGGCGGTTACCCATGTGGACATCATAGAGCGCGGTGAATTGTCCGCTTACACCGGGTACGAACGAATCGTGGGGAAAATTCACTTTGCCGTCAACCCCAAGCTCGCCGCCAATCGCATGATCACGGACATCGATCTTGCACCACGCAACGCGCAGGATCGGGTGGAATTTACAGCGGACTTGTACATGCTGAAGCCGGTCGATCCGGCAAGAGGAAACGGGACGGCGCTCTTCGAGGTGTCGAACCGCGGTGGCAAGGGGATGCTCGGGATGTTCGACCTGGGCGGCGAGCCCGACCCTCGAACCGCGAAGGACTTGGGCGATCCGCTGCTTTTCGAGCAGGGATTCACGCTGGTCTGGGTCGGCTGGGAGTGGGACGTGCCAAGGCGTCCCGGCATGCTGGCACTGGATGGGCCCAGGATTCCGGGTCTTACCGGCCTGGTTCGTTCCGAGATTATCCGCAACCAACGCACCACCCGCGGCACGCTGGGAGACCGCGCGCAAACTCCGTACGAGGTGGCCGACCCCGATGCCGCCACAATGACATGGCGGGATGATCCCACCGGCCCGCGCACCGTGGTCCCGCGCAGCCAGTGGCGCTTCCTGGAGGATGGCAACGGCGTTGAGTTGGAGCCGGGTTTCGTGCCCGGCCGCATCTATGAGGTGATCTACAAAGGCAAGGACCCGACCGTTACCGGACTTGGTTCGGCGGCCATCCGGGATTATATCTCGTACCTGAAGCAGACCGGCGTAGTGAAACGCGCCATCGGCTTCGGCACTTCGCAAAGCGGCCGTTTTATGCGCACCTTCGTTTACGAGGGCTTCAACGCGGACGAACGGGGCGCCCGGGTCTTCGAGGGCGTGTGGGCTCACGTGGGCGGCGCGGGCCGCGGCAGTTTCAATATTCGGTTCGGCCAGCCTTCCCGCGACGGCCATCAGCGGCTCAACCGCTTCTACCCCACTGACATTTTCCCCTTCAGTGACCTGCCGCAGACCGATTCCGGACGGACGGATTCGCTTCTGGCGCGCGCCACCGCTCAAGGGGTTGTGCCCAAGATTTTCTACACCAACGGATCGTATGAATACTGGGGCCGCGGGGCGTCGTTGATTCACACCACCGTTGACGGCAAGCGTGATTTTGCGCCGGGGCCCGAATCGCGAATTTATTATTTGGCCGGCACGCAGCACGGCCCCAATGCCAATCCGGTGCGCCATGACACCGAAAACCCGGCCAATCCGCAGGATTACCGGTTTGCGCTGCGGTCGCTGCTGCTGGCGATGAACGCCTGGATTACCAGCGGCGCCGCTCCACCCGATTCGCGCTTGCCGCTGATCGCCAGGCACGAGCTGGTGGCTCCCGCAGCGTTGCGATTCCCGCGAATCCCCGGAGTGCATCTACCGAAAGAACCGTACACGGTCTATCGCCTGGATTTTGGCCCCGATTTCCGCAGCAAGGGCATTGTCGATTTCGAGCCGCCCAAGCTCGGGAAGCCTTTCCCCATTCTGGTGCCGCAGGTGGACGCGGATGGCAATGAGATTTCCGGGGTTCGCCTGCCGGAACAGAGTGTGCCGCTCGCCACCTACACCGGTTGGAATCTTCGCGACGCCAGTATTGGCGCACCCGGTGTGACCTATGACATGGTAGGGTCGTTCCTTCCCTTCCCGCGCACGCGAGCCGACCGCGAGATGATGGGCGATCCTCGCCCGTCCATCGAGGAGCGCTATAAGAGCCGCGAAGATTACCTGCACAGAGTCGCCGCGGCGGCGGAAACGTTGGTCCGCGCACGCCTGTTGATGGCGGCCGACGTTCCCAAGATCACCGATCGGGCGGCAGCGCGCTGGGATTCCCTGATGAACCCTGGCGCAGGAAAATAGCCGATGCCGCTGAAGCAGATAGGTGCACGCCATGGCGAGCCCCCTACGGGGATTGTTTCACAGCTTCTAATGTAATGCGTCACATCCGATAAGCGAGGTTGCTATGTCACGCGAATGTATGGAATCGGTTCGCCAGTTCAAGGTGGATAAGGGTTCGGTGGCTCTGTGGTGGCTCGGACAAATGGGATATCTGATCAAGACACCGGGAGGCGCTGTGTTTTCCGTTAACGCTTATTTAACCGACTCCTGCCGGAAGATCGGAGAGTCTATGGGCCTGAATATGGGTCGCCGGGTGCCGGTGTTTATCGAGCCCGAGGAACTCGAGGTCGACCATTTCCTCTGCACCCATTCCCATTACGACCACGCCGATCCCGAAACCATTGGGCGGCTGCGGAAGCAGGCAATCGAGACCTTCGTAGGACCCGGTTTAGCCTGCGAAACCTTCTGTAATTGTGGCGTGGAAAACGCAAAGATCCATCAGGTCTATCCTGGGGCAAAGAGGCAGGTCTCTGACGTCGTCCTGCATGGCACCTTTGCCATGCCCACCGACCATTCCGACCTGAATCACATGGGGTTTGTGCTGGCCGTTGAAAACGGTCCGCGCGTCTACATTTCGGGGGACACCGATTTCAGCGATCTCTTGGGCCACGTCCGGAAACTTGAACCCGACCTCATGATCGCTTGCATGAATGGTGGGTTCAACAATATGAGCCATTGGGAAGCGGCCGAGCTTGCGGCGACACTCAAACCCAAGGTGGCCATCCCTTGCCACTACGACATGTTTCCGGACAATGCCGCCGATCCCCAGCAATTCCGCGCCAGCTTGCGCTATCGGGCCCCTGAGGTGCGTTATGAGCAACTCGACTACGTGAAGCCCTTTGTGTTCAAGTCCTGAGGCGCGCCAGCGGCTCGTGCTACAGCGAGCGTACGGCGAATTGAGCGGGGATTTCTCACCCCGGGAGGGTAGCGAGGCCTTACAGGCTGCGGAAAAACTCGTCAGGGGAGGCGCTGAGCGCCACGACAGCCTGTGCGGGCGCAGCCCCCATTGGAGTGCGGCAGCTTGCTGCCGCTTTCCTCCCCGCGAGCTTGCTCGCGGGGTCTGCAACCGAGAGCCTCATTGCCCGCCAGCAAGCTGGCTCAAGCCAAAGCGGCAGCAAGCTGCCGCACTCCAAAGCTTCGCTCAGAATGACGGCAGGGACGAGTTTTTCCGCAGCCTGTTTGGCCCCGCCCTGGAGCTTCTACACTTTGCTGAAATTTCCTTGCATTGCGCGATTTACCCCCTCCCCCAAGGGGGAGAGGGGAGAATGTGGAAACTCGAGGGAGAAGACGACGATGCCATCTCAGCAGCCGAAACCAACTGCGATGACTGGGCCTGCACTCTCTTCCGGCGGAGGCGCCAGGCTCGCCGTTACGCTGGCGCTCTGGCTAGCCAGCGCCGCACTTGCGGCCACAGGCTCCGCGCGCCAGAGTGCCCCCAATTCCTGGAGACTCGCTACCGATGACACCGAGGTTGTCTTGTCTCGACAGGGCGGCTGGCCGGTGCTGGAAGCCTTGATGTCAACCGCCACGCGCCACAATTGGCTGGTGTCTCCACTCAGAGAATCGCTGATGAAGACAGTCGAAGTCGACGGCGTAGCGAAGGGCCTCGACTGGAAATTTGAGGGTGCGGACCTTGACAGCAGAGCCGGGCAGTTGAACTTCCATTACAGCAACTCCAACCCCAAGCTGAGTCTTGAATCGGTGTGGCGGGCCCGACCAGGACGCGGTCCGGCAGAACACTGGTTGACGATGACGAATGAGTCGGGACACACCCTAACGGTGCTTCAACAGGCGAGCTTGGATTTTACGAATCTGGTGGTCCCCTCGAAACAATCTGCGCAGGCATGGTGGATCAACCGGGGCGGCAGCAACGCCAGCCACGAGGGAGGCACTTTCACTGTTAATCTCGACTCCGACTTCGACCAGGTTTTGCTGAGTGACCCCACCGATGGGTCAAGTCCTGTTCCCTGGATGGCAGTGCAGGTCGGCCAGGACGAGGGACTCTATGTGGGCTGGGAGTTTTCGGGCATCGGAGGCATTCACGCCAAGACCATTTCCGCGGAGCCCACACGGTTCGCGTTGCGTGTCGGCCTGGCGCCTGAATTCAAGACTGACATCCCCGCGGGCGCAACCTTCCTCGCGCCTCCGGCCTTTGTCGGGTGCTACCAAGGGGATATCGATGATGGCAGCTACACCCTGCACCGCTTCATTCTTGAAAAACTCTTGCCGCCCCTCCCCCAGGATCAGCCCTACCCGACATTAGCCTACAATCTCTACCTTGACGTGGGGGGCAATAAGGCGCGTGAGCCGGAGGTGATGAGCAGCGCGGCATTTTGCAAGCTGCTGGGTTTTGAGACCTTCGTGCCGGACGCGATGTGGTTCCGGCAGAGTGGGGACTGGCGTTGGGACCCGGCGAGATTCCCCCGCGGTGTGGGACCGATCGAGGAGTACACACACCAGAACGGCATGAAACTGGGTCTCTGGGTTGCCTGGACGCAGGGTGGAGACTCCCAATATCCAGGAGCTCTAAACATTTTTCGGCGCCCCGACTGGGCTACAGAAAAGATGGCGCCGGATTGGAAACCAAGCGACATCAATTGGGGCACCCTCATCGATCTGGGATTTGATCCGGCCAAAAAGTGGGCCGCGCAGGAGTTGGAGAGGATTGTCGGCGAAAACCATCTTGACTACCTGAAGCACGACTACACCCCCATCGTAACCCAGTGCGTTCAAACCAACCACCGGCACCACTACGGAGTCGACGTGAGCTACTGGTCGACTTTAGGCTACTACGATGTTATGGAAGCCCTGAAGCAACGGCATCCGAACCTCATCCTCGAGGGTTGCTCCGGGGGTGGGCACATTAAGGACTTCGGGTATATCAAGCGCGTACACTACATTGTGACCACCGATACGCTGTCTGCCCTGCCCGACCGCCAGAGCATATACGATTCAACCTTCGCCTTTCCGCCCGCAGTCTTGATGGCCTACACGTATGAGAACTTCTACAACAAGGAGGCTGACCAGCCGCGTCCTTTCTTTTGGCGCTGCGCGATGATGAGCGCCTGGCAAATCGATCCGACCCACACCGCCAACTGGTCGCCGGAGGAAATCGCCGGCGCCCAGCGCGCGGCTGAAATCTACAAGTCCTGGATTCGGCCGATGCTCAAGGATGTCGAGGTTCATCACATCCTCCCGCGGCCGGATGATCTCCGTTGGGATGGGATGTTTTATTGGAGTCCCAGCATCAAGCGAGGAACGCTCTATATCTTCCGGCCGAATAATGACCAAACCACTCAACGTATCCGGCTCAAGGGCTTGACGCCCGAGGCGCAATATCGCATCCGCTCGGAGGATGCCTCTGTCCCTGGAGAAATACGCGCCGGAAACGATTTGATGAGCAGCGGGCTTAAAGTAAACCTCCCGCGCAAGTACAGCAGCGACTTGATCTATCTCGAGCAGAGCATCGAAGCGGCCCACTGAGGAAGAGAATTGGATCGAAGAAGCAACGGAATTGTGCGCCCTTCAAGAGGGCATACCACCTACTCCCACCAGTGCAGAGCGTAGGCTTGCGAAGACGCCGGCAAATGAGTCAAACGTGCCGGCTTCTTTTCTTTTACGTTCACCCGAAATACCTCTGTTCTCGGATCGAAGGGCGAAGCTGGAGACGTAAATATCGCCGCGCTTCCGTCGGGTGACACTGCCGGGTGTCCCGGCTCGCCGTCGAAGTTGGGAGTCAGAATCTCGATTCTGTCCGCATGGCGTATCGGGATTCTAGCCAGGTATCTGTGGAATGGAGCCTCCTCGGCAAGATTTACGGTTGAGAAGTAAATGTAGTCTCCGTTCTTCGACCAAGCGGGCATATCACTTCCGATATTACTGCCGATTTCCCCGTAGAACCTGCAAGAGAAGGGTCTGGAAAATCTGGAATCGTTGCAAGCGAAGCTTGGTGTCCACTTCCAGGTGTTCGTCCACTGTGGACCCAACGCGACAGGTGTCCCGCCGAGCTTGTAGTACATCAACTGCGCTCGTCCATCGTCCTCGGAATAGTAAACAAAACCACTGCCGTCGGGTGACCAGACGGCGTATCCCAAGATAATCCGTTCGTCGTCCTTTTGGATGAACGTACATGGCGAGCCGCTGAGGTCCGTCAGGCAGAAACGCACATAATTTGGGCCAGGACTGACTGCGGGAACCTCACATACCAATTGGGGCCCCTTGGGTGACAACTGGCATCCGTGAGCTTTTGCAGCTTGCGGTATGGGAACAGGCTGGGGATTGGAACCGTCGGCATCGAGTCTATACACTTGAGTACTATTCTCGTGAATATCATGAATACCGACCAGGTATCCCGCCACATTTGTGGAGTTGTTGTCAGAATATACCGGCCCGGCGTCAGCATACAGGTTGTCACTATCGGGGAAACTTTGCGTGAGTTTGAGCAGCACATCCTTGGTTCGCATGTCCACCACAAATGGGACTAAGTGGACATGGGAAAGCTCCGGTTCGCACGCGCAGTCACTCACGTTGGGGCACGACCCCGGGGCCAGTGCGATTCGGCTTACGATCGCTGTGTGACCATCTCTGAGCCATTTGACAAACTGAGTCCCGTAATGTGTTATCCCCGTATGCAAGACCTGGGTCCTGAACTCGAGGGGGCCTTTCAAGGTCATGGCCCGCTCACAGGTGTTGGAGGTGTGGCCCAACATGAACGGAACTTCAGTGAAAGCAATTCTCGCTTCATCGGCAACCGTATGCACGTCCTTTTGCTGCTGTGCGAGAGCAAGCTCGAAGGAAGAGAGAACCGCGAAGACGGCGAGGGAAAGGGCGAGGACGTAAGCTCTTCCGAAGTGGTCCATAATCACAACCTCCTTGGAGAATTCAAGGGCGCCAGGAGCGCGTCAAAATATGCGGGTAGAAGCCGGTTTGCGCCTCCACTTTGCCCATGTGTTATACTCGTGCGCCCGGTCGAGGCTTTTCAGGTCATTGTAGTGTAGTCGAGTTCGAGCGCCCGCGTGACCCTCGCCCATCGAGCCTCTTTGGTTATATCTATGTCGGAATTGCATACTCATCTCTATGGTCGGAATGGTAAACTCATGAGAAGAGTTCCCGTCTGGTTCATCGCCTCCCTGCTGCTGGCCGGCGCTTCCGCCGCAGTTGGGCAGCAGAATCCCGCACTAAACGCGCACCAGCAAATCGATCGATTCGCCGCAATCGCCCTTCAACCGCCGCCCCCGCCGCGCCCCTCCCTGGTGGAGAACCCGCCCCCGGTCCTACCCGCTATTGAGCTGGAGGCCGCGCGCAGCAACCCTTCGGTGGATTTTCCGCAGCGGCACGTCATGCGCACGCGCGAGGAATTTCAGGCCGCCTTGGGCGAGCTGCGGAAGCGGTACGGGCCGTTCCTCGCTGACTACACGCCGGCAGCGCCCGTCACGCGCGCTCGCGTCGAGCTGAACGTATTCCAGTTCCGGATGGAAGAGACCGAGGACCGGCGCGACTTTTCCCGCGTCTGGCGCGGCGAAGGCGTCTGGCAAAGCGTGCGCATCCCTGATTACCGTGGCCCCCTCGGCGGGTGGGCGGGCTTCTACCGCAAGGTGCTCGACATCCCAGCCGGCATGTGGGAGCAGCAGGCCATCGTGCTGCACTTTGCCGCAGTCGACTACAAGTGTCAAGTTTATATCAACGGCCGAATGGTGGTCACACACGAGGGCTATTTTGCGCCCTTCGAGGCCGATATTACTCCGTACCTCCGCCGCGACGCCGAAAATGTCCTCGTGGTTCGCATCCGGAACGAGGCGATCATGACCGGCGCCGGTTCCTGGTCCAGAGGCGCAGTGGATGGCGACAAGATTTATGCGGACGTAGGGCCGGGCTGGGACGATCCCGTTCTCGGTTGGCATAGTTGCCCGCCCGGAGCCGGCATCTGGCAGAAAGTTTATCTCGAGGGCCGTCTCAAGCTCGCCGTCACCGGCTTCTTTGTGCGGCCCGACCTGAAGCGGAAAACTGTCGAGGTGCGCGTCGAAGTCGACCAGCGGGACAACGCGAATCGCGACATCGATCTCTCGCTCTCCATCTATCCCAAGAACTTTCATGGTCCCGCTCTCGAAAGCATTCCGGTTAAGGCCGCGCCTGCCGGCCCCGGCGCCAGCGAGTACCGTGTCAACGTGCGCCTCGGCGACTTCCGCGCCTGGGAGCCCGAAAGTCCCTATCTTTACACCATCCGCGCCACACTCCGTCCCGAGGACGGCGGGCCTCTCGATGTTGCCCAAGACCATTTCGGCATGCGCGAGTTCCGCATGGACGACACATCGGCTGTGAAGGGCGCCCTGTACCTCAACGGCGAGCCGATCATCCTGCGCGGCGCCAACACCATGGGCAACTTCGAGGTGCCGGTGATGAAAGGCAACGAGCAGCAGTTGATCGAGGATATCCTCATTGCCAAGCTCGCCCACATGAACTTCTTCCGCCTGACGCAAAGCCCCGAGCAGCCCGAGCTCTACGATATGTGTGATCGCCTGGGCATGA
This sequence comes from uncultured Acidobacteriota bacterium, assembly GCA_963832915.1. Taxonomy (GTDB): domain Bacteria; phylum Acidobacteriota; class Terriglobia; order UBA7540; family UBA7540; genus CAVROP01. The sequence continues at coordinate 189,416 of CAWHWE010000028.1, forward strand.
TGGTGCAGACCGATCTGCCGTTGTTCGGGCAACTCCGCCGGCCCCAACTCGAGGAAGCCATTCGCGAGGCCGGTGAGATGGAGAAACTGGTTCGCAATCACCCCTCGAACATCATGATCAGTTACATTAACGAACCCTCCTCGGCGGAGCGCAGCCATGTGGCGCACCGCTACCTCACCCGCACTGAGCTGGAACTGTTCTTCGAGGCCGCTTCGTCGGTCGTCCACGTCTACAACCCCGACCGCGTCATCAAACCTGTGGACGGCGATTACGACCCCCCCGAGCCGGGCCTCCCGGACAACCATATCTACTGCGCCTGGTACGGTTCCCACGCTCTTCCCATCGGCAAGTTTATGCGCGGCTACTGGGTGGCCAGCAAGGAGGGATGGAAGCACGGCAGCGGCGAGTACGGCGTCGAAGGCCTGGAAGACGCCGAGACCATGTTCAAGCACTATCCCAAGGACTGGCTGCCAGCCTCCCTCGACGACCGTTGGAATCCGGACAGAATCCCCTACGCGCAAACCTGGACCATGCACGGGAGCTGGTTCGACACTCAGGACACCATGCGTGAATGGATTGCCGCCAGCCAAGCCCACCAGGCCTGGGGTATTGGCGCCATGACCCGTGCCTTCCGCCGGCAGTCGGATCGCATGGTCTCCACGGCGGTGCACCTGTTAATCGATGCCTGGCCTGACGGCTGGCAGAAGTCTCTAGTCGATGTGGACCGCCACCCTAAGCCGGCCTATTTTGAATTCCGCGAGGCGCTCACGCCCCTCATGGTGGATATCCGCACCGACCGCCTCCGCTACTATGCCGGGGAAAAACTCGGGCTCGAGTTCTGGGTATTGAATGACCGCCGGGCCGAGTTCCCGCGCGGCGAACTGCTCTGGGAGGTGCGCCGGCAGGGCAACCTCATCTTCGCCCAGTCCGGACCTGCTTCCATCCCGTCCTTGGGCGCGGCCTTCCAGGGCTTCTTCCATTTCCAAGCTCCGCAGGTCACGCAGCGGGAGCGGCTGACCATACGCCTCGGGCTTAAAGATCCATCCGGCCATTTGATTCACGACAGCGAAACTGAAGTCGAGATTTTCCCGGCACTGGGTAAGGCGAAAAACGGCGGTGTGGAGGCCGGGATCGTCGGCCAGCCCAACGGCCGTGCCTGGAAACTGGCCGAGGCGCTTGGCCTGCAACCGCATCTGTTTTCCCCGGGGCTGGAGCGCGCCCCGATGGCTTTCGTGGACAGCGTTGACGCCTACGAGATGGTTGGGAACGGCCTGCTGCGCTTTGCCGAGCACGGCGGCACCTCTGTTTTCCTCGAGCAGGCGCCCGGCGCCGTCTGGCATTTTGGAAAGGCCGATGTGGCGATCAAGGGGATGACTGGCCGGGAATTCGTCTCCCGTAAGACAGGCCATGCGTTGGTTGCCGCTTTTCAGCCCTTTGACTTCTCGTATTGGTATGACGCCGAGAAGGACTACATCGAATACGTGGCCACGAGCTACGTCGAGTGCCCCAGCCTTGTTACTATCCTCCAGACCGCCGAGCCGGCGCGGCCGGGAGATCCTAACCCCGAGCGCAAAATCATGCCCGTCTCGGCGGAACTGCGTGTGGGCAAGGGCTCGCTGGTCGTTTCCCAGTTGAAGGCTACTGACCGTGTCACGTACGAGCCGATCGCCGCGGCGTATTATCAGGCGCTCATCGATCGAGCCGTCAGCGCCGCGGCGCACTAGCCGGGTTTTCTCACTCGGGCCGGAAGGGCGGAGTTAAACAGTCTGCGGAAAAACTCGTCAGGGCAGGCGCTGAGCGGTACGACGGCCTATGCGGACGCAGTGCGCTTTGGAGTGCGGTCCCGCCGTTGCGGGACCGCTTTCCTCCCCGCAAGCTTGCTCTCGGGGATTGCGACCGCGAGCATCATTGCCCGCCAGCAAGCTGGCTCCAGCCAAAGCGGCAGCAAGCTGCCGCACTCCAAAGCGGTAATTTGAATTTATTACCCTCTCCCCCTTGGGGGAGAGGGTGGGCCGCAACCGGCGCTTTCTCCAGCCGGGGCGGGCCGGGTGAGGGGGTCACCCCGGAATAAATTGCGACGGCTGATAGCTGCATCACTTCGGCAGCCAGCGGGGAAAGTCCGCCCCTTGGTCGTCCACGCCACGGGTAAGCAGGCGCTGATTCTTGCCGTCGGCATCCATCACCCAGATCGCAGGAAATTCGCCGTTCTTGGCTCGGCAGAAGAGAATCCGTTTCCCGTCCGGTGAGCAGGTGGCTCGAAAGTCCCATTGAGGCGGATCGTTGTGGGTGAGCCGAGTGACCGAACCATCCTTCGGATCCAAAAGGCAGATCTCCGTCCCGCCCCTGGCTTCCTCAGGCTTGAAATCCCGGTTGAAGTGGTCGGTATCAGGCCGCTGCGCCTGGTATTGCCACGCTGATTGCGAGCCGGGCAGTTTGCGCGTATAGAGAATGCGTCCGTCGGGACACCATTGGGGCACGTTCGAACCATCACCATGGTGTTTTTCATTTCCGTACGAAGTCGCAAACCACTGGGTTTGCCCCTTCGTCAGCACTCGATTTTCAGAGCCATCGGGCTTCCCTACGCAGATATCCGACCATTGGTGGCCGGGGTCTGTCTTGTAAGTGCAATCTTGGTAGAGTATCCAGTTCCCGTCGGGAGACCAGCTCGTCCCGAAGTACAAATGATCCGGATTACCTGCCACCAACACGCGCCCGGAGCCATCGATGTTGGAGCTAAAGACCCGGTAAGTTGGCTTGCCGGCGCTATGGAACGCGATACGCTTACCGTCGGGGCTGGCGCTAAGGCCATAGGGAAAGCCCTCCTCAGGCCGCGTGATCTGCTTCTGATGAGTGCCGTCCAGGTCCATAGTGAAGAAACAGGCCTGGCCGTCGAGCAAAACGACCTGAACAATCATCCGCTGCTCGCCCGGTAGGATCACGCACGGCGCGTAAAAAGGGGCTATTCTCTGCTCTTTTAGAATCTCAGTAAAAGACCTGTTATCGAGGTCGTAAATCCAAATATGAGTAGGGGTTTTATGGTAGTACTCGCTGAACGGTCTGCCGTTGGGATTGACCTTTTCCAAGCTCAGGAGGATCACCCGCCGGCCATCGGAGAAGAAATCAACGGGCTGCACCGAAGCTTGGTTGGGAACGTCAAAGTCCAGGTAGCGCACTCCAGTTCCGTCGGTTTTCATCAGCCCGGTTTTGCCTTGTGAGGTGAAGAAAAAGCTTCCGTGGTTAGCGCCGCTCCGCCGGTTAGCCGGCTTGACCTCTCCTGAAACCCACGCGGCAGGCAACATGCTCACGGCAAACAACTCAAGAAATTCTCGCCGTCGGACTAAGTGCGAGACCATATCTTTGCTCCTTTTCAATAAGTGGTTGTGGCGCGTCAACAGGTTTGAACCCGAGTCGCACGCCAGGGCCGGCGTGGTAGCCGGCCGTGAGAATGAAGTAGGCTGTGTGAAAACTCGTGTCTGGCATTGGACAGGGTGGACCCCCGCTTCCGCGGGGGTGACAGCGCTGGATTTAGGGGCTGTATTCCGACCTGTCATTCCCGCGAAAGCGGGAATCCACGAGTTTTCACACAGACTCTTCAGCCCCGCCCTTCAAGACCTATGGTGAGAAATGCGGGTCAGGTTATCGCAGCGGTTTTTCGAACGCGAACGTAACTTGCGAGCGCTTCCTGCAAAATGGGCGCGCGCGGGTAGGCGTGCCCGAGGTGCTGGCGAAAACCTTCCGCATAGGCAAACCCACATTCGCGGCCATAACCCTCCGCCCACGCTGTCATTCTATCCAAATACTCGTCCAGCCCGTGATGGGAGCGCAGCCATTCCCGTTGCGAGGCGTGGCGAGCCAGCATCTCGCGTTTATTGGAAAGCTGTTTGCTGATGTCCACATAAAAGTTGGGATGGATCCGTTGCCCCAAATGATCCAACCCCTCCGTGGCATCCGCGTAGTAAAGGGCTGGTGTGGCGCGGCCGAGCTTGGCCGGCGGATTCTGCCGGGTGTCGTAGTTCGGCATGGCTATGGCGAAAGTCGCTCCCCGCACCAGGCGGGAGGTTTCTTCGTGGTCCAGCATGTAATCAACGGGCGAATGAGTGATCACTACGTCGGGATCAAATCGGCGCAAGCAGTCAACGACACGGCGGTGGTTTTCGGCGTTGCAAAATATTTCAACGTCCAGCAAACCGGCGCACTGGTAGGTTGCACCCAGGAAGTCCGCCGCAGCTTGCGCTTCGGCGTAGCGAATCCGCGCGATCTCATCCCGCGGGGTTGTGGCCGAGCCGCAATCCCCCGCCGTCATGGTGAGGATCCCCAACTCCCAGCCTAGTTCTTTCAGATGAAATAGAGTTCCCCCCGCTACCATCTCGGCGTCGTCGGGGTGAGCCATAGCCACCAGCAGGCGAGGGACTCGTTGCTCTAAAGGCATCAGTTGACCTCCGCGACCAAGGGCCCGGCCAGCGCCTTGGTAAAGTAAAGGACGCCCGGCTGCGTCGGCATCCAGGTGGAAGGAACGTGACGACTGGTGGCGTGCCGCAACGTGACCCACAATGACAGGCCCTGCCACTGCATGCCGCGGCCCAGTTCACCATCCGCGCCCCCTATGGCGTAGTCGGCGCGCGTAAAGAAGGCCGGCCCAATGGTGTTGGCGAAGGCGGGCACCAGCGTCGTCCGGCTCTTGAAACTGGTGATGGCATTCTGTTCAATCGTCAGCGGGTGCAGCCGGGCGCCTAAACGATGCGTCTGCTTCCGCCAGTCTTCGTCGTTGGCAAACTCTGCCCCAAAGTGGGGTTCCCAAAAGGCAATATGACAGGCGCGCCCAATCCCGTAGACCACCACCAGCTTGGCCCCTTCCTGGCGCAATGCCCCGATCCGCTCCGGATACTCGGGGAGCAGGCGACGGGTGGCAAAAAAGCGCTGCTCCGGCGGTATGGTGAGGTTGGCGAGAGGGGAGTAAAAGGCCTTCTCCATGGCATTCTGGAAAGCGCCGGGATCGTTACTGGGAAGCGTGTTGCCCTCGCTGTCGCTCCACTCATCCATGTTGAAGCCGTAAACGTGCTGGCAGGGAATGTTCCAGTCGCGCAGGAAATAGACCGTCCAACGGTACATGCCCATCGGACCGACCGGCAAAATCAGAACCAGCTTGCGGCCGGCTTCCCGGCAGCGCCGGATTTCCATGGCCAGCTCGTGGCCCAACATCACGTCAAAGTCCGCCACGTCATTGGGCATGCGAATGGAGAAGTCTTTGTGCCATTTGGGCTGCGGATCGAAGATGGCCTTTGGGTCGTCGGCTACACAGGCGTCCCACTGCGCCAAGTCCCATGCGGCCGGAAAGAAGGATTCGAGCAACGAGCCTTTCAAAGTTGTTAAAAGGTTCATATGAATCAACCCCCAATGCTGGGTTTTCCTTTCAGGGATGTCATTATCAGTGCAACGAGGCAGCGCCCCGTGACCATTTCAAGAACTAGATGTTACAGCACACTAGCATGGTTTCCGGCAACAAGTATACGGCGTCGCGCTACGCATTGGGAAACAAATTTGCACCAACGGCACTGCAATTCACACCCTAACGGGCAGCCCGCAATACGGCCACGTGGCTTTGCCGCTACTGCCGGACGATTCCTTCGCGACGCGCGGCTACGCACGACTATCTAACAGTTGAGTTGGACGCAGCGTACTCAGCAATAAAACAAAACACTCCTGTTGCTTTCCCAAATGAAGTGTGGCACACTTCCTGTTGGAAACCCAATGGACCATATCAGAGAAAAAACGGCCGTTCGACAGGGCACGCTGGCACTGATGGTGCTTAAGACTCTGGATGTACTGGGACCCCTGCATGGGTACGGAATCGCCCGGCGCATCGAGCAGATCAGCAGGGACCTGCTCGCAGTGAATCAAGGAACGTTGTATCCCGTCCTGCTGAAATTGGAGCAGGAAGGATCGATCACCTCCGAGTGGGGCTCCTCCGAGAATAACCGCAGGGCGCGCTTCTATCGGCTGACACGCGAGGGGCGCAAACAGTTGCAGTCCGAGACGCGAGATTGGGAGCAGACGACGGCCATCATCGGGCGATTCTTTGCCGTGAAAGCGGAGGATTTCAAATGAGAACTCTTAGGCGATTCGTCCGGCGGTTGGTCTCCTGGACAAGGACGCAGGGCGATGAAGAGCGATTGAGAGCGGAGATTGAGGAGCATCTCGCTCTGCAAACCGCTGATAATCTTCGTGCCGGTTTATCGCCCGCCGAGGCACGCCGGCAGGCGGTGCTGAAGTTCGGAGCGGTGGAGGCGATGAAGGAGGACTACCGGGATCAGAGGGGACTCCCGTTCCTGGAAACGATGGTGCAGGATACGCGCTACGCGCTGCGTCGCTCGCGGAAGTCCCCCGCGTTCACCGTCACGGTCATTCTTACGCTGGCGCTGGGCATTGGCGCGACCACTTCGATTTTTGCTCTGGTGCACGCGGTTCTACTGAAGTCACTACCGGTGGCGAATCCTGCGGAATTATTCCGGCTGGGGAAAGAAGCACGTTGCTGTTACTGGGGCGGGTACAGCCAACCGAAAGAGTTTTCGCTCGTTTCGTACAATTTGTACAAATACTTCCGGGACAACACCCAAGGCTTTGCGGAATTGGCGGCGTTCCAGGCAGACGAGCCGTTGTTGGGTGTCCGACGGTCAGGCGGCTTGGAGGCAGCCCAAGGCTATCCAGGGGAGCTCGTCTCAGGCAATTATTTCACTACGTTCGGCATCAGAGCGTATGCCGGGCGGCTGTTGACCGCCGGTGACGATCAAGCCGGCGCTGCTCCGGTCGCAGTGATGAGCTATCGGTTATGGCAGCAACGGTATGGATCGGATCCGTCGGTGATCGGCGGCGCCTTCAATCTGAATGATAAGGCGTTTACCGTGGTGGGAATCACTCCGCCGGGTTTCTTTGGCGATAGGCTGCGCAACACTCCACCCGATTTCTATCTGTCGTTGGCCACCGAGCCGTTGGTGGGAATCGGCGCCGAACTGGACCAGCCCCAATCCTGGTTAGACTTGATCGGGCGCGTCCGGCCCGGCGTGGCCCCCGCCTCAATCGAGGCCGAAATGCGTGTGGAGCTCAAGCAGTGGCTGCGCTCGCACTGGGCTGACATGGACGCCAACGATCGAGTCAGAATTCCGGACCAGACCTTGTTCCTGCGCCCCGGGGGCGCCGGCATCACGAGCATGCGCGACGAATATGAACACTGGCTGCAGATCCTGATGATGGTTACAACATTTGTGCTCCTCATCGTCTGCGCCAATGTAGCCAATCTCATGCTCGTGCGTGGCCTGGAGCGGCGGCGGCAGATATCGCTGAGCATGGCTCTGGGGGCGCAAGCGTCGCGACTGGTGAGGCAGGCCCTCACCGAAAGCCTTTGGCTTTCGCTCGCCGGTGGCGCGGCGGGTTTGGCGATCGCCTTTGCCGGCACGCACCTTATTCTGTATTTTGCCTTCCCTCAGGTTGGCGGGCTGGCAGGCCTACCGATCAGCGCGTCCCCCTCGATACCGGTGCTGCTGTTTGCCTTCGGCGTCTCCTTGGTCACGAGTGTTGCCTTCGGCATCGCTCCGGCGTGGATGGCCACACGGGTAGATCCGATTGAAGCGCTGCGGGGCGCCAGCCGCTCCACGGCGCGCACGGGCTCGCTCTCGCGGAAGATGCTGGTGGTGTTTCAGGCAGCGCTCTCGCTGGTGTTGCTTGTAGCGTCAGGACTGCTCACGGCCGCTCTGCGCCATCTCGAAAATCAAGATTTCGGCTTCGCCCAAGACCGGCGCACGATCGTCGGGATCGGTCCAAGTCTTGCCGGCTATCACGCAAACCAACTCACGATACTTTACGGCCGTATCCGCGATTCGCTATCGAGCGTTCCTGGCGTGTCGGCGGTGGCTGTCTGCACGGGCTCACCTCTGAGCGGCAACGATTGGGGGACTGGCGTGTGGGTGGATGGACGTCCGGCTCCCGGACCCAATGACGATAACTGGGCTTTCTGGGGTCGAGTCACCGCGGGATATTTCGATACTATCGGAACGCCCCTCATCAAAGGACGCGGCATTTCCGAGCAGGATCTGGCGACCTCACAGCACGTGGCGGTGATCAACCAGGCGTTTGCGCGGAAGTATTTCAGGCAGGAAGACCCCATCGGAAAGCACTTCGGGCGTTATGAAATGGGATCGTCCCGCCTGTACGAAATCGTCGGCATTGCCCAAGACGCCCGCTATCTGGACTTCGATCTCGACAAGCCGGTTGGTCCGTTCTTTTTTCTGCCCGAGGCGCAGCATGACCTCTTGCCAAGTACGGGAATGGATAGCAATCCGGGCTCGCATTTCCTGCATGATATTGTCATCGTGACCCGGCCGGGAGCCAGCCTGTCCTCTGCGCAGATGCGCCAAGCCATGGCTTCGGTGGATCCCAATCTGCCAATCATTTCGATTCATTCTCTGAAGGAGCAAGTGGAAGGACAATTCCGCCAGCAGCGCCTCATTGCGCGGCTCACCTCGTTCTTCGGAGTTCTTTCGCTTGCCCTGGCTTCGATTGGGCTCTATGGCGTTACTGCCTACAACGCCGGGCGCCGCACCAACGAGATTGGCGTGCGTATGGCGCTCGGCGCCCGTCGCGGCCAGGTTGTTGCGCTGATACTCCGGGGCGCCCTCGGGCTGGTTGTATTGGGTCTCGTTGTCGGCTTGCCGTTAGGTCTGGCAGCGGGGCGCTTCCTGGGGAGCCAACTTTACGGAATGAATCCGTACGACCCATGGGTGATTTTGCTGGCCGTCCTGACACTCGGGTTCTCGGCGCTGGCCGCATCCTTGATTCCAGCAATCCGAGCAAGCTGGATTTCACCGTTGGAAGCGCTGCGGACCGAGTAAGCTTGATGGGTGTTGCACGACGGGCCGACCAATCCAATACCCGTTCGCGATACGCTTCTTTTGTGGCGTTTGGGGTAGGCAGGATGGTGACGGGCCGAGGGGTTCTGGAGTGCGGTAGCTTGCTACCGCTTTTGCGCAGGCCAGCTTGCTGGCCGTGCACCGGTGCGGCGTACTTGGGCCGACAAGGCTGCGAGCGAGCTCGCCGGAACAAAGCGGCCGCCCGCCCGGGCAGGCGGCGCTCTCGTACAAACCCGCTCCACAGCAATTCCGCATCCCCAGCTTTTGAATTGAGCAACCTCTTTCTGTAGCTCGCTTTCCCTTACTCTGGTGGTCCCCAAGCAGATTCGCATTCGTATTTTCCTCTTGACAAGCCCTTCTGTCTTATATATTAGTATCATATAAGACAGGAGGTGCCCTTTGACCCGTTCCAGCTTTTCCGATTCCGAACGCCGGCGCCGCTCCCGCTTGGCTCAAATAGCTCATACCCAGCGCTTCTTGCGCGGCACCCTCTCTACTCGTCACGGCCGCTGCGGCAAGCCCAATTGCCATTGCGCCCGTGGGGAGTTGCACACGTCCTTATATCTGGTCCAGAGCCACCAGGGAAAACTCCGCCAGATTTGTGTCCCCAAGGCTTGGGAAGAACGCATCCGCCAGGCGGTTCAGAGCCACCAGCAGATGCAGACGCTGATCGAAGAACTCTCCGAGCGCGAGTGGCAGCGCTTGCGAGAGAGAAAGGAGTAGGGCGGTTCTCCGACGCCTCATCCGATACTCGGAAAAGGTATTTGAGCTGTCGGGGAAGATTTTGTCTCCCCTCACCGACGGCCGCCTCCAACCCCGGATTCGCACCCCGGTACTGGTGCAATCGGCCTTGATTCTCTTCTGGACTCGCCTGGGCAGCTTGCACGCCCTGGAGACGGTGAAGAAGGCGCGCTTTTGGAAACAGTGGCTGGGGCGGGAGATGAGTAGCGTCGATACCCTCGGACGTGTCTACGTCGGCCTCAGGGTGGCGGAATTGAGAGAGGGACTGCATCGCGTCTATACGCGCTTGAAACGCAACAAGGCTCTGCCGGGGATGCGTGGCTGGGACGTGGCGGTGTTGGACGGACATGAAAGCCATGCCAGCTACCGCCGTCACTGTTCGGGATGCCTGCGGCGAACGGTGCACCTGGAGAGCGGGGACCGGGTGCAGTTCTACCATCGGCAGGTCACTCTCATGCTGGTGAGCGAAAAGTTCCACCTGCTGGTGGACTTGGAGCCCCAGCGTCCTGGCGAGGATGAAGTGACGACGGCCTTGCGCTTGCTGGAGCGCGTGCTGGCCGCCTATCCGCGCGCCTTCCAGATCGTGTTGGCCGACAGTCTCTACGCTCAGGCTCCCTTCCTGAATTTCTTGCTCGCCCATGGGAAACACGCCATCGTGGTTCTGAAGGACGAGCGGCGTGACCTCTACCGCGATGCGCAAGGCCTCTTCGCGCTGACCCCGCCCCAAAACGGTCGCTATCGCCGCCGCGACTGTCGCTGGTGGGATGTGACGGACCTCCGCTCCTGGCCTCAGGTTCAGGCCTCCTTGCGGGTGGTCCGCTCACAAGAAACCGAGGTCGTGCACCGCCAGGATGATGGAGAAAGGGAGACCCCAACTAGCGATTGGATCTGGGCGACCACCTTGCCGGCAGCGGTCGTGCCTACCGCCTCGGTGGTGCATTGGGGGCACGCGCGATGGGATATCGAAAACCAGGGCTTCAACGAACTGGTCAACGGCTGGTACGCCGATCACGTCTATAGGCATGAGCCGCACGCCATCGAAGCTTTTCTGCTCACCATCTTTCTGGCTTACAACCTCTTCCATGGCTGGTTAACGCGCAACCTCAAGCCTTCCCTGCAACGCGGCAAGACCCAGGTCTTCTGGGCGCGGCGCATGGCGGCAGAACTTTATGGCGACCCGGGAGTCTTGCCGCGAGGCCCCTGAACCGCGAATCGCACGCATCGCCCCGGAGTGTTTGATCACGTCTCCCCACCGACCTGCCATCGCCGCCAAGCGATCAGGCTATGGTGTCGTCATTTTGCAGCCCGCGGCCTCCCTCACTGCCTCCCCAGGTCCCCAGCACCGGCTGCGACCAGACGCGAATCTGCTCGTCAGCCCGAAACAGACGAAAACAACCGTCTCTCGGCCACTTGTGGGACCGGATGCGGAATTGCTGCCCGCTCCAAGAAAGCCTTGACAAACTACGCTCAATATGCTAGCCTAGCAAAGATGTCCGGGTGTTCTGCCATGACCGTAGAGACCTCACGTCCGACTCCGTCGCCCCTTCCTCCAAGCCGACAGTATGTCAATCCCTGCCTTTGCTACGACGACCGTAGAAACTTCAAAAAATGGGGAGCGACGCGGGAATGTCATTGAAAACAAAGGATCGGTGTGGAACGAGTGGCGGCAAAGCGGGAATGTCATAGAAAACAAATGTACTTGTGCGCCGGGATAAACCGGCAGGAAGCAGAGGATGAAAGATCCTCACGAGGAAGGAGTAGCGAACCACTCGGCCCCGAGTTTTGCACTGTGTGCCGCGAGGTGCACGGCGAAGCGTAAACAGGGGAATAGGTGGGCTGGGTATGGAGCTCCGAAAATTGGCCATCAGGGTGCCGACGTGCTAACTACGGCGGAAGGCCATATGACCCGAGGCGCTAGCGCGAGCCTTGGGGCAGCCCTGCGTAGTCTAAGACCCCAGACACGCCTAGACACTTTCTGCACGAGAACCGGGAGACCTCGGAGATGTCCGCCCTGCGGTGGACCGACGGGCGAAGGCTTAGGCCGCACGGCCCGTGTGCACGTCTCGGAGGAGTCGGACAGCGGCGTAGTACCGATGAAACACTCGAACAAGGACCTCAGACGGTCTGCGGAGAATGCGGAGGGAAGGCTGCTGGTCAAGGAGAACACCCTTTAGCCTCACACGCGCCCGACACTGAGCGGGTTTGTTTTTGCGTGTCCCAGGGGCCACCGGGTGCGCGGAGAGTGCCCGAGCGCTCTCCGTTATTCATCCGCGACAAGAGCCGTATGCGCTAATGAGCGCCCGTACGGATCCGTGCGGGGGGTACCGGGTGACCGGTATCCCTACCGCGACAGCCCTCTAGAGCGGGAATGGTGTTGAAAAGACAGGTAGTTGTGCGCCGGGATAAACCGGCGGGAAGCAGAGAATGAAAATTTCTCACGAGAAAGGATTAGCGACCCACTCGGCCCCGAGTTTTGCGCGGTATGTCGCGAGGCATGCAGTGAAGCATAAACAGGGGAATAGGTGGGCTGGGTATGGAGCTCCGAAAATTCGCCATCAGGGTGCCGACGTCCTAACTACGGCGGAAGGCCACATGACCCGAGGCGCTAGTGCGAGCCTTGGGGCAGCCCTGCGTAGTCTAAGACCCCAGACACGCCTAGACACTTTCTGCACGAGAACCGGGAGACCTCCCCGATGTCCCGCGAAGTGGGGACCGGCGGGTGAAGGCTGAGGCCAGACGACCCGCACGCACGTTGGGGAGGAGTCACACCGGGGCATAGTACCGATGAGCCATTCGAACAACAAGGGAAGAGCGTGGGCGGAGAATGGGGAGGGAAGGCCCTTGAACAAGGAGAACACTCGTCCGTTCTGCACGCCACCGACACAGAGCGAAGCACGCGTGTCCCAGGGGTGGGCGGGTGTGCGGAAAGCCGCAAAGCAACACCAGAAGATGAAGTTCACGGCTCTGCTCCACCCTTTAACGGTTGATCTGCGGCGGGAGAGCTTTTACGCGCTGAAGCGTAAGGCGGCACCAGGGGTGGACGGCGTGACGTGGCAGGAGTATCAGACCGGGCTGGAAGGTCGACTGAGCGATCTGCACGGCCGGGTCCACCGGGGAGCTTATCGAGCGCATCCCTCGCGAAGAGTGTACATCCGGAAGGACGACGGGCGGCAACGCCCTCTGGGGATCGCGGCGCTGGAGGACAAGGTCGTCCAACAGGCCGTGGTCACCATCCTCAATGCGATCTACGAGGAAGACTTTCTGGGCTTTTCGTACGGGTTCCGACCCGGGCGCAGCCAGCATCAAGCGCTGGACGCGCTCTCGGTGGCGCTCACCCGGAAGCACGTGAACTACGTTCTTGATGCCGACATTCGGGGATTTTTCGATTCGATCTCCCACGAATGGATGCTCAAGTTCGTGCAGCATCGGGTTGCCGACCGCCGGATTCTCCGGCTGATCCAGAAAGGGTTGAAGGCCGGAGTGATGGAGGAAGGCGAATGGTCGGAGAGCGAGAAGGGTACGCCACAAGGGGCGGTGATTTCACCCCTGCTGGCGAACCTCTATCTGCACTACGTCTTTGACCTCTGGGTGCATGCGTGGCGCCAAAAGCACGCGCGGGGAGAGGTGGTCGTCGTGCGCTATGCCGACGATACGGTCCTGGGATTCCAGGCGCAGAGGGAAGCCGACCGCTTTCTGGAGGACCTCCGGGAGCGGCTGGGGAAGTTTGGGCTGGAACTGCATCCCGATAAAACGCGCCGGATTGAGTTCGGGCGATACGCCGAGCTGAACCGGGAACGACGCGGAGAAGGTAAGCCGGAAACGTTCGACTTTCTGGGCTTCACGCATATCAGCGGGAAGAACCGGAAGGGGTACTTTACCGTGAAGCGTCGGAGCATCGGCAAGCGACTGCGGAAGAAGCTGCGGGAACTCAAGCCGCAACTCCGGCAGCGCCGGCACGAGGCGGTGGCGCTCACGGGCAAGTGGCTTCGGTCGGTCGTGCAAGGCTTTTTCAACTACTATGCGGTACCGGGCAACCTCGACAGCTTGCTCACCTTTCGAGCTCGGTTGATCCGTCTGTGGCGCACCCAACTGCGGCAGCGCAGCCAACGCCATCGACCCAACTGGGAGCGCATCGGTAAGCTTGCCGTCCGCTGGCTGCCCGTGCCGCGCGTGCTGCATCCCTGGCCGTTGGTGCGCTTCGCCGCCCAGCATCCGAGTTAAGAGCCGTATGCGCTAATGAGCGCCCGTACGGATCCGTGCGGGGGGTACCGGGTGACCGGTATCCCTACCGCGATAGTAGCTGTACAGGAAAGGGACGATCCAAGTGAAGTGCACGGGGAAAGCGTTCGGCGAAAGAGCAGGCCGGAAATCAACAGAAGGCGGCGTCGAAAGAAGAGCGCGCCCCGCACAATGACGAGCAAGGCCGAGGGGCACAGCGTAAAGCGCTCGACAATATATACCCCGACCGCGTATAATATTTGGCTGGCTAGTGGCGGCGCGATGAACTCCGGGACAGAGGATGGCAGGTTCGACCCACGCCCGATGAGGCTGAAAAACTTCCGGAGGCCGCCGGACAATACCAGCAAGCCGTGGGTCGGGAGCGGGGACGACACGGAAGGTTCTTGCTGCACAAACTTATTGTCGGTCTTCTGATCCTGCGAGGCTCGAAGCGCTAACCGAACCCCAGACCCATAGGACCTAACGTTCCGCGTACCAAACTGAAGTTTTATGAACCATTTGCTTCTCTCCCTGTTGGTCGTTCAATCGAATCCGCTGGCCCATTATCTCTATCTGATTTTCCGCAAGGATCCGTTTCGCGGCATTTACCGGGCGAACGCTTTTGATCTCGCGATCCTGGTTCCTTACTTTACCATTCTCTGTATCCTGTCGATTTACGGGATTCATCGCTATTTCCTGACTTATCTTTACCTCAAGAACAAGCAGAAGGCGCCGAAACCGCGGAGCCACTTCGAGCAGTTGCCCCGAATCACTATTCAACTGCCGCTTTACAACGAGCGCTATGTGGTTGAGCGGTTGCTCGAAGCGGTCACGCGGATTGACTACCCGCGCGCCCTGCTGGAAATCCAGGTCCTGGATGATTCCACGGACGAGACGCGTTTTGTGGCCTCGCGGCTGGTGAGCGAGTATGTGCGCGCCAGCCATCCCATATCCTACTACCATCGCGACAACCGCGAGGGCTTCAAGGCGGGCGCGCTGGCCGAAGGCATGAAACACGCGAGCGGGGAACTCATTGCCATTTTCGACGCGGACTTTATTCCTCCGCCGCCGATCATCCGCCAGATGGTCGATTACTTCACCGATCCCAAGGTGGGGGTCGTACAGGGCCGTTGGACTTGGGTGAACCGCCATTACTCGAACCTCTCGGAAGTGGAGGCCATCTTGCTGGACGGCCACTTCATCATCGAGCACGGGGGGCGGAACTGCTCCGGGCGCTTCTTCAACTTCAACGGCACCGCAGGCATGTGGCGGCGCACGGCCATCGAAGAGGCGGGGGGCTGGCAGCACGACACCCTCACTGAAGACACTGACTTAAGCTACCGCGCGCAACTGAAGGGTTGGAAGTTCATTTATGACCGGGACATCGAGTGCCCCTCCGAACTCCCCGTAGAGATGAACTCGTTCAAAACGCAACAGGCTCGCTGGGCTAAGGGCCTGATCCAGGTGGCCAAGAAACTGCTCCCGTTGATCTGGCGAAGCGAACAGCCGCTGTATATCAAGATCGAGGCCACGTTCCACCTCACGGCGAACATCGCCTATCCCTTCATGATAGTGTTTTCCGTCATCCTGCTGCCCGCCATGATCGTGCGCTTTTACCAGGGCTGGTTCCAGATGCTGTACTTGGACCTGCCCTTGTTCCTCGCCTCCACGTGCTCTGTCTCGAGTTTCTACATGGCGGCCCAACGCGAGCTTTATCCGCGGGATTGGTGGAAGCGCATAAGATTCATGCCTTTCCTCATGGCCACCGGCATCGGCCTTGCCGTCAACAACTCCGTGGCGGTAATTGAAGCGCTGTTGGGGAAGCAGTCGGAATTTGTCCGCACCCCCAAGTACCACGTGGAACTGAAGGAAGAAGGTTGGGAACACAAGAAGTATGTCCGCCAACGCTGCGGCTGGAAACCCTATGTAGAGCTCGGCTTGGCGGCCTATTTCGTTTTCACTACTGCCTATTCATTCCGCGTTGAAAACTACCTGACCGTTCCCTTCCTGCTGCTCTTCTTCATGGGCTATTCCTATATGGGGATGATGTCCCTTTTCCAGACGCCACTGCGGCGGCTCTGGAATTCACTACCCGCCCTAGTAGGCCGATCGCGTCCGGCCTCACAAGAGACATAGTCTGAGACCGTCCCGGCCGCTCTCCGCGACTGCGATCTGTCACAGCACAGGGCGTTCGAGGCCGGATTTAGCTCAATATTCCTCTGAGGTCTGCATGCGAATCAGGCGATCGCGAAGCTTCTACCTGCTGTTGCTGGCAATCTTGCTGCCGCCTTCCGTGCTCCCGGCTCTGGCTTGGGAGCGCGAACCACTCGCGGTTTTTCATGAGCGGCGCGCGCGCCTGGTGCGCGAGACCGGCGGTGACGGTGTCATCGTGCTTTTCGGCTATCGGGATGCGGACTTGGCCGCAAGCGTTACCACGTTCCACCAGAATGAGAACTTCTACTACCTTACCGGCTGGAACGAACCGGACGCCATGATGTTGCTGGTGCCGAAAGCTCCCAAGCCCGGCGCTCCGTTGGAGCTGGAGAGGGAAGTTCTCTTCATACCGGCGCACGATTTCCGCGAGGAGAAATGGACAGGGCCGAAGCTCGGTCCGGAAGATGCCGACGCAAGCGCGCGCAGCGGCTTCCCCACTCTCAAGTCGGCCTCCCTGTTCCAGTCAGAGCTTCTGGAAGCGCTCAAAGCTTTTCCCAAAATCTATACGGAGCTCACTCCTCAGCCTGAAAGCGGCGAGGATTATTTCCAGGCTGAGGTTGTGTCCAAGCTGCGCAAAATGGCCCCGCTGGCGAACCTTGCCGACGTGCGCCCGCACATCGAGAGCCAGCGCGCGGTGAAGTCGCCGGGCGAGATCGCCCTGATGCGGAAAGCCGCAGACGCTTCTATCGAAGGGCACCTGGCGGCAATGAAAACCGTCCGTCCGGGCGTCTGGGAGTACGAGACCGCGGCGCGGATGGAGTACGAGTTTCGGCGGCGCGGATGCGAATGGCCCGCCTACCCGTCCATCGTCGGTTCAGGGTTATTTTCAACGGTCTTGCACTACGATGCGGACGATCAGCAAATGAAGGATGGCGACGTGGTGGTCATGGACGTGGCGGGTTCCTATAGCGGCTACGCCAGCGACATCACGCGCACGCTGCCGGTCAATGGCCACTTTACGCCGCGCCAGCGCGAAATCTACGAGATTGTTCTGGGCGCGCAGAACGCCGCCATGGCCGCCGCCAAACCCGGCATGACGCTGCGCCGTGGCAACAACAGCCTCCACGACCTCGCCTACACCTACATCAACACCCACGGCAAAGACCTGCACGGAAAACCGCTGGGCCAGTACTTCATCCATGGGCTCGGCCACTCGGTCGGCCTGAACGTGCACGACCCCATGGACTACAACCAGCCTCTTGAACCCGGCATGGTGGTTACCATGGAGCCGGGCATCTACATCCCCGAAGAGAGAATCGGGGTGCGCATCGAGGACGACATCCTCATCACCAAAGATGGCAATGAACATCTGACCAGGCGCCTGCCACGCACGGTGGAAGAAATTGAGAAACTGATGGCCGGCAAGTGACTCTGTGAGAACGGGCTTTCCTTAACCTGTTTACGGAGGTAAAATAGAACTGTAGCCATGCTCGTAATGATTTGCCCGGGCTGCGGGTAGGGGGGACGCCGCTTCAGCTTGGCCGTACTTCCCAATCACACATGTTTGAAGCTTTACAAGGTCGTTTCCAAAACGTTTTCAAGTCCTTGCGCGTTCAGGGAGTTCTGAACGAGGAGGTGGTGGACGAGACCTTGCGCGAGGTGCGGCTTGCCCTGCTCGAGGCGGACGTCAACCTGAACGTGGTCAAAGCCCTGCTCGACCGGGTACGCGTGAAAGCCCTCGGCGAAGAGATTCGGTCAAGCTTTTCGGGGGGCCAGGAAGTGGTTCGGATCGTTCGCGACGAGCTCATTGAAATTCTTGGGCGCGAGGCCTCGCTGCTTACGTTTTCGAAAGAATACCCCACGATTTTCCTCCTGGTGGGGCTGCAAGGTTCCGGTAAGACAACCACGGCAGGCAAATTGGCGCTTTGGCTTTCCAGCCGCAAGCGCCGACCCTTGCTGGTTTCAACGGACGTTTACCGTCCGGCAGCGCGCGAACAACTCGCCGTAATCGCTAAGGCAATCCAGGTTCCCTGCTTTGCCGCCCAGGGAGTTAACTCGCCTATCGAGTTGGCGCTGGCGGCACGCAAGGACGCGGCGGACCGCGGGCATGATGTGCTGGTCGTGGACACCGCCGGGCGCCTGCACATCGATGAAGAGATGATGCAGGAAGTTAGCGATCTGCGCACCCGCCTGCGCCCCAGCGAAGTGCTCCTGGTAGCCGATGCGATGGTCGGCCAGGACGCCGTGCGCAGCGCCCAGGACTTCCACGAGCGGCTGGGAACCACCGGCGTGATCCTGACCAAGCTCGACGGGGACGCGCGCGGCGGCGCGGCGCTCTCCATCCATCACGTCACCGGCCAGCCCATCAAGTTTATCGGCGTGGGCGAGAAATACGATGCGCTGGAAGTCTTTTACCCGGACCGAATTGTGTCGCGCATCCTGGGCATGGGCGATATTCTTTCCCTGATCGAAAAGGCGGAAGAGAAGATCGACAAGAAGAAGGCGTTGGAAGTTCATCGCAAGCTACAGACGGACACTTTCACCCTGGAGGATCTTCGCGATCAGCTTCGCCAGGTGCGGAGCATGGGGCCGATGGACCAGATGCTCGGCATGCTCCCTAAGGTGGGCATTTTCAAGAACGCCGGTAAGGCGAGCGTGGACGAGAAGGAGTTGACCCACATCGAAGCGATAATCGACTCCATGACTCCTCAGGAGCGCCGCAACCACGAGATTATCAACGGGCGGCGCCGTAAGAGGATTGCGAAAGGGAGCGGCACGAGCGTCCAGCAAGTGAATCAGGTCTTGAAACAATACTTCCAAATGCGCAAAATGATGAAATCGTTCAGCCAGAACTTCCTGGGCCGACAACTCAGCCGGCTAAAGATTCCGGCGGCGGAGGGCGGTGTGAAAGTCTAAAGGCCAGCTATGATACTGGCCGGGGCACCCGCCGCGGCGGGTGGTTTTTCGGCTCAAGAGCAAGCGGCAGTTTAGCCGGTACGAAATGCTGCGGGTTTCTTAGCCTTCAAAATTTGGACGTCAAGGGGGAAGATTGTTAAGGATACGTTTGACCCGAACAGGAGCCAAGAAGAAGGTCAGTTACAGAATTGTGGTCATCGAAGGCGAGAAGGCGCGCGATGGGCGTTTCCTGGAGATACTTGGTCACTACAATCCGCGCCGGCATCCTCCGGAGGTGGTCTTCGATAAAGAACGCGCAAACTATTGGATTAGCCGGGGCGCCCAGCCTTCCGAGACGGTTCAGAGCCTGCTCAAGAGGGCGCCGGAAGTCCCGAGCCAGAGTTGACGAGGCTCGGGCGGCCGCCGCGTTCAGGCCGGTGCGAGTTGCAATCATTCGTTCTAACACAGCCTTTCTATTTCGGGGTTCAAATACGAGTCGCGCGCCAGGGAGGGCCACATGAAGGAACTGATCGAAGCAATCGCAAAGGCGCTGGTGGACAATGCCGACCAGGTGTCGGTGCGGGCCGTAGAGGGCGAGCAGGTGACGGTGTTGGAACTTCGCGTACACCCTTCTGACCTGGGGAAGGTCATCGGCAAGCAAGGCCGAACGGCACGGTCCATCCGCACGATTCTCAACGCCGCGGGGATGAAGCTGAAGAAGCGATTCACGCTGGAGATTCTCGAGTAGGAGGTCCCTCGGAATCGCGCCCGTAGCGCGGGCGTCTCGCCCCCATGTAGCAGTGGGCAGGATGCCCGCACCGCAGCGGGCGAGACGCCCGCGCTACGGGCGGTGCGTCGGGATTGGGCAAACTTGGCCGAGGACGTGCCAGATCGCTTCCTTGCTGTCGCTCGTGTCATTCGTCCACAGGGCCGCCGGGGGGAAGTCCTGACCGAACCGCTGACGGATTCCACCTCCCGCTTCCATGAACTCCGCCAAGTGTTCCTGGAGAATCCTGGAAAGGCTCCTCATCCCATCAAGGTAGAGAATGTCTGGCCCCACAAGGGGCGGGTGGTGATCAAGTTTTCGGGTGTCGATTCCATCGATAGCGCTTCAGGCTTGAAAGGCCGGCATGTGCTGATTCCGGTGGAAGAGAGAATGCCACTTCCTCCGAATCACTATTATCTCTCGGAACTCGAAGGGTGCCGGGTCGTTACGGAACGCGAGGGAAGGCGAGTGGAGGTGGGCACGGTGACAGAGATCGAGCCCACGGGCGGTGTTGATGTCCTTCACGTGGCGACATCGCGCGGGGAGGTTCTAATTCCCCTGGCCCAGGCCATCTGCACGAAGATCGACACGGAAGCGAGGACGATCTTAATTGACCCGCCCGAGGACTTGTTGGATTTGAATGCATGAGCGTAGCGCGGGCGTCTCGCCCGCATGAAGCAGCGGCAGGTCTTCCTATGCCCCAGCAGGCGAGACGCCCGCGCTACGGGAGCCGCATGACGTTTGACGTTATCACCATCTTTCCGGACTTCTTCAGGAGTATGCTGGAGTACGGCTTGCTCAAGCGCGCCATCGCCTGCGGCCAGGCCGGCATCCGGTTGCATGACTTGCGCGACTTCACCGAGGACCGCCACCGAACTGTGGACGACCGGCCCTTCGGAGGTGGGCCCGGAATGGTTTTCAAGCCCGGCCCGGTTTTCAAAGCCGTCGCCGCTCTGGAAGCTGAAATGCCGGGCCAACGCCTACGCGTGATCCTGCTTTCGCCCCAGGGAAGGCTCTTCACCCAAGCGGTGGCGGAGGAGTTGAGTCGCCAGGAGCGCCTGGTCCTGATTTGTGGCCGGTACGAAGGGGTGGACGAACGCATCGCGGAGCACCTGGCCACGGACGAGATCTCGATTGGGGACTATGTGCTAAGCGGTGGGGAACTTCCTGCCGCGCTAATTATGGAATCTGTGGTCCGCCTCCTGCCAGGGGTTCTGGGCAACGAAGAATCCGCGTCCCAGGATTCCTTCGCCATCCAGCAGGCAGGCGCCAGCGAATCCCCGTACGGCCTGCTCGATTGTCCCCATTATACAAGGCCGCCGGAGTTCCAGGGTTGGAGAGTCCCGGAAGTCCTGCTTTCGGGAAATCACGAAGAGATTCGCCGCTGGCGGCGCCAGCGGGCGCTTGAGAAAACATGGCGAAAGCGGCCCGACTTGCTGGCCGGCTTTCCCTTGAGCGAAGAAGATCGCCAGTGGCTGGATATCCTCCAGCGCGAGGCGTGCGAACCAGTCCTTCAGAAAAGCGAGTAGCGCCCTGACCTATCGGGGCGGGTTTTGCCGGGCACTCTTCGACGGACCGCGGACCTTCTATAACGGCCCAGCGCTGCTGGCTTCTGAATCACGCGCCGCATTTCAAGTTAGGGAGAACAGAGACTATGAACGCGCTCGAAAAAGTTGAACAATCACAGATGAAACAAGATGTGCCCTCATTCAAGTCCGGAGATACCGTGCGTGTGCACGTCAAAATCAAGGAGGGCGACAAGGAACGGATTCAGGTCTTCGAAGGCACGGTCATCGGCCAGCGGCGGGCCCGGAACCACTCCACCTTCACGGTTCGCAAGACCTCCTTTGGTCAGGGGGTGGAGCGTATCTTCCCCTTGCACTCCCCCATTATCGATAAGATCGAAGTGGTTCGCTCCAGCCGGGTGCGCCGCGCGAAGCTCTATTACCTCCGCAAGTTGCGGGGCAAGGCAGCGCGACTGCGCGAGGTCCGAACAGAACATGAAGCCTGACGGAAGCACCACCCTCCGACCCCTCCATAAGGCCACTGACCCTCTCCACCTTGGGGGAGAGGGTGGCGCGCGCCGCCGCTTTTGCCAGCCGGCGCGGACTGACTGCGATGAGCTGAAATGCACCTGGAAGCTGGAGGAGCAGGCCCTCCGGGCGGGGTGGCGTCTGGTGGCAGGATGCGACGAGGTGGGACGAGGGGCGCTCCTCGGTCCGCTGTACGCCGCCGCTGTCATTCTCGATCCCGCTCAGCCCATCCCGGGTGTGGACGACTCGAAAAAGCTCACTCCACGCGAGCGCGAATCGCTTGCCCAACAAATCACTGAAAAAGCCCTTGCCCTTCAGGTTGTCTCCCTTTCGGCGGCGGAGGTTGATGCCCTGAACGTGTACGAGGCATCGAGGCAGGGAATGATCCGCGCCGTGTTGGGGCTCGACCCGGCTCCCGAATTCATCCTTACCGATGCCATGCCTCTCGTGGGCTCTCCCAAGGCCG
Source organism: uncultured Acidobacteriota bacterium (assembly GCA_963832915.1). Classification (GTDB taxonomy): domain Bacteria; phylum Acidobacteriota; class Terriglobia; order UBA7540; family UBA7540; genus CAVROP01. The sequence goes on from CAWHWE010000028.1 coordinate 211,589, forward strand.
CCGCGTTTTTGATCCCGCACCGCGCGGTTGTGCACGGCGACGCGCTCTCGGTCTCGATTGCCGCCGCCTCCATCCTGGCCAAAGTGGCCCGCGATGCGCATCTCCGGGGACTTGATCGGCTGTACCCACAGTATGGCCTGGCAATGAATAAGGGTTATGGGACGCGAAAACACCTTGAAGCTCTCGCGGTCTACGGTCCTTGTCCCGAACACCGGAAAACCTATCAGCCTGTGAAGGACTGCCTGCTTCCGCTTTTCCCGTTTTCGGGTGCGCTGTAGCGTGCCGTACATCTGGGGCGCGGCCCGCCACGGCGGGCTGGCGCTTTGCAGAGTCTTTGTAGCCCCGACCTTTAGGTCGGCATTTTCCTGCTTTCGTATGGTGCTGACCCCGCCATGCGGGGTCAGCGCTACGGCCCCGGCTGCGAGCAAGGCTCGCGGGATCAAAGCGGCAGCCTGCCGCGGCGGGCCGCACTCCAGAGAGGACTCTCATGGCATCGTTACTCATCAAAGGCGGTCGCCTCATATCTCCCGAAGACCAACTGGACAGCGAACTCGACGTGCTCGTCGAAGATGGCGTGATTCGAGGGATCGCGCCCCAAATCACCGTCGCGGCTGACGAAATCCTGGAGGCTGCCGGCAAGGTCGTCTCACCGGGTTTCGTCGACCTCCATGTTCACTTGCGCGACCCCGGCGGCGAAGCCTCCGAGACGCTCGAGACGGGATTGGCTGCCGCGGTGGCGGGAGGCTTCACCGCCGTCTGCACCATGCCCAACACCAAGCCGGTGACCGACCGCCCGGAGTTGGTGCGCGCCATGATCGACAAAGCGCAGCGAATCGGCCTGGCCCGCGTGCTTCCCATCGCCGCCGTTTCAATGGGAAGCCAAGGGCAGTCGCTCACCGATCTCCATGCGCTGGCGGCGGCCGGAGCGGTGGCCTTTTCCGACGATGGACGGCCGGTGAAAACCGCCGGCTTATTGAAGCGTGCTTTGGAAGTGGCTCAGGAGATCAATATCCCTTTAATGGACCACTGTGAAGACCCCAGCTTGAGCGCCTCCGGAGTGATCAACGAAGGCGAGGTATCGAGCCAGCTCAAGGTCAGAGGCATTCCCGGCGCCTCCGAAGACGTTTGCGTGGGCCGCGATCTGATCGTGGCGGAGTCCGTCGGCGCGCGCCTGCACGTGTGTCACGTGTCCACTGCGCGCTCGATCGAGTTGGTGCGCCTCGGCAAACACCGTGGCATCCGCGTGACTTGTGAGGCCACGCCGCACCATTTCACGCTCACCGACCAGGCCGTGCTGGAACACGGAACGAACGCCAAAGTGAATCCCCCGCTGCGCAGCGCCCGGGACGTCGAAGCCATTGTGGCAGGGCTCATGGATGGAACGGTGGACGCCATCGCCAGCGACCACGCTCCGCACGCCCCCGAACTTAAAGCCAAGCCGCTGGGCACCGACTCCCCCTTCGGTCTCATCGGTCTCGAGACGGCGCTGGGTCTGGCGCTTACTCAATTGGTTCACACCGGCAAGATCTCGATGTGGCATCTCATCTCGTTGATGAGCGCCAACCCGGCGCGCATCGTCAACCAGCCCTATGGCCGCCTTAGCGTGGGCGGGCCAGCCGACATCACCGTCTTCGATCCCCAGCTCGAGTGGACTTACCACGCTGCTGAAGGCCGCTCCAAAAGCCGCAATTCGCCATTCGATGGGTGGAAGTTGAAGGGCGCTGTCATAGCCACTGTGGTTGGCGGAAGGGTCGTTTACCACCGCGCGTAATCGGTAACCAATGTAGCTGGTAGGCAGAAAGCGGTAAGCAGAAGGGTTTTTTCAGTACCGCTAGTTGCGATCTTCTTCGCGCGCCGCGAAGATTCCTTCCATCGGGATGTAGGCCTGTCAGGGCCGACATCATTTGGCCCACGGCGACAGCCGTGGGAAGAACACATCCGGCTACATTTCTGGAGCCCCGGCAGGGGCGACATCGGCACACAGGAACCATTGGGAGCGAATCTGCGCAGGTTTTATGTCGCCCCTTGCGGGGCTTGGCCAAATGCGATGGGACTCGCCCCCCACGGCTCACGCCGTGGGCTAAAATATGCCGCCCGCTACGCGGGCTGTTGCGGTTCTGCCTACTGCTTACTGCCTGCTGGCTTGCTGCGGCTGCCGGGTTTTACAACGGGGATACCGGACTTGCAGAGAGGACATTCGGCAGGATTATAGTTTTGAATCGTTAAGGTCGCGAGCGCCGCCTTGGGCACGCCCAGGTCGGCCGCGCCGCCGCTGCGGTCAATCAGTGCTCCGGCGCCGACCACCTTCCCTCCAGCTTCCTCAACACACCTCATCGTTTCACGCGTCGAGAGGCCTGTGGTCATTACGTCTTCCACCACCAGTGTCGGCTCGCCCGGTGCCAGGCTGAATCCCCGGCGCAGAGTCATGTTGCCCTCCTGCCGCTCCGTAAAGAGCGCCCGGACGCCCAGCGCTCGGGCGACCTCGTGCGCCACCAGGATTCCGCCCAGCGCCGGCGCCACCACCACCGTTGCGCCCACATGCCGCAACTTCGCAGCGAGTTCGGAACAGAGTTGTTCGGCGACTTTCGGGTGTTGCAACACCAGCGCGCATTGTATGTAGCGGTCGCTGTGCAGGCCCGAGGAAAGGATGAAGTGGCCCTCCAGGAGAGCCGAATTCTCGCGAAAGACGTTCAGGATTTCATTTTCGGTCATGAGTTGCGTCCCTGTTGTCGATTGCCGATTGATGATGGTCGATTGCCGATTGACATTGCAGCAAATCGCCACACCGTTTTTCAATCGGCAATCCGCAATCGTCAAAGCACTGTCACATCCATCTCGGCAACGATGGCATCCGCTGCGGCGACCGGATCAGGCGCGCCGGTAATCGGCCGCCCCACAACCAGATAATCCGCTCCCGCTGCGATGGCGCTCGCCGGGGTCGCGATGCGAGCCTGATCGTTTGTGGCGGCAGAGGCGGGCCGAATCCCCGGTGTGACAATCAGGAACCCGGGGCCGCACGCCTGTCGAATGGCGGAGATTTCGCGCGGCGAAGCCACTACGCCATCCAGTCCTGCACTTTGCGCCAAGCGGGCCAGCCGGACCACAGCTTCGGCCGCAGTTCCTGAAATGCCCAGCTCTTCAAGGTCCTGGCTTGCGAGGCTGGTCAGGATGGTCACCGCCAGCACCCTCGGCCCCGCCTCATCCCCTGCCACAGTCCCAACGGAGCCCCGCACCGGATGGTGCAGGGCGGAGCGCGCTCCTTCGAGCGCCGCTTCCATCATTTTCCGCCCGCCGGATGCGTGGACGTTCACCATGCTGACCCCAAGTTCCGCAGCTTCGCGGGCCGCCGCCCGCACGGTGTTTGGGATGTCGTGGAACTTAAGGTCAATGAAAACCCTTTGGCCTGTGGTTACGAGATAACGCACCGGAACGGGGCCTTCGGCGGTGAAAAGCTCCGAGCCCACTTTGAACATTCCAACGTGGCCCTGCAAACTTTCAGCCATTCGCGTTGCAGCGTTGCCATTTGGGAGATCGAGCGCCACGATCAGTTTATCTCGAGTGGTCATCCCAACTATTGTAAACCCGAATTCGCAAGTGACGCCACGCTTCCTGGCAGCAAGGGCGCGCGACGGTGCGTAACGTCTTTTTTCCGCGCATCCTACCGTTTCCACACCAAGGGGAAACCATGTCATATTCGGTGATATCATAGGTCGTGCCCTCCCGGTATGGAGGGCCCACATGACGCCCTGGTGCTCTCAATATGGGCACGAGATCGGCAAGTCCAAGGGGTCGGCGGAGGAACATAGATGCCCATGAAGGGCAAGTCCGGGCCATGCCGCTTGGCGGTGCTTTCCGTAGACGGGATGCGACCGGACTTTTACCGGCGACCGCAGGAGTTTGGGCTAAAGATCCCGAACCTCCTCGAGCTCGTCAAGTCGGGGGCCAGCGCGGACGCCGTCGAGAGTATTTATCCGACGACGACCTACCCGGCCCATGCAACACTCGTGACGGGCGTGCCTCCGAGTGTGCATGGAATTTACAGCCACCTGGCATCGCTCGACCCCACCGAAAAAGCGCGACCGTGGTGCTGGTTTGCGAGCGCCCTGCGTGTTCCCGCGGTCTGGGATGTGGTACGCGCCACGGGGCGGAAAGCTGCGGCCATCAGTTGGCCGGTGAGCGCCGGGGCTGCAATTGATTACAACATTCCGGAGATTTGGGATCCGGCGATGGCGGACCCGCATCGGGACTTCACCACGCCCGCCCGACATTCCACCCCTGGTTTGTTCCCTGAAGTCCTGAAGGTTCTCGAACCCATTCTTGCCGGCGCCACTCCCGACCGCTTGCGCACTGAGGCCGCGCTTTACCTCTGGGATCGCTATCGGCCGGATCTTCTCCTCGTCCACTTTGTTCACTATGACCAGTTGGCTCATCAGTTCGGGCCGGCCTCGCCGCAAGCCCTGGCCGCGATGGAAGAGACGGACGAAGAAATCGGACGCTTTCGGCAAGGCTTTTTGGAGGGCGAGGCGCCCACACTCGTGGTCCTCTCCGACCATGGCTTTGTGCCCGTTGAGAAAGAAGCTGCCCCGCTTTCGGTTCTGACGGAGGAAGGGTTGTTCGATCGGGAAGCGGATGGTACACCAATCCTCGGTAAGCTGGGGGCCGTCCATGCCGGAGGGTCCTTCGCCGTTTACTGGCTGGAGGAGCCGTCGGCAAGCGATCGAGCGTCTTTGCAGCGGGCGATGAAGCGGCTCGTTGAAGCGGGTGCGGTCGAAGAAGTTGTGGTTCGCGCACAGCTCGAATCCCTCTCCGCCGACCCGGATGCGGAATTGAGCATCGACGCGGCACCCGGCGTTTACTTCTCCGACCGGTTTGAAGGACCGCTAGTGAGGGACAGTATCAAAGACCGAGGCACGCACGGCCAATTGCCCACCCGCCCCGGACTCGAGGCGTCCTTCATCGTGGCCGGTCCCGACGTCAGCGAGGGTCGGAACTTGGGCCGGATAGCTTTGACGCAGGTGGCGCCAATCCTGGCGTCCGTGCTGGGACTCCCGGGCGGTATCCTGGCATCGAACGAAGAACTTTCAGAGTTGAAAGGCTGAACAGGAGGAGTTGTTGTGAGAACAAAACGCCTAATCCAGGCACGCAAACTGTGCAAGTTGGTTGTGGGCTTCATAGGGTTTTTGCTGACACTTCCCGCCGCGGGCGCGGGCGGTCCCATGAAGAGCACCTCGGATCAACCGCCCCGCAAAGTCATCGTAGCCACGGTCATGCAACCGTTCTGGGGGCAATATCCAGGCTTGCAAAAACGCTTGGAGCAACTGACGGTGATCGTCGATCACATGCAGGAGCAGTCAGAGAAGAAGTATGGCCGCAGTCTGGACTTGGCGGTACTGCCGGAGACATCAGTAAGCGGTGAAGCGGGGCGAGTAGGAGAAGCGACGGTTTGGTCGTCTCCGCTGGAAGGCCCGGTCAAGGATACCTTCGCTCGGGAGGCGCGCAAATGCCATTGCTATATCGTAGCACCTCTGTACCTGCTGGAGGATCGGGCTACAAAGCGATGCTCCAACGCCGCCATTCTTTTTGACCGGAGAGGCGAGGTAGTGGGCATCTATAGGAAAGTACACCTCGTGGTGGACCCGGGCACAAACACAGGCTCCATGGAACATGGCTCCACTCCCGGCAAGGAAGAACCTGTTTTCAAGTGTGATTTCGGCAGGCTGGGGATACAGATTTGCTACGACATGGAGTTTGATTATGGCTGGAAGGAGCTGGCCCGTAAGGGCGCCGAGCTGGTTGCTTGGCCAACCCAATCACCGCAGACTTCCCAACCTGCCGGGCGGGCCAAACGGAGCGGCTACTACATCGTCTCCAGCACTTGGCGGAACAACGCATCCATCTTCGAACCCACGGGCAAAATCGTCTCCCAAGTAAAATGGCCCGTGAGCGAGAAGAAGGCCGAGACAGGCAGCATAACTCCCTCCGAAAACAACATCCTCGTTCAAGAACTGGACCTGAGCTACGCCATCCTCCCCTGGAGTGCGACCCTGATGAACGGGGAAGCCCTCAAGAAAGCCTACGGCGATAAAGTGGGCTACCGTTATTACGAGGACGAGGACTGCGGGATGTTCTGGTCTAATGACGCTCACATGACGATCCGCCACATGCTGCAAAGTATGGGCCTGGTGGAGGAGCAGGAGGAATTCCAGCGCGTCGAAGAGTTCTACCATAAAGCAGGTGTTCCGGGTTCCTGAAGGTCAACTCCTGACCGGGTGGCAGGCAAGCATGGTGCAAGAACCATCGATCGTGGCCGATGTCGTGAAGGCCTATCTCCATTCCCGCCCGCGTTGGATTCGCTGGCGTGAGTGGTTAGTTGGCCGCCGTTACGCTTTTGCGGCGTTTCCAGATCGGCCGAAGCCACTGGTGGTGGTGGCGTATTCCCGTCGAGATGCGGAGAAAGCCCTCGAGATGGTGCGCGCAGTCGAGCGGGACTGGGCCGAAGCCCCCCTGGATTCCCGCGATGAGTATGAAGAAATCCTCAACAATTCCCCCAAGTTAGTCATTGTCCAATTCCGCCGGACCAACATCTGCGGCTGCCTGGGGCACCGTCACGTGATAGTGAAAGAGCCGCCATTCGCCGAACCGCATGATGCCTTAGGCGGCGATCCTGCCGGGGAGTTGGATATCGCTTATCAGCGCGTGGAGACGTGGCTGGCGCTGCCTTTGATGGATATCGCGCTTGACACGCAATTCGTGGCAGGGAGCCGGTTGAGAGAGTTCCAGGCTGAGCGGCTGCGCTTGCAATTTCTCAGCATACTGTTGCACGAGATCAACCACATGGTCCATTCCCAAGAGCCGGAGGCTCCGATTCGCGAGAGGAGCTTGGCCTTCTACCGCGACGCACTTGCGCAGTATGTCGAGAATGCGAAGGGGAGTTTGTCCTTGACGATCGACCGGTCATTCTCGCGCTTCGAGCAAGATTGATGCGGAGCGGGGCGCGAGACGAACAGTACTTTGGAAGGCGGTTTGGGGCGGGGTTAAACAGGCTGCGGAAAAACCCCTCCACACTGTCATTCTGAGCGAAGCGAAGAATCTCGCTCTGAGTGTTTTCAAGGCAATGCGAGATCCTTCGTCGCCTGCGGCTCCTCAGGATGACAGCCCTAAGGAGTTTTTCCGCAGCCTGTTTAACCCCGCCCTTCCGGTTGACCCCCTCAAAACGGCGGAGCATGGTGAGAAATCCGAACTGGAAGTCTCAAGGCTGCATCTTTTGTGGAAATCAAGCGGCTTCGGCTTCCTCACCTGCGGGGAGAAAGACGCTTGCGGCACCGTAAATGCCAACGTTCTTTTGCAGTCTGGCGGGCAGAATCGGGAGTTGGTTGACAAAGCGACGGTTGATCGTGTAATCAGGGATAGTCTGCCGGATTTTCTCAAAGAGGGGCTTGCCAATCTGCGCGACTCCCCCTCCGATGATGATTGCTTCCGGATCGAATAACGACATCATCCCTCCCAGCCACACGCCCAAATAAAACCCTGTGTCGTCGATGATGGATTTGGCCACGTCGTCTCCCCTGCGCGCCGCCTCCTGGATCATGACAGGGGTGATCTTCCCCAGGTTCTCACCCGAGAGTTCGCGCAGCAGGCTTGGCCGGCTGTGCTCTTGCTCGAGGGCGACGCGGGCGCGGCGAGCCATGGCAGGACCGGCCGCCAGCGCCTCGATGCAGCCCAGCGTGCCGCAGCCGCAACGATAGGGGCTGCGGAAGTCGATGGAGACGTGGCCGCCTTCCCCGCCCACGCCATTTTTGCCGTGATAGATCTTCTTGTTAATGATGACCCCTGTTCCAATACCGGTGCTGACAGTCACATAGAAGACGTCCCGGCATCCAACCGCCGCTCCAAAAAGGACCTCGGCAAGGCCGGCGGCATTGGCGTCGTTTTCCACTCTGGCAGGGAGATGGAAATGGCTTTCGAGCAAATGCGCCAATTGGATGTTGCGCCAGCCCGGGAGATTCGGAGGGTTGATAACGACACCCGTCCTGGGGTTGAGAGGGCCGGGCGCGCAAACCCCCACCCCCACTACATTGTCCTTGCCCCCCGCCAGCCTGATTAGCCGCTCGATCAATTGTGCGATCTGGTTGTAACTCGCCTTGAAGCCTTTCTCCGCATGAGTCGGCACCACCAGGGACTTCACCAAACGCCCCTTCAGGGTCACCAGCCCTCCTGCTACCTTCGTTCCCCCAACGTCGATCCCCACAATCAATTTCGGCATAACGGACCCTCTCCCGATTGAGAATTCCTGCTTGTATTCCAGTCCCTTCCTTCACTTCTGGACGCGCGGCTGGGAAAAGTCGCCAGTATACTCCATCGCGCGCGCTTTGCGGAAACTGGTTGATGAGGAGGGAGCAGGGAAATAGTGAATTATGAATGGTGAATTCTGAATTGAGGTGATGCGGCAGTAAGAGGGCCTGGGCGCCGCGCGCAAAGCAAACTCTCCCTCCGCAATTCACCATTTACTATTCACTATTCGTAATTCCGCTCCTCACGCTCGGATGTTTTTCTCTTCCGCTGACCTTGATCGATCCTGTGCTAAGATGGCTTGGAGTAGACCTTCAACCATTACTTGAGGGTATGGATGCCTCGAACTCGCTCTTCGCGCCCCAGCCGTTCTACCGACGCTTCACCTGCCGAAGTCTACATCCCGGAAAAACTCTATTTCCGAATCGGTGAGGTGAGTAAGCTGACGCACACAAAGCCCTATGTCCTGAGATTTTGGGAGACCGAGTTCCCCACGCTCAAACCCACGAAGAGCAAGTCCGGGCACCGGCTCTACCGCCGCCAGGACGTCGAGCTGGTGCTGGAGATCAAGGGTTTGCTTTACGGAAAGGGCTTTACGATCTCCGGGGCGCGCAATCATCTGGCCACCAAGTCCAAAAGCGAGGCCGAGCAACGTCATCTCTTCCTGCCTACGCTTGGTACGGCAGAGCTACGCGCCATTCGACACGAACTTCAGTCCATCTTGACAACGCTTTCGCGCAAGTGTTAGCGTGAAGGATTGTGCCTTTCACCCCCGAAGCTGCTGTATCGAGAAAGGCCCAAAATGTTGACGGGACGTAGCGCAGCCTGGTAGCGCACTTGCTTGGGGTGCAAGGGGTCGCCAGTTCAAATCTGGCCGTCCCGACCAAAGTTCTGGTTTCAGGTGCCAGGGGATGAGTTCCTGCTGACACTTGGAACCTGACACCTGACACCTGCTTTTCCGGGGCGTAGCGTAGCCTGGTAGCGCGCTTGGTTCGGGACCAAGAGGTCCCCAGTTCAAATCTGGGCGCCCCGACAATTCCTTTCAATAACTTCCGCATGAGCGAAACCAGCCGGAAGCTCTTTTGTGACGTGGTTTGTGACGTACCCCCCCTCAGACTGCCCTGTTTTTACTGTTGCCAACGCTTCGACAGCCGGCCTTTTAGCCGCAAGCCGAGGGTGCGAATAGATTCGCATCATTTGCGGGTCAACGTGGCCCGCCAATTCACGGATCACAGCTTCCGGCACGCCGGCCTCGCACAATTCGGTTACAAACTGGTGGCGAAGGTCGTAAAAGCGGAGGCTCGCCTAAGCCAATAGGCCACCCTAGGCACGGCGAGATGGATATATACTCGCAGTTGCCAGCTCTAGATCTGGCTACGTTAAACGTCAAGGAGAAAAACCCAATGAAGCGATATCTCGTGTTCGTCACTGTTGTCGTTCTGACTGTGGTAGCTTCGGGCTTGCAGCTGGCCCAAAGCAATACCCAAGTCGGCAGTTCGCCCGCGGCCACCAGTGACGCCGGCTTTGCCCAGGAGATCCTCAAGGCGCACAACTTATATCGCTGTCAGCACGGCGTCCCGCCACTGCTTTGGAATGCGCATGTCGCGGCATATGCCCAGAACTGGGTCAACAAGATGGGGCGTGAGGTGAAGCACAGCAAGTCGTACGACTCTCCCCTTGGACCAATGGGGGAAAACCTCTACTGGGGCAGTGCGCAGCCCTCGGGCACCGATGCAGTGAAGAGCTGGTATAGCGAAGTGTCGAGCTACCAATTCGGGAGTGAAGGCCTGAGCGCCAACAGGCACTTCACGGCCATGATCTGGAAGGATGCGAAGTACCTCGGCTGCGGCCGCGCCAACTGGACCATTTCGTGCAACTACTGGTCCGGCACCAAGACGTACGACTGTACGGTGCCGAACATGGAGGGCTGCTACAGTCAGCAGGTGCGGCCACGCTCCAGGGACGCCGAGGCCTGCAAGTAACCGCTATCGCCGAAAAGGTGTTGCTGCAAGGTGCTTGCTGGCCTGCCGTGACGGCTCTCAAAATGCTCCGCCGTGCACTTTGCTGCTGCGCAGACGCACGCGGAAGGGTCAACCTATGCCCCCAACCACAGCATCCGCTCGCGTGGCTTCCAATCGTGTTTGTGACGCGCTTTGTGACGTAACTGGCTGTCGCACCGCTGGGAAATGCAGCAATGCTCTCCTGCCAGCAGGAGTTGGAATCCTGAGCTGATGAACTGAGTCGAGCCGCGAATCAAGCGCCTCCCGTACGGCTTGTTGATGGTAGCTGCGTACCGCTGCATTGAAGCAACTCGCAATTCGGGACCAAGAGGTCCCCAGTTCAAATCTGGGCGCCCCAACCATCTTTCTAACGCACTTAGAGCCCGCATTTCTCACCGCGTTTGGACGCTCTTGGGGGCCGCCGGGTAATGAATCAACTGGCTTTGCCCACTTTGGGGGTCCTTCCGCAGCTCACTCCGTCCAATAGGAATAGAGGTCCGCGTTTCGCAGCTTGATGCGAAGGGTCGTGGCTTTTCCCACTCGCTGGTCAAAGTCGCTGCCGGTCCAGCGGACCACTGTACCAAGCTGATCGCCGCGTATGGCCTCGGAGGGTTGGTCGATTTTCCAGCCTTTCAGCGGCCGGCCTTGGAAGTCACAGACCCGCACGGTGGCTTCTCCACCCGTGGCATCAATATTCAAATGAAGCTCCGGAGAGGTGGGAATGAAAGCGCGCGTAAGAAGTTCCCCGCCCTCGCTCCCGGCGTGCAGCGAGACGAAGCCATCCCTGCGCCAGGTCGCCATACCAACCCCGTGCATGGAGTCCGGCCCGCTGCCATTGCAATAGTACATGCGGACTTGGTCAGCGTGGATGAACAATCCTGTGGCGGGGCGGACAAAGCCCTGCGGTTCCGGCTGATTGTCCGCATCCCACGCCCCCAGGGGAGGTTCCTCAATCATGGGGCAGCGATTGGCGACACGATTCCATTGGCGCCCGTCGCGGCTGACCGCCATTTGGATGGGCCGGGCGGGATTCGGTAGAGGCCGAACGTCCACTTCCAAAATGCCAATATACAGGCCTTCATAAAGATCCATCGGCATGCTGTTAATCTGGAGCGATTCGGGGTCCTGACTGTCACCGGCGAGGACCAGTTCAGGCTCGGTCCAGTGGATAAAGTCCAAGCTCTCCACCCGCGAGACGTTCCGTCCCACGAAATAGGCAGGGCTATCCTTTTGCTGATTGAAGCGGCCAATCCCAATGTATTTGCCGCAGCGCTCGTCGTAGATCACCGACTGGCCGGTGTCAGAGTAGCACTTGAATACCCAGCCGGGATGCTTCTTCCAATTGATCCCGTCGGCGCTGAAGGCCACCCGCATGCCGTAGTCGTTGTACGGGGCCTCGTAAATGATCTTACCGGCGGGGTCGCGGATCAGTTGATCGGTGATCAGCCCCCGCGGAAACGATAAGGAAGGAGCGCCGCGGCGGTAGTCCAACTTCCCTTGCACCGGCAGTTGAAAGTGCTGGTCCCAAATGAAAGCCTTGTACCGGCGGCTCGGGTGTGGATCGTGGCGGTCATACATGACCGCCGGTTCGAAACTCTGTCCATCATGTAAATTGAGAATATTCGTCTCGGCAATGCCCTCAAAGGAAACATCCCTACGCAATGGCCTTTCCCAATGGATGCCATCGGTGCTTTCCGCGTAGGCCGGCAGGGTTACAAAACCGACTTTCTTCTCGCCGCCCACACGGACGTTGGGCCACGGGGCCGGATTGGGCTGGGCCAGGTAAAACATCTGGTAAAGCTTGCGTTCGGAGTTGTAAACGATGTCCCGCCCATAGAGCTGGAAGCGCGTTTTCTCCCAGGGATATTTCTTCACCATCAACGGGTTCCCCGAATATCTTTTTGCCGGATGCCCGCGAACTTCCAGCCCTTGCGCCTGGTCGATGTGCGCGTCATCCAAGAACAGGTAGCGCTGCAGGGGAGCCCGCCGGTCGGCAGAGGCAGGGCTCGTCTGTGCGGAAAAGCCTCGGGGAATGCTCGGGGCGCTCGCCAGCGCCGCGACTCCGGCCAGGAAACTTCTTCTGTCCACTTTCATCATCCCTCCTTAGTTGGAATACTCGAACCAGCTCGTAGTGCCATCGCTGCGAACCAACCGGCAACCCACACTGCCGGCCCGCAAATCAAAATAAGCGGTAATATTTCCGATCCTCGCTCCAATCGTCCCCAGCGCACTCTGGGGCTCGATATCAGGCCAAGCATTGGAGTCGTTTTTGTGGCGGACCACAATCGCGCTCAACAACTGCCGGCGCGCAACCGTGGGCGCGAAACTACAAGTCAAATGCCATTGATCGGGAGTCGGGGCGGGATTGCCTCCCCGCTCGGGCGGGACGCTAAACTGATGGGTTTGAGAGAATTCCAACGCGCCGGGCTCCAGCATGAAAGCGCGCATCAGGGCCGGTCCGTTGGCGAGCGCCGCCGTCCGTCCGTTCTCATTAATTTCGAACTGGTTGTCGGAGTGCAACAGGAACTGGACTGAGGCAGGCCGTCCGGTTTCCACGTCATCGAGAATCAGAAAACAGCCCGCCGAGCGGATGAAAACAATATGCCGCACCATGCGAATAACATCTTCCCCGCTGGCGCACAATTCCGGAAGTCCCCTTTCCGTGGAGGGTTGCTGGTAGGCGGCAGTGGCGTCGCCGGCGATGTAATCGAAATCATCCGTACTCACAAAACGCACAATCCGGCCCTTCGCCGCTTCGTTGAAAACTCCCTGTCCCTTCCCGTTGACCAAAACGGCGTTGTGCGCCCGTGTTTGGCGCGTCCAACTGAGGTCGTGACGGCTCCCGTACCAGGGGTAGTAACCACTGTCGATCAGCAAGGGACTGCCGAACGCCGTCAAGATGAAAGAGTTCTGGTCCGCGTGAGAGTGGCTAAAAGACCCGAAACGGCTGCTCTTGAATTGCAGCATGATGTTGCGGCTTCCATCCGCCAGATCGCTATGCAGGGCCACCCAGCCAATGTCTCGAAAGTGCTTGCCTTGCGGCAAATCGGTGGGAGCCTTGGCCCGCGGCGTCTGAGGCCAATACAAATAGTGGCTCAACATGTGATCGGGATCGTCCGCAGCGGGCTCCTTCACTTGTTCCGCAAACCATTGGTAGTAAGGATTCTGGTGGATCGATGCATAACATTGCATCACCCGTTTCTGCAAACCTTTGGGGCGATTGTAGGAAGCGTCGCAGAAACTCGTAGAATGGTCGTAGGGGGGCTGGAAGTAGAGCAGATAATTGCCGTTGTTGCGGCTCCACGGGGTCTGGAAGAAACTCACGCCGGTGGCAACATAGATCGAATGCATCACCCGCAACCCAATGCCCTCGCTGTAGCCAACGCCGTTTCCCCACCCGCCGTCATCGCCGCCAAAGCTCGGCCAGCACCGGTCGAAAAAGACCAGGATGTCCCACAGCCAGTTCGCCGCTTCATCCTCATGATGATAAAGGGCCAGGGCTGCCCAGGTAAGATTGTCCGGACCATAAGTAAGATTGTGATTATCGAGCGGATCATCGATGGGATTGGCAAGATGGTAGAATTCCCGAGTGCGCGCCAGCAGAGCAGCCACCATCCTCTGGCGCTCGCTCGCCTCCAGGGCATCCCACAGATAATCCAAGCCCACCGCCAGTTGGGGAATGACGCCGTTGAATCCATGCGTGTTGGAGTAACCCGTGGTTTTCAGGTCCAACTCTGCGGAATTAATCATGGCTCGCCGTGCCTGGTCCAGATAGCGCCGGTCGCCCGTCAGAAGGTAGGCCTGGGCGTTGGAAGGAATCATGGAGAAAGATTGACTCCTCATCATTTTGTTGTGTTCCGCCACACTTTCCGTGCTCAGCGGGAAGCGCTTGTCCCAGTTGGGTCCATCGGGGAGGTAGAAATCCGGAGGATAATATGGGATGGGGAACGGTCGTGCCAAGGTCGCATCAGCTTCAGCCCGGATGGCCTCGACACAATGACGAAACGGCGGTTGATCGAGCTTGCCCCGCAGGCGCTCGAGATCTTCCGGGCGGAAGAATATCCGCGGATGCCCCTGGGGAATCTTCTTCTCCAATTCGCTCCGGTCAGGAAGGAGTGACGGAGCATCCTTCTTCCGCTCGAGCAATTGTTCGGTGCGTCTGTTCTTGTCAATCAATAACTGGGACAGCGCGTTGGTTGCCGTTGGCTCCTGGCCCCAACCAGCCTTTCCCCAAGCCGCTGCCGCAAGGGCAGACTGAAGAAGTCTCCTTCGCCCAAACGCCATTGGTCCTTGCTCCTTTATTGGATTCAGAAACCGGTCACCTGAATTTTCACCCGGGGCTTGGCCCGCGTTTCTCACAACGCGTCTGGAAGGGCGGGGCACGGGACTATAGAGGGCGGGAGCGGCGATTTCGGCGGGGCTGAAGCCCTGCCCTTCCGAATGCCCCCTAAGAGCGTCCAAACGTGGTGAGAGATGGGGACTCGATCCAAGGCACCACTCCGCGAGATTCACTTGCCGCTTATTCCCCACCCATCGGCCAGCAAGATACTACAACAGAATTGGGTAAAGGACGCATCAGCTCCTGAGCAAAGTTCCCTCAAAGTCCGATGGGGATGAAGAAGACCCCTTACCCGCCCTCCTCCGTCGGTCGCCCTTTCCCCTGGGAGAGGGCTAGAAACCAAAACCCGAACCCTCTCCCAGGGGAGAGGGTGACCCGCAACCGGTGCTTTCTCCAGCCGGGGCGGGCCGGGCCTACGCCCGCCGAAGGGGAAGCGGCGAGCCGTGAACAACATCGGCTTCGGCCCGCAGGTGGGTGAGGGGTTTCTTCGTGTCCGATACATTATCCACTCAATTAGCGGAGACTGCACTAGGTTCTACCCCGCTGGCACTGACTGAGCTTCCCTCTGGCGCCTGGAAGGTTGACCCTTTGTTTTCATAGATATTCCCGCGTCGTTCCTTCAGTTTTGCGTCTTCCACCGCTTCCACACCCTGCGGGTCATCGGACACAATGTCGCTGCCGGTGACCTCCTCGGTGTTCTCTATCGTGGAGAC
>CAWHWE010000029.1:0-163598 GCA_963832915.1 uncultured Acidobacteriota bacterium
AGTAGTACTAGGCCCTCCATCCTCTGCGACTACGTTCAGCTCTGTCCTGCCCTGGATCAACTCGGAGAACAGAAGTCCGCGGCCGTGTCGAAGGAGCAAGAACCGGCAATCCTGGATTGCCGCTCCCAGCACAACCCGTGCCGGGTCAATGACCAATCAGCGGGTTTGGTGGGCAGTGGAATGTAATTGGCCAAAGCTGAAATCAGGCTCAGAAGTGCTGAATACACACTCGCTTGAGTTGTCGAAGGTCACCGAAGAGTCTCTTGCGCTGAAGTCATTTCAGGTTATGGCGCCCCAGAAGCTACCGCACTCTTGATGAATGCCAAGGGAGTCGATGCCATGAACGGTCAATCTGTCTTATCCACAACAAAAGTTGCGGTCTACCTAGTCCTGGCCTTGACTTGGTTTCAACTGGTAGCAACCCCGGCATGGGCCCAAAGGGCGTTCGTCGCAGACGAGACCCACCTTGCACGGCCGCGGATCTTGGAAAGAATTGATGACTCGGTCACGGTTCATTTTCCGAACAGTACGCCAAGAGCACTGCGGAATGCGGTGGATCTGGGTCGGATGGATGGGAGCACGAAACTGGGGCCGTTGTTCCTGGTCCTCAAGTCCAGCCCGGAGCAGGAACACGCGCTACACACGCTTCTCGACCAGCAACAAGACAAGAGTACTCCCAACTATCATCGCTGGCTGACGCCCAATGAGTTTGGCACAAGCTTTGGCGTTGAAGCGAGCGATCTGCAGAAGGTCACTGACTGGCTCTCGAACCAGGGCTTTGTGGTTCAAAATGTGGCGCGAGGCCAGCGGAGCGTTACGTTCAGCGGCACTGTCGCACAAGTGGAGGCCGCATTCCACACAGAACTGCACAACTTCTTAGTGCGAGGCGAGCGGCATTTCTCCAACAGTGAGGACATCTCGATTCCGGCGGCTCTAAATTCGGTGGTTGGCGGCGTGGCTCCGCTGGACGACTTCAAACCAAGGCATGTGCGCGCCCTGGTACCTACATCCACAGACATCCTTAGCAGCCCACAAGGTGTCGGGCCTGATTATACCACCGGAGTTGAGCACTATTTCACGCCGGGGGATTTTGCAATTATCTACAACACGCAGCCGTTGCTCCAAGGCGAGACGGGCGGACTCGGCGGGGCCATTGATGGAAACAATCAGACCATTGCGATTTTGGGCGAGTTGACTACCATCCAACCAAACGATCCAAACATCCAACAATTCCGTCAGTTATTTTTGCCTAACTACAATGCGAACAATACTAACATTATTCCCCCCCCCCAGTTCCATTTGCAGCGCACCCTCCGGCTCAAGCGCAGACGAAGAAGCATATCTGGACGTTGAGTGGGCAGGCGCAGTTGCCCCGCGAGCTACAATAGCCTACGTTCCAGCGAGCGACTTGTTCTGTGGCGCGGACTATGTCGTGCAAACCAATATAGCGTCCATCATTAGCTTGAGCATGGGAAATGCCGAGTTATATTTCAATGCGAGTCAATACAATGAGATAACCAACATTTGGGAGCAGGCGGCCGCCCAGGGGATTACGGTCTTCGTCGCCGCCGGTGACAGTGGTTCAGCGGGCGCTGACGACCCTCACACGGAGACCGTATCCGTCGATGGTTACGCAGTCAATGGGTACGCCTCGACGGCGTATAACGTGGCTGTGGGAGGGACCATGTTTGATGAGGGTGCCGATCCCAATTACTGGAGCGCAACGAACTACACCACTCCAACCTCTAATTTGGCTTTCACATCAGCGCTCACTTATATCCCTGAGAAAGCATGGAACGAAAGCGGAGCTGTGAGTGGTGGAAGCGGACTTTGGGCCGGCAGCGGCGGGATTAGTCAATGCAATGCCAAGCCGCCTTGGCAAATAGGGCCGGGGGTTCCCATCTCGCAGGATCCGATTGCACTTCCTATCCTTACGAATGGCTGCGAGGCGGTACAGGGGCAACACAGGTACTTACCTGACGTTTCCTTGTCCGCAGCCGGTCACGATGGATATTTCATCTGCTGGGGTGGAAATTGTGCGCAAGACTCCACCAGCCAAATCACTGTTGTTCAGGGAACCGTCAGCAACATCGTAAGGGGCACATCAGCGGCCGCGCCCGCGTTCGCCGGTATTCAGGCACTGATAGACGAGGAGTACGGTCGCCAGGGGCAAGCCAATTACGTCTATTACGGCTTAGCTCAGGCCCAAAGCGTGAATCCGGGTTCCGCTTCCTGCTATTCGAATGCGAGCCCTTCGCCATCCCCAGACTGCATTTTCAACGACGTCTATCTCGGCAGCAACGGCAGCGTCAGCAGCAACGGCGTTCCGTGTGAGCTTGGGCCGTCGTACTGCCCGTCCAACGGCATATTGCAGTACTTCGATACCGCTCCGGGATATGACTTGGCTACGGGTCTTGGGTCGGTAAACGCACTGTCGCTTTTGCTTAAGTGGAACACCGCTGTATTCCGCAGTACGACAACGGAACTCCAACTCACGAACCCTGGGAGCGGCACCGCGAACTTCGGACAGCCCGTCACCTTCGCAGCATCGATTTACGTTCCATGCAATCAAATGGGGGACCCCAATTGTAAGGCCTCGTCCCAAGAGTGGGGACCCCCTCTCGCAGGGTGGACCGTCGCGTTTTGGGACGGGACAACTTCTACGCAATTGGGCACCGAGACGTTGACCTATAGTGCGTCAACGGGCGATTTTGTCGCTTCATTCTCTACTAGCTCATTATCAGTCGGGGTACACAGCATCACAGCCACCTTCCCCGGGAACTTGAGCAGCATCTATTACGGTACCTCGACGAGCCTCCCAGTGACAGTGACAGTACAGCAGCAGCCGACGTTGCCAACGTTGACGGGGCTGACCGTCACTCCTTCCACGCTGACCATGAGTGGCTCTGCGACCGTAACTGCCACGCTGAGCGGCCCAGCGCCGAGCGGTGGAGCGCAAATAAACCTCACATCCAGCAACACCACTGCTTTCCCCGCGCCGGGCACCCTAATTATCCCGGCCGGGCAGACAAGCGGGTCGTCCTCATCTGTTGTGGCCGGACAGGTTGCGACGAGCTCGACGGTGGTATTGAATGGGTCTTATAACGGGAGTTCCCAGCAAGCGAAGGTTGTTGTTAATCCCTCAGCGAACATCGGCCTCACAATCGTTCTCAATGCCTCCCAGACCACCATCAATGCCGGTCAGAGTGTTACCCTGACCGCTAATTTTGCCGGAACCACGAGTGGCCCACCGACCGGCCTAGCGCACTTCTACGATTACTTCAACGGTGTTGCGACAAACATTGGGAACATGTCAATCGGGCCTAATGGAGGGCAGTATTCCGCAACCCTCTTGACAGCCTCATTGTTGGCGGGGCAACACGCTTTTACAGTGATCTACAACGGCGACAGCAATTACAGCAGCGCAATCTCAAATGTCGCTAACGTGACGGCGCAGCAGCAATCGCAAGGTTCGCTTGTGCTCTCCAATTTCACAATCACGCCGGCGACGATCGTCGGCGGTTACCCGTCCCAGGGCAACGTCTTCCTTACTGGCAACGCTCCCGCGGGTGGCGCGACCGTATCCCTCACTTCCAACAACACGCACTTCGTCCAGGTCCCACCTACGGTCACGGTCCAGCCCGGCAACAGCAATGTGGCCTTCCCGATCACTACATTCTTCACGGGGGGCACGGTTGGGGCAACGATCACTGCCAGCTACAACGGGACGACGTACGGCGCGAGCCTTACGGTCTTGCCTGTTGCTGTGTCTGCCGTCACGTTTAGTGCGAACAGCGTCACTGCCGGGAACGCCGTCACCGTTACGGTGAGGTTAAGTGGGCCAGCCCCTGCGGGCGCTTCCGTTTCCCTTACCAGTTCCAATCCCTCAGTTCTCCCGTTATCCTCGCCGCTCACTTTCGCGACGGGGGCCATTAGCGCGTCGCTCATGGCAACGGCCCAGGCAATCCGCTCGCAAACCACCGTCTCCGTTACTGCGAGTTATAACAATAGCTCGGTGCAGGGTTCGCTGACTGTCGTCCCCGCAGCGCCGCTCACTGTAAACTCACTCTGGTTTAGCCCGTCTACAGTTACCGGAGGCTCCCCGGCTTCCGGTACTGTGACGTTGACGGGGCTTGCTCCAGCCGGGGGGGCCGTCGTAACGCTTTCATCCGGGAACCAGCTCGTACAAGTGCCGTCAACAGTGACTGTTCCCGCCGGCTCTTGGTCCGTACCGGTCACCGCTCAGACTTCGGCGGTGACCTCGGTCACCAATGATACGGTTACTGCGACTTACGGTGGCAGTCCGCTGAGCACAACGCTGACGCTCGTTCCTCCACTCCCGTTCCTGGCTTCGCTGAGCTTAAGCCCGACCACGCTCAGTAGCGGTTCGCCCGCCACCGGCACCGTTACGCTGACCGCTCCCGCACCTCTGGGTGGGCTTGTAGTCAACCTCGCGAGTACTGTCACGTACAGCGTAGCGAGGCTCTCGAACAATACGGTGGTAATAGCGCAGGGCGCAACAAGCGGCGTTTTCAGCGTAGCTGCGGCCTCGATTAACTTCATCGCGTCTGCTACGATCACAGCGTCCTACAACGGCACCTCCCAGAGCGCGATGCTGATTATCGTGCCGACCGGCACTCCGTTGGCGCCTAGCTCGTTGACGTTGAATCCACTCGCTGTCACGGGTGGATCAACGTCCACGGGAACTGTCTGGCTCACTGGGCTTGCGCCATCACCCGGTGTTGTTCTCAACCTTTCAAGTGATAATCAAGCAGTCCAAGTTCCGCTCACCGTTACCGTACCCCCAGGGCTTCAAGCGGCGACCTTTGCCGCAAGCACATCCTCGGTCCCTGACACGATCACTGCGACCATCACCGCAACCTACAATGGTCTTTCGCAAAGTTGCCTGCTGACCGTGAAACCCTCCGGTTCACCTCCCGCTTCAAACCCGGTCCCCTTTCTGACCCCGCCGCTTGGCCCGCTCAGTCAGATTCCTGGGGGCGCGGGATTCTCACTGACTCTTAATGGCACACAGTTCGTTCCCGGCGCTCAGGTTTTGTGGAACGGCACAGCTTTGCCAACAACTTATGTAAGCTCTTCACAGTTGCAGTCTGCTGTGCCTGGGACCAGTGTTCAGACCAATGGGACAGCACAAGTCGTTGTTTCAAATCCCGGTCAGTCAAGCCTCGTGTCAAACCCTCTCCCTGAACATCTCACCTACGCAACTGCCGCACCTGCTTTCAGCTCTTCCGCATTGGCGGTAAGCGGTCAATCGTCCGCCGTTGCGCTCGGCGATTTCAACGGTGACGGTGTGCCGGACCTTGTGGTCGGAAAAGACGACGGCAGTGGTCTCTCCATCTTCCTCGGAAACGGTGACGGAACATTTGGGCCAGAACTCATCATTTCAAGTATTAATACTTATCAAGTTGTGCTTGGTGATTTTGACGGTGACGGCAAGCTGGACATTGCTTTCAACAAGAGTGGTACCAGTAATGGGACGATCGGCATATTGCTTGGCAATGGTGACGGCACGTTCACGGCCATGCCAGAACGTCTCGCTGCCGAGTTCGCCAGGCAATACTGCTGCTCTGGTGGTAGCGGATCTTAATGGCGACGGCGCCTTAGACCTGGTTGTAACGGGACAAAATCTGACGGGGGCATATGTCATCCTCGGAAACGGTGACGGTACATTCGGGCCTCCAAGGAGCGTTGGCTCCGTGAACAACCCATACACCGTGGCTGTGGCTGATTTCAATGGCGACGGAAAGCTGGACATCGCCCTGAATGACTTTCTAGGCCAAAAGGTGGCAATCCTTCTCGGCAAGGGTGATGGCACTTTTCAGCCTCAAATAGAATATCCGATTAACGGATACCCCAGCCAGATTTGCGTCGCGGACTTCAACGGAGACAGTCACCCAGACATGGCAATTAGTACTACGGGGCCGATTGGGAGTAATGGTGCAGGTATTGCAATCCTTCTCAACAATGGAGACGGCACCTTCCCAGCTCCCGCAACGCTCGGCGTGGGGCAAGCGTATAACTACGTTACCGCTGACGATATTAATGGCGACGGTAAATTGGACTTGGTGGCATTCAGAACTTCCCCTAGCCAGACAAACGAGGTTTTCTTGGGCAACGGTGATGGGACGTTCTCGTCAACGCCGATCAATCTCAACGTGGCGCTCAACGCGCCGGCGGCCATCGCAGATCTCAATGGCGATGGCGCACCGGACATCCTGATCCCTAGCTACTCTCAAGGCCAAGTGACGGTGTTGCTCCAGAATATTGCACCCATCCTCCAGGCCGCGCCGACTACCCTAACCTTCACTGCCACGCAAGGAGCAGGGAGCCCATCGCCAGTCTCTTTAAGCGTTTCCAATGCGGGCGGCGGGACGGAGACGTGGTCAGCTTCAGCTTCGCAGCCGTGGCTCGCGCTCGGCCAGGCTTCCGGGACTGCCCCATCCACGATCAACGTCACGGCCAATCCGTCCGGCCTAAATCCTGGATCGTACAATGACAGCATCACCGTGACAGCAACTGGCGGATCCAACTCACCTCTCATCATCCCGGTAACATTCATTGTCAACCCCGTGCCCGTCGTCGTGGGCTCGTTAGCCTTCAGTCCTACGGTGCTCACCGGTCCCGGCACGGCCACTGGCACTGTCACGCTCAGCAATCCGGCCGCGGTAGGTGGAGCTACGGTCAGCCTCTCGAGCACGAACTCTGCCGTTCAGGTGCCTTCAACAATGGCTGTCGCTTCCGGCCTTGTCTCAGGAAGCTTTACGGCCACAGCGTCCGCCGTCACGGCTCAAAACTCCGCGAGCGTCACCGCGTCTTACAACGGAGTTTCCACGACGGCCACGCTCACTGTAAA
Organism: uncultured Acidobacteriota bacterium; assembly: GCA_963832915.1. Taxonomy (GTDB): domain Bacteria; phylum Acidobacteriota; class Terriglobia; order UBA7540; family UBA7540; genus CAVROP01. The sequence goes on from CAWHWE010000029.1 coordinate 6,875, forward strand.
CCCGGCGCCTACGCTGGCCTCGCTTTCGCCTTCCAGCGCCACGGAGGGTGGGTCGGCTTTCACGCTGACGGTGACAGGAACGAACTTCGTTTCCGGCTCGACGGTGCAGTGGAACTGCAGCGCCCGCGCAACCACCTTCGTCAGCGGGACGCAATTGACGGCCGCGATGTCGGCCGGCGACATCGCCACCGCAGGCACGGTCTCGGTCACGGTGGCAAACCCCTCACCAGGTGGGGGCACGTCGAACGCTCTTACTTTCACCATTAACAACCCTACGCCCACGGCTACTTTGCTTTCGCCCTCCAGCGCCACGGCGGGCGGGACGGCGTTCACGCTGACGGTTACGGGGACGAACTTCGTCTCCGGCTCGACGGTGCAGTGGAACGGCAGCGCGCGGACGACCACCTTCGTCAGCGGCGCACAGTTGACGGCGGCGGTTTCGGCCGGCGACATTGCCACGGGAGGCACGGCCTCGGTCACGGTGGTGAATACCTCGCCGGGCGGGGGCACATCGAATTCTCTCACCTTCACCATCAACAACCCGGTGCCGACGGCCAGCCTACTTTCGCCCTCCAGCGTCACGGCGGGCGGGGCGGCCTTCTCGCTTACGGTGACAGGCACGAATTTCGTCTCCGGCTCGACGGTAAAGTGGAAGGGCAGCGCCCGCGCAACCACCTTCGTCAGCGGGACGCAGTTGACGGCGGCAATTTCGGCCACCGACATTGCCGCGGCAGGCACAGCCTCGGTCACGGTGGTGAACACCTCGCCTGGCGGGGGCACATCGAATTCTCTCACCTTCACCATCAACAACCCGGTCCCAACGGTCATTTCGCTTTCGCCCCCGAGCGTAACGGCGGGGGCAGTGGCTGAGACGCTGACCATCAATGGAACGAATTTCGTTGCCACCTCAACGGTCACCTACCACGCGGCGGCCCACACGCCGACCTTCGTAAGCTTGACGCAGTTAACGATCACCTTGAGCGCGAGCGACCAGGCCACGGCAGGGACCTATGCCGTGGTGGTGACCAATCTGGCTCCGGGAGGTGGCGCATCGAACTCAGTGAACTTTATCGTGGGTAATTCCGTGCCGACCATTACCAGCCTTTCGCCGACCTCGGCTACGGCGGGGGCAGCGGCGCAGACCCTGACCATCAATGGGACGAAATTCCTCTCCACCTCAACGGCCACCTACAACAGTGTGGCCCATACTGTGACCTTTGTAAGCGCGACGCAGTTGAAGATTAGCCTGAGCACGAGCGACCAGGCCACGGGAGGAACTTATGCGGTTGTAGTGACCAATCCGGCTCCGGGAGGCGGCGCGTCGAACTCGATGAACTTCACCGTGAACAATTCCGTGCCGACCATCAGCAGCCTTTCGCCCACCTCCGCCACGGCCGGGACAGCGGCGCAGACCTTGACCATCAATGGGACGAAATTCGTCTCCACCTCGACGGTCACCTACCACGCGGTGGCCCACACCCCAACCTTTGTAAGCTCGACGAAGTTGACGATCACCTTGAGCGCGAGCGACCAAGCCACGGGAGGAACCTACGCGGTGGTGGTGACCAATCCCGCGCCGGGAGGCGGCGTATCGACCTCGGTGAACTTCACCGTAAACAATTCCGTGCCGACCATCAGCAGCCTTTCGCCTACCTCCGCTACGGCCGGGACAGCGGCGCAGACCTTGACCATCAATGGGACGAAATTCGTCTCCACCTCAACGGTCACCTACCACGCGGCGGCCCACACCCCAACCTTTGTGAGCTCGACGAAGTTGACGATCACCTTGAGCGCGAGCGACCAGGCTACAACAGGGACATATGCGGTGGTAGTGACCAATCCGGCACCGGGAGGAGGCGCGTCGAACTCGGTGAACTTCACGGTGAACAATTCCGTACCGACCATCAGCAGCCTTTCGCCTACCTCCGCTACGGCCGGGACAGCGGCGCGGACCTTGACCATCAATGGGACGAAATTCGTCTCCACCTCAACGGTCACCTACCACGCGGTGGCCCACACCCCGACTTTTGTAAGCTCGACGCAGTTGAAGTTTAGCCTCAGTACGAGCGACCAGGCCACGGCAGGGACCTACGCCGTAGTGGTGACCAATCCGGCGCCGGGAGGAGGCGCATCGAACTCGGTGAACTTCACGGTGAACAATTCCGTACCGACCATCAGCAGCCTTTCGCCGACCTCGGCTACGGCGGGGGCAGCGGCGCAGACCCTGACCATCAATGGGACGAAATTCGTCTCCACCTCGACGGTCACCTACCACGCGGTGGCCCACACCCCAACCTTTGTAAGCTCGACGAAGTTGACGATCACCTTGAGTACGAGCGACCAGGCCACGGCAGGGACCTACGCCGTGGTGGTGACCAATCCGGCGCCGGGAGGAGGCGCGTCGAACTCGGTGAACTTCAACGTGAACAGTCCTGTGGCCGCCGTCTCCCCGTCCAACATGACGTTCGGCAACCAAGACCTGGGCCTGACGAGCGCGTTGCAGCCGGTCACCCTGCGCAACACGGGCGACGCCGCGCCCGCCACCACCAACATTGCCCCGAGCGCCAAGTTCGCTCAGACCAACTACTGCGGGAGCAGTCGCGCAGCCAGCCGCTCTTGCACGTTCAACGCGACCTTTTCACCCACCGCTACCGGCGCGGCCGGCGGTCACTTCATATTCGATGGAAGCGTGTAATACTCGTACGACGTTTTCCAAGTGAATTCGCTGCCGGGATTGATGGTCATGGAGATGAAGGGTTCCACGGCGAGCACGCTCCGGATGGACCACAGGTTTACGAACGATAGCGGATGGTCCCCGTTGATTCTCATGCCGGCGCCTACTCTGCTGTTCTCGATGCGGATCTCGTTGTCTCGGGGGTTGTCGCTGAACCCCAAGATGGGGATTTCCACGACTTCCTGATTCTCCAGCGTCTTTAAGTAAACGATCTGGTTGCCGTGAATCTTGGCAAGCTTCGGGTTGGGCGGCTCGGGCGAGTGAATCTGGAAGGGAACCGTGATGGAGAAATCCGGACCGGGAGGCTGCTTATCGAGTACCAGGAAATTGTGATTGTACACCGTGCTTTGGATGGTGCGGCGGCCGGTATTTTTCAAACTGTGCTCCAACACCATCTCCGCCTTGCCTTTGGTCAGCCGCACGGTCTTGCGATAAACATAACCATAGCCCGAGGAGGGATCGGTAAGCTCCTGCGTGAATTCGATGGAATCCGCATGCTTCCTGACGCTCCATTTGCCCGGGTTGACGATCTCGTACTGTTTGACGTAGTCGTAGCCGCCCTCGTCCTTGCGAAGCACGCCCACGCCGATTTTGATAAAAGTCCCGCCCGCCTTGGCCTCGTCCCATCCCAGGGCGCTCCGATTGGTGTTGAACTCATCGACGGGACCTGTGATCCCGGAACAGGACGAGGCGATAATCTCCGCCCCCTCGTAAGTGAAGTCGTGCACCTTCGGATCGACCCTGTTAAACCAGGGGCCGTAATAGTTATGCCCCTTGTACTCGAGGCCGGCAATCACTCCCGACCAATCGAACCGGGTGCCGCGATAGAATCCGTTCCGGGCATCGGGCAGGTAGAGCTTTACCCGGACTTGGCCGTTTGTAATCTCGGCCTGCGGGGGATTGGCCGCCGGCAGCTTCCCGTTGCCCGCCAAACCCCATACCGTCGCCCCAGCCAGGGCTACAGCTAGCCTCGTTCCGAAATACATGTTCATCATCTTCGTATCAGCCCTTTCGCCTTAGATCGAATTTCCGAAGGAATTGTATAGCATCGTAACATTGACAGCAACGCCGGAGAGATTCCCCCTCTAAAAACCAACGTTGTTCACTCAAGCTTCTTCGAAGATGCTGCTCCCTGTTCGACCTAGTGCCCCTCACCCCTGCCCCTCTGTCGCCGCGGCGACGGAGGGGGAGGTTAATTCGAATTTACTTCCCTCGCCCCCTTGGGGGAGAGGGTGGCGCGAAGCGACGGGTGAGGGGGTCACGCTGGAGAGAATTTGGAAGGAGTTTGCTGAACACCCCTTATGTGAACAGTATTGCTACTAAGCCGCAAGGTTCAGAATTACCCTCCGACATATCCCGCTTGCAGTCCTCTTGTCCCGAGGTCTGGTTCGAGGCCCAGAACGCTGGTGCGGGGGGATCTGAACTCTATGGGCCACATGTCCGGTTCCGCGACTTACCGTCAAGTGGCCGGAGGTTGCCCAGAGCAGTCCCAAACGAAGCGTTTCCGGTTGACAGATACGTACGGCAACTTTGTCAAGCGGCTGCCGAGGACACACGATAAGATTGTTGTTGACTTCAACTCAACATATGCATATCCTACATGCGGAGAGATTCAACGTGACCTTTGGAAAGCGCCTTCGTCAAGCCAGAAAGGAACAGGGGCTAACTTTACGCCGACTCGCAGAGGAAGTCGGCGTCAATTTCACCTACTTGTCAAAGATCGAGAACGAGCGGGTCCCATACACACCGGCGGCAGAGACGATTCGCAATCTTGCCCGAATTCTAAAGGTCGACTCCATGGAGTTTCTTAAATTAGCCAATAAGCTGCCAAAGGAACTCGAAGCACTGAACGCGAACGTGCACGCACGACGGTTTTTTGATAGGGCAAGTCAGGTTGCGTCGCCGGCCGACTGGGAGGCTCTGCTTGAATTGTTGGAGGACAGGCAGACGGAGAAGAAGATGGGCAGAAAAGAAGCAAAGAGGGAGCCTTGAATGGGACTTGATTGGTCTTTCTCGACCGACAGGCGGATGCGCCGGTGCCCACGCCAGTTGTTCTTCGCCGACATCGCCGCGTGGCACAACGCCCGCGATCCCCTGCGTCGAGAGGACTCTTTGCATATCGACAACTAGGCGGGAGACCGAAATCATGTCTATCACTCACGGCCTTAAATTCAAAAAACTGGATCTCCACATTCACACACCCGCTTCGGCGTGTTTTGTGGGTGAGAATGTGACGCCTGAAGCGATTGTCGCCGAAGCTATCAAGAAAGGACTTGCTGGGATCGCGATAACGGACCACAACACCGGAGCATGGGTGGACAGAATCAAAACGGCCGCCCAAGGTAAAGCCTTGGTGGTGTTCCCTGGCATGGAGATTTTGGTCCCTGCCAGAGCGGGTGGAGTCCATGTTTTGGCGATCCTGGATGTGGGCAAAACTACCAAGGACCTTGACGAACTTACCGGCGCTTTGAAGATTAAGAAAGTTGATGGTCACCTCATCAGTGAGTTGAGCCTATATGAGGTCGTGGAAGTAATCACGGGCGGAATTCATAATGGACTGGTAATTCTCGCGCATTGCACCGGCCCGAAGGGCGCAATTTCAGAAATGACGGGTGTCCAAAAAACCAGCATCTTCCAACACCCTAATCTTCTTGCCGTCGAGGTCGCACAAGATGATTTCACTGATAAAGAGAAGACCGAAAAACGAGAGAGGGTCATCGACCTTTTGGACGGAGGCTCATCGCGAATACTGCTATCGGCGACTGGCGATTATTCAATCTTCAGACAATCCCCACCCAACTGTGCCTGGAAAGCATGGTCTTGAGGGAATCGGGAAAAGGTGCACGTATTACAAAATGGACGACCGGATCGACTTGGAAAGTCTTAGATTGTGCCTCGTTGACCGAGAGACCCGAATCCGTCAGAACTTTGAGTTTAAGGAACAGGCTTTCCCCCGCATTGAAAAACTACAAATTAAAGGCGGGTTTCTTGACGGGGCCGTCCTACCGCTCCATGAAGGATTGAATTGTATCCTCGGGGCTAAAGGGGCAGGTAAATCTCTGCTGGTCGAGTTTCTCCGCTTTGGATTGGACCAACTGCCGACCCAGCAGGAAGTCTTGGCTGACCACGAAGAAAAATTGGAGGAGCGACTGCAGAGATACGGTGAGACAGCCGCCACCATTGTCGATGAAACGGGGAAGCACATTGTATTGACCCGAACTTACAATCCTGACGACAATAATCCATACAAGGAGCAAGAAGCAGAGCAAGTTACCAGGTTGTTTCCGGTTCTCTTCTTGAGTCAGAACGAAATCATTCGGGTTGCGGAGAATGAAGATGAGCAGCTCAAATTTATTGATCGCTTTTTCGACTTCCGCAGTTATCAAGACAGGATCAGTGGCATTGAAGAAGACCTCAGGCAGCTAGATCACGATTTGGCGAACTGCCTGCGCGCGTACCACCAAAACAAGGAGCAGAAAAAACAGCTCTCGGTCTTTGAGAAGGAATTAGAAACAATCGCGCAACAAATGAAAAATCCCGTATTCGACGAATTCTCCCGCGCGGACCGCAAAGAAAAGGCGTTCTCTCAGCAACGGCAGTTTCTGACGGGTCTTGCGTCACAAATAAAGCGCACACGGGAACAGCACATTCTCACCTCGGTACTTCCAACTCTAGACGCGGATATCAAGGATGATCCAGCCGTAAAGCGAATGGCAGATTTGTGCGAGGCGCAGAAGGCTCACACAATAGATTCCCTTGCAGGTATTGAAACAAACATAGGCGACGCGCAAAAACAGTTCGAAAAGGAGTATTCGGCGTTTAGGCCCGCCTTCGTAGCTATCAAGCAGAAATATGACGACGCGGTAAAGGAACAAAAGGGCGACTACAAGATTCTCGATCAGCGGCGACTCCGTTTAAACAAGGACAAAGAAGAGCTTGCCTTGAAACTTATGCAATCGCAGGCGTTAGTTGACCAGCTCAAGGGAGTAAAGGAAACCCGTGATGGCCGTTTAGGGGAACTCAATGAGACGTATAAAAACTACCGAAGAGAGCGGCTGCTGAAATGTAAGAAATTCGAGGCAGATTCAGCGGGGAAACTCAACGTCTCCATCAACGAATCCACAAATGTAGATGAGTTCAAGGCTCGGCTCACATCATTGAAACGAGGAACGTACCTCACCGACGAGGAGATTGAGAAAATCTGTAACGGGATTAATTCATACGACTTCATTTTCCACATCCTGCGATACGACAGTGTGGAGCGAAGCCAGGCTTACCTGAACCCGGTCACGAAGGCGACCGCGATAGAGACTACGAAAATCAAGCGACTCGCAGACCATCTTTTGGAACAGAACAATTACGAGGACCTGCTGGAGCTTCAGTACAGGGCAAGACCGCAGGACCGGCCAGAGATACGGTACCGTGTAAGCAGCACCAGATATGAGCTGCTTCGAAAACTGTCGGTCGGTCAGAAATGTACCGCGATGCTGATTATAGCGTTGAGCGACGGCAGCATGCCGATTGTGATTGACCAGCCAGAGGATTCCCTTGATATCCGCTCAATTTGGGAAGACATGTGTCTAAAACTGCGTGCCGGCAAGGAACGGCGACAGTTCATATTCACTACCCACAACTCAAGCCTGGCTGTTGCATCGGACACGGATAAATATCTGGTCCTCGAGGCTGATGCTTCCTCGGGCCACGTTGCTTTTGCGGGCGCGATTGATAGCGAACCCGTTCGAAGACAAGTTATCGAATACCTTGAGGGAGGGGTGAACACGTACAGGGCCAAATACCTCAAATACAACATCCCGAAGGATAAGTTGTACTCATAGTTCACCGAGCAGATGCGGAAACGGGAGACTTGCGAAGTCGTGCAGCCTTTCCCGAAGGAAGGTGTTTTCTTATGAGCGATATTTCTACTTTGTCCCACGAATATGAAGCTTCAGCAAAGTTAGCGGAAGAGCTAAATGAGGCGATATTAGCCATCAAGAAGTCACGATTACATCGGCGAGCCGGGTTGAGCGCAGATCAAATGAAATCTCTCGCCAACACTATTGCGTCACTTCGGCAGCAAGTGGAGGCCGATCGAGACCTCGACCAGTCTGAATTCATTCCGCAGGAAATGGTTGACCGTGTGCGTGAGCGAAATCGACCGCACCTGGCCTATTTCCTGGATGATCTGTCTCGCACGGTAAGCGTGCTGGACTCCGGCTCCGGGCCGCTCGACGATACCGTCGTACGGACATTGGATGAAATCTGTGATGCAGCGGATGAAACGGCATCTGCCGTGTTTCGGCGTATGCGTAGGCGCTAAATGTCAAACTTCCTTGAACCTCTCCTTCACGATTTGGCGGAGAGGTTTCGGTTTTTGAATGAAGAACTTGCGAGAATACCAGCGGCCCCGGAGGCGGAGCCATGCCGCCAGCAGATTCAGCGGCTGGTGAGTCGAGGAAAGGCCAGAATAGACTCCGTCTTGACTGATCCGGATATTTCGAGGCCGGACTTTGCCAAGAACTTTTACCATACGTTCAAACGCCTTTCTGAGTTGGCCCAGGCGGTCGAAGAGGGCCCACTCTTTGTGTTAAGCCGGTTTCGGCTGGAGGATCGCTTCCTGACCAGGGTGGTAGGGGCAGCTTGCCAAGAGTCTGGCTTTTCAGACCCGGCACCCATATGTGCCGCTATGAGTTCTCAATACTATTTCTCCATGCCGGGGATGGATCTGATTCTTGTTCCACACGGTGAGGCAACCCATCTACTCGCTTGGGCGGACCTTTACCACGAATTGGGCCACTTCATTCTTGCGCGAGATCCAGTTCGGTTGCTTCAACCGCTGCGCAAACGTGTCAGTAAACACTTCGTGACCGCTGTTCATGATGCTACACGACAGGGATGGACAGCGAACGCAATCGAGGAACTAAATAGATATCGTGGACTATGGCTTGGGGATTGGATTCTAGAATTTGCATGCGACTGGTTTGCCACATTCGCGGTGGGGCCTAGCTTTGCTTGGGCCAATTTGAGGTTGTGCGCGCGCATGAGCACAGACCTATTTGGGATTGCGAGCTCACACCCGGCGGACGCTGCGCGAACACAGGCTATCGTCGAAATACTGAAATTGGTTGTTGGTGACGTGTCAACGCACCGGATTGAGAACCAGTGGCAAGAGCTGCTGGGAACGGTTGCCGCGAAAGAACCCCAGTATTTTCGGATTGCCTATCCACCTGATTTGATTCGTGAACTGGCGGCTGAAGCCAGTCAACTTTTTAGGAGCTCGGGTTTCCATTCGTACAACCCAGGGTCTAAACCGCTTGGCGACTTGCTTACTGAGGCGTGGAATTATTTCCAAACTGACCCCTCGGGTTTCCCCGAGTGGGAACGCGGACAATTGCAGCAACTACGGAAAGCTTTCAACCTCATCTGATTTTGAGTAAGGTAGCCGCCAGCGGTTTACTGCTTGGTATTCAACTCCTTCATCAATGCAAGAACCTATAGCTAACCGAACACCTCGAAGCCAGCCAATTTGACGAGAAACGGCGTTACCGCCGACTGGCCTCTGGGAAATGTCTAACCTCCGACGCGGTAGGTGGCAGAGAGGGGGCAAAAAGCGGAGGCGTGTCTGCCTGCATCATTATCGCTGCGTCAGCGCGCGGGCGGCCACCACCAAGTCTCGAAATATCCGGGGCTCGAAAGGTGAGTCTGCTCCGGTCTGCGTTTGCAATTTGGGCAAAAGACCGCGCAGACGGAGATAGGTTTGTTCCATATCCTGCGTCGTGGGCTGAGACTTAAGCCGGACGAAGGCATCGCATAACACCCGCAATATAGGTGAGGTATAAATCCCGAAAAGATGCATCGTAGGGGATATTAATAAAAAGGCTGACTCTCGTACGCGGCAAGTACCTAACTGCGCCAGCCGCTTCGCGACCTTGCGCTCCTCCGCCCGTTGCCGGACCGCCGATTTGAAACAAGACTGCGCCGAGCCGCCTTGGGGCGCGCTTCCACCAACCGCTCTATTTCCTTCACACGCTCCGCCGACACTCCTACGGTTTTGGCAACTGTATGCACGGATGGAAACGGCGTTTCGATTCGAACTGCCACAGCAAGGTCTCCTTCTTCTTTTGAAATTACAGGTTCCCCCACGCAAGCACTAGTGTTGCGTTATCAAATTACGTTGACTTAATCAAGCAGCCAGTGGGTTGCCCGTATAATTCCATTCAAAGGGCCGGGCCTCCTCGTTATAGGCTTTGATGAAATTCATCAGTCGCTGCACGAGTTCGTCTCGAGATTTGAAGATGCCACGGCGGACAACCTTGCGGGTCAGGATACCGAACCAAATCTCGATTTGGTTGAGCCAACTGGCATGGGTGGGAGTGAAGGTGAGATGAAGCCGCTTGTGTTTAGCGACCCACGCCAGGGTTTTCTTACTCCGGTGAGAAGAGCCATTGTCGGCGATGAGGTAAAGCTCCTTCTCCGGATAGGCTTGGAGGAGTCTGCGGAGGAAACGAATGAACGTCGTGCTGTCGTTGCGCAGAATCGACTCGGCGCGCACCTGTCCGCTATGGACCTCCAAGGACGCCAGCAGGGACGCCGTCCCGTGGCGCTTGTATTCGTGGCTAAGTCTTTCGATACGATGGGGTTTCATGGGCAAGCGGGGCTGAGTTCGATCCAGGGCCTGGATGGAGGTTTTCTCATCGACCGAGAGCACCACCGCGTTCTGAGGCGGACGCAGGTACAATCCGACCACCGCCAGCATCTTCGGTTCAAATTCCGGATCGGGGGAATCTTTCCAGTAACGGAAGCGGTGGGGCTGGATCGATTCTGCCGACAGGACCGACCGCACCACCGCCACACCCACCCCGAGATGCCGGGCCAAAGTGCGAACGCTCCAATGGGTCCCCACCGACTCGGGAGGCGTGCGGCAGGCGGTAGCGGCGATGCGATGGCGAATGTCGGCATCATATTTTCGTCTTCGTCCTCGACCGGGCTCGTCTACCAAGCCCGCCAAGCGGTCGGCAGCGTACCGTCGCCGCCATTTAATGACCACGGGCTTGGAGACTCCCAGCCGCTCCTGGATCTGCTCGTTCCGTTGGCCCTCGCCCGCCAGCAACACGATGCGGGCGCGCAGGACATCTCGCTGGGCGGCAGAAGGAGAACGCGTAATGCTTTCCAAAGTCGTTCGCTCTTCGACAGTTAGCTCAATCTGGGGTGCTCGACGTGACATAATCGAGCACTATAAGTCAATGGCTTATATAAGTCAACTTATTTGTGTTACGCAACATTAGATAGTCCATTTAAGAGGTGCTCATTAATGGAAGAACTCTTTGCACGCACCGCTCTTCGTGACAGGATGTCCATCCCTCAAATGAAAGGAAAAACCTTAGTAACTTTAAAAAATGACCGAACGACGCGGGAATGTCTATGAAAACAAATGGCCGACTTTCAGCGGCCAGGTGCAAAGCGGGAATATTATAGAAAACATAGACACTTACGAGTAATATCAGGGAATGTTGCTGAAAATACAGGTAGTTAATGACTGGTCGGTGGGAGATTACTGCCGACTGCTTACTGCCTACTTCCGTGGAGCGAGGCAGTCCAAGGCAGATTGCTGAAAGCTGACGACCGTTAACGGCCAGCTCACGGGGCCGGGTTCAGGGTTATGGTGGCAGGATTCTTCAGGGTGAAGTCGAGCTTGGTCTCCGAGGGTATCTTCACCTGCTGGCCGCTGGTCCCGGCTTGCGCCGCGGTTCCAGCGCCGGCGCCAACTGCGGAACCGATGGCGGCGCCTCTCCCACGACCCGCAAGGGCGCCGATGAGGGCTCCGAGCACGGCGCCTCCGCCGACGGTCTCCGCCGTGCGCGTGCTACGCGAGGCCCCGGCTTGCTCGTGGTAGCTGGTCTCAAGTTGATAGGTCTGGCCACCGGCCGTTACGCTGACCAGCTCGACCTTTAGATCGGAGCGGCCGCTCATGTGCCCGGCGCTCGAAGCTTGCACCAGCCGCACGCGCGCGTCGGAATTGCGCGGGATGACCACGCGATCGCCCACCACCACGGGCGCTTCGACTGAGGCCGCGAAATCATCGCCCGCGTGGTTCCGAGCGGAGTCGATGTTGTCAATCATGCGAACGGAGAGAATGGTTCCGGAGGGAATCGTGATCTGCTCGGGCGGCTTGACCACTGGAGCGGGTGGCGCAGGTGGAGCCGGCGGAGGAGCGGGAGCAGCCGGAGCAGCGGCAGGTGGCGTATCCTGCGCGGTCATTGCGGGCGGGTTTGGCGCCGGGGCTTCATTCGCGGAAGCCTGGTCGGCTGCGGCCTCATCGCTGCTGGTGCTGGCGGCGTGGTGGCGCCGGCCGGAAGATCGAGCGCGCTCAGATGGGGCCGAGGTTGGAGCAGGCGACTGCGGCGGTGTTGCCTCGGCAGTTGGCGCGGGCGGCGAGGTTTCGGGCGTGGCGGCAGTGGCCGCGGAAGAGACGATGAGCTGGTTGACAACGGTCTTCACGCCGTCGGCTTGGCCCGCAATGCGCTCCACGGCCGCTTTCTCCAGGTCCGTGTTGACCGCCCCGCTGAGCGTCACGGTGCCGTTGTCTGAGGTCACGTGGATGTCGCGCATTTTCAGCACCGGGTCGTCAAAGAGCCTGGCCTGGACCTGTGTGGTGATGGCTTTGTCGTCCGTAGACTGGCCGAGCTTCAAGGCGTTGCACCCGGCAAAGAGAAGTGCGCCAGCGATCAAGACCAGACCAATCCTGAATCTCAGCCCCGTCATGTTAGGCTTCTGCATATGTACCCTCCAACCGCAATCCAGTCCGCGCATCATTGAAATTGGATTCATCCCCGTCCACTTAGGATGCACCGGAGAGTCTGAGCATGCTAAGATTACACGCTTACACCGCCCAGTACGGCTTGGCCGGGGTGCAGCTTCATCGTCGCGAGGAGGGCAGGCATGGTGAACTCCGCAGGTGGCGCGACGGGCCGAGGGCTTCGTCCCTGATATCCGTCGTAGGGACGGGGCTTGCCCCAGCCGCAATCACGGGGCCGATCCCGCGCCTGCGGGATCGGCCCTACAAGTCCGATGTTGGAAAGCATCGCATTGAGCGTCGTCATTCCGGTTTACAACGAAGCGGAGAACATCCGCCCACTCGTTGAGCGGCTGGAGTCTGCTTTGCGCGCTGCTCAAGGGCAAATCGAAATGCTGTTTGTGGACGACGGAAGCACCGATCAAACGCTGGCCCTGTTGAAAGAAGCGCAGCAGAAGGACGCGCGCATCCGGATCGCGCATTTCCGCCGCAACCTCGGCCAAACCGCTGCCCTGGCGGCGGGGTTTCGCCTGGCGCGAGGAACGGCGGTGGTGACGATCGACGGCGATCTCCAAAACGATCCCGGGGAAATACTGCGCCTGGCGGAGATGCTGGGCGAATGGGACGCCGTCTGCGGCATCCGCGTTCACCGCCAGGATGCCCTTTGGAAACGGATCTCGTCGCAGATTGGAAACGGATTTCGAAACTGGGTTACCGCCGAAAACATCGCCGATACGGGATGTACGCTGAAGGCCTACCGGCGTGAATGTCTGGAGCGGTTGGAGCTTTATCAAGGCATGCACCGATTTCTGCCCACGCTTCTCAAAATCCGCGGGTTCCGCGTAACGCAGGTGCCCGTGAGTCATCATCCGCGACTGGGCGGAAAAACCAAGTACGGGACGTGGGGCAGGCTTAAGAAGGGTCTGGCCGATGTCTGGGCGGTGCGCTGGATGAAGAAGAACTGGATTGACGATAGAGATGTCCTTGAGATTTTCGACTCATCCACCCATGTCAACTGATCCCATCGCCGGCGATCTCCAGGCCGATCCCGCGAAGTTATTGCGCCGGGCGGGAATTGTCTCGAGATTGAAGCTCGTCCTGCCTTTGCTCTTGCTTTCTGTTCTGGCGGGCTGCCTTTTCTTCGCCGGCCTTGGTAGCTTGCCGCTGCTGGAGCCTGACGAGGGCCGGAATGCCGAGGTGGCACGGGAGATGCTCGCCTCAGGCGATTGGATCACTCCCCACTACGATGCCTTGCCCTATCTGGATAAACCGGCGGTCTTCTTCTGGTTGGTCGCCTCTTCATTCAAGGTTGCAGGTCTTCACGAGTGGTCCGCCCGGGCGCCCTCCGCTTTGATGGGATTGTGCCTGTTGCTGCTTTCCTGGTTCCTTACGCGCAGGATGTTCGGCGGTTCTACGGCCGTGCGTGCCGGCGTAGTCATTGCCACCGCCCCGCTGGTGATGGTGTTTTCCCGGCTAGTCATTTTTGACATGACGCTCGCTTTCCTCACCACACTGGCGATGGTGAGTTTCTGGTTCGCGGTGGCCGCGGAATTCCGCCGTCCAGGGCTGGACATACTTATGTTTCTGGCCATGGGATTGGCGACGATCACCAAAGGCCCGGTCGGTTTCCTGCTCCCGCTCCTCTCGATCACAGCTTACCAGGCGCTGCGTGGCAAGCTCCGGGAATTGAAACGCCTGCGTTGGGGATTAGGATGCGCCGCTTTTCTTGCCGCCGCGTTGCCCTGGTTCATTTCCATCTCGATTCGACACCCGGACTTCCCGCGCTATGCCCTTCTGGAGGAGAGCCTCGCAAGGTATGCCAGCGGCATGGCGCATCGCGAGGGCGGGCTGCTCTATTACTTCCCGGTGTACCTGGCAGGTTTCTTCCCTTGGAGCTTCTTCCTGATTTGGGCAGGATGGAGTCGACATAAACGGTGGAAAGAAATCCGGCTCGAGCGCCACCGCTCAACTCTCTTTCTCCTCACTTGGTCGATTGTGACGTTCGTTTTCTTTTCGATTTCGCGGTCGCAGCTTCCCGGCTACTTCCTCCCCGCTATTGTTCCCCTGGGCATCTTGATGGCGAAGGCTTGGGAGGACGTGGGGTCAAACCCCTCGCTACGATCGCCTGATTGGCTGACCGCCGGATTCGCCTCGTTGCTCGGTGTGGGTCTTATCGTTGCGGCTTCCTCTCAGTTGGCGATCTTCAGCTCGGCGCACTCGCATCTGGCAAAGACCGTCCATCCGGCAGTTTTCGCCATGCTGAGGCCTTCCATTCTCTATACTGGGATGATTCTGGCGGCACTGGCGATCGTGGGGAGAAATATTGCGGCTCGAGCCCGGGGAACATCACTTTCATTAGCTGCCTTGGTGCTTCTCGCTCTGACGACGCCTATGCTCCTGGCGCGCTGGACCGCCCCGCTGAAAACCTATGCGGAGACGAATTCCAGCCGCAGTCTGGCAGGCGCCATTCTCTCGAGCCCGGAAAGAGAACTGCCGATTTACGGGTATTACTACTTCCGCACCAGCCTGCCGTTCTACCTTCGGCGGCCTGTGGGACTGGTGACCACCGGCGGAGACGAGTTGACCAGCAACTACCTGGCGTGGCGGGTTCGCAAGATTCGACAGAGGTCATCATTCGGGACGGGTCCCAATGTCATCCCAAGGACCTTCCAGGAGCTTGATCCTCTCCCAGTTGACCAGCGGAGGCTGCTGGATATCCTGGAGCTCATCGGGTTGACCCGTTCTCTGCCTCAGCCTCGGCTGGTTTTGGCTCGCAACACGCACGTGAGCGGGTTGACCCATGACATGGATCGTGTCGAGCCGTTGTGGACCGGCTGGGACTTTTCGGTCTGGAAGATTCCGTGACGGCAGTGACAAGTGACGAGTGACAAGCAAGAAAGAGTTGTTGTTCGTCACTCGTCACGGGCTTTTTGCTCGTCACTCGTAACTCGTCACTGCTCTTATGTGCGGCATCTGTGGTCTCCTAAATCTGAAACTCGAGCCCTTGGCCGATGGTGAGCGGATCGATCAGATGTCCGCGAGGCTCGAGCATCGCGGCCCCGACAGCCATGGCAAGTTCATCTTGCCTCATGTGGCGCTGGCCATCCGGCGGCTGAGTATCATCGACCTTCAGACCGGCGACCAGCCTCTCTCGAACGAGACGGGGGATGTCACCCTCGTTTTTAACGGCGAAATCTATAACTACCGGGAAATCCGCCAGCAACTCTTGCAGCGCGGGCACAAGTTCAAGACTCATTCGGACGGGGAAGTGATTGTCCATCTTTATGAGGATCGCGGGCCTGACTGCGTCTGCGAACTGAACGGGATGTTTGCCCTGGCGCTTTGGGACAGCCGTCATAAGCGATTGGTCCTGGCGCGCGACCGGGCTGGGGAGAAACCGCTCTTTTACTGGCATCGAGATCACACCCTGGCCTTTGCTTCTGAAATCAAGTCGCTGCTTGCCTACCCCGGCATTGGACGCAGTATTGACAACACGGCCTTAACCCAGTACTTCCTTTACGGCTATTTCCCCTCGCCACGCACCGTCTTTGCGGAGATTCGGAAACTGCCTGCTGCGCACCGGATGGTTATCCAGGGAGGCGAGGTAAAGATCGATGCCTATTGGCGGCTTCAGGACCATCTCCTGCCGGCGGGTAAGCCAAAAGTTACGCCCAGCCAGGAAAAACTGCTCATCGAAGAACTCTCCAACAAGCTTTACGAAGCTTGCGTTTCGAGGCTGGTCAGCGACGTTCCGCTAGGCGTGTTCTTGAGCGGCGGAATCGATTCTTCCACTCTCGTGGCGATGATGAGCGAGCTGGCGCCTGGCATGGTGAATAGCTTCTCGGTGGCCTTTGAAGAAAAGTCGTTCAACGAGGAGCCTTATGCGGATTTTGTGGCCCGGCATTTTCATACCCAGCACCATGTTACGACGGCAGACGAGCCGCGTATGCGCGAGGCCTTGCAAATTCTGGCGGACCACCTTGACGAACCCCTGGCCGATCCTGCGGTCCTCCCCACCTACCTCTTGTCCCGCTTTGCTCGCCAGCACATCAAAGTGGCTTTGAGCGGCGAGGGTAGCGACGAGCTATTTGGAGGTTACCCCACCTATATTGGCGCCTGGCTGGCGGGCTACTATCTCCGCCTGCCGCGCCTCCTGCGCCACGAATTTTTCGCGCGACTCAGACGATTCCTGCCGGTGTCTGCGGGCGCGGTGCCCATCGGCTGGTACCTGCAGCAGTTCCTTAATTACGTGGAAAAGCCGCCCGTAGAGCGACACGCAATCTGGTTCGGATTAACAAGTCCGGATGAACTGGATCAACTCTTTTCGCCGGAGTGGAGCGGTCCGCACCCACCCAGCCTGGAGGTCTTCGCACCGCTCGAGAGGGTGCTGGATGGGGCGGCTTTCGAAAGCGTCCTGGCGGAAATGCCTTACGTCGATTTCCGGCTCTATCTGGAAGATAATCTCTTGGTGAAGGTCGACCGCGCCAGCATGGCGTGTTCCCTTGAAATGAGGACACCGTTCCTCGATCACCGGCTGATTGAATTTGCGGCCGGCATACCTGCGGACTTGAAAGTCCGCGGCTTCGAACTCAAATACCTTCTAAAAAAAGCAGCAGAGAAATGGTTGCCGCGCAAGATCGTTTACCGCCAGAAGCGCGGATTCTCTGTGCCGATCAGCCGTTGGATGCGGAAGGAATTACGGCCTTGGTTGGATGAGGCTCTGGGAGAAGAGAGATTAAGACGGCAAGGGTTGTTCAACACCCCGTTTGTGCGCCAGCTTCTCGAAGAACACTGGAGCGAGCGGGTTGACCACCGTAAAATACTTTGGGCCCTCTTCTGTTTCCAACTTTGGTACGATCGGTGGGGAAGAGGTTGAATCGGGTGAGCAGGAAACCAGTATCGGGTGATCGGAAGATCGGGAGATCGGGAGAACAGAAGCAAACTGGCCGCGCGTTGTTCTTCGTTCGCCCGATCGCCCGATCACTCGTGGCTGGCGCAGAGCGAAGCTCTGCGGTGTTGAAGCACGACAACTGGCCAAACGGAGAGCTAGCGCTCTGCGCCAGCCGGCGGCTGATGTACCGGCCGCCAGTAAATTTAGAAATGGGTGAACTGGATGCCGCGACCCGAACCTGTATTCGACGGCACTGAGGGTGACGTTCTGATCGAAATCTACGAATGGCCAGACGTTCCCTTCTCGTCGTACACGTTGACACAGAGGCTGAATCCCAACCTCCAAACCGCTACCCCGGAGTACCGCACTGCATTTGCTCACGTGAGCAGCGTAATATAGGACCATTTTGTTCGCAGACTTATTCGAGGCAAGCGATCAAAGAGCGCTGACGGGGTCTTCTTCAACAATCTGAAATTGACCTACAAGGGAGAACAAGCTGCCATTCAGGAGCGTAATCGGCGCACAGAACAGGAGAAGGTCAAGCTGTTTATGGATGTTGCCGCGTTGATACGGGGAGACGCGGAAAAGAAGTGAGCGGTACGGGGGCAAGCTACGTCGTGGCTGGCGCAGAGCGAAGCTCTGCGGTGTTGAAGCACGACAACTGGCCAAACGCAGAGCTGGCGCTCTGCGCCAGCCGGCGATCATAGAGAAAAGGACGCCCGAGCTTCGACACTGCGATAGAATACAGGACGGTGGCGGGGACGGCTGGGGAAAAGACGCGGACCGCAAAACCGGCGGTCCGCGCTACCTGCTATGGATATGAAAATACCCGATAAAATGCAAGTCTTCGTCAGAACGCCGACTGACCTGGTTAAGGATTTAGAACAGATAGGAGAAAGAACAGTAAAAACTCAGCTCTTGAATGGTGATTACGGACACCCAGGAACCGGGAACATTGCCTATGAGCACGTCAAAGATTGGCTATCCTCCAAGGAGTCTGAACGGGCAGAGGCACGAGCAGAGGAGAGCTTATCCAATTCCCGTAAGGCCCTGCGTATTTCCATATGGGCTATAATAATAGCAATTATTGCTTTGCTGTTAAACCCTACCATCGCCATTATTATCGCATGGTTCCAAAGAAAATGAGCGAAAAACGAAAAAGAATCAAGGGCCACCCACTTACCCGGCACACCGGAACCCGTTGTACCGGGTGTCTGGAAAGTCCTGGTTGCGGTCCGACACGCGTGGGTTGAAGGGTGCAGGTACACCTTTGTTCCTCATTATTAGAGTCTCAAACCATTGGAATAATATCGGTTCATCAAGCGAGAGGTAGTCAACAGTCATCGTGCTTTACCTCGCCGCCCACGCTGTGCGCTTGACCGCATGATATGCGGCAGTCAATTGCACGTATGCCTCCGGAGTAATCTCTTCCGGGAACTCAGGACCGTACTCAACCAACAACCGCTCGATTCGCATTTTCGCAGGATTTTGGAACCACGCTCTTCCGTATTACCCGAAATTCAGAACAGTCGTCATGCGCAAAGTCGCAACGATGATCTCGCGAGTCTGTCGGTCAGCTTGCATGCATTCCGCTGCCCTTCGCCGAACCTGGGGCAATATGGCGATTATGCGAGAGCGCAACGGCTCGTCAGAAACGCGGGCAATTTCGTCGATGTCCTCGCCCTTAAGGAAATTTACGACCTGTGCGGCGAGAGTTCCGGCCGCATTATGATCCATTTGCGAAGAGTAAATGTTATGAAGGTCGGAGCACAGGTCAACCTGTATTGCGCGCAAACACGTTGCGAATAACTGTTGCGCTGTCTCCATATCACATGATTTGTGGAAAAACCGAGACAAAAACCCCATGTCTATGTACCCCGTAGCAGGTAGCGCGGACCGCCGATTTTGCGGTCCGCGTCTTTTCCGTAGCTATCATCGCCACCCTGCCGTATTCTATCGCGATGTCGAAACTCCGGCGTCCTTTTCTTTCCGATCGATATTTCTTTATCGCGCTGCGGTTTGATCGCGGACCGCGTGAGAATGCCCTCCGATCCGCGCGCACGAATTTGATCGCTCCATCACGGGGCCGAAAAGACGCGGACCACAAAAGCGGTGGTCCGCGCTACCCGCGATGCGAAGTTTTAGCCGCACGAAGTGGCTTATGAACAGGACTAACCCCTCACCCGACTCGCGACGACTGGTGAAAGCGTCGTCGCGAGCCACCCTCTCCCCAAGGGAAAGGGGCGTGATTCCACCTCGGGCTGCTTTTCATTCCAAAGAGTGGTCCGTAATTCAGAAATACCGGACGCCGCGCCAAGTCCAGGCCTTTCTTTGCAACCTGCCTTACAACTGGGAGAAGGGCGGAGAAACGCTGCGAACCTTTCGAGGTGTGGCACAGCATGGAAGCGGCCACTGCCTCGAAGGCGCACTCAGCGCCGCGACCATTCTGGAGCAGCATGGCTACCCACCCTTGCTCCTCGACCTCGAATCCCAGGACCAACTGGACCACGTCCTGTTCCTATTCAGACGGCGGGGCCGATGGGGAACAGTCGCCCGCTCCCGTGACGCCGGCCTGCATGGACGTAGGCCAGTGTTCCCCAACCTCCGGCAATTGGTGATGAGTTACGTTGACCCTTACGTGGATGGGTCCGGACGAATCACAGGCTACGGGGTCGCCGACTTGCGGACATTGGTCAAAGGCGACTGGCGGCTCTCTGAGAAAAATGTCTGGGAAGTGGAACGCGCCCTCATCAAAATGCCTCATAAGAAGCTCAAGACCTCCGACCGCCGATATGCGGCCATGTTGAGGCAATATCGCGCTTACCGAGCGAAACATCCCCGCGGCCCTGTCACGTTTTACGCCAACAAACACCTGTGGCTGTGAGGCCAGGATTCAGGAGTCAGGATTCTGGATTCAGGCTATTGAGGGTTGGGTCCCTGGGTCACCTGGACCAAGTCATTGGGGCGCAGCCAGTGGGCGAATGCGGCTTGAATCTGGGCGCCGGTCATGTCGAGGTAATGCTGTGCGGCGATGAAGGGCTCATTGAGTGGAAGCCCGATGGCCGAGCGCGCGATCCAGCCGCCGGCGATGCTTCGGAAGCTCGCTTCGCTGAGCGGGATTCGCCGCAGCACCAGCGCCTTGGCCTCCTCCAGCTCATCCGGTTCAGGCGGCGAGGTTTGCATGGCCTTCAGATCGCGCACGATGATGGCGCGGGCCTTGGAAACGTTGGGCGGATCGCAACCGTACCTCACCGAGTAAGTTGACCGCGTCTTGTCGGCCTGAAGCGAGGACCCCACGGTGTAAACCAGGCCGGCGCTTTCGCGCAGGTCCTTCGAGAAGCGGCTGGCGTAGAAACTGCCGCCGAGGATCTGATTTCCGAGTTCCAAAGCGTAGTAATCGGGACTGAAGCGCGTGATGCCAAGGGTTTCAGCGAGGGTCACGCTGTCCTGCACACGGCTCGAATCCGGCACTTCGGTTTCAAGCGGGTGATTGGCAGGGACGGTCGGCAGATCCGTGGGCGGCTGGGGCCCGGCTGCCTGCCAGGCGCCGAAGTACTTCGTGATGGTCGCCTTCGCTTCCTCCGGCGTCACCTTGCCCATCACCACGATCGTGGTGAGGTCGGGCCGAAAGACTTGGCTGTAGAAGCGTTTTACATCGTCGAGGGTGAGCGACGAAATGGTCTGGGGGGTGGCTTCGCGCAGCGTGGGATCGTCCTTCGGAAACAGGTTCACATCCAGTGCGTGCGCGGCCAGGTGGTCCGGGCTCTCGAGCTCGCCCGCGGCGTAAGAAGCCATCTGCGGTTTGGTAATCAGAAAGGCTTGCTCGGGTAAGGCCGGATGAAGCTCGTTATCCGCGAGCAGCTCGACGCCTCGATCGAAATGGCTGGCCAGGGCGTACATGGAAAAGTCCAGGCCGGCATTCTCGGCCGCCCCGATATCATCGAGCGCCTTTTGGAAGGCGACGCGGTCGAGCGTAGTTGTGCCGTAAGAGAAAAGCTGGCCGAGCACGTCGTCCACTCCATCCTGGCCTTTGGGTGTCTCCAGGTCGGCGTCGCTCTTGATGCGTCCGAAGACAGCCACGGTGTCGCTCACGTCTTCGGGCTGCACGATAAGCTTGATGCCGTTCTCGAGCGTCGTCTCGGTCGGATGAGTGGTGGCCTTAGGGACAGCCAGGCGATGCAGCGCCTGCTTGGCCCAGTCCGGCAGCGGGACGAGTTTCGCCTCCTTCGGCGTGAACGATTCCTGACCGCCAAAACTGCTGTGCGAAGACGGTTTCCCCGAGGGCTGCGGCGTGAGGATAGCCGTAATGGAGCTGGGCAACGCGAGGTATTGGCGGGCTACGCGGTTCACGTCCTCCACGGTAACCTGCTGGATGGCCTTCACGTCATCGTCGGGCGACTGCCTTCCTTCCACCGCCACGGCGGCAGACCAGGCGGAAGCCAAGCCTTCCACCGAGTTCTTCTGCAGCTCGGCGCCGGCAAGCTCGTGCAGCTTGGTGGCGGCCACCAGGTCTGCCGGGAAGCCGTTCTTGAGGTCTTCCTCGAGGATTTTTCGCATCTCGCCCGCCAGCGCGTTGGCGTCCGCCCCTTTGGGGTAGCCTGCCAAGGCGAAGCCGAGCCCCGCCTGAGGCAAAGATTCCATCTCAAAGGCGGCGAAGAGGGCTTTGCCCTCCGGAACCAGCCCGTAAAGCGTTCCCCGCTGGTTGCTGAGCACATCGCCCAGCACCTGGGCCGCGGCGTAGTCGGAGCTGGATGTGCCGGGCATGCGGAACGAAATCAGCGCCAAGCCGTAGGGCAAATCTGTATGCAGATTCATCGTCTGCGACTCGACGGCGCTGAGGTGAATCTCCGGCCGAGCCGGCAATTCCCTGGACGGGATGTCGCTGAAGAACTGCTTTACCTGCGCCAGCGCGGTCTGCGGCTCCACGTCGCCTACCACAATCAGGATGGCGTTGTTGGGAGCATACCACTCGTCGCGGAACTTCTTGAGCATCGCGGCAGTCGTCTTGTCGAATGTCGGCCGTGTGCCCAGACCGGGATCGGCCAGCGGCGTGCCCTTGTACATGGCCGCAAGCAGCTTGGTGTAAAACACGAACACGGGATTGGAATAATCCCGCGCCACTTCCTGCTCGATGGCGCCCCGTTCCTTGTCCCACTCCTGCGAGCTGTCATCAACGCCGCGCATGCGGTTGCCCTCGATGCGCAAGGCAACGTCCAGGTCCTCGGCCGGGATGGTGTAAAAGTACTGCGTCACGGTCTGCTGAGTGTCGGCGTTAAACGAGCCGCCCATGGCCGCGGCGACCTCCGCCAGTTGATCCGCGGAAAGGCCCGGGCTGCCGCGAAACATCATGTGTTCCTGGGCATGGGCCGTGCCCGGGAAACCATCGGGCGACTCGATGGAGCCCGCCAGGTAATTCACCATCGTGGTGACCACCGGAGCCTGGCGGTTCGGCACAATCACCACCCGCAGGCCGTTCGGCAGCGTCGCGCGCAGGACGTTCTCGCTCTTATCAGCCTGCGGAACGCCGGCTGCGTTGAGACCAGGCGCCAAGCTCAGAGTTGCCATGAGCGTAAGCGCAAGGACGAAGGATGGCCGAAGCGACCGCAGGCCGCGAAAATCTACGGCTGGCGGGCGATCAACCAAGGAGTTGATGTGACTGCAAGGGCAAATATTCATGGGATTTTTCAGTATACATCGGCTTCGATCGCTGCCGCAACTGCGCGTGTGTGCACTCCCGCCCGGACGCTGTGCTCCGATTGGACACGATTTGAAGGCGGGTGTCCGCAAGATGTCTCCACTTTCCCGCTCAGAGTGAGGTAAACTCACAGCGCGACTCGCAAGAGGACTCGGGCGGGTCAAGGAAGCCTATCGCTTCTGTTCGAGACATAGAACTGCAATCGAGGAGACCCAATGAATCTTCGCAGGGCCACAGTCTTAATACTCTTGTTGCTGGTGGCGGGCAAGGCCGCCAAAGCCCAAAACCCTTATCCGCAATGGAAGCATGGGCCGCCCGCTGATGCGAGCTATTTCCCACTCGCCGTTTGGCTTCAGAATCCTGATTACGCGGCCCGGTACAAGGCGGCGGGAATAAACGTGTACGTCGGCTTGTGGAGAGGGCCGACGGAGCAACAACTTTCCGACCTCACGAAAGTGGGTATGCCGGTCATCTGCGAACAGAACGCGGTAGGGCTGGCCCACAAGAACGACCCCATCATCGTGGGGTGGATGCATGGAGATGAGCCGGACAACCTCCAGGATGTCACGGACCGCAAGACCGGCAAGAGAGGCTATGGCCCTGCCGTGCCACCCGCGTCTGTGGTGCGCGAGTATCAAGCCCTGCGCGCGGCAGACCCGACAAGGCCGGTGCTGCTCAACCTGGGCCAAGGTGTGGCCAACGACGAGTGGGTCGGCCGCGGCCCCGATGCCAAATTGGATGTCTACCCCGATTATATTAAGGGCGCAGACATCGTTTCCTTTGACGTGTATCCCGTGACGAACATCGGCAAAACGGACGGCGAGAATTATCTCTGGTACGTGGCCCGGGGCGTTGACCGGCTGGTGAAGTGGAGCCGCGGGGAGCGAATCGTCTGGAATGCTCTCGAATGCACGCACATCGACAACCCCAAAGCCAAAGTGACGCCCGCGCAGCTTCGCGCGGAGGTGTGGATGTCACTGGTGCACGGCTCCCGCGGCATCGTCTATTTCGTGCACGAATTCAAGCCTCGGTCCGACGATCATGCTTTGCTCGATGATCCCCCGATGCTGGCGGCCGTGACCCGCATCAATGCCCAGATCAGGCAGCTTGCTCCCGTGTTGAACTCCCCCACGGTCGAGGGCGCAGTCACTGTCACCTCCTCTTCGGAGAAGGTCCCCATCGCCGGGATGGTCAAGCGGCAGGGTGATTCGATTTACCTCTTTACGGTGGGAATGCGTAACGCCGCGGCGACGGGCTCCTTTTCATTGCCGGCGTTGCCACCCGAGGCCCAGATCCGGGTGCTCGGTGAAGGCCGCACGCTTCTGGCCAAGAACGGGAAATTCACGGACGCGTTCAAGGCATACGATGTGCACCTGTACCGGATCAAGGTCCCAGCGGCCGCACCTGGACGTGGGGGTCGTTAGGTCCCCCACAGAATGGCGCCCTGCGAAAGGCACGGGTGCGGAAGAATAGAATCCTCCTCCCCGAAAGACTCGTGCCCATGACCTCTGGATTTCTCTGCCCGGCTTGAGAGAGGATTCGCAATTCAGGAGATCTATCCATGCAGAGTCGAAGGCAGTTTCTTGCAGGCTTGGCAAGCCTTGCCGCGATTCCCAATTTACTGAACGTAACCACGAGCTCACAGAAGAGGCCGAACATTGTTTTGTTCTTGGTTAACGATTTGGGATGGGGCGATTTTGGCTGCTATGGCGATACCTTTCATGACACGCCGAATATCGATCGCCTGGCCTCCGAAGGCATTAAATTCACCAATGCGTATGCCGCAGCTCCGGTTTGTTCCCCCAGCCGCGCCTCGCTTCTAACAGGGAAATGGCCGGCGCGCTTGCATTTGACTCAATGGATACCCGGAACTATCTATCCGCGCAAGAAACTGCTTGAGCCCTCTCAGACGCAACATCTAGGCCATGGCATTCCGACGATAGCGGAACAATTGAAGCAAGTTGGATACCAGACGGCGGCCATTGGGAAGTGGCACCTCGGCGGGGATGGCTATCTGCCGGAGGACTTCGGTTTCGATACCAATATCGCTGGTGATATTAACGGCAGTCCTCCTCCGCCCAATAACTATTTTGGTCCATTTCAGTTCCATAACCTCACGGGATATACGAAGGACGACTATCTCACGGAGGTCCTGACGAAGAAGATGGACGAGTTCCTGGAGCGGGCAGCTCCTCAGGGGCCGTTCTTCTTGTACATGGCCGAGTATGCGGTGCACATCCCGCTTCAGGAGCGGCAAGCTCTGGTTGAGAAATACCGTCGCAAGAATGGCGATAAGGACGAACCCGATCCTGTTTATGCTGCCATGGTCGAAAGCGTGGATACGGCGTTGGGCAACCTGCGCGCGACTTTGGAGAGGTGGGGGGTTGCGGACAATACGGCGATCATGCTTACGTCGGATAATGGTGGAGTAGGGTTTCAGGGAAGACGCCTGCACCGGATTGCGGACAACGGACCGTTGCGCAGCGGCAAAGGGTTCTTGTACGAGGGGGGCATTCGCGAGCCCCTGATCGTCCACTGGCCCGGGGTTACGAAACCTGGTAGCGTTTGCGATCTTCCGGTGACCGGAACCGACGTTATGCCAACCATCCTGAGCATGGTCAATGCGGGGCCGGCGCCGATGCCATGCGATGGAGTTGATATCAGCGGCCTGTTTCGCGGAAAAACCTCGCTCGCAAGGAATGTGCTCTACTGGCACTATCCCCATTACAGCGATCAAGGTGGCACCCCCAGCGGCGCGATTCGTGAAGGAGACTGGAAACTGATTGAGTTCTTTGAAGACGGGCATGTGGAGCTTTACAATCTCGCGCTTGATCCGGGAGAACAATACAACTTCGCTTCGACTTTTGCGGACAAGGCAACTGATTTGCTTGGCAAGCTACAGAGTTGGCGCGAGGGCCTGAACGCCAGTATGCCAAGGACTAATCCGGAGTACAACGCCGCGCGGGCGGAGTTGAGACTTGGGCCGCCGGGTTGCAGTTGGAGCCCGGAAGCAAGCTGCAGAGAGGACTGAGCCTTCGGCCCCGCCCTTCCGGTCACCCGAGTCAAATCGGCAGAGCGTTGAGATCACGAGGAACCCAATGATGACAAAACAACATGCACGCAGGTACGACTCCGGCTTAGGGCGGAGGGATTTCTTGAAATTTGTGCCTTTCGGCGCAGCGAGCTTGGGAGTTCTTGCTCACGCCCAGTCCGCGCCGTCTGCTTCCGGCATTCCTGTGCTGGGCGACTCTCCACAACTCTTTGTGGACCTTGAGCGGGTGGATCTGCTGGAGGACGTCCACCAGGTCTTTCATAGCGCCGATAAGCACCCGGACAACCCCGTCATCCGTCGCACCAAACCCTGGGAAAATGATCGTGGGACGTGGGGTTCGGTGAGCTTTGACGCGGAAGAAAAGGTCTTCAAGGCCTGGTATGGCGGTTCTTCCGAAAGAACACATGATTCCATTCCGCCTGGAACCAAGGCGCCTCGCTCGGTGCTTTGTTATGCCACCTCCCAGGATGGAGCGCACTGGGAAAGGCCCAATCTAGGCCTGTATGAAGTGTGGGGAACAAAGGAAAACAATGTGGTGGTGGGTGACGATCACCACCTTGGTATGGATCATTGGGAATCGGTGCGGAAGGACCCTTTGGAAACCGATCCCCAGCGGCGGTACAAAGGGCTGGGCTGGTCGAGCTTTGATTGGGACGGCCCCATGAGCGGGATCTACACCATGACTTCGCCCGACGGCTTGCACTGGACGCACAGCCCTGAGCCCATCGTTCACTTTCACCCTCGTAAAGGCACGCATGACCTGGGCCCCATCGGCGATGCCCAGGCGCTCATGATTGACACAGCCCAGCGGAGGTACGTTGCCCTTTTGCGGGCCTCTCCCAATCGCAAGATGAGTGTGAGCACGGATTTCGTAAATTGGACGGACCCTCGCGTGTGTCTTCGAGCTCGAGAAGGGCAAGAGGCGAACACCCTTTACAACCACGTGGGATTTAATTATGGCGACCGCTACCTCGCATTCCTGACTTACTTTGCGCGCGACTTGCACAACCCCCTGCTTACCATCCGCTTGCTCAGCAGCCGGGACGGCGACCACTGGGAGCAGCTTGACACAGGACGCCCAGTAGTTGATGTGGGTGAGGTCGGCGAGTGGGACCGGTTCACGCTCATGCTTACCGGCGCGCCACCCATCCGGGTAGGCGACAGGCTCCACATTTACTATCGCGGAATGGCTGGCCGTCATAAACCTTACGACGGCAACGATTCAGGAACGGCAGGGGGAGGCATCGGACTCGCCACCTTGCGCGTCGACGGCTTTGCCTCTCTCAACGCCGATTTTGTTGGCGGTAAGGTGACGACGGCGCTCTTCATTACCCGGGGGAAAGAACTGCGCGTCAATGTCAAGGCAGACGTGGGTCAGCTCCAGGCGGAGGTTCTGGATGAACAGAATTTTCCGATTCCTGGATTCACCCGCGACGATTGCGACCCCGTGCATGCGGATAGTTGCGACCTCGCCGTGCGCTGGAAGGAAAACGCCACGCTGGGGAAACTGCAAGGCCAGCCGATCCGCTTGAGGTTCTATTTGCAGAACACGCGCTTCTATTCGTTTCGGATCATGGCTTGACGAATTCTCTCGGAATGGGTGAGAGGGGAAATGACGCGCGTTGGTATCACGATGACACTATCTACACGGTGGAAAGCAGATGCTCTTCATTCGGACTCCTGAATCCTGGTCTAGCTCCTGGCGCACGTCCAGCCATACGCTAGGATTCTAGAAATAACTGGACAGGGCGTTCGACGTAGCGCCGGCCTTCAGGCCGGCACCTGCCGACCTAAAGGTCGGCGCTACACTGTCCAGCTAATTACGGGACACTACACTAGCCGCCAAACTTTGGATCTTTGAACGATGACGTAGCATACATCTCGCCGAATAAGGTAGCAATGCACGAACCTCAAGAACAGCGCCACGAAGAAGAAGTGAGTCGCCGACTGGCGCAGAGCGCAGCTCTGCGTTCTTGTAATAAAAAGGTTGCGGACAGCCCTCCTTGTCGGTCGCTTCCAAGCTGTCATTCTGAGGCAGGAGGCCGTGTTGGCGCCGATACGGGGCGCAATACGACTCGAGTGCTGAAACCAGCAGGCAGACCTTACGCGCCAGGCTAAGCGCGCGGTGGAGGTTGGCTTCATTCAAAGCCTGAGTGGACTGTGCCACCCGCGAAGATCAGGTCGCTGAAGATCAACGAGAATTACTTCAAAACTGCAATCCCTCTGAGAACCATGCAGTGGGTCAGTTTGGAGCCCCAAAATGCCGACCCCGCCTTGCGGGGTCGGCGCTACGCCAAACTGACCCACTGCTGACTACCCTCAGTAGCCTGCCTGCTTGTCGACGACATTCCTCAGCGGCTCACCATTCAAAAACCTCTGCAAGTTCTGCATGAAAAATTCCATGTCCAGCTCGTAAAAGCCGGGAGTGTGATCGGCGCAATGCGGCGATAACAAGACGTTTTCCAAGCGGTAAAAAGGGTGACCGGAGGGGAGCGGCGCGGTCTCGTAGACATCCAGGGCTGCCCCCCGAAGTCGTCCTTGTTCGAGGGCATCAATCATTGCTGCCTCATCGATCGCCGATCCTCTACCGACATTGATCAAAACCGCCGAGGCTTTCAAGACCGCAAACTCGGCCTTTCCGATCAGCCTCTGTGTCTGGGGCGTATCGGGGGCCGCGAGCACCACATAGTCAGACTGCGCCAGAAGGCTGTGAAGTCCGTTGGGGCCCAATATGCCTTCGAGCCAGGGATCTCCTCTGGACAGCTCCGGCCTTCGCCGCAGTCCCAGAATCTTCATCCCCAGGCTGCGGGCCCTCTCGGCGCAGGCCTGCCCCGTCTCGCCGTATCCCACGATGCCCATCACCTTGCCGTGTACTTCCTGCATTTCGAACTGTTGCCAGACGCCGGCCTGCTGACTTCGAATCATGCGGCGAAAATCCTTAGCGAAATAGAGCACCGCCCCAATCACGAACTCTGCCAGAGCGCGCTTGAACACACCTCGGGCGTTCGTCAGGATCGCAGGACTCGAGACTAACTCTGGGAATAGAATCTTCTCCACACCGTCCGAAAGGGAATGCACCCAGCGCAAGCGAGTCGCGTGTGTGAAGATGTCTCGAAGTAGATGGCCGTCGGGGATACCGTTCAGGATGACGTCGGCTTCTTGCACAGATTCCCGAAGCAAGGCGGCCTGGTTCGACACAACCACATTGACGGATGCCGGCAAGGCGTCAAGCACCTTAAGATGGCTTGCGCCGGGTTTGTCAATGACCACGAGTTTTATAGGGGTCATAGTATCCTCTGCACAAGTCGAGAAGTCGCGAGTCGAAGGTCAAGAAGCGTTTACTTTTCAACCTTCGACTCTCGACTTCTCGACTTGCTTGGCCGCGCCAGTCCCTCCCAAAATGAGCAGGACGACGACATAGCTGGCTAGACTCAACACCGAAAGCAAAACAAACACCGGGCGGTAGGAATAGTGTTGAACGATCCATCCGACGGCCGCTGTAAACAATATGGTGCTGAAGGTACCCATACTCGTCGTGAATCCCGAGGCCGTGGCCAGGACGCGAGGATCAAATGAGTCTACCAACAGCACGCTCAGATTCACCTGCCAGGCTGTAGTGCACAGGACGAAAATGCCGACCAGGAAAAGCAAAATGGGTGTGGAATATCGGGCGGCCAGGACGAATGTGAACGCGCGGACCAGCGTGGCGCCGGTCAGCACCGTGACCCGCGCTCGGCGAGACGCCATTCCTCCTTTTATCAATCTCCCCGACAGCCAACCCCCACCTATGAAGCCAAGGTCGGCGAACAAGAAAGGGATCCAACCGACCTTCCCCATCTCCCGAATGGACAATCCTTGGGCGTCCGTCAAGAATTTGGCAAACCAGATCACATAGAATACCCAGACGCTGTCACTGATGAACCTGCCCAATCCCACAGCCCAGAACGTTCTGGATTTCAGGAGTGACGTCCAGTGCCATCCCGATTCCAGCTTTTCGCCGGGACTGGCTGATTTGACGTATCGACGCTCCTCCTCTGTAATCCAAGCGTGATGCTCAGGCGGGTGATAAACCATCAACCAAACAGGGGCCAAGAGGACGCCGAGGCCTCCAGTAACCAGAAACGGAGCACGCCAAGTCCAGTGGGCGGCCATCCAAGCCACCATTGGGAACGCCACAATGGCTCCGAACGTGGCTCCGCTCACCGAGATTCCATACACAAGGGCGCGCTCTTCAGCCGGGTACCATTCGGAAACGGCTCGCGCTGCCGCGACAAATGCTGCGGGATAAGCCAGCCCGAGCAGGAAGCGGCAAACCGCCAGCTCATTGGGCGTATTGGCCAGTGCGTGCAGCGCATTGGCAACTGACCAGCAGAAGATACTCGCGCCAAGCCCCCAGCGAACTCCTAACTTATCAATCACTAATCCGCCCAGAAGAAAGGCGGCCGTGTACGACACAAGAAATCCCTGCGCCACAAACGCGTACTGGGAATTGGTCATCCCAATCGTTTTGGCGAGCACCGGCGCAAGGACAGACATCTCCTGGAGGTCCAAGTAGGCGAGCAAGGTCTCGGTGAACAGCAAGAAGGCGATGACCCACCGCAAACCTGGAATTTTCATATCACACCGGATATGTAACGCGGGCGTCTCGCCCGCTGTGGCACGGCATCCTGCCCGCGCGCAGGAGCGGGACGCTTCCGCCACAGCGGGCGAGACGCCCGCGTTACATAACCTTCTAATATCCCCGTTGTTTATCCACCACATGCAACAACGGCAGGCCATTAACGTACCGCCGGACGTTTTCGCAGAACAGGTCCCTGGCGCGTTGCACGGATGGGTCCGAGTGGCCTGAGGTATGTGCTGTAATGATGACGTTGCCGGCGGTCCATAGGGGGTGATCGGGCGGCAAAGGTTCCGGGTCCGTTACATCGAGCCCGGCCCCGGCAATCCAGCCCTCTTTGAGGGCGCGCACGAGCGCCGGTGTGTCCACTAAGGTGCCTCGCGAAACGTTGACGAAGTAGGCGGTCGGCTTCATGGCGCGGAAGACGGATTCGTTCAGCATGCGGATGGACTTCTTGGTGTGCGGCGCCGCGCAGAGGAGCACATCAACCTGCGGAACCATTTTCGGCAGCCAATCCAAAGCGTGAAGCTCTTCCACGAAGGCGGGCTTGGGTAGAGGCTTTGGATCCACGGCCAGAATCCTCATGCCAAAACCGTAGTGGGCCCGGTAGGCGGTATCGGTCCCGATGCCGCCTAGTCCAACCGTTCCCATGGTGAACCCGCTGACCTCCCTCAGATCGTCGGTCAGGTTCCATGGTTTGTCACGACCATCTCCAAAGCGTCGCGCCGAGAGGGCTTTAATGTAAGCGCCGTCGACGGGCTTCCAGATATGCTGGCTCGTCTGGACCGCGTACTTATTCAGACCATGAGCAAGAGAGAGGATGAGTCCAATCGCCGTTTCTGAAATCACAGGAGAGTAGATCCTCTGCATGTTGGTGACAACCACGGGGCTTTCCACAAGCTCTGGCCAGAGTCCAACTTCTTCCACGCCTGCGGACCGAAATTGAATCCAACGCAATTGTCTCGCCGCGGCAAAGTCCTTCCGCGTAAAGTCTGCGAAGATGACGTGCGCATCAACGACTTCGCGGTGAAATTCCTCGAAGCTGCGGCACTGTTGCAGCTTGAGGGTGGGTGAAAAACTCTGCAGTTTCTCCTGGTCCCATGGCGGGATTTCGTCAGTCGTTACGATCTTAACGTGCTCGAGTGGCAAACTGCCACTCGCCGCGAAGAGTGGATAGGATTCCAGCGTCACCGGATAAGGCGGGTCGGCCACGGCGCCGCTTGCGTTGGCAGAGTGACCTGCCGGAAGAGAAGCCAGGGCGGCCCCGGTAGACCCTGCGGCGAAATTCCCCAGGAACTTCCTTCTTGAATAGCTCTTGTTGGGCAGAGGACACCTCCAAATCAGCCATGGTGTTGCTTTATAATGAGGGCTTCGTGCTTAGGTAATTTGGTCGATTTTCGTGCTGATGAATAGTCTGGCATCCTATCGACTCATTCCGAAAAACCCGATCTCCAAAGGAATGATGATCCACCTGCCAGTCGAGGGCACTGTAGTCGGTCGGAAGAAGATTGCCAAAGAAGAGCCACATTAATACCTCAACTTTAGCCCCCGGACTTTCAAAGCCAAGAGGACAGCGGCTTTCAAGCGGATGAATGGGCCTTCTCGCCGCCTCGCTTTCGAGGAATAAAATGTCGCCAACCCTGACTAAAAACGAAATTAAGTCATCCCATTCGGTCCTGTCAAGCCAATTTTCCAGACGGTAATGGGTCAATTTGATGTAGAGGCGGCGGGACCTGTCCCGATTTTATCGGGATGCCGCCATGTGGTCCGTCAGTTGGCGGATAACCTCGCCGTGGGCGACCAAGAGGCCCCTGTGCCCTCCTCGCGGAGGAGGAACCTCATTAGTCCCGCAGTGGCGGGTTGAAACCTCATATGTTGATGAATACGTTGCGCATATCAACAATTACCTGCATCATCTTTTATGAGACCATTGGAATGCAGATACTGGTTGGCAAGAAGCATCGGCGTGGGGCCGATGACAGAATCGCGCTCGATATCATCGTTGAGGTTCTGAATAGTGGCTGGTCGCATTTTCCGGACCAGGGCGCATATGCCTAAGGAATGTCCTCAAATGGCTCAAAATGCAATCCCCTCAAAACGGCCTCAGATCGCAGTCTTGGCCAACATTTATAAAACGCACTTGCACACGCAGCACATCGTGGACCGTATCCTCGATGGATACGGCTGGGGCGGGGTCTATCACCATCCGCCATTGGACGTTGTGTCGTTGTTTGTGGAACAAAGGGGCGAGGGCGATCTGAGCCCCGAGCGGGCGATGAGGCATCCGGGCATGAAGATTTACCCCAGCATCGCGCAGGCCCTCACCCGTGGCACGGGCAAGCTGGCCGTCGACGGCGTGGTTTATATCGGCGAGCAAGGCGCGTACCCGCGCAACGAGAAAGGGCAGACGGAGTATCCCCGATATCAGTTTTTCGAGCATGTCGTCGAGGTGTTCCGTGCCAGCGGCCGCTCGGTTCCCTTTTACGTCGACAAGCACCTCTCCTGGAAATGGGACTGGGCCAAGGATATGTACGACACGTCGCGCAAAATGGGCTTCCCGCTCATGGCCGGATCGAGCGTGCCGGTGACGTGGCGGATGCCGCAGGTGGAGATGCCACTGGGGGCGACCGTCCGCGAGGCCATATGCGTCGCCTATGGCAATGTGGACAGCTACGATATCCATGCCTTGGAGGGCGTTCAATGCTTGGTGGAGCGGCGCAAGGGCGGAGAGACGGGAGTCGAGTGGCTACAGGCCTACCGAGGCGACAACTTTTGGAGGGCTCACGAGCAGGGCCTGTGGTCGCCGGCGCTGTTCAAGGCCGCGCTGTGCCGCAGCGAGACACTCAAGTCCGGCCGCGAGAGCTTCACCGGCGTCTACCCCACGCTTCGGGAGATGAAGGCGCTGGCGAAAGACCCGGTCGCCTATCACTATCAGTATAAGGACGGGCTGCAAAGCACGATCATGCTACTAAGCGGCCTGGTGGAGGATTTCAATTTCGCAGCGGCGGTCGAGGGGCTGCCGAAGCCATTCTCCACGATGATGTATTTATCCCATAGGGCCCAGGCCGCAACGCTGGAAAGCTACTTTAGCCCGCTGGTGCACTACATCGAGCAGATGATGCTGACCGGAAAGGAGCCTTACCCGGTGGAGCGGGTGCTGCTGGCCACCGGGTTGGTTTGCGCCGGCATAGACAGCCTGTTCCAAGGGCAGCAGCGCATGCAGACGCCCCATCTCGCCATCCGCTATCAGCCTGGCGAATCTACCCTCAGGAGGACCTGATGCTGAACCGCCGCCGTTTTCTCGGCTATTCTGCCCTGGCGCCGGCCATACTGGCAGACCGATGGCTTCTGCCCTCCGCCGCCGCTCAGGAGGCCAGTCGGACTTCCGGGACCCCGTTGCGCCTGGCGATCATCGGCAGCACTTACCACTATGGTTCGGATCTGCAAACCATCGCGGACCGGTTCCTAGTCGGCTACCCGCACGAAGGAGATTGGCACATCCCAAATGTGCAGGTAGTCTCCATGTACGTCGAACCGAAGCCACGCGTCGGACAGGCCCCGACGGGTGGGCAGCGGCCTCTGCCCTTCGGCGGGCGCGAAGCGGCGCCCGCTCCCGCGCCGGAGGACGTTTCCGGGCCGTGGGCCGATTTGAGCGAGCGGCGCTCCAAGGAATTCGGCTTCCCTCTGTGCCAAAATATACCTGAAGCTCTGCGCTGCAACGGCGACCGGATCGCCGTAGACGCCGTGCTGGCGGTGGTCGAGCAAGGCGACTACCCGCGCAACGATAAAGGCCAAATACTGTATCCGCGCTACGACTTCTTCGAGCAGTGCGCTCAAGTCTTCGAAGAAGAGGGGCGCGCCGTCCCCTACTTCAACAGCGAGAGCCTCTCCTTTAGCTTCCGCGAAGCGCAGACCATGGTGGCAACCTCCGAGAGGCTCAAATTCCCGATGCTGGCCGGTTCCTCGTTGCCTG
This sequence comes from uncultured Acidobacteriota bacterium, assembly GCA_963832915.1. Classification (GTDB taxonomy): domain Bacteria; phylum Acidobacteriota; class Terriglobia; order UBA7540; family UBA7540; genus CAVROP01. The sequence continues at coordinate 41,628 of CAWHWE010000029.1, forward strand.
TGACTTGGCGCCTGCCGGACATCGACATACCCATCGGCGCGCGGATCGAGGAGGCGGTGATGGTAGGGGAAGGCGACTTCGACGGCATGGATTTTGACGCCCTCGAAGCCATGCAGTCCATGCTGGAGCGGCGGGAGGGCGGCGAGACGGGGGTCAAGGCGGTACAGTTGCTGGAGGGCGACGATGTTTGGGCGGCCGGCGACTCCGGGCGCTGGTCGAAGGAACTGCTGAGCTCGGCTTTGTCTCGCAGCGACGCGCCGCTGGGCCTGACCGTGCTGGACGGCCGGCCCCAGGACATGGCCGCCTCGGGCGTGCTTCCCCAACTGGCCAAGAATCCAGCGGCCTATTGCATCGAATATAACGATGGCACACGCGCCACGCTCCTCATGCTCAACGGCGCCGATCAGGACTTCACGTTCTCGGCGCGCGTGGTGGACCACGGCCTGATCGCCACCCAATTTTTCCGTTCGCTCGCTCCCAATTTGGCCTACTCAGCGTGCCTGACCGCGAAGATCGAGCAGATGTTTACCACCGGGATCACACCCTACCCCGTGCGCCGCACCTTGCTCACCAGCGGCATTCTGGAGGCTTGCCTGACCTCGAAGGCTCGTCTCAACCAGCGCATCGAAACGCCCCATTTAGCAGTGAGCTATCAGCCCCCTGCCGAATCGCAATATGCCCGCACCTGAGCAGAGGCCATCTGCGTTGTCTTTGGCAATGTGGACAGCTATAATATCCAGGGCTTGGGGACAATTCAATTCATGGTGGAGATGCAAGCTTCCCGTGAAGCCGTGGCCGCAACACTGGGGAATTACTTTAGCCCGCTAGCGCATTACACAGAGCAGATGATGCTGACCCGGGAGCAGCCTTACCCGGTGGAGCGAACGCTGCTGACCGCCGGATTGTTTTGCGCCGGCACTGACAGCCTGTTCCAAGGGCGGAAGCGCGTGCAGACGCCCCAACACGCCATCCACTACCAGCTTGGCGAATCTACCCTCAGGAGGATCTGATGCTAAACCGCCGCCGATTTCTCGGCTATGCTACCCTGGCGCCCGCCATTCTGGCGCACCACCCGCTTTTGCGTTCCGCCGTGGCATCGGCGGAAGGCGATTCCAGCCCCCAGATTTCCGCGCGCGCGCAGGCGATTCAGAAGCGCGCGCTGGTTTTCGACGCCCACGTTCACGCCGTGGACCGCGAGTTCTACCAAGGGGGCAGCATGGGCACCCGCAAGGATAACGGCCATTGGGACTTGGCGCGCGCGCGGGAGGGCGGAGTAGGCGCTTTCTTCCTCTCGGTCTACATTCCGGAAAGCTACCTCCCCGGCCGATTTGAGACCAAGCAGGCGCTACGCAGGATTGATCACGCGCTTCTGCAGTTGGATATGAACCGCGACGTGGTCGAGCTCGCGCTCACGGCCGATGACGTGGAGCGAATCCGCAGCAAAGGCAAGATGGCCGCTGTGCTCGATATCGAAGGCAGTTACGATCTGGATGGAGACCTGGGCGTGCTTCGCGACCTGTATCGCCTGGGCTTGCGCTCGGCGCAGCTTTCGGCGCACAACTGGGATCAGCATTACGCCGACTCGTGCTGCTCGCCGCCGCAATGGGGTGGCCTCACTGCCCACGGCCTCGAAGTGGTTCGCGAGATGAATCGATTAGGCATGGTTATCAATGTCTCCCACTCCTCCGACGAGACGACCTCGCAGACCATTGACGCCAGCTCTGACCCGGTCATCGCGACGCACCACGGCTTGCGCAGCGTCGTCAATATTCCGAGGAACATGCCCGACTGGCTGCTGAAGAAAATGGCAGACCGGGGCGGCGTCATTGGCCTCCACATCGGCAATGGGTTCCAGAACGCCGCGGCGTACGCCCAACAAGCTGCCCAGGCGAAAAAGCCATTTTGGGATACCTCGAGCATCCCCAAGCAAGTCGCAGGCTTGACGATTGACCAGGTCGACAAGCTGGTTGGGCCCACGTTTCCCATGGCCGGCAAGGCCGGGCCAGACTCGCTCAGGATGACGATGGACGATTGGGTGGGGGTAGTGGATAAAGTCATCCAGATGGTCGGAGAAGATCATGTGGCCATCGGCACAGATTTCGACGGCGGCCCCACTTTCCCGCTCGGCATGCGCGACACTCGCGACCTGCCCATGATCACCGACGCGATGCTCCGCCGCGGCTATTCGGAAGAGAGAATCGACAAGTTTTGGGGCGGGAACCTGCTTCGCGTTTTTCGCCAGATCACTCAGAAACACGTCTAGTGCCCTGAGTCAAAAGTCCGTTGAATGAGTCAGCCCCGGCTTGTCGGGGCTGCGAGAAGGCCGCCCGCACGTGGAAGACTTTTTTAGCGAACTTCCGACTCAGGACACTGCGGTTCTTAACCTGACAACCTCACCATACTTACTAACTTAGGATGACGAAAAGCCGCGGAGTAATGTCGCTCGGCGCGGCACAATCCCGCCTACCTGCTGCCGCCTACCGCCTGCCACCCATACCGCCTAACCCGGATTTCTCACCACGTTTGGTCGCTCTTGGGGGGGGCCGCCGGAAGGGCGGGGCTGAAGCCCCGCCCTTCCAAGCCTGTGGTGAGAAATGCGAGCTAACACCATTTATTTTCAATGACATTCCCGTCTTAAATAGCTAAGTACCTGTGTTTTCATAGACATTCCCGCTTCGCCTCTCAGTCTTCCACAGCGCTCCTTTGTTTTCATAGACATTCCCGCGTCGTTCTCTCACTTTTTTAAGTTACCAGGACTTTTCCCTTCCCTCAAAGATGACAGTTTGTCGTGGGCTACGTGTAGTGTCGTCATTTGGAATGGGATCCCTTTCCAAATGCCGCAGGCAATCGGCAGCAAGCAGAAGGCGCGGATGCGAAAGGAGAGCGCAGCAATTCACAATTCACCCTTCAGAATTCATATTGCAGACTAGTATTCTAGCCTAAGGCAGAGAGCCTGTCAAGCTTCCATCCGGCCTGCATCTCTGGGCCACCGTAAGGTGGCAGCACCCGACAATCCCTCCGGGACATCGGCGCGTAAATCATTTGCTTTCGATGCATCGGTTGCGCTGCTGGTCGCGACATCCGTGCACTCGTCCGCCATGCTGTCATTCTGAACATCCATGCCCGATAACGGCTATCCGTGATGACAGAAACGGGTGTCTCGCGGGGTAAGACCCAAGGGTAGGTTTTTCGTGCCCTGCAAGGGCGCCAGATAGTAGCCGGGGGCAACGCCCCCGGAATGAGCGACGTTAGTTCCCCGACCCTGAAGGGGTCGCATTCACTTACGCCGCCGGACGCAATACCGCCGTGGCGCCAACCGGATTCGACCCTTTCAGGGTCGGACCTTGTGGGGGGGGCGCGTTTTCCGGGGGCGTTGCCCCCGGCTACTCTCTCGATCCCCTCCGGGGATCAGGAGTGGACAGTGATGAGGACGTTCCTGGGGGGCAAAAAGCGGCTAAAACGCCTTCCATCCGCCCGGCCTGAATTGCTCGACTGAAACGAGTAATTCATCGAGTTTCTGGAGAGCGCAGCGGAGCGGAGAATCTCGCTCTGGACTGTTCCGCCGACCAACAGCAGGGCGATCCCGCTGTAGAGGGATCAGCATCACAGTGCGCGGGCGTCATCGCGAATGTCGTCGCCTAGGCCAGTAGCTTTCAACGGTTCAATTGGGCCAACCTCGCGCCGACGTCCTGACATCACGATAGCCGTTTTCGGCGATGAACGCCCAGCACCAAAGCGAAGACGCTCGCCATGGAAAACTGCAAGCTCTTCCCTTTATGTTAGAAGCATCGGCGGGCGGCAGGTGTCACACGGGGGCGGCGACGGTGATAAGAAAGGCCCACAGTCAGCAAATCACTGACTGTGGCTTGTATCCACTTTCTGCGGCCAGTCAGTGTATAATCAGCGCATGGGAAACCGTGTGATCCACATCTCGGCCACGGAAGCGGCAAGCGATTTTGCCGCGTTGTTGGATCATGTACGCGCTGGCGACGAAGTTGTCATCGAGCACGATGCGCGTCCGGTCGCGGTGCTGCGCCCTGCCGCGCCCGCGCCCTCCCTTGACAAAACCTTCGCGGCCATCGCCCAGAACGTCCCGGACGAAGAATGGGAGCGCGTCCCGAAGGACCTCGCCAAGAACCTCGATCATTACCTCTACGGAACCTCGAAAGTAACTTCATGAAGCGCGTCTTCGCGGACACCAGCTACTGGATTGCCCTTTTCAATCCGCGCGATGAACTTCACGGGCGAGCTGTGGCCGCTGCCCGGAAGGTAGCGTAGAGTTTCGCTTCTCAGAAACTCTGCGGCTCTTTGCTCTTCACGGGCCGAGGCCGATCATGATGCGTGACGTTCAGCGAAAACAAGATTTGCCGAACAGCATGGAATCCACGTAAGCAAATGGACGATTATAAGAATAAGAGCCGCAGAGTTTGAACTGCACAAACTCTGCTACCCCACTCTTGAAGCTTGAATCTGGAATCGCCGATTCCCCAGTCCCGAGTTCAGTGTCCCGTATCGTCCCGGTCTTTCGGCCTCGCACTTGCTCTTTTCTTAAATCTTGAATCTCCAATCTCGAATTCCCCAGCCCCCACCCGCGCGGTGCTGGAAAGCATCGACACCCACCTGCGCATTGAACGGCAAGAAAGGCTGTTTGCGTGAATGCCGGTTGCGGGGAGTCATCCTGCTCGTGGCCGTTGCAGGTGGGGTCAGCAAGGTGTATGTTACCGTCTGACCGTTTCACCAATGCGAGGTTCCGGCGAACGTTGTCCATGGCAATTAACGCTGACAAACCACACCTATGGAAGGGCGACACCCGCGCCTCGGTTGACCAGTTCAATCGATGGTTCATGAGGTTCGCACCCAAGGCTTACCGGGACACCCGCAAGAAGACCATCAAGAGCGTCGAACATGGCCTGAAGCAGACCAATGACCTGACGACCATCACCCCCGGCATAATCGAGGCCAACCCGGCCATTCTGCCGACGCTTCGCATGTCCACCTGCCCGCCTCTTGCGCGCGACCGGTTAGTTGGCCTTGCTGACTCCAACAAGAATGTGGTGGAAACGCTGGAAGAAGGCAGGGTTCCGCCTCGGCTGTCGCCGGGGATTACCCAGGAGCACCTGCGCAGGATTTGCAGCACCCTTTCGCAGATGCTGGATGTTGACGTGTTTCCGTGGCTGGAAGAAAAGCGCCGCCCGAGCAAGGAAGAACGGTACCGCTCCTGCACTATCGTGGCGGACAGGCTATGCGGAGCGGTCGCGGAACCCATTGTGAGAAACGCGCAGGAGAAACGCCAGCTTGCGCTTATCCAGCAATATCTCACGGCGCGTGGCTACAAGCTGCAAGGGCATTCCGCCGGCACGCCACTCACGGAGATGGAGCCGGGTACGTTCACCTTCCGCCTGAACGTCAACGTGAAAAGCCCCAAGGCCGATGCGAAAGACATCAAGATACCTGTCGATACGGTGATCCAGCCCAAAAGCGCCGAGCTTCCGCACATGCCCTTGCTCATCGAAGCGAAATCCGCGGGCGACTTCACGAACGTCAACAAACGCCGGAAGGAAGAGGCCATCAAAATCACCCAACTGAAAGCCACTTATGGCGAGCACGTGGTTTTTGTCCTTTTCCTTTGTGGCTATTTTGACGCCGCTTATTTGGGCTACGAAGCCGCGGAGGGTATAGACTGGATCTGGGAGCATCGGATCGAGGACATGGACCATCTCGGGATTTGAACAGCCCATGAATGCAGTCGCCACACATGAGGTCGAGGAGCGCCGCCAGCAGGAGCAAGCGCGCCTTGACAGCCTCAAGACGGCGCAGGAACGCAACAAGTGGGGACAGTTCGCCACTCCTCCCGAGCTTGCGCTGAGCATTGCGCGCTATGCCCACTCCCTGCTGGAAGGGAAACCGGTGCGTTTCCTCGACCCTGCCATCGGCACCGGATCGTTTTACTCAGCGCTTCTTCAAGCTTTTCCGCCGGAGAGAATCGATGCAGCCATGGGCATTGAGCTTGACCCGATCTTTTCGCAAGCTGCCGCCGCTCTTTGGGGAAACACCGGACTGAGAATTGTGACGGGCGATTTCACCGAGCAGCGCCTTCCCTCACAGCGCTTCAACCTGATCCTCACCAACCCGCCTTACGTCCGGCATCATCACCTGACAGCTTCACAAAAGGACCGCCTACGGCAGCAATTGGCCCAGTCGCTGACCTTCGATGTAAGTGGCCTGGCAGGGCTCTACTGCTATTTCCTGCTCCTCTGCCACGACTGGATGGAAGATGGAGGGCTGGCGATTTGGCTCATCCCTTCGGAATTCATGGACGTGAATTACGGGGCAGCCCTGCGCCGCTACCTGACGGAGCGAGTGACGCTGCTGCACATTCACCGCTTTTGCCCAACGGACGTGCAATTCACCGACGCACTTGTCTCCTCTGCCGTTGTCGTGTTTCGCAAACTGCCCCCGCCGCCAGACCATACTCCTCGCTTCTCATTTGGCGGCCCCATCGAACGTCCCCAGAAAGAAGCCATGGTGCCCATTGAGACCCTGCACTGGTCGCGCAAGTGGACGCAGTTTCCCGGCGGCGCCATCCCAAATGACACCGGCGAGCTAACCCTCGGGGACATCTTCACGATCAAGCGTGGGCTGGCGACGGGAGCCAACAGCTTCTTTGTATTAAATGAGGCAGACGCCCAAAGTTTGGATTTGCCGCAACGCTTCCTGAAGCCGATTCTTCCGGGGCCCCGGCATTTGACGCGAGACGTTATCGAGGCCCTTCCCAGCGGCGCTCCTGACGTAACGCCGCGTCTCTATCTACTCGATTGTAATGAGCCGGAGGAGCGCATTCGGAGCGCCTGGCCGCGCCTCTATGAGTACCTTCAGCAGGGCCGCACACAGAACATCCACACGACTTACCTGACCAGCCGCCGCACTCCCTGGTACTCGCAGGAGCAACGCCCCCCCGCTCCTTTCTTATGCACTTACATGGGCCGCGCTAACCACGGAAAGCACCCCTTCCGGTTTATCTGGAACCGCTCGCAAGCGACCGCTCACAATGTGTACCTCATGCTCTATCCCCAAGGCCGTTTGCGCGAGGCGCTGATTGCGCAGCCGGAGATTCAAGTGCGTGTCTTCGAGGCCCTAAAGCGGATTAAGCCCAGCGAGCTGATTTCGGAGGGCCGCGTCTACGGCGGAGGTCTCCACAAAGTCGAGCCCAAAGAACTCGCCCAAATCCCCGCCCGAGTTGTGCTTAAAAGCATCAACACTCACATCCGTATTGAACAGCAAGAAAGGCTGTTTGCGTGAGGGCCGAAATTGAGAACCGCGGAGTAGTGCGCTGCGCGCACAACTCCGCGCTTTTCTGGGGCGCATACATCCGCACAAAAACCGCCCGGACGTATGCGCCACGCCAATGTCGAAAGCGTGGACCACATCATCTGTGCGATTTGCAAGCGGTTCAATGGAGATTGGCAAAACCACACCCTCCAGCTTTTTAGACAAAGACCTTGATGCCAGCCAGCACGGACCCAAAACTATCTTGAGGGTAACAATCTGTTAAAATACTGGTGAGAATCAAGGTTCAAGATGGCGTCGAGAACCAAAATCGAATGGACGGATGCAACGTGGAATCCCGTTCGCGGCTGCACAAAAGTCAGCCCCGGCTGTACGCATTGTTACGCGGAGACTTTTGCGGAGCGGTTTAGGGGAGTGAAAGGTCACCCCTACGAGCTGGGTTTTGATCTTCGCCTCGTGCCAGAAAAGCTCCTTGAGCCATTCGTGTGGACGTCACCGAGGATGGTGTTCGTCAATTCCATGAGTGATTTGTTTCATATTGGAGTGCCGGATGATTATATTATCCGCGTCGTAAGAGTCATGATGGAGGCGACCTGGCACACGTATCAGGTTCTTACCAAACGCTCAGAGCGATTGCGGCTCATGTTGAATGGTCCGCTAAAATTTGCTACCTCTACGCGTCATATCTGGTGGGGGGTAAGCGTTGAGAACGTGAAGCACGGCAAACCTCGCATTCAACACCTCCGGCATACCCCAGCAGCGGTGAAGTTTTTGTCGATAGAACCGCTAATCGAGGACCTTGGTCTGGTTAATCTGGCGGATATAGATTGGGTAATAGTCGGCGGCGAGAGCGGGCCCGGAGCAAGACCCATGCGCGAATCTTGGGTGCGTAGCCTGCTCAGGCAATGCCGACAATCCAAGGTGCCATTCTTCTTCAAACAGTGGGGAGGCGTCCAGAAGAAGAAAAACGGTCGCGAACTATCTGGAAAGACCTACGATGAGTTTCCGTTCACAGCGGAGGCACCCATCCCTGATTCAGCCTGTCGGCAGAGCCTTGCGACTAGCTTGGAGTCACAGTTTAAGGATCACCTATGACGTCCGATGGCGGACCAGCCGATAGCCCGAAAGAACGTCCCACTACAGCCCCGCTTTTTCCAGACTTGGGACCATCCGTGCAGGTAAAAATAAGGACATACAAGCGGATTCAAGACCCGATTTGGACAGAACATAAGGCGCGCTTCATCCAGCGGTATCTTGAGTTTTTCGTTCAGATCACCAAGCATGGTGCTTACATCGACGGCTTCGCGGGGCCGCAATACTTCGACAAGCCGGACTGTTGGGCGGCAGCCCTCGTATTGGAAAGCGAGCCTAAGTGGCTACGTCATTTCTTTCTTTGTGAGTTGACTAAACGTGGCGTGGCAGCTCTGAAGAAACTGGAGAAGTCCCAGCCGGAGGCCCGAGACAAAAAGGGGAGAAACCTTTTCCGAAGGATCCAAGTTGTGCCCGGTGATTTCAATATTAACATCGAAAAGATATTGCGCGATGGCGGGATTGCGCAAAAGGAAGCGACGTTCTGCCTTCTGGACCAGCGAACGTTTGAATGTCATTGGACAACACTCAAGGCATTGGCAGAGCACAAGAAGCCACCCAACAATAAGATCGAGTTGCTCTATTTTCTTGGGGTCGGGTGGCTCCACCGTGCCATTTCTGCTGTCCAGAACAAAGAGAAGCTTTCCAAATGGTGGGGCAAGGATGACTGGGTCAACCTGAAGCAAAGGAGCAGCTGGGAAATTGCCGACATCGTTCGTAAGAGATTTCAGGAAGAACTTGGATACCGATTCGCTGCGGCGTACCCGATTTTCGACAAGAATGCCAAGGGCAAAGTCATGTACTACATGATCCACGCTTCAGATCATGAGGAAGCTCCTGCATTGATGGTGCGCGCCCACCACAAGGCAGTTCGTGCCTTGCCGCGTGAAGTGCAGGAAGCTCTACCCTTAACGGTCGGGGGGCCAGACATAACGCTGAAGTCATTCGCCGGCAGGCACGGCGCGTAGTTCATCCGTCTGGAACACGCTATCGGCGTTGATATTAAGCGCGTCGGGCACTGGCATGAGGAATGGATCTCAACCTGAATCCGGCGTGAAGATTCATGGAATTTAGGAGGTAGCGCGGACCGCCGATTTTGCGGTCCGCGTCTTTTCCGTAGCCATTATCGCCACCGCGCCGTATTCTATCGTCCGTCAGCCGACGGATCGAAACCCCGGCGTGCTTTTCTTTCCGCTTTCTTTATCGTGGTGCGCCTGCGGGAGGGATCCCGTGGAGGACGAATAAGTCGGGACAGATTCCGGCCCGACAAGAGCCCACGGTCAGAAAAGGGCTGACCGTGGCGACCCGCTGCCGGCCGCCGGAAACTGCGCGGCCATTTGTACCTCGGGGTTGAAAAAAGCGGCTGCGCTTAGAAAGGCGAGAGTCCGGGCTGACAGCTCCTACCTAAACCCTCATGCCCCTCTTCTGAAGCTCCTCCCGAGTCATAACCTTGATGTTATCCATGTGTTTAATGGCGAAAATATGGACCGTGTACTCCTCGCCCTGAAGCACAAATTTGTACGGCTTCTTTGTGCTGTCGATTTTTGCCTTCCTGCCACTTGTCGGAACATCCCAGCAGATGACTTTCGGGTACTGAGGCGGCGTGTGGCCGTGCACCTTATAGTTGTAAAAATTCCTTTCGACCTCCACCACGGTCAACGGGTAGGGGGCGCTAGATTTGTCCTCCTGAAAATCTACCAGCAGGTCAGGGCCCTTTGCCGCACCGATATAGGCAAGGGTCCTGAATTTCTCAAAGGGCTACGCGTCCAAAGCCTCGAGTTTCCACAGTATGGCATTGACCTCCATCTCGCTCTGCGGCTCTCGAATCAGCACGACCAGCTTACCGCCATCTCTCTGGAGCACCACCCATGTCTGCTCAGCCAGTTGGATTCTACGTTGCTCTTCGTCAATTATCCCGCCCTGTGCCTGCTTCTTCTCTTCCTCTGGCACTCGCCTGAACTCCAAAAAGTCTTGGGACGTTTCAACCTGCCGGAAGAGCTCGCTGGCAACCTTCTTCAGTTCATCCGTCTCGGCAGAGTCCACGAGGTCACTTCTGGATATATTCATTTTGGCCTGGATGGCGTCGCACTCCAGAACCAGACAAGTCCGCTCCTTACCCGGCCTGGCGTGCGGAATGCTCGTGGCGCCGTACTTCGCTAAGTCCACTTCAAAATAGGGAATTCCTTTCACGGACAGAATGGCTCCCGTGTTTGAGTTTTTCTCAGACAAGTCATAGTGGGACGGGTCCCAGGTGAGGAGGCCCTTGAGTCGTACGCGCATCGCTTTGGAGCTTTTCGGCTCGACATTGACGAACAATGTGCGTCGCGCCTTGTCGAACTTGACTCCCCCAGACTTAGCAACGTCGTCGAAGTCGATTTCTCGGAATTCGGGAAACCCGAATGGGAGCTCCTCTATCCTCCCCAGTACAGAGAGTGTGATTGTCGGTGCCTGTGGCCGCTTCAGCGTGAAGCCCGCAAAAGTCCGGTGAAGGAGGTACGTCTTGATGTCCTCGAAGCTGAACGCCTCGCCCTTTGAATGTGGCGGGTGGCCGATCACCCGAACTCGGGTGCCCTTCTGCTCCGGCGGATGCTCGGCAATTCTAGCCTTGGGCATGTCCTTCCGGTTCAGCGTCTCCCACGGTTCGTTAATCTTAACGTCGTACATGCCATTGGGCGGCTCGCACGTATTGATTTCGACACGGCGCGATTGGTAGGCAAGTTTAGAGCCTAGGCCCTTCCAAGAGAACTCGTCAGAATCCATCCCAGCAATGCTAGAGAGTCCCAGGCCCAGGAACCTGTCGAGGCGTCCCGGCAGGAGCGGGTTGCCCGTGTAGAACATCCCGCACCCATCATCCGAGACCTCAAAGATGTGGCCCTCCTTGTCCTTCGTGTAGCTTATTTCTATCTTGGTCGCACCGACCTGATGGGCGCCCGCATTTGACAGGAGTTCCCTCACCAAGTCGAGCGGGTGCTTCCGCTCGTTGGTCAGATTTAGAAAGACGCCGATCTCCTGCACAGCAGGGCTGACATCCTTGGATTTCTTCGCTTGAATCGCTTCACCGATGGTGGGCATCGCAGTACCTCCGCCACAACCTGCCACTTATTCACGCAAGTGGTTACTCCCGAGTGTAGCCAGAAGGTGACCGCAAAGCAAGGGCGCGCCTGCCACTCGGGCGCCCGGGCTTTGATATAATCGCGCTGATCTCTCTTTGCGATTCTGACTCCTGACTCCTGGCTTCTGACTACTGCCCCTGAGCGAGGCGGGGAACCGAGTGAGTAGATCAACATGATCCAGCAAGGAAGCGCCAAATCGGCAAGCGGCCTCAGCGTCTTCCTCGGCGATGTGCCCGAGAATTTCGCCGAGATCGTTCAGCGACCTTTGCGAGTAGAGGAGGCGGTAATCCACTGGGGCAAGAGCTTACGGACTTCTTCCGCGGGCACGGTTCGGCCCGCGTCGGCATCGCGAATGCCTTCGTCAATCGCCGCGAGCGTTTTCTCGTCCTCATCAGCGAGGGCGGGAGCGGGTTCCTGAAACTCGAGTTCCTTTACCTTACCCATACGCTCATACTAACCCCGACCCACGGTGGATGCAACGGTATGTTGCGAACCCGTCACCTGCTGATAGTTGTCGGAAGTAACCCCTCACGCCGAGGCGCTGACTTGGCGGCGGAGAAGATCGCTGGCGAGATGGCCCAGGCTAACCCCCGCCTTCCGGGCACGTACTTCCAGTGTCTTGATGACATCGGCCTCGATGGGTATTTCGTAATGACGGTTTCGCAATTCCGCCACCACCCGGACGGTGCGAAAAGCCCGGGGGTAGTGGGCGGTATCGTGGGTGTCCCAGAACTCGGCCGCTTCTTCGGGGGTGGCGAACTCGTCCGGGATGGGGTCAATCTGCTTCTTTTTGCTCAATGACATCGTAAAGGCGCAAGTGAAGCGCTCCTCGCTACGGGTCCACTCACTATCCTATCATCCCTGCTTTCGTAAGGAGAAGCAGATATAGGGCTGGATTGTCGCCGAGATTCAGGATCTCTCGCCCCAGGAACGACTGCGGCTCATCCGGACCGTCGTTGACACCCTCATCATGCCGGGGCGCCCAGCCGAATCGCGGCGCCTCGTCTATGGAGAATTCCGAGGAGGAGGAATGGAATCGGCGATTACGGTCAAGGGCCAAGCCACGATCCCGAAGGTTATCCGGGAGCATCTCCGCTTGAAGCCGGGGGACCGCGTGAAGTTTTTTGTCCATCCTGACGGCACCGTGGTTCTCCTGCCCAAACTCCCCGTCTCGGCGTTAAGGGGCATGCTTACGCGCCCCCGCCGGCCAGTGACCTTGCAGCGCATGCGTGAAGCCATCGCGGAGGGCGCCGCCGGGCTTCGGCCGCACGCCCGACGCCGATGATAGGGCTCGACACCAATATCCTGGTTCGCTACCTCGCGCAAGATGACCCGATTCAATTGCCGATGGCCGCGGACGTTATCGAGTTCCGCTTGACCGAGGGAAACCCCGGCTTTATCAGCATCGTGGCGATGGTCGAGACGGTGTGGGTCCTGGATGGCGCTTACGGCCTTGCGGACGATGAGATCGCTACGGCTCTCGAGCGCATACTCCAGGCTGACACCCGTGTTGTCGAAAACGAGCAGGAAGTGTTTAGGGCGACGATCGCGCTTAAAGAGGGGGGCGGCTCGTTTGTCGACGCCCTCATCGGGGCGCTGGGGGCCCGGGCCGGCTGCGCCCGCACCTTGACCTTCCACAAGACGGCGTTGAGACTTCCCGGCTTCGAGCTTCCCTGACCAAACCCCAAAGGGGTGAACCAACTTAGCTCCGGCCCTCGGGGAGTGATCTCAACGAGCGTGCAAGCGCGGAGTTATCCGGCTGCAAGGGGGATTACTCCGCGGCTTTTCGTCCTCCATGTTGATTAGCTTGGGCTCGCGTTCACCGTTTTCCCATTTACGTAGTGTCGCCGGGCTCAGGCCGAAGATGCGGGCAAAGGTCGGGTGGCGCAAACAATCCAAGCAATTATTCTTTGCGGTCTTTGCGCCTTGGCGTAAGCATGACTCAGAGTTGGTTATGGGCTAGAAGTTCGGACCGCAATTCCAGGCGGCGAGCGTCATTCATGGCGAGCACTTTCACGGTGGCGCGACCGGCGGGCGTGATCCCCTGGATACGCACGCCGTGAAACAAAAAATGCTCAGCCCAGCGGTCGCGCCTGGGGTGGAAGAGGGGCACCAGCTCACCGCTGACGGGATCCACGCCCGTGAGGTTAGGGCCCTTGCAAAGGTTGCAGCGGTGGCAGGCCAGCGCGAGATTTTCAACGTCATCGCCCCCGCCGTGCTGTTTGGCGATGATATGCTCAATGTGGTGCGTCAACTCGCTGTGCTCCTGAGGCAGCAAGCAATACTCGCAACGGTTATCGGCCCGGCGCCGAACAAGGTCCCGCGTGGTGGCGTCCATCGCTAGCTTCGATTCAAATCCAAGTGTCGCCGGGCCTTGAGCTTTAAGATGGAGATGAAGTCCCCCGCATTGATGAAGGCCTCATATTCCGCTCGTTCCTCCTCACTGAGCACGCCATTATTGGCGCGTTCGGCGAGGGTGTCGATCCGCGATTGCACCGCAGGATCAATTCGGAATTCAGTCATTCGCCGGGCTGACTCGGCGTCGAGGCAGCGGCTCAACGGGTCCAGGAGACCGTCCAGCGCTGCGTCCATGGCAGGGTTTCCCATGTCGATGAGGTTACCATAAGGTGGCGTTGAGGGGCTAGCCGGAATTTCTCACCACGAACGGGGAAGGGCGGGGTTTTAACCCCGCCATTACCGACGCTTCTAATTGATCCCCCGTCTCGCGCGGGGCGCGAGACGAACAGAAGGTTGGGAGCCGCTTTGCGGCGGGGTTAAAACCCCGCCCTTCCGGTCGCCTGAATTAAAGCGGCACAGCGTGGTGAGAAATCCGAGCTAGAGCAAAGAAGCGGGCAGCCAGCGCTGCTTGCTTATAGCTATTGGATGGCGCGGAGGGCGGCTTCGCGGGTGGCGGTAGAGTAGGAGAGTAAGCGATCCCGCAGAGCGGGACGACTTCCTCTCCTACTCTACCGCCACCCCTAAACCACAACTCAGGATTCAGCTTGAAAAGCCGCCTCGCCGGAAAGTGGCGTACGCAGATCTGGCTTGCTGGATGACTGTTGGGGACAACCCTCCTCGTCGATCGCTTGCAAGCAATCATTCCGGGGCAAGAGGCGATGTTGGCGCTTATGCAGGGCGCATTACGGTTCGAGTGCTGAAAACAGCAGGGTGGTCTTGCGCGCCAGGTTCAGCGCGGATTGAAGGTCGGCTTCATCCAGAGCCCGAGTGGACCGTGCGAAGCTGGAGAGTCGGATAGGCGTTTTATCTTGAGCGCACGGGAGCCATGGCCTCGCGAAATTCCTTAGGATTGGGGATGGTAAGGGTTCCACCGCTCACATGAATCACTCCGCGTTGCTTCCAATCGCTGAGGATGCGGCTAACGCTTTCGCGGGAGGCGCCGATGTTGCGGGCGATTTCCTCATGGGTCATGTGCAGTGTGATGCGCAGACCGTCAGCAGTCACCTGGCCGTGCTTGTTTGCCCATTCGAAAAGGAATTGAGTGAGTTTGGCGTGCGTATCCGGGGCCAGCGCCAGCATGCGCGTCTGCTGCCACGCTTTGCTGATTTCCATGCTCAGATGCCTGGCCACCCGCAGGGAAACATCCGGATGCGCACGCATCAACTGAAGAAAGGCCAGACGAGGGAGGAAGCCCACCTGGCTGGGACACAACGTTTCAGCGGTGGCGGGGTAGGATTCATCGGCAATCAGAGAGCTTAGGCAGAGCACTTCACCGGGCTCCACGATCCGCAGCGTGAGGCTCTGCCCCTCCGCGGAATTCACGTAGAGCTTCGCTTGGCCGGCGCAGATGAGGAAGAGTCCGCGAGTGCGTTGCCCTTCAACAAACAACAATGCCCCTTTGGGGTAATAGGCAGTTTGGCGGAGAGTATTAAGCGTGGCCAGCGCAGCGTCGGGAAGTTGACAGAATAGCCCTTCGTCTTTTGTGACACACCCAAAGCAGTTTTCGATGACCTTCAGATTGTAGGGGCCGCGCGGTGCATCATCGGACATGTGGTCACCTTGCTACTGCTATTATGTTGCAAGCCACAACGTTCATACAAAGGAAAAAATCAACATAAGCTTAACTTTGTGCGGCAATTAAGCCCGAAAGGTGTTTATTGTTGGGCTTTATGTCCATTTTAACGAATCCGTTGTGACGCAGGTCACAATGGCCATGGTTGCCAATCACTGACCCACTGTCTTGCTTCCCTCTATCTTCGGTGGTGGCGCAAGTACTCTTTGTGGTTAGGGACTGACGATGTCCACGACTTGCATGTACAAGAGGACGCTCATTCCATCCGTTAGACGATACGCTGCCACAGTTTCCTTACTCACTAAGCCATATTTGCTGCCTGCCGTAACGCCTGTTTCAGAGCGTCGATGTAGCGCGGGCGTCCCGCCCCCGAAAAAAGTTGCGGGCAGGATGCCCGCGCCACAGCGGGCGAGACGCCCGCTCTGCCATGCTTGGAGGTGAAAACATGAAGAAAAATCTACACCGGATTCTTGCACTCAGCTTTCTGTTGCTCAGCTTTGGAGCCCTGGCCATGGCCGGGGAAATCAAGGGCAAAATCACGGCCCATGGCCTGCGGTCTGCGGAAAACATCGCCGTCTATGTTGACGCCATCCCTGGCAAGACGTTCACTGCGCCCGCGAAACCCGCCCTGGCGGATCAAAAGCACATGGCCTTCGTCCCGCACGTGCTCGTCGTCCTGAAAGGCACCACGGTGCAATTCTTGAACAGCGACCCGGTGGGACACAACGTTTACTGGCCCTCCATAAGCGGCAACAAAAAGCTGGCTCACAATATGGGAACCTGGCCGCAGGGGCAGGAGAAATCGTTCACCTTTAATGACCTCGGCGTTGCCGCGCTGCTCTGCAACGTGCACCCGGAGATGTCCGGCTACGTGGTGATCGTTCCCACGCCCTACTTCGCCGTGACGGATAAGGAAGGGAATTTTGAGATCAAAGACGTTCCCGACGGCAGCTACACGCTGAAGACGTGGGGCGAGGTGGGCAAGCCTGCATCGCAATCCGTTTCGGTCGCGGGTGGATCGGCCTCCGTCGACATCACGGTGACGCGCTGAGCACGTGGATCGAGGTGGCGAAGGATCAGTAGGCTTTTGGGTCCAATGCTGTTCACTTAAGCTGACTGTTCCCAATTCAACCCCCTCACCCCCGGCCCCTCTGTCGCCGCGGCGACCGAGGGGGAAGGTAATTTGAATTTACCACCCTCGCCCCCTTGGGGGAGAGGGTGGACCGCTACCGGCGCTTTCTCCAGCCGGGGCGGGCCGGGTGAGGGGGTCACCAGGAACAAATTGAAAAGCAATTTTCCAAAAACCCTTAAGTGAACAGCATTGGCGTTGAGTGCGAATCGAGCGGAGCAGCGTGAGCGAGCAGCGAACAAAACTCGTCGACCTGGATTGGCTGGAATCGAACTTCCCCTGTATGCAGGCCTGTCCGGTTCACACCCAAGCGGGCCGCTATGTGGCGCTGATTGCGGCAGGCCGGTACGCAGAAGCCTACCGATACGCCCGCGCTCCAAACCCGCTCGCCTCGATCTGCGGCCGGGTTTGCGGCCACCCTTGTGAAACTGCCTGCCGCCGCGGGCAGTTTGATACGCCCATCTCCATCCGCGCACTTAAGCGTTTCGTCACGGAGCGTCACGGGCCGGAATCGCGCACTCCGTTGGACCTCTACCCGGAGAAGGCCCGCGTGACTCACTCGGAGCGCGTGGCGGTGATCGGTTCCGGGCCTGCGGGCCTTGCGGCCGCGCATGACCTCGCCTTGCTGGGTTATCCCGTCACGATTTTCGAAGCTGCCCCGGTGCCCGGGGGCATGTTGCACCTGGGGATTCCCGAATACCGCTTGCCGCGCGATGTAGTGCAGGCGCAGGTCCGCGAGATCCTCGCCCTGGGGCCTGACTTGCGTCTCAACAGCCGCCTGGGCGACTTTTCGATCGACGACCTGCGCGCGGAAGGGTTTAAGGCCGTCTTATTAGCCATTGGCCTGCACCGCAGCCGTGAATTGATGCTTCCCGGCCGCGACCTTGACGGCGTCATCACCGGCACGGATTTCCTGCTCAACGCGAACCTTGGCTACCGCTTTTCGATCGGCAGCAGCGTGGTGGTGATCGGAGGGGGCAATGTGGCGATAGACGTGGCGCGCACGGCCCTCCGGAAGCAGCAACTCCAGACTCTCGATGCGCTCAGCAAATCCCTTCTTCCCGACCGTCTCACCGACGCGGAGCGCGATGTGGCCATGAAGGAGTTAATGGATGTCACCCGCACCGCCCTGCGTTTGGGCGCGCGGGAAGTTCACATGGTTTGCCTTGAATCCCGCGCCGAAATGCCGGCCTTCGAGGAAGAGATTGAGGAGGCTCTCGACGAAGGACTGAAGATCCACACTTCGCGCGGTCCCAGGGGGTTCGTGGGTAAAAACGGGAAGCTGACGGGGCTGGAAACGATTCACTGCACATCGGTCTTCGACGCTCAGCACCGCTTCAACCCGGCTTTCGAGCCCGGAACGGAGAGCGTTCTCGATTGCGATACCGCGATTCTGGCCATCGGGCAGACCTCCGACCTTTCGTTCCTGAAGCCACAAGACGGAATAGAGACCACGCGTCAGGGAACCGTCAAGATTGATCCCGATACGCTCCAGACAACGGCGCCTGGTATTTTCGCCGCCGGCGACATCGCCTTTGGCCCCCGCCTCATCATCAGCGCCGTAGCCGATGGCAAGAAGGCCGCGGAGGAGATCGACCGTTACCTGCAAGGTTCCGAGTGGAAGCCCCAACCTCGCTATGTGCAGATCACAGTGCTCGACCATCACCAGATGGCTGCGGGCTACGACGAATACTCGCGGCTCTCGGTTCCTACGATTTCGCTCGACCGTCGCACCGGCGTGGCGGAAGTGGAGACCGGCTACACCGAAGAAGAGGCACGCCGGGAAGCTTCCCGCTGTCTCCAGTGCTGGATCAACACGATTTTCGACGGCAACGATACCCAAGGTTCGGAGTGCATCCTCTGCGGCGGATGCGTGGATGTCTGCCCGGAAAATTGCCTGCAACTTGTTCCCCTCGGACAACTGACCGTATCCGAAGCGGACAAGCGGCAGATCGTTGAGACGCTGGGACCGGATACCATCACTTTTCAACACTTGACGCCTGGCGAACTTCCCGCCACGGAAGGCTCCGTGATGGTGAAAGACGAAACCCTCTGCATCCGCTGCGGACTCTGCGCTGAGCGCTGCCCCGCGCACACCATCACCATGGAAGCCTTTGAGGTTTTTGACCACGACCCCGACAACGTGCAGGAAGAGACCAGGGAGAGTGAATATGCCCGGTGAACCGAACCCTCCAGGAAAGCCGGAAGCAAAAAACGCAGTCAGCCGTCGCGATTTCCTTAATGAAATCGCCGGGGGCGCTCTGACGATTGCCGGGCTTGGCGCCGCCGTGGTCACGGTGAAGTATGCATCGCCGAACGTTTTGTTTGAGCCGCCCACCACCTTCCGCGCCGGCTCGCCTGACGACTACCCCGTAAATTCGGTCACCTACCTTCAGGACCAGCAGGTTTACATCGTGCGCACGGACAAAGGGATTTGGGCATTGTCTGCGGTGTGCACGCATCTCGGCTGCATCACGGAATGGAAACCGGAGTCAAACCAGGTCGCTTGCCCGTGCCACGGGAGCAAATTCTCCAGAACCGGAAACGTGGAAGCAGGGCCCGCGCCCCGGCCGCTCCCTCATTTTGCGGTAACAGTGGGGGAAGACGGAGTTCTGGTGGTCGACAAGCTCGATGTTGTCAACGAAACGGAGATTCTGAAAGTCTGAGGACGCATGGCCACAATCGGTTGGACCCATCAACGGCTCGAACAGCTCCGGCAAACACGCGCCTGGCGCTCGATCTTTCGCCGTGGCCCGGCGCGCACCAATCGCACCCGCAGCCTGGCGGTGTTCGGCAATCTTGGACTGCACGTGCTGCCCGTGAAGGTGCGCGAAAAATCTCTGAGCGTCAGGGCCACATATTATCTGGGGTCGATTTCGTTCTTCCTTTTCGTGGTGCTGACGATCACAGGGATTCTGCTGATGTTTTATTACCATCCCGCCGTGCCGGACGCCTACCGCGACATGAAGGATTTGATTTACGTGGTGTCGAATGGAGTCTTTCTCCGCAACCTCCACCGCCTCGCGGCTCAGGCCATGGTGGTGGCGGTGTTTTGGCACATGTTCCATGTTTTCTATCGCGGTGGGTATAAGCCACCGCACGAATTCAACTGGGTAATTGGTGTGGGCTTGTTGCTGGTCACGCTTTTCTTGAGCTACACAGGTTATTTGCTTCCCTGGGATCAACTGGCTTTCTGGGCAATCACCGTCGGAACGAACATCATCAGTTACGTTCCCGTCCTCGGGCGCCCTATTCGTTTCCTGTTGCTGGGCGGCCACATCATCGGGCAGAACGCGCTGCTGCGTTTCTACGTGCTTCACTGCGTGGTCCTGCCTCTGGCTGCCGTAGCCCTTATCGCGGCGCATTTCTGGAGAATTCAAAAGGACGGCGGACTCACGGTGCGAGATGATCATGAGTGAGAAAAATAGCTACGAAGTGGGTTTCAGCTCGGACGCCCTCCGGCAGCCACGGCGGATTGTTTTCATCACGCGTAAAACCTCCGCCAAGGTGAAAGAGGAGGTTGGCCCGCAGCTCATGTCTTTCCCGCACGTCATCCTGCGGGAATCGATCGCGTTTCAAGTTCTCACAATTGTACTTGTGGCGCTGGCGCTTTTCTGGGACGCGCCGCTGGAGCAACTCGCCAATCCTCTGCTCACCCCCAATCCCGCCAAGGCGCCGTGGTATTTCCTGGGACTTCAGGAATTGCTCCATTACTTTCCTCCCGTCCTTGCTGGAGTTCTGATTCCCACACTGGTGGTTCTTGCGCTCGTAGTCATTCCTTACTTTGATGTGAATATCGAAGGCGAGCCGCTCTGGGCGCACCGTAGCCGCCGGCGGTTGCAGATTTATGCAGGAGCCTTCGCGGTACTGTTTGTTTTGCTCGCCATCTACGACGCATGGACCGTGCTGGTTCCCACCGCTCTGGTAGGAGCACTCGGGTTGATTCCTTATTTCAATTCCACCGGCAGCTCGCGATTCCAGAAATTCCTGGGGTCGCGGCCGCTGCCGTGGTGGGTGATGACCTGGTTCATCGCCGTCGCCCTGACGCTAACGGCGGTAGGGACTTTTTTCAGGGGCCCGGGTTGGTCCTGGGTCTGGCCCTGGAGCTGAAATGCCTGTTGAAGAGATGGGAAAAGTCACAAAGCGCCTGCGTTTGATCTTCGCGGTTTCGAGCGTGGTCTTTCTCCTGGTCCTTGCCATCTCGCCGGTTCGCGACTACTTGAGCGACTGGAGACGCTACGAGAGGGATTACGTCCGCTTCGCCGAGTCGCGGCCGGATACCAAGCGTCTGCTTGCCGACTTCCGTCCTGAGATCAACCAAATCTGGATTCCGCAAATGCAGGTGGTCGATCGCTGCACGACCTGCCATCAAGGCATTACTCAGCCAAGCCTGCTGGGTGCTTCCGTACCGCAACCCTTTCGCGCTCACCCGGGGGTCCCCCACCGTGTGCGGGATTGGGGATGCGTCATGTGCCATCGCGGCCAGGGGCTGGCCACGGAAGTTCGCGACGCGCATGAGACGACACTCGCCTGGGAACAACCAATCCTTCCCATTCGCTACATCCAAGCTTCCTGCGGGACCTGCCATCGCGCCGGGTTGTCGCAGACACCGCGCCTCGATCGGGGCCGCGAGCTTCTTGCCACGCTCAATTGTGTGGGCTGCCATCATTTGCAGGGGATCGAGCGGCCGGTGATGTTGGGCCCGAACCTCACGAATATCGGAACCAAGGTAAGCCGCGCCTGGATTTATGAGTGGCTGAAAGCACCACGTGTCATCACGGCGAGCGACGGCAGCGTGCTTGTTAACGGCTACGAAAACGAAGAGGAGCCGCGCATGCCCAAGTTTCGGCTGAGCGAAAAGGAACTGCGCGCCCTTTCCGGCTATCTGAGCACGTTGGCAAGCGGGCCCATACCGCCCTGCAAGTTTGATCCCCGCACGGTGGCCGCTTGGGAAAAACGGCCTGACCTGATCGATCAAGGCGAGACGCGTTTCCGCCAGATGTTCTGCACGACGTGTCATTCGCTCGCGGTCACGCGCGCGGGCGAAACCAAATTGATTGGTGGCGACATTGGCCCGGAACTCACCAAAGCGGGGAGCAAAGTGAATCCGGATTGGCTGGCAGCTTGGCTGCGCAACCCGCAGGCGTATCTACCCCATGCCGAGATGCCGCGTTATCAGTGGTCCGACCAGGACCTGTTTTTGGTAACTCGATATATCGAATCAAAGCTCACCGATCCGAGCCTGTTAAGCGACGTCCCGAAACTCGAGGCGCCTGCTCCCGATGAGGTCCAGCTTGGGCGGCGCTTATTCGCGGAAAAGGGTTGCTCCAGTTGCCATGCCATTAAGGGCCTGGCGCCGCAGACAGACTTCGGACCGGACTTGACAAGCCTGGGCAGCAAAACGGTTTCGCAATTGGAATTCGGCAACTCGAAGATTCTCCGCACGCCCGTCGCCTACATCGAAGCCAAGATCACCGATCCGGTCTCCGTGAATGTTGCGGCGCGCATGCCGCAGTACTCGCTCTCTCCCGGTGACCTGGACGCCCTCACCACGGCGCTCCTGAGCATGACGGGGAAATCCACCACGGCAGGATTGGAAGGCCTGATTCTCACTCCCGGTCTCCCGCAGTTTCGCCCGGGCGGGACGTTCAGCGAGCTCTATGAGCGCTATAAGTGCTACGTCTGCCATCGGTTCAATGGATACGGTGGCACACTCGCGCCCGATCTGACCAACGAAGGAAGCCGCGCGCAGAAAAAGTGGATCGCCGAGTTCTTGAAAAATCCCCAAACCCTGCGCCCCACACTCACCTTCCGCATGCCGCAATTCAACATGACCGACGAAGAGGTTTCAGTCCTGGCAGATTACCTCAGCATGGTTATGCAAACACCCACGGTGAATCCGGCCAGCGTCGATTCCAAACAATTCACTCCGCAAATGGCGAGCCTCGGCAAGGAACTTTATGAGGTGAAGTATCAGTGCCAGTCGTGCCACACCATCGGTTCTGCGGGCGGCTACGTTGGCCCCAATCTGACCAATGTCGGCAACTGGATCAACGCCGCCTGGATCGAGGAATGGCTCAAGAATCCGCAGTCGCTGGAGCCTGACGCGATTGAACCCCATCGAGATTTCACTGACGAGGAGCGCACCGCCCTGACCGCCTATCTGATGACGCTCAAACAGGGCAGCCCCGTCCATGCTCGCGGAGCATCCGGGAGGGGCCAATGAAAACGAAGCTACTCATCGCGCTCATTCTGGTCGCTGGGTTGGCTACTTCCTGTCGCCACCACCGCGCTGCGGTCACGCCCGATCCCCTGGCGCGGGCATACGATAGCGAACCGGATTGGAACGACTCGCAGCATGTGATTCCGCTCAATTATCAGCAGGCGCAAGGCAAGCGGGTGTTCTACCAATATTGTGTTTGGTGCCATGCGGATTCCACGCCCGCCGGCCCCTCCAACCGCTCGAACCTGAATCCCAATCCGCCGCTGGCCAACGATGGCGCCACGCTGAACGCTCTCCGCGACGAATTCATGCGAAACGTCATTACGATGGGTGGAGCCGCGGCGGGGAAGTCAGCTTCCATGCCACCCTGGGGAAAGACGCTCAGTCAGGATGACATCGAGGCGGTCATCGCCTTTTACCGCGCCATCGCTCAACCTCCCTACCAAGCTCCAGCGCGGCCGGGGCCCAAATATTCGGTGAGGTAAAACACCTTACAAGGAGAGTGCTATGAAAAAAGTTGCGATTTCTTTACTTGCGTCAGTTCCTGCGCTTTCTCTCGCATTTCTTGCCACACTGAATCCGACCAGCGTGCGGGCGGTTCCGAGCTATTCGCGCCAGACGGGATTGCCGTGCAGTGGCTGCCACTACACGCCTCCGGAACTGAACCCTGCGGGACGAAAATTCAAGCTGCTCGGTTATGTTGATAAAGATAAGGAGAAGCAAGGGATTACGGACAATTCAAGTAAGCGGCATGCAGGGCTTGATCTTCTCGCCTCACTGCCCCTTTCCGTGTTGTTCGAGACCTCATTCACCGCAACCAAATCACCCCAGCCGGGGACCCAGAATGGCAATTTTGAATTTCCTCAGGATCTGTCGCTCTTTCTTGCTGGGGCATGGACAACCCATGTCGGCAGTTTTTTTCAAGTAACCTATGACACCCAAGATGACCATTTCGGCATCGATAATACGGATATCCGCTACGCGAATAAGAGGAATTTCGCGGGTAAGGAGCTCGATTACGGCGTGAACTTCAATAACAACCCAACCGTAGAGGACCTTTGGAATGATACGCCGGCATGGGGTCTCCCGTGGATCTCTAGCGACTTCGCACCCACTCCTGCCGTCGCTCCCATCATTCGAGGCGCTTTGGCGCAGGACGTCGCAGGATTCGGTGGCTACGCAATGTGGGACAATCATCTGTATGTGGATGGAACGATTTATCGCTCGGACCATGTGGGTGGTCCTCAACCTAATCCAGGAAGTGCTCCCTTCAACATCCATGGGGTGGCGCCATACTGGCGCGTCGCTTGGCAGGAATCGACGCCGACGACCCAGTTTGAAATAGGCAGCTATGGAATGCATATGGAGTCGACCCCCGAGGCGATAGTCGGCCTCAAGGATGTGTACACGGACTGGGCAATGGACTTTCAGTACGATCGCACGTTGTTCAGGAAGGACGTGTTTTCGCTGCGCGGCACGTATATCCGCGAGAATTCAGATTTGGCCGCAACCTTCAATGCAGGGGCAGCACAACAGAGCAGCCACCACCTGAACACGGCTCTGGTAAATGCCGAATACCATTTCGGCAATCGCTATTCTGCCACGCTCGGTTGGTTCGATACCGAGGGAACTGTCGACCCCGTGCTGTTTGCATCACCGACCCCAGTAACCGGCAGTGCCAACGGCGACCCGAGAGGCGCCGGTTATATCACTAACTTCTCGGTTTGGCCGATGCAGAATTTGCAGCTCGCCATTCAATATACCGGATATACACGTTTCAACGGCGCCGCAATTAACTACGATGGTGCGGGCCGCAACGCGAGCGGCAATAATACGGTGTATCTGCTGGCGCGATTCGTTTTCTGAACCGCATTTAAGCTATAGCCACAGGATTTTTTCCTGCGGCTATTCAATATGCCGGCCACCGCGGTCATCATGTTGAAATGCAACGGGACGAGCATTCTCCGCATCTCATCGCATCATGAATGCTTCCACCCCGGATTTTCGTGAACGTTATGGTTCGCTCGCGCTGTGCGCGCCGATGCTTCTCGTTCTTGTCTGTGGAGGTAACATTGCGGAGGCACAACAATCCCCCACCTCCGGGTCCCCGACTTCAACAAACAACGAGCCTCCGGCCGCGGATGCTGTCCAGCCGAAGAATGACCGCATTTTTGGAGTTCTCCCCAATTACCGGACGGTCGAGAATCCCAATATCCGCATGGCGCCGCTGACGGCAAAGGGGAAATTCAAACTGGCTGTGGAGGATTCCTTTGATCCTTACGCGTACGTCATCGCGGGAGCCTTCGCTGGACTTGGACAAACGAAGGATGATCCAAAATCTTGGGGCGAGGAAAGTTGGGGCCCCTACATCAAACGCTATGCAGCCTCGTTCGCCGATCAGACCATTGAGAATATCGTGACCGAAGCTGTGGTCCCCTCGTTGCTGAGGGAAGACCCTCGCTATTTTCGTCTCGGAACTGGCGGCTTTTTCAAACGCACCGGGTATGCTGTGAGTCGCATCTGGGTGACGCAGACTGACGCGGGTCACAGGACCTTTAACTTCTCCGAAATCATGGGCGCCGGTGTCTCAGCCGGAATCTCCAATATCTACTACCCACGAGAAGATCGGACAATGTCCGCGAACCTTAGCCGTTGGGGAGTGATGGTTGGAGAAGATACATTCTTCAATCTGCTCAAGGAATATTGGCCCGATATTCGCCTCAAACTGTTCAAGAGATAGCTTCCGCCCGGTCCGGTATTTTCCCGTTTGGCCAACCTTGCTTCCCCTGCGAGCATCCTATGGGCTCAGGCAGACAAGGACCAAACCCTGGAGGTTTTAGCACATGGTAATGTGGACGCGCATGTACCTGTCTATAGCATGCTTGGCCCTTCTCTGTTGCTGCGTTCGGGTGAATTTTGCTGAGGATCGGCCCACAGACCTCGCCGCTCTTCCCTTGACTGTCCCGGTGGGAGCGCCTCTTCATATCGTTTTAACCAAGAAAGTTCCCGTCAAGCATGCCGGTGTTCCTGTGGAGGGAAAGGTGGTCGAGAATATCTACGTGTTTGACCACTTGGTGATTCCCGCGGGCAGCCGGGTGATGGGGCAAGTGACTAAGGTGGACAACGCTCCGCGCAAAGACCGAGCCCTTGCTATCGCCAATGGCAACTTCACACCCATGCGGCACGCACACGTAGATTTCAACACCCTGGTGGAGGCTGACGGGAAGCGCATCGCTTTGCAGACTAACGTGCTGCAGGGTGCGCCCAGCATGGTTCATATGGTTGCAGGCGGAAACGAAAAGAAGAAGAAAGGACGCCTGGCGAGCAAGGTGGAACAGGTTCATCAGCAGGTGTTGAACCAGGAAGAGGCAGCGATCAACAATGTGACCGCGCCGGGCAAGGTGCAGCGGCTGAAGGCGGCGCTGTCAGCGAGATTGCCCTACCATCGACCGTCATTGCCGGTGGGCACAAACTTCACGGCTGAACTCAAAACGCCCTTGACCTTTGGTTCAGAAACTCCCTCAGCCCGGCAGTTGGAGAAAATGGGAGGGCCCATACCACCTGGCAGCCTCGTTCACGTCCGCTTGGTTTCGCCCCTGAGTTCAGCGACTGACCACCGGGACACTCCGGTTCGCGCTGTGGTATCACAACCTCTTTTTTCTTCTGACCATACCCTGATCCTCCCGGAAGGCGCGCGGCTAAACGGGACCATCATGGAAGCGGTTCCTGCCCGTCTATTCGGCCGGAACGGACAACTCCGCTTTACGTTTCGGCAGTTAGAGCTTACCCCCGGCGCGCCCCGCAAGGTTGAGGCCAGCCTGCAAGCAGTCGACGCTGACTCAGAGGGTCACTTGCAGCTCGATGCCGAAGGCGGCGCCCATGCTGTAACGCCCAAGACGAACTACGTCATGCCCGCCATCGACGTCTTGCTGGCGGCCACGTCTCTGGACCTCGACGAAGGGCGCGGAATCCACGCGGGCGCCGTTGGGCATGGTGCGGACTATGGCGGAGCAGGAATAAGGGGTGTAGCAAGCCTGGGATTCGTGGGCGCCGTGGCCAGCCTGCTGGCTCACTCACGTCCAGTCAGCGCTGGTTTTGCTTTCTATGGCGCGGGTTGGGCGGTTTATTCTCACTTTGTGGCGCGTGGCGTGGACGTGGTCTTCCCTAAGAACACACCCATGGAGATCCGCTTTGGGACCCATGACGGCTCAGCACCTGCTTCTCCAAGCAATCACTTTGTTTCGCAGGTTGTTAAACAAGATAAGATCTCCTGATCGCCAGGTGTTTCGCCCCGCCTTTCCCCTACCTGAAAACTACTTCGTTGCAGTTGGGTGGCCGGCTCCGGTCGCTGGCGCCGGCTTGGGCGTCTCGGGTTGTCCCGCTAGCACCTCGGTGACCGAATTGGGAAGCTTGTCCGCATTCGCCAGCATCAGCGAGATCTGCCACATCTGGGTCTCGGACAGGCTCTGGTTGAAACCCGGCATTCCCGTCAGCCGAATTCCATACGCCACCTTCCAAAAAGTCTCGCCGGGCGTATCGTCAGTGACGCCTTTCCCCTCCAATAACTTCGGCGGTATGGGAAACTCTCCGCGGGCGATCGCAGTTTTCTCCTTCCCCGGAACCCCATGGCACACCGCGCAATTTGTGAGATACTCATGCGCGCCAGCAAGGTAATTGGCTTCATTGGCTTCAATCGGGACCGTCTTTGGCATTTCCTTTTGCAATTTCGCATGCAGCGCCATATTCGCCAGTTTCCTTTCGAACGGCATGGGAACCGAGACGGTAGCGACCGGCGCGAAGCCTCCTGCGAAGTAGGCGTACACCCCCCCGATAATACAGACAAGGGTTACGATTACGCCTGCCGCGAATGTTTTCATCGCTGGCCTCCTATTTTGCACTTGCTGTAAAATCTGCGTTCGCCGCTGGAGCTCAGAACACTGCCCGAATGCTGCTCACCCAGCGTTGCTGATTCATGATTCTTCTAACGCTGTTGGTAGCATGTGCCGACCAGAACGGAGGGACACGAGCCAGCCCTTCACATCGGACGCCAAGTCAGGTCGACGCGCACTGGAATGTCGTTCTTGATGGGCATCGTCAGAAGCGACGGCGGGTCGATCTTGAAGTCGGTTAACTTTGCCGGAATTGTTCCCGTGATCCGGGTCTCGTTTCCCTGAGACACCCGTTGGAATGGAATCTGCTTGTACTGGGCTGTCTGGCCGGTGAACTGGATCTCCAGATCGAGATAGATCGTCGCTGATGTGGAAGCCGATTCGGGCATTCGGGTGCGCACGGTCACGATGGGAAATTCCGCGCCGCGCGTCACTTGCAGCGTGTGAAGATCACGGTTGCTGTCACCCGAATCGAATGACTTCACGGGCACCGCGATGAGAAAATCACATTGCCCATCGTGACAGACGCCCTTGCCGCGCGCCGCACGGCTGACGCCATCGAATTGGTGAAGCGGATGTGAGACATGATAGGTGAGAGTGCCTTGATCAAGCACCCATTGGCTATCCGCTCCGGCAAGGGCGGGAGGGAATAACAATAGGCAACCAATCAGTAGTTTTCCCAGCATAAGCCCTCTTTAGAATTTAAAGGATACAGATACTACTGCCAATCCAAATGCCGCTCCCGTTACGATGGCCACCGGCCCATGGAACGAGGCGATCCCGTGAACCTTTTCTCCGCGGTTCTTTTGAGCGAAAGCCATCTCCCCCAGGATGGGCGTCAGGACCATTCCCGGACCATGAATCCAGGCCAGGGCCTTGTGCAGGCGGATGGGCCCTCGGGTTTGTGTGCCGGGTATTCTGGGCGCCCGGATGGCAAAGTAAGCTGTCGTGAAATACATCCCCACCGTCGTCGCACCCAGAGCGGCATGCAGGTCACGCCCGGTGGTGCTGGTCTGCCTTCCACCGGCGGTCGCGGAACTGATGAGCGTGGCGGCGAAAGGAGCAATCGTTATCAATCCGAGCCGTTGATGGACCTTAAGCATGTGTGTCCGTCGGTCGAGGAGTGCCTGAGCCTTGGGATTGCCCTTGACTTGGGCCGGAGTGATGCCGAGATCCTCCAGCGAAGGCGCCGTCGGGTTATTGGAAGGGGTCGGTGCGGGCTGCTGAGCAGGCGCTGCTGAATTATTATTCGTTTGCGCGTCCGCCTCGAGCTTCCGATCCAAAACCACCGTCTCGTTCTCGTTGATCGTTGCCGAAGGAAACTCCGCTATCTTGTAACCACGACACTCAAACCTCATATGGTAGTCGCCCGGATGCAGACTGAAGGTATAAGTGCCGTCCGTCCCCGTGGCCGCAGGTTGCACCTGGCCAGTGTCTATGCTTGTCGCCGTGACCATGGCAAACGCAACCGGGGCGCCAGAGGGATCGATAACCGTGCCTGTCAATGCTCCCGTTCCATACGTTTGCGCCGTCAGCGACGGGGCTAATATAACGAATAGACATACGCAAACGAAGCCGGCGATACAAGCGCTCCGGTTGTGCGAGATTTTCGCTAGCATCCGTACCTCCTTTTCTTGGTTTTGAGCCCAATGGGGCGCTTACCTGGCAACCGCGGGGACTCTATATCTAAATCCATTGGAATCACGAGGAGGTCGAAGGGTTGCCCTGATACCTGTCGATTGAAAATGGTCATTCCAGCCCGTTTACGTGAACCTCACAAAACAAACGGAATTTGGTGGTCGGCGCCGTGAAGAAATCCATCTCTGCAATCACTGATTCACTTTCATAATAACAACAAAATATTGCTCAGTTGCTCAATTGTCAAATGGGGGTCGCTCATATGTGGCGCATTACGGTTCGAGCGCTGAAACCAGCAGGGAGGCCTTACGCGCCAGGTTAAGCGCGCGTTGGAGATCGGCTTCATTCAGAGCCCGAGTGGACTGCGCGAAGAAGGTGCGCGCATCGTCGAGGGTCTTGCGATCCGCGCCGGATAGTCCCGCTCGGCTGAGTTTGGCGATTCGCTGCCGGACGTCATCCTGCAACCCTTGGATTTGGCGGCGCAGGGCTGCTTGCTGGGCTGAACTCTCACGCGGCTCCAATGAGGGCACCGGAGGAGCAGGCGGCTCCGCCGTATCGGGGGTGTTCGCAGGGGCTGCGGCCGGTGTTTCCCTGCGCAGGACGCGTCGCCGCCGCGCTGGCTCAGGAGTGGGGGTTGGCTGAGGCGACGCCGCTGGGGGTTCGGGTGGCGCCGGCTCTTCAATGACCATGGTCGGCGCGTCTGCGGCGGAAGCCTGCGTGGCCGCGGGTGGCGGCGAAGGAACGTACACGATTCGCGTGGGGGCTTGCCGCTTCGGACAGCCTCCGATGATTAACGTCAGACTGCACCACAAGAATGGCAAGGCTCTAAGTTTCACGTCGCTGAGGATTTTATCATTTTATTGGATTGCCTTGCCCTTTGTTTCACGCGGGGGTAGAGGTGCAGTTTGGCGTCTTGTAGCGCGACCTATGACCAGGGCTGTCCAAATTCGCAACCCTTCGTATGGCCAACGCGCCTCTGCCGCCTGCCATTATGGACAGAATACCAAAACTAAGAATTTATGTTCCCTCGCCCCCTTGGGGGAGAGGGGGGACCGCAAGGCGGTGGGTGAGGGGGTCAGCACGAACAAGTATGCCCTGGATCCAGTTTGAAGTAGGCACCACGGTTTCGACCCTCTCACCCGTCCCCGTGGACCGACGGATTGGAGGGCGAAGCTTGCGCCGCATTACCCTCCTACACCGGAACCAGACGCAAGGCATTACCGGCGAGAATCTTGGCAAGGACGGCATCAGGCAAGTTCAGTGAAACCAGCAGATCGTAGAGCTTGTTGTTGAATTCGTCCCGGCCGAAGAACAGGCGATCCTGGTAGTCGATCAGAAACTTGCGCGTGAAATCCAAATCGCGGCTGAGCGCCGTATGGCCGGAGCCACCCGAGAGATCGCAGTTGAGGTTGGGGAACTTATCAAGGTATTCCAGGATGCGGCCTCGACCTACAATAGGCTTGCCGGTGGGATAAGCTTGGGGTTCCTGGTCAGCATCGGCGGAGATTTCCCGCCAGAACCCCGGGGCGTGGCCTAGAAACCGGGTATGAGGACAAAGTCGCAGCGGCGCCTCCATATTCTCAATCCCACCCCCGTACCACCATTGCCAGCCACTCGGCACTCCGTTCCGGGGGAAGGTCACGTCCAAGTGAAAAACCACCGGCAGGCCCAGTTCGCCACAATATTGGAAAAGCCGGATGGCATCGGGATCGTCATAGCGCATGCGGAGCTTAAATTCACCGAAGACCCGCACCCGGTAGATGTTCACCGCGGCCTTCAGCCGCTGGAGAGCGTGCGGGTCACGGGGGTCCGTGGTGGTGCCGGGAATAAACCGGCCGGGATAGCGCTCGGCAACATCGATGACGTCACGGAACGGAATGCCGATGCCGGTCGGATTAAGCGTGGCATAGTAGGAAGTGTCGAGTTCGCGTTCCGGGATCTCCCAGCTCAACAGCCAAGCTCGCTCGATGCCGGCGGCATCCATATCTTCGATGATTCGCGCCCCATCGTATCCGATCCACCGGGGATGGTTGTGCGCATCGATGACGCGATGCTTCGGGGTCCGTTTGCCGTTGTCCTTAACTATTTGCGCGGCCAAGGCTGCCGAGCCGCGCGAAGCAAGCCCTGCTACCAATCCCGCCGCCCCACCCAGTCCCGCCCGCAACATCTCGCGCCGCCCGAGAGTCAGGCGAGCGCCGGATTCAGGTTGTGGGAACCCATGTGCAACCGTATCGGCCGAAATTCGCACAGCTCCCCGTTCGGCCAACGCGCAGCTGGAAAGCTCTTCTTTTGGCTCGCCCCTTGCCGCGCCATCGGCCCGCAAAATCACAGCGCCAGTCTTGGACGTTTTCATAACGGGAAGCCTCCGTTCCAGAATTTCCGATCCCCAACTCCCACCAAGAATACACCCAGCCCACATTTCTCACTACGAGTTTGGAAGGGCGGGGCTTCAGCCTCGCCGTTACAAGGCTTCCTGATTATCCCTGGGTCCCGTGCCCCGCGCAGTCCTGCGCCTGCGGGATTGCGCGGGGCACGGGACAAACAGATGACCGGAGGCGCGATTTCGGCGGGGCTGAAGCCCTGCCCTTCCGGCAACCCCGTAAGACGGAGGTGGTTTCTGGCGTGGCTTTAGCTCCAGCCTGCGCGTCGCGGCAGTGCCGTGGCTAACGACAGTGGCTAGAACGTCGCTTGACAGTGGCCCTGGGGAAAGGTACCCTGGAGCAAGGGTTAACATCCTGAAACCCGAACAGAACAAAGAGGAGGCAACGACATGGCAGAAGTTTTTGCGGACCATGAAGGGGGAAGATGCGCAAGCCAACGGGTGCAGTTGAGCCTTGCAGTCGTCACAACGCTTGCGGCAATTCTGGCAGCGACTTGTCCGGCAAAGGCCGCAACACCGATCAGCTCCTGTCCGTACACCATCAGCGCGGGAGGGACCGCCAGCTCACCAGCGCTGTACACACTCACCCAAAACTTGTCATGTGCTGGGATCGACGGAATAGACATCCAGGCGAGCTATGTCAAACTCAATCTGAACGGTTACCGTATAACGGGCGGCGGGACTGCTTCGCCCACCTACGGGAACGGCCACGGGATTCTTGTGCACCTCCCCAGTGTCCGGCTAACGGGCATTGTCATCACCGGACCAAGCCCCGGCCTGAGCTCAATACAGAGCTTCACCTACGGTATTGAACTGGACAACGTCGACAATTCCACCGTCCAGAATGTCGTGTTATCAAACAACTTGTACGGCCTCTCCACCGACCTGTTGGACCAGGTCAACAACACCGTCACCGGCTTGAAGGTGCTCACGAACACGGCAACGCAAAACGCCCAGAACGGTATTGCTCTCTTCAACTCTACCGGCTCTACTGTTTCCAGTAACATCGCCGTGGGAAACGGCAGCGAGTCAGTGAACGGGGGCATCCTGATATGGGGCGGTGGCCATAACCTAGTAACGCTTAACAATGCCGACGGGAACGTCGAGGACGGCATTGACATTTACAACTCTTCCAATAACAACGTTAGTTTGAACATGGCCTCAGGGAACAATGACACGGGCATCCGCATCTTTGTCACATCTGGCTCGAACAGCGTTTTTCTCAATAGTGCCGAGGGTAACAGGAACAACGACTTAGAGGACTATGACGTTTCCTGCGGCTCCAACAACTGGTTCTCAAATGTGTTCAACGTTAGTAACCCATCGACGTGTATCCACTAGCGGCGTTGCATTGTCGGTTGTAGGGAATTGGGAACAGGAAGGGAAGTTCCTGCATCGGGCGGTCCAGTGCTTGGGTTCCGGCAGTTTTCATTTTGACTGGGACTTTCCTTCTAAAAACCCAAGGGGCGGCGGGTCAAATTTCACCCGCTGCCCCTTCTCGAACAATTTCCTTTTCAATGTTGTAACCAAGTGAGTTTTCACAAAAGTGATACTTAAGTATCACTCTGTCGTTCGCAAGCTCCAACCTTAATCGGGCTGATTGACTCCTGGCGTGGCTATTTTCTCTTACGCCTTCTGACCGGTGAGGGTTTCCAGGAAACGGCGGGCTTTCACGGCCTCGGCGTTGACGTGGGCCAGGTCGCCGGGGTCGAGGCACTCGACGACCAGCGGGCCGTGGGTGAAGCCGCCTTGTTTCAAACGGGACAGCACCTTCGCGAAGTCCACCTTACCGGTGCCCGGCGTCAACTCGACCTGCTTTGGCGGACGGAAATCCTTCACGCTCATGCCGGCCACCACGCCGTCTACGCTCGCGGCGTCGTCCACGGGGTCGAGTTTGCCGTCCGAGTAGTAGAAAATGTTGCCGGGATCGTACCAGAGGCGGAAGTTCTTGTTACCGATCTGGTCAATAATCTTGCGGCACCGCGCGCCGTTGGCGTTGCTGCCGCCGTGCGGTTTGACGGCGAGGCCGACGCCTTTGGCCGCAGCGTAATCGCAACATTCGGCGACGATTTTGTAGTAGGCGTCAGCGTGTTTCTCGTCAGTCCCCCCCAGCAACAGGTTTGGACAACCACAGGCGGCGGAATTCTCGATGATGCGTTTGAGGCCGTCGGTGTTATCGGTGGAGAACTGGTCACTCCACATCGAAATGATTTTGAGTCCGCGCTGCTTCGCTTCTGCGCCGATGGCGGCGGCTTCCTCGGGCGTCGTGCTCAGCGAGATGATCAAGTTACTCTTGCTCTTGGTCGTCATCAGGCCAATATACTTGAAGCCGGCGGCGGCGACACCGTCGAACGCCACGCGATAATCAAATTGCGCCCACGGTCGCGTGTAACAACCAATCTGCCAGCGCGGTGGTTTCGCGGCGCGGCTGAACACAGCGCCGGCGGTTGCGAGCAGAGCGCTGCCGATGAATTCGCGGCGGGTTACACCACCGCGTCTGCCAGTTGGGCAGGCGGCTTGTCTGGGAAGGAAAGGAATAGCGGCGATTTGCGAGTGGGGGCGCTCAAGGTCCTGCCCCGTCAAGGTTCCATCTTTTCGTAATTCCATGGGTTCTCCTAGCGGATATACAGTGGGTGAAAGCGGAATTTCCGTTTTGACCCCTAGGCGGACCGATAGTGTACCCCTCACCTCCTCAGTATGCAATGCACAAACGGAGAGTGCGCAAACGGAGAGGGCCAGAGCGGCTGGTGCTCTGGCCCTCGATTTTCCACGTCGAGATCCAGCGTTGTCACTTGCCTGCGGTGGCGACTGGCACGACCTGGGCAATTTCCCTCTCCTCGGGTGCGGTGAGGTAATTGTCGTTTTGGGGTGCGTACTCGAAGACCACTCCAATCCCGGGCAGGCTTAAGGCGCGCACTTTACCCCCCACCACGCTCAACTCCGCGGGGCCGGAGTATTTCTCGTCTTGAGCCTTGGCGAAAATCATACCCACGTTTTTGTTCCCGCGATGGAGGCGCAGCGCACAAGTCGCGCTCACACTGTCCAGCGTGTACCAGTAGTCGCCCGCCGGCAACGTGGCCTGGCCCCAGCGAGCCTCGAATGGCAACGTAAATTTTCCTTGGAGCATCTGTGCACTTGCGTGTCCCGGGTTGAAGCACGCTGCCAACAGCGCCAGCCCCAAGAACCTAAGCAGTGTCGAAATTCGGATCCAGTTCATGGCGTACCCCCTTTATTCTCTTTTGGTTTCCGGGGCAAATTCTGTTGCCCTCACCCTATAAGGCGAAAATGGCGCCCGAAAACTGTCATGGCCCTGGTGTCAATCCGATGTCGCCCACGCGTGCGGAGGAGACGCGGAGGAGACGCGTGGAAAACTGCGGCCAGATGTGGTAACTTGCAGTCGGCGGGATTCCCCCGCGGGCGGTTGCACGATGGATGCGTCAGCCCACGAAATCACGCGACTGTTGCAGGCTTGGAGC
The DNA here is from genome assembly GCA_963832915.1 of uncultured Acidobacteriota bacterium. Taxonomy (GTDB): domain Bacteria; phylum Acidobacteriota; class Terriglobia; order UBA7540; family UBA7540; genus CAVROP01. The sequence goes on from CAWHWE010000029.1 coordinate 76,882, forward strand.
GAAGGAGAGCAAAGCGCACTGGAGCGCCTCATCCCTCTGGTTTACCAGGAGTTGCACCGGCTGGCCCGCCACTACATGGCGGGCGAGCGGACCGGCCACACACTTCAGACCACCGCCCTGTTGAACGAGGCCTACCTCCGGCTGGTTGATTCCCCCCATCTGGGCTGGCAGAACCGCGCCCACTTCTTCGCCGTCAGCGCGCAGGTGATGCGGCACATTCTGGTGGATTGGGCCCGTTCTCGGCAGGCCCTGAAGCGAGGTGGTGAAGCGCGACCTCTGGAGTTGGAGGAAGCGCGGGTGGTAGCGGGTGCACCGGGCGCGGATTTGGTGGCCCTGGATGATGCCCTAAAAGCCCTGGCGGCATTAGACCCGCGAAAGTGTGAGGTGGTAGAGTTGCGCTTTTTTGGCGGCTTGAGCGTGGAGGAGACGGCGGAAGTACTCAAGGTCTCCCCCGAGACGGTCTTGCGGGACTGGAAGTTCACCAAGAGCTGGCTGCGGCGTGAGCTGAGCAAGGAGAAGCAAGTTGGAGCCTGAGCGTTGGCAGGAAATCGGGCGCTTGTATCACGCCGCTCTAGAGCGTGAAGAGGGGCAGAGGCCCGCCTTCCTGGACGAGGCCTGCGCCGGCGATGAAGACCTCCGGCGGGAAGTGGAATCGTTGCTGGCTCAAGAGGACGCAGGCGATGGTTTCCTGGAGGCGCCGGCCCTGGAGGTGGCGGCCAGAGCGCTGGCTCAGGATCGAGCGGTGACAGCGGACGCGGCCAGCCAGACGGCTCTGCTGGCCGGCCGAATGATCTCGCATTACCGTGTACTGGAGAAGCTGGGCGGCGGCGGCATGGGCGTGGTCTATAAGGCCGAGGACACCCGCCTGCGCCGCCTGGTGGCATTGAAGTTTCTCAACCCGCCGCCCCCCAGGCCGTCCCAAGGGCAGTTCGAAAGGGCGCCCGAGCACGACCCCCAGGCGCTCGAACGCTTCAAGCGCGAGGCGCGTGCGGCGTCGGCGCTGAGTCATCCCAACATCTGCACCGTCCACGACGTCGATGAATTCGAAGGCCAGCCCTTCATCGTGATGGAGTTGCTCGAAGGGCGCACCCTCAAGCGTCTGATCGAAGCCGGGCCGCTGAAGACCGAACAGCTTCTGGATGTCGGCATTCAGATTGCCGACGCCCTCGACGCGGCGCATGCGAAGGGCATCATCCACCGAGACATCAAGCCAGCAAATATCTTCATCACCACGCGCGGCCAGGTGAAGGTTCTGGATTTTGGTCTGGCGAAATTGGCTCATTGCCCAGTCGTCTCGGCCATGGCCGTGGGTGGGGTGGGCTCTGACTGTCATGGGCAGGATGCGCGTACCATGGGCGCGCCGACCCCCTCCTTCGCCGCGGAAGACCTCACGATCCCGGGCATGGCCATAGGGACGATTGCCTACATGTCCCCCGAACAAGCGCGCGGCGAGGAACTCGACGCGCGCAGTGACCTGTTCAGCTTCGGAGCGGTGCTTTACGAGATGGCGACCGGTCAGCAGGCTTTCGGCGGCGGCGCCAAGGCGGTTGTCTTCGCCGCACTGCTAACCCAGTCGCCGGTTGCGCTGCACGACAACAACCACGTGCTGTCTGCGGAGTTGGAACACATCCTCAACAAGGCGCTGGAGAAGGACCGCGCCATGCGTTACCAATCGGCAGCCGAGTTGCGTGCCGACCTGAAGCGCTTGCAGCGTGACACCGATTCGGGGCGATCGAGGGCTGTCGCGGGCGTCCGCGCCAACGGCCAGGAGGACCGCGCCCGCCGGGCGCGGGTTCCCAAGGTCTGGGTGCTTGCACTTGCGGCGATGGCGCTGGTCGGCGCGGCGGTGATGACCACCTATTTCCACAAGCGTCATATCCCGCCATATCCGCTTACGTCGCAGGACAGCATCGTTCTCGCGGACTTCACCAACACCACCGGGGAAGCGGTCTTTGACGACACCCTGAAGCAGGCGCTGCGTGTGCAACTGGAGCAGTCACCTTTCCTGAACACACTCTCGGAAGAGAAAGTGAGCCAGACTCTTGGCTACATGGGACGGCCCCTTGACACCCGGCTGACCGAGGCCCCCGCTCGGGAGGTCTGCCTGCGGACCGGAAGCAAGGCGATGTTACTGAGCTCGATTGCCAGCTTGGGCAGCCATTACGTGATCAGCCTTGACGCGGTGAGCTGCCAGAGTGGGGACTCGCTCGGGATTGAGTTGGCGGAGGCTGACAGTCGCGAGCATGTCCTGCAGGCGCTCGGTGAGGCAGCCACAAAGATGCGGGCCAGACTCGGTGAATCGCTGGCCAGCATCCAGAAATACGACGCACCGGTGGTGCAGGCGACTACAGCCTCGCTGGAAGCGCTGCAGGCCTATAGCCTGGCGATGAGAAAGCTGTCCACCGAGGGCGAGGCGGCCTCCCTTCCGTCCCTGACCCGCGCCACGGAACTGGATCCCAATTTCGCCCTGGCTTACGCCAACCTGGGCAACGTGTATGCCAACTTGAATCAGGCCACCCGGGCGATGGAACCCATCAGGAGAGCCTACGGACTGCGCGGGCGCGTCAGCGAGAGGGAGCGGCTTTACATCGACACCTGCTATTACTGCCGCGTTACCGGTGAACTGGAGAAAGCCGCGCAGGTCTGCGAATTGTGGAAGCAGACCTATCCGCGCGACGTGACGCCTTACCTCTGGCTGGGGAATTTCTATCAGATCCTGGGACGGTACGAGAAAGGGCTGCAGGAAAGCCGTGAAGCGCTGCGCCTCCAACCCAACAGCGTCAGCACCTACACCAATCTGGCCAACACGGACCTTATCCTGAACCGTGTGGAAGAAGCACAGCAGGTCCTTTCGCAAGCCCAGGCTCGTGGTCTGAGCAGCCCTGCCATGCAGGTGTTTCTCTACCGGCTCGCGTTCCTGCGTCGCGACTTGGCGGAGATGGAGCGCCGAGTCGCGGCCGCCGCCGGCCAACCGGGCGAAGACCATCTGTTGGCCCAGCAAGCGGATACGGAAGCCTACCACGGGCGTCTCGCCAAGGCGCGCGCGCTTACCCAGCGGACGGTGGATTCGGCTTTGCGCGACGGCCGCCTGGAGGCGGCGGCAACTGTCCGGACAGCGGCAGCGTTGCGCGAAGCAGCATTCGGCAATCGAGAACAGGCCCGCCGCGAGACCACGGCGGCGCTCGCCATGGCCCCCGGCCAGATGGTGCGGACCCTGGCGGCCCTGGCCCTGGCAAGGGCCGGGGACACCGCCGAGGCTAGCAGCCTTGCTGATGACCTGCAGAAGCAGGCGCCTCTGGACACTTTGCTGAATACTTACTGGTTGCCGACCATCCGCGCCTGGATCGCACTCGGCCACAGCGTTGGTCCAAGCTCCAATCCGCCGCCTTCTGCCCTGAAAGGCGGCGCTGCGGCGATCGAAGCTGCTGGAGCCTGTAACGCCCTACGATTTGGAGCTCCCGACTCTCTTTTGGGCGCTTAATGTGACGTTGTGCCCTGCCGATGCGCGCGGCGAGGCGTATCTGACCTTGGGCCGAGGGGCCGAGGCAGCGGTGGAGTTTCAGAAGATAATCGACCACCCCGGCCTGGTCGGTAACTTTCCCATCGGCGCACTGGCCCGCCTCGGCTTGGGCCGGGCTTATGCCCTCCAAGCGGGCGTCGATATCGCGGGTGAAGCGAAGCCCGGCACGCGGCTTGGCGCGGCCACCAGCCACGCAAGACACGCTCCCCTGCCGCAGGCCCTCGCCAAGGCTCGTTCTGCTTACCAGGACTTCTTTGCTTTGTGGAGCGACGCCGACCCGGACATACCCATCCTCAAACAGGCAAAGGCAGAGTACGCCCGATTGCAATAACGGAATCTGGCGGCTGACAGTTTCGGACCAGGGAGCAGTGTCTCTGTGGCCTTGGACCTCGAAATGGACCTCCCGGCCCTGCTTGATAACTTGTTCGCCCCCTAGCCTCGAGCCACGCCCCCCCCTGCGGCGAACCCGTGGTGGGTGAGCGTGGAGGAGTGATCAGGCTTTATTCGCACTACTTTTTGTATCTCGGTCGAAACGCCGAATCGCTCGCTGAAAGCAGGCGCACCCTGGAGCATGACCCGCTCTCCGTCGATCTGGCCTTCCACTTGGCGTGGCACTACCACTACATGCGCGAGCACGCGGGCGGCGCACATGTTGTGTTACATGTATTCGCCCCGCGGACACACGCAACATCCCTTTCACCCAGTCCTACCCGTGGCCTGTCCTAGCCTGTCAACGGTCCCGCAAGGCGGGATGTCGGCGACACCCGCGCAAAAACGTCGGCTAGCATCGCTGCACACCCCCTAATGCCTTCCTATTCAATGACATTCCCGCTTCGAACGCATAACTACCTGTGTTTTCTATGACATTCCGGCATCGTTCGCGATTCTCAAAACCCGATCCTTTGTTTTCAATGACATTCCCGCGTCGTTCGTTCATTTTTAAGTCTTCCAACGCTTCCACACTCTGCGAGATGTGTGACAGAATGTCGCTGTCGAGGGCCTCCTCCATGCTCTCCATCCTCGCGCCATCGTCCTGACCGGCAGGAGCGGTCGGGAGGTTCGTGCCTTCCTTCCGCAGCCTCAGCAGTATCCTCACTTTGCGGTCGATGGAGCGGTCCAGAGCCCCTTCCTGGCGCAGCAACATGCTCCACGTCTCCCCCTCCGGAGCAAGGCAGGCCTCCCGTTCTATTGCGACTCTCTCCTCATTCGCCTTCTCCGCATATTCGAATTCCTCCCGCACGCTGGCGATTTCCTCATCCAACAGTCGCAGAAGTTCCTGGTATTCCGGCTCCCCCGGCGGCTCGCAGTCGAAGTCTATTTTGCGTAGCGACTGCTGTTCTTCCTCGTCGGCTTGTTGCGCGTGGAGATACAGTGGATCACTGAAACGGTGCATCAGCCCGAAAATCAACGCCTGCCGCCACCCCGTCACACCTTGGTAAAGAGATTCCAGCTCGGAGTACTGGCGCTGCCGGAAGGTGCGCTGCTTGATCTGGTCTCGTATGATTTCAAGAAAGGAAAGAGTCCTTCTCAGCCCCACGCCTCGATCATTAGACCTCGATAAGTTGGCATCCAGCATCTGGTGTTGGGAAGCGTCGAAGGTAACGCGGGCCATCTCCTGCCGGCGGCGGTGCTGCCAGTCGTCGATCCCCTGCAAGGCGCGCCGCTTCAGGCCGTCTTGTGCCCGCTCCAGCCTCTTGCGGCGCCAGTAGAGCCAGGCGAGGTCTTCGACCTGCTTCTCCCAGAGCGCGTCGCCGGGACCGAAGGCACTCCTGAGTTCCTGCTTCAAGTTTTCGAATTCTTGCGGGTCTTCGCCCAGCGCCCGCATGGCTAGGCAGCGATTTTCGTCGCTGACGCGTCCGCCGTGCTTCAAGGCATTGAGCTTGGAGTTCTGCTTGGCGGCGGGGCTGCGCGGTCCGGTGGAACGCCGGGCGTTGCGGCGCGAGGCGGCGAGCAGTTGGGGCGTAAGTTGGGGTGCTTTGCGTAAGGACATGGTTCCTCCTGGGACGGGGTGATGGATGAGCGGGGAAAGGACTTCCCCGCGGGTCAGGCTATTCACATGAGTAGGCTACCACTTGGTCGGGGCCTTGTCAAGAGACATCGTGTCTACATACATAGCCCAGGACTTCTTCAATTGACTCATTGATTCATCGGATCATTGAATCATTGGAGAGCACTTGCCTCGTCTTTTTCAATGGATCAATGGGTCAGTCGCTTGGGGGTGGGCTCTCTTGGTGCCTTAGTCTCTTGGTGGTTCATAGTGTTCTTCGGAATAGGCCCTCTTGGCGCCTTGGTAGGACCGATCAGCGCTTCGGGCGCTTCTCGAGTCGTGCTTGTGGAAGCACCCCATCGCGCCTTATAATGCGTGCATGAACTATCAGGACATCATCACCATCGAGCCGGGCAAGCGCGGTGGGAAGCCCTGTATCCGAGGCATGCGCATCACGGTCTACGACGTGTTGTCTTACCTTGCTTCGGGTATGAGCCACCAGGAAATCCTCACTGACTTTCCCTATCTGACGGAAAACGATATTCTCGCCTGCCTGAGCTACGCGGCTGACCGCGAACGCCATCTCATGGTGGCACGGGATTGAAGCTCCTCCTTGAGCGGACCTAGAAGCGGACTTAGTTAAGGACATATTGTGTCTTGACAATAACACACTACATTGATATAAAACACTTTAGTTGAATACATGATGCGGACATGAAAGCGGACACAAAAGCGGCGCAAGATCGGGGCGAGCTAGTTTCGCTGATGGAGCCTTTGCTGATTGGCGAAGGTTCCCGTTATCGCGGCGGGTTGACAGATCTTGCCCTAGAGCTGGTGCAAAAGTCTGCCGGGTTTCGGCGCAGCCTACCGGGAAGCCTGCTAGCCTCCCTTGCCGATCTGGTGCGCGCAATGAACTGCTACTACAGCAATCTGATCGAAGGGCACGACACTCACCCGGTCGATATCGAGCGCGCGCTAAGAAATGACTATAGCAAAGATGCCCACAAGCGCGATCTGCAGTACGAAGCGAAAGCACATATCGCCGTCCAGAAATGGATCGACGGTGGTGGCCTGAAGGGGCGCGCGGCCACAAGCGACGGCATTCGTGAAATCCATCGCCGCTTCTGCGAGTTATTGCCCGAGGATCTGCTGTGGGTGGAGGACCCGGAAACGAAAGAACGTGTACGGGTCGTGCCAGGCGAACTGCGGAGGAAAGACGTCAGGGTCGGTGATCATATCGCCGTCAGTCCCGGCGCCGTGCCGCGCTTTCTGAAGCGTTTCGAGGAAGTTTACGACCATCTCAGCAAGACGGATTCGATCCTGGGTACTGGTGCGGCGCATCATCGCCTCGTGTGGATTCATCCGTTTGTTGACGGCAATGGTCGCGTTGCACGCCTGATGTCACATGCGATACTGCTGGAGACGCTCGATACCGGCGCCGTCTGGTCGGTGGCGCGCGGCCTGGCGCGGAATGTTGGTGCGTATAAGGGGCGCCTTGCCGCATGTGACAGCATCCGTCGTAACGATCTCGACGGGCGCGGTAATTTGTGTGAGGAGGCTCTCGCGGGATTCACAGACTTCTTTCTCAGAATCTGCATTGACCAGGTTGAATTCATGGAAGGCCTGATGCAGCCGGATCGCCTGCGGGCACGCATCCTTCTTTGGGCCGAAGAAGAAATCAGGGTCGATAGTCTTCCGCCCAAGTCAGGCAGCATCCTCGAAGCCGTGCTCTACCGGGGAGAGCTGCCTCGTGCCGATGCCGCCGGCGTTGTGGGCACGGGCGAGCGCCATGCGCGCCGTATTGTCTCGGCACTGATCGAGCGGGGGGTGCTCGCCTCGGAGGGTCCGCGCGCACCGCTGCGCCTTGTCTTCCCGGCGGGGCTTGCGTCGCGATGGATGCCGGGGTTGTTTCCTGAGCAAGTGTAGCGTGGACCTGTTTTGTAGGTCCGCGGCTTTCTCCTTCAAATTCTCGCGTTCTCATCGGCCGGCAAGCGCACGCGGTCAATAGTTAGCCCGCAACGGCTCTGCTGTTCGGTGGCGTCCACGCCCGCGTACTCAGGAAAACTGGACCACTTCCACTGCTCGGGTCGCTTCACCAGACCCCGTTTCACCGGATTGAGGTGGATGTACTCAACCGTCTCCCCGTAGTCTTTCACCGTGCGGAGCGCGTGGTCGAAGAAACGCTCTTGCCAAAGTTCTCCCTTTTCGTGTCGCCCGTGATTGATTGCGACCATTGAGCTGACCTTGATCGCACTCATTGCTTTCGCGATGCTCAGCGGATAGGGTGGGTAAATGATGGCATGCCAGTGATCGGGCAGAAAAACCCAGGCCGTCAGTGCAAATCGCTGCTTTTGCCGCACCCGCGCTAGCCCGGATTTCTCACCACGCTGTGCCGTTTTAAGTCAGGCGACCGGAAGGGCGGGGTTTTAACCCCGCCGCAATGCGGCTCCCAACCTTCTGTTCGTCTCGCGCCCCGCGCAGTCCCGCAGTCGCGGGACTGCGCGGGGCGCGAGACGGGGGATCAATTAGAAGCGCCTGTAATGGCGGGGTTAAAACCCCGCCCTTCCCCGTTCGTGGTGAGAAATTCCGGCAAGTGCAATTGCCAACCGCGCGAAATCGGATTCCTCCAGCTTGCGTCTGGATCTCAGCAAATTCACGGTCACGAAGATGTAGCAGTCATAAAGAAACGGGCGCCGCAGCTTTGACATGCGATCAATCCACGCGCAACGCGGTGCGGAGGCAATAGTCATCCGAGCCAACGGGCGCTGGCGGGCACGAAAAGCCGCGGACCCAGGGAAGTAGAGTAGGAGGGGAAGCGAGGTGGAAGCCCGACTTCCTCTCCCCTCGTCGAACCGGACGTGAGGGTTTGCCTCATCCGGCTCTCGCGGAAGCGGTCAGCCGAAAGCATGCGCAGGCAGATGCACGGCAGTCAGAATCAGAGAAACTGCAGGCCGAGGCGCTGCAAATTTACATGATCACTGACGCCTTCCGGCGGACGGAAGGGCCGTTGGCTGCGTCGTCGCAGTTTCTGACAGAGACAGAGTCGCACGTATTCATTGATCTGATCGAAAGCATGACGGGGATAGCCGTAACGAAAGTAGTTGGCCCACCCTTTCAGGTGTCGGTTCAGGTTCGCGATCAGGACCGGGATCGGCACGCTCCGAGCCGAACCGCTGGTCAGCTCGTGCAGCCTTGCCCGTTCCCTCTTCACCGCCTGCTTGGACGGCTCCACCTTCAGATACTGATGCCCGTGACCGAAATGGTCCGGCTCGTAACGGAACGTGAAACCCAGAAAGTCCAGGCTCGCCCCTTTCTGTTTCAGGTCAATCACCCGCGTCTTCTCCCGATTGATCTCCAGTCCCATCCAGGATTCCACCTTCGCTTCGATAAGTCCACTCAGCTTCGGACTCACATAGCGCGCCAACACCACAAAATCGTCGGCGTAGCGCACCAGTTTAGCCTTGGCCCAGTGGGCCGGCCCATCCGCCCGTTGGAATACCTTGTCAAACCAGTGCAAGTAGAGGTTCGCCAGCAAGGGCGAAATCACCCCTCCTTGCGGCGTCCCCTGCTTCGACCGGCTGATCTTCGGCGCTCCCCCTGGCGTGTCCGACACATCCACCACCGGCGCTTCCAGCCACATCCGAATCATCTTCAAGACCGACCGGTCCGCGATCCGCATGCGCAGGCAGGCCTGCAGCTTGTCGTGGGGAATCGAATCGAAATATCCCTTCAGGTCCGCGTCATACACCGCCTGACACCCGGCTTTCAGATGCCCGCGTATCTCCTCCAGCGCTTGGTGCGCCGAGCGGCCCGGACGGAACCCGTAAGAACAGTCCTCGAAGTCCGCTTCAAAGATCGGCTCCAGGATCAACAGGGTTGCCATCTGCACCACCCGATCCCGCACCGTCGGAATCCCCAACGGTCGCAGTTTCCCATTCGCCTTCGGGATGTAGACGCGTCGTACGGCTTTCGGCAGGTAGGTCTTGGCGCGCAACGACGCCTCGATTTCGTCGAGGAATCGTGCCACGCTTTCGCGGCTGGCGCCGATCTGCGAGATCGTCACGCCATCCACGCCGGGCGCACCCCGATTGGCTCGCACCCGTTCCCAACCCGCCTCCAGCGTGTCGCGCCGATAGATCCGGTCATACAAACGCGTAGAACCGAAACTTCGGCTCCTGCTTCGCTTTCTGGCCCAGCTTCTGTCTCAGTTGAGAAAGTTTCTCCGGTAACAGACGTTCGCGCTCCGTCTCCGGCAGCACTCCGCCTGCCCTCGGCTTCTCCGTAGTGGGATTTTCATCCAAGCGGTTTTCTCCTCCTCTTACAGTTGCGTGTCTCGGCTACGGCCCCTTCGCTCCACGATCGTTACTCGCTTCTTCGCCACTATGGGCCGCTCCGACTCCCGACCGGGCCACCCCAGGGTTATGTTTTCCCCTGCAGCGTCAAGGGCTTTCCCCTCTGCCCCGCCGGGTCTCCCAGGCTCCTCGACTGATCTGTCCCCACGCGCTGGTCCCCTTTCACCCCGGAAAGCCCCAAGGCTGCGGTCGCTCATTTCTTCACCTTGGGTGGCAGGCTTCCTCATACCTGGAAGATTGGCCACTTCCCCTTCGCGCTAACGGGGCCGAATCGGGTTCGCTGTCGCTACGGCTCGCGGGTTCGCCCCCCAGAGCCTTGCCGGTCGGATTGCTCCTCCCCGCGTCTGGACGGCTACCTGTTGAATGAGCAATTACAGGGTAAGCTCCTTTCAGCTTACAAGATCAGCCAGGCTTTCCCTGGCGTACCAGGTCCGCGCTACGCTTGATGCGTCCCATCCGTGGCTTGGCCTGGCTTCTTAACGGTCGCGCAAGGCGGGATGTCGGCGCCACGGGCGTCCGTGTTCAACGTGGTAGACGTTGCTGCTGCCGGAGACCCGTGACCGGACACCAACTGTGCATTGCGGGCAGATCATCAATCTCTCGTATCGGCCTTTAGTTCATCCCATGAAAAGGTACCGAGTTCCACTTTCGATTGCAGAGCCCAAGCGCTTACCTGAGCCAAGATAATGACGATGAAATACAGCCCTAGCACTAACTCAGATGCGACCAATAGCTGCCCAACACAATGCTTGGGTTCTAGGGAGCCATACCCCACCGTCGCGATTGTCCCAAAGCTGTAGTACACCGCCTCCATGACCGAGAATGTATGGCTCTCTTTGGGGCCAATCACTCCGAGTTCAGCAAAGAAGGAGTAGAAGTAGCCGAAACAGAGCACAATCTGAACGAAGGCCACAAATGAGAACACGACACTTCGAAGAGGGCTTGCTGGAACCCGACTTGTGAATGTGATGGAGGTATTGGAAAAGAAAATATCTATGAGCCTCCAAAACAGAAGGAGGCCAAAAGTCGATCTTGCCGCCCACCCAGTCCATGATTGGGGAAATCTTCCTTCTAGTATCAGCGCGATGACGATAAGGACGAATGAAACCAATAGGAAATGTCCGGCCGGAAGTGGCTCCTTGGGCTCCCTTCTCCGAAAGAGCTTGGTTAGGCGGTTGTGGACGCATCTCAATATCGGAAAGGGGGACCAGTACTTCTGCCACTTCAATAACCACTCTTCCCTGCGAAGCCACCACTTGGCCGACTTATCGGCCAAGATTACTTGTGCAAGCTCACAATTCTCGGCACACCTGATCCGCCGCCCAAGCGTGTCCTTCCTTGCCCTTCCAAACTCTTTGCCGCATGTGGCACAATAGCCTATGACTTCGTAAGAGAGGCTCCCAATCTCTTCCATGAGACTTTCCTCCTTTCTTGCTTGCCAAATGTTAAGACTCGGCTATGACGTTCCGAGAGTGTCTTTAACCCGATGTGAGTCAAGCGCCCAGCTCTTGTTTAGGCCGACCCGCCTAAACCGCCATGGCGGGCGGCCGGCCGGGGAAGAGTCCCAACGGTGGCCGACGGTCACGGGAGATATTGTTCATAACGCCAGGCCACTCTCGGCAGGACGAACCCACTTCTCTCGTAACACGGCCGTCGCGGCCGTGCATTCTCGATACATGTGGCCACGGGCCAGACACCCGTGCTACAGAGCCCATATTCCCACATCATAGACCCCATCTCAAGCGCGCAAATCTGGCCCCTGCCCCAGCAACGGCCCAAGCCAACCCCACGGGACGCCTAACAATAGAACTGCCGGATAACGCCCTCGCCGGAAACTGACCCACTACCGTATTCTCGCCTGGACCTCATAGAGTAACGCTATACGGCGACATACCTTGTAGCGGTGCTCTATGAGCGCCGGCCGGCGGTCGTAGACCGCCGCTACAGTGCAACGCGCGGGGTGGCCTATTGGATAACCTCGCCTTTGGTTTCACGCGCGAAGGGCAGGATGAGCAGGCCCAAAACATAGATCACCGCGATAGAGCTGGCAGCGCGCGCAAATGATCCGAAGTGGACCACGAGATAGCCTGTCAGGAACGGCCCTGCGGCGGCAAAGATGCGGCCGGCGTTAAAGCAGAATCCCGCTCCTGTGGCTCGGATGCGGGTGGGGAAGATTTCCGGAAAGTAAACCGGAAAGCCGCTGAAAATCCCGTTGGAGAAGAATCCCAGGAAGGGCAGCAGCCACATGGCTGTGGAGAATGACTTGGGTATGAGGAAGGTGACGGGGAGCGCCAGCGCCGAACCCAGCATCAGCAGCAGGAACATGGCACGCCGGCCCCAGCGCTCGGCGATCAAAGGCGCCGCCAGGTAGCCCAGGATGGCGCCGGCGTTGAGGCTCATGACGGCGAAGCTGACTCTCCTTGCGGTCGCGACGGCATCAAGATGCAGCGGGCGAAGGAGTTCAGTCATGAGCGAGGGCGTCCAATTGGTGGCGCCCCAGAGGCCAAACACAGCCACAAAGGCCAGTGAAGTGCCGACTATTGTGTCGCGGCGGACCCCAGGCAAAAAGAGTTCGACAATCGTCAAGCGTGGCGCGCCCGGGGGCTTTGCCTGAAGGCGCTGGTTGGTCCAGCGTTCCGGCTCGTGCACTTTCAGGCGCAGGAGGACAGCCACCAGTGCAGGCATGATTCCCACGAAGAACATCACCCGCCAACTGTAGGAGGAAAGCAAAAGGTTAATCCCGGCGGCGAGGAAGAAACCACATCCCCACGCTGATTGGAGCAGGCCCGCACCCTTGATGCGCAGGGATTCGGGCCAAACCTCCGCCACCAGAGTGGCGCCGGCGGCCCATTCCCCGCCCACACCCAACGCGGTCAGAAAGCGGTAGATTCCAAGCTGCCACCAAGTGTGCGAGAAACCCGCCAGCGCCGTGAAAACGGCATAAACCAGAATCGTTATCACCAGGGTTCGGGAACGCCCCAGGTAATCTGCCAGAATCCCAAAGAGGACGCCTCCCAGCGCCCAGCCCACAATGAAGATGGAGAAGATGATTCCGCCATACCATCCAATGTTTTGGGGCGAACCTCGAGCGCCAAGGAGCTCTTTGAGCGCCGGCGTCATCACCTGGGCGTAAATCAGCGCGTCCATGGAATCGAAGACCCAACCAAGCCATGCCACGAGGAGGACCAGCCACTGATATCCTGTGAGTTCATTCCAAGGCGAGGCAGTTTTTTGCGCCGTTTCTGAGGACGTGCGCCTTTCCGGACCGGGGTTCATTCGAGCCTTCCTCGCCCGCCAGACACGGAGCAAAGGTTTTTAAGGGATGGAGAGCGCGCCGCGATGAAGCGCAGGCCAAAGCCCTGGAGAAAGACTTGGCCCGGCATTCCGACCACGCTCAATAGGATCACCAAGAGTGCGCCCAGCAACGCCAGGGCGGTGGCCGCCAGGCTGATGGTGGGCAGGTTCCACACCCATGCGTGCCCAAGCAGGTGCAGCGTCATAACCGCGGTGGCCGCCAGGATTATGGCGCTGGAAAATACACCTACGAGTAACGGGACTAGAAAGAGGAGGACAGCGACGCTGACTCCAACTGAAAGCAAGAAACGCAACAGGATATAAACCGCGAATGAGGCGGGGTCTTGGCGCATTTTCTGCCAAAGTTGCCGCCACGCCGAAGGCAATGGCAAACGCTCGGCGTACATCAGGGGAACCACCAAATCATCGGTGAGCATAATCAGGAGGGCTACAACCAATCCGAGGAGGACTATCAAGGAGAGGATCAGTGCCAGAGACGCCGTGGCGAACAGCTTGCCTGAGCCCGAGGTGGAAGCGGCCTGAAGACCGGAAAAGGAGACAATGACCATGACTAAGAACGCCGTAGCGAGCCCCACCAGCGTTGCCGCCAGCCACCAGAAATAGGATTGTCCCAGGGGACGGAGGACGGACCACGCGCTGCTTAGAGCCACCTCCATCTTGACCAGTGAATCCACCAATATAAAGCGAAAAATCGACCTCAGGTATAGGAAACCGAGCCCCAACGCGATAGCGAACACGATGACCAGGAAGATGAGCGACGGGTGTTCTGCGATGTATTGCCGCACCCCGGCCACTAGATCCGTCATTCGAAAATCACTGGGCAGAGCGGTCAGGCTCCACTGGAATGCTGCCGTGGGTGTGCCGCCTCCCAGAAAGAGGCACAGCAGGCTGAGCTTGGTCCACCTCCAGGCATCAAATGGCCGAAACAAAAGCCGGAGAGTATCATCGAGCGCCCAGGAAATCGCGCCCGCCGCCGAAGTTGACGCATGGGTGGCGCGACCCGCGGCCGGGGCATTTGAAATGGGCAGGAGCGGCGAGGGCTGGGAGTTCATCAAAAGTCAATAGTCGAAAGTCAAAAGTCGAAGGTCCACCGAACCGCAATAGTAGCACTTAAACCCGAATTCGCAACTTGGAGTTACGCGGACACGCCGCGCACGCCAGGTATGTCATCCTGAGGAGTCCGCCATTCTTATTGGCGGACGACGAAGGATCTCCGCAGTTCCCAACCAACATTCATCCGTCAGCCGACGGACTGGCCGTTCAAAGAAACTGCAGGGATTCTTCGGCCACCAAAGAACGGTGGCCTCAGAATGACACGGGCCGGCCCAGGCGCGCGGGCGGAGGGCACTCTTGCCGAGCCGGGTCAGGGCACGGGAATGGAAACACGAAACGTCGTGCCCTGGCGGGCTTCGCTTGAAAAATCGATGAATCCGTTGTGGAGCTGAAGGACCCGGAAAGCCATGGCGAGTCCAATTCCGCTGCCCCCGGGCTTCGTGGTGTAGAAGAGAGAAAAGATCTTCTGCCGCGCCTCCGGTGGAATACCCACACCCTGGTCGGAAACTTCGAGATTCATGTTATGACCATCCACTTGCGGTCTTACTTTAAGCTGCCCGCCCGAGGGCATGGCTTGGCAGCCGTTCAGAACCAGGTTCAGGAGCACCTGTTTCATGAGGTCGCGGTCAACATTGATAGTCGGCAGGGCTCCCTGGTGTTCGAAGACGAGCTGAACGTTATTCTTCAGCGCTTGCGGCTCGGCCAGCAAAAAGACTTCGCGGACCAGGCCTTCCACGGGGGTGGGGACCGGATGGATCTCGACCGGGCGGGTGAAATCGAGGAAGGTTTTCACCACTCGATCCAGCCGATGGATCTCCTTGGAAAGTATCTCCAGATGCGGGCCAACCCTTTCGCCTTGATCGGTTAGTTTGGATTTCAGGATTTCGAGCTGGAGAACCATGGCATTGAGCGGATTTTTCACCTCATGCGCAACTCCGGAAGTGAGCCGGCCGAGAGCCGCCAGCTTCGTAGTGACATCAATTTGATCCTCGATCTGAGCGCGTGTGCTGGCGTCGCGCAAGGTGACCAGGCATCCCATAGCCTCGCCCTGTTCACGAATGAATTGGACACTCACGGCAAGGTGCGCCGGGGGTTCGCCGCCTTGGTCAACGGTTCGCCAGAGCGTTGATTGCCGCGCGGCGAAGGCTTCCCGCAAGAGGTCATGGAGAGGGTTGTCGGCGGAGAACACCTCCAGCGCCTGGCGATGCAGGATGGCTTCCGCTCTGCAACCCAGCAGACGGGCGGCGGCGGGTGTGGCCAGGACCAGCCGGTCTTGCCTCTCAAAAAGCAGCAGGCCATCGCTGAGCTTGGAGAAGAGCTGGTCAAGGTTCTCCTTCAATTGGACAAAGGCGGCTTTCTCGCCGCGCATCTGCTCGCCTAAGAGGTTCAATTTTGAGGAGAGCACGCCCCATTCGTCGCTCCGCTTGAGACGCACAGGTTCGGAATACTGGCCGCGCGCCAGCAGGTCAACGCTTCTGGAAATGGTCTCCAGGGGACGCAAGAGGCGATAGGAGAGCAGACCGGCGGCGAGTGTGGTGAAGATGATGATGGCAAAGGAAAGGGTCAGGGCAGCGTGCAAATCCGGGGTGATCTGGTGGCCGAGGAAGAGCGTCGAGACGCCCACCCGCACGTCGCCGAAAGGCTTGTCTCCAATCGCCAACGGCAGCACGACTTCGTACACCCTGGAGGGGCCGTAGATCACGCGGAGCTGCCTCAACAATCCGGCATGAAGCAAATCGTCAAAGGGTGGCGCCGGGGCCATCACCTGCCCGATTTCTCCCGGATCGTTGTGCACCATAACCTGCCGCCCGGTGTCCGTGATGGCGGCGTAATAAATGGAAGGTGAGTACCCGACCGCGGATTCCAGCAGCGAGTTCAACCCCGCGTCGGCCGCAAATCGGGCTTGCACGAAGCTACGCAGCGCCTGGAAATCGAAGGGGTCCGAACCCGCCGGCATTCGCTCCTCGGACAGGAGGGTGCTGGCCTGATGATAGATTTCACTGGCCACATATTCCCCTCTGTTTTCAACCTCGCCCAGAGTCTGCCGGGTCAAATGAGAAAGGTAGAGCATCGAGGTGGCCAGGACCATGAGCAAGACCAGGAGGGTTATAAGCGCGGTAAGCTTAATCTTCAGGCTGAGCCCCATATTCCTTCAGCTTGTTATGGAGAGTTTTCAGGCTGATGCCGAGCAGCTCGGCGGCACGCGTCTTATTGTTTTGGGTGGAGGCCAACGTCTCGAGAATGAGGAGACGCTCAGCCTCGGCAACCGTCATGCCGGGACGGAGCCGGACTTGTTCGCCGTCTTCTACAAGGGCGGGATGGCCGAAGCCGCGCGGCAGTTCATTGCTGGTCAAGTGCTCGCCCGAGCAGGTAACAAGCATGCGCTCCAAAACATTGCGCAGCTCGCGCACGTTGCCGGGCCAGTTGTGCCGGTGGAAGGCCTGAAGAACTTCACTTTCAACACCCTTCACGGCGCGCTCGTGTTTTCGGTTCAGGTCGTTGAGCAGGGCTGCCGTCAACTCCTCCAGATCTTCAAGGTGCACGCGCAAAGGAGGCAAAACGATGTGGACGACGTTGAGGCGGAAATAGAGATCGCTCCGCAACTGGCCCTTGGCGACCGCTTCCTCGGGAACTTTGTTGGTGGCGGCCAGGACGCGCACATCAACGGATATCTCCGATTTGCTTCCCAGCCGGCGCACCTTGGAGTCCTCGAGCACCCGCAGTAGTTTGGCCTGGGTGGCGGAAGGCATTTCGCCAATCTCATCGAGGAGCAAGGTCCCCCCGTCGGCCAGCTCAAAGCACCCCACCCGGCGCTCGAGGGCCCCCGTGAAAGCTCCCTTTTCGTGGCCAAAAACTTCGCTCTCCATCAGAGTTTCCGGTATCGCCGCGCAATTTACGGCCACGAAAGGCTTGGCGCGGCGCGGGCTCAGCTCATGGATCGTTCGGGCCACGAGTTCCTTCCCCGTGCCACTCTCGCCGGTGATCAACACCGAAGCGCGGGAGGGCGCGATCATCGAGACCAGTGACGTCACTTCCTGCATTTTCTTGGACCGCCCCACGATGTTGCCGAGGAATCCCAGGTCCCGCAGCCGCCGCTGGGCTGCCTCCAATTGCCGCCCGCTTTCATGGCGTTCCAGGCAATTGCGCAACTCAACCTGAAGCCGCTTGGTGTCTAACGGCTTCTCGAGAAAATTAAAAGCTCCCAGCTTGGTGGCTTCCACCGCTTCTTCGATCGTTCCCTGCCCGGTCAGCATAATGAAGTTCAACCCGGAATGGGCTTCGTGGACTTGCCGCAACAATTCCATGCCTGTCATGCCTGGCATGCGAAGATCTGAAATAACCACCGCCGGGTTGAAACTGGAGACCTTTTCAAGGGCTTCGGAGCCATCGCTGGCGGTTTCGGTTTCGTACCCCCACACGGAGAGTAGATCGGCGAGCCCCTGCCGTTCATCGGCGTCATCCTCAACAATCAAGATTCTGCCATTCTTGGCCACAGCAACAGGTTCTCCCCTCCAGCGCTATATTACAACGTATTCCTCCTCATCCGCTTTCGCAATAGCCTGGTTCTAACCTTGCGCTCGCAGGGTAAGGTTTACATACCTTCGCCAGTATTACAAAGAGATTAATCCTGTGCCGTCGTCTCTGGGCCGTGCAACCCCTGTGTTTACAATGGTGCGTGCAGGATTAGCGGGTGGCAATTGGCTTGCATCAGGCAATTCATGAACTGCCGATTGCAGACCGATATAAACATTTGGAAGGTGGAAAATCAATGCGGCGATGCGTTGCGTGGGCAGTCACCTTGGTGGCTGGCGTCCTCTGCCTCTACCCCGGACTAAGGATGCTATGGTCAGGGCCCGGGGAGACCGGGAAAATCATTCAGCCCGGCACCGCCATCTCTGTCCGGCTTCTCCGGCCCATCACCTCAGCCAACGCCGAGCCTGGACAACCTTTTGCCGGGTACGTGGTCTCTTCGGAAACCGTAAAGGGAAGCGCGCCTGTACGCCCCGGCACGCTAGTCGAAGGCACGTGTCTGGTGGTTCGAAAGGCCACCGACAATTCGCGTCCGGGCTATGTCCGGCTGGCCCTGCAAGGCCTGAGAGACTCTGATGGCCGATTCGCACCGCTCGAGACGACGACCTTCAGTCAGTGGGGCGGCCCCGAGCAACGTAACCTCCATGCTGTGAGCAATGGCAAGAAGATAGGCGACCGATTAGCTTTGCCCGTCGAAGCAAAAACCCCTTCGAATCAACTCTTCGCCGCGGTAGAAGCCCTCCTGCCCACGGAAGAAACCATCAAGTTCGTGGTGCTTAAACCCTCCCTGACTCCCCCAGGTTTTTGCGTGCCATAGCCCGGATTACTCTCTTCCCTTTTGACTGTTCAGGCCTACCTGTGTATATTAGCCAGGCACTACTGGGAATCGAGTCCCGGAAGTGGCGAGCAGGCAGGCAATGGGAATTCCACAGCTAGCATCGCGCCTTCACTCCGACGCATATCAAGCGGAATACGCGGGCTTGAGTGGCGCTTCGGCGCGCATGCAGAGGGTTTACCACCTCATCGCCAAAGTCGCCGTGAAGCGGGACCCCGTCCTGATCCTCGGGGAAAGCGGAACCGGAAAAGAACTGGTGGCGTGCGCGATTCACTCCCAAGGCCCATGGAGCGACCAGCCATTTGTACCCATAGACTGCGGGGCGCTGACGCCGACCTTGATTGAGAGCGAAATGTTCGGCCACGTTCGCGGGGCTTTCACCGGGGCGACTAATGGCCGACAGGGTTTGCTGGCTGCCGCCGGCGAAGGGACTGTGTTTCTGGATGAGATTGTAGAGCTTCCTGTGGAGCTTCAATCGAAACTCTTGCGAGCTCTGCAAGAGCGTGAAATCAAGCCCCTGGGCAGCAACGAGCGGATAGCGGTGAAAGCGCGAATCGTCGCCGCCACGAACCAGGACCTTGAGGCCGCCATCAAGCGCGGCACTTTCCGAAAGGAGTTGTATTTCCGCCTCAATGTTGTCTCCATCAAGTTGCCGGCACTCCGCGAGCGCCGGGAGGACATTCCAGGTTTGGTTCGATTCCTTCTCGCCAAGCATAAAGCTAATCTGGGCGGCATCACGGGTGTTTCGGACGAGGTCATGGCGCGCCTGATGAGCTACGATTGGCCGGGCAACGTCAGGGAATTGGAGAACTGCATCCAACGGGCCTTGGCGCTGGGGAGTGCGCCTGAAATCCGAGTGGCGGACCTGCCCTCGAACCTCCTCTATTTGGTGGCCGAGCCGCGCCACGACCCACGAACCCTCGCGACTCTCCAGGAGCTCGAGCAGCGCGCCATACTTCAGGCGCTCGAGGCGACCAAAGGCGACCGACTCCGCGCCGCCAGATTACTCGGTATTGGAAAAACAACCATCTACAGAAAACTGAAAGAGTACGGGTTGGAAGATGTGGCGGACTCACCACCTTCCTGCTAACCCACGGGAAATTCATAGTTGACAGCCGCCCGCCAACAACCGAACATCCATTCCTTGTCGGATCAAGGTCACTTTAGGCAATAATCTGGTTGCTCACTGATGGCAACTATCGGACTGGATGCTACCTACACTGTCGAGCCCGTACAGTCGGGCATCGCAGTATATTCCCGTAAACTGATCGAAGCCCTTGCCAGGCTCGAGACTCCGCACCGGTTTTTGCTCTGCTATCGCCTGTCGCGGTTTGGCCGACGCCGGGAATTCTTGCGTCCTGCCTCGGCGGTGGGTTCTCAAAAATCGCATTTCTCCGTAAGGCTGTTTCAGGAGCCTTTAACCTTCTGGTTGCCCTGGGAGGCGGAATTATTCCATAGCTTGGCGCAGCGCCCTCCGGCGTTTCGTTTCAGGAGGGAGATCGTCACCGTCTTTGACATTTTCCCTATTACCGGTCATGAGTACTCGACCGCAGATTTTCAGCGCAAGTTTTCCGCCTTGATTATCGAGGCCGTGGAGCGCGCCACACGCGTTATCACATCGTCGCGTTATACGGCCCAGCAATTACTTGCGCACACGCCGGTCTCCGAAAACAAGCTTCGAATCATCCCTTTGGGGGTCGATCCGCCTTCGTCAACTCTGTCTCCAAGCGAGCGTTTGTTAGCGCGGGAGAGGCTGGTGGGAAAAGGCAACGAGATGATTCTCAGCGTGGGGGTCCTGCAAACCCGCAAAAATACACTGAACGCACTACGGGCTCTCGAGAAACTGCCGGGCCGTTATCGGCTGATTCTGGTGGGTGGAGATGGTTACGGGAGCGAAACCATCCACGACTACATACGCCGCCAGGCGTTTGGACTGCGAGTGCAAGTGCGGGGATATGTGTCCCTCGAGGAATTGCAGTCTCTGTATCAGTCGGCAAGCTTGCTGCTTTTTCCGTCACTGGAAGAGGGCTTTGGGATTCCCGTCCTGGAGGCCATGGCGAACGGCTTGCCGGTTGTAGCCTCCCAAACGGCTTCGCTTCCTGAGGTAGGCGGGGAAGCAGCCCTCTACGTCGATCCGCACGACCCCCAGGACATTGCGGATAAAGTCCTGCGCGCGGTGGAGGAGTCCGAACTGCGCCGCAATATGATCCAGCAGGGTTTGGAGCGTGCCCGGCAATTCTCCTGGCGGCGCACCGCAGAGGCGACCCTAAAAGTCTACAACGAGGCGCTGTCCCTGTAGGATCATTCCCGATTGTCGATTTTCGATTTTCGATTGTCGATTGCCGATTAGCAGAGGAGGGAGTTCCGACACCACTTTTTCAATCGACAATCGGCAATCATCAATCATCAATGGTCATGATCCCGTGCTGCTGTAGTTCTCCACCCCTTTGTTCCAAACAAAGATGGCGAGCAGGAAGAAACCAGTCGCCACCGCCGGCACAAGGTAAAAATAAGGAGCGAAGGTTCGCCGGCCAAGGAAATGTGTAGTGGGATAGAAAGAGGCAAAGGCAAAGGGGATGATCCAGCTCAGAAAAAACTGGATGAAGACGTTGTAAATGGTCAGGGGATAGCGACCGAAGGTAAGCATGTTGAAGACCGGCGGCACGATGCCTACACGGTCCTCGAACCAGAAAGACACCGACGTGAGGATAAGAAACACGGCGAGATAAATCACCGCCCCGCAGATCACCATTAACAAAAACCAGAAAGAATCCGCCACTTTCCAGGCCAGGTGCAAATACCGGACGCAGAGGGCGACCACTAACGTTCCAGTCACAACTTCCTGCAACGATTCCAGCCGGAACTTTTCGAAGATAACCTGAAAGAGCGTGTGCGCGGGCCGCAGCAGGATGCGGTCAAACCTGCCCTGAATAATGTAAAGGTCCCCGAACTCGTAAAGGTTCCAACTGATGACATTGAACATTCCAAGAGGGATCAGTGAGAAGCCGTAGAGAAACAGGATTTCGTAAAACGACCAGTCCTGAAGTTTGGGAATCTTGGAGAAAAGCACCCACACAAAACCGAATCCCAGAACCGTAGCCACCATCGAGGAGATGAAGGCGATAAAGAAATCCGCTTTGTACGCCAGCCGCACCTTGGCGTATTGGGCGAAGTAAAGTGCGAAGAGTCTAAAGTGCCTTTTCATCTCAAGAACGCGGCTGGGGAATAGTAAATTGTAAATTCTAATTTATGAATTATGAATTGCCTGGTCTCCACTCACTGTTCCGTAATCCCTAATCCCCAAATCCCTAGCCCATAGTCCGCAGCCTCCGTCCCTCAGCACACGCACGGCGGACAGCAAGCACTAGGCAGAAGCCAGTCCATAATTCAGAATTCATAATTCACCATTTCCCTAGCCCCCCTGTATGGTGATTTTCCGGCTTGACCATCTCCACATGGCATCGCCGATGGCGAAGAGCAGGACCACCCAGGCAAGTTGTAGGGCAAGCGACCCGGCGATCGCCGCGCCATTGATCTTCCCCAGGTACAGCAGCACTGGAATATAGCTGATGTACTGGAAGGGCAGGAGCTTGAAAAGCTTTTGAAAGACTCCCGGGAAAAAGGAAATCGGCAAAAGCAGACCGGAGAAGAGCTCCAGCAGAAAATACTTGGCGCGCAGCAGACCCAGAATGGACTTCAACCTCACCGCCAGTGTTCCGACGGCGAAATTGATGGCAGCCACCAAGAAGAAGCTAAGCAGCACGCTGACCAGAAAGGCCACGAAGTGGCGCAAGCTGGCGGGCCGGCGCAAAGGGTAAATGAGCATGAGCACCAGCGCCGTGGGCAAGCTCAGCATCCCGGCGCGAAACAACGACTCCCCAAATGCCTGAGCGACATACATAAATTGGATGTTGACGGGCTTGATGAGGTCCATGGCCAGCTTGCCTTCGATGACCTGGTTGGCCATGTCCTGGTCAACATTGTTGAAGTAGAACGAGCGGATGATCCAACCCACCGCGATGTAAGTGAGAATGTGGCTGAAGTCGAAGCCCTCGATCGTGGAACTGTGTTCGTAAATGGCTTTCCAAATGAAGTAATAAACAGTGACGTAGATGAAGTAGGTTACGATGCCCGTGTAGTAGCGCAAGCGGTAGGCCAGCGTGTTGACGAACCCCACGCGGATGAACTCCGCATAGACCCGCCAGAGGCGCCGCAGAGACGCCATCCGGCGCGTCGTCGCGCGGGCGTTCCGCCCGCTGTGGGGGGAGCGTCCCGGTTCCGTGGGCGGGCAGGAGGCCCGTCCCGCAGGCGCGGGAGGCGGGACGCCCGCGCTACGACGCAAAAGGGAACGGGCTATTCCTTCGCCCCTCATCCCACCTCTCCACTCAGGTAAATCCGCTTCACGATGTCCTCAATAGGTTCTTCCTCGACAAAGATGTCCCGCACCTCGAGCTGGTTGACGAGGTCGCGGATCACCTCGGCGGTGGAGTGTTCGTCGTGGTCAAAGCGCATCAGGTAGGTGAGCTCGTCAACACGCTCACAAGCAATGCCGTTGCTCGTGATCTGCGCCAGCCGCGCGATCTGGGAGCGGTCCTTCAAGAAGAATTTCACCTGGTTGTATTTGGCCAAGCGCTTTTTCATCGTTTGCAGGTCGCCATCGAATAGGATGTGGCCCTTGTCAATGATGATGATCCGCTTGGAAAGCTCCTCGATGTCGGAAAGGTCGTGAGTGGTCAGCAGGACCGTCGTCCCTTGGGTGCGATTGACCTCCTTTAAGAATTCCCGGATGCGGTCCTTGGCAACTACATCAAGCCCAATCGTAGGCTCATCCAGGAAAAGCAGAGGCGGGTTATGAAGCAGCGATGCCGCCAAGTCACAACGCATTCTCTCTCCCAGGCTGAGCTTTCGCACCGGGGTATGAAGGTAATCTTTCAAATTGAGAATCTCGCAGAAAAGATCCAGCCGCCGGCGGTAGTCCGGCTCCGGCACTTCGTAGAGTTCTTTGAGGAGTTTGAAGGATTCGATGACGGCGATATCCCACCATAGCTGCGTGCGCTGGCCGAAAACCACTCCAATATGTTTCGTGTAACGCCGCCGGTCGCGGTATGGCACATAGCCATTGGAGATCACCCGGCCGCTGCTGGGTACCAGAATTCCGGTCAATACCTTGATGGTGGTGGACTTGCCCGCGCCATTCGCCCCGATGTAGCCCACCATTTCCCCGGGGTGGATGGCGAAGCTGATGTGGTCCACGGCGCGAACGGTCAGGTGTTCGCGGACAAACAGGTTTTGGAGCGCCCCCTTCACGCCTTCGCGCCGGCGGAAGGTACGAAACTCTTTCGTAAGGTCTTTTACTTCAATAATGGACGGCATAACTGAGGCGGTATCCCCGCCGGGCGTGCGATGGCCACACCCTCGAACCACTCATTTTAACAGATGCCTCGCCCTAAAGAGCGGCGGTAGAGCCTAAGGTGGGTCGACTCGGCCAAATTGTTGCCTCGCCGTGGTGTAACTTTCTGGCTCGATTCCCATCTAACATCCCAGGCTGCTTGCATTCAGGGCAAGAAACTGGGGTTTTTGAGCGTACTTCCCATGAGACGTCCTCGCCTTCAGGGTCTGGTCCTCGCTTTCTTTCTAGGGGTTATCCCGGCGGTCGCCGGGCAGACGAAGATACCCCGGTTGGACTTCACTGACCAGCGTCTCGAGAACGGGCTGCGCGTTATCATCGCGCCCGACCATAGCGCACCGGTCTTTGCGATTGCAGTCACCTATAACGTCGGCTCCCGCAATGAGCGCCCCGGCCAGACCGGGTTTGCCCACCTTTTCGAGCACATGATGTTCGAGGGCTCGGAGAACGTGGGCAAGGGGGAACATTTCATCCTGGTCTTGAACAATGGTGGCGGGATGAATGGCACGACCGACGAAGACCGCACAAACTATTATGAAAAACTGCCGAAAAACCAGTTGGATTTGGGGCTTTTTCTCGAGGCGGATCGCATGCGCTCCCTGGCAATCAACCAGGCCAACCTGGTTAATCAACGCAACGCCGTCCAAGAGGAACGGAAGCTGGACATCGATAACCAGGCTTACGGGAAGTCGGAACTTGAAATCGACAACCTCTCCTACGACAACTTCGCCTATAAGCATTCCACCATCGGCTCCGTGGCCGATCTCGACGCGGCCGGCGTGGATGACGTGAAGGATTTCTTCCGGATTTACTACGCCCCCAACAACGCGGTGCTCACCCTGGTTGGCGACCTGGACCCGCAGGAGACCTTGGAAAAAGTGAAGAGGTATTTTGCCGCCATCCCGTTGCAGCCGGCGCCTCCCCAGGTGGACTTGGCGGAACCCGAGCATTTTGGTGAAAGACGAGAGGTGGTCTATGACCCGCTGGCCCGCCTCCCGCAGGTACTGATTTCCTACCATATTCCTCCCGGCAACACTGCGGAGAACTTCGCCGTGCAGGTGCTAGCCGACGTTTTGAGCACCGGCCAAAGCTCGCGTTTCTATCAACATCTGGTGAAGGAAAAGCAGTTAGCAGCCTCCATCGAAACGGACGCGGACGCGCGCGTGGGCCCCGGCCTGCTTTACATCACAGCCACACCGCGCCCTGGAGTTAAGCCGCAAGACCTTGAGAAAGCCGTCTACGATGAGATCGAAGCCGTGCAAGAGGTTGGGGTAACCGCCCAGGAGATTGAAAAGGCCCGAACTCAGTACTTGCGGAGTCAGATCCAGGGGCGCCAGTCATCTCTGTCTGTGGCTATAACGCTGGGTGAATAT
The DNA here is from genome assembly GCA_963832915.1 of uncultured Acidobacteriota bacterium. GTDB lineage: Bacteria > Acidobacteriota > Terriglobia > UBA7540 > UBA7540 > CAVROP01. The sequence goes on from CAWHWE010000029.1 coordinate 102,255, forward strand.
GCTGTCTATTTCAATGCTCCCGATTTGATTAATGCCATATTTTACGATTACATCTCCATTACAGCAGAGCAAGTCAAACAGGCGGCGCAAAAGTACCTGGTGGCTTCGGGCCGGGCAGTGGTGACCACGCTGCCGGCAAATTCTCAGGCGAAATCGGCGGCGGGCCGGTAGAGGGGGGAGTCGATGAAGCGAATTACATTCGTTCTTTTCCTGACTTCTTGCCTTGTGAACCTTACTGCGCCAACTGCGCCCGCGCAAGCCCCCGACGGCGACAAAGGAACGGCAGTCTCAGAGGTGCAGCGGCTCAACCGCGCTCCGGTGAGCCAGGAAGTCCTGCGTATGAAGCTGCCGCGCCCACGTGAAACGAAGCTCCCCAACGGTTTGACCGTCCTGGTGCTGGAACAACACAAGCTGCCAACCGTGGCGTTTACATTGTGGGTGAAAACCGGCGCTTTGGCTGACCCCAAGAACTTGCCGGGTCTGGCCAAAGCCACAGCCGAAATGCTCCGCGAGGGCACCACTCACAGGACCAGCGCCCAACTGGCTAGCGAGGTTGACAGTATCGGGGCAAGCCTCATGGCCTCGGCTGAATTCGGCGCCGACATCTCCACGGTCAACGCTTCCGGCCTTTCCGAAAGCACGGGTCGCCTTCTGGAATTGATGAGTGATGTAGTCCTGCATCCGACGTTCCCGGCCGAGGAGTTTGCCAAATACCAGAAACGGCAAATGGCCCAGGTCGAGCAGGAACGATCGGAACCGGATTTCCTGGCCCGAGAACGGTTCCACAAAGTCCTCTATGGCGACTTTGCTGCTTCCATCGTTTCGACGACACCCGAATCGATCAAGGCAATGAACACGGCGCGGCTCAAGGACTTTCACGAGCGATACTATGTTCCCAACAACGCCATCCTCGGCGTGGTTGGGGACGTCCGGTTTGGCGAAGTCGTTCCACTGATTCAGAGAGCTTTTGCGGGCTGGAAAGGCCACTCCATTACCCCGTCGCACCAGGACAAGATATCGGCGCCGGCGCCAACCAAGATTACGCTCGTCCATCGTCCCGGCTCCGTTCAAACCAACATTGTTGTGGGCGGCTTTGCGGTTAGGCGCGCCGACCCGGATTTCATACCCCTGACGGTCATGAACCGCGTCCTGGGCGGCGGACCCAGCGCGCGCCTGTATCTGAATCTGAGCGAGAGAATGGGATACACCTACGGCGCCTATAGTTCCATTACTTCAGGTGTCTACCCGGGCGACTGGAGAGCCACCGCGGAAGTCCGCAATGCTGCCACCGACGGATCAATGCATGAATTGATGGAGGAGTTCAAGCGCATTCGGACGGAGCGCGTGCCCCCGTCGGAACTCGACGAAGCTCGCCGCTCCATCGTGGCAGGGTTTGCGCTCTCGCTCGAGCAACCCGGCAAATTACTGAACTTCTGGATGACGGCAAATTACTATCGGCTTCCTCAAGACTACTGGGACCGCTATCCCGAAGAGGTCGCGAAAGTAAGCCCGGGAGTCGTCGAGCAAGCGGCCAAGAAATATGTTGATCTTGACCACTTGCAGTTTGTCTGCGTGGGCGATAGCAAGCAGATTAAGGACACCTTGAGAAAATACGGCCCGGTGGAAGTCTACGACGCCGACGGCAATCGGCTGGAATGATTTTAGAATTTGGATTCTGGATTTTAGATTTTCGAGCAATTTTGAATCTGAGATTTTGAATCTTGATTTGCCCCCAGGGTGATAGGAAACAGGGAATAGTGAATGGTAAATAGGAAACCGGGAACAGAGAACAGGCAGCGGGCAATTCGTAATCCAGACTTTACACTTTACCCTTTCCCCAGCCCCCAACGCCTTTAGCCTAGTCCGGCCTACTCCCCCACGACCTTGATCAACACCCGCTTCCGCCGCTGGCCGTCGAACTCCGCATAATACACCTGCTGCCAGGGGCCGAAATCGAGTCTCCCGTTCGTCACGGGAACCACCACTTCGTGACCGATCAGGAGGTTCTTCAGGTGGGCGTCGCCGTTGGTCTCGCCGGTGTGATGGTGGCGGTAATCACGGCGGAAGGGCGCCAGCTTTTCGAGCCACTCCTCGATGTCAGCAATCAGCCCGCTTTCCGCGTCATTCACATACACTCCGGCAGTGATGTGCATGGCTGACACAAGAATCATGCCTTCCTTGATTTGCGACTTCTCCAGCGCCTTCTCAACTTCCTCCGTGATGTTGATGAACTCTCGTGGCTTCTTGGTGTTGAACCAAAGGTATTCGGTGTAAGACTTCATGGCTAATCCTCGCAGGTTCTTGGCGTTCGTTTAACTGCTTCTCATTGAACGGTGTTTTGATCCTCAATGGAGGCCGGTGAAAAAGGCCACGCAAGCGCCACCGTGATGAGCGGCGCCCGACAGGTCATCATTAGGATCCTTCCCAGAGCCCGCCGTGGCGGGCGACAGAGTTTAGCCCAGGGCGTGAGCCCTGGGGAAAGGAGCCTATGCACCCGCGAAGCCCCGTAGGGGCGGCAGAATCATTGGAATTTCGACCCTTCACATCACCTTCTTCCGCCCCTCTGGGGCTGAGGGGAAGAAACGCCGCTTCGGTCCCAGGGCTGACGCCCTGGGCTATCCCTCAGCGCGGGATCGGCCCTGCGGGCCTTACCCTTGCTCATGGGGCACCGGTTGACCTCCGACGTAGCATTGAACGACGCGATACTCCGGGTCAAGCGCCACCAAATCTGCGTCGGCTCCTGGTGCAATGAGCCCTTTGTGCTTTTCCAGGCCCAGAACCCGTGCAGGATTCAGAGTTGCACATGGCAGGACCCTGGCATAGGGCTGGCCGCTATATTTCATTAGGTTGCGCAACTCCGCGTCGAGAGTAACCGTGCTACCTGCAAGGTTGCCCTGCCGGTTGCGGCAAACACCGTCAATGATGCTCACCGCGAAATTGCTAATACGATATTCTCCATCGGGCATGCCTGTGCCTGTCCCGCCGTCACTGACCAGAACCACACGTTCCAGCCCTTTAGATCGCGCCAGAAGCCGAACCGCTCCTGGGTGCACATGGATCCCATCGCAGATTAGCTCGGCACACACCCGGTCGTCGGTGAGCACAGCACCGATGATTCCGGGATCACGATGGGTGAAAGGACGCATGGCGTTGAAGGTGTGTGTAGCGTGAGTAGCCCCCGCATTTATGGCACGTTCCGCTTCCTCCAGGGAAGCGTCGGAGTGTCCGATGCTCACTCTCAAGCCTCGACGACGAGCGTACTTGAGAAGTGAGATTGCGCCTTCCAGCTCCGGAGCCAGTGTAAGGATCCTGCCATTTCCCTCCGCCGCCTCCAGGAGCCTTCGGAGTAGACTGACTGAAGGTAGTCGAATGTAATTTGCGGGTTGCGCGCCACGTCTTTTCCTGTTCAAGAAAGGCCCCTCAAAATGAATGCCAAGGATCTCGGCGCTCACCGGCTCATCTCGCCGCTGTGCAAAGGAGCGCTGAGCGCGAATCGCTTGGGCCATCGCTCGAACGGCCGACAGCGTGTCATCGAAGCTGGCAGTCACGGTGGTGGCAACAAACGAAGTGGTGCCGCGTTGAGCCAGGAAGTTGGCCACGGATGACATCGCTTGGCGTGTTCCTTCCATAAATTCGTGCCCAGCGGCGCCGTGAATATGCAGATCAATAAAACCCGGGACAATGATCCCGTCCCGATGATCGATGACTTGAGCGCCACGAGGCACTTTCACCTTGCCCTTCGGCCAACGCGTACGATGCGCGTGCCCTCAATCAAAACCACTCCTTCGGAGATCTCCTGGAGGGGGGTGTAGATGGTGCCGGCTAGAAGGGCCGTGAGATGTCCCATGAGAATAACTGACCTCCTTGGTCATTGATCCCGTAAAAAGTCGTGTTCATAGTAGCGCCGGGCAATATACCTGTTCCTTCCCATTCCACCGCCGCAAGGTTCGAACCTGTTTACTGTTTCATGACCAACGTTGCCGAGCCCAGCGCGCCTGCGTTGCCGCCAAACGACGATTGAACTATTCGAATCAAACGACGAGTGAACTCGGGGGTACGGGCTTGAAGCTCCCGGTCAAAGCTGGCTCGAATCAAGGGAAAGCAGCGGCTCACCCCACCCCCGAACACAATGGTGTCCGGATTGAGAATGGGCATAACCACTGCCAGGACCCTAGCCATCAGCATTCCAGCCCGGTTGAGGATTTCGCTCGCTAATCGGTCACCATGCCCCGCCGCCTGCGCAATATGCTCGGGAGTGATCTCCTCGCCGAGACCCTGAAGCGTTGACTCCTCTCCTGCAAGCAAGTGGGTCTTTGCTTGATCCACCATCGCCTTGCCTCCGGCTTCAATCTCGAGGCACCCTTTACATCCGCAATAGCAGGACCGTGTGCTTGCAGGATCAGCGGGCGCATGCCCTAAATTACACACTGCCCCTCCCTGCGAGTGGTAGAGCTTGCGGTCAAAGACCAGACCGGCGCCAATTCCTGTACCCCAGGTGACATAAATCAAATCCGACGACTCTCGCGCGCAGCCCCAATAGAGGTCGGCAAGCGCTCCGGCGTTCGCGTCGGTATCAACGGCGACGTGGCATCCGAGGACGCGTTCCGCCAGTTCGCGAAGAGCGACGTTCACCCATTTCAACGGGCCCGATTCAGTCAGCCAGCCAGTTTTGTAATCAACTGTTCCCGGGATGCCAACACCGCATCCCAGAGGAGGCGGGTAAGGCAAGCCGGCCGCCTTGCTCAATTCTTCCACCACCGGTCTGAGCCCGATAAACGCGCTTTCTGCTCCTGCTTCCGGCACAGTGTTTACCCTATTGCTTTTGATAACCTGGCCGTCCGGTGATACGAGAGCTATCTTCGTGTACGTGCCGCCGATGTCGATGCCCGCTCCGTACATGATGAACTCCTATCCGATGGTGAGAAGACCTATGGCCACGATTCCACAAACGATGCCCCATTTCGCGGATGCACTCAAATGCTCGCCGAAGAAGAGCCAAGAGCAGACTGCAACCACGACGATAGAGCCACCCACCGCAATGGGAAACGTAGTGTAAGCCGGGAGATACTTCAATGCTTGGATGATGCTGAAGTTGCCGGCGAACGAGCAAATGCCCACACCCAGCCCATACACCAATTCGGTGCGTGAAATCTTGCCGCGAAAGATCAAGTACAAGGGAAAGCCTATTACGCCGCCAACACAATACATCATGATAAGCGCCGAGGGAACGTATGCGCCGAGACCTTGGGCCTGGAGCGACTTCTCAAAAAACTGCGCGAGACCATTAGCAAAATAGGCAATAATGAGCCAAAGCATGTTAGGATTTCCTTCCTTGGAGCAAATACACGGAAACTCCAGCCAGGATGACGCCCGCAAAAGTCCTCATATGGAGGAGCTCATGGTAGAACACCACGGAAAGCGCAACGGGTACGACCATAGCCAGGCTCATGATGGTATTTACAACACTGACAGGAATGCCTGACCTCAAGGCCATGACTATTCCCAGGAACCCGAAGACCGCACCGGCGCCAATGAGCGAGCCCGTGATCAATACGCCCCGCGGAAACGCTGCCATGTGAATTGGGCACGCGGCGGCAAAGCTGAGACCTGCTCCGACACAGCAACCCACCAGGTTTAGTCCTGTTGGGTCCGCCTTTCTCTTTTGGCTGGCTCCAAGCAGAAGATAAATCCCGCTGAAGCCAACCACCGCCGCCAAACAATAGAAATATGAGAGGGTCATCATAACCTCGTATCCGCGCCAGTCTGACACCGGGAAAACCAGGGCTGCGCCGGCGAAAACCCAGCCCTTGCCGGTTGCGTACACACGGGTCCACGCTACAATTGGCCTATGAGTTCATTCAACGACTCAGCGACCTTCTGGTTATGATCCTCGAGGCCGTCCGCGTTTGCGCTCACCAACACCGGTGGCGTCAATCCCAGGTCCAGGATCAAGTCGCAGATCTTGCAGGAAAGCGCGTGCAGGATTGTTCCACCCAGAATGGTTGAGAGTGGCCCGATTCTGGCACGTGTACCTGGAACCGGCAGGACTGCGTCGCCTGGTGGAGAACAATTATCGATGACGATGTCAGCCAGTTCATGGAGCCTTTTCCCACTGGGGTGCCTCGATGCGACTTGGGATGAGAATTCCACACTGGTCAGGGCGATCACCCTCAGACCTCTTTGCCGAGCCTCAAGGGCCATTTCAACCGGAACATGGTTCCGGCCGGAATTTGATATAACAATGATGGTGTCCCCTTTTTCCACCGGGATTGAATCCAAGGCCGCAGCGGCGATGCCGGAAATCCGCTCCATCAGTCCGCCCCGGTGGTATGGATAGTCTGTCGGCAGCAAGCCAGCCACAAATATCGGGGTAAAAATAGGCAGTTCTCCTGCCCGAAAGACAATTTCCAACGTTAGAAGATTAGAATGACCGCTCCCGAACACGAAAGTTCGGCGCCCGAGCTTCAGAGTATCGAGGACTAATCGTGCGGCGGCCTCGATGGCGGGGGTCTGGGTGTTCCTGACTTTCTGCACGTACGCGGACACTTGCTCAAGGAATTCATCCATCAGCATGGACTGTTCTCTCCCATTCTTTGGCAGATGCTAGCACCTGTTATTAGCAATCAGATATATGGACATCCGGCAATATGCGTGAACACCACCAGACTTTCCACGCAGGTGGCTTCGTCATAGCATTGCTCTCGCTGCTTGAAATGCACATCTCCCTGGATCGCAGCCGGCAGGCCCGGCAACCGAAAGGCCGGCGCCATCCGCGGCACGCCTCCCAGCGCCATCAACTCTACCACTAACGGCACTGCCTCCGCTCTTTCGCATTGAAGCACGCCGCTTATTTTGCCGGGACCCGGATATGCACGGAGCCTGGCTCAAGTTTCGAAGCCGCCGCGGTCACCACGATCTCTCCCGGGCTACCGGTGGTTTGCACGTTGATCGCCACGACCCCGGTAATCGCGTCGATTTCCGTCGCCCCTCCCAGCAACCGTCCAGGCCCACTCACTTCGAATCGCACCCAGGGGCGCGCCTCCGGAACGATTGTGCCGTTGGAGTCAACCACATCCGCTTCGATGAAACTTACGTCCTCGCGGTCAATATCGAGAGTCTCTTTTTCCGCTTTCATGGCAAGGCGGGCCGGTTTCCCCGCCGTCCGCAGTTCATCACGCACGGTTTCAGTTCCCTTGTGGGCGACCGCCACCAGCGCTCCATCTTCGTAAGTGACATCGTCCCAAATAAAGGGCGGATGCTTCAGGCTCGCCCCGGGCAGGATCTCTTGATTGAACTGGTCCTGGTACTTGATCTCATCACTGGCTTGCCGGAACTCCCGCCACACTCTTTGGTTCGTTATCGGTTGATGGACGCCCAGGCTGCGACCGTTCAACAGGAGTTCAATGCTGTCGCAGTTGCTGTACACCCTGATCTGCCGCTTCCGCCCTGCCTCGCCCGGCCAAGTCCAGTGGCCCACGATGTGGACCATGGGTTTCTCGGTCCACTGGCTCTGGAGGAAATAGAACCCGTTCTTAGGGAGACGCCACATATCCGAAACGCCAAGGTAATCGTTAAACGGCCAGCGGAAGGTCACCTTGCCATCCGGAAACGGCCAATCCCAGACGGTGCGTGTGGCGGTGGCGTTCATTTCGCCGGTATCGAACATGCACCACTTCGCCGTCGCCAGCCACGGCAAGGCGTTCCACTGCATGAGGTGGCCTTCCAAGAGCTGCGCGGCCAGGCTGTCACCCAGGGAGAAACTGTCCTCGGATCCGCCGGGATGGTGGTATGGAGCGCCCTCCAGCCCCCGCTCGGACTGAAACGCCCCCCATTCATTCCAGACATACCCCTTCTCGGGATGCTCCTGATGCTCGCGCAGAAGGTCGAAGCGCCCCCGTTCAAAATCGTAAGAGCCTGTCGCATCCATGATATCGGTAACGTGCGGAGCCCGGCCCGCCGTCCACCGCGTGGGGTCGAGTGCGTGGGCGGCCTCTGACAACTCGATGAAATCTTCGGGATAGTGGTAGCGGCTCAGGTCGTCGCTTAAGCCCCAGATGATAATGGCGGGGTGGTTGCGGTCGCGCTCGATCATCTCCCGCATCTGTTGCTTTAGATTCTGAACGAGAGGCCGCGGAAAGCGCTCCGTGTAAACCGATCCGACGTTATCCTCGACGGGGGGATAAATATGAATTTTGATATTGGGAATCTCTTCCCAAGTCACGATTCCCAGCCGGTCACATTCGTTAAGGATGGCCGGATCTTGCGGGTAATGCGCCGTGCGCAAGAAGTTCGCGCCCATGCCTTTGATCCATTGGATATCACGCTCACCCACAGCCTCCGGCACAGCATCACCCAGGAACCCGTAATCCTGCCGCCGGTCTACGCCATGCAGGTTGATGGGCTTCCCGTTCAGCACGAATCCCGCGGCCGGATCAATTGTGACGAAGCGCATACCGAAGGTTGTTACGTATCGGTCCGCCGTGCGATTGCCGTCAGAAACCATGCTCATGACTCGATAAAGGTACGGCGCGTCCGGCGACCACAGGTGCGCGTTTGGAAGGGCGCCCGTTTTTTGATCGATTTCCTTCGTCTCGCCGGGCGCGACTGTCGCGCTGGCATCGAGTGTGGCAACGGTTTGGTTGCTATCGTCCACGACCAGCGTCTTCAGCTTTGCGTCGGCGGCGGTTTTGCCGGTGTTCTCAATCCATGTGCGCACTCTCACTACGGGAGCGCCAGCGGTCCCCTCCGTCGTGACCCACGTCCCGTTTGGAGGCACGTGGAGCCGGTCCGTCACCTCGAGCCATACGCTGCGGTAGATGCCGCCATACACAACCACATTGGTCTCATTAGCAGGAGCAATCGCGGGGCTCAGCACGTCATCCACTCGAACCGCCAGCAGATTGGGCGCGTTCCATTTCAGCAGATCGGTAACGTCGAACTGAAATCCCGTGAAGCCACCCACGTGCCGCCCCGCCTGCTTGCCATTCACCCAAACATCGGCGATTTGAAACACCCCTTTGAAACCCACCGATACTCGCTGCCCTTGCCATTCCGGCCGTACCTCGAACCGTCGGCGGTACCATCCCACGCCGCGAAAGTGGCGGCTGGTCGGAAACGGGCCTTCCCAGGTGGCATCCCAAGTGTGGGGCAGGGCAATCTTGGCCCAACCGGAATCGTCATAGCCGGGTTTTTCGGCCCCTATTAACTCCGCCTCTGTCGCCGCCCCCGGGTCTGCCTGGCGTCTAAACCGCCAATCCGAGTTGAGGGACCTCTGCAAGCGGAGTGTCTGCGATTGCTGATTTCCTTCCCCTGGGTGCGAAGCCGTGCCGGCTCCTCGAGCCGGACCCAGGACACTTCCTGATACTGTCCACCAGGCCGTCACTAACATATAAATAAGCGATCTTTGTATTGATGGCGCGGTTTTCTGCATACCTGTACTCCATTAATCGGATCTGAATTGATCACGCACCCGGCGCGGTGCTGCCTGGTGACTCAATTCCAGGGGCAACGGTGCGATCCATGCCGATGCGCGATTACCGGTTCTCCCTCCCTGCACGCCCGTCAATTGTCATCATCGCTGCCCCGCGGCGTCGAAACCCGCGTGGAGGTGTTTTTCCAATCGAATTGAACTTCGCGCACGGGAAGATGATGAGCTTGTGCGTACTGGTTCCTAACGGCCACCGTCTGTGCGACCCATTCGCCTAGCGGATACGAGAGTTCGCGATAAACCAGGTAGCTCATGTCCACAGTCCGCACGGGCAGGTGGTCTTTGACGTCGTCAACTTTGTCAAGGAAGCGCCGGCCGTTGGCCTCCTCGACGCGCGGGGACCAGCTTTCATACCAGGTTGCTGTGGCATCCTGTAGAGCCTCGTTGCGTTGCTGGCGGATGTATTCGGTGGTGTCGAGCGCGCGATCAAGTGCTGCCAGGGCGGCAGCGGCATCGCTCTTCCCGGCAGCAGCTTCCGCAGACTTGATCTGATGGCTGATGCGGGCGAGGTCAAGCAGCATTTCAAGGTTCTGGCGATAGAGCTTGGCGATCGAAGCGTAGATTGCCAGGTTATAGCGATTGAACTCAACCCGGATCTGGTTTTCGTGAAGCAGGTCGAGCAGCTCATCGTTCTGGGGAAGCAACTGCGCCGCAAGCTCGAGACGCCTGGTGTTCAGCGCCGTCCAGTCGTAACCCACGCGCAGCAGATCAGGGGAGGGGACAGGCAGAAGGGGCAGAGTCTGGTCGTCCGCAGGCTGAGGAGGGTTTAGAACCTCGTGTGGATAGTCCCCCCAGATCGGTGTGCGTGCTGTGGAAGCGGCGGTTTCCCAACTTTCCTTGCGGAACTGCGCCTGCGTGCTCATGAGCTGATAGAGCCGGCCCATGTTTTCGGCGCCCGGGCCGTAGAACAAGTTGTAAAAGGAATTCATCGACTCCGCAGGGTCGGGCGAGCGCGGATGCCAACCGGCTGCCGAACCCGTAACATAGCCGAGCCAGAATGTTTCCGGATGCAGCCCGGTATCAGCCCATCCGGCCACGAACACGCCCATCAAATCCGCCTCCGTGCGTTCCGGCGTGTAAGAAATCAGGTCAAACATCTCTTGCACGATTCCGGGCTTCTGGGGCACAGGTTGATAGGCGCCCCCGGTAGGGCCCGGAAGGGCATTGGCCGCCGACCGGAGGTAGTAATCCGGAAACAGAAACTCTTTCCATCCCACCGTGGAAGTGAAGATCATTTGGCGGTTACCGTGGGCCTTGAAGACGGGGTCGAACTTGGGGCCGTAGATTTCACTATTGATGAGGTAGCTCGGTATGGCCGCGATATCGTCCGGCTCAAGCGGGTATTCGCCCCAGAACAAAACCTGCCGGCCACGATCATGCAAGTAGCCCGCGGCTTTGGTAATGAATTCCGCAAGCTGTTTGCCGTTGCCGCCTAGTTGTTTGGCGCGAGTCGCCTCGTCGCACTGGGAGTTCTGCGCCGTACCCACGAAATAGGGTTCGTCCGTCGAAAGCTCAATGTATTTGCTTCCCTTGTTTGCAGCAAGCAAGTCGTCGAACATCCCGAAAAACAGCTTATAAGTGTCTGGGTTCGTGGTGCAGAACTCATAGTTGCTCTCCGCATATTCCCGCAACTTCGCGTACTCCGGATGCTTCAGTATAAAGGCGTCGTGCGCGGGGGCGTCGAGGTAGGGAATTAGCTCAACGTGATGGTGCAAAGCGTAATCCGTGAGTTCCTGAAGCTCGGTGGGAGAGAGCGCATAGGGCTCGACGATGGGTGCGGCGCTCTTGTACTGGAAGTGTCCTTCCAGCTTGATGGCAAACCCGTTAATCTTGTAAAACGCGGCTTGGCGAAGGGCGGCCTTCAAGACATCCAGGTGCTCGAGATGATGAGCATCGTCCCAGTAGATGACGCGCAACTGCAAGTCCGGCCAGTCGCTAATCTCGCCTTCCGGCAACCACAGCTTCCCTCCCTGCGGCTTCACCAACTGCACTAACGTTTGCACACCATAGAAAAGCCCCGTCGGGCTGTTCCCCGTGATCGTGATCTCTGCCGGGGTCAATTGCATCCGGTAGGCCTGCTCCGCCAGGGCGGATTTCTCGCGGTCCGCGGCTTCTCCCACCTCCACCGCATGGGGATCGATCGCCAACTTCAGACTTGCCCCTCCCTTCCCCTTCGCGTCCGATAAGACAAAATGAAATCGCTCTCTTAGATCGTCCTTCAAACTTACCACGGCTACGTCATCCGCCTCGACTCCCGGCCCCAGGTCTAATCGCCAGGGAGCCGAGAGGTCGAAGTCTTTACCGCTCAGCGCCACCTTCTGCGGTTCGGGACTCACCGTATAGCCCCGCGCGAAGAGGGGAGAAGACGTGGCGGCCGTAGCGGGCGCCGCCATCAAGACCACGCAGAACACGGCGGTCAGCACGACGTAGACGCGCGGTCTTGGCGCTAGAGGTCCAAGCGAGGACGCGAAGTGATCTGTCATAACAGCACCTCCTGACTTACACCCGCTTAAGATCTGCACTGACCAGCCGGCTGTGCCGTCGATCGGCAACGTGAAGTTGAACGAACCGCCATTTCAAACTGTCAGCATTTGACCTTGCGCTGACGGAGTCGGGCGGCTTGCGGGCCTTTGGGTACGGTTCCATGGGATTGTAATAATACACATAAAACACGCCGAGTCAGGCTATTTTGGAGGAATGCGAAAATAGGGAAGGGTCGGAGGAATCAGGGCGGCAAGCCGCGAAGAGGTGCGGCTGTTGCCTGCGGCCGGCGCCCCCTATTCGAAGGATGCGAAACTCCTGGGCGGAAGGGTAAGCGCATCGCCGTTCCACTTCGTGTGCCGAACCCACCCCCTCGCCGCAAGCATAAAAACCCAGACTGATGAGCAGCCGGGGATCGAAGGCCGAACCGCCCGCATCCCACAAACCGCTGGCGGAGCCGGCGCAGTCGGAGCCGAGGTAGTGGGGTCTTATGGCTCAAAAGACTCTCGTGTTAAAGTCGGTACCAGCCGATAGTATTACCGATGGTGGAACAAATGGCGCTACAATACTTGGAAGTCACCGACTCGATGGCAACGGCACCCATTTCGCGCAAGGCGGAACTACCCCTTAAGAAGAAACGCAAATCCCCTGCTGGAATCTCGACGAACAACCTGATTTTCACGGCCCATCAAGGTACAAATGAAAGAGTTTTCAAGGATGTGGTTTCCCTTTACGTAGCCGCTAAGAGCACTGTGGCTGATGTAACCTATGGCAAGGGAGTCTTTTGGAAGGATATTCCCAAGGATAGGTACAAGCTGCTTCTAACAGATCTGAACGACGGGGTTGATTGCCGTAACCTTCCGTATAAGAATGAAGAGATAGACTGTGTTGTTTTTGACCCTCCTTATATGCACACGCCCGGTGGGACAGCCCATGTAAACCATCAAAATTATGAGTCCTATTACAAGAATAATGTCTCTCCAAATGGATCGGGGAAGAAGTACCACGAAGCAGTTTTAGACCTATATTTTAAGGCCGCACAAGAAGCATATCGAGTCTTGAGAAATGAGGGGATTTACATCGTCAAGTGTGGAGATGAGGTCTGCGCTAACCAACAACGGTTAACGCATGTGGAGATCGTGAACGAGCTTACCCAAAAAGGATTTATTGTAGAAGATTTGTTTGTGCTTTTGCGAAATAACCGTCCTGGAGTAAGCCGTGTGATCCGACAGGTTCACGCTCGTAAGAATCATTCGTACTTTCTGGTCTTCCGAAAGTCCAAGAATAAGAGGCGTACTTAGGCTCGCAAGAGCGTTGGTAGTTCTGTTATGGCTTTCCCAAACGACTTGACCTCCAAGCGCTGCAATTCCTCAGCCCCAGACAAATCTAAGTATGCTTTTGGGGGATCTAGGTAGTAAATGCGGCTAATCTTCGCAACTCTTGACTGGAACATCTGGAACTGCTGCGGAACGCAGATTTCTGTTATCACGCCTGTCTTGGTGGCTCGCTTTGTTTCTGCTGCCACAACGAGAATCCCCCTGTAAATATCATCTCCGAAAATTCGATCTAAGACCAACTGATGAACCCAAGCCTGAACTCCACGCTCGCGCGTAGAGGTCTTGATTGGAAGATGAATTTTTCGTCTCCTGCTCCCAGCATCGAAAACATAGTCGGTCGTAAGGTCGGCTCCGGTTTCGGGGACTTTAACCTTCTTGCGCGGCGATACGCCCAAAACACGAGCCACAATGTGACCCACCAGAATCTCGAAAAAGGTGGCAGAAGTCTTGCGCCCAACTTCGTACACGTCGTTTGCCGCAAAGACGCTATAGGCTATCGTGTAAACTGATTGCACGACATCGTTTACTGGGGAGTTCCGGAACTCATGTCGAAATGATTCAAGAAGGCCACCGAATTGAGCATCGTCGTCAATGTAGATGGCTTCGTTGACTGGTCTTGAATCAACTGACCTGCAGAATCCAAAATAGCGCTTTCCTGCGACTTCGGATGTGTACGTCCGGCGCTTTACATGGCTGAGTATCTTTCGGGAGTGCAAGGCCATCTCTGAAATAAGGGTGGCCACGGGTTCCCCGCCAAGATTCTTGGAAGCTATGGCCTTTAGCGTTCGGTATTGCTCGTCAAGAAGCTCAGGCATGACGGGCGCATGTTATCACGTGGCAGGTCAACGCGGTAGGGGATTTTAAAAGCCGAGCCGACGCAGTCTTGACATAACCTCGGACGGATGGCACCATGAGTGTCTGCGGCTGGGCTGCTCTAGCCGTGTGGCACTGCGCTTGCCCCGTGCTGGGCGGGACGTTCCCAGTGAATGGGAAAGACAAGGCCCGAAGCACAGGGGAAACACCGTGATCGATAGGGGCAGGCCGCCCCTGCTACAATCGGAGTTGCCGGCCGGAGTAGTTCTCTTAATACCAGGCGTGCCGAAGTGGCGGAATTGGCAGACGCGCTACATTCAGGGTGTAGTGCCCGTCAGGGCGTGGAGGTTCGAGTCCTCTCTTCGGCACCAAGACTTCAAATAACGCCGGTAAGACCGCGCTATTTTTCACCTCAAGGAAGCCGTCCTGCCATTTTTTGCAAGGTCTCCTCGAGAGCGACTTGGAACTCGTTATCAGTGGCGGGTTCGCAAGACGATATTCATATTATGCCGGCAAAAAAGCCTTCGCAGGCCACGCCGGCACCCAAAACAGGAGGTCATCATGAATCAAAATTCTTCGCGCCGGGATTTTCTGAAGATTTCCGTGGGCGCCGCCTGCGCGGCGCCACTGGCATCGCTGGGCCCGGCAGCAGCCAGCCTGGCAGCCGCCGCGCCAGCCCCGGCCCCCGCCAGTGGGCGCCTCAAGAAGGCCGTGCAGATCTACATGCTTCCCAAAGACCTGAGCTACGCCGACCGCTTCAAGCTTGCCGGCGACGTAGGGTTCGAGGGGGTGGAAGGCCAGACTGTGGAAGACCCTAAGGTGGCCGAAGAAATCAAGAAGGCCTCGGAGGATTCCAAGGTCCCTATCCATTCCGTCATGAACATGGCTCACTGGGAAAACCCGCTCTCCTCCAGTGACCCCGCCGTAGTCAAGAGATCGCTGGACGGCATGAAGACGTCGCTCCATAACGCCAAGCTCTGGGGAGCGGAAGCTGTGCTGCTCGTCCCCGGCATCGTCAACGCTGACATCAGTTACCACGATGCCTGGATACGCTCGCAAAAAAACATTCGCACTCTGATCCCGCTGGCGCAAGAATTGAAGGTCATCATCGCCATCGAAGAAGTATGGAACAAGTTCCTGCTCAGCCCACTTGAGATGGCAAGGTATGTGGACGAATTCAAGAGCCCTTGGGTCAAACAGTACTTCGATGTGGGGAATGTGGTCATTTTCGGATTTCCGCAAGACTGGATTCATACGCTCGGCAAGCGCTTCGTGAAAGTTCACCTGAAGGACTTTAAAGTGATGACGCACGGCTTCAGCCCGTTCCAGACGGAGTTTGTGAATCTCGGCGAGGGTGACATCGACTGGGCAGCCGTGCGCAAAGCGTTTGCTGATGTCGGTTACACCGGTTGGACCACGACCGAGCTTGAGGCAGGCGACGAAGCATATCTGCGCGACGTGGTGAAGCGTGTCGATAAGCTGGTTCTTGGCTCGTAGGGGCGGCAGTCGTCCCCTTCTCTCCGCTCGGGCAAAGGTATCGATGGTATCGGCTCAACAATCTGGGGAAAACTCTTAGGCGGTGTCATTCTGGGCACGGATAGCGGCAGGCGGCTATCCGCGATGTCAGAAACGGGGCGCCGCGGGGTTAAAGCCCATGGGTAGGTTTCTTGAGCCCTGCAAGGGCACAAGATAGTAGCCGGGGGCAACGCCCCCGGAATGCGCGTCGTTCGGTCCCCGACCCTGAAGGGGCCGCATTCCCTTGAGCCGCCGGACGCAAGGCCGCCGTGGCGCCACTCAAATTTGACCCTTTCAGGGTCGGACGTTGTGTCGGGCACGTTTTCCGGGGGCGTTGCCCTCGGCTACTCCATCGATCCCCTCCGGGGACCCAGAATGGACAGGACCGAGGACGTTCTGGGGGCGCACGGGAAGTAGCAAAAAGCCTTTCATTCCGCTCGACCTGGATTGCTCAACTGAAACGAATAATTCATCGAGGTTCTGGAGAGCATGGCTTGCGGCCCTTGCTTCACCCTCGTTTCTTGACCACGCTCAGAGCCTTGAGGATGACGGCGTTATTAGGAATCACCTCGCCATAATAATTCTCAAAATCCGGCACGGCGCCGCGGAAACCCTTCGACCCTTTCAGCCGGACTTCCCGGATCACCTTGCCCAGGCGCGGACTTTTCCATTCGAAAACGAAGAAGGTAATGGGATGTTCAGCGTTCGGCGAGCACTCCACGGCTGTCGCGTCGTAGCAATATTTACCCGAGCTCTCATTCCTGCCCCAATTCCATTCCAGGATATTTATGCCGTAACGAACCGGGATGATTTCCGGCAGGCTATCTTCGTATACAACCTCATACCAGCCCAGCAGATCCGCCGTATCCACCATGTCCCAGATCAGCCGATAAGCTTCCTTGTTGGTTGCGGGGATAGCGCAGGCGTGCAGGAAAAGCAGGCTCGTGGCGTCTTCGCCAATCTTCACTGTGGCCTGGCGCGGCAGCGGGTTGGGCTGTGTCCCTTCGCTCCCCACCATGACCGCAACCTGGGCGCCGGCCCCAGCCAGGTCAAATGCATAGGCCCCGAAGGCGATTCTCCCGGTTTTGATTTCCCGCAAATCCACTCCCAAGACGGGGTCGAGCGCGGGCGCGTTAAAGGCGCTGGAAATATCCAAGGCCGTAACCACGGCTTCCGTCGCACTGGGCGGCGCCACGCCGGTCAGATCCGATATCAGCAGAGGAATAGAACCTTGTGTGATCCTGGCAAGATCTCCGATCTCCGGCGCCTTCTTCGACCAAAGCATATTACTGCATCCGAGAATAGGAAAAAGCATATCTTTACTCATATTGAACTCGGTGGTCGCTGCCCACGAGGAGGGTGAGCCCCCGATGATGGTTTGCCGCTTGCTGCGCTCCACGTAGTTCCCGAGCCCAGACTCCATGTTGCCGTAGACCTGCCGGAAGCCCCATTCATCCAGTTGCGCCTCGTTCGCTTCTCCACCCTCTTCCTTGGACCAAAACCAGTTGAAGAGCAGGATGTCCTTGGGGACGATGTCCTTCACTTGCTGCGGCGTCATGCCGCCCGGCGAGGTGTACTTCCAGCCGTCAGGGGCGGTGCGTTTCTGCAAGCCCTTGCCGCGCACACGTTCGAGCAAGTAATCGCCCCAAATGGCCATCTTGATGTCTTTGTTCGCGAGGTAATCGTGAGTCTTGCGCACGTCTTGCCCGAAAAGTTCACCGAATTCCTTGCCCTTGCAGCGCGGGCAGATGCCGAAGGGTGCAAACCACTCATCGTGGCCGGCGTGAATCATGCGCGGCTTCATCACTTCGATGTATTCGTCCATCACCTCGAAAATGAGCTGGTAGCTACGGGGCTCGGAGGGGCAATAGGTGTCAGGCCACTTATCACCGGGCACGTCGGTGAGGTCTTTATGCTTCGCCAACAGGTAGAAGCTGTGCGTAAACGAGGGAATTTCCGGGACGACCTCAATGTGATGCGCTTCCACCCAGCGAACCAGGTCCGCGACTTCGTCCTTCTCAATGAAGCTGCCATCGCCACAATCCTGGTGAGATGAGTTCTGTTCGCGGCCGTGTAGTGGTCCGGGGGGATAGTTGAGCCGGCTGTAATTGGTGTCGCGCACATATTCCAACCAGCCGGCATTAACTTCCGGATGCCGGTCGAGCCGCATGCAGGCGTTCATCTCCATCATCAGTGTGTTGAATTTGTACAGCGCCATGACTTCACGAATGAAGCGACGGAAATAGGGGATATTGGCGCGGCCCGGCACGTAGAGCTTGACACCGCGAAAACGCTTGTCGGGCCAGTCGCGCACCTGCACGCCGGGCACTTGGAGGCTCCGTTCGCCGTGGGCAAGGAGTTGCTTCAGCGATTGCAGCCCATAGAAGGCGCCACGCTCGTCACTGCCTGCGACCACCACGGCATTTTCGTCGGCGTGCAAGACGTAACCCTCCGGGCCGGGGTTCTGAGCGGTCACTTCCAGATGATTCTGGTGGCAGAATTCGCGAACCAGGGGATTCTGGATCGACCCCACCACAAGAAATTTCCCCGAAGTGGGTAACTTCTCCAAGTGCTGGGTCTTCAACCGCAGATCATAGCGGTCACTCAATTCCTCCCGGAGAAAGCGCGCCAGCGCGGTATCGCTATTCGAAGCCACGCGGGGAAGCACGAGGGTGCACTCTTCGTGCAAGGCAAAGGGAGCGCCGCGCAGTTCCATCTGTTGCGGAGTGGGGAAAATAGCTGGAGGCAAAAAGCCGGCAAGCGTCTCGGCCATTCCGGAGGCGCCTCCCGCCGCGCTCCATTCGGGGTGGTGAAAACCCCGTAAGGATCTCCTGCTAATGAGCGTGGACTCGCCAGTTGCATCAAGGGTCCCCGTTGCCGTTGGACGGGGAGACGCCATCAACTCCGCAGCCGGCACAACGAGTTGCGCCGCAGCCAATCCTGCCGAAGCCTTCTCGATGAATTCACGCCGCGTCAGTTCTCTTCTGGGCATCGCCATTTACCTCCCTCGAACTTGGGCTACTTAGGTGTTGTCAGGCCACCTCGCCAAACGACGGCGCAAAGCCCCTTGCCTACTAAGCTTGGCATCCTGAGCCACAGCAGTATACACCGCACCCGCTCGTTCGCGACTGCAATCCAACATTCCAGGCGCGAGCGCGAAGTCTGGCAGCCGTCGGAGGTGACGCGGGAATACTCGACTGGATCCGCGTCAAGCCATCTAAGAATGTAACTTTCGAGTCTTCCATTCCGACACGGCCGGGTGTATGTTACGGCATGGCATCCACTCGTCAAATTCGAAAAGTATTCTTAGCAATTCTATTCTCGGTGATTGCTGCTCGCGGCGCGGGGCAGACTGTCGGCCAGTGGGAAGTCTTTGAAATGAGCATGACCGCCCACACCGTGTACGCCAACGCGTATGTCGATGGCCTTTCAGCGAGCGGCCGGCCGCTGGTGCAGGTCACCTTTTCCGGTGTGGGTGGCGAAGCCCAAGGACGGCGCTACACCGTCGCCGGTTTCTGGGATGGAGGCCAGACTTGGAAGGTCCGCTTCGCGCCGCCGGCGCCGGGCGAGTGGTCCTATGTCAGCGCGTCGGCCGACGCTGGACTCAACGGCATAAAAGGCACGCTCCGCGCCACGGCATGGACCGTTGCCGACCTCGAAGCCAATCCGGCGCGGCATGGATTCGTGCAAGTGGCCCAACGCGGCCCCCGGGCCGGCCGCTATTTCGAATATACCGACGGCATGCCATTCTTGTGGGTCGGCGATACGTGGTGGGCATGGACGAAGAAGGGCATCTTGTTTTCCAGCTTCAAGAAGCTGGCCGACGACCGCGCGGCGAAGGGATTCTCCGTCGGCCAGATGTACTTCTCAGGCCAGGGATGGCTGCTGGATGTGGCGCACGAGGCCCCCGACCTGGAGCAAATCCGCAAGGTCGAGCAGTTCATCGCCTATGCCAATAGTAAAGGCATTACCGTCTGGATTCACCCCTGGTGGAGCCGCAAAGGCCTGAACAAGACAGCCGGGCCGGAGAAGATCCGCCGCTGGTGGCGTTACGTCATCCACCGGCTGGGCGCGTACAACGTGATCTGGGTGCTGGCGGGCGAATACAACATGTACAACTATGGAGGCCTGGGCCTGCCGTTCTGGAAAGACCTGGGGGCCATGATCCGCCGCGAGGACCCCTACCAGCGCATCATCGGAGCGCACCCCACGCCTCCCGGCTGGGAAGGTGGCGCGGATGCCCAGCAGTGGTCCACCGGGGCGGTGCTCCACCATGAACCCTGGCTCGATTACAACCAGAGCCAGGTGGGCCACGCCAAGTGGCGGAATGAGCTGATTCCGCTGGTGGTCGCTGCGGACTATGCCCGCACACCCGCCAAGCCCATCGTGGTGACGGAGCCGTGGTACGAGTTCATCCGGGGCAATCCGGCCGCGGAAGATATCCGCTTCGGAGCGTGGTCCGCGGTGCTCTCCGGAGCGGCGGGCCACACTTACGGAGGCGGGCACGTCTGGTGGGCGAACGTGCCGGAAGCGCCCACCAAGCAAGACCCCTGGCCGCTCGAGGCAGGCTTCGAAACCAATACGCTCGACTACCCGGGCGCGGTCTCCATGAGTTTCCTGGCACATTTCTTAAGGGGCATTAAGTGGTGGACCCTGGAGCCGCATCCGGAGCTGCTGTCTGACTACACACCCAGATTCTGCGCCGCCGTCCCGGGACAAGAGTACGTCGTTTATCTCAGGTGGGGAGGCATGGTGAAAGTGGACCTGCGGCCCTCTGCGGAGAGCGACACATTCCGTTATACCTGGGTCGATCTGGCGGAGGGAAAAGAACGGAGTACCGGCGACATTCAGGGCGGCACGCTGCGGGAGCTGAGCACGGACGAGGATTTTCCGAGATTTCCCCACTATAAAGATTGGCTGTTGCACATTGTGCGTGCGGCGCCCTGACAGCCTGCGGAGATTTGTTTGTTGAAATACCCAAAAGGCTGTGGGATGCTCGTTCACGATCGAGTGGACAAGGAAGTGCAGACGCTTCGGGGCCGCGAACTCAGGTGCAGCAGCGTGTAGAGGGGAAAAGCGCTCCTGCTCGTAATCCACCACCCGTGCAGATGCGTCCAAACCTGAAAAGAGAATTGGAAATGCGGCGAAGGAAATTCCTGCAATGGCTCGTAGCCTTTGGAGGCTGGGTTGGAATAGCCAAACATCGAATATGGGGACTCCCATCCAAAGGCCTCTCGCAGGATCCCAACAATCCACATCATGAGGCCACGTTGAGACCCGCTGGGTTGAAATGTGAATACGCAATCAATCCCGTGGGCCTCGATATATCACGTCCGCGCCTGAGTTGGCGTTTGGAATCGTCGTCACGCGCGCAAGCGCAAGGCGCGTTTCACCTTCTCGCCGCGAGTAGCCCGCAAAAGCTCGCTGCCGATGTGGGTGACTTGTGGGACTCGGGAAAGGTTGAGTCTGACCGGTCGATCCACATCGAATACAAAGGTAAGGCCCTGAAGTCCTTCCAATGCTGTTACTGGAAAGTGAAGGTTTGGGATCACGGGGGCGCCGCTTCGGCTTACAGCGAGCAGGCCATGTGGGAAATGGGAATATTGGATGACCGCGAATGGCAGGCGAAGTGGATCACGGCCGGCTATTTTTCGGCTGCCATATCATCCCTGGATGGCTCGCCCGCTGACCACTCGAGTCGAGGAAGCCACCCTGCGCCTCTATTTCGCAAGGGCTTCCACTTACGCGAGGCGCCCAAGACAGCGCGTGCGTACATCTGCGGTCTTGGTTACTACGAACTCTACCTTAATGGCTCCAAAGTGGGTGACCACGTTCTCGATCCGGCTCAAACCGACTATGAGGAGCGTGCCTTCTATTCGGTATATGACATCACAGAATATGTCAGGCCTGGCGAAAATGCGGTCGGCGTGATCTTGGGCAGCGGTTGGTTCAACCAAGACAAAGTCTGGAAGGAAGGCAAGTACAAAGTTCCAGGCGGAACCAATTATGGAGTTCCTCGCGTTTTGCTC
Organism: uncultured Acidobacteriota bacterium; assembly: GCA_963832915.1. Lineage (GTDB taxonomy): Bacteria > Acidobacteriota > Terriglobia > UBA7540 > UBA7540 > CAVROP01. The sequence goes on from CAWHWE010000029.1 coordinate 123,917, forward strand.
CAGTTGCGGTTTGAATATAAAGACGGGAGCATTGAAACAACCGGTACAGACGAAAGCTGGAAGGCGTTTTCCGGGCCGATCCTCAAGAACAATGTGTATGCCGGCGAAGTTTACGACGCGCGCTTGGAGATTCCGGGTTGGTCTCGTCCGGCCTTTGACGATAGGCCTTGGAAAAATGCACGCCAGATCGAAAGCCCGTGTCGACGCTTACAGGCGCAGAGCCTGCCTCCCATCAGACGAGTGAGAACACTTACGCCCACCCATCTGTCGCAGCCGAGACCCGGAGTCTTTGTGTACGACTTCGGCCAGAACTTCGCGGGATGGGCGAGACTTAAAGTGACCGTCCCACGCGGCACTGCCATTGTTCTTCGCTTTGCCGAGTCTCTTTCCAAGGACGGGATGATCGACCCGGCTAGCACGGGAGTCTTCGCCACCGGCGTTGTGCAGACGGATACGTATGCTGCCAAGGGCGGCGGCCAGGAAGTATGGGAGCCGCGATTCACGTATCATGGCTTCCGCTACGCGGAAATGACAGGTTTCCCAGGCACGCCGTCCCTCCAGAACTTGGAAGGAGTTGTGGTGCATAGTGGCGTCCGCGAGGTGGGAGAATTCGAATGCTCGGATGCCGTGCTCAATCGAGTCCACAGGACTGCGATTTGGACGGAGGTCAGCAACCTGCATGGAATCCCCACCGACTGTCCCGCGCGCGAGCGGTGTGGATGGCTTGGCGACGCGCAGGTTTCCGCTGAAATGACGATCTATAACTTTGATATGGCCCAGTTCTGGACCAAGTTCAGCGCCGACATCGAAACCTCAGAGGGGAATGGCCTGCCTACCATGGTGGCGCCTGGAAAGCGCAAGAATGGGGAGGCCTCGCCGGACTGGGGTACCGCAATCGTGCAGCTTCCCTGGTACGTTTATCTCTACTACGGTGATAAGCGCGTCCTCGAAGAGCATTACGACAGCATGAAGCGTTGGGTCGAGCATTTGCGGGATATTTCCCGTGATGGCATTGTGACAGAGGGGCTTGGCGATTGGTGTCCTCCTGGAAGTGTTGTGCCGAAGGAAACACCGGTCCCGCTTACTTCCACGGGCTACTACTATCTCGATCTCAATATCATGAGTGAAGTCGCGAAGATTCTGAGACGGGAAGAGGACGCCGCCCATTACCGAGCACTCATGGGCCAGGTCAAGCAAGCATTTAACGATAAGTTTTTCCATGCCACTGACGTGACCTATGGCAGCCAAACGGCTGATAGCTTTGCGCTGTGGCTGGGCCTCGTGCCCGCAGGTCAGGTGAGGACAGTGGCATCCAGCTTGGCGCGCGGCGTTGCGGAAAAACACCAAGGGCACTTTTCTACGGGTATTACCGGAAGCAGATGCCTTTACTGGGCGCTGAGTGAATACGGGCACGGCGACGTGGCGTTGGAAATACTTCGCCAGAAAACTTATCCCAGTATCGGCTACCTTTATACACTTGGGGCAACAACCTTTTGGGAGACATGGGGCGAGCCGGAACTGGATAAGCAGTACGGGACGCGGTCCCGAAACCATCCCATGCAAGGCGGCTTCGATGCGTGGTTTTATCAGGGGTTGGGAGGAATATACCCGGATCCTGATCAGCCCGGATTCAAGCATACAGTGCTACGGCCTCAAGTCCTTCCCACCCTCGGTCAGGTGCGGGCCGAGTACGACTCCATCCAGGGCAAAATCGTAAGCGCATGGACGCATGAGAGCGATCGTTTCCATTGGCGCGTCGTCATTCCGGCAAACACCACGGCAACGGTACATCTGCCCTGCGATGATCCGAGTACTGCCACGGAAGGTAAACTACCCCTGCGCAAAGTCCCCGGGCTAATTTTGCACGGCACAGAGCCAGGGCGGACGATCTTTGAAATCGGCTCGGGGAAGTACTCTTTTGTTTCACGCTTGACCCCATAAGGAATCTGTCATGAGCGGACAACCTGCAAACCAACCTTACCACAAAACTCCTGCCATCCCGCGCCGGAGGCCTCTTACTGCAAACGTGGGGATTTTTGGCGTCGGGCACCACAGCTATTGGCCGCAATTCGAGGGATTGCTGGACGAGATGAAGAGGAAGCTGGCCGTGTTTGCCGGCAAGGTGCGCGCTTGCGGGGTCAATGCCATCGAGTTCGGCATAGTGGACGATGCCCGTTCCGCCTACGCGCTCCGAGACCTGATGAAAGCTGCGGCCCTCGATCTCATCTTCTGTGACATGGTCACGTATGCCACATCGGCAACTTTCGGCATCCTCATACGCGATCTTCAGGTCCCGATCGTTCTGGTGGCGTTGCAGCCCATGAAGGCTATGGACTATTCACTCGCCTCCACGTACATGCAGCTCTGCAATGACGATTTCTGCTCGGTGCCGGAGTTCACGGGCGTCGCCATCCGCATGGGGAAAAAGGCCCCGCCGGTCATTCTGGGGACTCTCGAAAACGATCCTGATGCCGACGCCGAAATCGAAAACTGGTGCCGCATCGCGTGTGTCCTGCACGACCTCAAGCGCGCACGCATCGGCCACTTCGGGCACGTGCTTGAAAACATGCTCGACATGCAGACGGACCACACCGCCCTCACCGCTGCTTTCGGATGTCACATTGTGCAGACCGAGCCCGACGATCTGATGCGGCATTTCCGCGGCGTTTCCGATGCCGACACCGAAGCGAAGAAAAGGCAGATTCTCGAAATATTCGACACGCCCGATCCGAAGTCAGATCCCATCACGCGAAAGCTGATCTCCGAGGATCTGGACTTGGCAGCCCGGGTCGCGGTGGCGCTGGAGCGGTTCGTCGAGGAGCATGTGTTGGATGGGCTCGCCTACTACTACGAAGCAGAACCGGAAAGCCCGATGCGCAAACTTGTAACCAACCTTATTGTGGGCAATTCGTTGCTGACCGCAGCCGGATTTCCGATGTGCGGCGAGTCTGATCTGAAGACCTGTGTCGCCATGTTGATCGAAGACAGGCTGGACATCGGCGGCAGCTTTGCGGAGTTTCATCCTATCGATTTCCAGGAGGGGTTCGTCCTGGTCGGGCATGACGGTCCGCACCACCTCAACATCGCCGAGGGCAGGCCCATCCTGCGCAGCTTGGTTAAGTATCACGGTAAGCCGGGCGCCGGGGCTAGCGTGGAGTTCAGAATCAAGGAGGGGCCCATCACCATGCTCAGCATCGGTGTCAATTCCGGCGGGCGGTTCAAGTTCGTCATCGCCGAGGGACAGAGTGTGCGGGGCCCCATTCCGCCGACTGGCAATACCAACACGCGCGCCTTCTTCCAGCCTGAGGTACGCACCTTCCTAAAACGCTGGGTTGCCGAAGGCCCCACCCATCACTTTGCACTGGGCACTGGACACCGCGCCCGCCTTATCCAGCAGGTCGGCGAGATCCTGGGCCTCGAGACCGCCGTGGTCACTAACCAGTCCGGTTGAGGGTGAAGGACCGGGCACTTCTTTTGGACAAATACCGGGCCTGGACCTGACCTGAATACTCGAGTATCCATGACAAAGATCGCCAATTTCCGGTGGTTGATTGCGATAACGCTGTTTGTGGCGAGCGGATTGAGCTTTTTCGACCGCCAGGTTCTCTCCGTGCTGGCGCCGATCATGACCTATGATCTGCGGATGGACAACGTCGCCTATTCGTGGGTGGTGTTTGCCTTCATTCTCAGTTATAGCGTGATGTTCACAGTCGGCGGTTGGATCATCGACCGCTTGGGTACGCTCCGCGGCTTGGGCTTTTCCGTCGCGGTTTGGAGCGTGGCGAGCCTGCTGCACTCGGTAGCACACAACGCTCTCCATCTCGGGCTCTTTCGGTTCCTGCTGGGATTCGGTGAAGGGGGGTGTTTCCCCGGTGTAGCCAAAGGGGTGCTGGAATGGTTCCCGAAGAAAGAGCGTGCCATGGCAATGGGCTTCGCAACGAGTGGCGGCTCCGCCATCGGCGCCGCGATCGCGCCTCCGGTGGTTGCCTTGGCCGCATTACGTATCGGCTGGCGTGGCGCCTTCCTGATGACGGGTACAATTGGAGCCTTGTGGGTGGTGGTGTGGTTCTTGACATACTCGCTTCCGCAAGAATCTCGCTTCTTGTCTCCTGCCGAACGGCGGTATGTCACTCAAGACAGTGAACCGTTTACTAAAAATGTTGCGGCCGAGCCAAGGGGTTCTGCGGTTCCGTGGAGGGTGTTGCTCGGCTTGAAACAGGTGAGAGGGCTGGTGGCTTCGCGATTCCTGTTCGATCCGGTTTTCTATTTCTACATGTTCTGGATTCCAGCATATCTCAGTCAGGTTCGGGGGGCTTCTCTACAACGCATTGGCCAGTTGAGCTGGATACCTTTCTTGACCCTGGGCGCCTCTTCGGTCTTGGGAGGATGGCTCTCTGACCGGCTCGTGCGGCGCGGTTGGGCCATTGACAAGGCCCGGAAAACCATCCTGTGGACTTCCGCGTTCCTAACGCCCGTGTCTATCCTGGCGGTTTTTGTGCATAGAATAGAGACCGCGGTGCTGCTGATGAGCGTCCTCATGTTTGCACATGGTTTCTGGATCACCAACTACATGACCGTCATCGGAGATCTCTTTCCCAGCCGCATCGTGGCCACGGTTGTGGGGCTCACGGGAACGGCTGGGGGTATCGGCGGGTTTCTGAGCAGCCTCGTCATCGGAAGGGTGGTGCGGGGTCTGTCGTTTACACCGGTCTTCATTGCCGCCGGGGTCACCTATCCCGTTTGCGTCATCATCCTGTTTCGCACCATCAAGGAAATCAGGCCCATAGACTTTCACTCCTTCGCATTAGATACCAACGGGGAGATTTCTATATGACCCCACGCAAGGCGTGTGTTAATGGCGCAACGCTGGGTGCGAGGAGGGCGGCATATGGCAGAAATGAAATTCGAACGCAAGATGGTCTCGCGGAGGGAATGGCTGAAGTTGACAGCCGGTAGCGCCGCAGCGCTTCCCCTCTTCGGCCAGGGCCACCCTGAAGTCGAGCCGTTGCCCGCCGGCCCGCATGTGGCTTGGACTGAGCCCACCGCGTTCCGGCGCGTGACCCTCGAAATGAGTTTGAAGCCCTTCCGCAGCATCGACGATCGCGCCATCCGGTCGGTGTGCGAGCACGTGTTCCGTCAATGGGCGCCTCTGCTTCAACGCGCGGATGGGTGCGCCGTGATGCTCTGGACCGCGGACGGCAGTGAGATCCTCGACTAACGCGGGAAAATGAGCGATGAAATCGAGTGGGCCCGCTATATCGGGAGCGCGAACCCCCCGAAACTGCCGCCGAACGCCGTCCCATCGGAGGTCGACATCCATCAGCAGGCACGGCTGTACATGGAGAACCCACCAAAGATCACTTACGCCACGCTGAAACAGATTGTCCAGACCTTCAAGACCGTAGGGCGAGCGTTGACGGGCAAGCCGGTGACGGCAGGCGCCACATTCGACCCGGGGCCGGAGTTCGCCCGCTCTCCGTTCAAGTACGCGCGGCATACTGAGATACTGAAGGGCGAGTGGGTGGATTGCAGCGCCAGACTGAACGCCGATTCGGAACCCTACGCCGCCTTCCCCCGCGGCATTCCCCAGGGGACGCCGTTCGGCACGTTCTTCGGCCGTCAGGTGCAGCATTTTCTCACCGACCTGGACTTCGACTACATCTGGTTCTCAAACGGATTCGGATTCTCCGCCACGGCGTGGAGTGTGAAAGGTGTGCTGTTTGACGGCGAAACCTTCCATCCCGAGAAGGCAGCGGAGGTCCGCGCGAGGGTTTTGGGGTTCTGGAAGGCGTTTCGCCAGGAATGCCCGTCATTCCGTGTGGAATGCCGCGGCAGCAACCTTTCGACCGGCGCGGACCTGAGCGCCAGCGCGTCGCCGATCGGGGGTATTTATGACGGGGGCTTCAACATGGTAGCCCCGCCAAACTCGCCCTGGGCCGCTATTGACGGCGACTTTGGACTGGAAGTGTCCGGCTATCTTAGCCACATCGCACACCTTCCGGCGGGTGAGGTGTTCCCGTTCCGCTTCTATACGCATGACCCCTGGTGGCTGAACAGCCCCTGGTTTGATCGCTATGAGCGCCAGCCTCACGACATTTACTTGCCGCTCGCGCTGGCACGTCTTGACCGCAAAGGCAAGGTTACGCCACCCTCGTTCCTTGAGTTTCTTACCATCGACAACTCCTACGGCGAACTGCCGGACGAGTGCCCAAACGAGGTGACCCCGCACATCCTCACCGCCATGGATCACTTCTCCGATGGGCCCGGACTGCTAACCTGGGTGTACCCGTTCCGAGAGTTTCATGAAAGGGTCTTCGGGGACTCGCCGCGCCCCGGCGAGGTATTCTTCAGTGACTGGTTTATGCGGAACGCTGTAAATGCCGGCCTGCCGCTGAACACGGTCGTCTCAACGGACAACTTCCTAGCTTCCTTCGCTGCGGATCCCGCCACTTATCGCGACACCATTCTGGTAACGCCCGTTCCTGACGGGGGCAGCCATTTCGAAGCGGTGTTGATTGAGCACCTCCGCAGCGGGCAGAGTGTTTTCCTTTATGGGCCGGTGGCGCACGCGAGCAAGACGCTTCTGGAACTACTCAACCTGAAACTTACAACGCCGATTAGCGGCGAACTTGAGGTCCGTTCCTCTCTCGCAAGCGACCTCCTCCGTTACGGCACGCCGGCGACCCGCATGCACCATCGCGAGGTGACGTCAGGCGGCGGAATCGATACGGCCGTCTTACTGCCCGGCGCAGCGAACTTCGAGGTCTGCGCTACCGTCTCGGAGGGGTCGAGCGAACGAGTTTTCGCCCTCACGCGGCAGGTTAGGTCCGGCCGACTCGCCTGGGTGCGTGGCAGTCTCTCGTCTAACATCACCAATGCCTACCTGCCGCAACCCGACGATCCGAACAAGCTTTTCCAGGCCGAATACATGATGCGCTACATGCTGGCAAAATTCGGGTACGAGCTAAGGGTGGAGAAACCGACAATCAGAACCCGGAACCCGCTGGTGCTCGTCGCCCGCAGCAACAACGGATTTTTCTTCTCCGGTTTTTGCCCATCGACGGTCGCGACAATCCGTCTGCGGTTTCCGCACGGGGCTCCCATTCTCCTTGGATACGAGACATGGATCGAGAACGGGCATTCAGCCTATAGCATGCCGCGCGCCTGGCACCGCGAATGCCGCTGCTTTATCGATCAGGCTGAGGCGGGAGAAGTTTCCTGCGTTGAAACCACTTCGGAGGAGATCGGCATCCGGCGCCGGTTCCTGATGAAAGGCTTGAAGGATGCGACTGTGCATTTCCACCCCGAAGTTCGACCCAGCGGTCCGCCAGTTCGGATGGAGAACCATAACAAACGCATCGCGTACTCGACTGAAGCATCCGGCCGGCGCCTCGTAGCTGACGGCATCTCTGGCGAGTTGCTTATATCCTGGTGAATCGAAGCTCGCATGGTACGAAAACTCGAACGGGGCTGGAATTGAGGGCTTCCAGATCTGAAGGCTGTTTCCAGGGAGCCTAAGTATTAGGGGGCGGACTTGAGTTCGAGGGTGACGAGGTTGCGCACGCAACGGGCCGGGCGTTTGTCTTCCGAAACGACAAGTTTGTAGGAGCCGGATTTGGCATCGAGGGGCTGGCCGTTCAGAGAGTCGGCGACAAGGACTGTTCCGGGATGAAAAGTGGGGTCTATTTCGGCGAGGGAGAGGGCAACTTGGTACCCGTCTGAGCCGGTAGCGACCAGATACGAGGTGAGCGCGATACCACGGAGTTCTTTCCCGAGGGGTGCGCCGTATCTTGCAAGGATCTCGGCGAGGGGGACACCGGAGTAAGTCTCGTCGGCGTTGGAATGCGCGTTGTGGATTGTCACCGTGGTGTGCGGGAAAGATTTGAAGTCGGCAGGTTTGATCAGGACATCCTCGTGGTACGGATAGGAGGAAAGAAATAGAGCGTCCCGGCCCGATGCTGGATAGATTATTTTAGGCGAGCCTTCTGGCCCGATTTGGAGAGCTACGGGAATTGTTTGTGTTGCCTCTGACCCATGGACTTCAATGTGAGAGGCAACACTTGCGAAACCTGGGCAACTGACGAACAGCGCGTAACCACCCGGCTTCAGATTAAGGGAGAGTTGATCCTCCCTATCCGTTTCCATTTTGGTGGGTCCGTGATCTGGGGCGGGCACGACCCGGACATGAGCACCGGTGACACCCGTACCCAATGGGTCCGTTACGTTGATGAGGACGGGGGTGGTTGCAGGCGCTTGCCAGGCTGGAAGTCCTGGGGCATAAAGGAGAGCCAGACAAAATAAGTTTGCCATCACACCGCGCATTGTAAAAGTATAACGCGAAATGGAGTTTGACCTATATGCAATGGTCTGCGGGCTAACTGATTAGACCCTTCACTCCAGTGTCCTGAGTTCTAACCGTCAGGGATTTCAACTTGGCCTCAAAGATGCATGTACTCCCAGTGAAGCGCTAGATTATCCATCGGCCTCGTTGAGAAGTTCAACGTTCGGGAGGTCAAGGCGCCGGTGATGAATCGTCGGACCTCCTTCTCTGGTGGAATTTTAGGTGCTATGGCTATGGTGGGTCGCCAATTCACGCTTTGAGGGTGAAGGAGGACATTATGTCATCCGCCAAGCCAAGGATCCCGATCTACGAACCTGTAATGAAATATCGCCCCTTGGGCAATGCGGAGATAGTCCCGGAAAGATGCAAAGCGTCGCTGTTTACCTGCTGCTGATTCTGGCCTTGCCTGGAATGTTGATTGGGCAGGAGGTGGGCGGACAAGATTCGGCGCCCGCAGTGATTCCTGTCGCAGCCAAAGAGAGGCTGGCGCGGCTGTTGCCGGAGCCCTCGGAAGTTGGGGCATCACGGACAGGCGAGCGAAAGTTCTTCAGCTCAGACCTTTACAAATACATCGATGGCGGAGCCGATGTTTACCTGGATTATGGCCTTGTGGCGATGGTTCACAAGGGATACCAAGCCTCAAGCGCCGATGTCACACTCGACATCTACTACATGGGAGCGCAGTCGAATTCCTTCGGGATTTATGCTGCCGAAAGCTCGCCGGATTACCACTTTCTGCCCGTCGGCTCGGAAGGCTATGGCAGCAACGAAATCCTGAACTTCTTCCAGGATGAGTTCTACGTGAAGTTGTCCGCCTTCAGCGATAAGGAGAAAACTGGGGTGGTGCTGGAGCGCTTCGCCCGGGCGGTGTCACGAAGGATCGGTCCAACTGGAGCGATGCCGGAGTTTCTTTCCCTTTTCCCGGCGCAGAATCTGGTAAGTCACTCCTGCAAGTTCGTGAAGAAGTCCCCCCTGGGACATGATTTTCTCGCGCCCGCCATCATGGCGGCCTACGCGTGGGGTGAAAAGCAGACATCCCTAATCATCTCAAAGGCGCCGGACGCAAAAGGGGCGGTGCAGAAGGTTAGCCAGTTGCGGGATTACTATGGGCGCTCGGATAGGGTGGTTCCTCAGCCGGGACTGGCCCTAGGGGCCTTCTTGGGGTCAAACCAGTCCGAGGGCGAAGCCGTATTTTTCGCTTCGGGTTCCTATGTGATCCTCTGCCTGAACCCGCCACCCCACCCCGAATCATTCTTGAATTTAGTTATTGAGCGTCTTGCAGAGAAGGGAGACAGCGTATCCTTTTAGCAAGATGCCTAGAAATCCCCGGTGTTGTCACCCCCGCGAAAGCGGGGGTCCAGGTCGGCCCACAAGGGGCTGGATTCCCGCTTTCGCGAGAATGACCGATACTGGGTGATTTACAAGAGAGCGAAGCGAGGAAATTCAGCATCCCGTCCGAGAGTTAGTACATGGCACAAATTGGCCGACGAGATTTCTTGAGGACAGGCGCGCTGGCAGGAGCCGGATTGCGGCTGGGTTTGCTCGGTTCGCATTCCCTCCGGGCAGCGCCCCAGCCGTCCTTGAGTATCGCGCATTACAGGAGTTCGCCGGCCGAGCCCGACGGCGTTGCCGAGGAAGCAAGGCGGCTCACTCGCCAGGCCATCGAGGCCCTCGGGGGGATGAACCGTTTTGTTTCTAAAGGGAACATAGTTTGGGTAAAGCCCGACATAGGTTGGGACCGTCGCCCGGAACAGGCCGCAACAACCAACCCCGATGTCGTCGCCACTGTCGTGGAGATGTGTTACCAGGCGGGAGCGAAGAAGGTGCGGGTGAGCGACAACCCTTGCAATCCGGCCCAGCTTTCTTTTCCCCGCAGCAGGATTCAGCAGGCTGCCGAAAAGGTTGGGGCGGAAGTGATATTCCTGGACGAAAGAAAATTCAGGAAGATGTCCATTAACGGCAAAGTCCTGAAAGAGTGGCAGGTGTACCAGGACATTATTGAAGCGGACCGGCTGATCAACCTCCCCATCGCCAAAAACCACAACTTGTGCTTGGCTACACTGGGCATGAAAAACCTGATGGGAGTAATCGGTGGGCCGCGCAACCGGCTGCACCAGGACCTGGGTGGCACTCTGGTGGATCTGGCCGTCTTCCTCAAGCCCCAACTGGTGGTGCTCGATGCTATTCGGGTGCTGACAGCCAACGGGCCGGTGGGCGGCAATCTTGCCGATGTAAAGCGGAAAGACTTCCTTGCGGCCGGCGTTGACCAGGTCGCCGTGGACGCCTTGGGCGCGACATTACTTGGTTACAAGCCCGATTCGATTAGCTACATCGCGCAGGGGAACGCCCGGGGTCTCGGCACTATCGATTTCAATTCCCTTTCTCCAAAACGAATCGAAGTGTAAATCTCATGGCCATGAAGAAGAACACTGCGTCGATCGTCTGGCTGCGCCGGCTTACCCAAACGGGTTTCTTTCTCCTGTTCTGCTATCTTTTCTTGCAGACGGCTTATCACCCGATCAACAAGGCTGGCCGGGGAGTCGCGTTCTTCTTCAACTTGGACCCGCTAGTTGCTCTCAATTCCTGCCTGGCTTCACACGCCTTCGTGGGGGCGATGCTGCTTTCACTGGTCACCCTGGCAGTGACTTTTGTGTGCGGGCGGTGGTTTTGCGGTTGGGTTTGTCCTTTCGGGTCTTTGCACAACTTCTTCACCAGCCTGCGCGGCAGGCGAGCCCAGCAGAAACTCGAGATCGGTGGTTACAATCCATGGCAGAAAGCGAAGTACTATGCGCTGGTTGCATTTCTGGTTGCGGCCCTGCTGGGGGCTAACGTCGCCGGCTGGTTGGACCCCTTTTCTTTCTTTTTTCGCTCGCTTTCCACTTCCATCTATCCGGCCGTAAACAAGGGTCTCGTGGCGTTGTTCACCTGGATTTACGACGCCAATCCCGGGGTCGGGCAGGTTCGGCTCACACTGGTGACGGAACCCATCTATGGTTTTTTGCGCAACCACTTCCTGGCCGTGGGACAACCGTATTACTGGGGCAGCATGCTGATCGGGACGTTGTGCATCACGGTCGTGGCGCTCAACTTCTGGCGCGCGCGCTTCTGGTGCCGTTATGTTTGTCCGTTAGGTGCGCTGCTGGGGGTGGTAGGGAAGAACCCCCTCGTCCGCCTGAAAAAGAACGAGGAGAAGTGCAATAACTGCCGGCTGTGCCTGGTTAACTGCCAGGGAGGAGCCACTTCGGACAACCTCCTGGAGTGGAAGCCTTCCGAATGCTTCTATTGCTGGAATTGCAAGTCGGATTGCCCTGCCCAGGCGATCTCCTTCACCGTTGGCTGTCATCCTGAAGGGCTGTCCCAGACCCCTGCCCTGTGGGGTCTGCGACGTACAGCAAACAAGGTCCCTTCGGGAGATCGCAGACCCCAAACGGCGGGGTCTGCGCCAGCCCAAGCGGAAAAAGTCGGCGGAGAGAACCCTTTATCCAAGTGGATCGGTGACTTCGTTCATCCCCCCAAAGAAGCCCGACTTGAGCTGGGGCGGAGAGCGGTCTTGGCGGCCGGGTTGGCCGGTTTAGGCGCCAAGCTGCTCTTTGGCATCGCTCCGCAAGCCTCGAAACGGTCTTTCAATCCCACCCTGATTCGTCCCCCGGGGGCGCTTCCCGAAGACGAATTCCTCGCCCGGTGTATCCGATGCGGCGAATGCATGAAGGTATGTCCCACGAACGCCATTCATCCTGCTTCCTTGGAGGGCGGAGTGGAAGGCGTTTGGTCGCCCCTCCTGAACATGTCAATCGGTTACTGCGACTACGAGTGCAATCTGTGCTCGCAAGTTTGCCCAACCCACGCGATTCGCCAGATTGAGGTCCCGGAAAAGCAGAAGATCAAGATCGGCTTGGCCTACATTGACAAGAATCGCTGCTTACCGTGGGCCTACGCGAAGACTTGTATCGTCTGCGAGGAGCATTGTCCGACGCCCAAGAAGGCCATCTGGTTGGAAGAAGTTGAGGTCCGGAACATTCGGGGCGAGAAATTGACAGTGAAGCAACCCCGCGTGGACCCTGATCTTTGTATCGGCTGCGGCATCTGCGAAACAAAATGCCCCGTCAAAGCGCAGGCGGCGGTGCGCGTCACGAGCGTCGGCGAAACCAGGAACCCGGAAAACCAGATATTGCTGTCTGAAAACGGAAACAAAGCCCTCTCCCTTGGAGTCTGTGTGATAACTCGATTTTTCGCCCTTTTCCACAATGCAAGTGACTGATTCTCCGTTGGCGAAAACGCGAAATCAGAGGTTGTCACACAGACTCCCTTGGGGAGAGGCCCGCGATCCCGATGCACTTCATCGGGACGCGGGACGGGTGAGGGGTCGGTTGCACGGTGAGGCATACCGGGTCGCATGCATCCCTCCAAAAAACGGCAGGATGCGCCACCCCGGGACCCTGTTACGCTTGCTCACGGATTATTCTGGATGACCGGAAATGCGGTAAATTCCTGGTTTTGTGGGACCTCGTAGTAAGGCATGTATTCAAAGAACTTCTCTGCCCAAGCCTCGTCTTCACGAAGCGCCCAATACCCCTTATCAGTCGAGATTTGATAGTGCAGCGCCTTTCCGGCAACCGGTTTCAACCAAGCCGACGGCTGGGTTGGATCATTCAAAATGCGAATGGAAGGATCGAGATTCGACTTACCCACCAGAGCCATCAGGAGCGGTCCATACTCGAGATAATAGCGCGAGTATCCGGCTATCTGGTCGTAACCCTCATACCGGCTCATCCGGAACCCCATAGGCAAATTAAAGGAGACTTGGTCTCCTCGTTTCCATTCCCGTTCGAGGTGGCAGTAACTGCCTGGAATTCCCGCCGAAACGGGTTTCCCATTCAGAGAGATTTCCACTGCCTTAGCCGCCCAGGAGGGAATGCGCAAGCTCAGCGTGAACGCGGCGCGCTGCGGGGTATCCACCTTTAATGTCACATCCCCCGCTTCAGGGAAAGCCGTGGTGGTGGTCAGCTTTATATCAACATTCCCCTGCTTCCATGAGATTTCGGAGGGAGCATAGAGGTCCACGTAGATTCCCCGCGGAGACACGGAATAGAGGTATTCAGGCAGTGAACCATAAAGCCGGGCTCCCTGCCCTTCGCAGCAGGTCCCGTAGGGAGGACACTGGGGCGCTTCCTTTTTGCCTTCCAGAACCGTGGAGTAACTAATCATGGAGCCACCAAGTTGGTTTCCGATTCCGGCGTTGTAAATCGACTTCTCGATCTCGCTCACATACACTTCCTGCTCTGGAAAGAGCAAGTGAAGACGCTGGTTGAGCTTGATCCAGAAAACCGTGCAGCACTCCTCGCCCGACCGGCTTCGGGCACCCAGCAGATAGGACTTCGGAGGATATCGCCGGGCCTCGCATAAGGCCCAGGAACCGCCCGGCATTTCCCATTTGTCGCGAAGCATTTTCCAGGCATTCAGCACGGCTTGAAGGTATCGCATATCACCCGTAATGCGATAAAGGTCCAGATACGCTTCGAAAGCCGTTATCTCGTAGCAATGGGATTCCGGGCGGTCATAGATGGCCCGGTCGTCATTGGCCAGGAGCTGATCGAGCCACCAATCTTCCTGGTAATACTGCAGGATTACATCGAGATCGTCCCGCTTGCCGAGGGGAGAGAGGTACATCAGCGTGGAGGAAATCATACCCTGATACGGGATGTAGTGGTCGGGGATGTAGCCGTGAATCTTGTCCGCCACTTTTGTCAGGTACTCAGAATGATTGAACCAGTCCAGGTAACCGCGGATCAGCGGCAAGGCCTGAGGATTGCCTGCCAGGGAGGCGTCGGTGAGTCCGTGAGTAATCCAGGAGCGCACATAGTTGGCATTCTCATGAAAATCGGTCTTGTTTTCAGGGTAACCCATGATGAATCCATCGGCCTGCTTCGATTCCGCGATCCCCGCGATCACCGCGTCCATCTTTTCCCTGAGCCGCCTGTCTTCATCCCAACGCAGCGCATTGCCGCTGCCCATAAGAAAGAGACCGGCCACCGAACCGGCCACCCTGGGACCGCCTTTGTCCCAACTGAAAGGCTTCCCCGGAGGATTCTGCTTCCCGGCGCGCTCACGAAACACGTAAAGAAGATCATCCACGGAAAAGTCATTGAGCAGGTATTCGAGGTTGTTGTCGAATGTCCGCTTCAACACTCCACCGGTAAGCTTGACTCCACGGGTGGGAGTTCGCAATTGAAAGGGAACTGCCACCGGGTTCTTTGCTGTTTCCGGCGCAGCGCCCCAGGCAATGCTCGCCACCCAAAGTGCACTGAATACCCCAGTCCATAATTTGCCGAAATGACTATTCTTCATGAGAATTAACCCCGTGGGCCATTTGTAGCATCAGAGGATGGCGCCGTACAATTTCGCTCTGCTTCGCTTGTTCGGACATCTGCACATCTCAGCCGGAGTTTCCCTTTTGATATCCCGGCTGACCGGTAATATACACGTGTCCGTCTCTGCGTACAACGTTCCAGCGCGGTTTTCGCTACAGAGTGTTTCCAGCAAGGGAGCATTGATCGAGAACTGAAATCGCCGCTTTCGTTTCTCCTGCTGCGGTGAGTGGCTCTCCGGTATGATAGGAGGGCGGCTTATTTCGGCGCCGTCTGAGTGGGCGTGAGAAAATCGCGTTCGAGGGTTGGTAGGGGCGGTTCGCGAACCGCCCCTACCCCCCCCCCCAGGAGATGAACCATGGCAAAAGTACTCTTAATAAGTGGAAGTCCCAAAGCGGATGGCAACACCGCACAACTCATGAACGAATGTGCGCGCCTGATTCGCGAGCAAGGCGTCGAGGCGGAATTCATCTCGTTTTCCGGAATGAAGATCGAATCGTGCACGGCCTGTGGCAACTGTGGTGAATCCAATGAGTGCAGTCTGCAAGACGGCTTGAACGACATCATCAAGAAGCTCCGAGCCTCGCAGGGCTTAATTGTGGGCTCGCCCGTCTACTTCGGTACGGCGCGTGGGGACGTGATGGCGGCACTGCAGCGCATCGGCCAGGTTTCCAAAAAGTCGGACCAGTTCCTCGCCGGCATGGTTGGCGGCCCGGTGGCGGTGGCGCGCCGCGGCGGCCACACCTTCACGCTTCAGGAAATGCTCATGTTCTTCCTGATTAACGACATGATTGTGCCGGGATCTACTTACTGGAACATGGTGTTTGGCCGGCTTCCGGGCGAGATTTGGCAGGACAAAGAAGGAGTAGAGACTGCCCGGCACTTTGCGGTCAACGTAGCCAATTTGGTTAAGAAGTTACACGGCAATAAGGCAGCCGCGCAAGCGTAGCGCAGACCTGTTCTTTAGGTCTGCGGTTTTACCTTGAACGGAACCCGGACCTGTAGAACGGGGCCGCGCTATGTACAGCACTATTGGCTAGCGTCCAGCTTTGGAATCCTGCGGGGAGGCGAAACCGGCCCGTTCGGCGCCTTGTGGAAGGACCTGGCAGTGCAAACCCGGCTGACAGTTGTATTCAGCGGCGGCCAGGCGTATGTTATCGGGCGGACCCGAGCTCGATAATGGAAATTCCGGCTAAAATCAAGCGAGGTGCAAATGCTGCTCCCCCTAACCCCCGTCCGGTTGAAGCGGCACGCGGCGCGATTGTATGGCCGCAAAGTCGGCGTCGTGTGCGGCGAGGATCGATTCACCTATCGCGAGTTCAACGAACGCGCTGACCGGCTTTCTGCCGCGCTCTTGCGTCTGGGGGTGCGAAAGGGCGACCGCGTTGCTTACCTTAGCTGCAATTGCCATCGCATGGTGGAAGCCTTTTACGGGGTGCCGCAGATCGGCGCCATCCTGCTGGCGATGAACATCCGCCTGAGCCCGGAAGAGTTGACTCACATTCTGGATGACGCCGCCCCGCGCGTGCTCTGTTTCGATAGAGAATTCATCCCGCTGTTGGAGGCCTTGCGGCCGCACGTGCAATCCGTTGAGCACTACATCTCTTTGCGCGACGTCAAGCCGGCCTGGGCGCAGGAAAAGTTCTATGACGAGTTGCTGGCAGCCTCCGAGCCCGCCCAAATCGATTTCCGCGAGATTGATGAGAACTCCGTGGCCGAACTTTATTACACCAGTGGCACCACGGCGTATCCCAAGGGGGTCATGCTCACGCACCGCAATCTCTACCTGCACGCCTTCTACACCGCCCTCGGCATGAGGGCCTCTGATCGCGATGTGCATCTCTACACGGTGCCGCTCTTCCACATCAACAGTTGGGGCGCGACTCACATCTTCACCCTGACGGGCGGGCGGCACGTAATGCTCCCGAAGTTTGACCCGCCGGCGGTCCTGGCGCTTGTTCAGCGCGAGCGAGTCACGCGCCTGCAATTGGTTCCCGCCATGGCCATCGCGCTGCTGAATCATCCGAATTTTCCACGCTATGACTTAAGCAGCGTGCGTGAAGTCATGATCGGTGGCGCCCCCGCCAACACCGCCCTCATACAGGAAGTGGAAAGGAAAATCCCCGGTTGCACAGCCATGGGCGGCTACGGTCTGACGGAAACATCCCCTGTCCTCAATCTGGCGCGCATTAAAGAACACCTCGCGGATGACCCCGAGGAGGAGAATCTGCGCCGCAAGGCGACAGCAGGCTACCCTATGGCGGGCAGCGAAATTCGCGTGGTCGATCTCGATGGGCGTGACGTGGCGCCCGACCGCCAGCAGGTAGGCGAAATCGTGGTACGCGGCGACGTAGTCATGGAAGGTTACTGGCGGCAGCCGGAAGCCACCGCCTCCGCCATTCGTGACGGCTGGTTTCACACGGGGGACCTAGCCACACTCGATGAGGAAGGTTACATCCTCATTGTCGATCGCGCCAAAGATATGATTCTGAGCGGCGGCGAGAACGTGGCCTCGGCGGAAATTGAGCGCGTACTCTACCAGCACTCCGCCGTCCTGGAATGCGCGGTCATTGCCATTCCCGACGAGCAATGGGGAGAAGTCGCCAAGGCCGTAGTCACCCTGAAGGCGGGCCACCAAGCCAGCGAAGCCGAAATCATGGAGCATTGCCGAAAGCATCTGGCGGGATTCAAGATTCCCAAGACGGTTGAATTTGTTGACACCCTCCCGAAAGGTGGGACGGGAAAAATCCTGAAAAAGGTTTTGCGCGAAAAATATTGGGCGGGCCACGAGCGGCGCGTCCATTGACCGGTTACAATCGCGCTCGCAGAATAGATTACATCATTCGCAAATGGGCAAGCGAGCGAAGCGCAGACCTGTTCTGTAGGTCTGCGGCTCTTACGTTGAACGGAACCCGGACCTGAAAAACGGGGCCGCGCCACCTACACCACTATTGGCCATCTTGATCGCGCGGCGCGAAGAAAGACAGAGCCATCTCCCGCATGGCGGGTTCAGCGTGACATGTCATTCTGAGTGCAAGAAACGGAGTACGGCATGGTAGATCTCGTCCCCCTCGGCAAGACCGACATTCGCATTTCACCTCTGGGCCTGGGCACCTGGCAGTGGGGCGACCGCATGATGTGGGGTTACGGTAAGACCCACACCGATAGCGACATTCACGATGCTTTCCATGTCAGCCTGCAATCCGGCGTCAACTTCTTCGACACCGCCGAAGTTTATGGAAAGGGGCGCTCGGAGCAGTTGTTAGGAGCGCGCCTCCAGGAAGCCAGGCAGTCCCCGCAGGTAGCGCCGCTGGTGGTGGCGACGAAATTCATGCCCTACCCCTGGCGGCTGTGGAAAGGCGTCTTGGTCTCCAAGTTGCGTGCCAGCCTCGTCCGCTTGGGGTTGGAACGGGTTGACCTTTACCAGATCCATTGGCCTTTCCTGCCCGTCCCGATCGAGGTGTGGGCCAATGCGCTGGCGGACGCCGTCGAGGCGGGATTGACGCGCGCGGTGGGCGTGTCGAATTACAACTCCGCCCAGATGTTGCGCGCCCACTCCGCTCTGGCGAAACGCGGTATCCCGCTGGCCTCCAACCAGGTGGAGTTTCACCTGCTCAATCGGCGCGTCGAGCGTGAGGGACTGTTGAAACTCTGCCGCGAGTTGGGTGTCACACTGATTGCTTACAGTCCTCTCGCCAAGGGGATGTTGACGGGCAAATATACTCCGCAGACGCGCCCGCCGGGGCTGCGCAGCTACCTCTTTAGGCGGGCGCGACTGAGCAAAATCCAACCCCTGATTCAGCTCCTGCGCGCGATTGGAAAAGCTCACGAAGGTAAGTCCCCGTCCCAGGTGGCATTGAACTGGGTGATAGGCAAGGGAGCTGTCCCCATCCCCGGGGCCAAGAATGCCAAGCAGGCTCATGAAAATGCCGCCGCTTTGGGCTGGCGGCTGGCCGAGGCCGAAATGGCCGCCCTGGATGCGGAAAGTCAAGAGCTCTCATCTTAAGAACGGGGCTGTTTGCTGAGATATTCCTGCCCTCTCCCACTTGGGGGAGAGGGTGGCCCGCGATCCCGATGCACTTCATCGGGACGCGGGACGGGTGAGGAGGTCACTTCAAGCTACCGCCCCCTCTGAGCGGAAAATGTAAAAACTCAAGGCCTGATACAATATCCTATTACATCTGTTGAGGAGTCTTGATGAAAGCAGCTTTCTTAACCGGCATTCGACAAATGGAGATTCGCGAGACCTCTCCACCGGAGCTCAGCGACCCGCACAGTGTCCTATTGCGCGTCGGGGTGGTCGGCGTTTGCGGATCGGATGTGCATTACTACACAGCCGGGCGGATCGGCTCCCTGGTTTGCAAGTATCCGGAATGGACTGGGCACGAATGTGCCGGAACGGTCGTGGCGGTCGGGGACCAAGTGAAGCGGCTCAAGGTTGGCGAGCGCGTGGCCGTGGACCCGCTGATTACTTGCGGGCATTGCGATCAATGCCTGTCAGGCCGGGAACACACTTGCCGCAACCAGGCCTTCCTGGCCTGCCCCGGACAGGCAACGGGGGCGATGGCCGAATACCTGGTGATGCCGGAAAAGTCCTGTTATGCGATTCCGGATTGCATGACCATGGAGCAAGCCGCGGTGGTCGAGCCGCTTTCGATTGGGCTCTACGCTCAACGCTTGGCGCAAATGCAGCCGGGAGCCAAGATCGCCATCCTGGGGTCCGGTCCTATTGGACTGTGTGTGCTGCTCTCCAGCCGCGCGGCCTGTGATTGCACGGTCTACGCCACCGACCTGTTTGACGAGCGCCTCGAGCTGGCCCGGCGCTGCGGGGCAGCGTGGACCGGGAACGCGAAACAAACCGACGTGGTGAAGGCGATCCGAGAGCTCGAGCCGCTGGGAGTGGATTTCGTTTTCGAGTGTGCGGGCCAGCAGGAGACCCTCGATCAGGCCATTGAGCTGCTCACGCCCGGGGGAACCGTATTGATGATCGGCATTCCGGAGGTCGACCGGGTCAGCTTCAGTATTCACACACTAAGGCGCAAAGAAATACAACTGCAGAGCGTCCGCAGGCAGAACCAGTGCATGGCCCCCGCCATCGAGCTGGTATCCAATGGCGCCATCAACATCGATCAACTTGTGACCCACCATTTCGCCCTTGCCGAAACCAAGCAGGCTTTCGACCTGGTCGCTGACTATCGTGACGGCGTGGTCAAAGCCATCGTCCATGTTGCCGCATAATACGCGGGGGGGGTTACGGCACGAGCATTACCGGAGCCCGCCAAAACGCGCCCTTCTGTCCAGTTGGGTCCAGGACGGTGACTTGGCAAAAGTACTCGCCAGGTGGAAGCTGATGGAGGGCAATGCTGAAGCTAAGAGGCATGGTTTTCAGCCGGTTACTTAATCCGCCCGTCACCTCCATGGGTTGCGTTTCAAACGCTTTCCTTTGCGCGCCGTAGAAACTCACGTATGCGACCAACGGCTGGACGCTTGCTGCACCCTGCTCGTAGGCCTGAAGGTAGACATACATGTCCCGGCTCTTGCTGAATACCCGAGTCACGCTGGGGATCAATTTCTGCCCATCCTGCACCAAAGGGTTGGCCGCCTCTCCTTTGTCCTTGGCTTTTATTGCATTATAGAGCGCATCCCGAAGATCGACGCGCTGGCTGCTCAAGACCACGGAGCTGATGGGGATTCGCTTCTCCTCTTTATTCAGGTTGGGAATAACAAACGTTGATTGATACGTCCCGATTCTCCCTGTTTCATCATCCCGTGCAAGAAACTTGATGGTGTATTTTCCGGGAAGAATCGTGAAGCCCGTGTCGTATTCAATGGGTCGCTTCGCTAACTCGTTTGCCGTGGCATCGCTCAACTTGATATTCACCTTGTCGCGTACGTTTGTGATTGTCATGCCGTAGCTGTCTTTGATCTCGCCGATGAAATCGATGAGGGTGTGTTGGGCGCCGCCGCGTTTGGCCAGAGCAAGTTCACGTCCTGGAATCTTCACGATAATTGGCACGAAGTATTCGGCCCGGTTCAACTGGAAGTAATCGATCTCCATCGCGATGGTGAGTTCCGTAATCGGGTCATCCAACATCAGCGCATCTTCAAGCTGCCGTTCTTTATCGGCCGCGGTGAATTTGCTGAACACCTTGCCGGCGTAGTAGCCCTGGCGATAATCCAGACTGGCGGATAAGTTCCCGTTCAGGGAAATTTTGATGCGCCGGAATTTTCCGTCTTGAGCCGCATTGCTGGTGTAATACCCAAGGATGTAGTAGCTCGAAACGGTCTGCTGCGCCTGCACGATTCCCTTCGTCAGGTCGTTATAGTCGAGCAGAGCCTTTCCGCCAGTATCCCCGGCGAGCGCATAAAGCGTATCCTGCGACTGCTGAAAATTCGTCGTCACCGCCAGTGCCGCGGCCCCGGAATACATCCCCTTGTTGCCGGGCGATCCTTGCGTGGCGTCTCCAAGGGGGGCTTGGGCCACCAAACCTCGCGCGTCGATCGGCCAAAACGACACACCCGCGCGGATGGCACTGTCGATCGTGGCGTGGAGTTGCGCCTGATTGTCCACACCATTCAGCCTCAGGCCGCTAGCAAAGTAGATCAGCGATTTCTTCTCGTTAAGCTGCCCCAACATTTTGGCGGCTGTCTGGAGTGCCGCCAGTTGACGATCGGTGTTGAAGATATTGAACTCACTGTCATCCTGGCCAAACGCCGCACCGGTATCGGAAGTGCCGGCGTCGTTTGAGGATTCGCCAAATCCCTGGCCTTCCCCCACAATCATCGTTTCAAGGATGCTCAACAGCCGGTTGTGGTCATCGGTGAAATCCTGCAGGACGTCAACGGCGCCGCCTGAATATCTCAGGATGGAAACACGATCCGCCGGTGTCATCTGCGTCCTGATAAACTTCTGCGCCGCAGCCAGCGCGCGCGACTGGTCAGCGGGCGGCATGGCAGTCATATCGAAATACAGAGCCAAAAGGCGGCGATCTTTGTACCGAATGTTCCCAGGCGTTTCGGCCGAAATGCGAGTCCTACCAAGTTTGTAGTAGACCTTGATATCTTCAGGCTCAGATCGAACCGCGGGAACAGCGTTGAGAGTCTGTGGCAGATCCTGGTGTTCGCAGAAACTGATGGCCTGCGGCGCCCCGTTCTCGGTAATCGTGAAGTCCTTCGCGCCCAAGCCCTCGATCGGGTTCCCTTTTTTGTCCTTCACCACCACCGCCTCGACAACGAGCTGAGTGCTAACGCGGATTGTGGCCGTTCCATTGCCTTCCGGCAGCGCGTTCTGACCGACTTGCTGCGCCGCCGCAGGCACTATTGGTAAGAGGGCGATGAAAAGCAGCGCAGTGCAGAGCCCGGCGTGGGACCGAAGGGTGGGTTTTTCGTGCCCTGCAAGGGCACAAGATAGTAGCCGGGGGCAACGCCCCCGGAAGCGGCGATGTGTGTTCCCCAACCCTGAAGGGGTCGCATTACCCTGAGCCGGGGGACGTAGGTTCGGCGTAACGCCACCCAGGTTCGACCCTTTCAGGGTCGGACCTTGTGGGGGGTGCGTCTTCCGGGGGCGTTGCCCCCGGCTACCATCTTGATCCCCTCCGGGGATCAAGAATGGACAGGCCAAATGTTCTCGTCTCATATGCTCTTCACTCGTCACTGGCGGCAGACCGAGATTGACTCCCCTCCTCGGCGGAGGAGGGGGTAGGGGTGGCGGGCCCTGGCCTCCGGATCAACCACCCCTGACCCCTCCTTATAAAGGAGGGGAACTAACTGTGGCGCATTTTCGTGCATTTTGCTCGTCACTCGTCACTCATCACTCGTCACTGCTTTCAGAACCTCAAGCGCAGTGTGGTTTGGATACTGCGCATGGCATTGGCCGCGATTGGCAATCCGAATTGGGTGCTGGTAACGGTTGTATTCCAACTTGTAAAAGTGGCGTGGTTGAGAAGGTTTGTGGAGTCGATCCGCAAATCGAGATTGAACCGGTCGTTCAATCGAAAGGTGCGTCCCATGGAACTGTTCAAAGTGAATTGGCCGGGACCGATGATCGAATCCCTTCCGGCGTTGCCCCATTGGCCTGCCAGAGGCGCCGTATAAGCCGCCGGGTTCAAATACAGACCGGATGGGGCCGCGTAAAGCGGCGCGCCCGTATAATCCGGCCGGATGCTTCCCGTCACCCCAGTGCCCTGCACCGCGGCAAGATAGACGGGTGTCTCCGGCAGACCACTGCCCACTGTGATCTGGGTGAGGCAGGTCCACTCTTTGAAGAGGGTTCCCTTCGTGCCGCTCAAAAGTGTTTTCCCGCCTAGTCCCATGCCAGTGGTGTACTGCACCTGCACGTTCAGAAGGTGGCGCTGATCGAAGGTCGAAAGCCCGCGTTCGGCGCTCAGATCCAGCCAGTTCTGCGCGATTGTGGGGGCGCTGGGGCTGCCTCCGCTCGACGGCGCAGCGCCGGAACTGAACGGGCTCGATGGCGTGTTTTGTGTGACCGCAGAAGCTCCCTGGCCTCCCAGTGCGGCATCATCATCGATGGATTTTGAGAAGGTATACAGGACCGTGGCGGTAAGGCCGTTATGCAACCGCCGCCGCAATTGAACTTGGCCCGACTCGCGGTTGGAATTGCCATTCGAGGCGAGGTAGGCAAATCCGGTGGGGCAAGTTGGACAAGGATTCACCGCCCCGATCGGATAGGTATTCGGCAGGAAGTCCTGCACTCCCCGTGTGCCCTTAATGCCCTGATACGTCGCGATCAGTTGCAACGAGCCAGGCAGATCACGTTGCACCGATAACTGCCAGTTTTGCGCGTAGCCAACGCGCAAATTCGGATCGACGGCATAGGCGTCAGGTGTGATCGAGGGGCAGGAATTGAATCCATTCGCCAGCGTCAGCAGACATGCCGGGCTGTTTTGCACGCTCAAACTTTTCGAGAGCGGTGCTTGCTGCGCCATTTGCTGCGCGATCGTTTGATAGACCGAAGTATCGTCGTAGATGCCATATCCGGCGCGAACCAGTAGCGACGACCCCGAGATAGGCCGCCAGGCAATCCCCAGGCGCGGTTCTACGCCGCGCCTGTCCGGCCGGATGAGAGAATCCGGATATCTTTTGCCCGTCAGCAGCCCGACCGGATCGTTTGCTACAACCGGCGCCACCGCCGCAAAACCCGGAGCGATGTCCAGATTCACCAGGCGGCCATACAACTCCGTAATCGGCGCCCCATATTCCCAGCGAAAACCCGTATTCAGGGTGAATGTCGGGCTTATTCTCCAATCATCGGTAATGAAGACGTCGTAAACCGATTCCCGAAAGTATTTATCCGCGTTGCCGAAAGCGATGGAACTCGTGTCCGGAGTTCCCAGCAGAAAGTCGGCGAAATCCGAGCCACCTACGACAGCGCCGTTAGCACTTCCCTGAGTGGCCGCGCCCGTAAACGTGAACATGCCCCGCGGGTCCTGTTGCGACAGGTAATTAAATTGCTGTCTGCGAATATCACCTCCAAAGGTAATATTGTGACGGTTGCGATTCCACAACGTGGAATAAGACCACGCATCCGTCCGATTGCGATCGAAAGAGCTCTGGGCATCGGTGAGTCCCGCGAGGCCGCTCGAGAAGGTGAGGCTTGGCGGGCCCCAGTTCGCCGGGTCTTGATTATTCCCCGATATCCCCGCGTCGCCGGAAACGTTTTCGCGGTCCTCCCAGTAGGGCCTGATCCGAGTCGACAAGCGGCTAAACCGGTAACCGAGGTTCAGGAACAGACGCTGGCTGAGGCGGTGCGACCAATTGATGTTGGTGTTGATCCCCAGCGCGTCCGTGGTATCGAGAAAGCCGAAGAGATTCGGGCTGGCGGTCCTGGTGCTTTGAAAAGCAAACCCACCGTAAAGCTGGTTCTTGGCATTGAACATGTGAATGAAGCGCGATTGCAGCGCGTCTTGATGCGTGTCGTCGATAATTGGAATTTGGTAGTTGTAACGCGGATTTCCGCTGAAGGTCGGCAAGGGGTAGAAGTTCAACAAAGCTTGTGCCTGAGGGCTGATCTGGGATTGTGGAATCTTGTTGCCGGAGAATGGCATTCCCGTTGCCGGATTGAAGACTTGCACCGGCTGCCCAAGCGCATTCAGAGCTTGGGAGAAATCGCCGCCGCGCTCCGCCGGATCCGGCACCAAAGCCGATTGCGTTGTGTCGTTGACAGACCGTGTCCATTGGTAAGCAACAAAGAAGAATGGACCGCGGGGAAGAAGATGAGGAATTCTCAGCGGGCCCCCCAGCGTGGCCATACCAGTGATGCGGTTATATGCCGGCTTGGGTGTGTTCTGGCCACTCAGGGAAAAAGGCCGGGCATCCAAGGCGGAATTGTCGAAGATGAGGCCGATACCGCCGTTATACAACCCTCTCCCGGCGTTGCGATTATTACCGAAAGCGAAAGGTTGCGCGAACGGTGAAGCGGCGCTATTGTTCACGCTGCCGTTGATCAGGAAGCCGTCAGAGGCGCGCTCGCTGAGGTCATCTTGGGATGGTTGTTTCTCAAGGGTGTTAGTGCCCGGTGGCTTGGGCTGCTCGCTCTCAGCCTCCGGAGTCGCTCTGCCGGCGCCCCCTGCCGGTTGTAGGGGCGCGCCATGGCGTGCCTCTACAATTTCGGCCTTGATTTGATCGAGCGGCAACAACTTCAATTCCCATTGGGCCGCCGGCGCATTCGGGCCGATCACCACCTCCTGCTTGATCGTCGAAAAGCCTGTCATCTGGACTTCAATCGTCCATTTTCCATCCGTCAAATCAGGCAACGAATAGAGGCCTTGTTGATCTGTAATGGTGACAGACCGCTTGCTGCCCTGAATCGCCGTTACCGTCGCACCGGGAGCCGGCAGGCCGCCAAAAGTGACTTGTCCGTGGTACTCGCTAGGAGGCACACCACCAAGACACCAAGGCACAAAGAAAGACCAAAAGACAAAAATCAGAAGATAGGAGACGGGCAATTGCAGGTTTCCTCTTCCAGCCTTCGAGTTCTTCTTGGCGCCTTGGCGTCTTGGTGGTGATTTTCCTCCTTGAAGTCGATGTGCAAACATTAGGCCTAATTCTCCGATGGCCTCTCGATACGGTCGATGACGATAAAATCCACCGGCCCTTTTGTGGGTTCCAGCTTCAAACCGAGCTGTTGCTGAAGCGCAGTAAAGATAGAGGGCCCGGAAGGTCCGAGCGGAACGGTATTGTCCGTTCCCGCATTGCCGCTTTGCGGCTGCTCTCGCGCCCATTGGATTTTGATATAGTAGCCGCCATCGAGCCCGGTTTGATCTATGACGGGGCGGTCGACTCCCCGGGACTCTGAGAGCCAATCTGCCATTCGGCCCATTGATAAGTAATCTTGGTAGCAGAACATTCCCGCTGGGCACGGCGGGCGCAGGGCTGGGTTTCGCTGCATTGCAGCGTCATCGGGCACTGGAAATGTCGCGTGCAAGAACTTTGGACCGCCCTTGGCGATAACCAGGGCATAGACGCGACCTTCTTTCGTCTCGTGCCTCACCTTCAATTTGAATCGATCGGCGAGCAGCGACTGGACCATCAACATCATTTGATGTCGATAGCCGCAGCTACCGTGAAAGAACGCGGCGCCGCAGTCTTTCCCAAATTTCTCGGCCACCGAGTCATCCATCTTCGCGTCAATGTCGTATCCTTCGTAATCGAATTCGCCGGGATAAATCCACCTCGGCCCTCCCACGACTTGATTATGTCTCAGACCATTAAAGCCAAATTCGCCCAAGTCATGCCCGTACGCAAACTCAATGAGGTATGCGATCAAATAGTTTCTTACTGTAAGCCTGTTCGGTAGGACGTGGAACGAAGTATTTTCTCCGGAACGACTCCG
This sequence comes from uncultured Acidobacteriota bacterium, assembly GCA_963832915.1. Taxonomy (GTDB): domain Bacteria; phylum Acidobacteriota; class Terriglobia; order UBA7540; family UBA7540; genus CAVROP01. The sequence continues at coordinate 150,474 of CAWHWE010000029.1, forward strand.
CCTAACGGACGCAACCTCGAAGGATGGCAAGGGCGCAGCGGCCGTCTGTGCCGATTGCGCGCGGACCGGCGGGGCATCCAGCAAACCGCACACTGCAAGTCCGGCCACGATGGCAAATAGCGCCGACCGGCGTAAGTGATTGGACATCGCTGCCGCCGTGGTCGCTGTCTCGGACAAGTATTTCGGAATCATGACATGCCCGTTCTCTCCAGCTTGCCTTCAGTGCCGCCCTTTAGAGCCTGACTTGATCCCGCAGTCGCGGGAGAAGGGGCGGCATCTGAAGTTTGGACGTTTGGCAAACGGCTTTGGCTCACTTCGTGCGCTGCAATCTTCCTTGCGATTCCCCTCCTTGTTAAGGAGGAGCTAGGGGTGGTTTAACTTTGAGCCACCACCCCCTACCCCTCCTCCTTCGGCCTGAGCATGTCCCATATCTTTGGCTGGACACGGGGGGCGAGCCCAAGTCGGACATATAGCCCTCTCCCTTGGGGAGGGGGTGTCCGGCGATGGCGCTTTCATCAGCCGTCGCCGGACGGGTGAGGGGTTTTTCCCGTCCCCAAACCATCTTGTCCCGCTAAGGCCTCGCGCCTGCCCTGGGGGCCGATTCGGCCCATTGTTGGGCGCCCACGAGGGGTGCCCCTACGCCCACAGGACTAATTCTCCGAAGGCCTCTCGACATGGTCGATGACGAACTGCTCCACCGCAGCCTTGCGTTTTTCCAGCTTGAGGCCGAGTTTTTGCACCGAGGCGAAAACCGAGGAGCCTCCACTTGGTTCGGAGGCCGCCGAGGCCGGTGAGTTGTTCTCACCTCCGCCGCCCGCTGGGGCCATCGGCGAGCTTATGCCTTCCTCTCGGTGCGCTGCCTGTGCCATCGCCATAACTTCCGCGAGTGAAATGTCCAGGGCCACTTCATAGTTTCCCTTGAGGCCAGTCATGTCCACGACTTGGCGGCCGCCTCCCCCGGCGATGTGCGTGAGCATTGTCAACATGTCTGCAAGACCTGCCATGGTTATCATGCTGGATTCCAGGTGCATCGTCTGGGCCTGCGCGTCGACTCTAACCGTCATCTTGCCCTTTGCTCCCATATTCATTGTCTCGGAGCCGTCGGCGTTTATCGTCATGCGGATCGGCCCGCTTGGACCGTCCATCTGCGTCTCGCCGGGCTTTAGCGGAGCGTTCTCGTCGATCGGTTCGGCGGTCCCGGGCGATTCCTTCAGCTTCGGCCCGTCCTTGCCTCCCACCAGTGCAAGCACCGGGTGCTCCTGAGTGTCACGATGAGCTGCCAGCTTGAACCGTTCTGCCAGTAGCGCCTGCAACATTTTGGGAGCGTCATCTTTGGACGCTCCGTCCGGCAGCTTAGCCACAATGTCGAAGCGGTCTGTAGCGAGCCATGCCGGGCCAGTGATCTGATACTCCCTCACCGTGTACGCGGCGGCGATCAGTTCTTTAAGCGACATGTAGGTATACTCCGCTTGCGACGCATTGACATGCGGGCCGAATCTCGGCATCTTTCCGGCTTTAATCTGTTCTGCCAACTTCACCATGTCAACGGGAGGTGAGGGCTTCACTGTAGCCACCTCGAAAGTAAGGTTGCTGGGGGCCGTCTGCCCTAAGGTCGCACCGATCGTTGGTGTCGATTGCGCACGGATTTGCCGGGCGTTCACGAGACCGAAGACGACAGGTCCGGCGATGGCTGCTATGCCGATGGCAGCCAACAGCACCTTTCTGCCGAAACTGAGCTTGTTTGCCATGCCCTCGGTCATGACGCGGATGATCCCTTTCTTGAGATCGGCGCCTGTAACTCCGGACACGTATGCCAGCGGAGACTCCACACAGAATTCGCAGGTCTTCAAAATGCTCTCGGCATAGACATGGCGTTCGCCGCCCGATTCCAGGACTTCTTCGTCGCAGGCGCGTTCGCGCTCCTCCAACAGCCGCACTCCCACCCACCAAACCAACGGGTGGAACCAGAAGATGGCTTCCACCACCATGTGGATGGCCGCGGCCAGATTATCGCGGCGGCGGACGTGCCACACTTCGTGCGCCAAAATGGCGTCGAGGTGCGCATCCCCGAGGTGCTCAGAAATCCCTTTCGGCCACACTAGGACCGGCTTGACTATGCCGAAAATACCCGGTTCCAAAGAAGCCGCCGACAACAACAACTCGATTGGCCTCCGGATTCCTCCGCGACGCTCCAGGCGGCGCAGCGCTTCTACTTCGCGCCCTTCCCGTAAGGGCGCCGCTTCCCGCACTGTTGCAGAGATCCGTCGCCAACGTATCCACCAGAGGAAGAAAACAAATACGAATCCGCAGAGCCACATTGCCACCAGGACTGCCGGAAGCAAATGGACCAGCCTGTAGCGCAGGCCTGCGTCTTGTGCAGGTCTGCGGCTTTTCTCTGCCGCCTGGGACCCGGTCGCCGCCTTCGTGAACGGCTGGCTAACTTTCTCCATCGCAAAGAAGAAGCCCGGTTGCGTTTGTGGGAGAGCGCGTGGCCTCCCCAGATGGCTGCCGATAACGATTAGCAACGAAAAAGGAATCAGGAATTTTACCGAAGCTGCCAGCCAAAGCCCGTATCGAGCCCGTGCGTGATCCTTCCGCAAAATCAGCGCCAGCAGTCCCGCTACGACGATGCACAGCGTCGATTGCCACAGGTGATTGCCCAGCGCCGGCGCCGTGGCCCCCCATATCGCAGACAAGTAATTCGGGATCATGACTTGTCCTTTCTCTCCAGCCTGTCTGTAGCGCCGGCATCTTGCCGGCATGGGATGCCGCCAGGATGGCGGCGTTACGTTCTGGCCAGCTTGCGCAGTGTCTTCTCAGCTTCCTTCACGTCCTCAAGCGTGAGTTTGCCGGATTCAATCAGGTGCGCCATAACTGGCTGAGTACGCCCGCCGAACAGCGCCAGCAAGTCGTCGATCAGCTTTCGCTGTGCGGCGTCGCGGGAGATTGCCGCCTCGAAAATGTGAAAATTGCCGACTTTCCTGGTGCGGCGCAGGGCCTTCTTCCCCTCAAGACGATAGACAGTGGTCTGGACCGTCGTGTAGGCGGGCCGGTTCTTTTCGGGAAATGCTTCTTGAATTTCGCGAATGGAGACCTCGCCCCGGGTCCACACCGTCTCCATGATCTGAAGTTCGAGCTTGGTTAATTTGGGTTCGGCCATAGGTTCTCTACTACCCCAGACTGTAATCCTACTATGTCAATAGGTGATGTCAAGTCTTTTTTTGTGGCACCCTTGGCGGACTGGCGCAGACCTCACAAAACACGGATCTGCGCTAGCCCGCCGCTAATTCTCCGTAGGAGTCTTCTCCACGTGGTCGATGAGGAGCTGCTCCACCTTAGCATTGCGCTTTTCCAGCTTGAGGCCGAGTTTTTGCACCGAGGCGAAAACCGTCGAGCCTCCGCCTGGGTCGGATGCCGCCGAGGCCGGTGAGTTGTCCGCCGCCCCGCCGCCCGCCGGGCCTGCCGGCACGTTTATGCCTTGCGCTCGTGCCGCCGCCATAGCGTCTGCGAGGGAAATCTCCACGGCCACCTGATAGTTGCCCTTGAGGTCAGTCATGTCCACGACTTGGCGGCCGCCACCGCCGCCCATCTGTAGAATGTTTGTCAATATGTCGGCAAACCCTGCCATGGTTACCATGCTGGATTCCAGAGTTATCCTCTGGGCCTGCATGTCCATTCTCTGCGTGATCGTGCCCTTTGCGCCCATATTCATTGTGGTGGAGCCGTCGGCGTTTCTAGTCACGCGGACCGGCCCGTTTGGACCGTCTAACTTCATCTCCCCGGGTTTTAACGGAGCGTCCTCGGCGATCGGTTCGGTGGCCGGAGGTGATTCCTTCAGCTTTGGCCCGTCCTTGCCAACTAGCAGTGCTAGCACCGGGTGCTCCTGGGTGTCGCGATGAGCTGTCAGCTTGAACCGTTCTGCCAGAAGCGCCTGCAACATTTTGGGAGCGTCATCTTTGGATGCTCCGTCGGCCATCTTAGCCACAATGTCGAATCGCTCCGTAGCGAGCCATGCCGGGCCGGTGATCTGAAAAGCCTTCACCGCGTACGCGATGGCGATCAGATCTTTGAGCGACACGTAGGTATACTCCGCTTGCGACGCACTGACATGCGGGCCTAATTTCGGCATCTTTCCGGCTTTAATCTCCGCCGCCAACTTCACCACGTCAAGGGGAGGTGAGGGCTTCACTGTAGCCACCTCGAAAGTAAGGTTGCTGGGGGCCGTCTGCCCAAAGGTCGCACCGGCTGCGAGGAGCAGGCCGACAGCGAAGATAGGTCCAAAAGCACTTCGCGACTTCATTGGAATCTCCTTTTGCTCGTCAGTTGGCAAATTCTGCCAGTTGCACATTCGGGATGTCAAGCTCGCGGCGAATGTGTGCCAAGGGCTGCATGGTGGTGAAGACGATCGCCGTAGACCCAGCTTGGTTGGGCAATTGCCATCGTGGTAGATCCATGGGGCTGACGCCGAAATCAGCAGGGTAAGGCGAAAGGGAGTTCGCTCCCAACCCCTCCATGGGAACCCCATTATCGAACTGTGCGATGATTCGGCCCGGCAGTCGGAACGGCACCAGACACCCGACGGATGTGATCTTCAGCGGTTCAAAAGGTTCGGCGCCGCACACCCCGATTCCCGGCACAGGATGGGAATTACCATCAAGTGGCATGCGTTCGGTGTGGAGGTTGCCACACAGAGTCAAGAGGACTATCACGTGCACCCGCAGCGGTGTGTTCTTCACTCGTTCGTACAGGCTCCGCTCGACAGACATGGTATGCCAGGGTTTATCCTTTTCAGTTCCCCTCAGAGGCATTGGTTTCGACAGCTTGCCATCAGGCAACGCCAGTTCTCCGAACATCCCGTCAGCTTCAGCGACCATTCCTGGAGGCGCACCGGAGAAGCCGATAGGCAAGCTGATGCGGACGCCCTTGTCCGCAACCTGCGGGGCCGCTGCCGGCGGGCGGCCTCCCGGTTGAAACTGGAGCGAGATAGATGATGTGTCGATCCGCGATTTGATGACCCGCGACTGCAATGCGAATGCGACAGTCCAAGGCAGAAACCTCGCCGCGATCATCACAAAACCGAGGGTAGCGCCGGCTAAGATTCGAGAAAGTCCTGTACGCCTGGAGCGGTACTGGAGGATCATTATGGCGGGTGCGCCTAAAAGTGGCGCCAGATAAAACAGGGAACTGCGAACCCAATCTAAACTTCCAAACCATACCGGGGACTGGCCCATCCCAAGCAGCGACAGGACCGCGAGGATGGCAATCACCGCCAGAACCGCCAAGACCATTTGCACAATGCTTTCCGTGATGCACGCCAGCGCTGCAACGGGCAGCAGGAACGCCACAAAAAAAACTAACGCGTGCCAGGCCAGCCCTGCGAGATGAGCTGACGGATGAAATCCTTGTAGGGCCAGGATCACGCAATCCGATAGCAGGAGCGGCAAAATCACAAACGCGCCGATGAAGAGTACTTTGGCGCCAAGGAGGCTCGTCCAGCGATAAGGCCTGGTGACCCAGAATTGGCGATCGCCGGGAAGCGGCTCTCCATAGATAGCGCGCGCCACCAAGTACCACCAGGCAAACAGTAGCAGCGGTCCAAGCAAGCTGGCCGCCAAGCTTAACCTCTGGGCGTAAAGCGTGGTGCGCTGGCCCGTAGACCAGGCGAATGTCGCTGTAAGTACCAGCGTCACAATGACGTCATACCGGAGCTGCCTGACATCCTTGTAGAAGATGTGTAACGCTTGTCGCATGGTGTGTTCTCCCGATCAGTCGGCCCTCCGGGTTGACTTCGCCAGGGAAACGAAGATGGCCCGAAGGGGCATGGGGTTAATAGACACCGCGCGCGACGACGGAAAGGCTCGACGAATTTCCGCGGGCGTGGAATCGGCCTTGAACTGCGAGTCGACAAAGCGAAGAACGGCTGCACTCTTCGTAGGGTCGAGCCACGCTTGTGGCCAGGGGGCGGGCAAAGCCGGCGCCTCGTCAAACGTGATCTCGATCTCGCGGAAACGCGCCGCGAGCGAAGACATCTCCTCCGAAAAGCGCAAGCACCCGCCCTCGAGATAACCAATGTGACTCGAGAAGGTTTCGATTTCCGCGAGATCATGCGAAGAGATCAGGACGGTCGCGCCCGCGCAGCGTTCCAGGAGAGCTTCGATAAGCTCATCGCGTACGAGTGCATCGAGGCCGGCGAACGGCTCGTCCAAGACGATGAGCTTGGGATGGTAGGCGAGCGATGAAGCGAGTGCCGCCTTGATCCGCATGCCTCGCGAAAGCTCTCCCAGCCGGCGGCCGGGGGCCAGCTCCAATTGCCGCCGCAGTTCTTCGGCCCAGGCATTGTCCCAATCCGGGTAGAAGGGTTCGAGCCAGGACATCAATGAACCGACCGTCATCCAGAGAGGCAACTCCTGGTTTTCCGAGACGTAGCCAATCTGAGAAAACTCCGCCGGACCGAGACGCTGCGAATTGGTTCCCAGAACTTCGGCGGTCCCGGCGCTGGGGCGCAGAATGTTCATAAGAGTCTTGATGGTAGTTGTCTTGCCTGCGCCGTTGGGCCCCACAAGAGCGAAGATGGAACCTTCCGGGACCTCCAGATTCAACTTCTCGACCGCATGCGTGTGGCGGAATGATTTCGAGAGGTCGCGAGTACGGACTACACTCATGGCTTGCTCCTTTCGCCGGTTGCGTCCAGCCTCTTCCAGTGTTCAGCAAGGGCATCCTCGACATCGTTGAGCCGCATGCCAAGCCGCTTGGCCTCCACAACCAGTTGCTCGAGTTCCGTCCGCAGCAGACGGCTGCGCTCACCGGCAGTGGAGGAAGGCAGAGCAGCAACGACGGTTCCAAGACCCGGCCGGACCTCCAGAAGCCCCTCGTTCACCAGGTTTGTGACTACCTTGTGGGCAGTGTTGGGGTTGATCTTGAGCTCCTTGCTCAAAGCCCGAACCGAGGGGAAGGGCTCACCGGGCCGCATTTGCCCGGATACAACAGCCTTCTTGGCGGCGTAGACGACCTGCTCGTAAAGCGAGATGCCGGGTTGGAATGATAGGCGGAACGGAATCATGCGTGTACTATTACAGCTAGTACACAGGCTTGTCAAGCGAAAAATTGTGGAGAGAATCTCCTGCTCGTCCCTGCCAGCAATTGGCGAGTTCGTTTGGAGTGCGGCAGCTCGCTGCCGCTTTGATCCGGCGAGCTTGCTCGCAGCCTCATCGGTCAAAGTCCTGCGGAGCGTTGCACGGCCAGCAAGCTGTCCCGCGATGCGGGAAAAAGCGGCAGCGAGCTGCCGCACTCCTGAGAGCGAGATTCTCCCTCGACTGCGGGATCAGAATGACAGATGCCTAGAAGGGGATCACTTTCCAAATGCGAACGCCGGCTGTCAACCGGTCCCGCCGCGGCGGGATCAATCGAAAATCAGCAATCTCCTCAGGGGGTGCTGTCCTGATTTCAGACGTAGCGCCGGCTTCCAGCCGGCATTGATCCGCCAAGATGGCGGCGCTACGTTCAAATTAGGACAGCACCCCTCAGGGCCATCTCTTGAACTGCTTGCTGAGCGCCAGCCCTTGCATTTGGTATGAAGAGCCTATTTGGACGCCGTATATCTTATCGGGCCGCGCCACCATGGGACTGTAGACGAGCCTTCCCACGGTTTGCCCATGCTCGATCAGGATGGGCACATCATGCGCCCTGACTTCCAGTACTGCCAGTGTTCCGAGGACGTTGCTCAATCCGTATCCGAACCCCGGATCGAAGAAGCCTGCGTAGTGGACACGGAACTCTCCGATGGAAGGATCGAAGGGGACCATTTCCGCTGCGTAGTCCGGCGGCACACGAACCTTTTCTTTGGACGCCAGCAAATAAAAATCACCCGGATCCAGGATTATGCCGCGTCGTGGCACGGAGCAAACGGCGTCCCAATACTCTTTTGGGTCGTAGAAGTCCCTTAAGCCGAGGTCGACCACTGGGGCATGCTTCTTTGCTCTGAAAGCGACAAGGTCGGTCTCCCCCTCCGCATTAAGTCTCACGGAAATGCGAAGCCCCTTGTCAATCTTGGCCCGTATAGGACCCTCCTCGTCCTCGTACACAAGGTTTTCCCTTTCGTCCAGCGCAGCCAAGGGGCCGTCGTGGGAAGGCGGGTTACCTCGGATGAAGCGCAGTTGATTCAGTTTCATTCCTGTACGCAGCTTGATGGTAAATGTGCGTGAAACGATTTCCGCAAAGAGCTTTCCACGATAACCGGGGCGGACACGTTCAAACTCGGTCCCGTAATCGGTTATCAGCCGGGTGAAAATGTCGAGCCTCCCCGTCGTGCTTTTGGGATTGGCCCTCGCCTCGACGTTTTTCGGCAGACGCAACTCCTCCATCAGCGGCGCTATATAAACACAACCGGGCTCGAACACCACCCCATCCGTCAAATCAACCTTGGTGATAAGCAGAGCGGAGACCTTATCTTGGACAGTGCTGTTTGGGCCAGGCAGGAAGCTGTCTGCTCAAAATCCATCATCCCCATATTCGCGCCGCCGGTTCTTGAAATCGGGCACGGTCGCCGTCGCCGGCTTGTCGCTGGCCGATTACAGCTTCGGCGCGCCCGCCGGCGAGACCCTCGCCCTCTCCGGCGGTCCCAAGACCGTCACTTGCCCCGCCGCACAACACGCCGCGTTGACCAAATGGCCGCGCTATGGCGACGCCGAGAAGAAGGCCCTGTGCGACTTGCTGGATAACAACAAATTCTACCAGGAACTGCCGCTGTTCGAGGAGGAGTGGAAGACCTATACCAAGGCCAACTTCGTTAAGAATCACATCAATGGCACCAGCGCGCTGACCAGCATGTACTTCGCGCTCGACCTGCCCGCCGGCAGCGAGATTATGGTCCCCTCCTACACTTTCTTTGCCACCTGCCTGGCGATGCGCTTTTTCGGCTGCGTGCCAATCTTCATTGATATCAATCCCAAGACCGCGACCTTTGATCTGGAGGATGCCCAGCGCAAGTTGACCCCGAGAACCAAGGCGGTGGTCCCGATGCACTCGTGGGGGTTGCCGTGCGAAATGGACCGCATTGCCGAGTGGGCCAAAGAAAAAGGCTTGATTCTGCTGGAAGACGCCGCCCACGCGCACGGCGCCTCAATGCAGGGCAGGAAAATGGGCACCTGGGGCGCAATGGGCATCTACAGCTTCCAGGCCAGCAAAGTCATGCCGTGTGTGGAAGGCGGCATGGGCATGTATCAGACCCGCGAGTATTACGAGCGCGCGGCGGCATTTGGCGAATATAACGATCCCGCTAAATTCCCGAAGGAGAGCCCGGTACACGCCTATGAAGGCACCGGTTTTGGCCAGAAGTATCGCATGCACCCGCTCGCTGCCGCCCTCGGCCGCCAGCAACTTAGGAACCTCGACAGCTTCAACGAGCTGGTCGCCAAAAATGTCAAAGCCATGAACCAGCACCTGGTCCAGCTTGAGGGCATCACCGAGCCGCTCTGCCGTCCCGACCAGCAGCGGGTCTATTACAACCGGAACATGTTGTTAATGGACTTCCAGAAGCTCGGATTCTCGCGGGATGCGCTGGTCAAGGCGCTCAAGGCCGAAGGGGTGGACGTGAATTTCTGGGACTATCCCGAGCAGCACAAGTTGAAGATCTACTCCGAGGCCAAGTGGTGGCATCATGCGCCGGAGATTCCACAGTCCATGCCGGGCAATGCCTACATCAATGCCAACCACATCTTCCTGCCGATCTTCTACGGCGACGCGCCGGAGCTGATCGGGCAATACGTCAAGGCCTTCCAAAAAGTCTGGGCCCACCGCTCGGAATTGGCGAAGGCATAATAGTGGCAGCATCCGTCCGCGCGCCCGACTCGTGACGCGGGAAACGTGATGCGTGATGCGTGACTCGTGAAAGTGGAGCGGCACCCCTTCCGCTTTCACGCATCACGCATCACGTTTTCTACACCTCACATAGCCGCATCATTTTATCCAGTGTTTCCAGCGGCTCTTTGGTGGGCGTGTATTCGTGGGCGATGTAGCCCTGGAATCCCAGGTCGGCAATCGCCTTGCAGATGGCCGTGTAATTCAGTTCCTGCGTATCATCAAACTCATGGCGGCCCGGGATTGCCGGCGGTGTGGAAATGTCCGAGGTATTGGATGTTTTGCCGGATGGTGCGGATGATGTCGCCTTCCATGATCTGCATGTGGTAGATGTCGTAGAGCAGTTTCACGCGCGGCGAGTTCACCCGTTTGCAGACTTCCACGCCCCAGCCGGTGTGGTCGCACATGTAACCCGGATGGTTGACCTTGCTGTTGAGCAGCTCCATGCACAGGGTTACTCCCTGCTCCTCCGCGAGTCCCTTGATGTTGTTCAGGAAGGCGACGCAGTTCTCGAGGCCCTGCTCGTCCGAGATGCCCTTCCGGTCGCCGGCCAGCACGATCACGTTGGGCGCGCCGGCAGCGGCGGCAGCCTTGATGGTCTCGCGCATTTTGTCGTCAATCTCCGCGTGGTTCTTTTTGTCGTTGATGCCGCTTTTGATGCTGCTGCCGCCGGAGACCATCGTTGGAATCAGACCGTGTTTCTTGAGCACCGGGAAATCGCTCGGGCTGACCAGGTCAATGCCCCAGGACCCCAGCCGCGCCGCCTCCCGGCATTGACCGTCCAGGTCGAGGTTTAGGCCCTTGAACACGCCCCGGCAAACGGACTGTTTCAGCCGGCCCTTGCGGGGGGCGGCGTTGGCGCTCGAAACATTGAAACCGGCAATGGAAAAGGCAGTGAGACTGCCGAGCGTGGCCAGAAAACGGCGACGGGGCACAGCGCTTGAATGAGCGGTTGTCATGGGGGGAGGGTAGCGCAGTGGTGGACTAAATCAAGAACACCATCTCAAATCCGAAGTCCGAAGTCCAAAGTCCGAAAGAAGGCCGAAGCCCGAAATCCGAACCGCCAAGTTTCGGCTACGGCTGCCTTCTTCGGGTTTCGGCGTTCAGATTTCGGCATTCTTTCGGACTTCGGGCTTCGGCCTTCGGATTTCAAACGGCTTGGCAAACGAGGCCAAAAGGGCTATTAAACCGGGCCGATGGACCCTTACCAAAGGCGATTCGGCGGTCTGGACCGGTTGTTCGGCGTCGAAGGACTGGCCCGGTTGCGTCGCGCTCACGTGTGCGTCGTGGGCCTGGGCGGGATTGGCTCCTGGGCGGTCGAGGCCTTGGCCCGGTCCGGGCTGGGCGAACTGACCCTGGTTGATCTGGACGATGTCTGCATCAGCAACGTCAACCGCCAGCTCCATGCTCTCGACGGCGAGTTGGGCAAACCCAAGGTCGAGGTCATGGCCCGCCGGGTCCGGGCGATCAATCCCGATTGCGTGGTGCATCCGATCCAGGCCTTTTTCGTCAAATCGAACGCCGAAGAAATCCTGCAAACCCGCTTTACCGCCGTGCTGGACGCCATTGACACGCTTTCGCTCAAGTGCCTCTTAATTGCCCTCTGCCGCGAGCGGCAAATCCCCATCGTTACGGCTGGCGGAGCCGGCGGCCGGCGTGATCCCACCGCGATCGAGGTGACGGACCTGGCGTTTTCAAGCCGTGATCGGCTCTTGCAGGAAGTGCGGCGAAACTTGCGCCAGAAGCACGGCTTCCCCAGGGGTGCCCAACCCTTCGGGGTGGAATGTGTTCTGTCGCGTGAGCAAGTGGTTTATCCCCGGAAAGAAGGCGCCGTCTGTGCCGACCGCGCCGCCTCTTCCGACCTGCGGTTGGACTGCAACAGCGGTTTGGGCACCGCCAGCTTCGTCACCGGCGCCTTCGGCCTCGTCGCCGCCTCGCGCCTGGTGCGGAGAATTGCTGGAGCGGATTCCGGCACGGCAGCGGCAGATCAAGGGACAAAACCACAAGGGCGCCTTGCGGCATAGCCTTGGTCTGGGACAAAGAATATCGCCAGTGGGGCAAAGCTATGACAGAATTTGCGAGGTTCCGTCCAAAACGCAGGCAGTCGAACCAACGCTTTTCCTCGAAACTTGTCGCTGGGGCGGTGTTTGATAGACTGGACCATGATGTCCGCCGAGATGGATGCCGATGCCGCCCTGATGTTGCGCGTCAAACAGGGCGACAGCGGCGCTTTTGCCGCATTGGTGGACAAATACCAGCAGCCGGTCATTAACCTGGTTTATTGGATGTTGCGCGACGCGACCGAGGCCGAGGACGTAGCCCAGACGGTCTTCGTGCAGGTCTATAAATCGGCCCACCGCTACGAGGTCTCCTCGAGATTCTCGACCTGGCTCTTCACGATCGCCCGCAATCTCTGCCTCAATGAAATCCGCCGCCGCGCCCGGCACCCGGCCGACTCGATAGATGCCCCCCACCCGGAGCGAGAGGACCAACCAGCCCAACAGTTCGAGGACAAACGCGTCTGCGGGCCGCCCGAGAGCCTTCTGCACGGCGAGTTGGAAACCAAAATCGAGCAGGCCCTGGCCGACCTGCCGGAAAACCAGCGCGCCGCCATCCTGCTCTGCCGCCAGGACGAGTTGAGCTACGAAGAAATCGCCAAAATCCTCGGTTGTTCGCTCTCGGCGACCAAATCGCTGATCCACCGCGGGCGCGAAACCCTCAAAATGAAACTCAAACCGTACCTGCGGACGGGAGCCTGGAAGGAGCCGGCATGAAATCCGAAGGCCGAAATACGCGTGGTGCGTATCGCGTGGTGCGTGTCCCGTTTCCTTCACGCAAAACGGAACACGCACCACGCAGGTTTCAGCCTTCGGATTTCGGGTTCCGAACCTCCCTTCGGTTGCAACTTTCCCCGCCCGCCGGTTTTTAATAAACTAGTAACGTGCTATGACAAATGACCCGCTTGACAACTCCCTGTGCGAGCTAGGCTGGCGCCGCAAACTCACCGCCGCCGAGGAGGCCGAACTGCGCGTCTGGCTGACAGCCCATCCGGAGGCGCTGGCCGATTGGGAAAGCGAGGCACACCTCACCGAGGCCCTGGGCCTCCTGCCCAACGTCCCCGTGGCGAGTAATTTCACCGCGCGCGTGTTGCAGGCCGTTGAGCGGGAAGCCGCCGCCGAGGCGCGCCGGGGGCGGGCGAAATGGATGGCGCGGCTCTGGCGCCTGGGCTGGCTGCCAAGGATTGCGGCGGTGGCTTTTTTCCTGGGCACG
>CAWHWE010000030.1:0-44305 GCA_963832915.1 uncultured Acidobacteriota bacterium
TCGGGATAGGGGGAGCGGTTGCCCGCTCACCCCTCCCACACCACCGTACGTACGGGGCCGTATACGGCGGTTCGGCGGGTTAAGCTAAGAACCGGCGGCGAGGCGAGGCAAGCCGAGCGCGTCAAAGAAGGCATTGGGCAAGGCTTGGCAGATGGAAGGGTCATGGCTAAGCCGCCACGGACCGAGGTTGCTGCGGGCGGTTTTCTTCGCCCACTCGCGACTCACTCCGCGTTGTTCCAGCTCGGCCCATCGCCTTCCCACCTGCTTCCACTGCGCCCACAGCACCGACCGCAGCCGGCGCCGTATCCACGCATCAAGGTGTACGAGCACCCAGGGTGTCTGGCAGAACCCGAAAGTAGCTCCGCCATCCCCGGAGGTAGGACGCCAGTTCGCGCACCATCTCCTCCAGGCTCACTCCCCGTGTCCGCCACGTCAGTTCCCGCACTCGCTGCTTAAACCGGACCTTCGCCTTCGGCGCGATCCGCCGTTTCGGCTCCCGGTTCCGGGTGAAGCTGAAGCCCAGAAACTTCCGCTTCCTGCGGTCTGGCCACCGCGCTTTTCTCCCTGTTCACCTTGAGCTTGAGCTTTTCGTGAAGGAAGCGCGTTACGCTCTCCATCACCCGCTGCCCCGCCTGCACGCTGCGCACGTAGATGTTGCAGTCGTCCGCATAGCGCACAAAGCGATGGCCGCGCCGCTCCAACTCCCGGTCCAGTTCGTCCAGCACGAGGTTCGACAGCAGGGGGGACAAAGGTCCGCCTTGCGGCGTCCCTTCGTCCACCGGACTCACCAGCCCGTTCTCCATCACTCCCGCCGTCAGAAAGGCCCGGAGGAGTTTCAACACCCGCTTATCGGTCACGCGCTTCGCCACCTGACCCATCAGTTTGTCGTGGTTGACCCGGTCGAAGAATTTCTCCAGGTCCAAGTCCACCACCCAGCGATGGCCTGCGGCGAGATACTGCTGCGCCTGGGCCACCGCCTGATGCGCCGAGCGACGAGGTCGAAACCCATAGCTGTGCTCGGAGAACGTCCGGTCCCAGCGCCTTTGCAGAACCTGCATCACCGCCTGTTGGATCAGTCGATCCAGCACCGTCGGGATGCCCAGCTTTCTCACCCCTCCGTCCGGCTTGGGGATTTCCACCCGCTTCACCGGTTGCGGCTTATAGGTCCCGCTCAGCAACTGTTCCCGAATCGCTGGCCAATGCGCCTTCAGGTAATCCGGTAGAGCGTGGACCGTCATGCCGTCCACTCCCGGACTTCCCTTGTTCGCCTTGACTCGTTTCAATGCTTCCTTGAGATTCTCACGTTCGACTACTTCCTCCATCAACCGTTCGATTTCAGCCGGGCTTTCTGCGGGGCGCTTCGCCGCAAGCGATTCGGTCCCTTCTCCGTCGGGCCTCGGGGCTTCACCCCTCCGCTCCTCCGGGAAGGCCAACTGCATCTGGTTTTTCTGCCGCTTGTCGCTCATGAGTCGCGCTGCTTACTCGCCCTTCCCTTTAAGTCTTTCAACACCGTTCGGGCCTTCCTCGCTCGCACGAGTACTACGCCCTATGCTGACTTCTGCCGCAGGGTCAGGATGATTTGCATCACCCTCAGTCACGGATTCGTGACCTACGGCAGATCTCCCGAGGTAAGTTCGACCGCCTTCCGTGCATCGCCGCCGAATCTACGTTTTGCGCCCTTGATGGAAATGGGCTTCGCGAAACCCGGCCCGCTCGCCCAACGCTCACGCCTTATATCCGGTTTTTGTTCATCGGCTCGCACTTTTGCTCCACGCTTCCTTCAGACCCCGCCTCACGACGACGCCCTTGCGCTTCGCTAACCCTTCACCTCCATCAGGTTGGGTAGAGGACTTTCACCTCCAAGCTGTCGAACATGCTCGGCACACCAGGCTGGCGCAGAGCGAAGCTCTGCGTTTCGGGTGCCAATTCGCGGGTGGCGCATGTGTCCCGACGTTCTGAAAGTGTAAAAAAATCGAGTTGTAGGGGCGGCCTTTGTGGCCGTCCCGCCAGGGCGGGAGCAACCATCCCTCGCCTGCGGGACCCCTACGACGCGACGGCAAAACGCAATTCTTTCACAGCTTCTCTTTGTCGGGATGAATGCGACCCGGGGACGATATAATGTTCGGGTATCGAAGCTCGATTGGATTACATGCACAACAATCCCGTGAAACGAGGCCTCGTCAAACACCTGGGCGACATCTCCTGTCCATTTATGACAAGTCATGGCCTGAGCTGGCGCGAAGCGCCGTGGAGTGCGGGAGCAGCAGCTACCGCCTTTTTCGCTCTGGCTCTGGCACGATTCCGGTATGAAACAACGTCTGAAGGCGGTAGCTGCTGCTCCCGCACTCCTAGGCCGGCTTCGCCGGCAGGAAGGGCGCCCACATCGATCTCGGAGCCACAAAAGACGCTCGGTTGCGGCTCCGCCGCGCTGGGCTACCTGCGTTTCATGCTATATTGAGAGTATGTTTGGGGTTAGAAACCACCAGTAACTCCGAGAAGGAGCCGGAGGTTCAATGGAACAGAAGGACAAACGGGCGAGCGACGACGACCGCCGCCAATACGTCAACTTCGCCTTCTACAAAGTCGACCCGCTGTGGCGGCGGCTGCCTTCAGAAGAGCGCAAGAAGGGGAAGTGCGAGCTTGTTGAGGTTGTGCGGAGCTACGAACAAGATGTGCTGGTGACGCCATATTCGCTGGTGGGCATCCGCGGTGATTGCGACTTCATGCTCTGGCGCATTGGCTACGACCCGCTGAAGCTCCAGGAAATGAGCGCACACCTTCTGGCCACGGAACTCGGCAAGTACCTGGCCACCCCCTATTCCTACTTGTCGATAACCAAGCGCTCGATTTATGTGGATAAGCACACGCACGAAGGCCAGGAAGGGACTCGCCTGAAGCTGGTCCCCGGCCAGTTCAGGTACCTGTTCGTTTACCCGTTCGTGAAAAGCAAAGCCTGGTACAGGCTCACCAAACATGCCCGCCAGGGGATGATGGACGAACACATCGAAATCGGCCACAAGTATCCGACGGTGCGGCTCAACACCACTTATTCCTTCGGGCTTGACGACCAGGAATTCGTCCTGGGGTTTGAAAGTGACAAGCCAGAGCACTTTGTGGAACTGGTGATGGAACTTCGCCACAGCGAAGCCACCAGTTATACCGTGCGTGACACGCCCACGTTCACCTGTATCCATCGTGAATTGCCGGAAGTTTTGGACCTCCTTGGAGGGTAGGCGGACGGACCATGCCCAGCAAAGCCAAGCCGATCAAAAAGGAAGCAAAAGCTAAACCGAAGACGAACTACACTTCGCCCGAACGATTGCAAAAGGTCTTTTCAGCGCTGGACGAACTCTTCCCCCAAGCCCAGTGCGCCCTGCGGCATGAGAATGCCTTCCAGCTCCTCGTGGCCACGATACTCTCCGCCCAGTGCACCGACGAGAGAGTGAACAAGGTCACGCCCGGGCTGTTCCAGAAATACCCCACCCCGCAAGACTTTGCCGCATTGCCGCAGCTAGTTCTGGAAGTGGATATCCGCTCCACGGGGTTCTTCCGCAACAAGGCCAGGAACATTATTGGAATGGCCAAGAAGTTGGTGACGGATTTTGGCGGTCAGGTCCCCCGCACCATGGAGGAAATGCTGACCCTGCCCGGGGTGGCGCGAAAGACAGCCAACGTCGTGCTGGGGACCGCCTTTGGCATCCCCACGGGGGTTGTCGTGGACACCCACGTGTTCCGCATCGCGCGTCGGCTGAAGCTCTCCAATCAAGAGACTCCGGAGAAAGTCGAGCAGGATCTGATCAGGCTTGTCCCCCGCGAGCGCTGGATAGCGTTCGGCCACCAAGTGATTTGGTTTGGAAGGAAGGTCTGCCAGGCACGCAGGCCTAAGTGCGCGGAGTGCCCGCTCGAGTCCATTTGCGACTCAGGTGAGAAAACAGTTTGATTAACTTGCCACACCCCGCCGCGCCATTTCGCGGGCAAGTTCGGGTGGAGGAGTGAAGGTCACTTTTTCTTCCACCGGCTCAATTTCCTCGACCTGTTCCACTCCCCTATTGTTGAAGTAGGCCAACACGTCTTGAACGAGGTGCTCCGGCGCCGAGGCGCCGGCGGTGATGCCCACACACTGGACGTTGTCGAGCCAGGCCGGGTCAATCTTCGAGGCGTTTTCAATAAGGTAAGCGCGCGCTCCCGCCATCTCGGCGACTTCTCGAAGCCGCCTGGAATTCGAGCTATTCTCGGAACCGAGAACCAGGATCACCTCCGCTTCTTTGGCCAGAAGCTTCGCCGCCCATTGCCGGTTCTGAGTGGCGTAACAGATATCGTCACTGGCGGGGGTGACCAGCTTCGGGAAGCGCCGCCGCAGGGCGTCAATGATCTCTCGAGTGTCGTCAACCCCGAGTGTCGTTTGAGTGGTGACGGCAACACGATCGGGATCCGAAACCTGAATTTTCTCCGCCTCTGCCACGCTGCCGACCAACTGGGTGCGCTCCGGAGCTTCACCTAGGGTCCCGGCAATCTCGTCATGCCCGGCGTGCCCCACGAGAATGATGGAGCGGCCCTCTTTTGCAAATCGGAGAACCTCCATATGAACTTTTGTAACCAGGGGACAGGTGGCATCAATGACCCGCAGATGTTTAGCCTCAGCCCGGGCACGAACTTCCGGGGAAACACCGTGGGCGCTGAAAACAACCACTGCCCCCGCCGGGACCTCGTCGATCTCATCCACAAAGACAGCTCCCTTGGCGGCGAGAGACTGGATCACGTGCTTGTTGTGGACAATCTCACGGCGCACGTAGACGGGGGCCGGGAAAAGCTCGAGGGCCATCTGAACCACGTCAATAGCTCGATCCACACCTGCGCAGAATCCGCGCGGCTTGGCGAGCAAAAGCTTCTTCAGTTTCATTCCCACTTGCCTCTTTGCCCTATTACGGGGGAGCAATCCCTCACCAATTATTATGCTAGCAGAAGCCCCGTTGCGCGTCAAAAGCGGGTCATGGCGTCATTTGCGAGCCGTGGGCTTTGCGACTTGCAGTCTTTCCCGCGAAAGGGGGATTGCGGGAATGACCGCTGTTTCGCAAAAGCGCAACGAACCGCGGGTGCCATCAAGTGACAATATCCTCGCCGCCATCCACGCGAATGACATTACCCGTTACCCAATGCGTGCGGTCGTCCATCAGAGCAACGATGGCAGAGGCCACATCTTCAGGCGCAGTCAATCGTCCTCCCGGGTTGCGCATTCGGGCAAACTCGGCCAGCTTATCGATTCCGGGGATCTTGCCCGAACCAGGGGTCATGGTCACACCTGCCTGAATGGCGTTGGCCGTGATGCCGTGAGGCATCAGTTCGAAGGCCAGTTGGCGGATGTGAGACTCCAGGACCGCCTTGGCCGCGGAGACGGCGCCATACTTCGGGATCACACTGTGCCCGCCCGCGCTCGTCATGGCAAAAATGCGGCTGCCACGCCCCAGCATTTTGCGGCGAAATAAATCCTGGACCCAGTAAACGAGGTTGTTCCCCATGACGTCCACCGTCATGTCCATTTGCATTTGAGTCAATTCATCCTCGGGCGAATCTGCGACGTAGGCTTTCAGCGACCCGAATGCGACGGAATGAAGAAAGACCTTGATGAAGTGGCTACCGCCTTTCGTAGACCAGTATTCCTGCATATGGTTCAAGGCTTCCGCGCGTTTGTCTGGGTCCGCAGCATTGATATTAAAGAACAGGACCTCCCGCCCTGCGTCCTGAATGCTGCCCATAACCTGCTCCACCTGAGGCATATTGGAGCGCCGATCAAAATGCACACCGAAAATGTTCAGCCCGGCGCGAGCCAGCTCGAGACTTGTGGCAGCGCCGAAACCGCTGGATGAACCGAGAACTAACCCCCAGGGCGTGGGTCCTGTTTCCGTCATATATGTTTTTCTCCGCGACTGAGTTTGCCCTTAACTGGCCTGCAAATAATGCTTGACCGGCGCTGTAGCGCTAGTCACAGAATTGCCGATCTTCGATTAATCCCGCTTCGCGGGACCGATTGACAGCGAAGCAGTTCGCCGCCCCTTTTTCAATCGACCATCGACAATCAGCAATCGGCAATGCTACCCTTCCAGGCGCTCGACAGTGATTCGACGTTCATTACGCCCCAGGTGTTGGAAGCGAATTCGGACGCACGGGCGCGGAAGCTTCTCACCCAACTTTTCACCCCACTCAATGAGGACGGTTGCGTCCTGGCCCTCCAAATCGTCCAGCCCGAGCGTTGCCAAGTCACGCGCCCCCTCGACGCGATAAAGATCCGCGTGATAAATCCTGCCTTCGGGACCATACTCGTGCACCAGCGTGTAGGAGGGGCTGGTCACTTCATCTTCGGGGATGGAAGCCAGGCTGGCCAAGATCCCCTTCACGAGCGTCGTCTTGCCGCTTCCCAATTCTCCTTCCAACAATACCATGCAAGGAGGCTGGAGTTCCTTAGCCAACTCGCGTCCGAAGTTCACCGTCTCCTCAGGCGAATGGGTGACCAAAGAGCAGTGACGAGTGACGGGTGACGAGTGACGAGCAAGAAACTGGCGTGTGTTGGTTGGCCCTTCGCTCATCACTTGTCACTCGTCACTGCTCTTTCGTCACTCGCCACTAGCTTGTACGCCCTCGGCAACGCACGGATCAAATCACCTGCGATAAGTGAAGCCTGCCCCATTTCTTTTGCAGCCAAGTCGCCCGCCAAGCCATGCAGGAATACTGCCGCCGCCGCCACCTCGTTGATCGGACGATCATGATATTGTGCCACAAGCCCCGCAAGCAAGCCCGTGAGAACGTCACCTGTCCCACCGGTGGCCATACCGGGATTGCCGGTTGGGTTCACCCAAACCTTCCCGTCGGGCGCGGCCGTAAGTGTGCGGAAGCCCTTCAACACCAGGTTGACGTGGTACTTCCGGGCGAACTCACGCGCCTTCTCGACACGGCGCGCCTGGATTTCCGCAGTTCCCAAGCCCGTCAGGCGACTCATTTCACCGGGGTGAGGCGTTAATACAACCTCCGCCAAATCACCCCCGGAACGGAATAGATCCATGCTACCGGCAAAGGCGTTCAGGCCATCTGCATCCAAGACGACGGGGAGGCGACGATGGTTCGCCAAGGTGCGGACCAGCTCTGCCGTTTCGGGGACATTGCCCATCCCCGGTCCCATGGCCAGCACCGACTTGCCCTCGAGCAACTTATCCAACCGACCGTACTCGAGCGCGCGCAGCGAAATCGTGCCTGCCTCTGTTTCCGGAAGCGGCTCCGTCATGTACTCCATTCCCAGGGAAGCGACAATGGGCAAAGCGCTTGCCGCGGTGGCCACGGTCACCAGTCCCGCGCCCGCTCGCAGAGCGGCCGTGGCCGCCAGTGCGGCTGCCCCGGTCTTCCCTACCGAGCCTGCGAGAATCAGGACGTGGCCAAAACTGCCTTTGTGCGCGTCGGGCTTTCGAGGCCGCGCCATCCAGGCAAAGTCCTCACGGCAGGCCAAATTCAAGAAGAATTCCGAATCGCTTTCGAGTGCCTCCGGCGGTGTTCCAATTTGCCTGAGCGCCCATTCCCCCACGCGTTCACACGCCGGGGGAAAAATATGCGCGATCTTCGGCGCTGTGAACGTCACTGAAAAGTCCGCCCGCACGTGCTCGCCGATCAGCTCACCCGTGTCGGCGGAGATGCCGGAAGGCAAATCCACCGCCACCACCTGAGCGCCTGCCAAATCCGTGTTCACGCTCCGAACCACTTCCAGCAGCAACCCTCCCAGCGGCTTCGTGAGCCCCGTTCCCAGAAGCGCGTCCACCAACAAGGTCGTTCCTTTCAGGCTCAACTTGATGCGTTGCCAGGCATCAGAACTTTCGACGACCTCGGGCATCCCGGAAATTGCCAGCCGCTCGAGGTTGACGGCGGCATCGCCTTGCACTTTCCGGGGTTCCGCAAACAGGAGAACCCTTGGCTTCAACCCTTGATCGCCCAGCAAACGAGCCACCACGAAGCCGTCGCCGCCGTTATTTCCCCGCCCGCACAGAATAACGATTCGTTGCTGCCCCAGTGGGGCAAACCGCTCCCCTAGAAACTTCACCACACTGCGTCCGGCGTTCTCCATTAACGTCAGGCTCGGAACACCGTAGCGCTCGGTGGTCAGCCGGTCAATGCGTTGCATTTGCGGAGCTGTAAGTATTTTCATGGAATCGACGAGAAGAAGTCAGGAGTCAGAAGACAGAATGAGCAGCAACCCAGCGCCCATCCGCTCTGCCATGGCGGGTCCTGCCACCCCAAATCCAAAGCTCACCGGAGTAGGTCTGATTCTGGCTCCTGACTTCTTCGCTCTTAAAGCATCCACCCGCCGCTCACGTTAAGGACCTGACCGGTAATGAAAGAGGCCTCGTCCGAAGCAAAAAACTTGACCGCTTCCGCAACGTCGCGGCCGGTGGCCGGACGGCCCACC
Organism: uncultured Acidobacteriota bacterium; assembly: GCA_963832915.1. Taxonomy (GTDB): domain Bacteria; phylum Acidobacteriota; class Terriglobia; order UBA7540; family UBA7540; genus CAVROP01. Next base: position 8,444 of record CAWHWE010000030.1, read on the forward strand.
GGGAACCTGGCGTCGATCAACTTCTCCGCTTCCTCCAGGGATAATGCCTTTTCATCAATTACCGGAGGGTTTACAACGTTTACGGTAATTCCGTTACGTGCCTCTTCCAGCGCGACGGAGCGCGAAAAGGCCACCAGCCCGGCTTTGGCCGCCGAGTAGGCTGAGATCTTGGCTTGTCCGAAGGCCCGCTCCGCTCCCACAGCCCCCAGGTTGATAATTCGCCCCCAGCGCTTCTGCCGCATTACAGGCACGGAGAACTTGGTCGTGTAAAAAACACTGAAGAGGTTTGAGGCGACCACGGAGCGCCATTCCTCCGAGGTCGAATCCACAACCGGTTTCCATTCGAACACACCCACATTGTTAACCAGAATATCAAGATGCCCAAATCGGTTGACGATCGCCTCAATCAAATCCGCCACGCGCGCGGAGTCGGTAACGTCAGTCGGGAAAACCACTCCCTCAGCTCCCGCCCTTCGCAATTCGTCCACAACTTTTTGGGCCCCCAGTTTATTCGTTCGATAACTGATGGCTACACGAACTCCCGCCCGGCCCAAAGCGAGGGCAATCTCCTTCCCGATGCCTCGCGAGGCGCCGGTTACCAAGGCCACACGGTTCCGCAGAGACAACCTACAACTCCTTGAATCAAAGTGGGGGCGACTCCGTCGGCTGACGGATGGCCGCCCAGGGCAGGCACAATGCCTGCCCCTACTTTCGAAACGCCCGTCATTCCCGCGAAAGCGGGAATCCAGTCCGCCGACAGCGCATTTGCGGCGGTTTGCGGAGCAGATTCCCGCTTTCGCGGGAATGACTTCGATTTGCGACGCTCATGTCTGGCAAATGACACCAGTACGCAATGCCGTATCCCGGGCTCACTCCGAAGCCTTCGCGACGACCAGCGTCATATCATCCTGGAGTTCAGGGCTTCCGGTCCAATCATTCACACTGCGATAGATTTCTTCCACGAGGATCTGTGGCGAAGCGCTCAGGGCGCGGCGAACCACCTCGAGCATGCGGTCTTCCCCGAACTCCTCGCCATAAATATTCTCGGGTTCAGTAATACCATCGGTGAAGGCCAGAAGCAGGTCCCCGGGTTGAATTTGTATCTCCGCCTGGTCGTAGATAATCGGAGAGAAAAGGCCGACCACAGTACCGCCCACCCTAAGCCGCTCGACCTTCCCTTGCCGCAGCAATACAGGAGGCAGGTGACCTGCATTCGTGTATGTTAAAGTGCGGGTTGCCGCGTCGTACACGCCAAAAAAGAAGGTCACGTATTTTTCTCGGGGAGTGTTCTCATAAAGTTGGAGATTCAGCCTGCTGACCACCGCCGCGGTCGAAAGAGGCAATGCGTGGGAATCGCTGCTGGGCGCGTAGCCGTCGTAGAACTGAGCGCGAAGAGCAGATTGCATGGCTGCCATGAGCAGGGCTGCTGAAATCCCTTTCCCACTGACATCCCCGAGGACCAAACAAACCCTGTCTTCGCCCAGCTTGAGGAAATCGTAATAATCGCCGCTGACCGAGCGCGCCGCCTTGCAGACTCCATAGAGCGCCAGGCCCGGAACTTCCGGCGCCGAGCGGGGAAACAACTGTGCCTGGACTTCCCGCGCAATCTCGAGCTCACTTTCAAGTCGGAGTTTCTCCTCGGATTCCAGCAGAAGGCGCTCCACCGAGGCCGTCATGCTGTCAAAAGCCTCCCCCAGCGCGCTGATCTGGTCATTTGAAGGAACCCGGATTCGGTATGAGAAATCACCCTTCTTCACGCGCTCGGTGGCGCCATAGAGCCTGTCGACCGTCGAAGTGATCGATCGTGTCAACCGCACTCCGATGACAAGCGCGATGCCCTCGATGATCAGGAAAATGACAGCAACAGCCTCGAACGCAAATACATAAATCTGGGAAAACTCTCCCGCCGTCTCGAGAAGGCGCCGATTCAGGCGTATGACCCTCGAGGTGACATAAACGAAAGCCGGCGCGGTCAACACCTCTTGCTTTTCGCCCTCCCAGAAAACCGGGTCCAATGACGAAGCCCCCCTCACAATGAAGTCAAACCGGCTTACCGGTTCGGGAAGCTTTAGATTTTTCGAGAAGATGCTCTCCGAGAGGTCGAATTCTCCCTCAGGGGTGCTGCGATGCAAGTAAGATTGCGAGCTTCGCTGACTCGGTTCCGTTTGTACAGTCCCCGTAGGCACCACACCGACCGGCCCGATGCCCTCTCCCACCATATCCAGCAGTTCCTGCGTGATGGGTTGGGACAGGATGACAACCAAACTGCCCGCAGCCGTAGGGCCGCGCTCGATGGAACGCAACGCGAGATGACCCCTGTCCATTACAAACCCTGCGAACTCCTCCTGCTTAAACCAAGCGGGAATCGTCAAAGGGGATTGGATTTTGGTTCCGTCCAAGCGAAACGCCCGAACTTGCGATCCAATCCGAATGACTATTTCCAGGCCCGGATAACTAATGGCGTGCTGATGAAGTTCCTTGACGTAGAAGTTCTGCAGCCCGTCCAAAGTCTTCTCTGGCGCCAAGGACCCATCTATATGGGCTTCGTGAGTCACCACGCGATTAACTTGCTGAAGTTCATCAAAGTTCTCGCGCAGATTCCTCGCCACAAGAAATGCAGCGAATTGACCGTTCACAATGTAAATGCCCAGCCCCACCAGAAACACAATCAAGACGATAGGGACAATAGCGATAAACACATAAGTAACGATTAACCGCCGACGGAGCCGCCAGAGCAAGCGCTGCCGGATAAATCCCAGGAGCCGCCCCAGATAGTAGACGCCACAGGTTATGGCCGCCAGCCAGAACAAGGCCCAAAGCGCCGCCGGAGCGCCGCCCGAGAGCTGGTCCACACTCCACAAAGCCGCCCCGTAAGCCAACACCCAGACGGTAAAACGCGCCAGACGGTGCGCACGGTATTCCCGCAACAGAACTTTGAGCAGGGCAGTAAGCATAATAACACGCCGGAAATGGCCCTATAAGAAGTCGATAAAAGCGTAGCGCGACTTTTAGGCCGGCACATGCTGCCCCCGCAGGGCGGGGTCGGCGCTACAGCACGCGCCGCCTTTCCTGATCTTGCAGGACACTGCGCCGGCGACCGTAACCAAAGTAAACACAAAATCCAATAGCCATCCAAATGATCAAGCGCAACCAAGTATCGCCGGGAAGTCCCGCCATTTGTGCCGCGCAAACAATCATCCCCATGGGCCCGACGAACCACACGAAGGGTGTGCGGAAAGGCCGGCGAATCTCGGGATGCAACCTGCGCATTCCCATCACCGATCCCGACACAATAACAAAAGCCAGCAGCGTCCCAATGCTGACCAACTCGCCCACAATCCTCAGGGGCAAAAGCCCCCCTGCCAAGGCGACGCATACTCCCGTCAACGCTGTGCTGATATAAGGGGTACGAAACCTGGGATGGATTTTGCCGAAGGGCCTTGGCAGCAAGCCATCGTGAGCCATCGAGTAGAAAACGCGTGTTTGGCCCAGCATCATTACCAGGATTACGGCCGTGGTTCCCAGCAATGCACCAATCTTGACGATGGGCGAAAGCCACCAGCGAGCCGCGGTGGAATCTATCGCCAACGCCAATGGATCCGGGACATTGAGCTGTCGAAAAGGCATGATCCCCGTAAGAACCAAGACCACGGCGATGTAGAGCAGCGTGCAAATCGCCAGCGACCCCAGAATGCCAATCGGCATGTCCCTTTCCGGATTGCGAGCCTCCTGGGCTGCCGTGGATACCGCGTCAAAACCGATATAAGCGAAGAAAATGATGCCCGCCCCACGCAATACACCAGTAAGGCCAAATTCCCCGAACGTCCCCTGGTTTGCGGGGAGAAACGGATGCCAGTTGGCCCGATGGACATACATCGCTCCGAAGAAAATAAAGAGCAAAACCACCCCAACCTTAATCAAGACAATAATGCTGTTGAAGTTGGCGGACTCACGTATCCCGATAATAAGCAAAGTGGTGATGAGAATGACGATAAAAGCGGCGGGGAGGTTAAAGATCGGATGAACCACCGTTCCGTCCGCCAGCCTCAAAGTCTCCCACGGGCTCTTACTCAGTTCGGCGGGAAAAGGCCAATGAAGCGTCTTCTGCAAGAAGGAAACGAGGTAGCCTGACCATCCGATCGAGACGGTCGTGGCCCCCACGGCATACTCGAGGATCAGATCCCAGCCAATGATCCAGGCCAGGAATTCCCCCACGGTCGCGTAAGCGTAAGTGTAGGCGCTGCCGGCCACCGGAATCATGGAGGAAAACTCCGCGTAGCAGAGGCCCGCAAAGGCGCAACCCACACCGGAGAGGATCACTGAACCAACTAGCGCCGGACCAGTGTGCTGGGCCGCAACCCCGCTCAGCACGAAAATCCCTGCTCCTACAATCGCTCCGATACCCAGAGACATCAAGGCGAGCGGCCCCAGCGTGCGCCGTAAGCCGTGTTCAGAGTCGGACGCCTCCTTTTTCAACTCGACGATGCTTTTCTTTATCCAGAGGCTCGGCATTGCATCTCCCCTAATTGTTCGCGGTCAGCTTTCATAAAACAGTGACGAGTGACAAGTGACGAGCAGAAGCCAGGCTGGTCGAGGTTTCACTTCCCCAACCCCAAGCCACCACTGGCCCTGGACCTGACGTGCAGTGCGACTTGACCGTCCATAATCCACAATTTACTGCTCGTCACTCGTCACTTGTCACTCGTCACTGCTCTTTGGCGCCAAAGGAAATAAACCGGTACCCCAATGGCAACAATGCTAAGCCCGGCCAGGCTGCGTCCAGTCTTGTGGGTGAGCAGCGCCCCCTCCACAATCAAAGCAAGGAAGATATAGAGTGCCGGCAACACCGGATAGCCCCAGGCCCGGTAAGGCCTGGGCGCTTCGGGACGTGTTCGCCTCAGCCGGAAAACCCCAGCTATAGTCAGAGCATAGAACAAAACCACCGCGAAGACCACGTAATCCAACAAATCGCTGTAGGTCCCGCTCAAGGTCAACAGCGCCGCCCACCCGGCTTGTACGACGAGAGAAATCGCCGGGGTGTGATGTTTGCTGTCCACCTTCCCCACAGCACGAAAGAATAGGCCATCCTTCGCCATGGCGTAGTAAACCCGGGCTCCCGCCAGGACCATTCCATTAATACAGCCGAAGGTTGAAATCATAATGGCCGCAGCCATCAAGACCGCACCTTTGCCCCCCAGCATGACCTGTACCGCAGCGGTCGCAACCCTGTCTTCCGCAGCGTATTGGATGCCACGCCCTAACGGTCCCGAAGCCATTGGAGTCCCCGCAAATGGCAGGACGTGGAGATAGGTCCAGTTACACGCCACGTACAGACCGCACACCGTGAAAGTGCCCAGGAACAGTGCCAGCGGCAGGTTGCGTTTGGGGTTGACGATTTCGCTGCCTGTAAAGGTGAGGTTGTTCCAGGCGTCCGAGGAGAACAGCGGCCCGACCATGGCCACGGAGATAATAGTCAACGTCGCCAGGTTCCAATGCACTCCACCCCACGTACTTTGCCCTTGGATTTGTGCGGAGGGGCGATATTGCCACCACCAGAACCCAAACGCCACCAACCCTAACAACGCGGCAACTTTGAGGGTTGTAAAAATGTTCTGCACCCATGCCCCGAGACGCAACCCAAAGATGTTTAGAACGCTGAGGAAGAGCAGAGAAAAAATCGCCACCAGTTGCTGGGACGAAAGTGTCAGGGCAATCGAATGGTGAAAAACTCCAATCCGTCCAAGGTCAATCAAGAGATTCTGCGTCGAAACCCAAGGCGCCATAACGCCCAGGAACTTCCCGAAAGCCACCGCCACCGCGGCCAGCGTCCCGGTCTGGATCACCAGGAAAAGGGTCCATCCGTAAAGAAATCCAAAAAGCGGTCCGAAGGCCTCTCGCAGGTAAACGTATTGCCCGCCGGCGGCAGGCATCATTCCGGCCAATTCGCCGTAAGCTACCGCCGCCGCCACGGTCATAACTCCGCTGAGCACCCAGCAGAGCAAGAGAAGGCCTGGGGACCGAACCTCGCGCGCGATTTCAGCAGCTACGATGAAAATCCCCGAGCCGATCATCGAGCCCATGACGATCGTGGTGCAATCGTAAAGGCGGAGGCCCTTGACCAGCTCGGAGGAAGGAGGCTGGGAAGTTGCGTTCTGTGAAGCGGAAGTTGTCATGTTGGGCCGGGGTTCAGGCATTGCACTTGAAAACACCTACCTTCAGGAGTCCCAGGTCAGGCATCAGCGCTCAGCTACCAGCGATCGGCTCTCAGCCTCTATGCATCGTGAACCCAGCGGCGTGACACAAGCGCCACGCTTGCCTTTATCTCCTGAATCCCGAATCCTTGACTTATCAGTTAGCCGTTCAAGACCCTCAAGAACTCTCGAGCCCGCGCTCGGATGTCAGATCCATCCAAGAGGTCACCAATCACCGCAACGGAATCTGCGCCTGCCGCAAGAACCTCCCGGGCGTTCTGCAAAGTTATCCCACCGATCGCCACTAACGGCTTCCCAGTAGCGCGGCGCGCCTCCCGCAAGCCCTCCAATCCAACCACAGGGTCGGGGTTCTCTTTGCTGGCTGTTGGGAAGATGGGACCAAACGCAATATAATCGGCCGTCGAGCGATCCGCCTCAACCACTTGGCCTGGCGAGTGAGTGGAATACCCAATCCATTTGTCCGCTGCAAGAACTCGACGCGCCATCTCGACGGGCAAGTCATCCTGGCCCAAGTGAACCCCGTCGGCATCTGTGGCCCGCGCCACATCAGCCCGATCGTTCACAATCAGGCTGCAACCGGAGTCCCGCAGGACTTCCTTCAGTTCCGCGCAAGTCTCAAAGAGTTGCCGGGACGACGCATGCTTGTCACGAAGTTGTATCAACCGGACGCCCGCCGAAAGCAGTTCCCTCGCTACCACCGCCGGCGGACGGCCGCCCGCCCTCGCGGGGTCAACAATGGCATAGAGGCGTGGGATCGAAAAACCCATGGGTACTATCGGGAAGAACTCTAAATGATATCATCACTGTTCTTGATGAAACGCCTGAGGAAGTGCGTGTCAAACTTCCCTGCCCGAAAATCCGGATCAGCCATGACTTTCTCGTGAACGGGGATGCTGGTGGATATACCCTCAATGATGAACATCTCCAGGGCCCGGGCCATACGGGTTATGGCCTCCGCACGGTCGTTTCCGCACACTACCAACTTGGCAATAAGAGAATCGTAATAGGGGGGAATCACGGACTCGGCGTAGACGGCTGTATCCACTCGGACGCCTGTCCCACCGGGAGGATGAAAAGCCGTCACCTTGCCTGCTGAAGGAGCAAAGGTCACCGGGTTTTCGGCGCAAATCCGGCACTCGATTGCATGTCCGGTCAATCCAATCGACTTCCCGCCAAAGTTCAGATGGCCGCCCCCCGCGATGTGAATCTGCATCTTCACGAGATCGACCCCCGTCACCATTTCGGTTACCGCGTGTTCAACCTGGATGCGGGTGTTCATCTCCAAGAAGTAGAGGTTGCGATTCTCATCCATCAAGAACTCGACCGTGCCCGCACTGGTGTACCCAATCTTCTGGAGGGCCTGAACAACCTGCAAACCCACCCGTTCCCTTGTTTCCTGGTCAAGTTGGGTGGAAGGAGATTCCTCCACCAGTTTCTGGTGGCGGCGCTGAATCGTACACTCCCGCTCGCCGAAATGGACCACCTTCCCGTACTGGTCGCCCAGCACTTGGAACTCGATGTGGCGAGGTGATTCGATGTACTTCTCCAAGTAAACATCCGGGGCGCCGAACGAGGCCGCCGCTTCATTCTGGGCAGCTTGAATGGCATGGGGCAACTCCTGGGGGGTCCGCACAATGCGCATCCCGCGTCCTCCCCCGCCCGCCGCAGCTTTCACCATGACCGGATATCCCGCGCGCTCGGCCTCTTCCAGCGCCATCACTTCCGATCGAATGACTTCTGAGCCGGGAAGAACAGGCAGGCCCAACTCCGTCATAGCCCGGCGCGCCTGGTTCTTATCCCCCATCATCCGCATGGCCTCTGGACGGGGACCTATGAAGGTCAGGTTGGAGGCTTGGCAAACCTCGGCGAAGTAAGCGCTTTCCGCCAGGAACCCGTATCCAGGATGAATCGCCTCTGCGCCGGTGATTTCCGCAGCCGAAATGATGCTCGCTACATTGAGGTAACTGTCCGCGCTACGCGGGGGACCGATGCATACTGCCTCGTCCGCAAAGCGCACGTGAAGCGAGTACCGGTCGGCTTCGGAATAGACGGCCACCGTCTGAATACCCATCTCCTTGCAGGCGCAGATCACCCGCAGGGCGATTTCACCGCGATTGGCAATCAGTATCTTCTTAAACATTTTGCACAGCAGAAATTCGATTCACATCTTCCGTGAAGGCTTGATCGCAAACAAGGATTGCCCGTACTCCACCGGCTGGCCACTTTCCACATAGACGCGAACTACTTCTCCAGCCGCTTCAGATTCCAATTCGTTCATAAGCTTCATGGCTTCAATAATACAGAGCACTTGGCCCAACTGCACGACATCACCCACCTGTACGAAGGCCGGAGCGTTGGGCGCCGGCGCCCCGTAGAAGGTCCCGACAATAGGAGACTTCATGACGTATAGATCTTCAGTGGATTCTGAGGGTGCTCCGGCAGTTAGGGGCGCTCCCGGCGGATGTGGTTCCGGGGCCGGCACGAAGGCCGCAGCAGGCGGCGACAGGGGAGGAGCAGCAGGATCCGCAAAGTAAGCGTCGCCCCCACCCGGATTCGAAGCCGGGTTGTTTCCCCGTTTGACGCGAATCTTCGCGCCATTCTGTTCCATCTCGAATTCAGTCACCTGACGATCGATCAGAACGTCGATGAGCTGTTCGATTTCCTTGAGCCCCCAAACCTTTTCGGTTCCTTCGACGTTGCGGGACGGTTTCTTTCCGGCCATCTGCTTCACTCTCCGACTGCTATTCCACAACCCATTGATCTTTGCGGGCGGGGGTCAGCACTTCCGGGCCAGCAGGCCCCACCAAGAGGGTATCTTCGATGCGGATTCCTCCCAAGCCTTCCAAGTAAATCCCAGGCTCGACTGTCACCACATGTCCGGCTTGAAGCCGGGCCTTTTCACCACGGGCCAGCCGGGGCATCTCGTGAGTATTCATTCCCACGCCGTGTCCCGTGCTGTGAGTAAAGAAACGGGCCAAACCACGGCCCGCCAAGGCACGCCGCACCACGGCATCGACATCCCCGGCTCGGACTCCCGGGAGCACGGCCCTAAGCGCTTTCTCCTGAGCTTCTAGGACGGCGTTATAGAGACTGCGGACACGCCGGGACGGCTCCCCGAGGTACACCGTGCGAGTCATGTCAGCAGCGTAATCGTTAAGTATAGCACCAAGGTCGAAGATAACAAATTCATTTTCTTTCAGTAACTTGCAGGAGGCGCGCGCGTGGGGCAGCGCGGCGCGCGGTCCGGAGGCGACAATGGTCTCGAACGCCGCACCCTCCGCACCTTTCTTCCGCATCAGATATTCGATTTCGGCGCTCAGCTCGGACTCACTTACTCCAGGCCTGACTTCCCCTAACACTTTCTCAAAGACCTCCACGGTAATTTTCCCCGCGCCACGGATCTTCGCAACTTCTTCAGTGTCTTTCACGGCCCGGAGTTGCTCCACCAAGCCTGCGGCCGGGACGAACTTGACTCGCTGGCCGGCGCCCTGCTGGAGGCTGGAAAAATCAGCGCAGGTCAAGTGCGCCTCCTCATAGCCAATACGCCGCATCTTGTTCGCTTTGAGCCACTCCGCAGCCGCCTTGTGAAGTCCTTTCCTTTCCTCCATCACCTCTACACCGCGAGCTTGTCCCTGAGCCTGGAGCGTGTAACGCGGGTCCACCCAGAGAACTCCTTCCCGAGGGGTGAAAAGTGCAACACCCGCGCTCCCACGAAAGCCGGTCAAATAAGCGATGTTCGTCAGGTTCGTGACCAGTAAACAAGGAAGCCTCTGCTCCTCCATCTCTGCCCGGAGAGAGCCTTGCCTCTTAGCATGTGCGTTCAACGGCGAATCTGATTTCATGGCTTAAAAGGACCCTGCTAAACGAAGCGCGGACCTACAAAGCAGGTCCGCGCTACGTTCATGGACTTTTCGAAGCGGTCGCGAAATCCCCTCCCGGCTTCTAGCCGGTGAGCAGCCTGGGGGAAACAAACCAGAGCAACTCCTCAGAATGAGAGAGGCATCGGAATTAGTATGACATCCGAAAGCTGCCGTTCGGTGCGAAGCAAATGATCTGCGTTTGGTGGCGGTCCCGCGCGCTGTCGTACGTGCCGCCTGCCACAATGGTAATTGCCCATTGGAAGCCCCTGCCAATCCATCACGCTGGTCCTTGGACATGCTCCGGTTCCCGCCCTGCCAAAATTGGCGCAAGGGCCTTCAAATAGCGGTCTACGTCCGACATGTCGTTGTACAAATGCAGCGAGGCGCGGACACGGCCATCACCTGCCCAGACAATAACGCCTTCTCGCTCAAGCTTGGCGCCTATCTCGTTGGCTTCCGGATGAGCAAAAGCAACGATGCCAGAAGCAAACTCTGCGCCAGCCGGAGTCAATAGTTCCACTCCCTTTTCTGAGAGACCTAGCCGTAACCGCTCGACGACAGGTTTCAATTCCTGATTGAGACGGTCCACCCCCACTTGCAACAAGAATTCAATGGCTTGCCGCAGGACATAAATGGAGGGAAAGTTCGGCATGCCGGCAGTCAAACACGCCGCGCCTTCTTTCAAACCGTAACTTTCGAAGCGGTTCGGCGAAAAAAGGTCTTTCACGGAGTACCAGCCCACGCTGGCAGGCTTGAATTGCTTTCGAAATCCCGGAGCGACATAAACAATGCCAAGGCCATGCGCCCCGAGCAGCCATTTGAAGCTGCTCGACATCAGGTAATCCACCCCCTCGAGGCTCACGGGGCAGCGGCCCAGGGCCTGGGTGGCATCGATTGACATTACCGCTCCCACCTTGTGGGCTTCCGCGGCAATCTTCTGGACGCACGGCAAGTACGCCCCGGTCTTGTAGCTCACCAGGCTGAGTGAAACCAACCGCGTCTTGGGCGTAATCCGCTCGATGACGTCCTCTTCGCGCAGCGCCCCGTGGCTGCCGGGGACCACGACTACGTCCACTCCCATCTGCTTAAGACGCACCCATGGCAACACATTGGAAGGGAATTCCAAATCGCTGATGATCAGCCGGTCACCCGGACTCCAATCGAGAGAGAGCGCGAGGAGGTTCAAGGCATCGGAAGCGCAACCTAGAAACGCCACGTTCGCCGTGTCGGTCCGCAGCAGCCGAGCGACCAAACCCAGGGTCTCCGCTTCCACTGCATGAAATTCCCGACGCCCCGGCGTGCCTCGAGCCTTGGCACGGCAATACTGGGAAAATGCACCCTCAGATTGCGGGAGTGGCAAGCCTTCCGCTGCCGTATCCAGGTATGTCATTTGCTGGGCCGTGGGAAATAGATTCTTGTGCATACTTCCTCTCACTCGAATGCTTTCATTAGCCGTTGGTAAACCACAAAGGCTTTCTCGACCTGCTCGATTTCTACAAATTCGTCCGCCGTGTGGGCTTGCTCAATGCTGCCGGGTCCCAGGATGATGCTCGGAATGCCTACTGCGGAGAGCTTGCTCGCGTCGCTGCCGAAGGGCACGCCGTGGGGATGAGGGCCGAGGCCCATTTCCTTCAGAATCCGGGCCGTGTGGGACACTACAGCACAATCAACAGGGGTTTCCAAAGGTCGATCCACCAGCGCACGGGGCTCCATGATAACGTCGATGCCTGGATGGGAGGCGCGGAAGCCGCTGAGAAGTTCTCGATAGTCGCTCAGGACCTTTTCGGGGTCTTCCCCCGGCACCAAGCGGCGATCGATCTCTATCCAACAAGAGTCCGGCACGATGTTGACCTGTGTACCGCCCTGAATCAGACCTACGTTGAAGGTAGGACTGCCGACGAGCGGGTGCTTGAGGCGCTCCAAATGCGAGCTCTGCTCTTGAAGGAGGCAGACAAGACGAACCATGTAGTCGATGGCATTAGTGCCTAGATGGGGGGTCGAGCTGTGGGCAGCTTTCCCTTGGACAATGATACGACATCGCACGCACCCTTTGCTGGCGACGATCATCTTCATTTCTGTTGGCTCGGAAACTACGGCGGCGGCAGCTTGCAGGTTTTCGCGCAGCTTCAGCACGCCAGGAAAGGAATGCTCCTCTCCCACGGCCGAGACGACCCATACTTCGCCGAGCGGTTGCTGGCCTGATTTCTTCAAATCCGACGCGGCAAGCATCATCGCCGCCAATCCTGCTTTTACGTCGCAGGCCCCTCGACCGTACATACGGCCATTCTTGATTTGCGGGTCGAAGGGGGGAATCACCATACCCCCCACTCCGGAGGTGTCACAATGAGCCTCAAAAACGATCCGGCGCGAAGGGTCCCTCCCCGGAAGCCTCGCAATCACATTGGGGCGGCCGGGAAGAACGAGCTGCTCCCACACTTCAATTTCGCGAGTCTTAAAAAAGTCCAGAACAAACTTCTGAACCTCGGCCTCCGAATGCGCAGGGTCGAAGGCAGGATTGACGCTGTTAATCCGTATGAGGTCTGCAAGCGTGTCAATCAGTTCCGTATGAGCCATGATGTTTGCCGCCCCCAACCTGTCTTTCCGAGCGTAGCGAGGAATCTCGCTCTGAGATTTTCAAAAGAGTGCGAGATCCTTCGTCGCCTTCGGCTCCTCAGGATGACAGCGCCGATGGGTCCCCCGGTGGCTCCTAAGCGCTGGCCTCAATCCCAGCCAGTGATCTCGACTTCGACATCCCGGTTTGCCGATTCAACCAGAGCTAAAGCCACCCGCACTGCGTTCTTTGCTTCTCTCGGCGTAATGATTTCGGGCTGACGATGCTCGCGAACACAAGCACAGAAATACATCAACTCGTCGCGCAACGCCCCCAGCGCCGCGCCCCGAACACGTGGATCATAGCCGGCATCAGGCACTTCGAAGCCCTCTTCACGCCAAAAACTTAAAGAGCCTGGGAAAAGGCTGACGTTTCCAACGCCGCGATCACCGATCACTTGCATGGCGTCGTCGAGACCAATTCCGGCGTTGGCAGGCAGCAGCCAGATGGTCTCCACCACGCCCAAAGCCCCACCTTCGAACTCCAGAATCCCCCAAAACGTATCGTGATGTTTTCGCCCCGTCGCTCTGCGCCCATAGCCTCGGACGCGCCGGACCCGTTCACCCGTGTACCACAACATGAGATCGACATCGTGAATCGAGTTCTCCATGGCTGGGTGGGTACGGTCGTAACGCTCGAGCAGAGAGCGCGTGCGGTTGCGCCGGGCGTGCATGGAAATGATTTTCCCCAGGCGTCCCGCCTCGATATCCTGTTGCAGAATCACATACTTCGTCTCGAACCTGAGGATTTGACCTACCATCAGAATGCGGCCTGCGGCCTTTGCAGCCTCGATCATCCGATCGCAGTGTTCAAGGTCGGTGGCCAAGGGCTTCTCAACAAACACTTGTTTACCAGCTCTGAAAGCCGTGAGCACAGGCTCCAAATGAGTTTCCTCAGGTGAAACTACGTCTACGGCGTCAACATCTTGGTGAGAACAGAGCTCTCCGAGGCTGGAACAGATGCGAGGGATGCGGAAAGTTTGTGCAAGCTCCTTGGCTTTCTCCGCCGCGGGGTCATATACCGCAGTGACCTCAACGCCCGGAACCGCCTGATAAGCCCGCATGTGACTTTCACCGAAAAGTCCACAGCCCACCAGCCCTATTCGAATTCGGTCCATCCTTTTTACCTCCTAGCTTCCTACCCCCGTACGGAGCGCGTTGATGATGTCGTGGCAGTTCAGGACTTTCTCAACCAAATCAAGGGGACGATAATAGTAGTGGTTTGAGGCCTCGAAAGCAATTGTGGAATCCGCTCTGGCAATGGCATATTGACGCTTGGCAAGTTCAATTTCTTCCCTGGCGATCTTCACCATACGATCGGCCAGCGCCGCACGAGCTTGAGGCGGCGACTCTTGATGCGAGGCGCGCAGACGGCAAAAGAGAATCTGGTTGGCCACGCTCTTGAAATGCAGATAACAGGTCTCCGCAATGCCCAGGTCCTTGCGGGCCGATGGCTGTTTGCGGGCTGGCACTCGTTTGAGCGCGCGGCGGAATTCCTCCAGCCCGGACTCCCATAGCGCCGCCATCTTTCCGAACTGCCTCTCGACGACCTCCACGGGGTAGCTACCCACCCAAGCTTGGTAGTCATCGTAGGGGAAAAGCATCATGGTGGCCTTGTAACCTGTGGGATGGAGACGGAGCAAGTTGGTGGGGCCGTGCTGGGTAGGAATATGGTAAACAACACCACCTCCTTCCATGGGGTATTCCAGAAATGCCCGGCTAAAAATCCTCCACGCCTCGAGTATCTCCGGAGCCGCCGCACGCCCGTAATGGCGCGCCGCCACGTCGCTTAGAATTCGGCTCAACTCGGGTGAAGGCGAAAAATAGCATTCCTTGGCGACATCAAAATTGGGCGAGGGGTAACCTCCCTCGGTCCACGAAGCCATCAGCCCTTTGATGCCGGACTTCAAAAGGTTTTCGCAGTGCTCGAGTATCAGATTGGGGACCGGGATATACGGCACGGCGGAGATCTCCCACGTACAGCTCCATTGCACCTTGGCAAAGGTGGGCAGGCCCCGTTCTCGTGCCATTCTCCAGTTTCCTAAGGCTCGCTCTCCAGGCCCAACGACGGAAATAGAGTACTCGCCCACCGTGGTCGCATGTCCGCCGCGGTCAATGGGCTTGTCCCATTCGCTCACGCTAAGCAGGGCCACGTCCTCAGGCAGCCTCGGAATAACCTTGGCGGGGTCAGCGCCGTTTGGAACCCAGTTTTGGCCCCATCCCCAATCCCAGGCAATGACATCGGCTCCAGCGCTGCCGCGCCGCACGCCTTCCCGGAACGTTTGAATTACTTCCGCAATCACTTCCGAGCCGTCTCGCCGGGCGCAACGCGGGCAGAACTCCGCGTGGCCGTGCGAATAACAGTTGGTCAAATTCTCTGACGCGGTGATGCAGAAGATCCCGCCTAACCCCGGGACATTGGAAAACAGATGAGCCAGGCTGCCGGCAATCCACTCGCGGACTTCCGGGGCGCTGGTACACATGGTGAAGAATTGTGTGTCCCCGGGGTCGTGCGTGCCCTTGATTTCCGGATGCTGGGCAAAGAACTCCGCGGGCATCGACCGGGGCTCGTTCAAATAAAAATAAACCTTCACACCATACTTGCCTGCCCGCTCCACCAGCTTGTTGAGACTTCGCAGGCGTGTTTCCCAACCTGCCCCGAATTCCGGAAACGTCTTGGAAGGGGCGAGATTGTGGAGCACCGCCTGAAGCCAGACACCGCTTACGCCCGCGCGAGCCAGCCTTTCCAGGAAGCCGTCCGGAAACGGGTCAATATCTGTCTCCATCAGAGGATCGCCATAGAGGGCGAAATAGGAATAAACATAGCGCGGGTTAAGACGTGTGTCTCGCCGCACCGTGCCCTTCGCCAGGTAAGGTCCCTCGCGGCTTTCCATCTGATCCTGCAAATAGTAGAGCGCCTGACGCAGGCCGTCGAGGTCGCTCCCCAAAACCCGAATCTCTTCAGCTTCTACGCGCACCTCAAAACAGCCTGATACCTTCCCAAGTGCGGGGCTGAGAGAAAAACTCATTGCCCTCGCTCCCGTCTTCTTCTCTTCCGCGTCCAGGCGTGCTTCGCAAGTCATGGCATGCTCGAGGTAACTCTGGAATCGCTCCACCGGATTGAGAGGAACCCCGGAATCTTCCGCGGGTCTTACCAAGGTCCAACCCCGGCTCAAATCGACTTCATTCTCAGCAGGCTGGCTTTTTGAATCACGGCTTGGGATGGGCTTGGCGCTACTCAGGTGTTGCACAAAAGCAAAGGCCGGCTCACCCCCCTGGTTGATCGAAGACCCCAGCGTTTCCTCCACCAACCGCTTGATTTCTTGCGCCCGCCGCTTCGCCTCCGCTGAGGGTTCTTCGTACCTCAACGTCTCGCAACGCGGCTTCAACAATCCAAGTTTGATCCAAAGGAAGTCATCCTCTTTCAGGTGATATTCGTATTCCTTGGAATCCCAGCCCAGAAGTCGCATGAGCTGCTCATCCGGCAAGACGTGCCAGTTCTGCCGAATGACCGTTATATAGATTCGGCGCAGTTGGTCTTGCGTGAGCTCGGCTTTCTTGGGCAGCCCCATCGAGGCCCCGACCTCGAGCACTTTGGCGGGCGTCGTCCCTAATACCTGCGCCAGGCGGTCGGCGTTGGCCAATTCCCAATTGCGCCAGATGAAGAGGTGCAAGCGGTCCGGGAAATGGTGTTCTGGAATGGGATCGGGCGCAGGAGTTCCTCTTTCGAGTGAAATCTTCTGTGCTTGCAGCCAAGACGGCCAAGAGTCAGCCAGCACCAGCGCGCCTATCGGAGTTCGAATTAGAAAGTCTCGCCGATCCATGGGGATGCCCTTTCTGTTAGAACAGGCGCTCTGGAGTGCGGCAGCTTGCTGCCGCTTTCCTTTTGCGAGCTTGCTCGCGATTCACCGCTCCGAGTACCGCGCTCCAGTGCACGGCCAGCAAGCTGGCCTGAGTAAAAGCGGCAGCAAGCTGCCGCACTCCAGAGCGCCTCACTGGAAAAAAGTCTCTTCCGCGGTGCGGCGAAGGATCCACTCCTTGTCCTCGGCCGAAAAGAAATCCAAACGGTCCCGCAGCAGGGAAATGCTGTCCGAGTACGTTTCGCTTTGCACTTGAAAAGGGCAGTCTGACCCCCACATGAGTCGCTTGGGCCCGAAGGCTTCGTGGACACGCTTGATTAACGGTGCAAGGTCGAGGTGAGGCGGCTTCTTTTCCCCCAAGGCATAGAAAGCCGATACCTTCACCTTGACCCTCGGGTAACCGGCCAGCGCACAGAGCGCCTGCGTGTCGTCCTCGGTAACCGGGCCTGCCATGCCGACACGGGCAAAATGGTCAATCACAACCGGTGTGTCAGGGAAATTTTCACAGCGTCTTCGCAGCGCAGGGAGGGCCTCGGGGTTGATGAGCACACACAGCGCCAGATTCTCCTTGGCTGCGCAGCGGAACATCCTGTCCAGGCCCTCTCCCTCCAAGCAAGTTTCGGCCGGAAGGTTTTGCGGGAAGATGCGGAAGCCGCGCACCCCTTGCTGAGCCAGCTTTAGCATCTTCGCTTCCGGGCCGCTGCTATTCCAGTCAACCACGGCAACGCCCCGGAAAATGTCCGGCTGCCGGCGGACCGCCTCGAGCATGTAGGAGTTGTCATATCCGTAATAGCTCATCTGGACCAGGACCACCTGGGAGACCCCATCAGGCTTCGCATGATGAAGAATATCGTCGCATGAAAACACCGGGGGCGCCATCTCCTGAGGACTAAAGCCCTCAGCCAAGGGATATTTCTCAAAGTCGTTTGTCCAAATATGAACGTGCGTATCTACAAAATTCAACGGCGTCTGCTGACGGTCTCCCTCTCTTCCATAAGCTGAAGTGGCGTCAAACATTTTCAGAATCGCTCCTCCGTTCAATCAAATGCCACCCTACTTGTACGCCTCAGCGGAAAAAAGTTTCTTGCGCGGTGCGGCTGAGGATCCACTCCTTGTCCGCAGGCGATAAGAAGTCGAGGCGGTCCCGCACCACGGAAATGCTGTCGGCATACGTTTCCTTTTGCACCTGAAAGGGGCAGTCTGAAGCCCACATAAGCCGCTTTGGCCCAAAGGCTTCGTAGATACGTTTGATCACCGGTACGGCGTCAAGATGGGGCGGTTTCTTTTCTCCGAAGGCATAGAAAGCCGAGACCTTTATCTTGACGCTTGGGTAACGGGCCAGCGCACAGAGCGCCTGCATGTCTTGCTCGGTAACCGGGCCTGGCATGCCGAGGTGCGCAAGGTGATCGATTACAATCGGCGTATCAGGGAACTTTTCACATTGCCTCCCGACCGCAGGCAGAACATCGGGGTTGATGAGCAGGCACATCGCCAAATTCTCCTTTGCTCCGCGGCGGAACATCCTGTCCATGCCCTCTCCCTCCAATAAAG
Source organism: uncultured Acidobacteriota bacterium (assembly GCA_963832915.1). Lineage (GTDB taxonomy): Bacteria > Acidobacteriota > Terriglobia > UBA7540 > UBA7540 > CAVROP01. Next base: position 26,537 of record CAWHWE010000030.1, read on the forward strand.
TTTCACCCGGATCCTTGGACGGGACGATGCGAAAGCCGCGTACGCCGTGCTGAGCCAACTCATGCATCTTCGCTTCCACGTCGCTGCTATCCCGGTCCACGATGCCAATGCCCCCGAAGATTCTCGGCATACGGCGCATGGTGTCCACCATGTAGGAGTTGTCAAATCCGTAGTAGCTCATCTGAACCAGCACCACCCGGTTGACCCCGTTGGGCTTTGCATAATGAAGAATATCGTCAGATGTAAACACCCGGGGCGCCATATCCTGGGGATTAAAGCCCTGGGCCAAGGGATATTTCTTAAAGTCGTCTGTCCAAATATGAACGTGAGCATCCACATAATTCCCATGTGTGTGCTGGCTGGCTCCCTCTCCCCCATGAGCTGAAAGGGTGTCAAACACTTTCAGAATCGTTCCCCCGGCCAATCCGCCGCCGGCGAGCTTGATGAAGTCACGTCTACGAAGCACTGTGCACCTCTTTCTTGTGAGTTCCCTAAGCTGGGGCCCTCACAAATCAAACCGCTATCCAAGGATCATTTTCACGATCAGGGGTTCCACGCTGCGTGTCATCCCGGCACCGACGCGCAAGTTTATCTCCCATGCAGGGGAGCGGTCAAGGACGATGGCCGGACAGACCAGTTTCACGCAAAGGCGCAAAGTACGCAAAGGTCGCAAAGCAAGAAAAGGACTTCCACTTTGTGTTTCTTAGCGCCTTTGCGACTTTGCGTGAGCTGTTTTGATTTTTTCAAACCTTCGCTGGCCTGGTCTGTGTTAGGTCGCCCCTTTGGGACTGAAAGCGTGCATTCCACGGAGCGCCCGGTGTTCGGCAAGAAAAGGCGTGGGACATGCACGGGCCAACGCGGAGCGGAACAATTCATAATTCTCCATTCATAATTCTGAATTCAGACCCTGGTCTTTTGTTTTCATAGACATTCCCGCGTCGTTCTGTCATTTTTGTGTCTTCTACCGTTTCAACACCCTGCGAGTCATCGGACACAATGTCGCTGTCAACAGTCTCCTCGGTGCCCTCCATCTTCGCACCGTCGTCCTGACTGGCAGCAGCGGTCGGAAGTTCGGGCAATTCCTTCCGCAGCCTCATCAGTATCCTCACTTTGCGGTCGATGGAGCGGTCCAGAGCGCCTTCCTGGCGTAGCATCATGCTCCACGTCTCCCCCTCGGGAGCAAGGCAGGCCTCCCGTTCTATTGCCACTCTCTCCTCATTCGCCTTCTCCGCATATTCGAATTCCTCCCGCACGCTGGCGATTTCCTCATCCAACAGTCGCAGAAGTTCCTGGTATTCCGGCTCCCCCGGCGGCTCGCAGTTGACGTTTATTTTGCGTAGCGACTGCTGTTCTTCCTCGTCGGCTTGTTGCGCGTGGAGATACAGTGGATCACTGAAACGGTGCATCAGCCCGAAAATCAGCGCCTGTCGCCACCCCGTCACACCTTGGTAAAGAGATTCCAGCTCGGAGTACTGGCGGGACCGGAAAGTGCGCTGCTTGATCTGGTCTCGTATGACTTCAAGAAAGGAAAGAGTCCTTCTCAGCCCCACGCCTCGATCATTAGACCTCGATAAGTTGGCATCCAGCATCTGGTGTTGGGAGGCGTCGAAGGTGACGCGGGCCATCTCCTGCCGGCGGCGGTGCTGCCAGTCGTCGATCCCCTGCAAGGCGCGCCGCCTCAGGCCGTCTTGCGCCCGCTCCAGCCTCTTGCGGCGCCAGTAGAGCCAAGCGAGGTCTTCGATCTGCTTCTCCCAGAGCGCGTCGCCGGGGCCGAAGGCGCTCCTGAGTTCCTGCTTGAGGGATTGGAATTGTTCCGGGTCTTCGCCCAGGGCCTGCATGGCCTGGCGCTGATTTTCGTCGCTGACGTAGGCGCCATGTTTCAAGGCGTTGAGCTTGGAATTCCGCTTGGCGGCGGGGCTGCGCGGTCCGGTGGAACGCCGGGCGTTGCGGCGCGAGGCGGCGAGCAGTTGGGGCGTAAGTTGGGGTGCTTTGCGTAAGGACATAGTTCCTCCTGGGACGGGGTGATGGATGAGCGGGGAAAGGACTTCCCCGCGGGTCAGGCTGTTCACATGAATAGGCTAGCACATCGGAGGCGCGTTGTCAAGAGGCAATGTGTCCACATCCCTAGCCCAGGACTTCTTCAATGCCTTTCACCACCAAGGCACCAAGTGGGCGCAGAGTTAGGCGTAGTTTGTCTTACTCTGGGGTTCTAAACAGGATAAACGTCACATATTTATTAATGCGAGAGAACGAAAAGCCGCAGAGTTTATGAAGTGCGAAACTCTGCGCTTTATGAGGGCGCCATTAAAGTCCGCCAGCAAACCGAGCCGATGATTCGCCAGCTTCCTTGAGGCTGGGCTCCCTTGGTACCTTGGCGCCTTGGTGGTTCATAGTGTTCTTCGCGGGCGCCATGACCGAATACATGCCAAACGGCGGCATGTGTGCGCCACTCGCCGACCACCCCCTGCCCCCTCCTGAACCAGGAGGGGAATGCGCCGGCCCCTGACGGGATCTATTTCAATCTCGGATACTCGGCGCCCCGGCTCGGTGCGACACGTTCCGCGTAGGGCGGAAGAGCAGACGCGGGATGCGCCCCCTCTTGATACCAGAACGCCACGCTGGTGTAATCATCGCGGCTGGGCACCTGGGCGCCGCCCTCCGCGCGCTGATTTTGGATTTCCACTTTGAGGGATTTCTGAAATCGCACAGGATTCGCAATGTACCAACGGTACATCCGGTTCTTACCTTCATCCATCTGGATATACCCGCTGTACACGTAGGAGTAAGTATGCTCGAACCCCCAACACGATCCATACTCGTCCTCGGTTCCCGGCGTGTGGGTTAACGCCTTCCCGTCCACATGAAAGATGGTGTCGCCTTCACCCCACCAGCCTTTGTAATTCGTATTCACTTGCAGGAAGTTGCCGATGTAGTGGCCCTTACCGGTGGTATCGAGCAACTGGTGCATGCCCGCGCGGGTCGGATTGGAGCGGCTCCAAGCGACATGCAGACGACTCTTCTCAGTGGAAAAAACCGAGTCGGTTTCATAATCGAGGCCGTAAGCCACGGAGCGTGAATACACTTCGTCGCCGTCATTGGCCAGCACGAAGCGGGCGCGCCGGGAGAAAGGCAGGGGCAGATAGCTCGCGTAGCAGTAATGGTTGATCTGCATGGGGAGGGATTGATAGTCAATCGTCTTCCCGTCGAAAGCGCCAAAGAAAGCCCAGAGCGGAACTCGGATACTCGGTTCCGCCGCATCATCCCAAAAGACTTCCAGTACCAGGCCGGGATACATGAAGCCGGACCCGTCGCTGGCGTGCCCGTTACTGTCGTCGGTGTAATAAAAGTATGTGATCTTGCCTGGACCCCCGATGTCCGCCAGCACCATTTCCTTTCCGGGCGGCAGGTCAATCCTGTGGTACTCGACATGATTCGCGAAGGAGCCGTCCGTTATCCGAAAGAGGCCCTGGACTTGTGCTTGTGCCCGTGTTGAAACTCCCGCCGCCAGCACAAATGCCCCGACCAGCAGCACGCTGGCGAGTGGTGTCCGCGCCAACTTGCGGGAGAAACCTGTTACCGGGCTTCGCCAGGGCTTGGTGGCGCTATAGAGATAGAAGATGCACATGAACTCCTCCCTTAGTCGTCGTCACTTAATAAGCCTCAATGAATTGGGTCTCGGCCCTCACCCAGGGGGAGAGGCAGGGTTCCGTCAGAGTTCCGGTGGGCAGGAATCCGCACGCTCCGCAGGGGCCTTCCGTGAGTAGCCGCAGGTTTTGACCTGCGGGCAACGAGGCCGGGGGTATCGCGTCAACCCCAGGGGGGTTGACCTATAGTCCGGCCCCTGCAGGGCCTGTATAGTTTTTCTGCTTTCTTTCCGTGGGTTTCATCCACGGCTACTCACGTTTTGCCCCTTCGGGGCAACTTCGACCGTCTCATTCCAACCCACTAGCGATCGAGTCCTTTGCAACATTGCAGTCCGGCAACTTTGACGGAACCCTGAAGGGAGAGGACTGGTTTTTGACTCTTGGTTCCCGTGTTCAGCGAAAAATGTGGGACATGCTCAGCCCCAGGGAGAGGGCTGCTGTCCCGACTTCAAGGCGAGAGGCATGACCTTCGAGCGCTGGGGACCGCCCACCTAATTCGTCGCCCCTGCGGCTCCGCTGGCGAGTTCCAGCTCCGCATACCCTGTCGTAAGACTTAGAGAAACCTGATGGCTATCCACTCCCACATTCATCGACTGGTAGGGATTCCGCTTGCCTGGATTTTGGCTGTCCCACGCGATTTGTTGAACCAATTTCAATCCCTCCAGGACCTGCCGTAAGCTGGCGGCAGACTCCGGCGACTTGCAATCCATCTTCAATCCCAGGGTCACGTTATCGCCTGCAACTACACTGTAGGTGAGGGAGTTGACATCTTCAAAGACTTTCCCCCAGTCCAATTTGATACTTCCCTGGTTGGGCATCCAACCTCGGAACCAATCCGCCACCGCAGGACCCACAGCCACGCCCCAGATCGGCGCGTCCTTGTTTGCGCCGGCCACGAGGCTTGCAATGCGGTTGTCAGAACTGAGGCTGGGAATCTGACCCTCACGCGCTTCCAGCATGGACGTGAGCGCTGTCAGGGAACCGAACACTCCGAGGGAATCCTCCAGCACCACGACGCAGGTCCCCGTCAACCCCGCCTCGAGGCAGTAGGCTTGCTTCCCTGCTATCGGCGTGGCCGGCATGTTGCGCTGCTCGGCGCTCTGGGTTACCGCTTGGGCGCCGAAGCGGCCGGTGGCAAAACCGTACAATCCCATTTCTGTGCTCCCTGGCTCCCAGCCCATAACCAGGCCTGAGATATCCTCTTCGTGGACGCCCAGTTGTCCAAGCGCGTTGACAAGCTTATGCAGTCTCTGTCCCATGTAGCGTTGGCGGAGGCTCGCGTAATTGGGGAGGCTCCGCAACTTCGTCGGGGTTGAGAATTCCAGCCGAATCGTCTGAGTCGGAAATCCGCTTAGGGCTTCCTTTACTAAGTCTTGTGCCGGGGCCACCCCAGGCAACGCCACAAGCGTCACAGCCAGAATGCCGAGCAAAAAGGTCAATTTCATAGTCAGTCTCATGTTCATTCCTCGAATCTCCCCCCAAAAGCCCTCAGGACTTTCGATGCGAGCGCGAACGGAAAAGTCTAGTTCATGTCCAATAGCTAACGCTTGCAGGTTTCCCGCCTCACGTCAAGTCCTTTGCCGCCTGGCACTCGGTGATCACATGAAAAAACTTCGGCTTGGTGCTACAATCTATTCAAGGCTAGTGGTGGGTCGCGCCGTAGTGTCGGTGGGTTCGGGACGCGGTGCTGAGACCACGCGTTCACACCTCACGACCTTGCAGATCCGCTCCGAAAACCCATCACTGCGGCCTTGTTCAACCTCGACGGGTTCGCCTCAGCGCAGCGGCTGTGCCGAGACGCAAGGAGGTCGACATGTTCGAGATAATTAGCGAGGAAAGGGCGGTACCCCAGGATCGGAAGTTGCTGCTCGCGAAGATCGGCGCTTTCATAGTGGCACTTGCTGTCTTGGGAGGTGTGGTTTACCTCTTTACTTTTGTTTCTTATTCGGCGCACTAGTCAGAGGTGGGTAGAGGAAACCGTTCTACGACCAAGCTTAACGCCTGAGCGGAGGTGTGTATCCTCCCCTCCAATTGCGCATCTTCAACCGCCTGAAGGATTTCCTTAAAAATCGGCCCCGGCGAGTACCCGTGGGCAATCAGGTCCCCGCCCCGCAGGAGGGGGGCTGGCCGGATTTCCTCTGCCGGTGTCTCCTCCAGCAGGCGCTTGGCAATTTCATAAGTGCTCAGATCGCCGTGGCTCGCCAGGCAGTCCAGCCGGTGCAACTCGAGGTGTTCCGCAAATCCAGGCAGGCGCAGGAAACGAAGCTGGGTGGAGCGCCGCATGCGTGGAAAATCCTTGAAGCGGAGGTGGTGCCTCACCAGTTCGACCACTCGTTCCGTCTCGCGCGAGGAAAGGCGCAAGCGGCCCGAAATCTCCTCCGCCATCTTTGCTCCTACCTCCATGTGATTGTCGAACCGGATACGTTCGCGGACGGAGAACGTAGCCGGCTTGCCCACATCGTGCAGGAGCACTCCCAAAGCCAGCGTGGGCGTGGGCGAGCGCAGGCCCTCCAACATCATCATCGTATGGACCCACACATCCCCCTCGGGATGGAACTCCGGCGGCTGGGCCACGCCTTGCAGGCGCTTGATTTCCGGCAGCACCTCCGGGAGCAAACCTGTCCCATCGAGAAGCTCGAAACCCCGCCGGGCCTGCCCCTCGGTGAGAATCTTCAGGATCTCGTCACGCACGCGCTCGGCGCTCACCTGGTGGATCTCAGCCGCCTGTTTCCGTATGGCTTCCTCCGCCGCCGCATCCAGCGCAAATTTCAATCGCGCCGCAAAGCGCACCGCGCGCAGCATGCGCAGGCGGTCTTCGCTGAAGCGCTCGTAAGGGTCGCCGATGGTGCGAACCCGGCGCGCGCGGATATCGGCCTGCCCACCCACATAATCGATGACCTGTTCCTTCAGCGGATCGTAAAGGAGGCCGTTAATGGTGAAGTCGCGCCGCAAGACGTCATGCTGCGGAGTTCTTGCGTACCGAACGTCATTCGGATGCCGGCCGTCGGTATAGCGTCCATCACTGCGGAACGTCGCCACTTCCACGTTGCCTTGTTCGCGCGGCACAATCACCACACCAAATTGAGCCCCCACGGTAAGGCTTTCCGGAAAGAGCCGCACCACCTGCTGCGGAGTGGCGTCTGTGGAGATGTCATAGTCCTTAGGAATGAAGCCCATCACCAGGTCGCGCACACAGCCGCCCACCAGGAACGCTTGAAAACCCTCCCCGCGTAACCTTTTCAGAATTTCTATAGCGGCTTGCCCCTTTGCGTCCATGCAGTCTATTAGACCCGATGCATCGCCAGCCTGCAAGCCCGGAACTTGAGCAAGCAAAACTCGCAAGTGCAAAACTCTCACTTCCCATCTTGCTCCCAATGACTTAGCATGGTGAGTTCGCACGCTTGCGCTTGGGCGCGTTGGTATTTAGCCCGGCGCGGAGCCACCGGTTCAATTCGCTATGTCCAACATTCGAGTCCGTTTTGCACCCTCTCCGACGGGATATCTGCACGTGGGCGGAGCGCGCACAGCCCTCTACAACTGGCTCTTCGCCCGCCATCACGGCGGCGTGTTCGTTCTGCGCATCGAAGACACAGACGCCGACCGTTCGAAGCCTGAACTCACCGCAGCAATTCTCGAGAGCATGGAATGGCTGGGGCTCAACTGGGATGAAGGGCCGTTCTTTCAATCCCAGCGTCTGGAGCGCTACCACGAGATGGCAAGGGAGCTGGAAAAGCTTGATCACGCCTATCCGTGCTTCTGCTTGCCGGAAGAACTACAGGCCAAGCGCGCACAGGCGGAAGCGCAGAAGAGGCCCTGGAAATATGACGGCGCCTGTCGCGATCTTTCTGAGGCTGAGCGGCAACAGCGGCGCAGCGCAGGCCGTCCCTTCGCACTCCGGTTTCGTGTCCCGGCCACGGGTCAAACTGGTTTTGACGATCAGGTCTTCGGCCACCTCCAGCTCGAAAACCAGGAAATTGAAGATTTCGTTCTGCTCCGCTCGGACGGTCATCCCACCTACCACCTGGGCGTGGTAGCCGACGACCTCGACATGCGCATTTCCCACGTCGTGCGCGGCGCCGATCACCTTTCCAACACACCCAAGCAGATCTTGATGTACCGGGCGCTGGGAGCGCCGGAACCGCGCTTTGCGCATTTGCCCTTGATCCTCGGACCAGATAAGCAACGGCTGAGCAAACGCCATGGCGCGACTTCCGTGGGCGCCTATCGCGAGATGGGGATCCTGCCGGAAGCAATGGTGAATTTTCTCACCCTTCTGGGCTGGACGCCGCCCGCGCAGAAGGAGATCGTCACCCGGGAGGAGATGGTGCGGGAGTTCGAGCTCGCGGCCGTTTCCAAATCGAATGCCGTCTTCGACCCGGAAAAGCTCGCCTGGATGAACAGCGAGTACCTCCGGCATCTCCGTGCGGAGCGCCTTCTGGCGCTGGCTGAAGAGGAGTTGAGGTCTGCCGGGCTTTGGCAGGATGCCTTCAGCAAGGAGGAAAAGCAGCGCTTCGAAGGTTCCATCCTCCTGCTCCAGACGCGTGCCCGGAGCATTAAGGACTTTTCCCAGTCCGGTCGCGCCTTCTTCAGCGAAGAATTCGAATACGACCCCGAGGCGCGGAAGAAGTTTTGGAAGGATGCAAAATTACCGGAGCTGCTTGAGGAGCTCGGCGGGCGACTTGCTCATACCGAACCCTTCGACCTCACCGGAACTGAGGCTTGCCTGCGAGCCTTGGCCGAGGAGAAAGGCTTAAAGGCGGGACTTTTGATTAACGGGACTCGTGTAGCGCTCACGGGCCAGGCGGTGGCCCCGGGCCTGTTTGAAGTCATGGTGGCTTTGGGGCAAAGCCGCGTGGTGGAGCGCCTTAAGCGGGCGGCAGCGCATCTGCGCGAAGACCCGCCAGGCAGTGCCCCGTGACCATCGTCAAGAACTGGATGTTACAGCACGCTACGAACTGCCGGCCTCGTCGATCTTCTTTTTCAGCGCTTGGTAGGTCTCGACCGCGACGATCGCTGCGGCAAGTACCGCCCCCGCCGTGATGAGAACATCCCTCGTATCTCGCAAGAATTTTAGGACCTTCCACATCGGTGTTAACCTCCGACGGCTAACCACACTTTCTCAGGCAACTCTCTATTATACCGTTGCAGGCTGAATATTGTCGCCTCCACTCGCTTTGCCGACACCTCCAACATGCCGCAACATCGTGGCAGGGAAAAGCGCTGCTTACCGGCGCTACCGGGATTGAGGAACAGCTTGCCGGCCAGCGTGACCGCGCACGGCGCGTGGCTATGGCCGAAGATTACGAGGCGCGTATTGCGGTCAAAACTTTGCAGGAACGCATCCCGTGCCTGTAATGCGAGTCCCCACCCCGCGCAGGGTTTGACCACTTTTCCAGTTCGGTTTGAGGCGCCGGTAACTGATGGAGGATCTCCATCTGAACCCCGCCAAGGCTCGATCTCGTGCTGAAGGGAAGGCCAAGTTGCGGGGGGTCCACGTTCCCCCGCACCGCCCGCACCGGAGCGATTCTCCCCAGTTCGTTCAACACATCCTGATTGCCCACATCTCCCGCGTGCAGGATCAGCTCAACCCCCGCCAACAATTCCTCGAGGCGCGGGTCAAAGAAGCCGTGTGTATCCGAGACTACACCGATCTTCACCGCCTCGGCCTCATGGCCGCCTCCCCCTCCGATGTAGCGCGGGCGTCTCGCCCGCTGTCGCGGGAGCGTCCCGCTCCCGTACCAGCGGGGGCAACATGCGCTCGCGACAGCGGGCGAGACGCCCGCGCTACGAAGCGCTCTTCCGCGACGATTTCTTGCGCCAGGACCTTGCACTTATCGCAGTGCGCATGGTTGACGAGGCAGCAGGCAAGGCTGGTGTTACAGCCGCACGGGCAGGGTTCCATGTTGAGCCGCAGGAGCGCATGGTTCCGACGCTGTTTGCTGAGCGAAGCAAGCTCCAGGCCAGGGAGTTCGGTGAAATTCGTGGGCGTGAATTCGCCTTCAAGTCGGGGGCAAGCGGCGGCTAGCGGACGCAGCGGGGCGGGCTTGACGTTCGGTCGGCCCGGCCTCAACGCCCCAACAAAGGCGGCCAGCGCCGTCAGCGTGGTCAAAAGATAAATCACTGTCCCGCGCGAGGAGTCCGGCGGGCTGGCCGGCCCTGGCTCATTCGGGCTCGTTTCATTTGACCGCATTCTAATTCGAGCGCCTTGTTGAAGCCACACGGCGCGCCACTTTGAAGGAGAACGATAGCGGCACATTGGCTGGCGGCAGACAGGCGTGGTCGTTGCAGGCTTGGTAGCCAAGCTGCCCCTTCACTTCGTAATTGCCGGGCACCGTCTTGGGCTCGACTTCCAGCGCCACGTCCACTCGAACCGTCCCCTCGTAAACTGAAAGGGGCGCGTCCGAGAAGGCAAATTTCCTCGGCTCGCCCTTCGGGTAGGTGATCTCTTTCACTGTGGCCTGCTTGCTTGGCTCCAGTTTGACTTCCGTGGGAATCAGATAATCAAGGCTAGGGTGATGGTCATTGATATGGTAACCGGGGAGGACCTCCACCACAACGGTCGCCCTGACGACGGACTCAGTCACCCGCTTTTTCGCATTGGCTTTGGTATAAACATAAACTACCTCCGGACGCGCCAACTGAGACGCCATCGTAACCTTCGCCTTTACCGTCTGTCCCGGCGCCTGTGCCGGAGCCACTGCTGCAGCCAGACAAACGAAAATACAAGTAAGAAAAACCGTCTTCATATTCAGCTTCAGCCCCTTCATCATTGCCCCTTGGAATCAGGAGATCTGGTGATCGGAAGACTAACCGCATTATTCACCCGGTCTCCAGATCTCACGATCATCGTTGCCTCCCGAGGAGTCCCGTCGGGTCGTCATTCACACTCCCGCTTTCAGAACCTTATCCATCTGCTGCTGCGCCATCTTCAAGCTGACCTGGCAAGCGCGGTCCACCTGGCGGCATTTCAGCAGGGTCAAATTGCAACCGCACGGACAATGCTGCTCGCCGAGTTGCTTCTTCAAAGTCGCCTTCTGCGGGGCGGTCAGCTTGCTCAGGTTCAAGCCGGGAATTTCCGAATCGATGGCGGCAGGGTCGCCAAGTTCAATCTTCGTTGAAGTACCCGCCGTCCTGCGCAGCTTGAAGTCCGTTTTCTCAGCGGTTGGACTCATGGTCAACAATTGCTGAACTTCGTCTTCGATCACTGAGACATCCTCGGCGCCGATGTGCTTCGCGTAGATGCGGCCGTCGCGGCCGATCACAAATGTTGTCGGCAGTCCAAGTATCCCTCCATAGATTTCCCCCACCCGTTGATTGCCGACCGCCACGGGGTAGTTCATCTTGAACTCCTTGTAGAATTGCACCACGGGCTCAGGCTCGTCGTCGAGAGATATGCCGATAACCGAAAAGCCCTGGTGCGCGTACTTGTTTTGCAACTCCACGAACCCCGGAATTTCAATCCGGCAAGGCCCGCACCAGGTAGCCCAGAAATCCAGCACCACTACTTTGCCCTTGTAGTCAGCCAGGTCCAGCTTTTTCCCCTCAATGTCCGTCAGTGAAATCGCCGGCGCCTCGGGATGATCCCCGTCGCTCATCGCCTGTGTATGCAGGGCGGGGGCGATCCAGAGCCGGTTGACAAAATAGAGACCCGCTACGAGGATTACCGCCAACACCGCACCGATCAGCACTTTGCCTCGGGTCGCGAGTCTGGTCACCTTGCCGCCAGCTTCCGGTTGTCCGGCCTCCCCGCCCTCCGCAGGTCTTTCAGGTTCATTCAAATCCATATCTTCTCCCTTAGTCCCGAGCCCTTTTCGGCGCGTGAGGCGTTGGTCCAGCTTTGACCCTCTTCGATAGGACCACTTGGTCACGCACTTTCTTATCCATGGGATTCCCGCGCGCGGCGCCCTCAGTGGTCTCGACACCCGGCGCCTGCTGCCTCAAAGGTTGACGGCGGAGAATCAGAGTCATCCACACTGCCGTCGTCAACGCCAGGATGGCAATAAACTGCGATGTAGACAGGAGATGGTGAAAGACGAACCCGCGGTCCTCATCGCCTCGCAGGAATTCGATGAAAAATCGGGCTACGGCATAAAGCGCAAGATAAAGCACAAAAATCTCGCCATCGCGGGTCTTCCTCGAATATCTCCACATAAGAATGGCAAAGATCAAGAGCGAGGCCAACGACTCGTAAAGCTGGGTAGGGTGCAACCGAATTCCCAGCGGCACTCCGGTTACCTCGTGGCTGAAAGGGTTTGTGAATACCACGCCCCACGCGCAGGTGGTAGGCTTCCCGTAATCACACCCTGCGGCAAAACACCCGATGCGGCCCACACTGAGTCCCAGGGAAATGGCGGGAGCGTAAACGTCAACAACCTTCCAGAAGGGAAGATTATGAAGCCGAATATAGCAAGCCGCAAAGAGGACCGCAGCGATAAAGCCGCCGTAAAATACCCCGCCGGCCAGGAAGGTGCTGCGACTGAAGATTTCTGCCGGGAACTGCTTGTAGTAGCCCCAATTGGAAACCACCATCAGCACCTTCGCGCCGAGGAGCGACACGAGCAGAATCCAGGTACTGAAGTCGAGCAACCGGCCTGAGTCCAATCCTTCCCGCCGCCCTAGCCGGAGGATAACGCAGATCGCGGCCAGCATAGCCAGCACCAACAATGCCCCGTAAGTGGGCGCTCGCAGCCAACCTGCGGTGAACAGTATAGGGTGCAAATTCTCTCCTCAGACAGTGACGAGTGACGAGTGATAATTGACGAGCGAGAAAAAGATTCGCGATGCTAGGCCTGGGTGCTGGGGGCTGGGGGCTAAGAAAGGACAGAAGACATTCCGCAGTAAACAGTCAGCGGAAGGCCGTAAGACGCCTATCTGTTGTTGGTGATTCGCCTTTCCCCGGCGCCCAGCACTCAATCCTTGTTTTCTCCTGGCCCCTGTCCCATCACGTGGAACCGCCCCTTTTGTCTTCTGGCTCCTGACCTCTTTCCTCTGACTCCTTCGGTTCGTGCTTGTCACTTGTCACTCGTCACTGGTCACTGCTCTTACAACGTGAAGCGGTTCAGGAATGAAAAATACCTCGATATGATCGTGAACTTATTAGTCGCCATCAAGACGCCAAGAGCAATCAGGAGTATGCCTGAACCTACTTCGACCGTTTGCAGGTGTTTCCGGAAGCCTCCGTAAATCTTCAAGAACTGGCCCAACCCGACGCTGGTCAAAAGGAAGGGGATCGCCAGGCCCGCCGAATAAATGGCCAGCAGGAACATCCCCTGGAACACTGTGTGCCGCTGCGCCGCCAGCGCCAGGATGGCAGTTAGAATGGGGCCAATGCACGGCGTCCAGCCGAATGCGAACGCAAACCCCAGCAGAAAAGCCCCCACCAGTCCGCGGCGAGGTACGCCCGTTTCAAGCCGGGCCTGCCGATAAAGCAGCGGGATCTTCACCAAACCGGTCAAATGCAACCCGAACACGATAACGATAATGCCCGCCACAAGGTTGAAGGTAGTTCGCTGCGCCAGCAAGAATTTCCCCACCGCCGTCGCCGAAGCGCCGAGGGCCACAAACACGATGGAGAAACCCACCACAAAGGAGACCGAATTGCGCAAAATTCGGCTCATCAGCGCAGGGCTCGTCCCGAATTTCAATTCTTCAATCGTTGCTCCGGATAGCATGGAAATATAGCCCGGCACAAGCGGAAGTACACAAGGCGAGAGAAAAGACACCACGCCTGCCACAAACGCAATCGGGATGCTCAATTCATGGCCCATTGTTACAGTCTACCGTCCTATGCGGCCTCAACTTGGCCGACTCCGTCGCCTTGCCGCTTTCCTCTGCTCAAGTGTATCATGAGGACCGCCTGTCGAGTCGGCATTAGGGAATCCGAGTTTCACGGGAGACCAACATTCTTGTTGCGCGCTATCATTTTCGATTTTGACGGCATCCTCGTTGACAGCGAACCGCTCATCATGAAACTTTTCCAAGAGATGGCGGATCGAGAGGGCTGGGTCCTCTCCGAAGAAGATTATTATCGGCATTATCTCGCTCTCGATGACCGCGGCATCATCGAGCACCTCTGGCGTAGCCACGGATGCTCCCTCAGCGCCGCCCGGCGCGATGAACTCCTGACCTGGAAGGTGCGCGCCTACGAGAAGATCATCCAAGACGGCCTGCCACCCATTCCCGGCGCGGCGGAGTTTGTCCTCAATGCCGCCCAGCACTTTCCCCTGGCCATCGCCAGCGGCAGCCTGCAGGCGGAAATCGAACACCTTCTTCATAAGCTTGGCCTGCGAAGAGAATTCGCGGTGCTGGCGACGGCAGATGACTGCGAGCGCTCGAAGCCTGACCCCGAGGTATATCTCAAAGCACTCAGCCGTCTCCAGGGACTTCCCCAACTGCATGAACCGCTGCTTCAAGCCGGCGAATGCCTTGCCATCGAGGACGCACCCCTCGGCGTTGTGGCCGCACAAGCCGCCGGCATGAAATGCCTGGCCCTGGCCCACAGTCGTCCTCAATCCGAACTCCAACACGCCGATTGGGTCGCGCGTCAGTTCGCAGATGTGGACTTGGAGATCATCCGTGCTGCCTTCGCCTGAGGCGCCGTTCGCAATGCGGCGCGTCAACGCGGCCCTGGAATTACGATGCAATCGCGGTCGCACCTATTGCCGCCGTCGCTTTGCCGGGGACCGGAACTATGCTTGAAGGTTATTGTGGTGTTGCTCTGTGTAACCCACCATAATACTGCCGACGATCCAGACGACGCCCACCACAAAAAGTACTCCACCGAGATACCCGGCCCAATCCGTGACCACATTGACCAAGTACCTGGCTATTCGAAGCGGGAGCACAATGAGACTTAAAATTACTAAGCCTCGTCCAATTGCCCGGACTCTTATCGACTTGCTCATGACCACCGCCTTTTGGTGCAAGAGATAGTTCAGCTTGAAAGGATCCGATCCAGCCCTGATGATAAGGCGGTATGCTTAGCTTTTCAAATGCCCCCTCAAGCCAAAAGACCTCATCCCCCTGCGAGAAAATCTGGCAAGAAAATCCTTGACAAAACGTCGCGTGGGAGGTAACTTAAGGCGAATAAAAGGCGAATATGAACGAAACTCCCTCCAACCCCGCCATCTTGGTCGGACCCGCCGGTTGGTCGTACACTGATTGGGAGGGAATTGTTTACCCCCACCACAAGCCGCGCGGTTTCCACGAGGCCGCTTACCTTGCCCAATTCTTTGACACCATCGAGATCAATACTTCCTTTTATTCGCCCCCGCGGGCGGAGGTCGTAAGGGCCTGGGCAGCAAGAATCGCCTTTAACCCCAACTTCAAGTTCAGTGCCAAGCTCTGGAAACGGTTCACGCACGAACGCGACGCCAACCTCAAA
Organism: uncultured Acidobacteriota bacterium; assembly: GCA_963832915.1. GTDB lineage: Bacteria > Acidobacteriota > Terriglobia > UBA7540 > UBA7540 > CAVROP01. The sequence continues at coordinate 41,564 of CAWHWE010000030.1, forward strand.
GACGAAAGGATGTTCAAGGAGGGATTGGCCCCGCTGGTGAGCGAGGGACGGCTGGGCGCGCTGCTCTTGCAGTTTCCCTGGTCGTTCAGAAACACACTCGAAAACCATGAGTACTTGAGCGGCCTCATCATGCAGTTCATGGAGTATCCGCTGGTGCTCGAAGTGCGGCACAGCTCCTGGAACAAGCCGGAGGTCTTTGAATGGCTCGCCGGGCTGGGAGTGGGCTTCTGCAATATCGACCAGCCGGTGATCGGACAGTCGATTGCTCCCAGCGCGCGCGCCACCGCCCCGGTAGGATACGTCCGCCTGCACGGACGCAACTACGAGCACTGGTTCACTTCCAGCGAGCACCCGGAAGAACGTTACAATTACCTTTACAGCCAGGCCGAGCTGGAACCTTGGGCGGCGCGCATTCAGAGTATCGCCCAGCACACTGAAGTCACCTTCGTCATCACCAATAACCATTTCCAGGGCAAAGCCATCGCTAACGCGCTGCAGCTAATCAGGCTGATCAGGAACCAGCCCGTGCGCGTGCCCGAAACCTTGCTGGAGTCCTACCCGGAATTGGAAAAAATCGCCAGCCCGGAGGCGTCCGCCTCGGCGCCCACGCAGTCCGACCTTCTTTTTGCAGCGGGCAACAGCCCGGAAGATTAATTGACAGTATTGGAACCCCACTGGTAGCATATTGTTAGCCAACAGACCGAGTGGCGCTGCGGAGTTTCGCGTTTTGCTTTCTGATTTCTGCCTTCTGACTTTCGTTTGATGCTCCCGTCCCCGTCGTCTAGCCCGGCCTAGGACATCGCCCTTTCACGGCGGTAACGCGGGTTCGAATCCCGCCGGGGACGCCAACATTCTAAAGCAGTTATTGAGATTGAGCCTTTAGTCCGAGGGTTCGAAAGGGTTCGATAAGGAAGGAACGCTGGATTCAGCTCACCTTTGGGGCGGCCTTTCCTGGCAGAATCATTCTGACGACTTTGGCCTGCGCTTCCCGCTTCGCCGTGGTCATCGCCTGTGTGTAAACGTCTGCGGTTACCCGGTAATTGGCGTGACGTAGCAGTTCCTGGATCGTCTTGATGTCCTCGCCGTTTGCCTTCATGAGTGTTCCGAGGGCGTGCCGCAGAGTGTGCCAGCCCACCTTGCCGCTGATTTCGGCTTCTCGGAGCATAGCATAGCCCGCGAAGACAGAGATGGTTCACAAGTCGAGATCGACGTCATAACAATGCCTCCTACGTTCTCCCCTCTGCGTCGCAATGCTCAATCCTCCTGGCGCGCGCGGATGGGGCAGCCAACCGCCTCGCGGATCATCTCCTTCGTGCAACCTGCCCAGCACTTGTAAAAGCGCGGATCGACGATCCGGATCGCCAGGTTGTCACCGCTGCGGTCATGCCCTGCCTGGGCACACGAGGGGCAACGAGTGACGTAATTCCGGCCCACCTTGCGGACATCCCCCACGTGCTCGAGAATGCGGAATTCCGGTCCACCAGAGCTCGCGCGCGGGACCGCAGGCTCGGGGCTGCGCGGGCGACGGACCGCCTCCGCGGGCAGCGTTTTTCCTGCAACGAAACGCCTCATGTCCTCTTCAGTGACCTTTCTCAATTGCTTCAGATAGGCCATCTGCTTTCCTGGGTCGTATTCAGCTCCGTAGAACCAGAACCGGCGACTGGCCCCGCGATGAATCCCGAACGGCCCCCGGATGGCGTTCCCGAATTCACCCGGCCCGAGTTCATCGTGCTTGGGGAAGATTTCGATCCCTTCGGCCAATCCGTTTCCCTTTACCGGCACGCCAAGCCGCGACGCCAGGTTGTGGATGTAGATACGGCAGTCTCGGGCCAGGAGTGGTGTTTCCAAGAAGATCCATAAATGCCCGCCCCGCTGGCTCATCTCCAAGGCCGCCTGAACTTGGTCTTCACTCAGGTAGTACTGGAGCTTCACCAGGTCCTCCATGGCGCCCTTGTAATCCGCGTCGATCGCGACCCACTTGCACCGCTGCGTGGCTGGGTTGATGGCGTAGAGGCCGATGGTGATTTCGCCCTCGATATGGCGCCGGACCGTCTCTGATGTCAGGCTGAGCCCTTGGCCAGTCGTCTTGTCCGTGGGCCGGTAGTAGTAATGCCGGCCGCTTTCCGCGTGCGGCCGGTCGGACTGGAGGGTGTACGCCCGCCGGTTCACGAAGAGGTGGAAATAGTCCTCCACCACGTCAGCCGGCGCTTTCAGACGAAGCCGCTGCATCTTTTCCTCCGTGAAACCCGGTGGCCGCCACAAGTCCATAGAGATTGGAAATAAAACGAAAAATATTTTCCGTCAAATGGGGTGGCTGTCAGTTGGGCCGATATTGTGTTTTCAATTACTTACAGGTGGGGGATTCGTTGAAGGCTCTGACTCTGCAATTTGCAATCTGAAATTTGCATTGCGGCCGAAGGCCGCGCTGTGATCTTTGCGGGGAGACCAGTCCTCAAGCTGGGAGTCTTCCCAGAACCGTGGGTCTCTGGCCGGGTGCAACGAACCATTGGACGGGCGATTCAAGCAATGCCGGGGATTCCACGAGCCCGAAAAAGTGGCATTGGCTGATCAGAACATCGAATTGCGACGGGCTATACCCACCGTAGTTCCGATCATCGAAATCAACCCAAAGCCAGATACACCGCTTCCGGTCGTAGACGTAGACGGCCCCGCAATCTGGCGCGTCATCATGGGCCAGAAAGACCACCAGGGCCGTTGGGAACTGGAACCAACGAACGATCT
>CAWHWE010000031.1:0-112870 GCA_963832915.1 uncultured Acidobacteriota bacterium
CCCGTCGGGTCGGTGACAGTGGTCGTCCCAGCAGAGCCGCTTTCAGAGTGAGTATACAACCAGGCGCCGCCCGTGGGCACCACGCGCGTCAAGGTGGCGGTGCTTCCGTCCGCACAGGTAATTCCGTTGCTTCCGCCCGAATAAGTGTAGGTTATTTGTCCGCCTGTGGGCAGCGTGATGGACGCGATACGGCCGGTGACGTCTGCCGGGTATCCGGGCGTGGCTTCATAAGTGATGGCGTAGGAAGTGCCGTCCGGGAGATTGATACTGCTAACGAGATTCAGGCTCGTTGCTCCATACTCGGCTATGCCAGGACAACCGAAGTTCGTCCGCACGGTTTGTGGGGTACCGGTGAACGTGACCTTCCCCGTACCGTTGCCAGGGGGCGTCCAAGTATAGTTCGCTCCCCATTGGATGGTCAAAGCCGTGGTCCCCAGCGTGTCGGTATAAGTGGTGCTGCCGGTGCTGCTGATCACGTTTCCATTCGGGTCCTTAATCTTGTATGTGCCGGAGGGGGGATTGGGGGTTTGAAGAGGCGGAGTGATGGCCACACCCGACACCGAATACACCGTCGCATCCGGCCCGGCATCCACCTGAATTTGATAGCCTGACCCGTCGGTGGAACTGCCAATCCCCGAATAGGACGGATACTGGGTCACGCAAGGGGTTGAATTGCCATTGGACACGCTTAGGCCGGGAAAGGAGTGTGCAGTACCCTGGCCGTCGTTGTACACCCACGATGAGTAAACGTTGTAGTAATACGGCCTTGCATCATAGACGCACTGCTGTTGCGCGACCCAAAAAGTGACATAGCCCGTCAGCGCTTCGGACGTTCCTTGCCAGCCCCAGGTGCTGGACGTGGAGACGGTCTGGCCGACCGGCGTCCAGGTGTGGGCGCCGGTAGAACTGACCGGCGACCATATCGAACTGTCGTAGCTGACCGCATAATCGAAGGGAAGGCCCCGGCCCGCTTTGTTTATGATGGGGATGGCGAAATGCACGTTGAGGTTGGCGTTGTTGACCGTGTCGAAGGAACCGCCGCCATAGCTTCCGTAGGGTGGGAAGCCCGTGGCCACTTGAGCCGGAAAGCCGGATGGCTTAAGCAGCAAGGTGACCGCGAAAAGGAGTGCAAGCCCAAGCTGGACCACCCCTTAATCCCCTCCTTAGCAAGGAGGGGAGTGTTTCACCACCCCGTTGTCCCCTCCTTAGCAAGGAGGGGAGTTCGCGAGTGCCGGTTTCATGCCAGTGTTCCAATTTCGATATTCCAGTTTCATTTTCGAGTTTCCATACTTGTCATTGGGCGCCTCCTGTGGACGGCGGCAGGGTGAATTCGCTGGCCGGCACGCCGGAATTGACGAGCACGTTGCTCACGGTTAAATCAAGCAGCAGGGTGCGCTGCACGAACTTTTGGATGTGGAAAGGAACCAGCGCTCCGTTGGCGTTTTGGAAATTCCCGTACTGGATCTCGACCGGGAGGTTGGTGTTCGCGTCCGTGTCAGGGTGGGTGTTGAAATCAAGGACGAGAGGTAGGAACGACTGCGGATCAAAGTAAATATCCATGCTGCTGAGGGTCTGAATCAGCGTGGTGGCGCTGGCGGATTGGCCGGGCAGGAGACGCGCCGCCTGCAAATGAAGCATGGTCGCGCCCTTGCTGGTGTCCGGGCCGAGGTAGGCAACTGAGACTTGGGGATCGGCGTAAATGGCTTCGAGCGTCAGTGTCGGGAAGAACCAGCTCGCGTCGGTCCAGCAGTTGTGGATGGGCATGGAGTGGACCGTGGCGTCCGGCCCGCTCCACGTTCCGGCAATCCCGTTGCGAATCTCCTGGCGCGTGCCGCCGCTCAAACTGAACTGGACGATGCTCTCCTGATTGACGTGTCCGATCAGAATGGCCCCGCCGCTTTCCTGATCGGAACCGGCCACGTAAGACGCGGTGGCTTGCAGGGTTGCGTCATTCACGCTCACCGACCCGGAGAGAGCGTTAAGTGAGGACGCAATTAAAGTAAGAGCCTTGGGGTCGCGCACGGCGGCTTGCTGCGCCGTTGCTTGCCTCGTGCCGAGCGCGCAAAACATCAGCGCAGCGGCAAGCCCGAAAAGGAATACTTGACGGACCACGCGCAGGATGGTGGGTCGATCGGTAAGCCGGGACATGGGGCTACCTCCTGGAGGGGGATTGCGGGATGAAAGCCAAGCGAGCCTTTCTGACAGGTCAACATCCACACAGCGTTATCTCCTGAGTGGAAGACAGCACAGGAGTAATCAACAGATTATCAGTTTGTCAAGGGACAATATGCCCTGAAACAACATTTTCTTGATACATGATCTCCAGCGCTAAATTGTCATCATTTGTTCTTGCCGAGGGTTTCGAAGTGCAGTGGCAAATAATGTCTCTTGACCAGCGGAACAAGATAGGCTAGGATACTATGGTGAAGACACGGAGGAGGTACGGCTTCCCGAGGACCCGATGCGGCAATGCTACTGCCCGACCTAATCAGTTCCGGAGAATATGCCAAGGGGACGAAAAGCCTCCAAATTGTTTCCCTACACCGCAGACAAACAGTCTGTCGTTCCAGGGGAAGGAAAAAATAGTTCTTTAAAATTGACAGAACGACGCGGGAATGTCGATGAAAACAAAGGGCTGCCGGGGAGAACTCGGGAACGAAGCGGGAATGTCATTGAAAACAAATTAGCTTACGAGTTAAAAGCGAGAATTTGGTTGAAAACAAATAAGTTATATCCAACGTTGGCCCAGAGGGTTCTCGTCTCTCCGACCATGCAGGCTTTGAGGCGCGCCAAGGCTGGGCTTCGGCCTACGGCATGCCGAGCCTTCGCAGCACTCAGGAAAGGCCCTAAAGTGGCGAGGCCCTGCACCGGAGGGTACAGGGCGAGGTAAACTCGCCGCTACAGCACCAAATTGACCCACTATCCGCGGATTCCCCTCCTTGACAAGGAGGGGGTCCGTCGGCCGACGGATTGACCCGCGTGCTTGGTTTTCTTCCCACCACCCCTACCCCTCCTCCGCCGAGGAGGGGAGTCATTTTCATGTCAGCGAGGAATCGCGTCCTGAGTTGTGGAAGAAGGAAGCAGAGCGAGATCCCTCGCTACGCTCGGAATGACAACGGGGCTGGCTGCGTGGAAGTGCGCCGCCAGCCCACCCGATTCCTCGCTACACTCCGAATGACACGGGGTCTGGGTACGTGGAGGTGCGCCGCAAGCGCACTGGATTCCTCCCGCAGAGCGGGACGGGAATGACCGGCGTTTCGAAAGCGATTCGATCCCAAATGACGCGAACGTCCCGAGCGTCCTATTTTTCACTCATTTTCCCTGACTGCGAACCAGGCAGCGTGCGAGACTTCAGCTTTCTTAGGGCCGTCTTTACTGTGTCCTCATTGGGGTCAAGGAGTTTAGCCGCCTGGATTTCCCGCCTGGCGCTAGCAGGGTCGCCCAAATCGAGGTAGGCAAGGCTAAGCTGGGCGTGAGCCCGGGCTGACTTCGGCTGAGCCGCGACCGCTTTCCCAAGCGCCGCAATGGCCTCACCACCTTTCCCCATTTTCAGCGCGAGGACGCCAAGCCGAAACTGTGCGTTTCCAGAGTTAGGGGCAGCCCTCACGATCTGGTGATAGAGCTCGAGCGCTGCCTCCTGCTTGCCTTGATCTTCGTAAGCGCCGGCAAGAGCCAGGTAGGGCGACTCACTGTTTGGAGCAAGTTGGATGGCGCGCCGGAACTCGGCTTCCGCGTCCTCGAATCTCTTTTCGCGAGCGAAAACGGCCCCCAGGTTCAGGTGCACCAGCGCCGAAGCAGGCTCTACCGTCGCGGCCCGGCTGAAGAGGTTCTCTGCCTCGTCGAGGCGACCCGCCTGCAACGACAAAAGCCCGAGTTCGAAGAGGGCCTCGGGGTCATTCGGGTCGCGAGACAGCGCTCTTCCAAAAAGATCGCGAGCCTCTTCCGTGCTGCCACGATGGAGCGCAATCTTGCCCAAGACGAAGAGAGGCTTCGAAAAAGCGGGATTCAACTGAGCGCCACGCCTCAGCACTTCCTCCGCAGCGCTCGCGTTCCCATCGTCCAGAAGGACACCCGCCAGGTTCACGAAAGCCTCGCCGGCCAGCGGGTCCGATGCTATTGCCGCGATGTATTCAATACGCGCGCGCCCTCGGTTGCCCTCCTCCCGGTAATTGTTTCCCACGTAGATATGGAAGATCGCGGCGTTGGGGTCTTCGCCCACAGTGGCCTGACCCAAGGTGAAGTTATTCCGCCAAACCGGGAGTCTCACCAAGGTCCGAAGCGCCGCCGCCAGCAACAGAACCAACCCCAGCGCCACTGCTGCGAACCTCCACCAAGCGCGGCGGCCTGCTGTGCCCATGCCGGCCATGGCTCCCAGACCTTGGCCTACCACCCAGCAGATTCCCACTGAGGGGATATAAAGGTATCGTTCCCCGTAAGCGGGAACGCCGACTCCGGCGACGTTCAGGACCGGAGCAAGAGTCAAGAAGAACCAAATGATGGCGAAACTGACTGGCCGGTCCTGCCTCCACCAAGCCACCACCACTCCCGCCGCCCAAAGTGTGAATAACACCCCCAGGAATATTGCCGGGTCCTGCCAACTTAATGGGGGATGGAATTTCCAGGAATAAGAAAGGTGTTGAGGCCAGAGAAGCCTGTCGGTATATTCCCCGAGCTGCGTAAAGCCGAAGATGAGGGATTCCCTCAGATACATGCGGCGGGGCGGCCCGACGCTGGAAACATCCCCGATCACAGCCAGATGAACGACGATATAGAATGCCGAGACCAGGAAGGTTGGCATATAGCGGCTCAGGCGCTCGCCGAGTCGCGCTGTTGAGTCGCCGCGCAGGAAATGCTCGTAGAAGACCATGAGCAGAGGGACAGCCAGCGCAACCTCTTTACAAAGCGCCGCCAGGAGAAATACCAGCGCGCTCATCCAGGCCCGGACTCGCGAAAAGCCTCTTCCGCCGGTGGGCTTGGTGTAGATCAGAAGCGCCGCCAGGAAGAATGCGGCGCATTCAAGATCAGAAATGCCGGAGACGGTGGCAACATCCTCCGCATGAACAGGCAGAGCGGCGAAGAGCAAGGCGCCCCAAAAGGCTCCGGGCCCTTTTGGCCAGAGCCTTTTGCCGAGCTGATAGACCATCACCACCACCCAAGAATTCAACAGGACATTGAGGAGATGGAAAGGGGCGGGTCGAAAACCAAACAACATCGTCTGAAGCAGGAAACCGAACATGACCAACGGCCGGTAGTACATACTATCCCCGCGCGCGCCGCGAAAGCTCCAGAAGTTCTGCGTGAAAATCTCGCGCAAAAAATGGAAGCTTCTCACATAGGGGTTACTCCCAATCAAGATGGCGTCGTCCCCAACCAGGCCGTAGGCGGTGGTGGCGATATACAGGGCGACGGAAAAGACAATCAGGAGCGGGATTGCCCAGTGGTCGAGGTTTCGGCCGCAAAACAAACCTTCACGGCGCGAGGGTTCAGCGGAAAGGGGTGTGGGTGGAATGTAAGGCCCTGCACCCAATTCACCGGGCTCAGATGTCGTATTTCTTGGCATAATGGCGAAACGAGCGGTAGGACATGTGAAGCAGTTCCGCCGCATGGGTTCGAACGCCCTCCGCGGCGTGCAAAGCGGCAAGGAGATATTGCTTTTGGATTTGCGCTATGCGGGTTTCGAAATCCAACCCACATTGGGGAATCTCGACGGTGGCCTCACCGCTCAGAGTGATACCGGTCACTGATTGAGGCAGGTGTTCCAAGCCCACCCGGCCATCACGTTCCCCACACATGGCTACTGCATATTCGACCGCATTCTCGAGTTCCCGGATATTTCCCGGCCAGGGATAATGTTCGAGAACCTCCAGGATATCTCGATCGAAATCCAGCACTCCCTTCCCCATTTGCAAGCCGAATTTCCGCAGAAAATTGCGCGCCAGGGGTCCGACGTCGTCGGGTCGCTCCCGCAAGGGAGGAACATGGATCGGTATAACGCTGATTCGATAGTAGAAGTCCTCCCGAAACTGCCCCGCGGCTACCATGCGTTTTAAGTCCCGGTTGGTGGAGGCAATCAATCTCACGTCGATCGAAATATCGGTGCCACTTCCCAGCGGCCGCACCCTCCGCTCCTGAAGAACGCGCAGGAGCTTGACTTGCATGGTAGGGCTGGTCTCCCCGATTTCGTCTAGGAATAATGTGCCTCCGTGGGCGGATTCGATGATGCCCTTGCGGTTGGCATCGGCTCCGGTGAAAGCCCCCTTGAGATATCCAAACAGTTCGCTTTCCAGCAGGGTTTCCGGAAAAGCCCCACAGTTGATGGAAATAAAGGATTTTTCGCGCCGCAAGCTGGCCTCGTGAATGGCCCTCGCCACCAACTCTTTGCCGGTCCCACTTTCGCCCGTAATCAAGACCGTGCTGGTGGTAGGGGCCACGGTCCGCACCATTTCGAGGATGGCCTGAATCTGCCGGCTTTGGCCAATAATGTTGTTATGCGCAAAGACGCGGAGCAGCTCGCGGCGCAGGCGCACATTCTCTTCACGCAAGGCCAACTCTTGCAGCGCCCGGTCAACGGTGAGTTTCAGTTCCTCAACCAGTTTGTCGGTCTTGATGACGTACCGATAAGCGCCCAGGTTGAGGGCGTCGATGGCCGTGGACGTCGTGGGGACAGCCGTAATCAAAATGAAAGCGGCGGGATTCCGAGTTTCGCTGAAAAATTCGAGCAGTTCAATGCCCGAGAGGTCCGGCATGCGGATGTCAGAGATGATAAGGTCATAAACTTGGGACTCGATCTTCTTCTTCGCCGCTTGACCGCTGGACACTGTCTCGACAAGGTGGCCGTCCTTGCGAAAGACAATCTCTAACATTTGGCACAACGATTTTTCGTCGTCTACGATCAGCAGCCGAGCCATTGACCTTCCCCAAGGTTAAATCTTCGTCTAGAAGCTCATCGCCGGCGGTCAACCGCCGGCCAGAAACTTACTTGCTTTTCCACCACGGTGCCGGGCGGTCTGGGAAATTCGAGGACAAAGCGCGCGCCCATGCCCGCTTTCGATTCCACCTTGATCGTCCCCTGGAGTCCTTGCATAATCTGGTAAACGATAGCCAGCCCGAGGCCCGTGCCGCCGCTGAATCCCGGTTGAAAGGGCTCGAAGACCTTTTCGAGTTGCTGCTCCGTAAATCCCACTCCAGTGTCACTCACCGTCACTCGAACCCTCTTCTCACCGGCGTCCTCGACTTGCACCGTCAACCCCCCTCCGCCAGGCATGGCCTTGAGCGCGTTGTCCGAGATATTCCAGAAGACCTGACGCAACTTATCGGCATCAGCCCAGATCACGACGGGCTTGGCAGGAAGCCGTTTCTCCACGCGGACATTGGGTCCAAAAAGTGGATGGTGCGAGAGCAAGACCAGCGTCTCTTCGATCACACTCACCAGGTCAACTTCCTGGGGTTCATGGCGCTGCTCCCGACAATAGAGAAGAAAATCCGAAACTAGTTTATTAAGCCGCTCCGATTCACTGCTCACAATCTCGATCAACTTGGATTGGTCATCATCCAAACGCGAAATGGTCTGCAACAGCTTGACGGAGCCGGCAATCGACGCCAACGGATTCCTGATCTCGTGCGCGATGCCCGCGGCCATGCGGCCCAGCGTCGCCATGCGGTCCTTGGTGCGGTACTCCGCCTCCCGGCGCTTTTCCTCCGTGAGGTCCTGGAAATTGTATACAAAACCGACGGAGCCGATTTCCGGGACCATCAGCAAAGAAACAGAAATGCCGAGGATGCGCTGCTCGCCGGACGAATGCAGATAAGTTATTTCCTGCCGTGCGGGAAAGGCGCTTCCATCGGGAACCGAAGGGACGCCGGTGTGCAGTTCGCGAAAAAGGACTTGAATCGGCTTGCCGCGCAGGTCTTCAGGCTCGACACCCAGGATGGCGGCGCCCGAGCTATTCAGCTCGCTGACGGTACCTTCCAGATTCGTGCTCACCAGCCCGTCGCGCATGCTCTCGAGGATGTTCTCAGTCTTGGCTCGCAGGCTGGCCATCTGACCGGTCTTGCGCCTGAGTTCCGCCCCGACTTTTCGAAGGCTTTCCGCCAGATGGCTGGAGAGGTAGGCGATGGCGAAGAAACCGAAAAGGCTCCCCCCAATCTTGACTTGCAGTGTTCCCAAGTCTACCGAAAGCGGGGAGGAGGTCACGAGATAGCGAAGGGCCGGATAATGGGCTGCCAAATCCGGAACTATAGTCGGGAGATACGCCAATTCCAGCATTGCCCCCATGCAAACGAAACTCACCGCCGCCACCAAGAAGACCCGCCCCCGTGGAAGAAGAACGCTGGAAAGGATGATCACCACCAGGTAAAGCGAGAGGTAATTGCTTTCCAAGTCTCCCGTGAGATGCAATACGGCGGTTATGATGGCGATGTCAGAGAAGATCTGTAGATAAGCCTGCAAAAGGTAATCCCTGCTTAACTGATTGTAAATCAGGAAGAACAAGCCGAGGATGTACCAGAGAATGATGACGATTCCAAAGTACCTGAGGGATTCAGGGTTGGGAGGATAGGCGACAAGGGTTCGAATGGCGTAATCGATGGCGAAAACAAAACTGATAATGACAAACCGGATCTTAATGACCCAGGGCAGCCATTCCTTCAACTGGGCCGGCAAGCCGGCGGAGAGGGTGCTCGAATTAAGGGAAGAGTGCTCTTGCATCAAGAAGCCTACCCACCCACAATTCTACGCACTTCATCGCAGCCGTCAATACTGCCTTTACGTACTAAGGGATTCATGGATCATCCCGGGTCTGGCTTCGGCTGCCACCACTTAACCCCGAGGAGTCCTGGGCAGGATCGGCTGCGGCCATGGGAATGGACAAACCTGTGCCCCTCCTTCCGGCGTCGTGGACCGAGTCGTGGACAGGGTTGCGGAAACTAACCAGCCAGTTTCCCGATCAAGCTACTGATGATCGCGTCGTGGAGCTTATTGGGCGGGTTAATGATGGTCTGAAGGATGCCATCAATCCGGTGCCGAACACGGTATTCCTTCTCGTACGGTTCCAAGTGAATGTCGCTGGCTCCCCGCTTCATGGCATCGGTGAGGAAATAGTTCACGAGCTTGATGACGGGCGCTTCTTCGGCGGCCCTTTCGAGTTGCTCCAGGTTTAAAGTTGTTTCATCTTGCGCCTCGAGCTCGAGCGCCTCATACTGCCCCTCGTCGATGAAACTAACGATTTCTTCCAGTTCTCTCTTCCGTTCCTGCGCCTCGATGACCTCATCATCACTCATGAAACCGAGTTTCACCAGCGAGTTCCCAAGCCGCCCTCCGTTCACCTTTTGGTCTTCGAGAGCCTGCTTGAGTTGATCGGGGGTGATGAGATTCTCTTTTAGAAGGATTTCACCAAGCTTCCCAGCCATTACCCCAACCCTCGCCTGACTTTGGATGAAGCGCCATCAATGGGCATTGTTCCACCGTTGCCTGTGGTTACAGCAAGTCCTTTGCTTCATGTAGGAAATCGCATCCCAGCCTGCGGCGTTTCTTGACTTTGCTCCCCGGCGAGTATAACTTTCTGGGGTATGCAAAGGGTAACGAAGCAGCCTGGGACTCCCGCGGGCAGGTTGCTGTCCCGCTATTACTCCGCCCTGCGCGGGCGCTTCGGACCCCAACAGTGGTGGCCCGCCCGGACTCGCCTGGAAGTCATTCTGGGGGCCATCCTGACCCAGAACACCGCATGGCATAACGCCACTCTGGCATTGCGCAATCTTCGCAAATCCGGCCTGTTGACCTGGCAGGGACTACGGCGCGCCGACCTTCCCGGTCTGGAGGCGTGCGTACGACCCGCGGGTTTCTACAGGCAGAAAGCTCGAACCATCCGGGATTTTGTGGATTGGCTTTCGCGGCGGCACGCTGGCTCCTTGCATAGACTATTCTCTCAGCCGGCGGAAGAACTGCGCTGCCAACTATTGAACCTCAGGGGTCTGGGGCCTGAGACCGCTGACGCCATCCTCCTCTATGCGGCGCAGCGCCCGCTCTTCGTGGCGGATGCTTACACCCGGCGCGTATTGGCAAGGCATGGACTCGTCTCTGACGCCGCGGACTACCATGAAACCCAGGGGTTTCTGCACGCGCATTTACCCCGCGATGCCTCTCTATTCAACGAATTCCATGCGCTCATGGTCGAAGTGGGTAAAAGGCACTGCAAGCCGCAGTTCCCGGAGTGCGCGGTGTGCCCACTGGAGGAATTCCTGCCCGGTGGAAGCGCTGCCCAAAAGTCTGCGCAAGCCCAAAAGCCGGCAGGAAACACCTCCTGGCTAGAAATTCAGTCCGCCTAAGGTCCTGATATGGGTGGAAACCCCAGCGATCGTCGTAAGATTGCCTTGATCTTCTTGCTGGTGCTGGTGCCGGCCCTGTTCGTTTTGGGCTGGAGCCAAGCCTCCTTAAACCTCTCCTTCCTCCATCCCAGCAACCCTGAAGAAACGCTCCTGCTGCTCTCGCTTTCGGCTGTGATCTTTTTGGCCTTCGTCATATTTGCCTTGATTCTCCTGCGCATTCTACTCAAGTTGTACGTCGAGCGCCGGCAGCAACGATTGGGCGCCAGGTTTAAAACCAAGATGGTGGTTGCCTTCCTGGGGCTTTCCCTGGTGCCGGTCTGTTTTCTCTTTGCCTTCGCCTACGGCCTGCTGAATAGGACCATCGACCGCTGGTTTGGGATTCCCTTTGACTTGATCCGCACGGACTCGCAGGAAATAGTCAAGCAACTGGAATCCCAGGCGCAAGCCCGTTCCTCTCACATCACCCACCACCTGGCCAGCAGCGAAATTTTGGTCCGCGCCGTAGCCGCCTCTGACACTGAAGAAATCCTGCGTCTTTTTGAGCGCGAGGTGGCAGACCTTAACCTCGAGTCAGCGATGTGCTTCGACCGCCAGGGCAGGCTCCTTGCCCATGCCGGCGATCCGTTTCCTGACCCCTCCGAAGTTGCCAGGTTGTATCCCCAATTGTCCAGCGGCCGGATTCCGCCGGCAGGTCTTTCCGACAACTGGCGCTCTAGTGATTTCGAGATGTTCGTCTCCGCACAACCGCTCCTTAATTCGGCCGGGGGATTCATGGGGACGGTGGTTGGCGTCACCCGGCTCCCCCTGAAACTGATGCTCATCTCTCAGGAGATTGAGCGCGAGGCGCAAAAATACGCCCAGCTCAGCAGCGATCGGCGGGCCGTCAAGCGCAATTACCTTTCCATGCTTTGGCTGCTGACCCTGTTGATTCTATTTATCGCCACCTGGTTTGCTTTGTTCCTCTCCAAGCAGGTCACAGTTCCCATCCAGGCCCTGGCCGAGGCTACGCAAGAGGTGTCCAGGGGCAATCTTGGGTTCCAGGTATCCACTCGCGCGGACAAAGAGCTCGGAGTACTGATCCATTCCTTCAACGCGATGACCCGGCAACTTCTGGAAAACCGTCTCGCCATCGACCACGCCGCCAAGGAACTTCAGGCCGCCAACCTCCAATTGGAGGAGCGCGGCAACACCATTGAAGCCATTCTCGAGAACATCCCCAACGGCGTCATCTCCTTCGATCCCCAGGGCCAGATAACCAGCGTGAACAAGATGGCGAAACGCATGTTTGGCCGCGACGACGTGGGCGCCGTGCGAACCTTGGCCGATCTATTCACTGCGGAAGACACGCGCGACGTGGCCCGGCTTTTTCGCCGCGCCACTCGCCAAGGCGTGGCCTCGCGCCAGTTGGAGCTCGATCTGGGCGGACGCCGCGCTTTTACCTCTCTGACTGTGTCTTCAGTCCGTGCTCGTCACGGCAATATAGGGTATGTGCTCGTTCTGGAGGATTTGTCTGAGCTGGTGCAGGCTCAAAAGGCGGCGGCCTGGCAGGAAGTGGCGCAGCGCATCGCGCATGAAATCAAGAATCCCCTGACGCCTATTCAACTTTCCACGGAGCGAATCACCCGCCTCATCGAGCGTGCGGGGGCGTTTCCGCCCAACCTGCGGCGCGTCGTCTCGGAGAGCGCCTCGTTGGTGGGCCGCGAAGTGGCCACCCTGAAATCGCTGGTGGATGAATTCTCGGCCTTCGCGCGTTTTCCCGCTTCCAAACCTATCCCTTCCAGACTGAACGACATTGTCGAAAACGCTTTGAAGATCTTCGATGGCCGCTTGGGCGGGATTGAAATCCATCGGGATTTATCCCCGGATTTGCCCCTAGCCCAGGTTGACCCTGGACAGATGAAACGCGCCGTGGCCAACCTGATTGACAATGCCGCCGAGGCCCTCGAACACGCTCTCCAGAAAGATATCTGGGTCCGGACCGCGCTCGATGCCGAGCACGATGTCGCGGAAATCACCGTGGCGGATAGCGGCCCGGGCATCGCCCCGGAGGACAAAGAAAAGCTGTTTCTTCCCTTTTTCTCCACCAAGCATCGCGGCACGGGCCTGGGTTTGGCCATCGTCAGCCGAATCGTCACCGAGCAAAACGGGGTAATCCGAGTGGAGGAAAACCAACCCACCGGCACTAAATTCATCATTGAACTGCCCGTCGAGCGCGCCCCTGCCGAGCCTCCCGTTCCTGCACGAGAACAGTAGGCAGAAGGCAGTCGGCAGTAGGCGGTTGGCAGTAGGCAGCAGGCCGCCTCTCGCGGGCGGGCTAATCCAAAATCCAAAATCTAAAATCCAAAATCGCAACGGGGGGAAGACAATTCCTCATTCCTAATCTATAATTCAGAAATCAAAATGGCGCGCTATTCCGTCCTGATTGTCGATGATGAACCCGGTATTCGCGAGTCGCTCGCAGGTGTCCTGGAAGATGAAGGATACGTTGTGAACGCGGTGGAGAGCGGAGAGGCCTGTCTGGATTTTCTTGCGCATCACAATTGCGATCTGATGTTGTTGGACATCTGGCTCCCGGGCATGGATGGCATCCAGGCGCTGGAGAAAATCCAGGCTCTCGACCACCCGCCCATCGTCATCATGATTTCCGGCCATGCAACGATTGAGACGGCAGTGCGCTCCACCAAATTGGGCGCCTTTGATTTCATTGAAAAGCCGCTATCCATTGATAACACTCTCCTGACGCTGAAGCACGCGGCGGAGCAGTTAACGCTGGCCACACAGAATCGCCAGTTGCGCGAGGAATTGCAAGGCAAATACCGCATTATTGGCGAAAGCGTCCCCATGAAGGCCCTCCGCCAGCAGTTGGCGTTGGCGGCTCCCACCAACGGCCGAGTCCTCATCTTTGGTGAAAGTGGGACAGGAAAGGAATTGGTTGCGCATGCCTTGCACCTTCTCAGTCTCCGCGCCCAGCAGCCCTTTGTGGAAGTCAACTGCGCCGCCATCCCCGAGGAATTAATCGAAAGCGAATTATTCGGCCACGTGAAAGGCTCTTTCACCGGAGCCGTGGACGATAAGGTGGGCAAGTTCGAGCAGGCTCACGACGGCACACTGTTCCTGGACGAAGTCGGCGACATGAGCCTGCGCACCCAATCCAAGGTCTTGCGCGTCATCGAGGAGCAGCGCTTCACACCGGTGGGGTCGGGGAATGACCTCACCGTGGACGTGCGGGTGATCGCCGCCACCAACAAGAATCTCGAGGAGGAGATCCAGAAAGGCAACTTCCGCGATGACTTGTTTTACCGGCTCAACGTCATTCCCTTTTTCGTTCCCCCGCTACGCGACCACGTGGAAGATATTCCTGCGCTCGCCAACTACTTTCTGACGGAATTCGCGCGGGCCTATGGCCGCCGGCCAAAACACTTCTCCGATTCGGCGCGGGAAGTGATCTTGGGATACCGCTGGCCGGGAAACGTGCGCGAATTGCGCAACCTCGTCGAGCGGCTGGTCATCATGGTCCAGGGCGACAGAATCGAGCGCCGGCACCTCCCCTCTTCCCTCCATCACGACTATGCTCGCTCTGATTCCACCAAGACCCTCTTGACGGGCTTCTCCTCCTTGCAGGAGGCGCGAGCCGCCTACGAGCGTGATTACATCCGGCGCAAGCTGGAGGAAAACCAGGGCAACGTCAGTCGCGCCGCCGAAGCTCTGGGATTAGAGCGCAGCCACCTTTACCGAAAGATGAAGTCCCTCGGAATCGCGGTCGGCGGGTAGGCAAAGCGTGTTCTCAGGGCTCAGTTGTGGTATCCTCTATCCATGTCCAGCTAGGCTAATCGCTGCGCGGCAAAGTTCCAAAGGCAGAATCAGGTGCGCGTAAAGCGTTACGCAAGCTGCGTAAGATGCGGAATCGCTTGATTTTATACAGGAATTTGCGTACGCTGGATTTTATGTCAATTGGGAGTGGCGGAACTGTCTGTTGTAAATGACTACAAAAAGCCCGAGGACGTTCTAACGTCAACTTCTTGGTGTGCGGAGGGATTGTGGAGACTATAAAGTACGAGCGGCCGCTTGGAGCTACAAACAGCTCAGCGGAAGACCGTACGCTCTTGCTTCTTCGTCCCCGAGGCTTTTGTGCAGGAGTCGTCCGCGCCATTGAAGTCGTTCGCCTGGCGATCGAGCAATTTGGTTGTCCCATATATGTGCACAAGGAAATAGTCCATAACCGTCATGTGGTCAATGAACTTGCTGAACAGGGTGCGGTTTTCGTCGATTCGCTCGATGACGTCCCGCAAGGCGCCCTGGTTATATTCAGTGCCCACGGCGTCCCACCACAAGTCCGCGAAAGGGCCCGCGAACGAAAACTCCAAGTGATTGATGCGACGTGCCCTCTGGTTACGAAAGTTCACCTTGAAGTGATCCGCTACGCCCGCCAGAATTACACGATTGTTCTTATTGGGCACCGTTATCACGATGAGGTGGTCGGTACGATCGGCGAGGCCCCAGGTTCAATTCAACTCATTTCGGAGATCGAGGAGGTGGATGCACTGGAGGTTCCAAATCCTGACCGCGTGGTCTGCTTAACCCAGACCACGTTAAGCATTGACGATACGCAAGAGATCATCAGCCGGCTGAAAAAACGGTTTCCCGCAATTATTGCGCCTGCCAGTCAGGACATCTGCTACGCCACACAAAACCGGCAGATGGCCGTGAAAAGTCTTGGCAAACATGCGGATGCAGTTCTGGTAGTGGGTGCGAAAAACAGCTCTAACTCCAACCGTCTGACGGAAGTTGCCCGGCGCGGCGGGACGGCAGCGTACTTGATAACAGAAGCAGCCGATATTTTGCCCCAATGGGTGGAGGGACTCCGATACGTCGCCATCACTGCCGGCGCATCCACACCTGAAGTACTGGTACAGCAGGTGATGAATCGTTTGAAAAGTATGGGCTTCAACCGTGTTGAAGAGGTGGAGTGGATTGAAGAGAACGTAAACTTCGTGTTGCCCCCAGAATTGAAACCCGGGCAGTTGTCAGTTGATTTTGGAGGGGTATATGGCGCAAAGTAGCGAAACTCATACGCTGGCCGTCGCCTCCTCCACGGCGCCTTCGCTGCAGGATCGCGTCCGGGAAGTTGTTCGACGGTCAGCCCAACACTTGTTGTCCCTGCAAGCTCCGGAGGGTTACTGGGTGGGAGAGCTGCAAGCTGACACGACCCTGGAATCCGACTATATTTTCTATCTCCACGTTATTGGGAAATCCGACCCGGCCCGAGTCGCGAAACTCGCCAATTACATCCGACGCTATCAACTTTCGGATGGTGGATGGAACATTTATGTGGGTGGCCCGTCTGAGCTCAATGCGACGGTAAAGGCTTACCTGGCGCTTCGGCTAGCTGGGGATTCGGCGAGTGCGCCTCACATGGTGATGGCCCGTCAATGCGTCCATGCACTTGGAGGTTTGGAGCGGACCAATTCCTATGTTCGGTTTTACCTGGCTTTGGGCGGCGTGCTTGACTGGGGGTATGTCCCCGCCATCCCCCCGGAGCTGATGTTCCTGCCCCGATGGTTCTACATCAACATCTATGCGATGTCTTCATGGACTCGCGCCATTGTGGTTCCGTTGACGATTCTTTACGCCCTTAAGCCGCGCTGGCCCCTGCCCAAGGAAGTGACAGTTCATGAACTCTTCCGCAATGATTCGGGTCGAATTCCCGCCTTGGGTTGGAATCGCAGCATCTTTACCTGGCGAAACTTTTTCCTGATTTTCGATCGCCTTCTAAAGACATACAACCGGCTGCCGTGGCACCCATTGCGCCAGCGAGCTGTGCGCGCAGCAGCCTGCTGGCTCTTGCAACACCTCGAACACAGCGATGGGTTAGGCGCTATTTTCCCGGCCATGATGAATGCCGTATTTGCGCTTTTGGCCCTGGGACGTGGCCCTGATGATCCCCTCACCAAGCGCGAAATAGGCCAACTGGCGCGATTCGAAATCGAGGAGGACGACACACTCCGGCTTCAGCCCTGCCTCTCGCCAGTTTGGGATACGGCAATCGTGGTCACGTCTTTGCACGAGGCCGGCATTGCTTCCAATCATCCGGCTTTAATCAAGGCCGGGCGATGGCTCATCGATCATCAAGTCCTGACTCCAGGGGATTGGCGCACTGATCCTCCCTGTCAAGGAGGTGGATGGGCTTTTGAATTCCGTAACGATTTCTATCCGGATGTTGACGACACGGCTTTCGTTCTGCTGGCTCTTCAGCGGGTCGCCTATCCGGATTCATCCTGTCTCCAGGAAGCCGAAAAGCGCGGCTTGGAGTGGATGCTGGGGATGCGGAATCGGGACGGCGGTTGGGGAGCATTCGACCGTAATAACGACTCGAGGTTGTTGACCCGGATTCCGTTCGCTGACCACAACGCGATGATTGATCCTTCGACCGCGGACTTGACTGCCCGTGCCTTGGAATGCCTGGCCCGATATGGCTGGTCCGCGTCCGATCCCGTGGTGAAGCGAGGAGTCAAATTTATCGAGCGCGACCAGACCGCCGATGGAGCCTGGTACGGCCGCTGGGGTGCGAACTACATCTACGGAACCAGCGCCGTTTTGCGGGCTATGGAAGCCCTCGGATTGCAAAACGAGGCTCATTGCCAGCGTGCTGCATCCTGGCTTCGGGCCACGCAAAATCCCGACGGCGGTTGGGGAGAATCGTGCGCATCCTATGATGATCCGAGTCAAAAAGGCAAAGGGGTGAGTACACCCTCGCAGACTGCCTGGGGCCTAATCGGCTTGCTGGCAGCCGGCGACCCCTCCGATTCGGCGGTAACGCGCGCCGTACGCTATTTGGTCGATCGGCAGCAACCGGATGGCTCCTGGGCTGAAGACGCCTTTACGGGCACAGGCTTCCCCCGCGTCTTCTACCTCAAATATCACCTCTATCGTAATAGTTTTCCACTTTACGCTTTAGCTCACTACTTGCATCTAATGAATGGTGGCAATCCGTTCCCAGGGATTCGTTTTACGCCAGAAGAATTCCGAGAACGGAATGCAAGCAGGAGATTTTCATGAGATTTCCCCTCACCATGACCGCCAGCCTAAGTTCCTATATTGCCGGAAAACGGCTACGTCGCGTTGAGAAGTTTCCGCTGGTCATGATGCTCGAGCCGCTTCACGCCTGTAATTTGACCTGCACCGGCTGTGGGCGCATCCGCGAGTACGAAGAGACCATCCGCGAAAAACTCACTGTGGATCAATGCCTGGCTGCTGTGGACGAGTGCGGCTCCCCCATTGTTTCGATCTGCGGCGGCGAGCCGATGATTTATCCCCAAATCGGCCAACTGGTAAGCAGCATTCTAGCGCGCCGCAAGCACATGTATCTCTGCACCAACGGCATGTTTACCCGGAAACGCCTGAAGGAGTTTAAGCCCACGTCAAGGTTCTTCTTCAACGTGCATCTGGATGGGCTGGAAGAGACCCACGATATCTGCGTGGAGCGCAAAGGCGTCTTTCGGGAAGCGGTGGAGGGCATTAAGGCAGCCAAAGCTGCGGGATTCCAGGTCTGCACGAACACGACCGTTTACAAGGAAACCGATCTTAAGGAAATCGATGAACTGTTTCGCTACACACAAACCCTGGGCGTAGACGGACATATGATCTCGCCGGCTTACTCCTATGCTGCGGTTCAAACTAAAGAAATTTTCATGTCGCGGCAGGACGTACACGAGAAATTTCGCCTGGCGGGGGAACTTCTCGGGAAATATGCGTTGATGACCTCGCCCGTCTACCTTGATTACCTGCGCGGTGATCGTGAAGAGCTGAGGTGTGTCGCGTGGGGCAATCCCACATACAACCCGAGGGGCTGGAAGGCGCCGTGCTACCTGATCACGGACGGCCATCACGCCACATTCAAGCAGTTCATGGAGGAGACACCCTGGGAAAAGTATGGACGCGGGCGCGATCCGCGATGCGAAAACTGCATGGTGCATGTGGGGTATGAGCCTTCTGCGGTCCTCGGGGCAAATCGCCGGTTCTCCGACATGTGGAGGCTGCTTAAATGGCAGTTCTCTCCCTCGAAAAATGGCGCAAATGGATCCAACGGAAGCAGGGCCGCAAAATGACCTCCTTGGCTACGTTTTGACCCGTAACGTCGAACCCTTCAAGCCTCGCGCAGCCTAACCCCATGGGTTGCGAATACATGAATGTGATTGTAACCTTCGCGGTGCACTCGGAACTTGCGCCTTGGCTTCGCCTGCGCAGGTTTCGCCGCAGGGCGGTGGATGGCTGGACGTTTTATGAAACGACGATAGCCGGAACTGCTGTGCACGCACTCCTCACGGGCATCGGGCCTTCTCATGCCAAAGGGGCAATCCGGGCCGCGCTCGGGAGCAGACCGGACGCCGTGCTGGCTTCGGGCTTGGCCGGCGCTCTGAAACCGTCGTTTGGAGTGGGTGATGTACTCGCGGCGCGACACGTTCACTTTGATGGCACAGATCAACACGTCAGCAGCAACAAGGAACTTTTCGATTCGGCGATCGAGTGCGGCGCGAAGGCCGTCGATTCTTTCATCTCAGGGAATACGATCGTACGGACGGCCGAAGAAAAAACGGTTCTATCCAGCCTTGCGGATGCAGTGGATATGGAGAGCTTTACCATCCTGACCGAAGCGTGCCGGTCCGGAGTCCCCGCAATCGCCCTGCGTAGCATCTCGGATACAAGCGAGTGTGATCTTCCTTGCGACTTTAGCAAAATGGTGGACGAGCGCGGCCAAATGCGCATGTGGCGGATGGCGCTCGAGCCCCTCCGCGCCCCGCAACGCATCCCGGCGCTGATCCGGTTCGCCCTTGCGAGCCACCGCGCCGCTTCACGCCTGGCATGGTTTCTGGATCGATATCTGGAGTTTCTTGCCCATACCCGAAGGTTTTAGCTGGCGGGGACGACGGGACTCGAACCCGCAGCCTCATGCGTGACAGGCGAGCATAGGATGGCTAACTCGTTGACCGTGCGGCACGGTTGGCAACCCAAAAGCACGCAAAAACACTCTTGGAACGCCCAAGTTGTACCGATCTTGTACTCGTTTCGGTGGTCTGCGGATTGATCGCCTCCAGCAGCAGCGAGACTTCAATCACCTTATTGACTACAGCGTTTAGAAAGATCGCCACTCTTTGGCGTTGACGAAAAGACCAAGGTGTTCGACATTTTCTGTAGCCACTGAGCCTGTAACTTGGAGGGCTTGGGCGGCCAGAATGACATCGGCATCGAGTGCTTTGGGGTCGGCCGTAGGACTACCTCGGTTCCGAGCCTGGGCCCATAGTTCAGCGGCCTTCAGCATCACATCGGTGTTGATCGGGAGATAGTTCAGAACGGACTTGAGCCGATCAAGCCGGTTGACGCTTTCTTGGAGGCCCGCACGGATAAGCTCGCGGCGCACTTCGTAGTCTGCGATCTCGGGGATGTAAATAATCGCACCTTCCCTTAGGAGACGTTCGAGCCAGTCCGCGATCTCGCGGTTGGGGCGGGGATGGGAAATCTTGCCCAGGGGGCCGGTGTCAAGGACAATTCTGCTCGCCATAGTCAATCACTGAACCTTTTGCGATTGGAGAGGCGATCCTCTTCAATAGCCTCCTTCAGTCGAAGCCATACTCGCTCGTCGTAACCCGACTCGTCCGCGAGCCATTGGTGGAGAAGCCGGATGGCGGCCTCGTTTTGCGCAGCTTGCGCTATCGTTTCCGATCCTGTTCCCTGGATGGGCTCGATGTGCTGTTGTCCTTTTGGCAAGAAGCTAATCTCCTCGGACGTTACCAACTTCGTTGGTCCGCCCAATTGGAATTTCCCCCCTCCACGCCAAACGAGTCACAGGCGCAAGGGGGTTAGTGACCATCCCCATTGTACAATACGATTGCGTTGGAATTGCGCCAAAATAGCGTTCAGATGAAATCGCCAGCCGATTATACCCTATTGAAATCTCGGCGCTTTGTAGCCTGGATTGCGCCAAGATTGCGTCCTATGTTGTGCATAATTGCGTTTCTGCGCAATCCTTCCGGCGCTACTCCGGGGTATGGCCGGAGTCCGAGGGGACCGGATTCAGGCACGCGGCGTGCCAACCGTTTTTTCACGGGTTGACAAATGTGAGAACCCAACCCACAAAAGGGGATGTTCAGGGGCGTGAATAAGGGCGTTCGACATCCAACCCCGGCACAACCTGAAAGTGCTTGAGATTGAAGGTGTACAGGCGGGCGTTCCGCGTGAGGGCGGTCGCGGCGATAAGACAATCGGGAATGTTGAGACCCGAACCCAGCCGGTGAGTCAGCAGCAATTGGTATGCTGCGGCGAACTCGGAGGCTTCCGGCCAAACCACCTCAAATGTTGCCAAGAACCGTTGAATCCGTTCCAGATCGGCGCGGTCATGGCAACCCATCACCAGTTCCATAGCGGCCACCGCAGGAACCGCGAACGACTGACTGGCACGTTGTTTGAGCCATTCATGGGCAGGAATTGTTCCGCGCAGACAATCGACGAGAACGTCCGTATCAACAAGGTTCATCTGGCGGGCCTGTTCCACCCTTCTGACCTCAACTTCCGGGCGAACTCCAAGCTATCCTTGATGTCAGCACGGTCCCGCCACATCCCTAAGAATTCAGAGTTCAGCAGGTCGCCAAAAGTGGCGGAGGTCCCGGACCCGGAGGGCGAGACCATAATCACAATCGCGGCGGACCCGGTAGGTACATCCGCAGGCAACGTAATGCGCAGTTCACGGCTGGCTGGAATGTCAGCGTTAAGAGTCACTGTCTTTACCATAAGTGCCTCGCCTCACCTTTCACCTTACCAAAACAAATGCGCGTTTACAACGACCCGTTCTCCCCCCCGCCCTTTTTTTTGAATCTCGAATCTGCGATTTGTCCGTCCGCTTTCCACTCGTCACCTATCACTCGCCACTGCCCTTGTTTCTTGGAGGAACCGCAAACCCGGAGGGTGTCCGTCAGCGGACGGACAAAGCAGAAGCCCGCCGTGCCGCCAGCGCGCAGGCGGCTTTCCCATCTCGCCGTGCCCGCGAGAAAGCGGTGCCAGAAAAGGACAATGGGACAAAGAGAATTCAAACCAGACAGGAGAGGATAGCCGCTAGCTTCCGATACCGACGACTCACCGCGACACTCTACAGTCCCGCTGCCGCCCCCTGCGCTTTGAATGTATCTCTGATGTTTAATGCAGCCTGAAAAGCAGGGAACGCCCCGAGTGCTAAAGACAAAGCTCGGGGGGCTATGTGGAGAGTCTGCGTTTTTCGAGGTCAGCATTCAAGGTCCGCAATGACCACCTTCGAGGCGAAGGGGTGTACAATATCCTCGCTCGCAGACCAAATCAGGCGAATATTTGGTCCATCCCGACGGTCTACTTCTATGGTCATCCTGTGCGCAGAGAATGACATGGCTGATCGACACGACAGCCAAGCGACCGCGTTCATGCAAGAAGTGGTGAAATAGGAAAGACAGGCCGATACAGCGGCTTCACTAGACTCAAAGAAGAAATATTGGCAGAAAGCAGGGCCACTTAGGGAGAAGGACCGTAGACGCTCTTGAGAGCGCAAAAAATTGCCGCAGGCGCGTAAACGCATTTCAAAATCCCGCGCGCTCAGGGGGACACAAAGATGAAGGTGGTCATTCTTGGGTTAGCCCATGGAGTCCAAGCGAAAGATGGTGCATGCTCAGCGGTTCAAAAGCTGGAATACAGGAAATTGCTGAGCCAACTCGTAGGAGATCGAGCCGTTGAGTTTATTGGTGAGGAGCAGCCGCCAGGTCATTCCACGATTGCACGTGAGCTTGCGAACTCTCTTGGCATTCGATGGGAGCCGATAGACATGAGTGAATCCGAAAAAGAGAGCCGAGGAGTTCCCAAGACGTGGTTCAGAACCCCAAGGTACCTGGGAAATAAGGCTCGTACCTGCCTGACAGAAGAGGGGTATCAAAGAGACTTGCGCAATGGGTGGGTTGAAATCGAGCCACGGCACGAATCCGACAAAATGCGAGATGAGTTTATGTTCAACCGCGTGATTTGTTGCGCTGGGAGCGCGAAGAGTGTTTTGGTGCTATGCGGCTACAACCACCTCATGGAACTGAAACGGAAATTCCTCGAAACTGGGCATGATGTAGACTGTGACGCTCTTTACAAATACGAGTGGTTTGGTTCCTAGGCCCCGGTCCAAATCGCGTGTGGAGAATATATATCTTGGGTCCGGGTCTGTTTCGCCGGGTGGCTAGGATGTATGCCGTGGAGAGGGAATCTATCTCCTCCCATTTCCTCGGGCGGAGCGAACACGTTTTCGGAAAGGGAGGTCGGTTGTGCTTAGGAGGCAGTGGATAGAGCGTGCATCTGCGCGATGGGTTCAACCACGTAAAGGAAAAGACCGCTCGACAGGATTTCCGAATGGGCTTCCGAACCGCAGAGAAGCTAAATGGAGCAAAGAGATAAATAATTTGGCGAGGTTTGATGATGAACATGACTTTGGTGATTGCCCTCATGTGTGCTCTCGCTGCTGCCCAGAATACACTGCGACAAAGCATTCCGGGGATAGCACGGGATGCAACGGGTGCCGTAGTATCAATCGTGATGTCTGATAAGGCGGGTCATCCCATCTCAAAAGGGAGTGGGTTTCTCATAAGTACAGATGGCCGGGTTGTGACCAACTACCACGTCATCAAAAGCGGCACCTCCGCTGTCGTTAAACTCCCCAATGGGGCCTTCTTTGTTGTCGATGGAGTTCTCGCATTTGATAAGGATCATGACGTTGCTATCATCAAGGCACACGGCAACGATTTCCACACGGTGCGTCTTGGAGATTCCGACCATCTCCAAGTTGGACAGCAAGTAGTTGCCATAGGTAATCCTCTGTCACTGGAATCGACCGTCTCAAACGGGATCCTGAGCGGGATCCGGGTGGTTGAAGAGGGCGGCGGCAAAGTCTTACAGATCACGGCCCCGATCTCCCCCGGGAGCAGCGGCGGTCCACTGTTTGATATGACGGGTGAGGTCATCGGGATCACGGCTGCTTATCTTAGAGGCGGAGAGAACCTAAACTTTGCTATCCCGATCAATGAGGCTAAGCAGCTTCTCCGAACCAAGCTCCTGAAAGCTCAGAGTTTTCCAGACGAACCGGAGGCACCATCAGCGCAAACGAGCAATGATGCCACTCGCGCCCCCATTTGCGCTTTTGTAACTGCAGGGATGTCGGGCACTTTGCCCCAAGTGCCAACCTTTTGCGAACAGAAATCACCCTCAGAAGCTGCTGTGTACTCGCCAACGAACGTACTTGAAGGAAGCATGCGTCGGGCATGGTTAACTGCACTGTTCCAGACGCTCCAAGATGCCGGCATGAGCGGACCTTGCAGTGAACATGCCTGCGTCATATCTATTTCAGATAGCGCGATGTCACAGGGCCTTGTTCACTATGAGGCGTTGGTTGACAAGGACCACGTGGGCCTAATGCAGACCGCCGGTGCTACCTTAGGCGGCAAAGGTTCCGCGTCTGACCAATGGTATATCATGTGGTGGGCCTCGCTGGATGTTGTCTCGGATTCTCCCTGGCCTCCTTCCGCGGAAAATGCAGCGTCACTTGCAGGAAATGCTTGTGAGGCGTATACGCGAGCTGCCGGGCCACTGAACCCCGTCGGGAATCTGCATACTATAGGCGGCGACTGGCCCAGTCCCCAATGTTCGGTGCTCCTTGCAACCAAAGATCGGGTGGATATTGTTCTGGATTTCCAGAATTCTTTTCAGGCTGCCATGGCGGACTACGCGGCCCTGCTCATTACATCCTTCGGCAAATCTTTTGAGTTTCCCAGATACGAAGGTGATGTGATTATCCGTACATCGTGGGACCGTGGCTTTCGCCGCTATGAGATGTACTCACTCCGGATGCTCTGTTTCCTCTGGGGGGAGATACAAAGCGGCACGCGCACTGAGCCGCAAGCGTTTATCCTCTTGTCAACCATGGGCGGGGTGCGCGGCCAGACAGATCAACTTGTCTTCTCATCGACGCAAAAAGAGGGCGAATTAATCGTTCGAAATGGAGCGGTCGTTCGAATTGTTCCAGCAACAGGCAGAACAATTGCGGAGTCAGCGCCTCCTAGTGATGGCTTTCTGGCAGACCTAACAGACGGTTCAGAATGGTTGGTTTCAAGAGACGCATTAGACCGGTGCAAACTGGAAGTCGGGCGGGAGGCTACGATCTTGGCAAGCGGAAGCACCGCCCCCAGGCTGAGCGCGTCCACAGGAGGCCACGCGTGCAATTTGAATGCCAGCTTTGTGAAGGGGTGGTGAACCCGCGTGAGACGGAGACATAGGCTAGGCGTGAATTGACAAGCCGCTCGTGGGCCTGTTCGGTATCGACGTGCACCAGCACGCGGTCGGCGGTGGCTCCCTGGCTGCTGTGGCTGGTGACTGCGGTCGCAGGGAAAGGAGAAACGCTGGAAGGAGTCAAACAGCCCGGCAAAAAGAAGGGAGGCAGGCTGCGAGAATACAAGGACTGGGGGATCATCCAGCTTTTGGGTTATCCGCAGAAAGAACTTTGAGATATAATTTTACGTCGATGTGAACGGCAGAGGGGGAAGGCGGTGCTCCATGCCGTGCGAAATGCGGGAAAGGCGAGGCTAAACCAAAGCGGCAAGTGCGATGCTACTAATTGACCGCAATTACGAGAATCTGTGCCTCCTCAATCAGACCACCTACACCGCTACTATCCTGGCGGTCCAGGTATTTGGTATATCCGTTTGCACTAGCCAAGACACGCCTGTGCCGACTCGAGCAGCCATCTTTCGACAAGCCCGCTCGTCTATAGTTCTAATTGTCGGGTCCGTGAGTGGCAACAAGGTCGCTCGGGGGGCCCTCAAGAAATTCCAGATTCTAGCGTCGCTTCGGCAGGAAGGAGCTTAACGGTACGATGAATTTCGTTAAGCAACAGCACGAGCGCGGTTGTTGCGTAGCTTGTGCTGCAATGCTGACTGGCCGCTCCTACGAGGATGTGTGGAAGGATCAGCTCAAGGCCTTTGGTACTCCTGAGGAAGTCCTGCAGTTACGCTTTGTGTTGTGCCCCGATGATAATGTCCCCTTCTGTCACCGATAGAAATGTCCCCTAAACTCATGGCCTCTGAGGAGGCCACAGTGAAGAGGACGAGGATGGATGAGCGGGAGTTGAGGCGAGGGGCGGTGTTGTCACAGGTGGCGGGGAAGGGTTGGACTTTGGTGCAAGCTGCCGAGCGCATGGGAGTGAGCTATCGGCAGGCGAGGCGATTGTGGAAGCGTTATCGAGTGAAGGGGACAAGGGGGCTGATGCATGGCAACGTGGGGCGGGCGTCGAACCATGCCAAGCCGAAGAGTTTGCAGCGACGGGTCTTGGGGCTGATAGGGAAGAAGTACGGTGGAGAGCCCGGCGAGCGTTTCGGTCCCACGCTGGCGGCGGAGCACTTGGAGCAAGACGATCATGTCGCAATCGGGGTGGAGACGTTGCGGCAGTGGATGCTGGAGGCAGGATTATGGAGCCGGGAGCGGAGAGGGCGAGCGCATCGGCGAAGGCGGGAGCGGAAAGCGCATTTTGGGGAGTTGGTGCAGTTGGATGGAAGTTTCCATGATTGGCTAGAAGGGCGAGGTCCGCGGGGTTGTCTGATGAACATGGTGGATGACGCGACGGGTACGACGCTGTGCCGGATGGGCAAGGAAGAGACGATCTGGGCGGCGGTGGGAGTGTTGGAGGCGTGGATGGAGTGCTACGGAGTGCCGCAGGCGTTGTACACGGACTGGAAGAACGTGTACGTGCGAGAGCCCAGCGCGCAGGAGCGGATGCGAGGAGAAGAGCCTGTGACGCAGTTCGGACGCATGTGCCGTCAATTGGGGATTGAGATCATCGCGGCCAGTTCGCCGCAGGCCAAGGGGCGGGTGGAGAGGAACCACGGGACGCATCAGGACCGCCTGGTAAAGAAGCTTCGCGTACGAAACATAACGAGCCTAGAGGATGCCAATCGATACTTACAGGAGAAATACTGTGAGGAGCACAACACGCGTTTCGCGGTACGGCCGGCAGCCCCGCAGGACTTTCACTTGCCCAGCCCTGGGGTGCGGAAACTGGACAGCATTTTCCGGCTGGAGAGGGAGAGAGCGCTGAGCAACGATTGGGTGGTACGCGATGAGAACCGCTTCTATCAGGTGGAGCGGCAGCGCCTGCATCACGCGCCAGCAAAGAGCAAGGTGAGGTTATGCGAGTGGGAGGATGGGAGGATCGAGATTCACTACCGAGGGCAGAAGCTCAGCTGGCAAGAGATCCCAGCACGCCCGCTCCCGAGAAAGCAAGAGGACAAACTTCCAGTGGCCATGGAGGCGACGAAGAAGAAGTGGAAACCAGGGCCGCACCATCCCTGGCGGATGGGCCCGTGGACTGACCGCACGCCGTTGGTCTCGGCCTCCGCTTCGCCCTAGACGCTCCGCCCTTCGGGCTCCGCAGGGCTTCGCTCCGGCCGAGACCAACGGCGTAACTCACCACTCCAGCAGAAACAAAGGGAGAGACAAAGTACGTGAAAGACAAAACCGAAAAAGAGGACATTTCTATTGGGTTAAGGATGGGGACATTTCTATCGGGGCTTGACACCTGCAGTTACGCTTTGTTGACTGGAGGGTGTATTTGAGTTATATGGGCTTTGAAACGGGAATGTACGAAGTTGAAGGTCCTGTTTTCGAAGCGATTCAAACTCTTCCCAAAAAAATTAGCTTTTTCTGTAATATCGGGACAGCGGAGAATCATCCCAGGAATAGCCCGCAAAATACCCATGCGATCATTGTCAACGAGAATGGGGTGGTTTTCGACCCGGCCACCAACGCTCCGGGTGCCTACCCGATTGAACACTACCAAGCCTCTCCTAAGAAAATGCTGCTCGCAGTTTCAGTTCATGATCGTCGCGCTATATGAGGGAGGCTGGGGAGACGAATTTTCCCGAAAGGCGGCCCCTGGTGGAGACAATGAACGAGGAACAAATCATTTATCAGCGTCTCGATGATGTGCCGCGTCTGGTAAGTGACCCGGACAAACAGCTCCGGGAGGATTACGCGATATTCAACGAGAAGTACTTCCAGGATTGTCTGCCGCTTCTCTCCGGCTCGTTTACGTGTGTATTTCAAGAAATGCCCGGCGACAATACAGGAATATACATCAGCCCTGAGAAAGCCGAGAAAATGTCCACAATGGAGACAAGAATTAGGCCTGGCATTCGCATTAATTCCAGGCTCAAGGACTTCACTCCTCACGTACGGATTGTTTTGCTTCATGAAATGATTCATGCATCTGGGATCGCAGGCCATAAGGAAGATTTTCTCGCTGCCATCTCTGCACTCGTAAGAGCTGGAGTTTACGAACCCCTCTTATGAACAAGTCGGGTGCGCATTTTGTGTATTTAACGCTGTGGCTGGCGTCCGTGCTTCGGCAAGTGCGTGCGTGTTTTATGTCGGCTACGCTCCACGCCTTGGCTTCGTGTTGGTCGATGTAATTCATGATCGTTTTCCACACGCCTACGACGGGACGTGTTCTATGGCCTCAGTCAATGCCCCATGCCGTACCCTTGTCCGTGCTCGTGTGATTCGCTGACTGAATGGTGCTCGGCATTTTCAGTTGCGTGGCTTTGGTTTCCGTCTCCCGTTTCATGCCCGGTTTCCAATGCGGATTCTTTGGAAATGTCGCGGCTCAACCCTTCCACCAATCTTTCCGCGTCATTCGTGTAAATCTGGGCATCGTAGCGCCCACGGGAGACGGAGACATACGCCAGCCGTGAATTGACAAGCTGGTCGTGGGCCTGTTCGGTGTCCACATGTACCAGCACCCGGTCGGCGGTGGCTCCCTGGCTGCTATGGCTGGTGACAGCGTAGCCGTAGGTCCTGTCCTAGTTTCAGGTGTAGCGCCGGCTTCCAGCCGGAATGGAGCCGCCAAGATGGCGGCGCTACGTTCAAACTCGGACAGCACACAGCCGTAACCCGACATGAAGAACTTTATGTTGTACTATTGGGTTGACGGGGAAAGGCGGCAAAATTAGAGTGAGAACAGGAACCCAAGGAGAGCACTGCCTATGACCGGAATCCAGCTCGTAACCGGATAAAGTGCCGGGCCGTGTGCTCTGAAACCTCGTGAATCCGCTATGCTTGCTAACCTTTTGAAAACGCTGGCGGGGACGACGGGACTCGAACCCGCGGCCTCATGCGTGACAGGCATGCGTTCTAACCAGCTGAACTACGTCCCCATAAATACAGTGACAAGCGATAAGTGACGAGCACTCTGCATTGGCCTGGACTGCTAAATCCGCCCCTTGGATCGTCGTCGCAAACAGGACAGTGAGTAGCGCCGCCGATTTCTCTTCACTCGTCACTTGTCACTCTTCACTGCTCTTGAGTGGTGGGCGGTATCCGGCTCGAACGGATGACCTTCTGCTTGTAAGGCAGACGCTCTAACCAACTGAGCTAACCGCCCCGCCCTGTACCCAACGGTGCAGGACCCCGGACCGTCCCAACATCAGGGCGGGTCACAGTACGCCAACCTTGACACCTGCAACCTCTGGAATATACACTAGCGTGTCGCGAGCGTCAAGGAGAGGGTTTCCGGTTCTATGCAGTTTCAGCGCGAGTACGTTACCTACATGGCCAAACAGGTTCTGAAGCGTCTAAACGACGAAGGGCTTATCACTTATGAAGAGCCGGATTACGTCACCGAGGTTATAAACCAAGTGATGCTTGAAGAGTTGAGCCTCGAGGACCGCATTAACGACGAAGTTCGAAAAATCCTGGAAGAACACGGAAACCAAATGAAAGAGCTGGGCGCCAGCTTCGAAGACGCCTTCAAGGCCATCAAGAGGGAGTTGGTACGCCAGCGCAAGGTCATTCTCTAAGGCTGGCGGTCTTTCAACGATGAAGATGAGTCACGAAAAAATCGTTCAGATTTCACACCAAGTCATGGCCGCCATCGAGGCTCTGGATGAGGTGGAAATATACGATGAGGCCAACACCATCCGCCAGCAAATCGTCAAGATCCTTACGGATCTCATGCACGAGGAAGAAAAGATCGACGAAATCGTGAAAGCCCGCATCGCCACCCACAAACGAACCATTCTGGAGGGCGGCGGCGAATGGGAGATTCTGTACAGAAAGTACTATTCGGATGAACTCCGGAAGCTGGGGATAGCTCCCCCACCCACCCACGCTCATGTCTGATTCCCCGCGTCTTGCCCCTTAACCATCTTGTGACACCCGAACTCCGCCGGACCGAAGGAAATCCTGCGCCCCTCGCGCCGGGCGCAAACACAAGGCCGCCCGCGCTTGCGGACGGCCATTTCTGAACTGAATACGGAGAGTTTTAGTTGGTGCGCCGCTGGAGCACGGGCGGCTGGTCGCCGCCACTGCTGGCCCCTGTACTCTGTGGCGTCTGCTGGGTTTGAGTTGTTGTCTGGTCAGTCGGCTCGCGCTTGCGCAGAGTGGGTCCTGAGGAAGTGCCGGGCTTCATTCTTTTCCGATTGCTGATCACTTGTTCCAGCCGGCCTTTCACATCGTCAAATTCGGACGTTGACACGAGGTATTGCTCGCGTTGGGGCAGGATCTGCTTGATCTCCTCTTCGCACTTGATTATTCGGTCTCCGGTGGGCGGGTGGTCCATGAATACGCTGGGCATGCTTCCGGGGACCCGCCGTTCCTCTTCCATGATCTTGCCGAAGAACGCGACGTAGGAGTTAGGGTCGTACCCTGCCTTGTACATGTATTGAATCCCCAGGTAATCCGCTTCCGCCTCGGCGCCCCGGTTGAATTTCAGAAAGGCCAGCGGCACACCTTGCATGTAAGCTTCCATGACGCCCATGTATATAGGATAGGACATGGGAACGAAGATGAGTGGGATCATGGCGTATTGAGCCATCATCATCTTGGTCATTTGGTTTGCCCAGTGGCGGCAGGCCACGTGCGCGATTTCATGCCCTATCACTCCCGCCACCTGATCTTCCTCTTCCGCCGCCAGAATCAAGCCCGTATTGACATAGAGAAATCCGCCGGGCAAGGCGAAGGCGTTCAACTCCGGTGAGTCGATCACTTTCACCGTGAGGGGAATCTTGAGGTCGGAATTCCGGGCTACGTTCTGCGCAACCCTGTTGACGTATTCGTTGATCACAGGATCGCTGAGCATCTTGGCCTGATGCTCGACTTGAGTACTGTATTGCTTGCCCATAGCAATTTCTTTTTCTTCTGAAATTATGCTCTTGTGCGCCACTTTCCGGTTGCCGATCTCGTCGACGTCTTTCTTGTCGTCTCCACCGCGCGCCGGGAGGGCGGCAAGGCAGAACATTGCGAGAAGCGCTATGACTTGCATTCGCGATCTGCTCATAGATTCACCCCTGGTGGCTAAGCCTCTACGATTATACCATACCAACGGGCCACTGAATAAAACCTCACCGCCTTCGGCGACTTCTTCGAACTGCCTTGATCGGGATGCCCTCGACCGCGAACGACCTTCAAATTCGGGTTTTTCGACAACCGGTGTAAAGCTTGCAACCCAACGGTCTAGTGCTCCCTATCCTAATCTCCCCTCGATCGGGAACCAACCGGTTGTCCTTGCGCTGTTTGCTTGATGGCCAAGACCCACTTCCCGCCTCCTTCGCCACCCAGCGATTGGATTGCAAGTTCGTGCCAAGAGTTGTATTCGCCCAGAAAGATTTGATAGCTTTCCGGCAAGCGGTAGTGTCTCAGTTTGACGTAGAGGCGGCTTTACGCCGCCACGAGGCGATCCCGCCTTGCGGGATCGCCTCTACATCTCCAAACTGAGACACTACCCGGCAAGCTTCTGCCTTGCGCCCTTCACGTGATTTATGCCTTGCTGGTTGGGCCGCCAACGGAACCTCTGAACTTCCGGCCGATGAGGCTTTGGGAGAGCCTCATGTGCTCCATCTGTCCTACCGCGCTGCCGTCGGGCGCAGCCTAAGAACCAAGCGTTCATTCCACCCCTCCCGGGCCAGGCACCGCCGGCACGCTACCCTCCCCACCCCGGCCCCTCTTTAGAGAAGGATGGAGCTTCGGAGTTCAGGTTCAGACTTTTGGAAAAACACAGGAGAAAGGCGGTCGAGGCTCTGTGGAAATTTCAACTCAGGACTTAAACCAACACTTTATGTATTAATAAAAGCGACTCAGAAAAACAAGTGCTTATTACGAAATTTCACTTGCCCATATCGGGTCTTTGATGCCCCGAAGCGTATGGTGATCTCTGGGCTCGAGGTCAAGCACGATAACTTGGTTGGTCCCCTTCCTTAGCCACGGGGAGGGCACGAACAGGCATTGTTGCGGTCCGATCTTCCAATACCGGCCAAGGTTGTGCCCATTCAGCCAGACATATCCCTTTCCCCACCCTTGCATGTCCAGGAAAGTGTCGCCCAGCGACGTCAATTCAAATTGGCCACGCCGGAAAGCTGGTCCCATAACGGTTGACCTCGCAAAGTGCAAGGCGGAAAGGTCCGCCATCGGCAGAGCATAATTCTCCCATCCACTCAACTCCGACCCGGCAAGCGTAACGCGTCCAACGATTCCCTTCCGGTCATCCACAAGACGTGGACCGAAATTGACACGGCCCATGTTCTCCACGAGGATATCCAGCGGCTCGCCACTTTCGAGGTCGACCTCCAATGATTCCTGTCTTAGACGGCGATCCAGCACGCCCAGCCGCCTCGCCCCTTGAAGAACGACTGCGTAGTCCCTGACCCCTTTAATTTCAAGCCGTGCTTTAACTCGCGTGGCAAGTTTCTTCCGGTAAAGAACGAATCCATAGGTTAGCCCCAGGTCCTCCATGGTTTTGGGCTGTTCAGAAAGGACGGGCTTGCCCAGAGGGCCAGGCAGAGGCGCTGCGTCCCTCAGCTCAAAGGGCCGGATCTCAATCATCGGCAATGGGGCCGGCAGCACAGGTAATGGCGCGCCGGTGGGCAGGCATTTCTTAATCACCTCGCGTATTAGGAAGAACTTCCGGGTGGGTCGCCCTGCTTCGTCCAGCGGCGCATCGTAGTCGTAACAGGAGATGTCTGGTTGATAGGTTCCGGAAAAGTTGGCGCCACTCATAAACCCCCAGGATGTGCCACCGTGAGCCATGTAGAGATTAGCCGAAATGCCGTGAGACAACATCCAGTCCAACCCCCGCGCAGCTTCTTCCGGAGACGTGGTGTGATGTTTTTCTCCCCAGTGGTCAAACCAGCCAGCCCAATACTCGCCGCAGATGCGCGGGACGTTTTGCCGGAACCTGGCAAACTTGGCGAACTCCGCGGCGGGATCTCCCTGCCCGAAGTTTATCGCGGCAGGGAGGTCCGGCAGCGTTCCCCCTTCCAGGTTGGCTTTATCCGGCCCGTCGGCGGTGTAGAGGGTCACTCCGAAGCCGGCGTCACGGATAGTCCTCCGAATGGCGTTCATGTAATCATGATCGTTGCCGAACGAGCCGTACTCATTCTCCACCTGCACCAGGATAATCGGGCCGCCGCGGGTGATTTGCAGGGGCGCCAAATGCTCCCCCACTTGCCGGAAGTATTTTGCCGCTGCCTCGACAAAACGTGGGTCGGTGGTCCGGACCCTGAGGTCAGAGGTTGACAAAAGCCAGGAAGGAAGGCCGCCAAAATCCCATTCCGAGCAAATGTACGGACCCGGCCGCAGAATCACCCATAACCCCTCTTCCTGCGCCGTGCGCAAGTATGCGGCCACATCCAGGTTGCCGGTAAAATCGAATTTGCCCGACTCAGGCTCATGCAAGTTCCAGAAGACGTAGGTGCAAAGTGTGTTCAAGCCCAGGGCGCGCATCTTACGCATGCGGTCACGCCAGTAGGGCCGTGGCACGCGTGGATAGTGCATTTCCCCTGATATAACCAGGAAAGGTTCCCCGTCCAGAAGGAAGTGCTCACCTTTGTAACCGAAGGTGTGTGTAGCAGTCTGAGAAATCCCTCCGGGAAGAGGCGTCGCACCTCCGCTGCGCTCGTTTCCGCCGGTGATCCGACTGGGGAGATTTAGCAACCCAAGGACTGCGGTGGAAGCGCCGATGAATTTCCGCCTGTTAATCCTTTTCATGTCGCGCCTGGCTTTCTCGTTCCTTTCCCCAAGTAACCCATCACCAGCCGTGGCGGGATGAGTAGCGAGCCGAAGATCAGGTTTCAGGTGTCAGGTCCCTGGTGTCAGGGAACGTGGTAGAGCATTGCGGTAACTACACGATGTCAACGCGCCGACAATCACGAGCAGTCCCCCGCGTTGACGGGGACGAGTGATATGCAAAAGAACTAATTCCAGGTGTCTTGGCGCACAACGCTGGGTAGTAGTGCCCTTTATGAGATATTGCCAGAACTTAAAGTAATACTTTATATTTATGAAACGGGCGACTGACGAGCAGTGCTATTGGCCTTGGCTTGCAACGTGCCATTCGCCATCGTACTGGTGGTGCAGCGCACCCCGACACCTGAAGTCTGCCCACTGCTCGTCACTCGTCGCCACCCTTACGCGGTTGAGTACGCCCCAGCCGCCTGCTTCTTCACCGCCGCCTGGGCCGCTGCCAGACGCGCGATCGGTACCCGGTACGGGGAACAGCTAACATAATTCAGCCCTGCCTCGGCGCACAACTCAATCGAAGCCGGGTCGCCACCATGCTCGCCGCATATACCGACCTTCAGGTTGCCGCGGGTTGCCCGCCCTTCCGCGGTGGCAAGTTTCACCAACCTGCCCACGCGCTTCGGGTCGAGCACGGCAAACGGATCCGCAGGCCAGATCTTCTGCTTAACGTAAGCGTTAATGATCTTGCCGCAGTCGTCGCGAGACAGTCCAAAAGTGGTCTGGGTGAGGTCGTTGGTTCCAAAACTGAAGAACTGCGCCTGCTGTGCAATCTCCCCGGCGGAGAGCGCCGCGGCGGGCAACTCGATCATGGTTCCGACGAGGTACTCCACTTTGACGCCTTTCTTCGCAAATACTTCTCCAGCCACGCGGTCCACGATCTCCTTCTGAAGTTCAAATTCCCTAACGTCTCCGACCAGTGGAATCATCACTTCGGGTTTTGCCTCGATACCCCTCTTCTTGCAATCGCAAGCGGCTTCGAAGATGGCCCGCGCCTGCATTTCACTGATCTCCGGGTACATGATTCCAAGCCTGCAACCACGCAAACCGAGCATGGGATTGAATTCATGTAACCCTTCAACTACCTTTAACAAACTTCTGATTCTACTTATCTTGCTTCCATTGAAATCGCGAAGCCCTTTAACCACCGCCAAGGAATCCTTAAGCTGCACGCGCTGGTCGTCGCTCAGTCCCTTCTCACCCTTAGCCTCGAGAACGGTCATCAACACCAGCAATTCCTCTCTCTTCGGCAGGAACTCGTGCAGTGGCGGATCGAGGGTTCGGATGGTGACGGGCATCCCTGCCATAGCCTTGAACAATCCGTAAAAATCCTTGCGTTGCATGGGTAGTAGCTTTGCCAACGCGGCCCGGCGCTCCTTGGCATAAGCCGCGGCTTCCTTGGGATCCTCGGTCTCTTTGCACGCCATGATCATGCGCTGCATGTGAGGCAGTCGCTCCCTGGCGAAGAACATATGCTCCGTCCGGCACAGCCCAATACCCTCGGCGCCAAAGCGGACTGCGGCCAGAGCGTCACGGGGGATGTCAGCGTTGGCGCGAACGCCGAGTTCCCTTTCCTGGTCGGCCCATTTCATGAATTCAGCAAAGACGCCACTCGAGGGATCGGGTTCGACCAGATCGCATTTGCCCTCAATCACCCGCCCCGTCGATCCGTCCAACGAAACCCAATCACCTTCCTTGAGGACGATGCGGCCGATCCTGAGCTGCTTGTTCTTTTCGTCCACTTCCGCTCCGCCGCAACCGGCGACACAGGGCTTGCCCATGCCGCGCGTTACCACGGCAGCGTGAGAGGTCATGCCACCACGAGAAGTGAGGATGCCAACCGCCACTTCCATGCCATGGATATCGTCCGGGACAGTCTCGCCTCGCACCAGGATGACCGGCTGGGTCTTCCCTATCACCACCGCATCGTCGGCGGTGAACACCACGTGCCCCACTGCTGCGCCCGGGGATGCCGGCAAGCCCGTAACCAGGACATTCAACGCCTTTGATTCGTCGAGCACGGGGTGAAGCAACTGGTTGAGTTGCTCGGGTTCCACGCGCAACAGCGCCTCTTTCACTGTCAGCAGGCCTTCGCGCTCCATGTCCACCGCGATCCGCACCGCTGCGGGACCCGTGCGCTTCCCGTTGCGGGTCTGAAGCATGTAAAGTTTTCCGTCTTGAATCGTGAACTCGAAGTCTTGCACATCTTTGTAATGCTGCTCGAGCCGAGTCGTAAACTCACGGAGTTGGTTGTAAACCTCCGGCATGACCTTCTCGAGTTCCTTGATGGGCACAGGAGTCCGCACCCCGGCCACCACATCTTCACCCTGGGCGTTCATCAAGAACTCGCCGTAAAACTCCTTGACTCCCGTGGCTGGGTTGCGGGTGAACCCCACGCCGGTGCCCGAGGTGTCGCCCAAATTGCCGAAAACCATGGTCTGGACGTTCACCGCGGTCCCCAAGTCGTCAGAAATCTTGTTGAGGCGACGGTAGGTCTTGGCGCGGGGGTTGTACCAAGAGCGGAAAACAGCCTCGATGGACATGTTGAGCTGCACTTGGGGGTCCTGGGGGAAGTCCTTGCCCGCTTCCTTGCGAACCACCTTCTTGTATTCCGCAATGACCTGCTTCAGATCTTCGGCGGTAAGCTGGGTGTCGAGCTTCACTTTCTTCTTCTTCTTCTGGCCGTCGAAGACGTGCTCGAACTTTTGCTTGGGGATTTCCATTACGACGTTGCCAAACATCTGGATGAATCGCCGGTAGCTGTCGTAGGCAAAGCGAGGGTTGTTGGTCTTGCGGGCGAACACCTCCACAACCTTATCGTTCATGCCGAGATTCAAGACCGTGTCCATCATGCCGGGCATGGAAAACTTGGCGCCGGAACGCACCGAAACCAGCAAGGGGTTCTCGGGGTCGCCCAACTTCTGGCCCAGCAAGCTCTCGAGTTCCGCCAGTGCTTCGTCTTTCTGTTGCAGGATGAAATCGGGCGTCTTGTCTTGGTTTTGAAAGTACAGACGACAGCCCGAGGTGGCGATAGTGAATCCCGGGGGCACGGGCAAACCCGCGTTAGTCATTTCCGCCAAGCCGGCGCCCTTCCCGCCCAGAACATCTTTCATAGCGCCGTTGCCATCGGCCTTCCCGTCCCCGAAGAAATAAACGTACTTCTCCATGATTGCTCCTTTCGAATCGTTGGACCTTAGTTGTTAGTTTTGAGTTCAAAGTTAGAAGCTGAGAGCTCAATGTCAAAACTTGAAAGTTCAAAGTCACTTGCCGTTCGTAATCGGGTGCAAAGAACCCAAGATTTTGGCTCATTTTCGGCGATTTTGCAATGGACAAAAAGCGTCGGAGGAGGTTCAATTATCGGAAGTCATCCACATCGAGGCCGTTTCCTTCGATAATGCTCTTGAGGGTTCACCTGGGGATCGGTTTGTTTCCGTGCACGGCGACGATCACCCATCGGTTTGTTTTGCAGAGCCAGGCATCGGCCCCGCGCAGCCCCAAAATGCCCCGATATATCGGGGCGCTACGCCAAACTGAACCACTTCAGTTCACGGGATCGGCGCGGATCTTGCCCATGTTAACGCGTCGACATTTGCGGACGCGGGCCCGCTTTGGAGTGCGGTCCGCCGTCAACGGACGTTCTCACACAGGCTCGATCTGGGCTTGAACGTCGCTTGCATGCCACTTGTCACTGCCCTTCGATCTTCGCAAAATGCGCGATCCCGGAAAAGAGCTCATCCAGCTTCTTCAGAAGGCGCAGCCTGTTCTGCCGCACTTCCCGGTCCTCGGCCATCACCAGCACCTTGTCAAAGAACCGGTCAACCGCTGGACGCAGGGTCGAGATCACCTCCAGAGCGCGCCCGTAAGCGTGTGCCGCCCTGAGCCCCTGGGCTTCCACGGCCACCCTCCCGTATGCCTCGTGCAGTTCCTTTTCCTGCGCCTCATTTAACAAGGCAGCATCCACCTCGCCCGCCTGCCAATCCGCCGCGCTGGCGGATTTCAGCAGAATATTCCGGATGCGTTTGGCCGCAACCGAGAGTGCTTCAAAATCCTCGCTACCACGCAACGCTTCCATTGCCTCGGTCCGGGCCAGCGCATCCGCTGGCACATCAAAACCCGCCTCCAACACGGCTCGCACGGTATCGTAGCGAAATCCCCGGATGTTCTCCAAGTAGTAGCGAAGCCGGTCCGCGATAAAACTCAACGCCAAATTAGAAACCTCATCGACCGGACGCCTCTTGCCGAACCGGAGTTTTGAATAGCTTCCATCAATCAATTTTTTAAGGTCGATGGATAGATTATACTCAAGCAATACTTTAATTATTCCGGCGGCATTTCGCCGCATCGCAAATGGGTCATTTGAACCCTTCGGTTCGAGCTCCGCAGCAAACCCTGCAAGGACGGCATCGAACTTATCGATGAACGATAGCAGCGCACCCATCAGGGTTTTGGGCGAGGATCCCTCAAACCCATGTGGCAGGTAATGCTCCCTGATTGCGTCGCTGACTTCTTTGGGTTCGCCTTGGGCCTCTGCATAAAGTCCGCCGACGACGCCTTGCAATTCAGGGAATTCCTGAACCATCTGCGTGGTCAGGTCACACTTCGAGAGCAAGATAGCAACTCGTAGGGGGCCAACTTTATCAAGAGCAAGGGAACTGTGCACCGGAATCTCATCCGAGATCACCTGCATGCGCCATACCTTATTGCTATACGTCCCGAGACTTGCATGATAGGTCACACGATCCAGCAACCCCTGCCGATCTCGAAGGGGGATGCGCTGGTCGGCATTCCAGAAGAACTCGGCGTCCGTGAAGCGCGCCCGCAGCACCCGCTCGTGCCCTTGGCGAATCAGGCCAGTCGCGTCCGAATCCAGGTTGAGTACGGCCACAAAACGCGGTTTCAGATTCCCCTGCTGATCCTCCACGGCGAAGTACTTCTGGTGGTCGCGCATCACCGTAATGAGGATTTCGCGCGGCAAGTGTAGGAAGCGCTCGTCAAAGCTCCCGAAAATGGGCCTCGGCCACTCGGTGGAATTCACGATCCAATCTACCAACGCTTTATCTTGGACGATCTTAAGCGAGGCCTCTCCAACCAGCCCTTGAGATCCCTGCATGACGCGCTCCTGGCGCACTTCAGGCCTAATCTCTACTTGCGATTCCGCGAGCTTTCTCATGTAATCCTTGAAACCTGTCACGCGCTGCGGCTGGCGGCCCTTGGCCCGATGCCCGAAGGTAGAATCCCCGGAATTCACGCCCACGATTTCGAAGACTACCGTCTCGGCCTCCTTCCCTTCTCCGAGAATGGCCAGGACCCAGCGAATGGGCCGCACGAAGCGTGGGCCGGACTTGCCCGTCCAATACATGCTCTTGGGGAAGCTCAGGCCAAGGATGGCAGCCGGCAAAATCTCCGAGAGGATCTCGTGGGCAGAACGTCCCTGGGTGGTTTTTCGCAGCGCCACGTATTCCCCTCTTGGGGTGGTGGTGCGAGTCAAATCCTCCAGGCGGGCGGAGTTCTTCTGGGCGAAGCTCTCCGCCGCCCGGGTGTATTTCCCTTCCGCGCCGACAGCCACCTTGACCGGCGGTCCGAGGATCTCCTCGACATTGTCCGGCTGCCGGTCCAAGAGCGCGGGGACATGAATCACGAGACGACGTGGAGTGGAATAGGTTCGTAGGGGCGGTTCGCGAACCGCCCCTACAGATGCCTCAGGCAGCAACCGGGCCTCGCGTAGCGCTGCCTGGACGCGCTCGCCCAGTCCTTTCTCGGCGTCGCTCAGGAAACGTGCGGGGATTTCCTCGCAGCCAACTTCCAGGAGAAAGGCGAATTTCGAAACTCGAAATTCGAAACTCGCGCCCAGTTCCGAGTCTCGATTTTCAAATTTCGATTCTTGAGTCTCGCCTTTCTGGTTTGGAGTTTCGCTTTTTGGATTCCGATTTTCGGTTTCCGGTTTTCGAGTTTCGATCTTCGAGTTTCGATTTTCGACCTTTGAGGGTGTCATGCCGCCACCTCGGCTTGCCGGTCGAGGTAAATGGCGGCGACCTGGCAGGCCAGCTTGCGCACGCGCGAGATCAGCGCCACGCGCTCTGTCACGCTGATGGCGCCGCGCGCGTCGAGGATGTTAAACAGGTGCGAGCACTTCAATGTAAGTTCATAAACCTTGCGCAAAGGGAACCGCTGCTTAGCTAAAGCAATACTTTTTATTTTATCTATATCTTGCTCTTTTAAAGTTGCTTTATCGTCAAAAACATAAAGCAGATATTCGTCCAGAAGGCGCAAGGCTTCGCCTTCGTAGAGGTCCAGGAGCTTGCGGCAGGTCAGGGGGTCGGCGGCCTCGAAGTCATAAACGGACAACTCCAGTTCCTCCTGGCGCCGCAGGTCGCCGTAGGTCACCGTTTGGTTCCAGCGCACCTGGTAGACGTCCTCGACGTTTTGGAGAAATGCCGCGATGCGCTCCAGGCCGTAAGTCAACTCGACGCTGATAGGCTCGAGGTCCACGCCGCCGGACTGCTGGAAGTAGGTAAACTGGGTGACCTCCAGGCCATCCAGCATGACCTGCCAGCCGGTACCCCAGGCCCCCAAAGTGGGCGCCTCCCAGTTGTCTTCCTCGAAGCGGATGTCGTGTTGGCGGGTGTCGATTCCCAATGCCCCCAAGCTATCGAGATACATGTCCTGGATATCTGTGGGCGGCGGCTTCAGAATGACCTGCATCTGCGTATGTTTGAGCAGGCGGTTGGGATTCTCGCCATAGCGGCCGTCAGCGGGCCGACGCGAGGGCTGCGCGTAAGCCACGCGCCACGGTTGCGGCCCCAGAACTCGAAAAAAGGTCTCTGGGCACATCGTGCCTGCCCCCACCTCCAGGTCGTAAGGCAATGCCACAGCGCAACCCTGCTCCGCCCAGAACTCGCTGAGGCGGAAGAGCATGTCCTGGAAGGTAAGGGGAGACGTATTTTCCTTTATATATTTCCTTAGATGTTGTGCCATATCTCGTTGAACTATAATCCGTTAGCCATCAGCTCTCAGCTATCAGTTTTCAGATCAAGCGGCAGCGATCCTTTCTCTCGGTCTTGCTGGAAGCTGACTCCTGACTTCCCCGCTTTAAAGTCTCGATGTTGCAGGACACCTGAATCCTGCCACCCGACACCTGGCACCTGCTTCACCCCGCCTCTTCCATCATCGCACGTGTAACCAGTTTTCGTTCCGCGTGGGCTTCGATCAGCTCCTCGAGAAATCTGCGGGCGTCGCGGCAGCCCGGCGGAGCCTTTTCCTCGCCGATCCACCGCTCCAGCGGCCTCTGGCAACCGGCGCGCATGGCAGCAATCACTGTGGAGGACAATCTTTGGCCGGTCACGCCCGTTCGGCAGGATTCACAGAACAGCCCCTCGGACCCAGGCCCGTAATACCCACCTGCGTCGGCAAGCGCCCGGCCACAGTTCTGGCAATGCTCGAAATCGGGCAAAAACCCAGCCAAGCGCAGCAGCCAGTAGTCGAAATAGAGAAGCGGCCGAGTGACCTCTCCGGAATGCTTCAAGCTGCGCAGCACCGCCAAAAATAGTCGAAACAGCCGCTCGTTCACTTCCCTTTCCGGGATCATGCGCTCGGCCACTTCCGCGATGTACTGGGCCGCAAGTTGAATCCGATAATCCTTCTGCATATCGAAGAAGGACTCGATCAGCTCGGCGGAATTCATGCGCAGCAGGTCGCGGTGTTCACGCTCGAAAATGAACACACGGACGTGGCTCAAGGGTTCCAGTGCCGCCCCATAACGGCTTTTAGTGCGGCGAGCTCCCCTAGCCACAGCGCGCAGGCGCCCCATTTGTCGTGTGAAAAGGGAAGCAATCTTGTCAGCTTCCGCTAACCGGTAGGTCCTTAGAACGATAGCTTCCGTCTCACAAAGAGGCATCCGAGTGTCTATGTCGACGCGCCGACATGACCCCTAAAATTA
This sequence comes from uncultured Acidobacteriota bacterium, assembly GCA_963832915.1. Classification (GTDB taxonomy): domain Bacteria; phylum Acidobacteriota; class Terriglobia; order UBA7540; family UBA7540; genus CAVROP01. The sequence continues at coordinate 41,363 of CAWHWE010000031.1, forward strand.
ACACATCCCTACGCTTGCGGGAAGCGAAAAATAGGGGGACTGGAAACTCGGGATTAGAGACTGGATGCCTCATTTCCCAATTTCCAGCTTCGACTTTTGAACTTTCGGCTTTCAGCTTCCATCCGCACTTTCTGTGGAAAACCTGGCGCGTTTTGTGGGAAACATATTATGTTAACCAAGCCACTCCGAGGGAAAATATTATCAGACACGCCTGTGCAAAACGTCTGGCGCTTCCCTGCCCCACGCAACCCGGCTAACCGGGCTTGGAAATGAACTCCGCAGCGGCGGCGTTCGCTTCCCCTCACCGCAAGCTGGATTTTCAGCAACGGATGAAGTGAGCCCCAGACGCAAAAGCGGTCGCGCACGGGGGGCGGGAACGCACTCCAATTCAAGATTGATAATCTCGCCGATGTCGGCCCAGCACCCCCTCGGCCCCATAGGCGCTAGGGTAAGCGCAATGGGCAAAGTCTGAGCCACGCCGGTGGCGCCATCCTTTAGCCCACGGCGAGCCAGCCGTGGGATGCAGACGGCATACGAGATTCGTCATCCCCGGTAGGGGCGGCATCCGGATATCCGTCAGGCAAGAACATAACCCGGGCGCCGTCGTTGGTTTTGTACGAACCAGGGCCAGATGTCGCCCCTTGCGGGGCTCGGGACCACATTTGCTACGCTCTTTCCCACGGCTGGCTCGCCGTGGGCTAAAGGATGGCGCCCGCCAAAGCGGGCTTCTGCGTCTGCCCTGCCCTTCCCGCGCCTTGAAGCCTTCGGAAGCGTCTGTTATAGTTTTCCCACGATCAAAGTTCGCAGCTCTAATTCAACTTGCGGATTATAGCTGTTCGGCCATCGCGAGCTTCAGGGAGGTAATGGAAAATGGCGCCACCAAAGGTCTTCAAGAATTACATTAACGGTGAGTGGGTATCGTCGGCAAGTGGACACACTTTCGATAACGTTAATCCCGCCAACCGGCGCGAACTGGTGGGTATATTCCAAAAGTCTAACCAGCAGGATGTAGACAACGCCATGCAAGCGGCTAAGGAGGCGTACAAATCCTGGCGGCTTACTCCGCCTCCCAAACGCGGCGAGATTCTCTATCGGGCCGCGCGTTTGCTTGCGGAGCGCAAGGAAGCCTTTGCCGAGCAGATGACGCGGGAAATGGGAAAAATCCTCGAGGAAACCCGCGGCGACGTTCAGGAAGCCATTGACATGACCATGTACATGGCAGGCGAGGGCCGGCGGCTTTTCGGGCAGACCACCACTTCCGAATTGCCCGACAAGTTCTGCATGTGGGTGCGCAGCCCCATCGGAGTATGCTCGCTGATCACGCCTTGGAATTTTCCCCTGGCCATTCCCTCCTGGAAGGTCATGCCGGCGCTCATCTGCGGCAACACGGTGGTGATGAAGCCTGCCACCGACACGCCGCTTTCCATGTACAACCTGGTTCAGACGCTGGAAGAGGCCGGAACTCCCCGCGGGGTAGTGAACTTCGTTACGGGAAGCGGCCCCGAGGTTGGAACGGCTTTGATGACGCACGATGACGTGCGCGTGGTTTCCTTCACGGGCTCGACCGAAGTTGGGAAGAAGGTAGCCGAGGCTTGTGCGGCCACCTTCAAGCATTCGTGCCTCGAGATGGGCGGCAAGAACATCATCCTGGTGATGGAGGACGCTAACCTGGACCTTGCCGTGGACGGCGCCGTCTGGGGCGGCTTCGGAACCACCGGGCAGCGTTGCACGGCCTCCAGCCGCATCGCGGTGCATAAGGACGTGTACAAAGACTTCGTGGAGAAGCTCGTGGAGCGCGCGCGTGCGCTCCAAGTCGGTGACGGTCTTAATCCGACCGTGCAGATGGGGCCGCTCATCAACCAGAGCCAATTGCAGACAGTCGAGGAATACGTGGAAATCGGGAAGAACGAAGGGGCCAAGCTACTTTGCGGCGGCGAGCGCCTGGCGGGCGGCGACTACGATGCCGGCTGGTTTTACCGCCCCACCCTTTTTGGTGAATGCGATCCCAAAATGCGAATTTGCCGCGAGGAGATATTTGGTCCCGTTGTCTCGATCATTCCCTGCGGGAGCATCGAGGAGGCCATTGAAATCGGCAACGGAGTCGTCTACGGGCTTTCCTCATCCATCTACACCCGAAACGTCAACCGCGCTTTCCAGGCCATGCGTGATATGGAGACCGGAATTTTCTACGTCAACGCTCCTACCATTGGCGCCGAAACTCATTTGCCTTTTGGCGGCACCAAGCAGACAGGCAACGGCCACCGCGAGGCGGCCACCGCCGCGCTGGATTTCTACTCGGAGTGGAAAGCTGTCTACGTGGATTTCAGCGACAAGTTGCAGAGGGCGCAGATCGATACGTAGGAAAACGGCAGGTGGTAGGCGGCAGGTTGGGGAAAAACGGTAGGTGGGAGAAGAACAGCAGACTGCTTACTGCCTAAGGTCGGGACCTGCGCTACGCTCCTGATTTCCGGCTCCTGAATCCTACCCTTAGCGCGACCTACGCTATGTTTGCTGCTGTTCCCTGACACCTGAAACCTGCTCTTAGGGTTGAGGCGGTGCCCCAGGCGGGTTCTGCTGGGCGCCCGGGGCGGCAGGAGTGTCGCTGGCTGCGCCGGCGCCGGCCCTGGCTCCACTACTGGCATCAAGCTCTGTCGGCAGGGGATGAGGGCCGAGGCCGAGCTTCATCAGTGATCTTGCCTCAGGCAGGCCCGTCACCGGGAACCCATGATCGGTCTGGTAGCGCCGCATTGCCTCGCGAGTCTGATCGTCCCAGCGGCCATTAGGTTGTGCTTTCAAGTAGCCTGCCTGGGCCAAAGCCTGTTGGATTTCTTGAATGCGTTCCGGCTCCGGACGCAACAGAGCTCGCCGCCGCCGCGACGCCGCCGCTTGTTTGGCCTTGGAAGAAACACGCTTTGTCGCCGGGTGGCGCGTGGCGTGGTGTCGGCTGGACTTAGTTGAGGCCTTTTGAGTGTGTTGCTGCGGGACCGTTTGGGGCTTCTGCTTCGCCGTGCTGCCGCTCTTTTTTGGCGTGGCGGTGTCCGCGCGTAACTGGATTCCCGATACCCAGAGCAGCGCGGCAAGGAGCGCCAGTCCCGTGCAGGTCTGCTTTCTCCAGTGTGTCAACTTCCGTTCCCTCTCTGCCGCCCTGGTTGTAGGGGTACGGCTTGCCGTACCCTATTCATTTTTGTCACGCAACCAAACCAGAGGGTACGGCAAGCCGTACCCGTACAACCAGACTCAGTTTCCAAACAGGGGCCTGAAAAGCCCGATCCTGGTATGTAGTGGCGATTTTACATCGCCACGACCTAGCGGCGCAAAGTCGCCGCTACACGCTTCTCAACACCCTGTCAAGGCAGGCGATCCGCAAGGAATAGGGTGGTATACGAGTGCGGGCCGCTGCCTCGTGCAATCAGCAGCAGCACATCGTCTCCGGATTTCAGGGAAGATTGTAAGCGGTTGAAGTCCTCTACTGAAACAACCGGATGATGGTTGATGCTCAGAATGATATCGCCATGCTGAACGCCCAGATCCGAGCCGAATCCGCTCGTCTGGACGTTCATCACCAGGATTCCCTGTTTGCTATCCAGATGGAGTTGGTCGACGAGTTCCTGGACCTGCTCGCGCGTAAGGGTCTTGACGGATACCCCAAGGACGCCGGAACTTCCCTCCGCAGGAGTTTCCCCGCCCGGGTTAGCAGGAGCTTCGTGCAACTCGGAAATGATCTTATTACGGTCGCCCACTTGGACATCCGCGGTCAGCCGTTTTCCATCTCGCAGGTATTCCAAGCGGAGGCTCTTGCCAATTTCAGTGTCCGAGACAATCGCGACCAGTTCGTCCGCACTCTTGATAGGTTTCGCATCAACACTCAGGATGACATCCCCGCGCTTCAAGCCGGCGCGCTCGGCAGGACTACCTGTTTCCACGCTCTCAATAACGATGCCGCGATCCGCTCCGAAGCTTCTCAGTAAGGCGGGATTGTTCTCGCCATGAAACGAAACACCGATGGCCCCACGCCGTACGCTGCCCGAGGTGACAAGAGCGTTGTAAACCTTCCGGGCAGTATTCGAGGGAATGGCAAAACCCACGCCGTCGTAGCTCCCGCGTTCCGTTTCGATCGCCGTGTTAATCCCAATCACCTGCCCCGCCATATTGACCAGCGGCCCACCGCTATTGCCGGGATTGATGGCTGCGTCCGTCTGGATATAGCGCTTGAACTGCCCCTCCCGTCCACGCTCGATGTCGCGCCCCTTGGCGCTGACGATGCCCGCGGTTACGGTGGAATCCAATCCGAAAGGACTTCCGATGGCCAAGACCCAATCGCCAACTCGCATGGCATTCGAATCACCAAAGGAGGCGACCGTCAGCGGCTTGTCCGAGGCAATCTTGACAACCGCGAGGTCTGTCCATTTGTCGGAAGCGACAATCTTACCTGGGTACTTGGTGCTATCGTCTCCGCGCATCGTTATGTTGATGCGGTCAACGGGCTTATCCTCTCCATTCTGCGTAACCACGTGGTAGTTCGTCAGGATGTAGCCATTCGCACTCAGGATAACTCCGGAGCCCAGACTCTGTTGCCTGAAATCACCGGAGGGGGCGCCGGGCGAGTCAAAGAACTTGTCGAAGAAATCACCGAAGGGTGTGTCATCGGGCGCATGAAAGCGCCGGCGGGCGACGCGAACCGTGCTCTCAGTGTTAATGTTCACGACGGCGGGCGAGAGGGCGTCCGCAATCTGGGCAAAGGAGCTTGAGAGCTCTGCCGGTGAGGGAGGAGGAAGCAGTTTGGCGTCCGCGGCCACTGGCGAACTTCTGGCGGCGCGCACCCCATGGGAAACGACCGTGCCAATCAAAATTCCAATCCCCAGCGTCACCACGATGACGAGCGCCGGGAGAAACTTACGCCCGCTTGTGATCATCCCTACCTCCACTTTCACCATCTGCGCTGCCCTTCACCGCGCGCATCAAGTTATTATAGCATCACCCTGCCAGCGAACTCCCACCTACTTTTGGCGAAATAATTCGCGCTTCGGTAATCGTTTATCCGTCATCTTGCATTTAACCCGTCCCGCAAGAACCCTCTTCCGATCTTCGTAATTGATTAAGCTCGCCGGCAAGGTTAGAATTTACCGTCACGTGGGCTGCCCATGGCGCTTCCTTATGGTCCGCTCACCTTTAGCGCCACCCTTTAGGGCGGCATCTGCCGGGCTAAAGCCCGGCGCTACGTGCAATTAGCAGAGGAGGGGCGTCTGTTTGCGCACGGGCAAGTCCAAGGAGGAAAGGCGATCACGAGGCTGTAGATGAGTGGACCGGATCGACTGTTATTGAGCGGAAACGAGGCGGTGGCCCTGGCTGCCCGCAACGGTGGTGTCTCTCTGGGCATTGGATATCCAGGAACGCCCTCCACGGAAATTCTGGAGAGTTTTTCCCACCTGGGAGGCCGCGCCCAGTGGGCGCCGAACGAGAAGGTTGCCCTGGAGGTGGGGCTGGGGGTCGCCTATACCAATGCCCGAGCCCTGGTCACCATGAAGCACGTTGGCCTGAACGTGGCCGCCGATCCGCTTTTTACGGCCGCCTACACCGGCGTCACCGGCGCCCTGGTAGTGGTCTCGGCTGACGATCCTGGCATGGCTTCAAGCCAAAATGAACAGGACAATCGCCGTTACGCCGTGGCGGCGGGGTTGCCGATGCTGGAGCCCTCGGACTCCCAGGAAGCCTATGACTTTGCACTGCTGGCCCTGCACGTCTCGGAACGATGGGGAATTCCGGTGCTGCTTCGCCTCACCACCCGCGTGTGTCACTCCAAGGCTGTCGTCCATCCTGCGCTCACTTCGACGCCATCGAATGCCCCGGCGACCTTTGTTCGCGACATTAAGGGGCGGGTGATGATCCCCGCCTATGCCCGGCCAGCCCATCGTCGGCTCCGGGAAAAGCTGGCGCGCATTCTGGAATGGAATGAAGCCGACGGGCCGAACCGGGAAACCGACGGGGACCGTTCCCTGGGGATTATTACCGCCGGGATCTCCTTCATGCACGCTCGGGAAGCGGCGCCGGAAGCTGCGGTGCTGAAGCTGGGGATGACTTACCCCATCCCTCTGGAGACCATCCGCCGTTTTGTGGGGAGCGTGTCCCGTTGCGTGGTGATTGAGGAAGGAGATCCCTTCCTGCTTGAGGCTATTCGCGCCGCTGGCCTGGGGGCGGAAGGAAAGCCGGAGGAGTACCGCTTTGGCGAGTTGAGCGTGGATCGCGTCAGGCGCATTCTCTCCGCCGACGCTTCTCGGGAGCCGGTTCCGCCACAGGGAAAGCCGCCGCAACTGTGCCAGGGTTGCCCTCACCGTTCGGTTTTCTGTACGCTGCGCAACCTGGATTGCATCGTGGCCAGTGACATCGGCTGTTACACGCTGGCAGTGCTGCCGCCCTTCGAGGCCACGGACACTTGCGTCTGCATGGGAGCGAGTATCGGCGTGGGGCTGGGTCTAAGGCACGCCTTGCCGCCTGAGCAGGCACGCCGTGTCGTCAGTACTCTTGGCGACAGCACCTTCATTCATAGCGGGATTACTGGCCTGGTGGAGATGGTTTACAACCCGCCGAAAACCGGCCACGTGGTCATTATCCTCGACAACGGGACTACGGCTATGACCGGCTTGCAGGAGCATCCGGGAACAGGCCGCACCCTTGAACACCGGCCAACGGGCAAAGTCGTCATCGAAGACTTGGTGCGCTCACTGGGCATTGCCAGCGTGCACGTGATTGACCCGTCGGCCAATCCTGCCGCCTTTCAGGAATTGGTAGCTGCGAGCCTTGCCAGTGGGGAGCTCACGGTGATTGTGGCCCGCCGCAACTGCTTGCTGGCGGCTGGCAGAATCAAGGAGTATGAGCGGTCTGCGGCCCGCGAGGAGATACCGGAGAGCTGCTTTGAGCAACAGGACTAAGGTAACCAACATCGTGATCGCCGGCTTGGGCGGACAGGGAGTAGTTAAGGCGTCCGATATCGTCGCCGAAGTGGCATTCCGTGCCGGACTCGACGTGAAGAAGAGCGAAATCCACGGCATGAGCCAGCGCGGCGGCTCCGTCACGAGCGATGTCCGGTTTGGCGGAAGAATTTACAGCCCCATGGTGCCCCCGGGAGAGGCGGACTATCTGGTGGTCCTATCTCCCGATCAGGTGGAACCCAATCGCTGGCGTTTGCGGGAGGGTGGCACGTTGATCACACCTGACGCTGCCCCGGTAAGCGCTTTGCACGACAAGCGGAGCCTCAACGTCGCTTTGCTTGGCTGTTTAAGCGTGAGCCTTCCCTTTCCTGAAGCTGCCTGGCTGGAGGCTATCCGCCGGAACCTGGCGGAAAAGTTGCATGTCGCGAATCTTCAGGCGTTGGCTATCGGACGCGCGGCAGCGAATAAGACCTTGAGCGTACCAAACTCATGACCGGCATCTACGACGACCACTCCCTGGAAATTCATCCTGCCAGCGCGCCGGATTACACACCTATTCCGCAACTGCGGGACCTGCAATTGGGCCGGCTTCTGGCTACCGTTCGGCGTGCTTACAAGCACGTTGAACTCTACCGCCAACGGATGGAGGAGCGAAACGTCTCACCGGAAGACATACGGACACTGGACGACCTGGCCCGCCTTCCTTTCACGGTGAAGGCTGATCTCCGAGACAGCTATCCTTTCGGCCTGTTCGCCAGCCCCCTGGAAGAGGTGGTCCGGCTGCACGCTTCCAGCGGGACCACGGGCAAGCCGATTGTGGTCGCCTACACGCAGCAGGACATCGGCGTCTGGACCAACGCCATGGCGAGGACGCTGGCGGCTTGCGGCCTGGGCCGCGGCGACATTATTCAGAACGCTTATGGCTACGGCCTGTTCACTGGAGGACTGGGGGCCCATTACGGCGCCGAGGCGCTGGGGGCGACGGTGATTCCCATTTCCGGCGGCAATACTGATCGACAGATCATGGTGATGAAAGACTTCAAAGTGACAGCCATCTGCTGCACCCCGACCTACTTTCTTCATTTGCTTGACCGCGCCGCTGACATGGGAGTCGATGTACGGGAACTGCCCCTTCGTGTGGGGGTCTTCGGGGCGGAGCCCTGGAGCGACTCGCTGCGCCGCCTTATTGAAACCGCGGGCGGCATCAAGGCCTATGATATCTATGGGCTTACGGAGATTACCGGCCCGGGCGTGGGTAGCGAGTGCCGTTGCCAGGCGGGCCTGCACGTCTTCGAGGACCACTTCTATCCGGAGATCATTGACCCGGATTTCGGGAGGGCCAGTTCCGGAGGGAGAGGAAGGGGAACTGGTGGTGACGACCTTGAGCAAGCACGCCATGCCCATGCTTCGTTACCGCACCCGCGACATCAGTGCCTTTGTGCCTGGCTCATGTCCCTGCGGTCGAACCCTCCGCCGCATTCGACGGATTAGCCGGCGTAGCGATGACATGTTCATCATTCGTGGCGTCAACGTGTACCCGTCCCAGGTTGAATCAGCCCTCCTCGCGGTGGAAGGCACGCTGCCTCATTATCAGATTATTCTGACGCGCGAGGAAGGGTTGGACCAGATGGAGGTACACGTCGAAGTTACACCACCGGTCTCCAGTGACAAGGTGGGCGCACTTGAAAACCTGCACGACAAGCTCGCTCATTCCTTGAATCAGACTCTCGGACTGCGAGTGAAAGTGCGGCTGGTGGGGCCGCAGACTCTCAAGCGCAGCGAGGGAAAGGCGCAACGGCTCATCGATCGACGAAACATATGAAGATTCATCAGCTTTCGCTCTTCCTGGAGAACAAGCCGGGCCAGTTGACGGAACCTTGCCGCCTCCTGGCCGAAGCCGGTATAAACATCCGGACCCTGACCTTGGCCGACACGGAGGAATTCGGCATTCTCCGCCTCATCGTCTCCGATTGGGAGAAGGGGGCAAGACTTCTCCAGGAGGCCGGCTACGTCGTCAACCTCACGGAAGTGGTGGCGGTGGAGGTGTCCGACCGGCCCGGAGGCCTGGCGGAATTGCTCGGCGTCTTCGAAAAGACCGACATCAACATCGAGTACATGTACGCGTTTACATTCGGTCACGGAGACACGGCTGTCTTGATCTTCCGGTTCAATAACCCCGATGCGGCAATCGAGCAACTTCAATCTGCCGGCATCAATGTCGTGGGCAGTACGGAAGTTTATAGGCGCATCGAGAAACGTAGCGCCGACCTTTAGGTCGGCATTCATCGTGCTGACCCCGCCTTGCGGGGTCAGCGCTACCCGGTTCTGCCCTTGGTGCTGAGATAACCGATGAGTATTGGCAAAACTATTGCCGAACAGATGGAACACGCCTCCTGGATCCGGCGCATGTTTGAAATTGGCGACCGGATGAAACGGGAGCGCGGGGAAGAAAACGTTTTTGATTTTACCTTGGGGAATCCCGACGGCGAACCACCGGAAGAAGTCATTTCGGCGTTGCGACGGGTCGCGGATGAGAATCGACCCCGTAGCCACGCCTACATGCCCAATGCGGGCTTCCCTGCGGTGCGAAGCGTGATTGCGGGGCAACTCTCCCGCCGGACCGGACTGACTTACACCGCAGATCACATCCTCATGACGGTCGGATCGGCAGGCGCCATCAACGTCGTGCTGAAGTCGCTGCTCGACCCCGGCGACGAGGTCATCATTCTGGTTCCCTTCTTTCCCGAATATCAGTTTTACATTGAGAACCACTCCGGCCGTATGGTGCTGGTCGAAACCGATGACGAGTTCCAGCCTGACATTGGACGGATCGAGGCCGCCATCACCCCGCGCACCAAGGCGATCATTCTTAACTCGCCCAACAATCCGACGGGTGCGGTCTACTCCACCGGATTCCTGCGGGATTTGGAAAGTCTGATTGCCGGGTTGGATCACCTGGTGACGGTCATCGCCGATGAGACGTATAGATCCCTGGCCTTTGATGGGTTGACGTTGCCTGAGGTTCCTTCCATCTTATCCCGGACAGTGGTCGCCTATTCGTGGTCCAAAGCCCTGGCGATTCCTGGGGAGCGGATCGGTTATCTGGCCCTTTCACCCCGGCTGCCGGAACTGGAGGCGCTCCGCAACGCTTGCACTTTCGCCAACCGGACCCTGGGCTTCATCAATGCGCCCGCCATCTGGCAATGGGTCATGGTTGAAGTGGCGGATCTCAAGATTGATCCTCGCTCTTACCAGGAAAAACGCGATCTGCTCTGGAAAGGCCTGACGCGCATTGGTTACAAGGTCACGAAACCGCAGGGCGCCTTTTACATGTTCCCCCAGGCGCCGATACCGGATGACTTGGCCTTTGTCCGAGGCCTTATGGACCTCGGCATCCTGGCCGTGCCGGGCGGGGGTTTTGGACGGAGCGGGTACTTCCGCTTATCGCTCACGGCTCCGCGTGGCTCGATTGAACGCGCTCTCCCCGGATTCGAGCGCGCCTTGAGTAAAATGTAGCCACATACCGCTGGGTTTGTGCCCTCTCCTGAGGGGAGAGGGTGGTCCGCGGTCCCGATGCACTTCATCGGGACGCGGGCCGGGTGAGGGGTCAATGGCACGGCGGATCTCTACTACCTGCGGACCTCAGAGCTTCGCTCTGCGCCAGCCGGCGGTAGGTGGCAGGTGGGGCTACCCTTTCACGGGGGATGGCAGGCGGCCACCCCAAATCTCGGAAATCATCATGCCCGCCAGAATCAGTCCCGAGCCCAGCAGCGCCCTGCTTCCAAAGTGTTCACCCATCACCAGCCAGGAGGAGAGTGCAGCGAATACGGGTTCCAGCGCAAAGATCAGCGCCGTGTGTGCGGGTGGGGTGTATTGTTGCGCCCAATTCTGAATAGAGAAAGCCACTCCAGTCGCCAGCACCGCCGTTACCAGGATTGCCACCACGAGCCTTGCGGTCAAATGCAGGGTACGGGCCGGGACAAAGGGCAGCGCGATTAATGAGAGCAGACCTACCACCAGAATCTGCACAGGGACGAGGTGCAGAAAGGAAAACTTCTTTGTATAGCGCCCGACGAGAACGATATGGGCCGCAAAAGACATTGCTCCAGCCAGCGTGAGTATGTCTCCCTTGTTTACTGTCGCCATCCCTGACGGGGCCACCAGGAGATAGATCCCGACCAGTCCCAAGACTCCTCCGAGAAGGTTTGCAGAACGAGTCTTAAGGCCGTAGAAAGTCATAATCACCGGAACCAGGATCACGCTGAAACCGGTGAGGAAGGCGCTTTTAGAGGGCGTAGTGTATAGCAAGCCCCAGGTCTGAGCGAGATAACCGCCGAACAGGAATAATCCCAGGATGAACCCGGGAAGTAGGGTCTCCCGGTCCACCCGCCCTTGCCCCAGGACCGCCAGAAGGAGAAGTCCGGCCAGAATAAACCGCATGGCCAGGAAAGGCAGTGGAGAGGCGTCGGCGAGCGCCCCTTTGACGACCACAAAAGTGCACCCCCAAATGGCGGTAACCACCACCAGGAGAGCTTCGGCTTTTGTTCTTGTACTCAAAAATAACCACTCCCGGAATCAGGGGACGGCGCTTCTATCCGTTGAGGGGTCGCAAGATTCTGCGGGCAAAGGATGGCCGGAGGATTGTCATTCCGAGCGGAGCAGGAATCTCGCCCTGTGCCTCAAACTTCTTTGGGCGAAGAGTCGCTGGAGGGCTGCAAAATTGGTTCATTGACTCATTGGTCCGTTGGCTCATTTCACCTGCGACTGTCTGGCCCTTGCAATGAATCAATGAGTCAATGAACCAATTCGACTCACTTCTTTGCGCTGAAGTCGCCTAGCAAATTCACAGACCGCGGCTCATACTTTTGCCCGGCCGTGGAGTGGTCAGCCAAGACGGGCCGGTAGAGCGTGTGGCACCGCTCGCAACGGTAGACCTCCGCTGCTTTGCCGAACGCTTTGATGGCTTCCTCTTCCTCCGCAGTGGAACGGAGGCGGTGCGGATCGTCGTAATACCAACGCTTGAGGTGCCCCATGCAAAGCTCTCCCTTCGCGTCTTTCTCATCACAAGCCCTCTGGCCGGGTTTCTTCTCTTTGACTTTGAAAGCCACGTCACCCCCCCAGAATTGAATCATTTCTCCATTGAATCATTGCAAAGTTGACAGTCGACAGTCAACAGTTCCCAGTTCAAACCTCATTGAATCATTGGCTCATTGATTCATTGAATCATGGAAAGTACAACCGAAGGAGATCGGTCAAATGAGTCAATGAATCAATTTTCAGTATTCGACTCGAACCAGGCACAGACCCTGGGCCGGAGCCGTGGGCCCGGCCAGGGTGCGGTCTCGGGCCTTGAGAATTCGGAGGACACCACTTGGTTCCAACTTCCCTCGCCCCACCTCTATGAGCGTGCCCACGATATTGCGGACCATGTGGTGAAGAAACCCATTACCGGAAACCTCATAAATCAGCATGGAGGTTCGGGGGCGGCGGAGAATTCGGGAAGTGAATATGCTTCGCACCATGGCTCTTTCGATTCCGGGTACAGTGGGTTGGCGAGCCCTTCGACTTTCCCGGCGAGGCCCGTCTCGGTCCCCGATGGCGCCCGGGCAACTCTCTTCCGGAGCGGTCCCATCCACGGCCGCGAAGCTTGTGAAATCGTGTTCCCCTTCAAATAGTTTCGCCGCCTCCGCCATATGCTCAGCGTCCAGCGGATGGGGATAGTGCCAAACAAACCGCCAAAGGAAAGGCGAGCAGACCGGGAGCTGGAGAATCCGGTAGCGATAAGTCTTCGAACGAGCGTCGAAGCGGGCATGAAACTGGGCGGAGACTTCCTGAGCATCTTTAATACGCACTGTGGGTTGCAGAGCATTATTCAACGCTTTCACGAGGTTTGCGCAGGGGATAGGGCAACCCGTTTTGAAGTTGGCCACCTGGTTCAAAGCATGGACCCCGGCGTCGGTCCGCCCGGACCCCCAAACTTGCGCCTTTTCGCCGACAACCCTGTCGATGGCTGATTCGAGACACTCCTGCACCGTCAGCGCATCCGGTTGGCGCTGCCACCCATGAAAATCCGTCCCGTCGTAGGCGATGAGCAAGCGGATGTTGCGCATAAAGCGGCTTTCAATCAACAGTTCTTAGTTGTCAGTCGCGCCAGTTCCTCCAGCACTCGCTGCCAAGTTACACTAAATCGGTCCCAACAAACAACCGAGCGCTCGTCCAGGTAGCGCCCGCTCGCACCATGCTGTGGCGTTGTCGGGTACTGGTGTCATTTGGAACACAGTCATTCCCGTCCCGCAATGGCGGGACGGGAATGACTGAGGCTTGCTGCGCTCATGTCTCGCAAATGACACCAAAACTGAATGTCGCCCACAATGTCGTCGCTCACAATTGTCAATTCTCACGGTGGGTGTTAAAATTCGCGATTAAGATGTTGAATACAGGCGTGCTGGTAAAGACCTTTTATGAAACTCAGCGTCCCACAATTGCGTAAGTCATCATTCTATGCCCGTGATTTCAAGAAATCCCATTTGTAGGGAGAAGAACTCTCGATGAAACTCAGGTGCGCACGATGGTCTGCCTTCATTTTAGCGCTGGGTCTGCTTCTCATTGCCCAGAGCCTGCATGCCCAAGCGACCGGAACCACGAAACCGGTAGCCATGGAGTTTGGAAACACACGATTGTTTCCGAATTTCTGGGAGCCTTACATCTCGCCCTATGTTCCTGTGCCCAGGATGAGCAACTCGGAGCGGCTTCATTCGCTGCTCAGCGGCAGTAAGCTGCGCCTATCTGTGGAGGATGCGATTGCCCTGGCGCTGGAGAATAATCTGGACATCTCCGTGGCGCGCTATAACCTGAATTTTGCGCAAACGGACCTCTTGCGCGCCAAAAGCGGCGGCGCAACCCGCGGGGTTCCGGGCGCATTTTCCTCCTCCGCGCTGTTTTCAGGAGCGATCGGCGGCGGCGTCAGTAGTATCAGCAGCGGCAGCACGACGAGCGCCAGCGGAGTGACGGGCAGCGGGGGCGCTACGAACGTCGGCGTAATCGGCTGCTGCGATCCAGTCGCCGGAGCCCAGTTCGGCTGGGACCGTAGAAGCTCCCCCCTCAATTATATTGTAGTCAGCGGTGTTCCCTTGGTCACCACTCAAACCACCAATGCTGTGACCTACTTTGGCCAGGGTTTTCTGACCGGCACGAGCTACGCCGTCGCCATAAACGGCTACCGCCAGTCCACAACTTCCCTCAATACGCTATTCAACCCCGTGGTCCCCACAGGCCTCACGGTGGGCATCGACCAACAGCTGCTAAACGGATTCGGCTATCGAGCAAACGCCAAGTTCATTCGCATCGCGCAAAATGACCTGAAAATATCGAACAGTGTTTTTCGTCAACAGGTGATCACGACGGTCGCTCAGGTTCTAAATCTCTACTGGGATTACCTGTCTTATAAGGAAAACGTCCGTGTAGCCGAAAAAGCCCTGGCCTACTCTGAGAAACTCCTTTCCGATAATAAGCGCCAGGTCGAAATAGGCACCTTGGCGCCGATTGAAGTAGTGCGGGCAGAATCCGAGGTGGCTTCCGATCAGCAAAACCTGATCGTTGCCCAGACCAGCCTGCAACAACAGGCAGAGTTGATCAAAACCGCTCTCTCGAGGAAGGTCGACTCGGAGTTGATCAGCGCCCAGATTGACGCTGTGGATAAACTCCCGGAACCAAGCCCCAACGATATTCCCCCTTTGGATCAAGCTTTGAAGCAAGCACTCCAGGACCGTCCGGAAGTCGAACAGGCTGACCTCAACCTGCGCTATTCGGCAATCGTCGTCAAGGCTAATCGTAATGCCTTGCTGCCTACCCTCGACCTGTTTGCCACTTACGCCCCCACGGGACTTTCAGGTCTTGGTACTGTGCTTGGGCCTTGCCCGTCCGGATACACGGTGAGTGGGGACCAATGCCTGGGAACCGGCGTCGAAACAATTCCGCGGCCGATGGTGTTGTCCAGCCAAGGCATCACGCAATCCCTGTCCCAAGTGTTCCGCGGCAGTTATCCGGATTATTCTTTTGGCTTCACCTTGCAATTCCCCATTCGCAACCGCGCCGCGCAGGCCGACGTTGCGCGCGCCCTCCTGGAACAAAGGCAATTAGAGGAACAACTTCAGCGGCAGAGGAATCAAGTTGAGCAGGATGTCCGCAGCGCAGAAATCGGAGTGATTCAGGCCAGGGCCCAAATAGCGGCCGCAACCAAGGCCGTCCTGCTGGCGCAGAGGACCCTCGATGCGGAACAGAAGAAATTTCAGTTGGGTGAGTCCACCGTCTTCCTGCTGATTCAGGCGCAACGCGACCTGGCCACGGCCGAGGGCAACGATGTGAAGGCGCGCTCGACTTACGCCAAGGCCCTCACGCAATTTCAGCAGGTAACCGCCACAATTCTGGCTGACTACCATATCGAATTGAACGACGCGCTTCAGGGGAAGGTGACCCGTTCACCGAACATTCCTGGCACGAAAGATGAGCCGGCCATTCAGGCGCCCGTGGCAAGCCCGCAAGGATAAGCGGCCTTCATTGGCGATTGGTGATTGGCGGTTGAAGTGAAGCACTGGAAGGATTGCGATTGTCGATGTCACCAGGCGGGGAGGACGAGCGTGATCCATTGCGTTCCCTGCTGCGATCGCACCTACGATCAGTTCATAGTGAAGGGCGGATCGAGAGCCAAGGTGCGAGAACTGCGGGTCGCCGCCAAATCAAAATGAGCCACTCCCGAAAAACGGACACAGAACGCGGCACTGAGCCTTCCGAGCGCCAATCCTCCGCTGCCCAAGCCCGCTGGGAGGAAGAAGTACTCAAGCCCGCCCTCGCGAGCTCCCCCGAGCGGCAAGAGACCTTCGCAACCCTTTCCGGCGTGCCTGTTGAGAGACTGTACACTCCATCCGATCTTGCCGATTTTGAATATGCGCGAGCGCTCGGCGATCCGGGTGAATACCCTTTCACCCGCGGCATTCACCGCACCATGTATCGGGGCAAGATTTGGACCATGCGCCAGTTCTCGGGATTCGGCAGCCCCGAGGACACCAACCAGCGCCTGCATTACCTCCTGAAGCAAGGGCAAACCGGACTCTCCATAGCCTTTGACCTGCCAACACTCATGGGGTACGACAGTGACCACATTCTGGCTGAAGGCGAAGTGGGCAAATGCGGGGTGGCAGTTTCATCTCTCGCCGATATGGAGACCCTGCTGGCCGGGCTACCGCTCGAGCAGGTGACCACCTCCATGACCATCAATTCGCCCGCGGCCATCATCTGGGCAATGTACCTGGTCGTGGCAGAAAAGGGTGGGGCTGACCTCAAGAAGATCTCAGGGACAACACAGAATGATATTCTGAAGGAGTATATCGCCCAGAAGGAGTACATCTTTCCGCCCCAACCTTCGATGCGCCTGGTGGTGGACACGATTGTGTATGGGGCGAAGGAAGTGCCCCGCTGGAATCCCATCTCCATCAGCGGCTACCACATTCGCGAGGCAGGATCGACCGCGGTGCAGGAACTCGCCTTCACGCTGCGCGACGGTATGGAGTACGTCGAGTGGGTGGTCCGCGCCGGCTTGGGCGTGGACGAATTTGCGCCCCGTCTCAGCTTCTTTTTCAACGCCCACAACGACTTGTTCGAGGAAGTAGCCAAGTATCGCGCTGCCCGGAGGGTTTGGGCGCGAGTGATGCGCGAGCGCTTGGGAGCGCAGAATCCCCGCTCCTGGCTTTGTCGTTTTCATACCCAGACGGCGGGTTGCTCGTTAACCGCGCAACAACCCTATAACAACGTGGTGCGCACTACCCTGCAAGCTCTCGCGGCGGTCTTGGGGGGAACGCAGTCATTGCACACCAATTCCCTTGATGAAGCCTGGGCTCTTCCCACTGAGGAAGCGGTAACGCTTGCGCTTCGAACGCAGCAAGTCATTGCGCACGAAAGCGGAATAACAAGCACTGTGGATCCGCTCGCCGGCTCCTATTTCGTGGAGAAGCTGACCTTGGAAACCGAGCGGGCCTGTTACCAGTATTTTGACAGGATTGACGCCCTGGGAGGCATGGTGGCGGCGATCGAAAAGGGCTTTCCTCAGAAAGAGATTCACGATGCCGCCTATGCCTATCAGCAGGCCGTCGAACGTAAAGAAGCGGTAATTGTGGGCGTCAATGATTTTGTAGGCGAAGAAAAACCTGACCTCAAGATACTGGTGATCGACGAGAACGTTGCCCATCGCCAGCGACAGAAGTTGGAGCAGTTGAGGAAGCAGCGGGATAATTCCCGTGTGCAGGCGGCCCTCGAATCTTTGGCCAACGCTGCCAGCACCGACGTCAACTTGATGCCTTGCATTCTCGAGTCGGTGCGCGCCTACGCCACGGTCGGCGAAATGTGCGACGTGCTGCGCAAGGTATTTGGGACTTACAGTGAACCGGCGTTCAGATAAAATAGTGGTGAAGGATGAAAATAGGCGAGAAAATACGAGCTGCAGACCATCTTTGAATGTAGCGCCGACCTTTAGGTCGGCAGGTGCCGACCCCGCCCTGCGGGGTCGGGGCTGCGCGGAGGAGTGCTACATGGCAACCAAGACCCTGCTAACGATTGACCAGTTCGATGAGCTTCCTCTTAAGGAAGGCATCCTTTATGAACTCAACGAAGGAGGACTCGTCACCATGACCGAACCGATGCCGAGGCATAATTGGGTGAGAGACAACATTGCGGCTGCGTTAAGGGACTTTACTCACCCGCGACACCTTGGCCGGGTTTTCTTGGAAACCGGTTATCAGCTCACCCCCGAGACCGTGCGGATTCCGGATGTTTCTTTCGTCCCCGCAGACCGTATGCGTGAAATTGACCTGGACAGGCGTATTCAGGGCGCGCCTGCGCTGGCGATCGAGGTTATTTCGCCAACTGACCTGGCGGAGGAACTGACGCAGAAGGTCAATCAGTATCTCGCTGCCGGGGCCAAGGTAGTGTGGGTGTTCTACCCCAAGACCCGTGAAGTCCAAGTTTTCCGCGCCGACGGCGCGAGCTTTGTCCGCTATGAACCTGAGATGCTGGAAGAGCCTGACTTACTCCCTGGCTTCTCGCTTGACTTGAAAGCGGTGTTCGGGTAGGGGCTGTCAAGGGAGATCCCCGTTGATCCTCTTGGCGCAGTCTCACTGTTGCGCACCCAGCCCATCGCATTGTTGGCCATTCTTCGTGCCTCTTCGGTGAGCTATGACTGATCGACGTATTCGAGTTCTGGTTGCCAAACCTGGCCTGGATGGCCACGACCGGGGAGCCAAAATTGTGGCACGCGCCCTTCGCGATGCAGGGATGGAAGTGATTTACACCGGCCTCCGGCAAACCCCGGAGATGATTGTTACTGCCGCACTCCAGGAAGATGTGGACGCCATCGGCATCTCTATTCTTTCCGGCGCGCACCGCACCATTGTGCCGCGCATCTGCGAACTGCTTCGTGGAGAAGGACTCGAGGATATCCTGGTAGTGGTCGGCGGCATCGTTCCGGATGGAGATATTCCGGAGCTGAAAAAGGGCGGCGTGGCTGAAGTCTTCCAGCCAGGAGCCTCAACCCAGCAGATTGTGGATTTCATCCGGGCGCACGTTCGCTAGGATTCAGGATTCGGGATTTAGGACCTGCGATCCCCGTGTTTGCTTTCTCCTAACACCTGAGACCTGAAACGCGCTTCCCTGGATCCTGAATCCTGGATCCTCACGCATGGAATTGATCAGCCACAATTCCGTCGCCGTGCTGGCCTTTGCGCCGGGCGCTGGATACCCTCGGCTTACCATGGCAGTCCTTGAGGAATTGGGCGACCTCCTGAATGAAGTCAGGCTCTCCGGCCTCTTCACGGGCGTCGTGATTGCCGCAAACTCACGCTCTTTTGCAACCGGCGCCTCCCTTCAGGAGGTCGCGTCTGTTGAGGGAGTAACCGCGCGTGATTTTGCACGGGTGGGACAATTACTCTTCAACCACATTGCGAACTTCCCTCTTCCCATCGTTGCGGCCATCCGGGGCTATTGTTTGGGAGGGGGGCTCGATCTGGCTCTGGCGTGCCAGGCTCGCATCGCAACCTACGATGCTTCCTTTGGCCACCCGGGAGCTTCCCTTGGCCTCATCACGGGATGGGGAGGGACTCAGCGCCTGACTCGCTTGATCGGCAGGTCGGCTGCGACGCAACTCTTTTTGACAGCCGAACGCGTCCCAGCCAGCCAGGCCCTGACGCTGGGGTTGGTGGATGAACTGGTTCCCTCTCCAGATTTGGTGGAGGTTTCAGCGCGTCGAGTTCTGTGCTGGAGAGAATGGAAATTTGCCTTTCGACCTGTTTTTCTCTGACCGAAAAATGTGCTCGTACTCGATCTCGAGGTGGGCTTGTTCACGATTTCCCAGTTTCGATTTTCGAGTATCCAGTCTCCAATTTCTTTCTCCGAGGTGCGATATATCGAAAAGCATGGCTGAAAACGACATCCGCAGTAACGAGACCTTCCTACCTCCCTCCAAGCGCGCCGCGCGTCGCATCCTACAACGCGCCTTTGTCCTTACAGGACGTGACAGGCCATTGCGCCAGCACACCCGTGAGGCCCGGCTTACAACCCTGTGGATTCTGGAAGACTGGGATTTGGTTTGGACCGTGATTATCGACCGCGGGAAAATTGAATTCGAGCGCCGCCCTGCCAAGCATCCGGACCTGATTTTCAGTTGGCAAACCGCCAATGAATTCTTCTCCTGTACCAGGGAGAGCGCCGCGCCAGAAAACAGTTTGGAGTTGGATGGGAAACTCGAACTGCGACGGATAGCCAGCAACCTGCTCAACTGCTTTTTTAGGCAACTCGGCCACGTGTTGCGGAACCCCGTGGATGGCGCCGGAGAAAGCCTGCTTTGAGGGCAGCGAATCCAGGCCCCGGGCGGAATGCTTAGCCGGAATTCAAACCGGAGGCAGCCCATGCTGCGTGACGCCTGGCGGCAATTCGAGATTGCAGATTCCAGATCGCAGGAGCGCACTGCCAGCAAGGGCGACACACAGCCGGACACCCGTTGTTGGACACCCCCCAAAAATTCCCCAAGAATTCCTCTTGACAGCCGCTCATTTTGCGCTATACTTAACGACGTTCAGTAAGTAAGCGTAGTTAATTCAGAGGTTTTATCATGGGGACGAAAGAACGGCGCGAAAGAGAAAAGGAAAACCTCCGGCAGGAGATTCTCGACGCTGCACGCCAACTCTTTCTTCGAAACGGCTACGAGAACGTTTCCATGCGCCAAATCGCCAAGAAAATCGAGTACTCACCCACGACCATCTACCTTTACTTCAAGAACAAGTCGGAACTCTTCCACAGTCTTTGCGAGGGGGCCTTCGCGAAACTCGAGAAGGAACTTGACGGCATCGTGAAACTTGACGGTGACCCCGCCCGTTTCGCCGGAAAGGGGATGGAAGCTTCCACTGACCCCGTCTGGTGTCTCAGGAAGGGGGCGGAGGCTTACATTCGCTTCGGTCTTCATTATCCCCATCACTACCGGCTCCTTTTCCTGACTCCGCATCCTGAGGACAAAGATCCGGAGTTTCAGTTCAAAGGGTCGGCAGGAGAGAGATCATTCCGGTACCTTTTGGAGATCATATCCCAGGGGATTGAACAGGGGAAATTTCGCAAATCGGACCCCATGATGCTCGCCCAAGCGTCCTGGGCTGTCATGCACGGCATCACTTCCCTTCTGATCACCCAAATGGATTTCCCGTGGGTGGACAAGGAAGGTCTAATTCAAAGTGTCGTGGAGGCCTTAGTTCGGGGTGTGAAGGCGTGATTTTTTTTGCCCCGTTGCTTAACGTCGTTCAGTTATCAACCGATGTTAACTATTTTGGAGGTGCTCTTTGTTTAGGTCCAAGGAATTCGTTCTTATATTCTTGGTTGCCCTATCGTGGGCGGCGGGCCCCTCCTCGGCGCAGAATGCTCCGGCGCTCAAGCTGAATATGACTGATGCACTTACCATAGCGTTGAAGGAAAACCCGCAGGTTCAGAATTCTAACCTGGACGTGGCCGATCGCCAGCAGGACGTGAACCTCCGGCGCTCCGCCCTGTTGCCGCAGGCTACCCTCCAGGTTTCCGACCGCGCGGAGCGGATCAACCTGGGGTCCACTTTCGGAGCGACCCTGCCCATCTTTCCACACCATGTGGGGCCATTCCAGGTTTTCCAGGCGGGGCCGGAATTTTCCACGTCCGTCTTCGATCTCACTCTGTGGCGCAAGTTCCAGGCGTCGCGTGCCTCACTGGAAGGCGCACGCACCGATGAGCGTTCGCTGCGCGACCAGACAACTCTGCTGGTCGTCTCGCAATACCTCGCGGCGCTGCGTGCCGGCGAGCAACTGAAAGCCGCGCAGTCGCGGGTCGATCTGGCGCAGGCTCTCTTCGACCAGGCCGTGCAACTGGAGCAGCACGGCATCGGAACGAACCTGGACACGGTTCGGGCGCAGGTGGAGTTGCAGAATGAGAAACAGTCTCTGCTGGTGGAGCAGACGGAGCGCGCCAAGGCCCTTTACGGTCTGGGGCGGCTTCTGGATCTCGCGCCGCAGCAGCCCATCGAGCTGGCCGACCAGTCCCTGTTTTCACAAACGCCGGAGTTCCCCGGCGAAGCGAGCGTGGCCGGCGCCCTCGCAAACCGTCCCGAGATGAAATCCCTGGACGCGCAGGTAATAGCGGCAGGCTATGACCGCCGCGCCGCGCGTGAGGAGCAACTTCCCTCGCTCAGCCTTGGCGGAAACTGGGCGTACCAGGGCATCTCTCTGCCCACGTCGATTCCCACTTACGCGATGGGCGCCACGGTGAGCGTTCCGTTGTGGACGGGCGGGCGTATCCGCGCCGAGGAGGTCCAGGCGGATCTCCGGTTGCGCCGCATCGAGAACCAGCGACGCGGCGAGCGGGACGCCATCGCCGAAGAAGTGAAATCCGCCAAGGCTGACCTCGAATCCGCCCGCAGCCAGGTGGAGGTATCCCGCTCCGGCCTCGCTCTGGCCCAAAAGGCGCTTGACCAGGCGCGCGAACGGTTCGCCGCCGGCATCGCCAACAACCTGGAATTGGTTACAGCGCAGGACTCGCTGGCCCGCGCCAGCGACAACCTGATCGATGCCCTTTACCGTTACAACCTGGCCTATGCGCAGCTCGCCCACGCCACGGGCCGGATCGAAGCTCTTTACGCGAAGTGAGGTCGCTTATGCCGCCGCTTGCCGAGCGCAATCTCTTTCACGACCGGGTCCGGTTGGCCGTCACCCTGACCGGCGTAGTGTTCGCCGTAGTGCTGATCGTGGTGCAACTTGGACTCTTCGTGGGTTTCTCGCGCACCACCACGGCGCTGGTTGACAAGTCGCGCGCGGACCTTTGGGTGGTCTCGAAGAACGTGCCCTATATCGAACAGGGCGTTCCCTTCTCCGAGCGTAAGCTCTATACCGTGCGCGCCACACCGGGCGTCGCGGAAGCTGAAAATTACATCGTGCGGTTCAGCCGCTGGAAGCGCGACGACGGCCAGGACGAGGCTATCCAGATCGTGGGAGTTAATCCGGAATCCACTCTGGGGCAGGCCTGGAACATCGTGGAAGGCAGGCGGGAGGACCTGAAAGTGGATGACAGCGTCATGGTCGACCGAATCTATTTCCAGAAGCTGGGGGTGAGTCACCTCGGGGATACGGCGGAAATCGTCGGCCGTCGCGCTCGCGTGGTTGGCTTCACCCAAGGCATCCGGACCTTCACTACCTCGCCCTACGTTTTCACCAACTACCGCAACGCGCTGGACTATGCGAGCCTACGCGACGACCAGACGATGTTCATCCTGATTAAGGCGCAAGCGGGCGTGAACGTGGAGGATTTGCGCCGGCGCTTGCAAGCCGGCCTCACGGGCGTCAACGTTCTCACGCGTCAGCAGTTCTCCGATATGACGCGTCATTACTGGCTCTACACCACGGGCGCGGGCATGGCCGTGCTGATGGCGGCGGGGCTCGGCTTGCTCGTGGGCGTGGTGGTGGTAGCCCAGACGATTTACTCCAGCACCATGGACCACCTGCGCGAATTTGGAACCCTCAAGGCGATGGGCGCCACGAACGCTTACATCTACAAGATCATTATGAGGCAAGCGGCCATCGCGGCCCTCATCGGATACGCTCTGGGTATCTCTTTAAGCATCCTCGTGGTGCACGAGAGCAGCAAGGGCGGCGCGAACATCGTTTTGCCGTGGCAACTGGGCGTCGGAATGCTTGGCCTGACCGTCGCGATGTGCGTCGCCGCGGCTTTCGTCTCCATCAACAAGGTCACCAAGATCGATCCGGCCATGGTGTTTAAGCAGTGAAACGGCATACGGGATACGGGACTCGAGATACGGTAGTCCGGACTAGAGACTACAGCTCCTCCCTTGGGGAGGGTGGTCGCCGCAGGGCGACCGGGTGAGGACCCTCTTGCTCGCCCCAGCGACCAGAAAAAAAGGAGTCCATGACATGCAAAAACCAATATCCGCTCGCCAGGTCACAAAAATCTACGGCGCCGGCCCCACCGCTTTCCGGGCTTTGGATGACGCCACCTTGGAGGTGGAGCGCGGCGAGGTCATGCTCCTGATGGGCCCTTCGGGCAGCGGCAAGACCACGCTGATTTCGATCCTCGGCTGCATACTTCAGCCGACGTCGGGCAGCGTGAAGATACTCGGGGAGGAGGTCACTCGCCTCGGCGAAAAGCAACTGCCCCGCGTCCGTCTGGAA
The DNA here is from genome assembly GCA_963832915.1 of uncultured Acidobacteriota bacterium. GTDB lineage: Bacteria > Acidobacteriota > Terriglobia > UBA7540 > UBA7540 > CAVROP01. Next base: position 65,025 of record CAWHWE010000031.1, read on the forward strand.
AATATTGGGTTCATCTTCCAGGGCTTCAACCTCTTCCCCACGCTGACGGCGGAAGAAAACGTGGAATTGGCGCTCGACCTGAAGGGCCAGCGGGGACCAGCAGCAAAGCGCCGGGCCAGAGGTCTTCTGGAACAGGTGGGATTAGGGCCGAGGTACGACTCTTTTCCGGCTGACCTGAGCGGAGGGGAGAAGCAGCGCGTGGCCATCGCTCGCGCCGTCGCCACCGAACCCCAGGTGATTCTGGCGGACGAACCCACCGCCGCGCTCGACTCGCATAGCGGCCGCTTCGTGATGGAAATGCTGCGCGAGCTGGCGCACCGGCAGGGGCGCGCCGTGGTCGTAGTCACTCATGACAACCGCGTGCTCGAATACGGCGATCGCGTGGTGCGGATCGAAGATGGGCGTATTTCCGGCGGCTCCACAGAAACCGCGCCGCTAAACAAGTCATCAGTAATCAGTTCTCAGTCCTCAGTTCTCGAACACTGTTCTTAGTGACAACTGACGACTGACGTCTTTGGAGTCGTCAGTCATCAGTTCTCAGGGACTGCTCTTACTGACTACTGACAACTGACGACTGACAACTGTCTTCAGGAGGAACCTATGAAACGCCGCAGTGTTTACTTGCTTGCTATCGGAATCGCTTTGGGAATCTTTAGCGGAAATCTGGTATCCCGGCGGGGCAAGGCGACCGAAACACAGCCCCCGGAGGCGGCCAAGCTCGCGGCCCCTGCCTCGGGTGGCTGGGTGGCAGGCCCGGGTATCGTCGAGCCTGTTTCCGAAAGCATCAATGTGGGCTCGGAAATCACCGGGAAACTTCAAGCGGTTCTCGTGGACGAAGGGGACAAAGCAAGGAAGGGCCAGGTGCTCGCCGTCCTCGTGAACGACGATTACCATGCGGGCGTCCTGGCCGCGCAAGCCACCCTGGCCGACCGGCAGGCTAACCTCGAGAAAATCCTCAACGGCGCCCGCCGGCAGGAACGCGCCGAAGCTTTGGCGGCCGTGCGTGAAACTGAGACCAACGCGAGCAACGCTGCAGCCGAGATGGAGCGCCGCCAACGCCTTTTTGGAAAGGGCGTCGTCTCCCGGGAAGAGACGGAAAGCTACGAGAACCGCTCTAAGATGGCAAAGGCTCGTTACGAGGAAGCCCTCCAGCACTACCAGCTCATCGACGCGGAGGCGCGCCCGGAAGATGTCGAGATGGCCCGCGCCGCCGTGCGTCTGGCCCAAGCCGACTTGAATCAGAACCAAGCCAGGTACGAGAAGAGCTTCATCCGCTCGCCCCTCGACGGCGTGATCCTCCGGCGCCATCATCGCGCTGGAGAAATCGTGGTGAGTTCCGCAAACAACCCGGACCCCGTTTTCACCCTCGGCGATTGCCGAGTGTTGCGCGTGCGGGTGGACGTGGATGAATCCGATGTCGCCCAATTGCGCTTGGGGGCCCGCTCCTATGTCACCGCCCGGACGTTCGGCGACCGCAAATTCTGGGGACAGGTGGTGCAAATTGGCGAGCAGTTAGGCAGGAAAAACGTGCGGACGGACGAACCGGCCGAACACGTTGACAAGAAAATTCTCGAAACGCTCGTGCAACTGAACGCGGGCCACGAACTCCCGATCGGGCTGCGCGTGGACGGTTACATCGAGGCACGCCCTTAGGCTTGTAGTCCCTAACACAGGCTTCTGTCAAAAGTTCTATGAAAGAGCCATGACAAATGAGCGTGGCTGACGGAAGATTTCGGGCAAGGAGTAGGAAGGATGGAGGGTCGGTATTGTCAGGCTTTGGATTTATCGCTTTCTTGCCAGGATTGATCTGGACTGAGGGGAGCGAGTTTGGGTCGCCCCCCGATCAATCCCGGCCCCAGTGTCGGCGCTCAGGTCGCATCCCTGCGTAGCCCTATCCTCCGCCCTGGCCGGTAGGAAGTTTACCTCCGCTTGGAGTCAGGCGGCGAGAGCGAGTTCGAGGATCTTATTCCATTTACCTTGCAGCGTGGTGACCGAGCTAAGTTCTGGCAAGGGGACAGGAACCCGGTAGCCCAAGGCCAAGTGAGGGCGCAGGAAGTTGTAGTGGGTGACAAACAGGGTGGTGAGCGCCACGGCGCCATTCTGAGTAGCGAAGCCACAAGCCGGGCGCACGTGGTACTTGTAGGTGCGATTGAGGCGTTCGATGAGTTGCTTGAAGGGGCGAAATTGGGTGGAGACGGCGTCGCGATTTTCCAGGCCGATCACCTGGCGCAGGGTATGGGCGGGTTGGGAAGGGGAGCGGTGAGCGTTGAGGAAGTGCACGCCGGCTTGATAGGCAGGGTTGCCGTCCGTGATGAAACGCAGGGAGCGATCTTCCGACAGGGTGCGAGCGGCTTCGCCCAGAGCCACGGTGGCGGCCAAGGCGTCGCGCTCCGCGGCCACGTGATAGGACGTGATCTGGTGTTGTTGGGGATCCAGGAAGAAGAAAGTGTATTGGTGCTTGCCGGCGACACGAATGTAGGTCTCGTCGCCAGTGGCGGTGGGGCTGAGCGGGGCTTTGTGGCGCAGGTTGAAAGCGTGGCAGTAGTAGGCGGCGCCCTGAGCGTAGTTGAGGACGGACTGGTAGCTGAGGGGCACGCCGAAGACTTGACGCAGGACCTGAGCGGTCTTGCGGGCGGAGAGGGCAAAGGAGATGTGGAAGGCCAGGACCAGCCCTAAGAGGTCGGAAGAACGATGAATGCGGGTCAGGTTGACGCTAGGCCGATGGGGAGCGGAAGGGGCGAGTTGAGCGGGTTGAAAGTGGTATTGGCGATATTGGTAGCGCAGCTTGAATTGCGAGAGGCGGAGCTTCTGGAGCAGCTTCTCGTTCCACTGCAAAGCATGTTGCTCCTGCAGGTAGCGAGGGCAGCGGTCGCAAGGGCACTTGTAGATGGTGCAGTCGGGACGCTGTTTCCAGCGGTAGAGGGCGCTGTGGCAGTAGGGACACCAATAAGGAGTTTTCCTGGGGCGATGACGGGGAGGAAGCTGGGACAAGCGGCGACAGACTTTGCAAAGCAGTTGGCTGGCTTGGCGGCCATCGTTGAGATAGAGGAAATCACGAGGCGCACCGCAATGAGCACAGCGACAGTCGGCAGGCGGGGTGCGTGTGCCCTGTCGCCGCACGGGAGCCAGGGGTCGGCCATGCCGCTCTTGATAGCGATCACACAACTGCTGCCAGTCCAGGGTGGGCTGGGGAGGAGGAGGCGCAGGAGGCTGAATCAGAGGGGTTTGAGGATCGACGTAAAAATCGCGGTAGTGAGGATGCTGCTGGCGAAAATCGTCGCGGGGATGGAGTTCGGGTTCGCGCCCGGCGAGGACCTGCTGCAGTTGCTCGATGAGGTCTTGCAAGTCCTGGCGAGTAAATTTCCGGCAGAGCCAAAGTACCAAACGTGTTATCTTACCCATGGCGGTGAGTCTCTCGGGAACCTGGCGGGTTCCCTGAAGGGTGGTTTTGGAAAGAGAGACTTCACCGCCTTTTTGCTTATTCAGTCAAGCCCGATTCCGCAGCCGGACTCCGCGCCCCAAACCAATCAGACCAACCGCCGTGTCACGCAAGGCAGGGGGAGAAACCAGAAATACCAACTTCCCCCGTCGTTCCAACAGATTATCGCTTTAAAGAAGAGAAGTTTTTGACAGAACGCAATCGATAAGAAGGAGATGCTTCCATGAAGAGAAATGCCTATTTGTTAGCATTCGTATTGGCCTGTGGCATATTGCTGATCTGCGGCGGCAGGGCAATGGCCGCTGACGAACCCGCGAAGGTTGCCGGAACTTGGGAAATGTCGTCCACGAGTCCCCGCGGAACCATGACTCAGACCCTCACGATCCAGCAGGACGGTAGCACGATAAAGGGCACGATGAAAGGACAACGCGGGGAGGTTCCGTTTGAGGGTTCAGTCACCGGCAACAAAATCAGCTTCACCATTAAACGTGAAACTCCCAACGGTACTTTCACAATGGAATACGCCGGCACGGTTGACGGGGACTCCATAAAGGGAACGATTCATAGCGAACGCTTCGACCGGGAGTGGACGGCGAAGCGTGCAAAGTAAATTGTAGCCGCAGCGCCAGTCATCGACCGAGCCCATCCACAGCGGCCACCAGTTTCTCCAAATCGGCAAGCGCCTTTTCTATGATCTCGCGGTGGCGGAGACGTTGGCTGGACTGGAGTTGTTGCAGAAGGTGGGTCCTGGCAAGAAGCAAGGTTTCCTTCTTGCGCTGCGCATCGGCCTTTTCAGGGGTAAGGCGTTCCTTGGAAGAAGCCGTCTGGTCCGACCGCGCCGCTTCCATCTGTGACTCGACCGCTTTGCTTTCCCAACCTCTCGCCATAACCTGCGCTAGCCATAGAGTACTCGCTTCCTTGGGTTCGATCAATCGGCGGGTGGCGGATTACCTCGGCCCGCAACGCACGGGTGGCAAGAAGGTGAGAGGCTACGGAGCCTTGGTCCAACTGTGTGGGTTTTCGGACATTGGAACGGCTTGAAGTTGCCGCTTTCTTGATAACGCCTCCAAATTCCGTTTGAGTGTCTCAAGAATTGCGGACGGCCCTTTCGGTTCCATAAGCGAGATGGCCTTGCGCAGCCACTTCTCTGCCTCTTCGAACTGGCCCCGCGCTTGGTAAATCGCGCTGAGGTTGTTGTAGCTGATGGCTAGGTTCGGTTCGTCCCCCAGTCGCTCATCGATCTCGAAGGCCTTGCGCTGCCATTTCTCCGCCTCATCTAGCTGGCCCCGCGATTTATAAATCTGGCTCAGGTTGTTGTAGTCGATCGCCAGCTTGGGTTCGTCCCGCAAGCGCTCATCGATCTCGATGGCCTTGCGTAGCCACTTTTCCGCCTCTTCTAACTGGCCCCGCGATTTGTAAATCAGGCTCAAGTTGTTGTAGTCGATCGCGAGGTTGGGTTCGTCTCCCAAGCGCTCAGCAATCCCGATGGCCTTGCGCAGCCACTTCTCCGCCTCTTCTAGTCGGCCCCGCGATTTGTAAACCTGGCTCAGGTTGTTGTAGCCGATCGCGAGGTTGGGTTCGTCTCGCAAGCGCTCAGCGATCTCGATGGCCTTGCGCAGCCACCTCCCCGCTTCTTCTAACTGGCCCTCCGCTTGGTAAATCACGCACAGCTCGTTGTAATCGGTGGCGAGGTTGGGTTCGTCTCCCAAGCGCTCATCGATCTCGATGGCTTCCTGGAGGCATTTCTCGGCTTTGTCCAACCTACCCGCACCCTCAAAAGCGCGGGCAAGCCACACTTTGGTATCCCGAATCCTGTCTTCGAGCCCCAGACGCTCAAAAGTCGCCATTGCTTCATGAAGTGAGTCTAACGCTTTTTCTGATTCATGCCGTTCAGTGTGCAGGCGGCCGACGTCCAGCAGAAGGTTCCCGATCGCGTTATCGTCCGCAGGTGATTTTCTTCGATAAGCGGCGAGGAGGTTTAGCTTTTCCTCGAGATCCCCAGCCCAGCGTGTACTAACTTCGCTTTCCTCCCTCAAGGCGCCTACCTCTCGATTGGCCGGGGCCTCCTCGACCTCCAGGAAATAGACTGTTCCTGAACGGAAAGACCAGAAGTCGCGCGCCTTCTGCATGAGGTAGGCCACAGTTTCGGGGACAAGCCAGAAGAAGGCGCAAAGGGTGCGATCACGGAAAAGCTCGCGGCGGTAGTTGAGAAGCTGGGAAACGGGAGAGACTTTGGAATAATCGCCGCCAGTTTGCGCCCGAATGAGTTCCGGCAGGCCGTGGATGAAGAAAAGTTCCCGCTCCGGCTGGGCATGGTCGCTAAGGTAGGTGACTGGGTCGGAGATTTGAATTCGATAATGCGGGCCAGCATCGGATTCATACCTCTCAGCGAGGGCCACCCGAGAAGTCGTGATCCCCTTGGCAGCAAGCGACTTTTCGAGGGATTCCTCGACCGCCACGGTTTTCAACCGGTTATTGCAAATGCCGAAATAAATGCAGCCGTGCTGGTGAGCGGCGCCTACCGTCGCAGTGATTTCAGCCACGCGCTCCTTGTCCGCACTGCTAAGCGGCGAGGGCTGAGGAAGAATCGGATTAAACTCCGATAAGCTTGTGGACAATGGGGTTAACTCCGTACCAGCCCGATCCGTTCGAGTACTGCAGGATGAAGAGATTGTGAAGCAGGTCGAGCAGGGGTTTTTCGTCGTCAGACCTGAGCAGCTTCGTCTCGTGGACCTGCTTCAGAATGTTGATGTATTCCTGACGCGTCAGGGTAAAACTGTATTCCATCCTCAGCTTGTCGACGGCATGTTCCACGTGGTGTTGTTGGATGGAGTTGGCATTGGTGGCCACCGCGCGGCTCGCCGCACTGTGGATAATCCGCACCAGCTCGCGGACCACTCCGCCGCTCATCTCGACAGCATAATCGAGCGCCTGCGATCCTATCAGCGCCATATCCAGCCGTCGCTCTGCAATTTCGCGCATACGGCTCCAAGCCAAATGGTTGCGCACGCCATTCTGTTCCTTGATCTTGAAATTCGGCAAGATGAACGGCTCGCCGAAGCTCCGCTTCACCACGTTATATTAACCCGAATAAAGCAGTGAAGTCGGCACGGTGAAGATGATCTTGCACCGCGGCTGCGCGAGGATGGTGCCCTTGTTGATAAAGAGGTCCTTCGCCACCTCCACCGTGGGCTTGTCGAGGTCATCGAGGATCAGCAGCACCTCCTGGTTTTCGCCCTCGGGGTGGGTTTCGATCGCCGCGATAATGCGGTTGATGATTTCGATGAGCTGGGGAATCCGAGGCTCGAATCTTTTGCGAAACTCCTCCTTGTCCTCGAAACCGGTCTTGAGCAAGCCCGTGGCTCTTAGGAAGAAGGCACTGATGCCTGCTTCGACCTTGACCTCCGCCTGGTCGGTTTTGCTCCAGACCCGCGATACTTCCGCGGACCATTCATCGAGGTCCTTCTTAAGCTTCCCGTTCAGGCACAGAGCTTTTTCCGCCACCGCGTAGAGGCGTGCTCCCATGGACACCAGCAGGTCCGTATAGGTGAGGTCAGCGATGTTGAGCTCGTCCTTGATCGAGAACTGAACGATGAAGAATTTCCGGCTGATCTCGGGATCAGCGGCGAGTTTGTTCAACGTGGACGTTTTGCCGGAACCCTGATGGCCGCTGAAGAGAGTCTTGGTATCGGCCGTCGTGTTCATCAATACGGCCTTCATTTCGAGGTGGGGGCTGTCCGGCCGCTCGACAAACCAGTCCGAGTGCCTGGCATCGAGCGACAGCATGGGATCGAAGTACTCAATCACCTGCCCGAGATATTCGGCTCTCATTGAGTTTCGCTGCTCCTGAATAGAGGATACTACGAAGTGCTTGATTGTAACAGAGAAGGGGCCAGAGAGGGAGGTATTGAGGCAGGCTGGGTGGGGATGGCGAGGTTTGGAAGTCCTGCGATCTGGAACCGTCCGCAAGTTTCCGGCCCAAAACAGTAAGCTACAGATTTTGATTCGCCGTGGCTCACTATGCAGGCCCGAATTCCCTGCTATACTCTGTTGATTCTATTAAGGAGACGGATACATGAAAAAGAACTTCTATTTGCTGGTGTTGATCGTTGTTGTGCTGGGATTCAGTGTGTGCGGATGGGCGCAGCTTGGGATGTTTTCGAGTGAGCAGCGCATCGATTTGACCCGAGAATGGAAAGGTGACCGCTTTCCGGACGGGCGGCCTAAGGTCTCCGATGACTTGCTCAAACGGATGGCCACGGTTGAACGCCGAGGAAGCTTGGGGCGTGCTCGTGGGGCATGGATTCTCAAATCAGTTCGAAGGCGGGTGGAAGATAATTAACACGGGGCCACGTATGGCGGCAAGGGTGGTGACTGCCGTATTCATGCCGGTGAGGCCGGACGTCAACGCCGTGATCAACGCGCACGGCAAGGCAGAGGGTCGAGTTGGAGCGCAGAATTCCTGGATAATCGACATCCTCAAACCCGGTGACATCCTGGTGGCGGATCTGTTCGGAAAGATCAAAGATGGCACGCTCATCGGTGACAACCTTGGGACCTCGATTTACGCCAAGAGCCACACCGGCTTAATTGTGGACGGCGCGGTTCGCGACGAATCGGGAATAAGTGAGATTGAGGGCTTCCGAGTCTACACTCGCGGCGTGGATCCCACCGCGCTGAAGAACGTGATGCTGGTGGGAATCAACGTCCCCATCCGCATCGGCCAAGCTACGGTGATGCCGGGTGACGTGGCGGTGACGGATCCCGAAGGGGTCACCTTCATCCCTCCGCAGTTGTGCGCGGAAGTGGCCGATAAGGCCGAACTCACTCACCTCGTTAACGAGTGGGGCCATATGATGCTTCGGCAGCAGAAATACACGCCTGGGGAGATTGATGGCAAGTGGACCCACCAGATGACCGAGGAATTCAACCAGTTTTGCGCTTCGAAAGGTTCCACGCAACGGAGGAAGGAGGACTGAAACTGCTTCGTTGCGAGGCGGGCATAACAGCCCCGGCTATCGTCATGTAATACCCTATCGTAGACAAGGGCATTACTTGACCGTTTGTGGGCCGGGGCAGCGAGCCCCGGCCCCACAAAACCGGTGCGAGCATTTGTCGAGAATTAGCTGTGACCGGACGCTAGCGGGCAGGAATTCATGCGCTCGGATGATTGCGAAGAGCAGTGTGACGTAGTGGCTAACGTAACCCTACGCAAGCCGGCCTTCTTCAGCGAGCATTTTGAGCAGCTTTTCGAATGCCCCAGCCGTCCGCTCGACATCCTGGAGGGTGTGGCAGCAAGACAAGAGACCCCCTGGCCAGATGGCTATATCCGCTCCGCCGCAGAGGAATCCCGTTCGGACCAGGTGCGGGAGGTCACCGCCCCCTGACAAATTCTTGAGCTTTTGCCAAGGCACCTTGCCGGCCATGATGTCCTCAGGTCCCACAGGCTCGTTATCAGGATTCACAAAAATATGGAAATTGGAGAAGTTTCCATAGACGCACCAACTGGAACCAAGCCGCCGCAGGATCGCATTCAACTCTTCGCGTAGGCACGCCGCGGTGCGATTGGCTGTGGCGATGGCGTCAGAGGTAGAAATTATCTTGAGAGTCGCAATCCCTGCTCTGGCGGAAACAGTCTCGGCATTGTAAGTTCCCTGATGGGGTACTTTGGGAGGCAAGATGCCGTTTTCCCGTCTGAAATCCATGACCTTCATAATTTCAGCCCGCCCCACGAGTGCGCCGCCCGGATATCCTCCCGCAATGATTTTAGCCAGGGTGGTCAGGTCCGGTGTCACGTGGTAAAAGCCCTGGGCGCCGCCCGGTGAGCAGCGAAAACCGGTAATCACCTCATCGAAGATGAGCAGGATCCCCAGGCGCGCCGTCAGGCTCCTTAGATCTTTGAGAAATTGCGGATCGATGGGAACCTTGCCAAACGTCGCCCCCGTGGGTTCGAGGATGATGGCCGCCACGTCGTCGCGAGTCTCGCACACCTGTTTCACGGACTCGAGGTCGCCGGGCGGACAGATCACCACGCTGTCCACGATGCCTTTCACGATGCCCGGCGCGCCGCCGGCATCATTAAAAGCAACGTGATCGTGCCACCCATGAAAGTGTCCGGCGAATCGAACCACTATATTCTTACCCGTATACGCCCTGGCCACCCGGAGGGCGAGGAGCGTAGCCTCTGTTCCGGTGACCGTGAACCGTACCCGCTCGGCGCAGGGAACGAGCTTCTGGATCAGGGTTGCCCATTCAAGTTCCAATTCATGCGAAGCGCCGAAGTGGACCCCACGCGCGAGTTGCTCCCGAACCGCCTCCGACACGGCGGGATGATTGTGACCCAAGAGGAGAGCGCCGTGCCCACCGAAGTAGTCCACGTACTCATTGCCGTCAACGTCCCACTTGTGGGCGCCATCGGCGCGCGAAACGAATATGGGATGCGGTTGAAGGTACCTCACGTCATGGGTCACGCCACTCGGAAACAGATCTCGAGCCTTCTGATACAACTGTTGCGAGGTGGGGGTTTTCCCGACGTACTCCTCAACTATTCTTGATTTCGGCTTATCCGGGTTTTCGCTCATGATTCCCTCCAATCGTCCAGGCTGGATGAGGACCCAGCCTGGAGCGAAGAGCCAGGGCACGTTGGGACGGCGTTAGGCCCCCGGCAAAAAGCACATGGGGATGTCGCGCGAAGTGCGAAGTCCCGGTTTGACTTCCAGGATGGCTGGAATGCAATTGACCGCAATGGCCGTAGTGGCGAGATCCCCGTGAATGCCTCCGACAATACGCAGACTCAAGTCGGGAACTCCACTGATGGTGATCGCGTCCACTGGATCGCGCGCCCCGAGATACATCTGTAATTCCAAGCGGACATTCGCCTTACCGTCTGCCAGCCCCTGTGCTACTTGGTGCACGCCCACCACTCGGCCCGCAGCTACTTCCAAGTATTCGCTGCGAACGGTTTCGGTGGCCACTACCGGGTTGATGGTCTCTTCAATGCGCTCCACGGGTAATCCCAGGGAATCCCCAATCATCGCCACCGACTCCGGCAATCCATGGTGCTTGATCGTCCCGGCAGCCACCTGGGCATGGAATTCCTCCGCGGTCATTCCCGCCCCCACTTTCTTCTGTAACGGCAGGCGGCGGCGCGAAGCATCGACTATCCGCTGGACTTGCACTTTGGTCACCTTGTGGCAAACCGTAGCAAGAGTTAGCACCAGCTTGTCCATGGCAAAGCCCGGGTTAACACCCGTCCCCAGCAAAGCCACGTTATGCTCGCGTGCGCAGCGGTCGAGTCTCTCACTCAAGGCCGGATGCTTGCGGTACGGATAGGAAAGCTCCTCGCACGTGGAGACTACGTGCATGCCCGCCTCCAAGCACTCGACCAGTTGATCCACCACGTCCTTCAAGTACGATGAGGTGGTATGCACGACGACATCGGCTCGTGATTGCAATAATGACTTCAAATCGTGAGCAACCACCACACCGACGTCCCGTCCTGCACCTGCCACCTGCCCCAGGTCTTTTCCTACCTTCGCGGGGTCGACATCGACAGCCCCAACGATCTTCAGTTCCGGCTTCTCCAGCATCAGGCGCACTATCCCTGCGCCGATTGGCCCCACCCCGTACTGAAGGACACGAATTTGCTTACCCATAAGTTCACCTCCTAGGAGTTTGTTGTGCCCACGACCAAGTTGGAAACCCGCCTGTGGATTCGGGAAATTCTGGTCCGCGTATTCCGGGTATTCAGGCCCGTTCCGCACCGCTTGGCGAGGAGTTTTCCAATTTGTGTCACCGCCCGTGTAAAAACGTAGAAAATTGAACATCAGCATTTTTCAATTGCGGTCAGGCGCAGGGTTCCTCAATCGCAGCTCGCGATCTGGGCCCAGGAGCCGGCATCAAGGGGAATCTCGACCCCAGTAATGCAGCGCGCCTCATCGCTGGCGAGGAAAGCCGCCAAGTGCCCAACGTCCTCGGGCTGGATGGCTTGCGGTATGGCCTGACGGCGCACGCGATTGGTCATCCAAGCGTCAACGTCGGGCGTGAACTTGGCCATGACTTGGCGCGTTTGGGCGCCGTCCACCATCCCGGGACATATCACATTGGCCCGAATATTGTCCGCCCCGTATTGCACGGCGATGCCCCGTGTGAGCCCCCCAACGCCGGCTTTCATGGCGGCATAGATGCCAAACAGCGGCAGCGTGGTGCGACTGTGGACGGAAGAGATGTTGACGATCGCGCCGCCTTTCTGCTTCTGCATGTGGGGAATCGCGTACTTGCAGCAAAGCCACATGCCGCGCAGGTCAACCGAGGCTACACGATCGAATTCCTCCTCCGTCGCCTCCGCCAAGGACCGGACCAGACCGATTCCCGCGTTGTTCACCAGAACATCGAGCCGCTGGTGACGACGAACAACATCCTCGACGGCCGAACGGACCTCCGCGGCCTTGCTAATGTCAGCTCGCACCACCGAGGCGCCTCCGCCGTCAGCCTCGATGCGCTTTTGCAGCAGCCTTGCTGATTCCAGATCGATCTCGACGATGACTACATGTGCCCCCTCAGCGGCCAGGACGGTGGATATTCCATGGCCAATTCCTCCCCCGGCGCCACCAGTCACGATCGCCACCTTTCCTTCCAGCCTTCCCATTCTTGCTCCTTCCCTCCGCGAACCTGTCAAACTGAAGTGGGGATTCACTGCACCGGTCGAACCAGCGCCCGCTCAAACATTGGGCCTTCGGGGCGCGGTCCTTGGATAATCAACGGCAAAACTCATCTTCCCGAATAAATCAGAGTTTCCGTTTTCAATTTTCGTCCGGCTGGTAATGTATACCCGCGCGCCTCTGAATTCAAGGTCCAGCCACTTCTGGGCTAATTGGGCTGGGCTAATTGGGCTTGACAGTAGTTCAAATACCCTCTAGTCTTCATCCCGAAGTGCTGAAGGAAGACTTTGTACCAGGAACTGAGGCGGTATCCGGGAGAGGTATTCCGTCGGCTGGCAGAGCAAAAGGAAAGTCAGACCGACGAAGGCATCTGAGGCCGGTTAATGTGCACTGGGTGAGGGCGATTCCTCCCACGTAAGTGGTTTCGCAAGTGATTGGACACACCAAAGGCAAGAGCACGATCCATCTGGCGCGGGTGTACGGAGAGAGGAAACGAAATTTCGTGGGGCAGCACTTCGGGGCACGAGGGTTTTTCGTGTCCCCCACTGGGCCGCGATGAGGCTGTGATTCAGGAGGACATCCGCAAGCAGGAGCGAGAAGAAAGATGACTGGGCCGGATGGACCTGTGGCGATCAGCGGCCACCATCAAGGTGGCTGAACCAATTTGGCACCGCGTTAGCGACCTCGCCTAGCCGCTTGGAGCGGCTCATTACCTAAAGTCCCCGGGATTGCCGGGGGATACTTACAGATCATATACATTCAAGGAGGTTTGGGATGGCCAATTATTTGCCGCGGCGAAAGCAAATTCTCTGGTTTGCCGTGGCTTTGCTATTTTTTTCTATCTGGAGTGGACCGAAGTTCTGGCAAGCCGCGCAGCCGCCTTCAAGACCGGGGGTGCTAGCGGCCCACATGTACGATTCGGGCTTTCCGCAAGGCCAGGAAAACTACAGCTCGTGCTTGGTGGCCAGCGACGGGCGCGTTTACTACGTCCTGGACACGAACCACATCGAGATTGGCGCGCAGATGTACTCGCTTGACCCTTCCACCAAGAGCATCCGTCACCTCGGCGATCTGACCGAGGCGGTGGGAGAGAAAAACTTGCACGCGATTCCGCAAGGAAAATCTCACGTGCAATTTGTGGAATCCAACGGGAAACTTTATTTTGCCACCCATTTGGGTTATTACGACCATTTGAAATACTTTGGAAAGCAAGTATCCCCCACTGGAGAAGGGTATGGAACCTATCCGGGCGGGCACTTCCTCTCTTACGATTTGAGCACCGGCAAATTCGAGGAGTATGCTAAGGCCCCGCCACGCGAAGGCATCATCGGTATGACCATGGACACTCAACGGGGCCGCCTTTACGGCCTTACCTGGCCCTCCGGTCTGTTTCTTTATTATGACCTGAAAACACGGGAGATGAAGAACATGGGCCCCGTGGCGGGTCAGGCGGAAAACGGCACCGGCGCCAATTGGAATATGCTCGACCGTAGCCTTTCCGTCAACCTCGAGGATGGGTCCTGCTATTTCACGATCTCGAGCGGGAGCATTTTCCGCTACCGCTATGACACCGACACGATTGAACAGGTGCTCGGGTCCAGTCTCGACAAAGAGCACTTTGGGAATTGGATCGACGTCAACCGGTCCAACTGCATGGGCTTTAACTGGCTCGTAGCTCTCTGGTCTCCCACGTTCCGGACTTTTTACGCTATACATGGGAAGTCGGGCTACCTCTTCCGTTTTGACCCCCGTTCCGAAGATGTCGAGGTCCTGACGCGATTGGTCTCCGATGGAACGCGAAAATCGGGCATGAACGATCTGTCTGATTTCGGATACTTGGGTTTTGCCTTCGGCCCCAGTGGCCAGATTCTCTACCATCTCACGGGTGCGCCCCTAAAAGGTCCAGCCGACAGGACCAACGCTGATTCCAACGAAAAAGCCAGAAGAGGTTCGGCCCTAGATCTGGTCACCTATGAGGTTTCCTCGGAGAAGCAGGTTGACCACGGGGTTGTGGAGCTTGAAGACGGATCGAGACCGGGCGATGCCCAGGCGCTTGCTATTGGCAAGGATGGAATGGTCTATGCCATTGCGGCCGTGGGGCGTGGGCGCCACTCGCGGCGGGACCTCATAAGTTTTCGCAACCCAGTGCCCAATCCCTAAGCTGCGAGTCTTCCGACTGGACGTAGAGCTTATCTTCTGAAATACAGGTTCCGGAAGATGTGGGTGCAGACTAATGGAGGGCTCATGAAAAGCCAATCGTGCGTTATTGCTACGTTTTCTCTACTGCTCTTTGCTGCCGGAGCTTTCGCGCAGCTCCCGAAAGCTCCTCCCCTCCCGGGACCTGATGACCGGTACAAGGCAGATTTCTTGCTCATCATCGCGCATCCTGACGACGACATGTTGATCTCGGGATACCTCGCCAGGGCGATCTTGGATGAGCACAAACGCGGTGCTGCCATCCTTTGTTCGTCTGGCGACGGGGGTCGTAATGAGATCGCACAGGAAACCGCCGCCGCCCTCGGGCAGGAGCGCGTCCTCGAATCACGGCGAGCCTTGGAATTCCTGGGCATCGAAAACGTATGGTATTTGGGTGGCCACGATACTCCGGGTCAGGATGTTCTTTGGTCATTGGAAAACTGGAACCATGGCCGAGTCCTGGATGAGATCGTCCGCTTGGTTCGGCTGACTCGGCCGGAAGTTATTATCACTCTGCTTCCCGGTTACGTGGCGGGAGAGAATCATGATGATCACCAGGCAGCGGGCGTTATGGCAACCGAGGCCTTCGATATGGCTGCGGATCCCACAGCCTTTCCCGAACAGGTTACCGCACCACGCGACCGAATGCGCGTAATGAACATGACTGAAGGGCTCCACCCATGGCAACCGAAGAAAATCTATTATTTCACGGATGCGTTCGACGCTTTTTCGGGGGACCGGCATGGCAAGCGACTCCAGTCTCCCTTCCGTAAGAACTTCCTCGAAGGCAAAGGCCCCCAGTACTCAAATTCTCTTGTATCACCCTCCCACCATGTGTCCTACGGGCATCTTGCCGCCGAGCAAATGACCTTTTACCTCACGCAGGGAGGAAGTATCGGAAAGGAAGCTCTCGCCAAGGGCGACGTTTCAAGATTTGAACAGCCGACACACTTCATTTTCGGCAAATCTCTCGTGGAGAGCAGCATCACGGGTGATATTTTCGAAGGTATAAAACCCGGGCCGATTCCACTCACTCGAATCCCCGGCTTCCAACCGCCAACTACTGAGGGCTTATCGCTCGCCTTCGGCGATTCGTGGGGGTTCTATCACGACTTCTGGAAAGCGCACAACCTTGAAGTCGTGGCTCATCTGCTGCCGATCCCCGAAGTGGCCATTCCGCGGGGCGGGGCTTTGCATGTCCCGCTGCTCATTCGGAACGACACCGAGAATCCCCAAGAAGTCAGCCTGACTGCGGTATTACCAAAAGGCTGGACCGAAAAAACCGGGTCGGCCGTCTACCCTGTGAGGGCGCACGAAATTTATCCTGCCCAAATGGTACTGATCGCTCCTGATATAGGTGAGATCCAATGGCAGGAGATCACCTGGAATGCAGAGGAAAATGGCCGCCCCGTGGGCAGTCTCAAGGTGCGCGTGCTTTCCGGGGTGGGCGACGGAGGATTGCCTCAATAGGGCCGGCCCTTTTCAGCCAGATCGAAGCAATCCCGACAAACAGGTGCTCGAAATTGTCCGCCCGGCACGCCCGGGCGGCCAATAGAATTTATCGCGCATTGAGGAGGCGCATTCATGAAAAAGGGTTTTTCATTGCTGGTATTGATCGTTGTTGTGCTGGGGTTCAGTGTGTGCGGATGGGCGCAGCTTGGAATGTTCACAACTAAGCAGCGCGTCGAGCTAACCCGAGAATGGAAAGGCGACCGCTTTCCGGACGGGCGGCCCAAGGTTTCGGATGAACTGCTCAACCGGATGAAGACGGTGGACGCGGAGGAAGCCTACGAGGTGCTCACGGGGGCGGGTTATCCGAATCAGTTCGAGGGCGGCTGGAAGGTGATTAACGAGGGGCCTCGTCTGGCGGGAAGAGTGGTCACTGCCGTATTCATGCCGGTGCGGCCGGACGTTAACGCCGTGATCGATGAGCATGGCAAGGCAGAGGGCCGCATTGGGGCGCAGAACTCCTGGGTGATCGATACCCTCCAACCCGGTGACATTCTTGTGGTGGATATGTACGGAAAGATTCTGTTCGCGGGTGACAACCTCGGGACATCGATTTACGCCAAGAGCCACACCGGGTTAATTGTGGACGGCGGGATTCGCGATGAGTCGGGAATGAAGGAGATTCACGGCTTTCAGGTCTATGTCCGCCTGTCGGATCCCGGCGTGTTGAAGAACACGATGTTAGTGGGCCTTAACGTTCCCATTCGGATCGGACATGCGACTGTGATGCCGGGCGACGTGGCCGTGACGGATCCCGAGGGGATCACCTTTATCCCTCCCCAGTTGTGTGCGGAGGTGGCCGATAAAGCCGAACTCACCCACCTGATCGACGAGTGGGGCCATATGATGTTGCGGCAGCAGAAGTACACGCCCGGGGAAATCGATCGCACGTGGACCCACCAGATGATCGAGGAATTCAACCAATGGACCGCCTCGAAGGGGTCTAAGCGACGGCTAAAGGAGCAGTAAGAGCGACCAATGCAGAGGAGATGGGGCAATGTCTAAACAGAATGACATGACGATTGACCGGCGAGGAATTTTGAAGACGTCGGCTGCGATGCTGGGCGGAGCATTTGTGGGGACGCCTGCTGAAGCTGATTCCGAGCCGGCGTTTCGCAATGTAAATACCAACTCGAGTCCCTCCAGCCTGAAGATCACAGACCTGCGTGTGGCGACCGTCGTGAAACCCGGGCCAAGTCCTTGCACGATCATCCGCGTTGATACGAACCAGGGGGTTTATGGACTTGGAGAAGTTCGGGACGGCGCCAGCCCAACTTACGCGCTCATGTTGAAGAGCCGCATTCTAGGCGAGAATCCACTGCGCATCGACTACATATTCCGCAAGATCAAACAGTTCGGTGGTCCGGCGCGGCAGGCAGGCGGCGTTGTCTCCATCGAAATGGCACTTTGGGATATCGCGGGAAAGGTTTATGGGGTCCCGATCTACCAGATGCTGAGCGGCAAGTTCCGCGACAGGATTCGCATCTATGCCGACACCACCGAGTCCAAGGACCCCAAGATTTACGCTCGGAACATGAAAATTCGCAAGGAGGAAATGGGCTTGACGTGGCTGAAGATGGACCTGGGAATCGACATGGTCCAAGACACCCCCGGCACCGTGACTCGGCCTTCGGGATTGAGCGCCTGGGAGGAGACATTTCTCCCTCACCCGTTTGTTGCGACCGAGGTGACCGATAAGGGAATCGACATGCTGTGCGAGTATGTGGCTGCGATCCGCGAAGCCGTCGGAATGGAAATCCCGCTTTCCATGGACCACCTCGGCCACATCGGCGTGAAATCGTGCATCCGGCTGGGAAAGGCTTATGAGAAATACAACCTCTCCTGGATCGAGGACCTGATCCCCTGGCAATACACTGACCTCTGGCAACGCATCACGGAGGCAAGCCCCACACCCACGCTCACCGGGGAGGATATTTACCTGAAGGAAGATTTCATCAAGCTATGCGAGAGGCACGCTGTGAGCAAGATCCATCCCGATCTCGCCACCTCGGGTGGAATCCTCGAGACGCACAAGATCGGTGACGCGGCCATGGAATACCAAGTCCCCATGGCAATGCACTACGCAGGCCTGCCCATAGGCTGCATGGCCAGCGTTCATTGTGCGGCAGCCACGGAGAATTTCCTGGCGCTTGAAAATCACTCCCTGGATGTGCCCTGGTGGCAGGATCTCGTGGAGGGCATCGATACACCAATCATTAATAAAGGATATATCACCGTTCCGAATCAGCCCGGCCTGGGCGTAACACTCAACGAAGACGCTGTGAGGCAGCATCTGAAACCCGGCAGCGGCTATTTCGAGCCCACAACCAACTGGGACGACGAACGTTCCTGGGACCGGCAGTGGAGCTGATCACCGCACCGGACTGGCGCTTGAACCACCACCCGGAGGATCCTGACTCCGAAGTTTCCTCAGCGCCTCGAGGGCTTGAGGATTTTTGGGCTCGCTCTTCAATCCGATTTGCAATTCTCGGAGCGCCTCGCGATTCCTCTTTGTATCGGTGTAGAGCAACCCCAGCATGATATGGGTGCGGCTGGAAGAGGGCACTAATGCCTCAGCTTCCTGGAAGGCATGCTCAGCCTCCGCATACCTGCCTTCACGCCAGTACACCAACCCCAGCCCCCAATAACCACGCAGCGTCTTGGCCGCCTGGAGGGATTCTTGGAATTGTCTCTCGGCCTCCAGGAGCCTCCCCTGGTCGGAATAGAATTCGCCGAATCCCGCATGAGCATGCTGGCTGAGCGGGGAAATCTCGATCGCCGTCCGGTATTCCTTTTCTGCATTGTCGGTATGTCCGGTCTGTTCATACACCAGTGCCAGGTACAGGTGAGGTTGAAGCGCGTTCGGATTCCTCAAAACGGAGCGGATCAAATAGCCCAGCGCTTCGTCATAACGTTTTTGTTTTAGATTTAGCAATCCATAGTTATTCAGAATCAAGGGATAATCCGGCGCCACCCTGGCCGCCTCGCGTAATTCCTGCTTGGCATTCTCGAAGTCGTCCCGGTCGAGATAGATCGCGGCGAGGTTGTTGTGAATGATGTAAGCGTCAGGTTGCAGGGCAAGTGTGGCTTTGTACAACTTCTCGTCGTCGTGCCAATCCCGGTTTCGCCGGATAATTCTGAGAGTGCATAATGCCGCAATGGCAAGTGCGGAAACCACCACGATGCCGCACCACCGGGCGCCGTGTCTTGTCGTAGCTCTCCACAAAGCCGCCCCAGCCCAGCCCAGAACCCAGCAGAATCCTACAGAAGGCAAATACAGGTAGCGCTCAGTGAATACATTGGCAGCCATCCAGGACGCGTTCAAAACGGGGGCCAGGTTGAGGAAGAAAAAGAGCAGTCCGAAGGAGACCAAACGCACGCGATTCCAGAAGAAGACAATAAGAAATGCCAACACCATCAACATCACAGCACCCGCGATTACCCGCGGATCGGAAGGACTCGAGCTCATGCGGAAGGCATAAAAAGCGCAAAGTGTAGCAGGCCAGAGAAGCTTCCAAACGTATTGGCCAAATAGCGCCAGAGCGGAGAAGATTACCGCGTCCGGCCCCATATCGGGAAACTGGGACCTGCCTGCCAACCCTCCCACGAAATGCATTCGGAGGATCAGGTATACGAGTGTCAGGAGCCAAAGAGGGCCGTAGCGGGAAAGCTTGATTCGACCCTTCGTCTCATTGCGGTCCTCGCGACAGAAGTGCTCGTAGAGCGTGGCCAACGGCACCAGTGTGACCGCTGGCTCCTTGGAAAGCAATGCCAGGGCGAAGCTCCCGACCATGGACAATTGGCCGAGAACCAATCTTCCCCCGCGCCCCTTGGAAAGTCCCAAGTAGAACCAGAACGTCAGCAGATAGAAGAAGGCCAACTCGAGGTCCGTGATGGCGGCGATCCAAGCAACCGACTCGGAGTGGATGGGGTGAATAGCGAACAGGCCGGCGGCGACAAACGCCAACACGCGATCATCAAACATGCGCCGGCTAACTAGAAACAGCATAAGTACTACGAGCAAGTTCAGTACGAGATTAACCCAATGAAAGGCCAGCGGTCTGGGCCCGAGAAGTTGGTAACAGAGCAAGTACCCGAATGACATCATCGGGCGGTAGTAATTACGGAGATAGTCTCCGCCAAGGAAAGACCAAACAGGGGTAGTGAAAATCTCCTTCAAGTGATGAAAATTCTGAAGGTAGGGGTTATTTACTACTTGCGTGGTGTCGTCGTATACAAAATGGTTATGGAGAACGTTGAGGTAAGGGAGAGTGGCAATGGCCAGCAGAAAAGCCAGCGGCAGGACGTTGCTCCGGAGCATCGAGCGTCGGGAGGCGGATAGGTTCGCAGGATGGGAATCCGCTTGCGCTCGACCTTCCAGCAAATGACTTACTCCCGAGATCAGCAGAATAAGTACTTACGCCAGCGTTCGTCCGAGCGGCCCATCATGCGCATGATCTGACGGCTGGTGTGCAGCGTAAAAGGCCGCGGCGGCCTCAGAAGTTTCAACCCCGCCTCTTCCGGCAGCCGGTCGCCCTTCAGGTTGTTGCACTTGTGGCAGCAGGCTACCAGGTTATCCCAGTCCGTATGGCCACCCCGCGAGCGCGGCATCACGTGATCCAGCGTGAGCTCCTGCGCCGGGAACGCCCGGCCACAGAACTGGCAGGTGTAGCGGTCGCGCAAAAGCAGATTCTTCCGGGACAAGGCCCGTGTCTGATAGGGAATGCGCCGAAATTCGAGCAGCCTGATGACCGAAGGGATACGGATTGCGAATCGAGCGGCATGGATGAAGCTGCCGTCATCCTCTTCCGTGGTTGCCGCCCCTTTCAAAATTAGAACCAAGGCTCGACGAACTGCCGTGACGTTTATGGGCTCGTAGGTTGCGTTCAATACGAGCACGGGTTCTTGCAGCGCCCGTTGGTGGTCATCCTCCGACATAACATTCATCCTGCTGAAACGTTACCCCTCTCCGCCCTTTTTCATTATGTTCAGTTATGCTTAAATTCGTCAATAGGCGAAGCTAGCTCGACGTCGCCCAGGTCCGGGAATTGCGGAGTGGCGCGCGCCAGCGACAAAGCCAAGACGCGTGAGGCGCCCGCCCGCTTGAGGACTGCGGCGCAAGCCGAGAGAGTCGCCCCGGTAGTCATCACGTCATCAACCAGCACAACTGTACGGTTACGCACCTGTTCGGGCCGGCCCACAGAAAACACTCCGCTAACATTCTCGCGCCGCGCGCTCACGCTCAGACCCACTTGGGGAAGGGTGGCGCGGATGCGACGCAGTGACCCCGCCATTAATCGCGACCCGCCGAGCCGCCCTTCCTTTCGGAGCTTACCCACCAGACCTCTCGCCAACAATTCAGCTTGGTTGAACCCTCTTTGTCGCCTTCGCGAAGGGTGTAATGGAACCGGCGCCACGATAGCTGAATCAGGCTCCGGCAGAGCCTCCCATTCCCGCGCCAGGAGCGCGCCCAGGCGGTAGCCCAGGGATTCCTGCCCGTGAAATTTCAATTGCAGGGTCATCTTGCGCAAGTTTCCGACGTAGAGCCCATAGCTCCGCGCCAGATCGAATTCCTGTTCGCCCTGCCGGCACGAGCCGCAAAGCGAATCGACAGAGTCCGCTGTTTGCAATGAGGCGAACGGGAGACCACAACGTTCACAAGAAGGGCCGAGCCAGGGTTGAAGGTTTTGCCAACAGGCATCACATACGGAGGCCCCGCCCGGTTTGGTGAGTTCCTGCCGGCACAACAGGCAGCCGGTAGGAAAGACTACAGCGAACAAACCGCCGAGTAGTTCCTGAAGGAGGGAGGGAGTTGGCACTTTGTAACTAGCAAAGAGATCGAAGACGAACCTCGCTTTCGATATCTCTTCAGTGCGCTAGTGTAACGTAACATTTAATAATTGACCATATAGGGTCAATAATGTATGCTGGGTGGATGTTGAGCCCAAGCACGGTTATCACCCTCAACGGCGAGGTTAAGACTACTTTGGAAACCCTGGCGCGGGCCGGAAGTACGACCCAACGAGTGGCGCGCCGCTGCCGAGTGATTCTGCTGGCGGCGCAGGGAACCCCCAACCGGGTGATTGCCCGGCAAGTGGGTGTTTCTCGGCCCACCGTGTCGTCCGTCCGTAGCGCCTTTGCCCAGGGCGGAGTGGACGCCCTTCGACATGACCCCGAACGCCAGCGCTCGCGCCGCAAGCTGAGGCCCGCCCTGGAGAAGCAGTTGATCGAGACGACGCTGCACACCCCTCCGCCCCATGCCACCCACTGGAGCACCCGCACCTTGGCTCGGCAACTGGGAGTGTCCCACATGTCCGTTCACCGGGCTTGGCAACGCTACGATCTGCAACCCCATCGGGTGGAAAAATTCAAACTCTCCAACGACCCTCAGTTTGAGACCAAGGTGCGCGACGTGGTGGGACTGTACATGAATCCCCCGGATCGCGCCCTGGTGCTCTGCGTTGATGAAAAGAGCCAAATTCAGGCCCTGGACCGAACGGCGCCGATCCTGCCCCTGCGGCCCGGCTTGCCTGAGCGCCAGACACACGACTATATCCGGCACGGCACCACCACGTTGTTTGCTGCCTTTAACATCCTCACCGGCAAAGTCATCGGTCAGTGCCTGCCTCGGCATCGAGGCCGCGAGTTTGTGCTCTTCCTCCGCCAGTTGGAACAAGCGGTACCTCCGGACTTGGAGGTCCACCTGATCTTGGATAACTACAGCACGCATAAGTGCCCACCCGTTCAACGCTGGCTGAAGCCCCAGAAGCGGCAGCGGTTCCATTTCCACTTCACCCCCACCAGCAGTTCTTGGCTCAATCAGGTGGAACGTTGGTTTGGCGAAATCACCCGCCAACAGATCCGACGGGGAAGTTTCCACAGTGTTAAAGAACTCGAAACAACCATCTACGAGTACTTGGCGGCGTGGAACCAGACTCCCAGACCGTTCGTTTGGATAGCCACGGCGGACATCATTCTCGACAAGGTCCGACGCTGTAAAGAATTAAATGTTACAGAACACTAGAGGAGACCCTGGTCCTGCTTCTCCTGGCACTCAAAGCAATGGCGCGCCCACGGCACCGCTTCCAGGCGTTTCACCTGGACTTCACCTTGGCAGGACACACAGAGGCCGTAGGAGCCATTCTTGAGGCGTTCCAAGGCTTCGTTGACCATCTGCAGGACACGCCGGTTTTCATCGCTTTGGTGGAAAAGGAACTCTTTGGTGTAAGAGTTGGCGGCCTTGTCGGCGATGTCCTGAGTGGCTTCTTCGTCCGCCTCACGCCCGTCGCGCTCGGATTTCGTCACCAGTCGCAATAACTCGTCTTGCGTCGTGACCAGGCGCTTCTTGTAGTACTCGGCTTTCTTCTTATCCATGTCCAACCTTTTATGCCGCCAATGAGCTAAGACGATTCAATTTTATGGGGCACTGTGCAAACTGTCAAGCGCACGGGAACTGGTGTCATTCGGAACGCAGTCATTCCCGTCCCGCCATTGCGGGACGGGAATGACTGGCGGATCGAGTGGATCCCCATTCCAAATGAAACCAGCACCTCGTGCCACGATTCAGGTCCCTCTAGAAGACCTTTTGGAGTTAAAATGCATCGCAGCGGGCAAAGCAAATTAACCAAGGAGAAGCACAATGCCGGGAACATACAAAATCACAGAGTTGGTGGGAACCTCACCCACGAGTTTTGCCGAAGCTACAAAAGCGGCGGTTGCGGAAGCGGCAAAAACGCTGCGGAACATGGATTGGTTCGAGGTTGTGGATGAACGGGGCAAGATCAAAGACGGTGCGGTGGCGGAGTTTCAAGTCACGGTCAAAATAGGGTTCAAAATCGAAAGATAATAGAATCCGCAAGCTCATCCAGGGGCACCGGGAGAGGCATTCACTGGTTAGTGTGTCAGATCAATGCGCCAGGATCTGAAAGTTCTGTTCGGGCCTCGCTCCTCACCCGATAATCCAGGCCTGGGAATATATTCTCTCCCATCTATCCGTCGGACCAAGCGCATCGCAGCGCCAAGGCTTGAAGTGTGCGGCGAATGAAGGTCAATCAACAACGAACAGAGGATCGCTTGGCCACCGTGAATTTGTGCGTCTCAGAGCCGGCGCCACAGAGCTCGGCGCCGTAAAGAGAAACCTAGTGCAGTGTCCACCGGTTGGGCGGACAGCGTAGGCGCCGCCTTCGGCTGTCATGGCCGTTGCGCTCGTCAAAATGCTCTGCAAACATCACGAGGACTCAGCCGAGACTTGTCCAAGCAGGTTGATTCACCCCATTTTCCATCGCTTGGGAGAATACCCATGAAGAACGGGTTTAGGTTTGCATTGGCAGGAATCCTGCTTTCAGCCGGGTCTTTCTTAGGCTGCGCCAGAGGAAACGGTCCGGCTAATCCCACTGTTGTTGCGCCCAAGGCTAACGGGCATTTGGAAGCTGCAACATTCCCTGGCACGCTGATGGGACTCCAGTACGAACCCTACTTCACCAATCTTAACGTCGGCTGGGAAACGCATCGCGCCACAGGCATACCGGGGCTGAATAAAGGAACCCAAGAGGCGATACCGATCTTCGGAAAGTACAGTTCCTACGACGTGAATATAATCAGGAAGCACGAGGATTGGTTCGAGTACCTGGGGATCGATTGGTTGCTGATTGACTGGACCAACTTTCTTTCCATGAGTCCAGCTTGGGAGCAACATCAAGGCGCTACTCACGAGATTGAGGAGACGACTGAACTGCTTTTCAAGACTTACAGCCAACTGGAAAAAGAAGGCCGACACCCGCCGAAATTGGTGATCATGTTGGGATTGCAGAACGGACCTCCGGCGCCCCACGCGCTGCGAAGATTGAATGGAATTGTGGCCTGGAGCAAGAGAACTTTGTTGGACAAGCCCGAGTACAAGAACCAGTGGCTTTATTACAACGGCAAGCCCTTACTGACCATCATGTTCAATACTTCCCACCCTTGCGAAGATCTTAAGAGCATGCTTGATCAAGCAACGCTCGAGGCGCCGGATTGGACGATTCGCTGGATAGCTTCCCAGCTCCAAGTCAACCATGCCGAGGGGTGCGGAATGTGGTCTTGGATGGACGGAATCATCCCCCAAGTGGTGACCTATAACTCCGGCAAGGCGGAAGAGACTGTGGTAACGCCATCGGCTTTTCCAATACCGGACGGTTGGCTGGACCCCCGCACGGTGGGCAGAGATCACGGGGCGCCGTACCTTGCAAGTTGGGAAGTGGCTTTTGAAACTCATCCGAGATTCATTCAAATTCACCAATGGAACGAATTTGCAGGGCAGGCCAAAGGGACGGGAGGAGGCCCTAAGCATAATATCTTTGGCGACGAATACAGTGCGGAGCTAAGCGACGATATCGAGCCGACGCAATTGGATGGATGCGGTTACCGTGGGTGCGGTGGTTGGGGCTTTTACTATATGAACATGACGAAGGCCTTGATCTCACTCTACCGCAACGAGACCCCGGACATTACCGTGATGGCGCTTTCTGCCCCCTTTCAATCTGCCACCGTGAAAGACAGTAAGTTGCCTCTGACCTGGAAAACAGTCGGGAAGAAACCGGCCAGTTACACATTGGAAATGGACGGGAAAATAGTGGCGAACAATATCACTGGGCAGAGCTACACGTTGGACCTCTCGCAATTACACTCGGGTAAGCATCAGGTCAATCTGGTCGCGAGCGGCTCTCATACTTATTTCGACCTCGGGCCGGAGAAGTTAGCAGAAAAATCGGGTGCACCCCTGCCCGTGACCTCTACCATCGAGTTCACTTACGCGCCGGACTCGCATTAGCGCTTTCAGGCGAAGGCGCCGGTGATGAGTTCTTCAGGGCTCCCCTCCTGGTTCAGGAAGGGTTGAGGGTGGTTATGACAAGAACGTATGCCACCACACCTTCATCATGCCGGCGTAGCAATCCAGGTGACGCGCGGACGACCGCTGGAAGGATTCCGGTCCACGAGGATGGGAGTGCGAAAGACGCGACTGAGCAAATCCGGCTGGAGAACTTGCTCCGCAGTTCCCTTGGCAAGGCAGCGGCCGCGTTCCAAGAGAATCAGTTCATCGGCCAACTCCGAGGCAAGATTCAACTCGTGGGTGACAACGACAGCGATAAAGCGCTCCGAGATGGCGAGATTGCGCAGCAGCCGGAACATCTCAATTTGGTAGCCGATGTCGAGGTTGGCCGTGGGTTCGTCCAGAAGCACCAGTTGCGGCCTTTGGGCAAGTGTTCTGGCCAGAACCGCCCGCTGGAATTCCCCGCTGCTCATTTCCAGCACGCGCCGTCCCGCAAACTCCGCCAGACGCGTCTTCTCCATCGCCCAGTCAACCCAGCGCTCGTCTTCGGGAGACTCGAAGAGACTGCCGCCCAGGTGAGGGTGGCGTCCTTGTCGAATGAATTCGCGCACCTCGAACGAAAACAACAAGATGGTCTCTTGACGAGCCAGGCCCACTCTTCGCGCCAGGGGCCGAGGCGCCAAGCGGTGAAGGTCCGCGCCATCCAACGTCACCTTTCCTGCCTGTGGCTCCAGATGCCCGCTGACAATTTCGAGCAGCGTTGACTTGCCGGAGCCATTTGGGCCAATGATGGCGAGAACTTCACCCGAATGCGCTTCGAAGCTTGTGGATGCCAGTTCGAAGTGTGCGTAACGGAATGAAACTCCTTCCACCCGCAAATGGTGGCGGAGTTCTTGGTCGGCACTCAGTTCGGCAGAAACGGTTTGGAAGGCGCCCTCGGCCATTATTCGAAGTTAGTAATCAGTAATCAGTTGTCAGTCATCAGTGGTCAGTTGAAGGTAATTCAAAATTGGAGATTCAAAATTCAAGACTCCACATTCAGACATCACATTTCAGCCTTAAGATTTCACAATTCAGAATTCATCATTCAGAATTCATAATTGCTCCAACCTCCACCGCCCTTCAATGATCCAATGAATCAATGACTCAATGGATCAGTGCTTTTGTGCCCCTACCCCGCGGTCTTTCGCAGCAAGTAGATGAACACCGGCGCGCCCGCCACGGCGGTGACGGCGCCCACCGGAAGTTCCGAAGGCGCTACAACGGTTCGCGCCAGGGTATCTGACAGCACCAGGAGGATAGCGCCTCCTATGGCTGCGGTGGGCAGCAGCATACGGTGGTCGTTACCCACTAGCATTCTACCCAGGTGCGGCACCAGCAAACCAAGGTAGCCGATTGCGCCGCTGACCGAGACCGCAATCCCCGTCAGCAACGACGCGAGGATATAGACGCCCAACTCTACGCGCGGCACGTTTACTCCCAAGTGCGCTGCCTCCTCAGAGCCCAGGAGCAGGACATTCAGATCCTTGGAAAACACGTACAGGCCCGCAATCGCCAGGATGATGGCCGGCGCCAGCATTCGGAGCTCTGCAAGAGGTGTTACGCTGAGGTCACCCATCAGCCAGAACGCGATGCCGCGCACATCCCTGGTGGAAAGCAGCGTCAGCATGAACAGGATTACGGCGGATAAGAAGGAGGCAGTAATAACGCCGGCCAGGATCAGGGTGTAACTCGCCATGCGTCCGCCGCGTCTTCCCAGCAGGTAAACCCAAACCATGGTGATCACTGCCCCGGCAAAAGCCGCTAACGGTGAGGCAGACGCAACGCGCCCGCCAATCCAAAGAGCGAAAATGGCTCCCACCGCTGCGCCGCTGGAGATACCCAGCACGTAGGGGTCGGCCAGCGGGTTGCGCAGCAAGGCTTGGAGGGCCGTTCCTGCAACTGAAAGCGCAGCACCCACGAGAATGGCCAGGAGAATTCGCGGGAGTCGAATCTGCCGCACGATGACAGCCGCCTCGGAGTTCCTCCCCGGCGATACCAGCGCCGCCCAGACTTCCGACAACGGCAAGTGGACCGCGCCCATGGTCAAAGAGACCAACACCGTTAGCATAAGAAGCAAGGACATTACCACTACAGCCACAAGCACGTTCCTGGGTGTTGCCGGAAAGGTCATTGGCGCTCTCCCGTCTTGAAGGCCACCGTTGGGTGCAGGACACCTGCCAACTCTTCCAGGGCATCGACCAGGCGCGGACCAGGCCGCATAACGGTTTCAGAGACGAAAAACATTCGGCGTTCCTTCACCGCCGGTAGATCCTTCCAACCGGGGAGGCTTTGGAACTCCTCCGTACTGGGAGAGAAAGACTCGGTCTTGGGTAAGAGGATCACGCCCGGATTCTGTGGCAGCAACTCCTCCAGGGTTAATCGTGGCCATTCACCCTTCAGGTTCTCTCCGATAGGAATCCCGCCTGCGGCCCGGATCACGTCGGCAATAAACGTAGTGGGGCCGACTGTAATCAGGGGGCGATACCAAACGACGAAGAGCACCTTGGGCTTCGGCTGACCTTCAATTCGTTTTTCCACGCGGTCAATCCTGGATTGCATCTCCACCACAAGGCTTCTCGCCTCCGAAGCGCGCCCAAGTATTTTCCCCAAGTCCTCGATCGAGGCCAGAGTGCCTGCCAGAGTGCTTGCCGTCACGCCGAAAACGGGTATGCCCAGCCGCTCAAGCTGGGCGGCTGTCTCACGCCGATTGGCCTCCGGCGTGCCCAGCGCCAAGTCAGGCTTCAGCGCGACGATCCTTTCAAGACTGGGATTCAACATCGTTCCGATGTGGGGCTTGTTCTTGGCCTGAGGTGGAAAATCACAGTAATCGGTATCCCCTACCAGTTCGTCGCCCAGCCCCAGAGCATAAACAATCTCGGTTATGTTTGGGGCAAGAGAAACCAGGCGGTGAGGATTGTCCGGCACATTTACGGTTCGGCCAGTCTGGTCTATAACGTTGCGCGCGGAGGCCACGACCGGCAGCAGAATCGAAAGCGCTACGCCCACGACATAGAGCCAAACCGCTGCGCTGCCCGGAGAATTCGCCCCGGAATGACAGGATGGGACCTGTGCTGAATGTATCTCGTATGTCACCATAAAGAACGTCAGCCCCGAGCAGGCTCTGAGCGTGTCCCGCATCTTTGGAGTGCGACTGCACAGTCTAGGGCGCACGAATTTGTTTGTCAAACTCCCGCCCGGTGTGAACAACAGTGGACAACATGCGATTCTCACTGGCAGGTCTCGGTTTGCTCATCATCACAAGTCTCAATGCCGTCACGATTTTGTCCGCCCAAAACAGGGATAGTCGTCAGCCGATCGCATGGTGCTATGTCCATGAAGGACCGCTCGAGCTTATGCAAAGGGTGCTGGGCCGGAGAAGCAAGCCACTGAGTGTGGGCCGGGGAACACTGGCGCCTGTGCTGAAGACGGAGTCAAAGAAGGGCACGACGCGGGCACTGCTCCGCCTTACCGACCTCGCGACGCTCAACCCTGTCGAGGTCTGGGTGGATACCAGCAAGGTGGAGATTGTCCCAATCGACCGCTTCCCCAGCGACGAAGAACTCCTGCGCCAGCTCGGCATCGAACCCCCGAGCGGTTTATCCGCCTCAAGAGCCGCGATGGCACGCTGGCTGGTCAAGCAAGGGAACTCCGGCACGGCGCTGGTTTGCTTTGTTGCTTCGTTTGGCATGCCGATTTCGCGACTGGCTGCTTTCCTGCCTCGCGGGGGGACTTTCACGCGTGGCTTTTGGCTCGAATTCCCTTTCTCCGATATGAAACCCGGAATCCTGTCCGGGCAAGTGCGCGACCTCCTGGGGAACGGAACCGAGTGCCTCATCACGCACGAGCCATTCCGCAAGGGCCCCGAGGTTTACGGAGTGAATATCGTGATTCGCCGCCTGGAGCGTGGCAATTTCAAAACGCTCTGGTCAGCTCCTCTCGAGTCTCGAAACCTCGACTTCTTCCCTTCCGAGCTGCAAATACTCCACCCCCTCGAGAAAAATGCCGGCGCTCCTGGCACGGTGACCAAAGGTGAAGTGGAATTTCAACCGCGTGGGGACATGTCCATACCTGTCTGGAAAGCTACAGTGGAGTTCCGCGCGGTCAGGCAAGACAAACCCATTGATTCCGTAAAAGTCACAAAGGCGTGCGCCTGGAATGGTTCTGAGTTCGAGCCGCTCCAGTAGTTGGCGCCGTCTGCTCATCCAAAGGTGGGGAAACCTCAGCCCGCATTTCCCCACAATCGCTGTGTTATAATCGCGCTGCTTCGAACTGCATAGGCTTGTTAGTCACTCCGCGAGGTTCTCGAATGGAAGAAATTCTCCTGCCGTTATTTCCCCTCGAGCTGGTGCTCCTTCCTGAAGAGCCATTACCCCTCCACATCTTTGAAGAGCGCTACCGTGAAATGATCGGCGAGTGCCTCCGGGCAAAGACTTCCGGCTTCGGCCGGCAGGATTTCGGCGTCGTTTCGGCAAAGGGGCAGGAGATTTCCAATCTCGGCTGCACCGCACAGATTGTGAGTCTCACGCGGAAATACGATGACGGCCGCATGGATATCCTGACGGTGGGCAAACGCCGCTTCGAGATACTCCTCACCAACGAGGAGAAATCCTACTTGCGCGCCTCGGTTGAGTTCTTCGAGGATGATGGTCCAGACACGCCGGGAGAGGCAGAGGCTGAAGACGCCATCCACCTCTTCCGTGAAATCATGCAAAAGTCGCACCAGGCATCCGAGATGCCGGTCGACCTTCCGCATCCTTACCGCTACCTCTCCTTCCGACTCGCCCCCTCGCTTCCTCTGCCGCTCGAATTCAAGCAACGCCTGCTTTCTCTGCGGAATGAGCCGGAACGGCTCAAGCAGGTGGTCTACTCGATGCACCAACTGATCCACCAGATGGATGTCGTTCAGAAAGCCCGCAAAAAGGCCGGGGGAAACGGCGACATCCGGCGCTAGACATAGGTCACAGGGCTAGGGGCTCGGGAACAACAGAAGGCAGGAGGCGACAAGATATCAATTCAAAAAGCGCCAGCCGTCCTCGTTGGCTTCTCGCCTTCAATTGTTTCTCCAATCTAAATAGGGCATAAGTATACTTGGATTATCGGGGGGTACAGTATGAATAGCGCGCCTCGGTTCATCACCGCATCTGGACAATCTAGCTTATAAATAATGATGGTCAAATGAAATAGATGGGCATAATCTTGGCCCATGGAACGCTTCGGAAATCTCTTGCGTTGGTGTATCGACCACTGGAAGACTTGGGGCATCCCAACCATTGTTGGGAGTGCTGTTACTGCGGGCACGTGGATCCTTGCTCGGCGAAAGGAATGGAAAGAAGCGCGGCGAGCTAAGGCTGACAGCGCGGTCGATTCCCGAGTCATTGGTGCCCTACAAAATCGCAATTTGTGGGGTCCCCCGCGACCATGGACCGGCGCTGGGGACGTGCCCGTACGATCAGCAGAGATAGCTGAAGTCCTCTCATTAGATTGCGACGTTGTAGCCGACAGCCTTGAGCGCCTAGAGGCGCGAGGCAGAGTACGGAATGCAGGCGGAACCTTAAACAATCCAGCCCCTTATTGGCACATCGTGCACCGATAGTCGCTTGTTCAAGCGGCCCAAACCTCTGTAGGAGACGTCATTTCCCCAACACCCTCGGTGAGCTAAGTATATGCATGGCTTTGGTGGGAGTTAATAAATCCCAATTGAAAAGCCTTTCCGCCCCGCGATTCCGGGCCAGGTTAGCGTCCGCAGCTGTAGGCGATGAGGAATAGTCCAAGAATGGGCAGGCCCAGGCCGAAGGCCCAGACGTACCACGGGGTGAATCTTCGCCCGCAGTTGGGACAAGTGTAGGCATTGGCCGCTAGCGATTTTCCGCATGTGCAGGTTTTCATGGGTCGCCCACTCCTTACTTATCACGTCGCGGCCGTCCGTAGCGCTTCACGACTCACTGCTTGGGAATCTCCACGTACTTGGCCACAGTCACCTTGGCCGGGCTGGCGAGGGCTTCCAAGCGGTCAATGTCGAAGTCCTTATAAAGGTCGAGGCAGAAAAGTTCCGGCGCCTGGTCGAAGGGCACGGGCAGCTCGAGCAGGTAGCTCAGACTGTGCATCCCGTTTCGAACCGTAATGGCAGAGAAGAGATCCGGCTCGAGTGCCGCTGCCACCAAACCTACGACCTGGGTCCGAATGCCTCCCGATTCGAGTCGCACTTTGGAGACTCCGGCGCGATCCCTGGCCCAGCGGGCGATCCTGCTAAGCTGTGCCGCCTCCATGCCGATTGGACGGTCCCCGAGGCCATGCAGAAGTTGCGCGAATTGGTAGGGTGGGATGTTCTTCCAGGAACTTCCCGTGAACATCAGGTCCAGGACAAGCACTTGCTCTCCCCTGTTCACGCGGTCGGAGACGACCTCGGCAGCCGCTTCCCTGCCGCTGTCATCGAGTACGATGGTGACCGGCGCTGTTTCGGAGCTTTGCAGAATCGACCTCAACCACACGCCGCTGACGCTCAACCCGTTATTCATTTGGAAAATGTATGACGTGGTCTGCACATCTTTGCTCTTGCTCGTGGCCACTGACCACAGGTGTTCAATTTCGACCGGTGTGCAGCGGACCACCTCCTTCAACTTTGTCCTTTCCGAGTTGCTCCAATCCGCCTGGGCGGAAGGATCAAAAGGAAGGGGCGGCCTGGTAATCTCCCGGCCCAGTTTTTGCGCCAGGCCCAAAATGGTCAGATTGTTTTCCGGCAACCCGACCACCAATTCCTCGTAGCTCCTGACTTCGGAGGCCACATGATCCTCGTTGTCAATCAGAGGAAGGCCGAACTGCTTGCTAAAGAAACGGTAGTCCGCAATACGGTTATCGAGTTGATAGTTGTGGGTGGAGGGATCACGGTTCTCGTGCCAGGCAAAGGCCTCCTCTCTTCCATAGAGTTTGAAGAAAGGTTGGATGGCATCGTAAACCAGGGGCTTTACCAGCCCGGCCCGAAAGCAACAGTTATCTTCGGCGTTGTAGGTCAGAAGGGTCGGGCGTGGGACCATCAGCGCCACCAAATGCGGAAAGTCCGAACCGACAAGAGAATCTGTCGCGGACTGCTCTATGTCACCCATGTCGCCGAAATGCTTCGCTTCCACCCGGGCGCGCAGGGAAGAAAAGCCGGCCACCGGATTGCTCACTTTCACCCGTTCGTCCAGCGAGCTCAACGTGATGGTCTGCCATCCGCCTCCGGATAAGCCGGTCACACCGATGCGGTTACGGTCGACGTTGTGGTGGTTGTAAAGATAATCGAGACCTTTGCGCATCTCGAGGATAAACATACCCAATTCATTCGCACCCACCAGGTCCAAGTGCGCGCCGAACGAATGCTCGTTACCCTTCTTATTAAGCTCTCCAAACGAAAACCACTCCAGGTTCAAGGCCAGGATGCCGTGCTTCGCAAAATTGATGCACCGCTTCTGCTTGTACTCGACCGCCTTTCCCGGCGGGCCGACGTGCCCGTTTACATTCAAGATAGCCGGAATCTTT
Source organism: uncultured Acidobacteriota bacterium (assembly GCA_963832915.1). GTDB lineage: Bacteria > Acidobacteriota > Terriglobia > UBA7540 > UBA7540 > CAVROP01. The sequence goes on from CAWHWE010000031.1 coordinate 98,194, forward strand.
CCACTCATGTGTTCCGGCTCGTAAAGGAGCGCGGCGGATTCGAAACCGGGAACAATCTCGTAGCGCAGTTTCCGTATACGGTACCCCGCGCCGGTTTCGATGACGCCCACTTCTTCGAACTTCGGCCCCGCGTCCACCCATTCTCTCGGCCAACCGTGAAAGGCTATGTCCTGGAGCAAGTGATGCCGGAGTCGTGCCGCCTCAGACGTCCACTCCTGGGGGCTTGAAGGAACCTGGGGGGGCGCCGCAATCCGATTGACCAGGTACTGTCGAATCTGAAATTCGGCCACGTCCGGTGACAAAATCTCTTCCTTGAGCATCGCGTTGAGCTCTTCGGGCTCGCTCTGCCCATAGGCCAGGGACGCACCCAAAAGCATAACGAGGATTACCAAAAATGTCGTTTTGTGACTGGAAGAATTAGTAGAATGCACGTTAGCACCTGTTTCCATAGTTTGATTTCTGACAACTGGGGGAAGCATTATATACCTGTTCTTGTGGCAACAAACTCCTGCTTTTCGGCGAACCATCTTCACCGAAGGCATCAGAAGGTGTTACGGGTTCTTACCTACCCTACCGCCTGTCGGTTACCCCCTGTCACCTATTATCGCGGTAGGGATACCGGTCACCCGGTACCCCCCGCACGGATCCGTACGGGCGCTCATTAGCGCATACGGCTCTTAACTCGGATGCTGGGCGGCGAAGCGCACCAACGGCCAGGGATGCAGCACGCGCGGCACGGGCAGCCAGCGGACGGCAAGCTTACCGATGCGCTCCCAGTTGGGTCGATGGCGTTGGCTGCGCTGCCGCAGTTGGGTGCGCCACAGACGGATCAACCGAGCTCGAAAGGTGAGCAAGCTGTCGAGGTTGCCCGGTACCGCATAGTAGTTGAAAAAGCCTTGCACGACCGACCGAAGCCACTTGCCCGTGAGCGCCACCGCCTCGTGCCGGCGCTGCCGGAGTTGCGGCTTGAGTTCCCGCAGCTTCTTCCGCAGTCGCTTGCCGATGCTCCGACGCTTCACGGTAAAGTACCCCTTCCGGTTCTTCCCGCTGATATGCGTGAAGCCCAGAAAGTCGAACGTTTCCGGCTTACCTTCTCCGCGTCGTTCCCGGTTCAGCTCGGCGTATCGCCCGAACTCAATCCGGCGCGTTTTATCGGGATGCAGTTCCAGCCCAAACTTCCCCAGCCGCTCCCGGAGGTCCTCCAGAAAGCGGTCGGCTTCCCTCTGCGCCTGGAATCCCAGGACCGTATCGTCGGCATAGCGCACGACGACCACCTCTCCCCGCGCGTGCTTTTGGCGCCACGCATGCACCCAGAGGTCAAAGACGTAGTGCAGATAGAGGTTCGCCAGCAGGGGTGAAATCACCGCCCCTTGTGGCGTACCCTTCTCGCTCTCCGACCATTCGCCTTCCTCCATCACTCCGGCCTTCAACCCTTTCTGGATCAGCCGGAGAATCCGGCGGTCGGCAACCCGATGCTGCACGAACTTGAGCATCCATTCGTGGGAGATCGAATCGAAAAATCCCCGAATGTCGGCATCAAGAACGTAGTTCACGTGCTTCCGGGTGAGCGCCACCGAGAGCGCGTCCAGCGCTTGATGCTGGCTGCGCCCGGGTCGGAACCCGTACGAAAAGCCCAGAAAATCTTCCTCGTAGATCGCATTGAGGATGGTGACCACGGCCTGTTGGACGACCTTGTCCTCCAGCGCCGCGATCCCCAGAGGGCGTTGCCGCCCGTCGTCCTTCCGGATGTACACTCTTCGCGAGGGATGCGCTCGATAAGCTCCCCGGTGGACCCGGCCGTGCAGATCGCTCAGTTGACCTTCCAGCCCGGTCTGATACTCCTGCCACGTCACGCCGTCCACCCCTGGTGCCGCCTTACGCTTCAGCGCGTAAAAGCTCTCCCGCCGCAGATCAACCGTTAAAGGGTGGAGCAGAGCCGTGAACTTCATCTTCTGGTGTTGCTTTGCGGCTTTCCGCACACCCGCCCACCCCTGGGACACGCGTGCTTCGCTCTGTGTCGGTGGCGTGCAGGACGGACGAGTGTTCTCCTTGTTCAAGGGCCTTCCCTCCCCATTCTCCGCCCACGCTCTTCCCTTGTTGTTCGAATGGCTCATCGGTACTATGCCCCGGTGTGACTCCTCCCCAACGTGCGTGCGGGTCGTCTGGCCTCAGCCTTCACCCGCCGGTCCCCACTTCGCGGGACATCGGGGAGGTCTCCCGGTTCTCGTGCAGAAAGTGTCTAGGCGTGTCTGGGGTCTTAGACTACGCAGGGCTGCCCCAAGGCTCGCACTAGCGCCTCGGGTCATGTGGCCTTCCGCCGTAGTTAGGACGCCGGCACCCTGATGGCGAATTTTCGGAGCTCCATACCCAGCCCACCTATTCCCCTGTTTATGCTTCACTGCACGCCTCGCGACATACCGCGCAAAACTCGGGGCCGAGTGGGTCGCTAATCCTTTCTCGTGAGAAATTTTCATTCTCTGCTTCCCGCCGGTTTATCCCGGCGCACAACTATCATTCTTTTCAACAATATTCCCGCTTTCAACGCGTAACTACATGTGTTTTCAACAACATTCCCGCATCACCCCAGGCTGCCGAAAGCCGGTCCTTTGTTTTCATAGACATTCCCGCGTCGTTCTGTCAATTTTAGGGAATTCCTTTCTTGCTTCCCTTGCAAAGACCGATTTCTGGTCTGCCAAGTGGCCAGTCCATTGGCGGGCTTTTCGTCCCGGGCGGCGCATTGTCGGAGGCGCCTGAATTTACTCTCCCCTCGGTCGCCGTGGCCACAGAGGGGCCGGGGATGAGTGAGTTCCCACGACGCCAATCCGAGAACGTCACCGTAATTACGAGAGGCTGTACTTAGTGTCCCCAGCCGGCCGCGACCTCCTGTCCAGTTTCGATATATACATGTAGCCTATTTTTGTGTGCTTGTCAAGAGACAGGAAGTCCGTTTCGGTCGGCCCATAACGGCACGCACACCTGCTGTCAGTTCGCCATTCTTTTGTGAGGAAATGAGCGTCGCGCAAAAATCGAGCCTCGATGAGATCGTCCGCGTGGATCCCAACGAGATGCACGGCGCCCCGTGCTTTGCCGGCGCCCGTGTGCCGGTTCAGACCTTTCTCGATTACCTCGTGGAAGGCGGCACTCTCCACACCTTTCTCGCCGATTTCCCTAGTGTGAAGCGCCAACAGGCGACAGCCCTTCTCCCCTTGGCCCAAGAGCGTTTGGTCGAATCGCTCTCTTCGCAGTGACCATGTCATGAAAATAACAGTGCCGAAGGCACCTTGGAGTGCGGTAATAGCAGCTACCGCCTTCCCCCCTACATAGTCTCCGCATGAACCAAAGGCGGTAGCTGCTGTTACCGCACTCCAAGACGCTGCGCGTGCGCATGCTGGTGTTTCGGGGCGAACGCTGTGGATAGTGCCCCAATTAACCCGCAGCGACCAAGATTCACGCTTCCTTTATCCAACTTCGTATTTCGGGGAATCGACACTCGTCCCGCCGCGGCGGGACAATCGCCAATCACTCGTGCCGCAACGCCACCATGGGATCGACCTTGGTCGCGCGGCGGGCCGGCAGATAGGCAGCCCCTGCCGAGACAACTACCATAACAACAATGGTGCCGCTTATCGCCACCCAGTTGACCGAGGGAAGTCCAAAAAGAAAACTCCTGATCCAGCGCGTGGCGCCCATGGCCAAGGGGAGCCCGAGGGTAAGCCCCAATACGACCAAAACCACTGAATCACGCAGAAACAGCCAGAGTATTCGCGAGCGCTGGGCGCCCAAGGCCATGCGGATTCCAATTTCGTTCGTCCTGCGCGCCACAGAGTAAGCCATTGTCCCGTATAAGCCTATGCAGGCCAGCAGGAGTGCGAGAAACCCGAAGAAACCGCATGACTTTGTGATCATTCGCTCCTGGTGAAGCGATTCATAAATTTGTTCATGAAGAGTTTGGACGCCTAGAATCGGAAGCCGGCTGTCAATCTCGGTGAGGGCTCGTCGCACTTCGGCGACCGCGCCTGAGGGGTCCTGGGAAGTACGGATCATCAACTCACCTGCGTAAGCATCCAGGTGTTTGTCGGCCCCTGCCTGCCAGAGAGAAAAGAAGGCCATGGGCTTCGGCTTCTCACGCAGGTTGTAATACTTCGAGTCCGCCACAACCCCAATGATCTCGGCTCCCGGCGCTTTGAAGGGTGCTCCCAAACGCATACGGCGCCCAATCGGATTTCGGTTTGGTAGATATTCCTGGACAAAGGTCTGGTTGACCACGGCTACCAAGGGGGAGGCGGGAGTATCTTGCGGTCCGATGGGCCTCCCCAGGAGCATTGGAATTCCCAGCGTCGCGAAGAATCCCGGCCCAACGGGCAGACCGAAAACCACCAGGACTTTGCCCGGGGAAGTTGCATACCCTTCCAAGGAGAAGTTACCACTGGAAGAACTACCGCTGATCGGACTGAATCGCGCCATGCTGGCGGAACTCACGCCGGGCAGGCTATTCAGCCTCTCCTGAATCTGTCGGTAAAGCGGCAACAGTTCCGCAGGCGGGACGCCCGTTAGTTGAAAGCCTGTCCTCACCAGGAGTAGGTTTTCAGAATTGAAACCCAGGTCCTGGCGTTCAAGATCGAGAAGGCTATGAGTGAGCAAGGCTGCTCCCACGAGCAGCAAAGACGAAAGAGCCACCTGCAAGACCACAAGGGTGTATGCGGGTTTGAACGTTGACCCGCCTCTGGATGCTGACGACCTCGCTGCGGGGCTCCCCGTTAGTCCCACCTTACTGGAGCTCAGTGCGGGGATGAGTCCGAACAGGACCCCCGTGAGAACAGAGACCGCCAGCGTAAACCCTAAAACCAGCAGGTCAGGCTTGACCTTGACGGCCGAGGCTGGCGGAATCATCGCGACAAGAAGGTGCACGCCCCACCCTGCCAGCACCGCTCCCGCCACAGCGCCGCAGAGCGCCAGCAGGACGCTTCCCGTGAGGAGCTGGCGAACCAGGCGGCTTCGGCCTGCGCCCAGCGCCAGGCGCACGAACAATTCATGGCGGCGGGCGGACGCACGCGCAAGCATGAGCGTGGCGACGTTCGCGCACGCGATCAAGAGCACCAGTGCAACGACGGCCATAAGAATGTGAAGCGGCTGGGAGTAAACGAACCTCAATATTGAAATGCCCCGCGCGCCCCGTTTCAAAAGTATCTGGGCGCTTTGGATTTGCCGCTGCCGCTCGGGGGTGAGCCGCGAGCCAGCCTGCGCCGTGTAGAACTGGTGGAGTTGCGTGTTCAGCGTAGCTTGGGCAGACTCCATCGTCACGCCGCTTTTGAGTCTCCCCATCAGGTTCAGCCAGTAGACGTTCTGGCTGGCGAGCCAGGACTCACGCTGCAATACCTGCGGCTGCCGGGAGAGCGGCAACCAGAAATCCGGAGGCCTATCAATACGCTCCCCAAAGAACTCCTTCGGGGTGGCTCCCACGATTGTGAACACAGTCCCATTCAGGTCAAGTGTCTTGCCGATCACCGACCTGTCGAGGTTGAAGCGGCGGCGCCAGAATTCGTAGCTGATGACTGCGCCAGGAGGTGCAGTGGGCATGTCATCTTGAGCCGTCAACAATCGCCCGGCTGTGGCCCGGACGCCCAGAACAGTGAAGTAACTGCCGGAGACGAGGTGCCCCCGTACTTGCTCCTTCTGTTGCGTTTCCGAAGAACCACCCATCTGCATACTCAACCGGTCAGACTCCTGGCGGAAAGCGCACAGGCTCTCGAAAGATTCATCGTGGTCGCGAAAATACTCCCAAGCGGGGTAGGAATAGATGTCGTTCGGAATGCCCATGTCCGTGCTGCTAGTCCCTGTGGTAACTCCGTCGTAGAACAACATTAGTTGCCCGGGATCTTTGACCGGCAGACTTTGAAGCAACACGGCGTTAATGAGAGTAAAAATCGCCGTATTCGCCCCGATGCCGAGAGCGAGCGTGACCACCGCCACGGCGGTGAAGCCGGGGCTCCTGCGCAACTGGCGAAGTCCGAAGCGAAGGTCCTGCCAGAGCGTCTCTACCGAATTCCATCCCCACATTTCACGGCTCCTCTCTTGTGCCAAGGCCACGTTCCCGAACCGGCGCAACGCCGCATAGTGAGCTTCGTCGGGCGGCATGCCGGATTCCAGGTTCTCCTGCTCCTCCATTTCGAGATGCGAGCGAATCTCTTCCGCGAGATCGTCTACCGGCTTCCGCCGGCGAAACAGAGCGCCGAGTTTGGCAACCTCACGCCGCAAGCTCATGCTAAGTTCTCAGTCCTCAGTTATCAGTTTTCAGTTACCTGTCAGTGCTCGAAATTCACGCTTACTCCGTCCAATTTCGCTTTTCGGCAATCGACGACCGTCAATCGAAAATCGCCAATCACTCGTAACGCAACGCCACCATGGGATCGACCTTGGTCGCCCTGCGCGCAGGGAGGTATCCGGCGAACAGCGCGACGGCCAGAAACAATAGGGAAACGCCGGCAAAGGAGATGCCATCGACGGTGTTGAGCCCATGAAGCGCCCCGCGCAGCAGGTAAGACGCTCCCACGGCCAGAGACATTCCGGAGAGCAATCCGAAAAGTACGGGCCGCATGATTTCGCGCAGCATGAGTCCGAGGATGTCGCGCTTTTGGGCCCCGAGAGCCATGCGGATGCCGACTTCGCGCGTGCGGCGCGCGACGATATAGCTGACCGTGCCGAAGATGCCCATCGAGGCCAGCAAAAGCCCTATCAGGCCGACCGGGGTAGCGATAGCAGCCGCAAAGCTGGGAAGGAAGAAGGTCGCCGTCAGGCGGAGCAGCTCCTGGAGAGTGTGAGCCTCTGCTTCTAGGTCGGGATCGATGGACGAGATCACCGGGCGTAACGCGCCCATGACCTGCTTCGGGTCGGACTGGGTCCGGATGAGGACCGAATAGTCTTGAAGCCGGTCTTCGGGCATCGGCACGTAGACCAGCTCGGAGTCGCTGCCGTCAAACGTGGCGCCGCGTGTGTCGCGGGCGACGCCGATGACCTGGTAGGCCGGCCCGTCGGGAAGAACTTCGCTCTTGTTGTGGAACTGCCCCTCGGTGCCCAAATGGAGGCTACGGCCAATGGGGTTCTGGCCGGGCCAGAGCTGTTTGGCCGCTGATTCGCTGAGGATGACGGAAGGCACAGGCTGGCCGCCTTGCGATTGAAAGTTGCGGCCGAGGAGCAGGGGAATGCCGAGGGTCTGGAAGTAGTTTGCCTGAACGTAGCTGAAACAAAGGACCGCCCGCGTATTTTGGGCCGAGGGTATTTCTCCGTTAAGCGAGACCGCGGCTCTTCGATAGCCGAAGACGGGTGGGTAAGCATTGGTGATCGCGGCGACCCCGGGCAGGGCGGCGAGGCGTGTGCGAAGCTCACGGACGAGCGCGCCCTTGCGGTCGGCGGTGTATTTCGAGTCCTCGGGAAATTGGAGATCGAGATTGACGACGTGTTTGGTGTCGTACCCGGTATCCACCTTGAGCGCGTGAAGGGAGCTGCGAATCAACATACTTCCGGCGATCATGAGCGCCAGGGCGACGGCAACTTGGGCGGCAATGAAGAGGTCGCGGAGCCGGCGGCTGCGAACCGGCGAAGTTACCGGGTTGGCCTTGAGTGCCGAGGAGAGTGCGGAGCGGGAGCTTTCGAGCGCAGGGGCGAGTCCGAACAGAATGCCGGCGGCAAGAGAGATGGCAAAGACGTAGGCAAAGATTCCGAGGTCGGGGGTCACGTGGAAAATCAGCGTGCCATACTCGGTGGGGAAGGCTTCGGCGGCCACAGTCGCCAATACCTTCATCAGGGTCCAACTGAACAGAAGCGCGACGACCCCGGCGAGCAGGCCCAGCAGAGCGCTTTCCGTCAGCAACTGCCGGATAAGACGCAGCCGGCCGGCTCCCAGCGACAGGCGCATGGACAGTTCGTTCTGGCGGGATGCGGCACGGGCCAGTTGCAGGCTGGCCACATTGGCGCAGGCGATGACCAGCACCATCCCGACAGCGACCATGATGAGCAGAATGGCGTACTTCAATCCGCCTGACAATTGTTCGAAGGGGAGCGGCAACGGAGAGCCCGGCCACAGTAAGGCGGTGCCGGGTTTGCCCCAATCGGAGTGAGGGTCGTGCAGGGTGCTAAGGTGGCCGGCAAGCAGGGTCATCTCCGCCCGCGCCTGGTCGATGCCGGCGCCGGGAGCCAGGCGAGCATGCAGTTGGCAGCACTGGTTTTCGCGGTCGCGCAGCAGATGGCTGTCAGGATGAAGCAGCGGCTCGAGGCTGAGCGGAAGCCAGAAATCAGGCACATCGAAGCCGGCGCCAACGAAGTCGCGAGGCGTAATCCCGACTATGGTAAAGGCGACGCCATTGAGACGAATGGTTTTGCCCAGCAGCGCGGGATCTCCGGCGAACCTCCGCTGCCAGTAGTTTTCGCTGATGAGAACGGTGGGAGAGGCGGCCAGCTCTGAAACGTCTCCAAAGGTGCGGCCGCGCAGAGGCGCGACTCCGAGAACCGAGAAGTAATTTTCGGAGACAAACATAGCGGCGGCGAGCTCCTTATTGCTGGCGCTGAAGGGAAGCAGCCCCAATTTTCCCGCCAGCGAGCCATCCGCGGAACTGCGCTGGCTGACGCCGCCTCCGGCGTCAGAGAGGGTCAGGAACCTACCCCCGCTCTCGGCGATCAGGCCGCTGAAGGAATGGAGGTGATCCCGATAAGCTTCGTAGTCGGGATAGCTGAAAAAGGGCTCGGTGGCGCCCGAGTGGAGGGTCAGCGCGAGGTTGACCATTTTACCAGGATCCCGAGCATCGAGAGGTCGATCGAAAAACGCTTTGTAGGCGGTAAAGGCTGCGGTGTTGACCCCGATACCGACCGCCAGCGTCAGCACCACCACTACCGTGAAGCCCGGATTTTTCGTCAGCATGCGCAGGCCGTAGCGAATGTCCTGCCAGAGCGTCTCGATGGAATTCCATCCCCACATTTCACGGCTCCTCTCTTGTGCCAAGGCCACGTTCCCGAACCGGCGCAATGCCGCATAGTGAGCTTCCTCGGGCGGCATGCCGGATTCCAGGTTCTCCTGCTCCTCCATTTCGAGATGCGAGCGAATCTCTTCCGCGAGATCGTCCACCGGCTTCCGCCGTCGAAACAGAGCACCGAATTTGGAAAGTTGTCGCCGCCAGCTCATCTTAGGTACTCGGCTCTTTGTAGCGGCGGTCTCTGACCGCCGAATCGTCGATCGGAGATCAACGCTACAGCGGATTGTAGCGCCGCCATCTTGGCGGCACTGGGCCGGCTGGAAGCCGGCGCTACTCATCGCCCCTCCTCGGATTCGGCGGGCCGCAGAACGCCGGTAATGGCCCGCACAAAGCGCTCCCAACGCGAGGTCTCGGCCACCAATTGCCGTCGTCCCGCCGCGGTAAGGCGGTAGTACTTGGCCCGCTGATTGTTTTTGGAAACGCCCCATTCGGCGGTAATCCAACCTTCCTGCTGCAGGCGCTGGAGTGCGGGGTAGAGCGACCCGTGTTCCACCTTGAGCGTCTCTTCCGACAGGCGCTCAATGGACTTGGCAATGCCATGCCCGTGAGTGGGTCCCCAGCGCAAGGTGCGCAGAATCAGCATGTCGAGCGAGCCATAAACAAGTTCGATTCGGTCTCCGGATGGTTGCTTGGCCATAGTGGCAGGTAATCTACCACACGAGGTGGTAGATTGTCTACTAAATAAAACGGTGGGCTCGTGACCCACTCAGGCCTTCTAAAGAATATGACCAAAAATGCAGGCGTTGTGGGGCATTGAGTGAAACTCGAAAATGGAAACTAGAAGATGGTGCCGCCCGTTTCCGGTTTCTAATTTGTAGTTTCTGCTATCCGGTTTATCTTCAGATGCACGACATCACTTTTGGCTCGTGCACGCATCACCCTAATGCTGACTCGACGAACGGTCGCCATGATACACTTGATAAGAAGAAGGCGGCAAGCGACGGAATCGACCGATGTTGGTGCAGTTTCGCATATGCAGTGACAAAGGCCAAGCCTCTCGCATCCATTAGGATGGGGCCGGATAGTCCGGTGGACCGTGACGATGGGCCATGAATTGAGCATCCCGATTGCGTTTGTGGCAGGGTTGGTTTCTTTTCTCTCACCCTGCGTGCTCCCGCTTGTGCCGGGCTACATTTCGATGTTATCTGGCGCAACGATTGAGGAACTGAAATTCGGGATGAGCCCCGCGCTGATGAGCCGGATTCTGCGGAATTCCATCTCCTTCGTAGTGGGTTTCTCCATCGTCTTTGTGACCCTAGGCGCTTCGGCGACGGCGGTGGGGAAGTTCCTGCTGGCGCAGCGAGCCACCTTCAACCTTGTTGCAGGGATTATCGTTATCGTGTTCGGACTGCATCTGACCGGTTTGGTGAAGATCCCACTACTTTATCGCGAGGCCCGGCTCGAAACGGGCGCGCCGCGCCGCGGACTTGTGGGCGCTTTCCTTCTGGGGTTTGCGTTCGCATTCGGCTGGACGCCGTGCATTGGTCCCATTCTAACCGCCATCCTGGCGCTGGCCGCACAGCGGCAGACGGTGTTCCAGGGGATGTTCCTTCTGGCCGTTTATTCGGCGGGACTGGCGATTCCCTTCCTTCTGACCAGCGTCGGTTTGGGCCAGTTCCTGAAGATTTACGGGGGCTTCCGGAAACACCTGCAAACGGTCGAAGTGGGTTCAGGAGTGCTCCTGATTGCTCTTGGCGTGCTGATGGCGACCAACAAGTTGACGGTGATTTCGAGATACTTTTCGTTCCTGAACCGCTTCACGCTGTAAGAGAGCGGTCAGCCTTCAGCTCTCAGCTTTCAGCCACAGATGCTGTAGGGCTGAAGGCTGACCGCTGACGGCTTATTTCGGAGAGAGTTTGCACCCCATACTGTTCAGCGTGGGTTCGCTTCGTTTTCCCACTTACGGGGCATTGCTGGTGCTTGCTATTCTGGCCGCGATCTGCACTGTGCTCCGGTTGGGGCGGCGGGAAGGATTGGACTCAGGCCAGTTGCTCGACTTCAGCACCTGGTTGCTGCTCGTGGCGCTCATCGGCGCGAAGGTGCTGATGAAGGAGGGCGCGCTGGGAAATCTTCACCCACGGCGGCCGCAACCCGACCGGCATCGACGCGGTCGCATTACGCCAGCGAGGTGGTGTCGCTCGGCGCCGGCGAGATCCTGCTCACCTCGATGGACCGCGACGGCACCAGACGCGGCTTCGACATCCCGCTCACCTGCGCCATCGCCGACGCGGTGCCGGTGCCGGTGATCGCCTCCGGCGGGGTCGGCACGCTCGATCACATGGTCGAGGGCATCCGCGACGGCCATGCCACGGCGGTGCTGGCGGCCTCGATCTTCCATTTCGGCGAGCACAGCGTGCGCGAAGCCAAGCCTACATGGCCAAAGCCGGCCTGCCGATGCGGCTCGATCCGTGATAAATCGGACGCTCGAACTAGGACCGCGCATGAGCAAGTTCACGCTGGCCGATCTGGAAAAGCGGGTGCACGACGCGCGCCAAGGCGAGCGCAGAGGAATCCTATACGCGCGCGCTGCTCGACAAGGGCGTCGCCCATTGCGCCAAGAAGCTGGGCGAAGAGGCCATCGAAACCGTGCTGGCTGCCGTGCAGGACGACAAGGCGCAAGCTGATCGCGGAAGCCGCCGACCTGCTCTATCATCTGCTGGTGCGTGCTGGAAGCGCGCGGCGTCACGCTCGCCGAGGTCGAGGCCGAGCTGGAAAAGCGCACCGCGCAGATCCGGCCACGAGGAAAAAGCCTCGCGCATGCGGCTGAGCGAAAGATACGCTGATGGAACAGCGCACCGACGAAATGCTTTCGCCCTACCGCACGTTCTCGCGCGCGGAATGGGCGGCGTTGCGCGACGACACGCCGATGACGCTGACCTCGGACGAGGTCGCGCGGCTGCGCTCGCTGCACGACCGGCTCGACATCGAGGAGGTCGAGGACATTTATCTGCCGCTGTCGCGCCTGCTGTCGCTCTACGTGGCGGCGACGCAGCGGCTGTTCCGCGCGCAGCAGCGCTTCCTCGGCACCGAAGACGTCAAGATGCCTTTCATCATCGGCGTCGCCGGCTCGGTGGCGGTCGGCAAGTCCACCACCGCGCGCGTGCTGCAGGCCTTGCTGGCGCGCTGGCCGAACGTGCCCAAGGTCGATCTCATCACCACCGACGGCTTTCTCTATCCGAACGCCGATCCTCGAGCGCGAAGGCCTGATGGAGAAGAAGGGCTTTCCGGAGAGCTACGACCTGCCGGCGCTGCTGCGCTTCCTCACCGACGTGAAAGCCGGGCGGCGGCCGGCGCGCGCGCCGGTCTATTCGCATCTGATCTACGACGTGATGCCGAACCAGTGGGTCGAGATCGACCGGCCGGACATCCTCATCGTCGAAGGCTTGAACGTGCTGCAGACCGGCCGCCTGCCGAAGGACGGCAAGGCGATCCCGTTCGTGTCGGACTTTTTCGATTTCTCGGTCTATCTCGACGCCGACGAGGACGTGCTCAAGGCCTGGTACGTCGACCGCTTTCTGACGTTGCGCAGCACCGCGTTCCGCGATCCGAAATCCTACTTCCACCGCTATTCGAATTTGTCCGACAAGGAAGCGATCGAGACCGCGTCGTCGATCTGGGAGCGCATCAATCTGGTCAATCTGCACGAAAACATCCTGCCGACGCGCCAGCGCGCCGACCTGATCCTGAAGAAGGTCGCGAGCCACCAGGTCGAGGAAGTGTCGCTGCGGCGGTTGTGAGCTTCGTCCCCGAAGCGGCCGTCACGGCCGCTTCGTCGCGCCGGACGTGGCAAGCCTACGCCGCCGCGGTCAGGCGAAGTGCTCGATATAGCGCTGCTTGATCGCCGACACCGGCAGCACGATCAGCACGTCGGTGGTGCCGAATTCGTGGTCGACCACCGCGCCGTCGCCGATGATAGGCGCCGAGCCGCAGATAGCCCTTGATCAGCGGCGGCAGCACGCGCAGCGCTTCCTTCGGATCGATCGCTTCTTTCGACAGCCGGTTCATCTCGACATAGCGCTGCGGCAGCGCGCGCGCGCGCCACTCTTCCGGCGCCCGCGCATAGTGGTGCAGGAACGACAGCGGCAGCGCCAGCTGCTTGGGATCGGTGCCGTCGAGACTGGCGCAGCCGAACATCACGTCGTGCCGGTTCTGCCGCAGATAGCGCGTAGATGCCGTGCCACAGCAGCTCGACCGTGCGCTTGTTGCGATAGGGCGCCAGCACGCAGGAGCGGCCGAGCTCGAGGAATTGCAGATTGGCGTGGCGCCGATCAGCGCGCCGATGTCGAATTCGCCGGCGCTGTAGAAGCCGCCATATTCCTCCGCCAGCGGCTGGCGCAGCAGGCGATAGGTGCCGACCACCGCCGGCCGGTTGGCGGTTGTGGCCGTCGCGCGCTGGCATGATCGAGCACCAGCAGGTGGTCGCAGATCGCGTCATAGGCATCGACGTCGCGGCGCGCGAACAGCCGCGCCGGGTTGGCGATGGCCGGACCCTCTTGATAGAAAACGCGGTAGCGCAATTTCTGCGCCTGGCGCACCTCGGCGGCGGTCTGCGCCAGCCGCACCTCGAGCGAGCCGAGGCGGCCGAGGCTTTGCGACGGGCGATGCGCGCGCGCGGCCCAGGCTTGCAAGCCGCCATAGGCTTGCAGCGCCGAAATCAGGCCGGGAACGCCGGCGCCGGGCGGCTGCGGGCGGAAACGCTCGAACAGACCGCGTGGCGGAATGAGGATATTGCTGGGGCGTGCCATGGGATTTGCTTCGCGCAAAAAAATTCCGCGTTGGCCAAACGCATTTCGCGAATCATTGCGCGCGGGCCTCCCCCCACACACCATGACCGCAACACGCGGTCTGTTCGAACGGTTCCGCCCGCTGCCTGCCGGCGCGGCCGGTTCCGGCCTGATCTCGGCGCTGCAAGCCTATGGCGGTTTCGTGTACGGGCCGCGCGCGCGCACCGGGCCTTCGCAAAGCCTCGGCCGCGTCAGCTGGCTCGAGGTGCGGCTGACGCAAAACGGCGCAGAAGTGCGCCAAGCGCAGAAATTGCGCTATCGCGTTTTCTACCAAGAGGGTCCGGCCATCGCCAATCCGGCGCGGCTGTTTTTCGCGCCGCGACGTCGATGCCTATGACGCGGTCTGCGATGACTTGCTGGTCATCGATCATGCCAAGCGCGACGGCCATCCGCTCAACGACCGGCCGGCGGTAGTCGGCACTTACCGCCTGCTGCGCCAGCCGCTGGCGGAGGAGATTGGCGGCTTCTACAGCGCCGGCGAATTCGATTGTCGACGCATTGATCGGTCGCCACACCAAGCTGCAATTCCTCGAACTCGGCCGCTCCTGCGTGCTGGCGGAGTATCGCAACAAGCGCACGGTCGAGCTGCTGTGGCGCGGCATCCCGACTACATGCAGAACGGCAGCGAGGTGATGTTCGGTTGCGCCAGCCTCGACGGCGTCGATCCGAAACAGGCTCGCGCTGCCGCTTCGTTCCTGCACCACTATGCACGGGCGCCCGAGCACTGGCGCGCGCGCGCGCTGCCGACCGCCACGTCGACATGAACGGATGTCGAAAAAGCCGATCGATCCGAAGGCCGCGCTGCGGGTGCCGCCGCTGATCAAGGGAGATGTCGGCTGGGGCGCGACCGTCGGCGACGGCGCGGTGGTC
>CAWHWE010000032.1:0-8743 GCA_963832915.1 uncultured Acidobacteriota bacterium
CTCCACAAGCGTATGCCGCCCATCAAATCCACGGAAATGGTGTCTTTGACCTCGACGCCAGGCTTAAGGCTATTGGGGCCGGAATATTCAGCGGGGAAAGAAGGGTGGCCTTGAGTGCCAACCGTTGACTGGATGTGCAGATTCCAAGGCTGGGGATCTGGCGGCGTCGACTTGGTCGAGTCCTGGCCCGGGTCCGGCGTCGAACTGTCTTGGCCGCGCGCGGCGGGGATGGCCATGGCGAAAAGAAGCAGCACCGCCCCCAGCCATCCAAGCCACATCATGCGCCACGCTGCGCGCTTCCCGTTCATGAATGTATAGATTCCAATCGCGCGATTACCGCTTCATCAGAAATCGCCCTAAAATCAAAACGCCCCCGGGAGCGAAAACTCCACAGGGGCGATCCTTGAACACCAGGTTGTACAAACCCGGTTTCTCAAACCTCCTAGTGAGAGCTTTGGCTCCACGCAACGTAGTGTCCCGTAACCCGGAACAGCCACATTAGACAAAGCCTTAAGCCGGCCTTGCCTGCTCCACCCGTTGGCCCGTCTCCGGGTTTCTGGGCAGTGGCTTATGTTTGCATGGTAACCTCGCCTAACGAGGTTGAACCTTTTCCCACGGCATCTCACCAAAACACGACGGGCGAGCAGCCGCTTCTTTTCGTATAGCAGCGCGGCATTTCTCCTGTCAAGAAAAAAAGGCCAGCCGGAGCGATATGGCATAACTTTTTTGTAAACTCCCCGGCGTTCCCACAAAGTCGCAACTCAGTCCTCTTCCTGCATGACCCATTTAATGGCCTTCAGAAGCATGTCCTGGTAACGGGGATCATTCCAAACCGCCTCTTCGTGCCCTAGACTGTTGTAATAGACACGTCCTTTGCCAAACATTCGAGTCCAGGCGATGGGCCATCCGTAATAGCGCCGCTGCACCCCCTGCTTGGCCAGGTCCACAGATGCGGGATCGAGCGTCAGTAGAACGTGCGAACTGTCAGCCTGAAAATCACCAATCTGGTAAATCTCGTCAGTAATCTGAAATGATTTTCCCAGCGAACTCACCAGCTTGTTGTTCGGGTCAACAACGTCCACCGTCACCAGTTGATGCCAGGG
Organism: uncultured Acidobacteriota bacterium; assembly: GCA_963832915.1. Taxonomy (GTDB): domain Bacteria; phylum Acidobacteriota; class Terriglobia; order UBA7540; family UBA7540; genus CAVROP01. The sequence goes on from CAWHWE010000032.1 coordinate 1,104, forward strand.
GTGATTATTGAAATAGCCGCCGATGATCTTGTTGTAGACGCCCCATTGGTAGAGTGTGTCAGTGGCGCTGTGGACGCCCACGAAACCATGCCCGGAGCGAATGAACTCCACCAAGGCACTCTTCTCTTGGTCGGTCAGGGGCAGTTCTCCGGTGGTATTGAACATGACCGCGCTATAAGCCTTCAGATTCTCTTTCGTGAATGCGCCGACATCTTCCGTCACCGTCGTGTCAAAGGCCCCGGACTTCTCTCCAATTTCCTTCACAATTTGCGTGGATAACTCCACGGTTTGGTGGTGGTATCCCTTGGTCAGGGTCATATAAAGCAATTTGCCTTTTCTGGCAGTCCGGGAATAACCCACCTTGGGGACGGAGGCCACCAGGACAAATGAAAGTAGCATTGAAAAAAGCAGTTTATGTTTCAGCATTGTTGCTCCTTGGTTAACATTGATTTTTCCTCACGATTACAGCAGCAAAGAAGCCGTCCATGGGGTGCAAATCAGGGCGAGTGCGCAAGTATCCCTGAGGATCAAACAGCGGGCTGAGCGCAGGATACTCGGATTTGAGCTCTGCCGGCGAAACGACTCGGTACTCTGGAGATTCTTCAAGCACGCGGTCGACGACGCCTTCATTTTCCTCCGGCTCAAGCGAGCATGTGACATAAACCAGCCGCCCCGCTGAGGAGAGAGAGCCGAGCGCATTCTTAAGCATCTTCACCTGAGCCCCTGCCAAGCGGGTCAATTCCGCCGGGCGAAGCCGCCATTTGATCTCCGGGTTGCGCGCCAGCGTTCCCGTGCCGGAACAAGGCGCGTCCAGTAGAATTCGCTCGAAGTGGCAGCGAAAGGGGAGCGCTTGGGTCGCGTCCAGTTGAATCGGCAGCCACCGGACCTCTTTCGGAAGCCACTGCGGAAGCAGCCTTGCCATGGTGCGAAGGCGAGCGGCGCTCCTGTCGCAGGTCACCAGCGTCCCTCGCCCAAGACTTTGCGCGATTTGGCCGGCCTTGATCCCCGGGGCGACGCACAGATCAAGGACTCGGCACCCCACTCGTGGCGCCAGCAGGTCTGCAACAAGCTGCGAGGCCTCATCTTGAATCACCACCCGGCCTTCCTTCAAAGCTTGAGACGCCTGCACGTCCCCTGATTCCACTACCAAGGCGCGAGCCGCGAACCTCCCCGGCCTGCTCTCGATCCCTTCCCCCGCCAACTCTTCGCGCAGGAGGGAAATGTCTTGCGCGAGGTGTACCACTCGAAGAACGGTAGGAGGTACTTGGGTGCTTGCCCAGGCCAAATGCAAGGCCACGTCATTTCCGGCCATCTCCGCCTGCGCAAAATTGTTCGCCCAGCGCTCGAGCATCCAGGCGGGAGTGGCGCGCCGCACACTTGCCAGCGTCGCTGTGTCCAGGTCATCGAAGCGTTGCAGCCTTGCTCTTCTTTTGCCCGGCGGGCATTTGCGTAACACCGCATTGACGAGTCCCGCCGCTGACCGCTTGTGCGCAGCTTTCGTCATCTCCACTGCTTCATTGACCGTCGCAGCCTTCGGTACTCTTTCGAGGAACTGAATCTGGTAAACCCCCATGCGCAGTATCGTCACCACCTCGGGGTCCAGGCGTTCCAAAGGCCTTCCAGAGACTTTTTCGATCTGGAAATCCAGCTCCCCGCGCCACCGCAAAACACCCATCACGAGTTCAGTCGCAAGTCGCCGGTCAGCTTCCTTTAACGCGGACACTTCCTGGCTTTGAAGCAGGTCCACACCAAACCCCCGGCCCGCTTGCACGCACCGGAGAATACGATAGGCAGTTGTTCGGGCGGGCGAAATCGGCAAGGACGGCCCTCGGGTAAGTTGGAGTCGAAGAAACAGCCCTCTCCAGATCCATAGCGAGGAATTTCGATTAACCCCCAAGCCTCTCTCCGGCTGAGGGGCGTACACCATTCAGGAAATCCCGCGCCAGCAGGCGCTTTCGGCCTTCGAGCTGGAGTTCTTGGATTTCGAGGAGCGTGCCCTGGCCGCACGCCACCCACAGAGTTCCGCGATCGGGTAGAAGCGTGCCGGGCTCTTGTCCCGGACTAACCTGGCCTATCACGGGGGCTGCCGACCATATGTGGAGGTTCTTGGACCGAAAGCTTGTGTAAGCTCCGGGCCACGGTCTTAGTCCACGCACGCGCCACCCGATTTCCTCCACCCTGAGCCCCCAATCGATTCGGCCATCTTCCTTTCTCAAAATCGGGGCGAACGTGGCCTGGGCGTGATTCTGAGGTTGGGGACGAATCTCGGCCCGCATGAGCTTGGGCAGGGTTTCCACCATCAAATCTGCGCCCATGCCGCTCAAACGCTCGGAGAGGGTTTCAGTGGTGTCCTCGGCTTGAATCGGGATTTCTCTTTCGAGCAAAATATCCCCGGTGTCGAGCCCTTCGTCGATCTTCATGGTGGTGGCGCCGGTTACCGATTCTCCCCTCATAATCGCCCATTGAATCGGCGCCGCCCCGCGATATTTGGGCAGGAGCGACGCATGCAGGTTAATGCATCCGTGTTTCGAAAGGTCGATCATCCATCTCGGGATGATATGCCCGTAAGCAACAACCACCATGAAATCGGGCCGGAACTTTGACAGGAACCCCGCAGTCGATTCTTCCTTGAGCTTCAGCGGTTGGAAGACCTCCAAGCCCGCGTTTAAGGCCGCTAGCTTCACCGGTGACGGCTTCACCTCGTAACCACGGCCGCTTGGCTCGTCGGGGTTCGTTATGACCAGCTCAAGATCATGCTTCTCCGCGATCAGCCTTTCAAGGGTGGGAACGGCAAATTGTGGAGTGCCACAGAAAATTAGCTTCATGGGGAAGCAGTCCGTTGTCAGTTGTCCGTTGTCCGTGGTTGGTGGTCAGTTGAAGTTGATACTGCGTGTTGAGGCCTTCAGAACGCAGCGTCGGTCCGATAGGAAAGCGCCCCTACCAATTTGGCGATTAGAAACAGATAGCCAAAGAACCAGGTCAACGGACAACTGACCACGGACAACGGACTAATTCCTTACCACTCTCCCGCCTTGACCATCCTGCGGACTTGGCGCTTGATGGAGTCCCGCTTCAGCCTGCTCAAGTGAGAAATGAAGAGCTTGCCTCCCACGTGCTCGGATTCGTGGCAAAAAGCGCGGGCGAGCAAGCCCTCCCCGGAGAGGGTAAATTCCTTGAGACTGAGATCCTGGGCGCGAACCGTGGCGCGCAACGGACGCCGCGTTTTGGCACGGAAATCCGGAAGGCTCAGGCAGCCTTCCTCTTCCACCTGCTCGCCCTCCATGGCAATGACCTCCGGATTCAAGAGCACCAACCTTGCGTTGGGCTCCTTGCCGCATGAAACATCAATCACGCAGAGTCTCCAGGAGATGCCAATCTGTGGAGCGGCGAGTCCCACGCCATTGGCGGCGTACATGGTCTCGAACATATCCGCCACTAGTTTTTCCAGGCCTCCATCGAACTGAGTCACCGGCGCGGCAGGCCTTTCCAGCACCTCTTGGCCGTACTTAACAATTGGATAAATCATTAGAACTGTCTCACTTGTTCCATATAAGCCAAGAAATTTCGCTTTGTTTCACCCATCGAGTCACCCCCAAATTTCTCAAGGAATGACCGGCTTATCGTAAGGGCGACCATTGCTTCACCGACCACCCCTGCAGCGGGCAGCACACACACGTCGGACCTCTCGTAAGCCGCCTTCACCGTCTCCTTGGTTTCGAAGTTGACAGACTCGAGGGGGCGGCGCAACGTCGAAATTGGCTTCAGATAGCCTCGCACGACGATGTCTTCGCCGTTTGAGATTCCTCCCTCCAGCCCCCCTGCCCGGTTCGATTTGCGAGTGAACCGGGATTTCTCCCGATCGTATCCGATTTCGTCGTGGACTTGGGACCCGGGGCTGGCAGCGCCCTCGATCCCGCCGCCAATTTCAACCGCCTTGACCGCCTGGATGGACATCAGCGCCTGAGCCAATTGCCCATCCAGGCGTTCGTCCCACTGAGCAGATGAGCCAAGACCAGGCGGCACGCCATGGGCAATGACTTCGAAAGTCCCTCCCACGGTGTCGCGGGCTTCCAGAGCTTTGTCCACTTCTTCCTTCATGCGCGCTTCCACCGTCGGGTCCACACATCCCAGCATGATGTCCTCAACCGCGCGCAGCGCCAGCACCTTTTGAAACGAAACCAACTCAGGGTCGAGAAGCACGCTTCCCACCGCAATTACATGGCTGGCAACTTCCAAGCCGAACTCCTTCAGGAAGAGTTTGGCAAGGGCGCCGGCGCCCACACGTGCCGCAGTCTCGCGCGCGCTCGCCCTTTCAAGCACGTAACGCGCCTCGGGGAAATTGTATTTGAGGCATCCCGCAAGGTCGGCATGCCCGGGACGTGGACGGGTAAGTGACTTATGCTTGGCTCGGGTTTCGGGACTGTCCTCGACTGACAAGGCCTCCTTCCAGTTCTCCCAATCGTGGTTTGATATCAGCAGAGTGATGGGTGAACCGATCGTCCGGCCGTGGCGAACCCCGGAGAGAAACTGGGCGGTGTCTGATTCGATTTTCATCCGCCCCCCGCGCCCGTAACCTCCCTGCCGGCGCTTGAGCTCTCTATTTATGTAATCGAAGTCCACGCACAAGCCCGCAGGCAATCCAGACAGGATCGCCACCAAGGCTTGCCCGTGCGATTCGCCAGCAGTTTGAAAACGTAACATCGCTTCACTTGCGCGTTTCGTTAGGAAACGTCTCCCGTCTGCTCATATTAGCGAAATTGGGCGACCCGGTCAAAAGCCGGGGGCTCTGGAGTGCGGCCCGCCGTGGCGGGCCGCCGCTTTTCCCGCTCGTCGGGACCAGCTTGCTGGCCAAGCGCCACGGAGGTGCGGGCAGGTGTGGCCGCGAGCAAGCTCGCTGGATCAAAGCGGCAGCAAGCTGCCGCACTCCACAAACGCCTCAGAATTGCACATAGACGGGCGTCATGGTTGGAGCCGCCTGGTTCCATTCCACAGGCATGTGCTCAAAGGTAACGCGAAACGCCCTGCTTTCACCCGGCTTCAAGGGCGGTGTGCGCGGGGTCACGGGATGCGCCCTTTCACGAAGGACCACCTGGTTGAGCGTATCAACGAAGGTCAGATCCAGATCCAGCCTCCCCACCGTTTTCGTTCCTTTGTTCGTCACCTGCGCGTCCAAGTATGTCACGCTTGCCCCGAGGAAATTCTCCGCAGCGCTCATGTGCGCGTCCGTGAATTCGAGTTGGGGAAAGTAGGCCTTCTGCTCCTCAGTCGGTATAGCGCTGGCGCCGGCGGAGTACTGCACGGCGCCGTGTGAGTGCCAAAAGAACACGACCACGGCACTAAGCGCCAACATCGCGGCCCCAACAATTAGAAATATATGAAGTGTTGAAATGCCTTTGTCATTGACTTGCATCGTCGAAGTGAACTTCCTGCGAGGGTTAGGTCCCGGCCACAGTCAGGCCGGAAATCAGCAAGGTAGGAGAGGCCAGGGCGCTCCGGAACTCCAGGTCTGAGCCCACCATCTCGATGTGAGTCAGCATCTCAGCGAGGTTGCCTGCAATGGTGACTTCTTCAACTGGGTAGGCAAGCTCCCCCCTCTCGATCCACATCCCGGCAGCCCCACGCGAATAATCCCCGGTCACCGTGTTTACCCCAAACCCAATCAGTTCCGTCACGTAAAACCCGCTCTGCACGGAATGCAGAATTTCTTCCGGGGAATAAGGGCCAGCCGGCATATACAAATTCTTGAGTCCCACACCGGGCGGGCCTGCGATCCCGCGCGAAGCATTGCCGGTGGTCTGCAAATCCAGTTTCCGAGCCGCGTAACAATTCAACAGATAGTTCTGAAGAACACCCTTTTCGATAACCGGCGTAATGGAAGAAGGTATTCCCTCACCGTCAAAAGGACGCGAACCGAAGCCGCCGGGGCGCAACCCATCATCCAGGATGGTGACGTTTTCGTTGGCCACCTTCTGACCCAGCTTGCCGGCCAGGAACGATGCGCTGCGGTAAATCGAGTCCCCGCGCACGGCGTCGAACAGATGGCCCAGCAGGGAGCGGGCCGTCTCCGAATCAAAGACCACGGGCGCCTGGCAGGTCGAAACCTTGCGCGCCCCAAGCTTGCGCAAGGCACGCTGCGCAGCTCTCTGACCTACCGCCTCAGGGGTTTCAAGCCCCGCAGCGCCCCGTGCCACCGTATACCAGTAGTCCCGCTGCATGCCCCCGTCCTGCTGGGCGATCGGCGACGCAGACAGGGCACAATAAGATGAGCGGTAACTCCCCGCGAAGCCCAGCGAGTTGGCGTAGGCCATCGTCCCCTGGCTCGCCTCGAAGCACGCGCCCTCGGAGTTTTGAATCCTCGCGTCGGCCCCCAGCGCAGCCTCCTCGGCACGACGCGCCAATTGGATCCGGTCTTCGATGGATAGCGATTCAATATCATTCGAAAAAAGAGCGAGGTCGCCGGGATAGGATCCCAATTGGCTGGCATCAGGAAGACCGCTTGCCGGGTCTTCGGAAGTCACCTTGACCATGGCAATGGTCCGTTCCACAAGCCGCCCAAGAGACTGCTCCGAGAAATCACTTGAAAAGGAATTGGCGCTTCGGATTCCGAGCAGGACACGCAATCCCAAAGCCTTGGAAGCCGCCTCCTTCAGGCTTTCGATCTTTCCCAGCCTCAAGGTGGTGGAGAATTCATCCGCTTCGCGCACCACCACGTCGGCAGAAGTAACGCCCGCACGCTTTGCCCGGTCCACCAGATCGCTGGCGATTTGTTCGAGAGCAATCATAGGAATGGTAAATAGTAAATGGTAAATGGTAAATCGTGAGTTGCGGACCCAGAGTTTGCTTTTTGCGCCGTTCCCAAGGCTTCTTCAGGCTACGCTGGCAGAGTCCTAGCGCAAATCCTCTAAGTCCCTTTTGAGGTCCCAATTCAGGTTGTGGGACTCCATGCTCACGCGATCTATACTGTCTATAAAAGCGGCCTTTCCCCTGAAGGATGGAATGTCATTCAGCCGGTCCTGAATCCCTTTCAAGTGCTTGGAAATAATCTCAGCCTCTTTGCATCGCCCTTTCAAGGTCCGTTTATCTATCGGATTTACCTCCAGGTTTTGCGGCTATCGCCACTCCAACAGCCCCACCCGGCCATCTCTTTTCGCACAGAATCCCTGCAGCTTCCACCGTTAAATTAGGGCACTACCGATACGCTTCCTAAATTCACAATTCACTATTCAGAATTTACCATTTTTGCCGTCACTGAAACGACTGCAACCTTCCCAGCGACGTTCCACCCACGGTCAGCCGGCTTACTTTGATAGTGGGAATCCCGACCCCCACGGGGACGCTCTGGCCGTCCTTCCCGCACGTACCAATTCCCGGGTCGAGCTTCAAGTCATTCCCCACCGCGGTCACGCGTGTCAGCACTGTCGGGCCATCGCCAATCAGCGTGGCGCCTTTCACGGGCGCGGTCACTTGGCCGTCTTCGATCAAATACGCTTCCGAGGCGGAAAAGACGAACTTGCCATTGGTAATGTCAACCTGCCCGCCGCCAAAAGATACCGCGTAAAGACCACGTTTTACCGAACGCAGGATATCCTGCGGATCGTCGTTTCCGGCCAGCATATAGGTATTGGTCATGCGCGGCATCG
>CAWHWE010000033.1:0-313097 GCA_963832915.1 uncultured Acidobacteriota bacterium
GTTCTCATAACTCTGCGCCTGGCCCGTCACCTGAATCGGAAGATAGGTAGCGCGGATGTAGTCGGCCTCCTCGAGAATCATCGCACGCTCGACGGCGTTCTTCAGCTCGCGGACGTTTCCGGGCCAGTCATAGGCGAGCAGCAGGTTGCGAGCCTCCTGCGTGATGCCCCGGATGCCCTTTCGAAACCGGAAGTTGTAACGTTCGATGAAGAATTCCACGAGCGGAAGAACGTCTTCCTTCCGGTGCCGCAGAGGAGGAATGAAAATCGGGATGATACTGAGGCGATAGAAAAGGTCCTGGCGGAAGGTACCCTCCCGGACGCCTTGTTCGAGATCTCGGTTCGATGCCGCAATGACACGCACATCCACCCCGATGTCCTTGATCCCGCCAATGCGCCGGATCGTTTGGTCTTCCAGAACCCGCAGAAGTTTCGCCTGCAGGTAAGTTGACAGTTCACCGATCTCGTCGAGGAACAGGTCCCCGCCATCGGCCACTTCAAAGAGGCCCTTCTTCTGCGCCTTGGCGTCGGTAAACGCCCCGCGCTCGTGCCCGAACAGTTCGGCTTCCATCAAGGTTTCCGGAATTGCCGAACAATTGATCGGGACAAAAGGCTTGTCGGCGCGCACGCTGTCATAATGGATCGCCTTCGCGACGAGGTCCTTTCCCGTGCCGCTCTCTCCCTGAATCAGCACCGTGGACGCTTCGCTGGCCGCCACCTTGCGCACGAAGTTCATCAGGTCCAGCATGCGCGGGGATTTGCCGACCACTTCGTGGTATCCGGAACGCTTCCGTACCTCTTCCCGCAGGCCATCGCGCTCGGATCGCAACATCGACCGGTCGATAGCATTGGCGATGGTGAGCTGAAGCTCGTCGAAGTCCAGGGGCTTCTTGATAAAATCCAGGGCGCCCAGTTTGATCGCAGTCTTGATATCGTCAAGCTGGGGATCACCAGTAATCATAATGACCGGGATGGAAAGATTGTTCTGCTTGATCTCCCGCAGGACTTCAATTCCGCTGAGATCGGGCAAGCGCACGTCAAGCAGGATCAGGTCCGGCAACTCCGCGCGGATTTGAGCCAGTCCCCCCGTGCCACTTTCGGCCTCCAGGGCCGTATAGCCCCACTCTTCGAGTTGCCGGCGGACGGACCAGCGAATCAGCTTCTCGTCGTCGATGATCAGGACTTTCTCATTGGACATAGACTTCTCTGGATTCCTCGACTGCCTCGCGCAAGGGCAAGCGGATAATAAAACGACTTCCTTTTCCGAGTTTGCTTTCCACGCTCAACGTGCCTCCATGCTGGCGAATGATCCGCCTGCACAGTGACAAACCCAACCCCGTGCCTCCCCGCTTGGTTGTGTAGAAGGGACGGAAGATGCGCTCCAGAGATTCAGGAGGTACACCCACCCCGGTATCGCTCACCGAGATTTCCACCAGGTCCGCCTGGCCTGGCCCGCCGGGAGCATTGAACTTGGCGGCAATCGTGATCTTTCCTTCCCGTTCGATGGCCTGGACGCCGTTCAAAACCAGGTTCAATAACACTTGGTGAAGCTGTTCCGAATCCATGCGAAAGGCGGGGAGGTCCGGAGGAACCTGAATGGAAAACTCCACGTGTTTTGATCCTGTCTGCTGACGAGCCAGATGCAAGGTTCGGGCAAAAGTGTCCTTCAAGTCAGCACGGCCGAACTGTGGGGGTTTGGGCTTGGCATACGCGAGCATGTCGTTCAGCACTTTCTCAATTCGGCGCACCTCCTGACGCAAATCCTCCATGACTTCGCGGTCCGGGTGGTCCTTGGGAAAATCCTTGGTAATAATTTCAATTGCACCGGCAATTCCGGCTAAGGGGTTGCGAATTTCATGAGCCACGCCCGCCGCAAGTTCTCCCATCGTCGCCAGATGCTCCGCCTGGAGCATTTCTGCATCGTGGGCCCCCTGGCAGTGATCGCAGAAATCCTTCCAGCGGTTGGCCAGCGTATGGATCTCCCTTTCCAGGGCCATCGAACCACCCTCGAGCTTTGCCGGCATCGTAATGGTGACGTAAGTGGGAGCGATTCTCCTCATGGCCTTGCGGAGCTCCCCCAGCAAAGCCCAGGATCGACGCTCCTGGTAAATGAGCATCCCTGTGGCAGCGGAAAGAGCCGCGAGTAGCGGAATGGCTAGCTCAAGCCGGGAATTCAGCCCATTGAGGAACCACTCATACGCAGTGAGCAGGACGATTCCCAATATGGCAGAGATCAAGACGACTAAATTCTGACCAAAAGTCGGGGGGAACTTGAATACGCGTTTTAGGGGAGCCCAATTCACTGCTTTGATTTTTCCTTCCCGCTGACCACCGGGTTCAATTTTAACATAGGGTTACGGGTGTGGCCAGAAAGCCCGAAAGATTTTTCGAAGAGAAGAAACACACCGCAGTTGCCGATACCTTCGACAGGTCAGCGATGAGCTTGAGTTGACCCGCCTGATCAGAGGAAAACCCGGAGGGAAGAAACTGCCTTCTATCACCTACCGACGGCCGCTCACTTCCATCCCATTCGGTCGCGAAGAGACGTGACGTGAGCGATATGGTGCCGGCCGTGCCAGGCGTACAAGCCAAGCAATTTGTCCAGGGTCATCACGCCCATTTCAGGGTGCTGGAAGGTGCGCGCAAAATCTTCTGCGCGCAGGGACCTCAATAGCAGTACAAAGCGCCGGTGCAAGGGTTCCAGCAAGGAGAGGGAAAGCTCCGCAGGCGCTGTGCGCGCATCCTCAAGGTTTGCCCAGCGTTCCTGGTCATACAGCTTGATGGTCGGCTCGTCCTCCGTTAAGGCAAGCCTGAAGCGCACGTAGGCATTCATGTGGCTGTCGGAGAGATGGTGGACCACCTGCCTTACGGTCCAGCCGTCCGGACGGTAGGGAGTATCGACCTGCTCCTCCGTTAGCCCTGCCAAGGCTTGGCGGAGCTGTGCAGGCGCTTGCTCGATCTGATCGATTAATTGCTCCCTTTCTTGGGCCGCAACGGCCCCTCCCCATTGGAACTTTCCGACCGGGTATTGCAGGTCCATAGATTCATGTCTCCTTCGTCAACTCATTCCGGTGCCCCGTGAAAGATCGGCTCTCTTCATTCTACCCTGAAATCGAAATTGAGGGGCGGGATCAATCCCTGTCCCCTGCCGCCGGACCAGAGCAGGCTACGGATTGACCTTGAAATACCGGCTAGGCCTCATCGCGATTGTGTACACTGGTTAAGGGAGCTACCCGATGGACGATCGCAAAGTTGATTGTCGAGCATTCCACACGGTCACGGCCTTTCTCGGCGCGTTCCTGGCGCTGACCACGGGCATCGCCGCCCGGCAGAACACATCCACCAGCCGGTCGTTGCCTGATATCAAGCAGCTACTCGCCGACGTCCGGGATAATCAAAAGCAGATTGACAGGCTGGTGGACCAGTACAGTTGCACGGAAACCGAGGAGGTCCACGAGCTCGGCAAGAGCGGCCAGGTGAAGAAATCCATCCTGAAGGAATACGAGGTTTTCTACCTGGGCGGGCGAGGTGTGAGGCGGGAAGTCAAGAAGGATGGGCGGCCTTTAAGTCCCGGTGACCAAAAGAAGGAAGACGACCGTGTGGAGAAGCGCATCCGCGAGTACGAGAAGAAACACGGCGAAGAGGGGGAAGACGCGACGAGGAAGAAGAAGGAACAAGCGGACATCTCCACGTTCCTACGAGCGTCGAATTTCACCAGACCCCGTCGGGAAGAGTTTCGCCAGCACCCTGTGATCGTCTTCGATTTTGCACCCAATCCGGATTTCAAACCGCAGAACAAGACGGAAGATCTGCTGCACAAGCTGGAGGGAACCCTGTGGGTGGACGACGAAGCTCGACAAGTGGTGCGCTTGGAAGCGCACTTGAGCGACTCGCTAAAGGTCGGGGGCGGCCTCTTGGCCTCAATTCGCGAGGGAGCCTCGCTGGTGCTCGAGCAGGCCAAGACGAATGACGAGGTCTGGCTTCCCTCCTACGTAGAAGCTCACTTCTCCGCTCGCCTGCTGCTCTTCGCAAACGCCCGCGGTGACTACACATCGAGATTCAGCGGCTATAAGAAGTTCCGGGTGGAGAGCGTCATATTGCCCTTGAAGAGCAAGAAGTGAGGCGCGCGCCATTGCAGATTTTCGATTGCCGATTGAGAGCGTAGCATTCGCCAAGTCGCTTTACCAATCGAACATCATCAATCGGCAATCTAGGCGTAGGCGTGCAGTCCCGGCAGCAGGTAGGTGACGCCGAAGAAAGTAAACATCACCACGGCAAACCCGATAATCGCGAAGTAAGCGGAGCGGCGCCCTCGCCAGCCACGCGTCAGCCGCATGTGCAAATAACCCGCGTAGGTCAGCCAAGTGATGAGCGCCCAATCTTCCTTCGGGTCCCAACTCCAATAGGTTCCCCACGTCCTGTTCGCCCAGTACGCTCCGGCGATGATCATGAAGGTTAGCAGAGGGAAAGAGATGGCAACGGTCTTATAGATCAACCCGTCGAGAGTGTCGCGGTGCGGCAAGAAATTCGCGATCGTCTCGTATTTCCCGCTGAGGATTTCCCACGCGAGCGAAGCAAACAGCGCGCAGACAGTCCCCGCCAGCAGGAATGGGCTTGCAGCCAGATGAACTCCAAAGCTCTGTCCCACTTGCGGAACAAAATACGGCCCGGAGTGGACCTTCAGCAGAAGCAGCGCAATAGCCAAGGCCTGCGCAAAAACCGAAGCCAGGAAAAGCCGCCTCACCCAGTTCTCCCACCGGCCGGCCTTCTCACCATTCAAATCGAGGAGGTTGATAACCAGGGTCGCCGCCGCCAATCCTAGGACGATTACAAACGGCCATCCCAGAACCGGGATGGCAACCAGCAGCGGTTCTTTGGGAGCCAGCATCACCTTTTCCTGAGCCTCCGCATTCCAGGCCGGGAGCAGGAAGGCCAAGCTACCGTCCACCGAGCTGATGACTATCGCGCCGTAAATCGCCGCCACCAGTCCCGAAGTCCAGGTAAGGAAAGTGCGCGCGCTCACCCCATCCTTTATGAGGAACAACAGGGCCAGGGCAAAGGAAATCGTAAAGCCCGCGTAGCTCAGCATCGCCAACGTAACGTGGATTTGCAGCCAAGTACTCTGGAGCGCCGGAACGAGCGGCCTTATCTCTCCCGGCAGGACCTGCAATAAGATTATCGACAGGGTGGCAATGGGCAGGGTCACTGCGCCCAGGAAGGGGATTTCGAGTTTCCACTGCGCCACCTCATGCAGGACCACCACCGCCCAGGAGAAGACCAGCACCATTTCGTAGATGCTCGAAAGCGGCGCATGCCCTGCGGTAACCCACCGCGCCACGATGGCCCCGGTGTGCAATAGCAGGCTGCCGCGCGTCAGCGCCTCGGCGCCCGCCAGCAGGTTGGATTCCCGTACCGCCAATGAGAAAACATAGAGGACCGAGGCCCCCAAGTATCCAAGCAGCGCCAGATAAAGAAACTTCTCGCCTGTTGCCCACCCCGAACGCCCAATAAGGTGCGGGACCGAAACTGCCATCACTACCAGCACAGCCACGCTGACGGTCAGAAGGATCCAGGTTCCCAAGCTGCTGGACCGATGTTCATCGACGTGCGTGGTAAGAACTTTCGCCATACTTTGTCTCCTCCCGCCGCTTTACTCCGCCAACGGCGAGGACTCAGGCCGGGATTGCTTGCGTAATCTCAGGCTGCGAAGTTCTGAAGGCTACTTCCAGCTCGCCTGCCAATTCGTTGAAACGCCTTTCGAAGCTCTCACGGTATTTGCTGGGTTGTCCCCCAAGCAAGAGCACCGGCCGGCCCTTGTTGTCGTGTCCGACCACGCCCCACATTCGCACGTGCGACATATACAGGGCCATCATCAGTCCTGCCGTCAGCAGCAGGCACCCACACCAGATCAGGTTCTGGCCGGGTTGGTGCGCGACTTGCAGCCCGGTCATGTACTCCATTTCCAGGTCCCGCAGTTGGAAGTTGATCCCTGACTCGTTAGGCGGCGCCATATCAGGAGCCTTGGGAAAGACCCACGCTCCCGCCTGCTTTCCCCCCGGCAACGTCACTCCCAATTGGATAGCAGGGTTGCGAGGCTCATCCGAACGAGAGGTGATCTGGTTCCCCTCCAAGACGAAATCCGGGACGAAACCAGCCAACTCGACTCGCGTACCCTGATCGTCGAGGCGGGCCACTTCTCCGGGCCGCAAGGTAAACGTCTGGGGAGGGTGCTTGCTCCCGCCCTTATCGGCCCAACTGGCCTCGAAGACCAACTTCTGGGGCGTCCCAGCGGGACCGTAGCTCGCTTGGAAAAACCGTACCCCCTTATAGGTGAGGGGTTCATTCACAAAGATGGTCTTTCGGGTGACCTCGTGGCCGTTCTCTTCTACAGCCAATTGGCTCCAATACTGCTTGGGGGAACCGTCGGGATACTTTTCAATTCCCACGCCGTCGCAACGTAATGTAAAACCCAGCCGGCGCGGTGCGCCCGGGGCCGTCAGGGGTTCAATCGATTGGGTCCGCGCCCCGGGAGTCAAGGAAACGAATCCCTTGAAACCCCAAAGGCCATCAACAATGGCGCCTGCGAAAATGATCAGCAGACTGGCATGGACGACGTAAGGGGCTAAACGCGCGGTGCGGTGCTTCTCCACATAGAGGGTTCCCCTTTCCAGAACTTTCGGCTTTGGCGGGTAGCCCAGGTCGCTAAGTTTCTGGCTGGCGATGGAAAGCGCCTCAGCAGACGTATGGAATCCCAGAGGTATCTGCTTCTGGAACGGCAATTGGCGCATGAACCACTCGTCCGCCAACATGTGTGGCCGGGTGAACAGCCGCAGGGCTTGGGGAAATCGCTCCAGGGAGGCGAGCGTGATATTTGCTCCCAGCAAACCCAGGAGCAGAATGAACCACCAGGCATGGAAGACATCGAATAAACCCAGGGCGTTCAAGAGCCGGATGGTTTGCGGAGCATAAATCTGCTCGATTTGCCCTTCCCGCGCCATGGGCCGCTGAAGGATCATCGTCCCTATGAGTACGGCGGTCCCGAGGAAGCCCAGAAGAACCAAACCGCATTCCAAGGAGCTAAGGAACCTCAAAAGCCTGTCCACTCTCGTTTGTTGTTTTGCCACCATTTGCTCCCGCCACAAGGCTAGAAAGTTCCTGAATGCCCGACCTGAGACCAGAAGGATGCGCATCTGCGGTGCCAGAAAGGACGGAAATGTCCTAAATTGCTAATCTCTTGAAAATACGGACAGACCTCTTTTGCGATCATAAGGTTTGGAGATCTTCGGTCAATCATCGAACTGGAAACTTGGGGCAAAATTCTCATGGGAATGCGCGAACAGACTCAATTTGTCGCTTTTTTGGAGTATGGGAATGATACAAGACCTAAAGTTCTCAACAATTTCAGAATCCGTCCGCAGGGAATCAAAAATGCTGACAAAAAGGACGGCTATTTCAGTGGAGTCAGATTCTGAGGAGGATTTAATGAAGACGTTCACGATTACTCGCAATTCAAATGACGTTCCTGTTAAGGAGCTCACGCCTGCCCCCAAGCCTGTTGCGGTGGCAAGAGAGGTAATGCCGGTGGAAACCCTACCGACCTTTACCCTTGCCTTTACGCTCGGCACTCGAATGCGCGACTTGCACGACACAATCATCCGTACCGTCCTCCAGCATACGCGGGGTAACAGGCTGCGGGCAGCTCAACTCCTTCACATCAATCCCCGGACAATCCGTCGTCGTCTGGGCAAGAAGGAAGGTGTCGCCATCGTGACCCGTGCCGCATAGCACTCTTCCCGGCCTCGGCTTGGCTGCCGGCCTTCCACTCGTGGGAGGCCGTCCCTCGCAATCGTCCTGAGTTGTCGCGGCGGGTTCACGTCCGGGCGACAACCTCGCCAAGTTAGTGACAGGCTGTCGTTCAACCATTTAGTATTCATCACCCTGTAAACTATTTTGAAATTGGCGTGCTACGTGCTTGTGTCAATAGCGAGTCGGAAACACCTCTACCTCGTAATTTTGGAGCGCCTGCGGAGTCCAGTCAAAGATGTTAGAACAGGTAAATGGTCGGGATTGGAATCAGGTTGCAAGGGATGAGCACGATGCTGTTGGCATGGAACTCACCGGGCGAATACTAATCATTGATGACGATCCGCACTTTCTGCGCGTGCTGGCACGCATCCTTTCGGGTGAAAAATTCCTCGTTACCTCCGCGGCAGGGGCAGGCGACGCAATAGAACTAATAAAAAGCGCGCAGTTTGACTTGGTTATTTCCGACCTCCGTATGCCCGACTACGACGGCCTGAGCTTCCTCGAGGCCCTCCGTCACGATGGAAACAATGTCCCTGTCATTATTCTCACCGCGTATGGTGAAGTTGATACATACTTGGCGGCCATGAACGCTGGGGCGAACGAATACTTGAATAAGCCTATTCAGTCAGATGAATTATTGAGAATTGTCCGCTACTGCCTGCGCTCGCGAGCCAAGCACCGCCACAAGGTCTCCTCCGATCCCAGCTAGCTTCACCTCCCATCCACTCCACGGCAACGGGGTTCGAGTCCCAAGTCCCTGCCGCCTGCTCTTCTAGGCCTTTAGCTCCACGATCGTGGCGCCGGCGCCGCCTTCGTGGGGCGGGGCGAAGTAGAACTTTTCAACATGCGGGTGCGAAGCAAACATTTCATGCAGACTCTTCCGCAGTATGCCTTTTCCGTGCCCGTGTATGACGCGCAGCCGAAGGCATCCGGCCATGTAAGCTTCGTCGAGGAACTTATCTACACGCTCGCGGGCAAGCTCGGCGTTGTCGCCAATGACGTTGAGCTCCGCCGGGGCCTCTTCCGAGCGCCTGGCGGAAACCGCCGGCCGGGGGGCCCCTGTCCCACCATGAACGATCCGCCGCACCTCGCTCCTCTGGAGGCGCATATGCAAGTGGCCCACCGCGATGTCAACCTGGTCATCATCGGGTAAAGCCATCACCGTCCCGGGAGACGACAGGTTGGCCACTTGCACGTGGTCGCCCAGCGCGAGAGGCGTGGTAGGAGAAGGTTCTGCCGGGGCGGTGGCAGCGCCGCCGATCGCTTCCAGAACCTGCGTGTTCCACTCTTCCCGGACTTCGCGCTTGAAGGAGGCCATCTTGCGCTCGATGCCCTTCGAGGGTTTGGGAGCTTTCGCCGCCTCCAGTTGCGTCCCAAGCTGCTCGATCACGCTCTCCCAACGCTTCTCGTTGGCGCGCAATGTCTGTTCCAGGCGCGAGTCCAGATCTTTCAGTTTGGCGCGGTGTTCCCGCTCGAACTTGTTCGCCAGTTCGAGCTGCCGGGCCTCCTGTTCCTTCCCTTGTTGAACGAGCCGCTCCTCTTGTCTTTCAAGCTCCGCTTTCTGCTGGTGTAGCCCGGCAATCAGCGCTGCCGCTTCCGCATCCGCCGGATGCAGGATAGTGCGCGCCTTTTCCACGATACTCGGCTCGAGGCCCAAGCGCCGCGCGATGTCGAGCGCACTCGATTTTCCCGGCAGCCCGCTTAACAACCGGTAAGTGGGCTCAAGCGTCAGTTCGTCGAACTCCATGGCCGCGTTCAGGGCTTCCGGAGTCTCGGCGGCATAGGCCTTCAAACGCGAGTGGTGCGTGGTGACCAGAGTCATGGCGCCGCGCTGCCGGAAATGCTCGAGGATGGCCACCGCCAGCGCGGCGCCTTCATTCGGCTCCGTGCTGGTCCCGAGCTCATCCAGCAGCACCATATCCTCCCCCCCCGCGGCCTCCGCCATCCTTTGAATGTGGGTGACATGAGCTGAAAACGTGCTCAGGTTCGCTTCGATGGATTGCTGATCGCCGATATCCGCCAAGACGCGCCGGAACAGCGGTAATTTGAACTCGCCCGCCGGTACGGGGACGCCGGCCTGCGCCATGAGCACGGCATTCCCGAGTGTTTTGAGGGCCACAGTCTTCCCGCCCGTGTTTGGCCCGCTGACGATCATCATGATCTTCGGCGGTTTGAGTTCGATGCTCAGCGGGACGGGGCTCCGTCCCTGCGCGCGCAAGGTTTTCTCGAGTAACGGATGCCGGGCATCTTTCAGCAAAAGCGTGCGGTCCGAGCTGAACTCGGGAATACAGCAATCGTACTGGCGGGAGAATTCCGCCTTGGCGAAGGCAAGGTCCAGTTCGCTCAGAATCCCGGTTGCCTGAACCAGGTCTTCGCGCCGCTCCCGAAGCTTCCGGCTGAATTCTCCCAGGATGCGTTGTATTTCCGCGAATTCCCGGTCCTGAAGTTCTACCAGTTCATTGTTCAAGGGCAGGGTATCCATCGGCTCCAGATACACGGTTGCCCCGGACGAGCTTGCACCGTGGATTACACCTTGCACGCGCCGCTTCTCCTCCACTCGTACGGGAATCACGAACCGGTCATTCCGAAGCGTCACCACCGCATCCTGAAGCACTCCCTCCTGGCTGAAGCGGCGAAGCAGGCGCTCGAGCAGTGACTGCACTTCCATCCGCAGGCGCTCCATGGTTCGCCGAATCCGCGCCAGCTCCGGGCTGGCGGAGGAATCCACCGAGCCGTCCGGATGGATCTTTCCTTCCAGTTCCGTGACCAGGTCGCGGAAGTCTGCCAGGCTGCGCGCCAACTCTTCCAGCCGGGGTAAGGGGCACTTCGCGAACAGCCGATGAATTTCCAGGGCCGCGCGCACCAGCCCCGTAAGGGCCAGGATTTCGAGCGCCTCCAGCGTCGCGCCCTCGATGCGGAGTTTCTCGAGCAGAGGCCGCGGGTCGCGCAGGCCTCCCAGACTCGGTCGCGGACTCTCCCGCAGATATTCGCGCGCTTCCTTTGCCTCCTCCAGTTGGCGCCGGATTAGATCGAGGCGCGTGCGAGGCTCAATAAAATCAAGCATCGGACCACTCATTGGCCCGGAGAGGTAGCCCCGCAACAATGCGATGACGGCAGGAAACTCCAACACTTCACGCGAGAAACGATCTTCAGTCTGATGACCTTCGATTTTCGGGTTCATAGAATCAGGCCTATCGTATGGACAGGCAGGCGAAGTGTCAAGGACAGGCAATACAGATTCGCTCCGACCTGCGAAAAACGCGCTCTGCCTTGGCCCGGATTTCTCACCACGTTTGGACGCTCCTAGGCGGCTTTCGGAAGGGCGGGACTGAAGCCCCGCCCTTCCAGACCTGCCGCGTGTAACTCTGGGTTTCCAATAACACCCTTTATTTTCATTAACATTCCCGCATTTTTCGCGTAACTAGCTTTGTTTTCTATGACATTCCCGATTCGTCCCCGATTCTCCAAACTCGATCCTTTGTTTTCATAGACATTCCCGCGTCGTTCTTTCACTTTTAATTCTCCGACTGCTTCCGCACCTTGCTAGTTACAGGACACAATCTCGCTATCGAGGAACTTCCCCGCAGGCTGGGCTTTTCACATGAGTAGGCTAGCACAGCAGCAAGGCGTTGTCAAGAGACAATGTGTTTACAGGTGTAGCCCAGGACTTCTTCAATTGGCTCCTTGATTTATTGGATCATTGAACCATTGAAGAGCCCTTGCCTCGTTTTTTTCAATGAATCGATGATTCAATGGATCAATGGGCCAATCGCTGCTTAGGTGTCTTGGTGGTTCATAGTACTCCAATCCCAGTCGCGGACTACGGGCAGCTTATCTCGCGAATTTGACCACCTGGTCTGCCGGCACATCTCCAACGAACGCTGTGAGGTCTCCTGCCTCCTTCGGTTCGAAACCAGGAGTCAGAGCGTGGACCTGCTGTCCGGCCGTATCAAGGTAAATTTCGAGCGGCGCGCCTGGCACACTTTTGACCCGAAACTCGAGTGGGCCGTTTTCGGTTACCTGGTCGGCGCCGCCGAAGTAGACGAGTTGGGGTCCGGCACGATCCGGTTCAAGCAGCAGCATCAACGGTTCATCGTTCACAAGCTGCACCGGGACTTCAGCGAGATCATCCACAGTCTTATTCCGCGCCAGATAGCGTTTCGTCCTCAGGTCGATAAGCCGGTAGCGAACTCCCTGCCTGAGACCGAGTCTGTCGGGGGCCAGGATACGCAACTTATCCTCGCGCACTCCGTTGCCGCCCTTGACGCCCATCACCACGAGCACACGGCCGTCTCTCGTAAAACCGTTGACGATGGATCCCGCCTGCGTCATCTGAAGCACGTCGGCAGTCTCGAAACTGGAAAACTTCTCCGCGCCGTTGACTCCGAAGAAGCGGGTAATGTTCCAGAATTCCCGGGCGCGCGCGAGCTCTGCCGGTTGGGGGTTCTGCCATGCCTTGAGGGCTCTATCGATACGGTTTGGAAGATTGACCGGGTAGCCCCAGTCCCCGATGAATTGGCGCGGATATACCGGGAAGGGCATCATATAGGTGGTGAGCAGGTTGATCGTGGTGGCCGATTCCTGCCCGTGACCCCAGATGCCTAGTGTCTGCACGCCTTGTCCAAAGCCATTCCACGTGGTCACGATGGTTTCCTGTGCCATCTTGCGCGGGTCATCGTTCTCCCCGTTCAGGCGAATATCGACCCATGGCACTACGCCGGAAAACAGAAGCATGTTGGCATTGAGCAGTATGATGCCCTTTCCCTGGGTGTGCCTGGCGACCACGCGCCGGGCCCGTTTCGCCAGATCGTGATAACCTTCCGTGGCGAAACTGCCCAGATAACCGCCGCAGCCGTGCCGGGAATTCCAGCAAAAGCGAGTGCCCGTCCAGTGGTCAATGTAGAGGCCATCGAAGTCGAAGTTTGACAGTAACTGTTCCCACTGCTTTTCGAGATGCTCTCTCCAGCCCAGGGCGTTGAAACACATCAGCGTGGTCTCGTTTGCGAATTCAATGCTCTGCGAGGACATCCACTCGGCCGCGTGCTCCTGGTATCCCGGCGCCGCAAAGTTGAAATCGGAGAAAGTAACATACGGGATCACTTTGATGCCGTACTTGTGCGCCGTTTCCAGGAAGTGTCTGGTCTTTTCGGGTTCAAGCGGGCGTGCGTAGTCTCCCGACCAGTAATTCGCACCGCCCACAATCAGGTTCGCGCCGATCTGCGCCCAGAGCTTCACCTGCTCGTCGCTGGGCGGCGCCCAAGCCTTCTGCGTTCCTCGCCACCGCGTCATCACGATCTGGTGTGGTCCTGTCCAGACCGCCCGCATGTAGTTAAGGTCGTTGCGCGGGCGTTTGGCAGGGGTAGCTTGCACCCAGAAAATGCGCTTTCGGACTTCGCCGGGGTTCAATGGGAAAGTGGCGTTGCGGATGTCGAACTCTTCCACCTCGAGGCCCCGATCGCGCGTGTAGATCTGGGTGAAGATGTTGTCCCTGCCCCGGGAATCCCACCCTGCCAGCTTCCGTCCATCTCTGGTTTCGACTACACCGGTGTCCACGTCCCTGCCATCCTCGAGGAGCACCGCTGAATCCCGGTAGCCACTGTAACGGTCCTGGAAATCCTGCTTGGAGAATTCGATGCCGGTCACCCGGTTGGCGAGGTGGAAGAATGCATTCCAGTGCGATTCGAGGAGCGGCTGGTCTTCTCCGGTGTTGCCAATGGAAACGGTGGGCGAGGTCCCGACCTGGGCCGGCGGCTTGCCCGGATCACTTACCTGCGTAAGGTATTGGATGGCCTCTTTCGCCAGGAAGGCATGGTTGAAGCAGTTCCAGCGCAGTTGCACTGGCCTTGCGGTGGTCAGGCCAACGGTCACCTTGGTGAATCCATCAACGTCCACGAGATAGTCGATCGTCCACGACAGCGGACTCTCCCCGTATCTGCCTCGCGCCCGTACCTCGACGAACTCCGGGTCCGCGCGCAGTAGTTCAGTACGGATACCGGTGCCCTTCGCTGCATCGAAACGATACGCGTCCGTCAATCCCCCCGACCACAACAGGGGGCGGTTTTCCACGGACTTTTCGTAGCCGAAGCGCGGCCGGTCCTTGCCGCCTTCGCGGCGCGCTCCGGGGTCGTCTCCCGGCATCAGCCCGACGTAGGGGTTCGGGAAGGATGTTCCGGGGGCTACGAACTCATCGCCCAGTGCCTTAACTGAGGTGATCTGTCCGGTGGCCCGGTCCATCACATACGTAAACGTGCTGCCCGTGATGGTGATTGCGGCAGCCGTCTCGCTCACCTTCAGTGGATCGAAAATCCCGTACACCTTGCCATCGTAAACATCGGCGGCGGGCAAGGGGAGAATTACAAAGACGAAAGATTGGAGAACTCCCAAGACGAATAAGAAAAGTAAGCGTTTCATGGCGGAACTCCTGGCTGTCCCTGAGATAAGCCACTGGTTAGACCCGTGAGACTCGAAGAGGTTTGACCGTTGAGCAGAGCAACATCCGCCTCCAAGGTGGCTTGATGATAATCCATCCCCAAGGAGGATGTCCCGTCAGACCTTCATCAGAGCCTATCCCATTCAAGATGGGACTGCAAATACCATGTCACGTTCGTTCCCAAGCGACGGCGCAAGGTGCGGCTAGGAAAGACGGCGGGTGGCGCATCGTTTTGTAATGTATGCGACCCCTTGGCAATTGTCTTAGGTGCACGGGTGCCCCAGGAACTGCGCTGTCGGGCGCCTTGGTCGCATACATGCCAAACGGCGGGATGCGCCACCTGCAATGCTTGTGGTATGCTTTGCTCAAATGGATGGTAAGAACAAGCTCTATTTTGGCGATAACCTGAAAATTCCTCGCGGCCACGTCGCGGATGCCGGCGTTGACCTGATTTACCTTGACTCACCCTTCAATTCCAACACCAGGTACAACGTGGTCTTGAAAGAAAATGTAGCGCAGGGCCCGCACCCCGGCCCTGCGGCTTTTCAACTGTTTCCCGCTGCGCAGATCACGGCCTTTGAGGACACCTGGCAGTGGAGCATGAAAGCTGAGGCGGTAAATAAGGAAATCGTCACCCCCGGCCCCGCGCAAACTCGGGACTTGGATTCAATTTGGGTCACACGCGGTGGGTCGGAGTTCGCCCGATTGCGGGTCTATGATGGAAAGTCGATGAGTGAGCAGGCGACCGAAGCTGGAAGATGAGGGGAGTGCACGGAATGGCACAACGCTTGAAAAGCATCACTTTGCGCGGCTTCAAGACCATCAGGGAGCTCAATGACTTCCAGCCCGGCCCAGTCACGGTGCTGATAGGACCAAATGGGGCGGGCAAATCGAACTTCATCTCGTTTTTCCGGTTGCTGTCTTGGGCATTAGTCCCTCCTGGCCAACTGCAAGAGCACGTCGCGAAAATGGGAGGGGCAAGCGCCATCTTGCACGACGGCCCAGAGCGCACCCGCGACATCGAGGCTCATCTTGTGCTGAGCACGGAGGCTGGCGAATATGATTACTTATTCCGGTTGGCCTACGCAGCGAGAGATATTTTCGTTTACACGGCAGAGAGTTTTCGTTTTTCCAGGTTCAACATGCATGATGTATGGAGTACCCTCGGAGTGGGCCAGAGAGAACCGGAGCTGATCAAGTCGGCGGAAAGTGGTGATGCGACAGCGAGAACAATATTAAACCTACTCCAAAAGCTCGTCGTCCATCAGTTTCATGACACCTCTGAATGTTCGCGCATTCGCCAGAAGTGGAGTATTGAAGACGGCCGGAGTCTCAAGGACGACGGGGGAAACTTGGCTCCATTTCTGTACCGGCTCCAGCAGCAATATCCCAAGTACTACGCGCGGATTTCGGAGACCATTCGGCTCATCCTGCCGTTTTTCGCTGAATTCGAACTAAAGCCTGAATTCGGAAGGGTGCTGCTTGCCTGGCGCGAAAGGGGAACCGACCGGGTATTTACGGCTAGCCAAGCCGCCGACGGCATGCTGCGGATTATGGCGCTCGTGGCGCTCCTCCAACAGCCCGAATCCGACCTTCCCGATGTGGTCATCCTGGATGAGCCAGAATTGGGACTGCATCCGTATGCCATCGAAGTCCTTGCCGGGTTGATACGGTCCGCGTCGCAGCATGCTCAGGTAATCCTCGCCACGCAGTCCGTTTCGCTGGTTGATCGCTTTACCCCCGAGGATATTGTGGTGGTAAACCGAACGGCCCGAGAGTCAACGTTGCAACGGTACACGGAAGCCGAACTCCATGCATGGCTCGAGGAATACACGCTTTCGGAATTGTGGGAGAAAAACGTCATCGGTGGAAGGCCTTCTTGGAGGACTTCTTAACGATGCGATTGCACTTCGTCGTTGAGGGTCAAACGGAGGAGACCTTTGTTCGCAACTTGCTTGCACCAGAGTTGGGCGTAAAGGGAATCTACTGCGACGCCCACCGGGTGACGACGGGGAGAAGGAGTGGAAAGGTATACCGCGGGGGCTTGGTTTCTTTCGCACATTTGCGAAGGGATCTTGAACTGTGGATTAAACAAGACAAGGCTTCGGACTCATGGTTCACTACCATGATTGACTTGTACAGGTTGCCATCCGATTTTCCGTCGATGGCTGAATCTCGACACATCGTTGACCCGACAAAGAAGGTCGAGCTTCTTGAGCAAAGTTTCACTTCCAATATAGACCATCCGCGTTTTGTACCTTACATTCAACTCCACGAATTCGAGGCGCTTCTGTTTTCCGATCCGCAGAGCTTCTCCATCGCGTTTCCCGGCATCGGCGCCAAAGTGGCCAAATTGCAGGCTATCCGACGCGCATTCGAAACACCAGAGCACATTGATGAAAGAGAGGATCATGCACCGTCGAAGCAAATCCTCAAAATACTGCCTGAGTACGATAAGCCTGTGTCGGGCCCATTGATCGCGAAGCAGATAGGTTTGGCAAAGCTCCGCCAAGAATGTCATCATTTTGATGCTTGGCTGGCACGACTGGAGGAGCCCGGCGGGCCGGCGCAGACGGTCGCTTCTTAGCGTCTGCGATCAACTGGAAGTTCGACCGCGAAACTGCAAGGCGTAAATTTGGTTACAAAACGAACTCCTTCAAGCGGTTAAAAACCTAGTTCTCCCTGCCGTCCTCCGCTGGTGCGAAAAGCCCACGGCGTCCCCATCCGAGCCGAAATCGGCCTCATTTTAACGCCGTCCAGATTTGCTATCCAATTTTCGTCTCGGTCGTCTATATTATCATCATGCGTATGTTCCTGGTTCTCGCTCTCGCCGCTTCCCTCCCGGTGTGGCCGCAGACTTTCCCCACCGGGGACCCGGTGATGACGGAGGGCGGCGTGGTGGTCCATCCCCTGACCGCTGCCGATTACGAAAAGTTTGCCGCTGCCGTGAAAGGCAAGTCCAACCAAGTAGTGATCGCCAAACTGCCACCGAACCTCAGCCCCGATTACCGGCTTGGCTACAACTTCGTTTACGGACTTGCCAACCACGGCTGGATCCTCGACCACGATTCCCAAGGCTACGTACTCTACCTCGACCGAAAAGGAGATGGCGATCTGAGCGCGGCCGAACCGCTTCGCTTCCATGATGAGGGCGGCGTTCAGCGAATCAACGTCGCCGTGCAGGATTCCGATGCTCGCTGGACGGCCCGCTTTGAGGTCGCGAAGACACGCTCCGGGCCGGACGGAACGGAAGAAACCACCGTCAGAATCAACAGCGGCGCCACACGCAACGGCGTCATCGAGCTGGACGGCCATCGCATCCCGTTCCGGCTTTCCGGATCCAGCGGCCGGTACGACGTGCTGGGAACGTATGTGGCGTTCGACCGCGAAGGCAACGGCAAGTTCGAATCCTACAAACCGTCCGACCGCTGGGTCAACCTGGCGGGCAAGACGTTCGAGTTTCACGTCGATCCGCAGGGCGCGTTCCTGACCCTGAAAGAGAGCGATTCGCGCGCCGACCGGCCGTCCCTGAGGAACGGCACACCCATGCCCGCCGTCTCCCTCACCGACCTCGAAGGCAAAACTCACGCATTCCGCAGCGGATCCAGCGATCTCACCCTGATCGAATTCTGGAGTACCAACTGCGGCCCATGCCGGGGGGAGATGCCGCTGCTGAAAAAGCTCTTCGACCAACTGCCTCGCGCACGCTTCAATATCCTAGGCGTGACCAGCGACGAATCCCTCGAAACCCTCCGCAAGTATCTCGCGGAGCTCTCCATTGCCTGGCCGGAGTGCCGCGAACCGGACAGCGGCCCCGTCCACCAGATCATGCGTATCGCTGGCATCCCCGCCTACTTCCTGGTCGCCAAAAACGGAGAGATCGTCAACCAATGGGTCGGCTCCGGCGACTCAGTGAAACGCATCGAGACGGCGCTCGGCTCCCTCCTTCCCAAGAATCGCTAGATCCGCAACGCCGGCCATTGCTTAGTACTCCCTATGCGCCAAAACAGTTCTGCATAAAAATGATTTTTAAGAATATCTTCAGGCGGTCACAGACCTACTCTGCGGCCTTTATTTTTTCACAACATCCTCATAATACTATTACCAATTTGCGAACCGCAGAGTAGGGCAAACTGCGCCCAACTCTGCCCCACTTCGCCTAACCGAATATGTTACTGTCGCAGTCGGAAATGGGGCTCGAGGGAATAGCTCCTGCTTCGTCGCTAAGGGTTTAGTCATCGCCGATGATCCCGCCACGCCGGGCACCTTGACGTGTGACGGCCTACCCGTTGAAGTGGCGCTCACCGGCCGTAACCTTCCTGCTGAACTTCTTCCACGAGCTGCGCTGCCGCGTGCCTGCGGGCAAGTGACGTCAGTTGCCGAGAGCAGCAGGAATTTCCGTAAACAGCCTGGTTGGAAACGCGTTGGCTGGATAGTGGACGAGTGGAAGTTAGTTTTTGGCGGACGGGCGGCAAGGGATAGCTGCCGGTTACGTGATTCGGGAGGAATCAAGTTTCGAACCATGGCTGGCGACGTTGACAGAGTGTATCTCCGGTGTGCGACTGCTGCTTCATCAGCAATCAGGGCAAGATGGCCGTGGTGACGTATTCAGTTGCAACAGACTCCCACGCTGATCCAGTCCGCCTAGCCCGGATTTCTCACCACGTTTGAAAGCTCTTAAGGGGCCGCTGTAAGGGCGGGGCTGAAGCCCTGCCCTTCCGGACCCGTGGTGAGAAATGCGGCCTGGGGGTTGTCGGACGCACTCGCTGAAAAGTCTTCCTGCCCGCCGGCAACGATCCTGTGATTACCGGCGAAGCCACAGCAGTGCGCTGTCGCATCGCAGCTAAAAATCGTCACGAGCGTGGCCGTTTCCAGGTCCTACACCGTCAGCGTCTTGTCCTTTGAGGCGGACGCCGCCCGCCCCCACCTACGACAGTCCCTTTACCGACCAGCCCTTGCGGTACTCGCGCCGGAGGAAGTGGTTGGCTTCGGGAAGATTGAATTTCATCTTCTTTGCATTCCACTTCAGCGTGGTCTGGGGAAGGCGCGAAGCGATAGCTCCCAGCAGGATGGCTTCCGTGAGCGGACCGGAATAGGCGAAGCCTGTGGTGGTTTGACCCTCCCCCCGACAGGCATTGACGAACTGGGCATAGTGATTGACTTCGCCGATATCGGGGTATACGTAGTCTTTGAATTTTGCCTTTGGGTAGACGGTTGGCCGGAGGTAATTCGGCAACAGCATCACTCCCTCGGTGCCGATGAAGATGGAACCGGCCTCAGGAAGCGCGTCGCCTTCGAGCCAGGCGACGACTTCCGCAGGCGGCTTGGCCGTGCCGTCATACCAGGTAATGGGCAGAATCTTGGAGGCCGTACGCTTGGTCCCGGCAAACTGGTAGAGAACTTTGCCGTTGAGCGCCCAGTTCCATTCATTCGGCGCCGGTCCTTCCGAACGAACCGAGATCAGCTTGGCCACACCCAAGGAATTGAAAATCGGATCGAAAATGTGGCAGCCCATGTCACCAAGCGTGCCGGTGCCGAAATCCAGCCGCTTGCGCCAATTGGCCGGATGGTAATATTCGCCGCCGATAAACGGACGATCCGCGCAAACGCCAAGCCAGAGGTTCCAGTCGAAATTTGTGGGCACAGGATCGCTTTGGTCCGGCCTGGCGGAGGCATCGCCCCATGATTTCGGGCACCACGAGTGGACTTCCTTGACCTTGCCGATGACGCCGTCCTGCACGACGCGCACCGCGGTGCGGAACGGTGCTGACGAGTGCATATGAATTCCCATCTGGGTCACGAGTTTCTTCTGGTGTGAAATCTTCATCATGCGGCGCACTTCGTAGATGTCGTGGGCAAGCGGCTTCTGACCGTAAACGTTTATTCCAAGTTGCATGGCGCTCACCGCGATGGAAGCATGCATGTGATCCGGGGTGGAAACGTTGCCCGAGTCCAGGTTCTTTCCTTCCTTGTCGAGCAGAACGCGCCAGTCCTGATAGACCTTCGCTCTCGGAAACAGCTTCAAGGCTTCGGCCGTCCGTCCGAGGTCAACGTCGCAAATCGCGACGATCTCAACTCCTTTGCAGTTTCCGACCTGGGTCAAGTCGTACAACGCCATGCCCCCGGCGCCAAAACTGGCGTGGCGCAGCGTGCTGCTTGGCGATTGCGCCATCAAGCCGTGCGTGATGAAGGGTGCGGCGATGGCCGTTGCGCCCAGAGTCTTAAGGAACGTGCGGCGAGAGTAGGTTGGATTCATGTTCGTGATGGGTTCCTGTTTCAGTCAAGCGATTTGATTGCAATGTTGCGGAACATTACGGGATCGTTGTGGCCGGCAAAACCGAAGTGGCCGCGGGTGCGGTCCCTGCCCGGATGGGGATGGCCAGCCATGAATTCCGTAACCTTGCTGAGGTCGGCGTCAAGGATGACGGTGCCATTCAGTTCGACCTTGATGGTCGAGCCCCTGACCGTGACTTCCTCGTAATTCCACTCCCCGATAGGATGTTGATAACCGCGTTGCGCGGCCACCATGCCGTAGGCCGAACCATGCGCCTGGCGGGGATCAATCTTTTGGCCCGTGGCCTGTTCATAATGGTCGTCGAGTACCTGGCTTTCGCACATGCCCACATAGGCCGTGTCGCCGCTGCCGGGATACCGAATGGCCAGACCATTGTTGCCGCCAGGCGGAAGCTTGAATTCCAGCCGCGCAACAAAGTTGCTGAATTCCTCCCGCGTGTAGATCGTGCCGCCCTTGTTCGGTCTGCACAGGATGGCATTGTCCTTCACCTGGTAATTGTCCAATGGGCCATCCCAGCCGGTGAAATCCTTGCCGTTGAAAACGCTCTTGAGCCCCGGAGGGTCCGTGCCGCGCAGGAGCCGGTTAGCCTCGTCGCTGCCGATCTCGCGGATGAAGATCCTGCGCCAGCGGATTTCGCCGCCGTGTGTCTGCAACTGGATCGGGCCCCGCGGCGGCACCGGCAGCGCGTAGTTGTAAAAATTCTCCAGCGTTGCACCCTTGACGGTTTGTTGGCCGTTCAGCCATACCCAGACTTTGGAGCCGACCATGATGATGCGGAAGTGATTCCATTCCCCAAACGGTTTGTCGGCCTTCACTAGCGGATCTTTGCCGGGAGATCCCGGGCGGTTGTTCCATAATCCGCCCGAGCCTTTGTCAGCGCCGAGGCTGAATTTCGCTCGCTCGGTGAAGTCCCAGATCTGCACCTGCGGGCAGCCGCGCAGGTAGATGCCGCTGTCGGCCAGGGGCACCGTTTTGTAGTCCACGAGCAGTTCGAAATCGCCATAAAACTTATCCGTGGTAAGGTACAGTCCGTGGCCATCGTTTACCAGATCCCGATTTTGCGCTGACCAGTGTTGACGAATGTCGCTGAGGCTGGCGTCGTGTTTCTTTTGGAACTCCACCTGCGGTTCGGCCATGTATTGGCGCGGATCCTCGGTGCTGGCGCCCCACCAACCGGTAAGATCTGTGCCGTTGAATAGCGCGTGGAAACCGGGCGGCGCCTGGTTGCTCGGTGCCGGTTTTGGGGTCGCCGCACCATGGGGACTCTTCTCCGTCCCGGCAATCGTTCCCGCCGCCTGAGCATGCAGGCATGGAGTTTGGACCATGAAAAGAAAAGCAACTGTGCAAACGAGACTTGCAACACACTTCTTCATCCCATCACCTCTTTGCATTAGAACCGGCTGCGCAGGCAAAATGAGTACCCGATCGCTCCCCTGCGGGCTGAGTTCTTGGCTGCCCACAAGTTCATGAGGTTCCTGTCCGGACAGCGAACATAT
Source organism: uncultured Acidobacteriota bacterium (assembly GCA_963832915.1). GTDB lineage: Bacteria > Acidobacteriota > Terriglobia > UBA7540 > UBA7540 > CAVROP01. The sequence goes on from CAWHWE010000033.1 coordinate 22,027, forward strand.
AGCAGCGGAGCCTTATATCACCCGGACGGGAACTTGACAAGATAAAGTTAAGAGATAAAGTTAAGAGATTGGCTGGTTCCTCCTCCAGGCTCTCGACTGCAACATCCGTAGGTTGCACGCCAGGACCCAGTTTAACCTCCCAGTCAGGTCCAAACGGAAAGCCCGACTCGTCCAGGGTGACCTTATCCAGCGCAATCTCTTTGAGCGAACCCTCCATGCTTACTGCAATCCACTTGTCGTCCGGTGCCCAGCTCGGGGCCCAGGGTGTGCTGGCCGGCGCGGGCGGAAAATAGTAGTTGAACATGTACAGCCCGCCCTGCCGCACGGCCGGATAATCGGCCTGGTAACCGAAGCAGGATAAGACACCAGCAGCCAGCGCCGGCACCAGAAGTGCGGCCACCCGCGGCCGGCCTTCACGAGAGCGCCTCCAGCAATCGATTGATGTCGGCCATGTCGTTGAACACCGATGGAGAGATCCGCATTTTATTGCCAAAGCGCATGGCTACGTGCACGTCCGCCTTGCGCAGCTTCCGCATGGCGGTTTCCGGGTCCTTGCAGGCGAACGATACGATGGGGCTCTCGTTCCCTCGCGGCGTGATTGACGGATACCCCATGGACGGCAACTCCTTCTGCAAGCGGTCGGTGAGCGTTCGAACATGGTTCCGGATGTTGTTCACGCCGAGCCGGTGAATGTATTTCAGGCTCTCCTGGGCGCAAATGATGCCGGGGCAGGAAGCATAACTCACCTCGTAACGGGACGGCCCCGTCACGGGCTGGAAGGCAATTTCGTCCATGCCCGGCTCCACGCTCGGCACCCACGGCGCGTAGTTGAAACGAACGCCTCCGGAGTGCTGCGTTGGCCGCACGAAAGTGCCCTGCAGATCCTGCCGCACGTACATGAACCCGAAACCTTTCATGCCCATCAGCCATTTGTAAGTGGAGCAGGCGGCCAAGTCGATGCCCATGGCTTTGACATCGATGGGAATCGCGCCCACGCACTGAATGATGTCGGCGTATACGTAAGCGCCGTGGGCGTGAGCTAACTGGCTGATGGCTTTGATGTCAGCCGAGTATCCGTTCACATTCGAGACGAGCGCGAGGGAGATGAGCCTGGTCTTGCGGTCCACCACGCTCTCGAGATCCCGCACGTCGATCTGCCAGTCGCGATGCTTGACCACTCGCACATCCAAGCCGTCCCGCTGCCGCATTTTGTAGTTGTACAACGCGGCGCTGTAGTGCAGGTCATTGGTCACCACGTTGCCGCCGGAAGCTTGAATATTCATGCCATTGAGCAGATTGTTTTCGGCCTCGATGGTGCTGCGGGCGAACGAGATCTCGCCAGATTCAGCGTTGATCAGCCTGGCGAACAGGTCGTTGGCTTCCTGCCGCGCAGGCGCCCAGTAGGGCCACCAGGGTTCGCCGATTTCATTGGTCACCCAGTCCACGTAACGGTGCAACGCGGCCGCGGAATACACACTGATCGGGTGCGAGGAAGCGTTGTCCATGTAAGCCGCATTTCGCGTGCGGGGGAAGTCACCTCGCACGGTTTCGAAGTCAGTTGCGCGGCCGTCGTTGACGGCGGCGCTAAAAGCGGCAGCAATAGTTCCAGTCAGAAAACCGCGGCGATCGAGCGGCATAGACTCTCTCCTTCCATCCAGGATATCCTTTTGGGCATTTCTGACGGCGGAAGTATACCACGCACCGCCTCGTTCTGGAGCCATCCGTCCCGGCTTCCATCCAACGACGCCCAGAAGTCCCCGAAACGCCTCTCACTGCCACTTGCCACCCGGCCACTGCCTCATCTCGAATCGATTTCTCTGACACCTCTCCCTCCCTTGCTTGGTTACTTCTGCCGTCCTGCCCGGTTCACGCACTCAGAAAAATCCACTTGGATGAGAAACGGGCTACCCGACGTATTCAGTTGCAACAGACTCCCACGCTGATCCAGCACGTCCGCCTAGCCCGGATTTCTCACCACGTTTGAAAGCTCTTAGGGGGCCACTGGAAGGGCGGGGCTTTACAGGCTGCGGAAAAACTCGCCTCCGCCGTCATTCTCAGCGAAGCCTTGGAGTGCGGCAGCTTGCTGCCGCTTTGGCTCGAGCCAGCTTGCTGGCGGGCAATGATGCTCTCGGTTGCAATCCCCGCGAGCAAGCTCGCGGGGTGGAAAGCGGCAGCAAGCTGCCGCACTCCAAAGCGGCCTGCGCTCGCGCAGGCTGTCGTGGCGCTCAGCGCCTGCCCTGGCGAGTTTTTCCGCAGCCTGCGAAGCCCCGCCCTTCCGGACCCGTGGTGAGAAATGCGGCCTAGGGGTTGTGGGACGCACTCGCTGAAAAGTCTTCCCGCCCGCCGGCCTTGACGGGCGCGAGCATGCTAACCAGAACAGTGGTTGCAAAGTTTGCGCACAAAGCGATAAAGCCGGCGTTCAACCCTCCGAAGGGGTCTTTCTTGCTGAGGACCAAAAATGTGGTGCAGGCAACCCCAACCATCATCCCACCAAATACGCCCACCATCGTGACGCGCTTCCAAAAAAGGCCGAGCACGACGCCGGGAAAGAATTGCGCCACGCCGGCATATCCCAGCAGCAGGAGGGCAACCAGAGTCGTTGAGCTATAGACCGCGAAATACAGGCTAATGAGGCTGAGCGCCACGACCATGATCCTGGCCAGCCTCGCTACGTGATCGTCCGTCATCGCGGGCGCGAAGATGGGCCGGTAGAGATTCTTGGCGAACAATGTCGAAGCCGTAAGGACGAGAATGGCCGCAGGCACCATCGCGGTGAGAGCACCCGCTCCGCCGATCAGGCCGAGCATCCATGCCGGGAAGGCCTTGCACACAACGGTCAGCAGAGAAAGGTCGCCGTCGCTGAGGGCCGGGACAACCAGAACTGCGGCGAACCCAATGAAGAATATGAATGCCAGAGAGATCGAGTACAGAGGCATCACAACGGCGTTGCGGCGGAGCGTGTCGGCACTCCTGGCGGTAAAGCTTGCCCCGAAGAGGTGAGGCCACATGTAGGCTCCCAGTGAAGTCAACAAGACAGTCGAAATGTACCAGGCGTGGCCCAGGTTGTTCGTGGCGCCGGGCATCACCAAGTGGGCCGGTTTGGCTCGTGCCAGAGCGGCGAACATCGGAGCAATCCCCCCGAAGTAGATGTGCGGCACCCCAATACCAATCGACACAACAGCAAACACCATCAGAAGATCCTTCAGGACGCTGACCCAAGCCGCAGCCCGTATGCCGCTGACAAAAACGAACCCTGCCAGGAGCGCGACGGCAATCACCATGGCGTGGGTGCGGCCAATGCCGCCGAAACTCGCTACTTCCATGATAATTCCGAGTCCGGTGAGTTGAAGCTGCAGGTAGGGTATGATGAACGCGACCCCGACCACCGATACAAACGCAGCCAGGCGCTTGTTGCGGTACTGCATCAGAAAGAAATCCGATAGGGTCTGCAGCCCATGTTCGCGGCCCAAATCCCAAATGGGCGGCAGAATGAAAAACGCCACGACGTTTGACAGGGTCAGGTAGGCCAGAATGTACAGTGCCGGCCCGCCGCGAGAGTACGCCCAGCCACTCACCCCGAGGAATGTAAATGCGGTGTAGATTTCACCCGCCATCAGCAGCCACATGAGAAGCGTTCCAAAGGCCCTTCCGCCCACAGTCCACTGTTCCAGGCTCATCTTGTGGCGTGTGCCGGCGTAGAAACCAATAGCGGAGCCCAGCAAAATGATGGCGAAGATTACCGCCAGAGCGATCGCACTGGGGCTCATCATGACCGCCTCGCGCTGTGGCGGCGCCCGGAGGCCTTGGAAGCCCGCGACGCCTCCACACGATACCCGGCCCACATGCATATCGGGGTGAGCACGGTCCACGAAAGCAGCCAGAAGAGGTTGAAGGAAAGACCGAGGATCATTGGATAAACGCGGTCCCAGGCGGACACAGAAAAACATATCGCCAAGAACGGAATCAGTCCCAGGAAGATCGCACCGAGCGAAGGTTTTTTCACGTGGAAACCCCCTGACAAGTTCGGTCCAGCGTTGCTATCCCGCCAGGTAAGAGCCGCCTTCATTGTTGCATAATGCCCCATCCGGTTCATCCGGGATTCGTCGCCACATGGGTATGATAGCGTGCGAATTGTCCCACATGGAAACTATCCGGCGGGTGACGCACACGTCGTTTAGAAGCTGTGAAAGAATTTCAAGCCGCTGATTGACGCGAATAAACGCCGATGAAAACAAGCCTCTTATCTGCGTTGATCTGCGTTCATCTGCGGCAGAAGTTTATTATTTCAAACCTTCTTTGTGATGTATGCGACGTTTTGGCAATTGGGTTGGAATTCGCCAGCGACCCGTCGGCCTTCCACCACCAAGACACTTCTTCAATTGATTCGTTGACTCATTGAATAAATGAAGAGCACGTGCCTGGTTTTCTTCAATGAATCAATGATTCGATGGATCAATGGGTCAATAGCTGCCTAAATGTCTTGGTGGTTCCTAGTGCCATGTAACGTAAGTTCATTTATGAAGTTTGCCCGGCGAGGGATTCGCTTCCCAGCCCCGTCAGGGGCGGAAGATTGTAGCCCAGGGCGCAAGCCCTGGGAAAGACGACCCACTCCCCGCCTTCGGCACCCCTCTCCCGCGCGGGCGGGAGGGGGGAAGGGGGTGAGGGAGGGCTCGCCTACTCGAGACCCACGGCTCACGCCGTGGGCTAAGTTCTACCGCCCCTATCGGGGCTGTAGAGCCGTTCTCAGAGTACGGCATTTATGCAACAAACTTACGTTACATGACACTAGTGTTCTTCCGATTCTTTGATCAACTGCCGGTAGACCTGCTGCGCTTCGTCGAACTGGGCCAGCACATGTTTTTTTTCGGCCTCCGAGGACCACCACGGCCACTTCTCGGCCTGGGCGCGAATCTTCTCGACCCAGCGGACATAGTATTCCGCCGAGGCGCGGTCACGGATCTTTTCATTTCCGGCATAGATGCGCACGGCATTGGTTATGGCCAGAGCGAAAGCCGCCTCGAACCGCGAATCGGGCGGCCCTTCGGCGGCGAGCGAAATCCAGTCGCTCTCGGCTAGCCGGACTGGCTCGCGAAAGTGCGCCGACTTACCGTCCGAGTTGACGGGAATCTCGCGCAACACCCCGCGCCGATGGTACAGGACGACTTTGGAGACAGGAACAACCGACTTCAAACTTGCTTCAATGAGAACTGTACCCCCGCCCGCCGGAAGCCGCAGGGTGCTGCCCGGCAACTTCCCTTCCACCTTCAAGTCTAGCAGCGGGCTGGTGCTGAAAAACGTCCGTCCCCTGCTCAGGGCCTCCAGCCAGGCATCGCCGCTGAGCGGGCCATCGAGGTGCGCGAAGGTTCGAATCGCACCCAGCGTCCTGAGCGCATGGAGGTCGTTTTCCGAATCCTCGCCGCCGGTCGGCACCAGCGCGATGTCGTTGTTGAGAAGGCGATGCCACACACCCATTTCGGCCCGGACGGCGCCGGACCACTCCAGGGCATCAAGCGCGCCCAGCGCTGCGTCCACCGGGAACCCCTTGGCTCCGTACCCCGACTCCACCGGATCCGAATCGCCGAACGGATGCACATAGCCGGTGACCCCGCCCTGCGCCTTCACTTTCCGGAAGACATCCGTGTTCGTCGGATACAGGCTGTCGATCGCAGTCCCTTCATAGTTCGCGGTGAATGGCGAGACGAGGTGGTCGCGCATTCCGAGCAGGAAAGTGTGTCCCCAAAAGGCGGGACGGTACTCTTCACCGAACATGATCCTGACGCCGGGAACGGCTTTTTGCAGCGGGTAATCCTGCCGGTCGGGACGGAAATACTGCCAGTCGATCACGCGGTTGTCCTTGTTCGACGCCATGGCGTTCACCATGTGCAGGTCTTCCGCGCTGGCCATCTGGGCGAGGTTCTCCGGCGTGTCATGGAAGTTGCCGCCATAATTCATGTGGACGTGCGTGGAGCCGCTGTACCAGCCTTGGGCAGGGAGATCCGCGATGCGGCGCAGGCTGAAGGTGGCGGAGGTGGTGCGGCCGGCCACGATCTGCAATTGCTGTTTAACAGGCTCGTACTCGAATCCCTTGATCACTTCGAGGGTCATCCGTCCGGGTGGCAATTCGACAGTGAATTCACCTGTGGTATGGAAGTAGGCCGCCCCGGAGCTGCTCGCCCGCGCATAGGTGTCCGCCGGCGCATAGGCTCGACCGTCTGCTCCAGTCCCTTGAACCCGCGCCGCGGTGGGGAGCCCTGTGGCCGCATCGATGACGCGCCCGTGAAGCCTGCCCATGGGGCGCTTCCAGGCGCGTGCCGTGATGCGGACCTTCTTGAGGGCGCCACCCCAGGTCTCCAGCAGGCACAACTGCGGCAGCCCCTCTTGGTTCGAGATGAAAGCGATCCACTCGCCGTCGGGAGACCAGCGCGGATGAAAGTGGTCGTAGGCTCCGAAGGTGATCTTATACGGATCGCCGCCCCCGATGGGCAGAAGGTAGAGATTGTTGAACTCGTCGGCCGCCCCGGCCGTGGAAGCGTACACAATGCGCTTCCCATCAGGCGAAACGTGCGGCCTGGTGCGGTAGAGCGTCTGTTCATGCAGGATGCGCTTTGCCTGGCTCATGCCACCGGCGATGGCCGGCGCCCGCCAGAGATCGCCCGAGCCGAGAGCATTGTCGTGATTCCAGACGAAGACCAGCTCCTTGCCGTCCGGAGTCCAGGCCGGCTGGGTGTGCATATCCCATTGGCCAAAGTAGAGCCGGTCGCGCGCATAGGCGGCGTCCGTCGTAACCGCTACGGGCTCGCCGCTCCACCGGCCGTCGTGAATGGCACGCACGTAGATATTGAAGTAACCGTTAGGCAGGGTCGATACATAGGCGAGTTGCATGCCGTCCGGCGAAAACACCGGGTCCAGGTAGATCGCGCTATCGTCGGTAAGCGCGTGGGAATCCCCGCTGGACACCTCGACTGCTTCCAATTGAATGCGGCGGTGGTCGTAGTCGTCGGTGTAGACGATCCAGTTTCCGTCCGGCGACCAGGTTGGCGAGGAGGCATAGCCGCTGGTTTTCGTGGTCTCGGCAGCTTCGCCTGTCTGCGGATCCACGACCCAGATCGAACCCTGCATCGCCACCGCGATCCGCTTGCCGTCCGGCGACCAGCACGGCGCCCACGGGGTGGTTGCCGGCGCCGGCGGGATATAGTAGTTCCACATGTACGCCCCGCCGTGGCGCGAGGCCGCATATCTCCCCGCATCGCTGAGGATGGGCGGCGGCTGCGAGGTGTCCGCCTTCTGTGCGAAAGTCCAGCAAGAGAACGCAACCAGCAACAGAGCGCATCCGGCGGCACTCCTCATTTCAGCACCCCATCATGCGGAATTTCCACCATCGACCCCCGGCCCGACCGTTAACTCGGGAAACATTCCCAGTACATGCTCAAGGAGCAGGTTGGTTCGCCGGCACGCTGCGCGCGATTCGCATGCCGTTCCAGGGGAGCCGCTGTTGCGGACGCACTCCATGCCGGAAGCTGGGATCGAGGAAGTCAGCGGTGTCCGCGAAACCCCCGCCGCGGAGCACCCGCAAGCCGGGCGCGGTGGGCGATTCGCGCCCGTCCGAAGCATCGTAGGGATACGGCAGGTAGAGGCTGGAGCACCATTCCCAGACATTACCCTGCATGTCGAACAAGCCCAGTTTGTTGGGCTGCTTGCTTCCCACGGGGAGGGGCGCGAAGGACTGCTCCGGAGCATTGAACCACGCCACACGCGCAAGTCCCTCGGCGGATAACGGCTCGCCGGCCCGCGCCGCGAATTCCCATTCAGCTTCCGTGGGCAGCCGGAACCCGCCTCCGGCGACGCGCTCGTTCAGCTTTCGGACAAATGACTGCGCGTCCTCCCAAGACACCTGCTCGACGGGCATTTGATCCCGGTTCGCGAGCTTCTCGTCTTGGTGCGCGCTGGGGTTGCTGCCCATGAGGGCTTTCCACTCCCCCTGCGTTACTTCAAACTTGCCCAGGTAGAAGGGATCGACCCGCACCGTATGCACCGGCCTGGCGGCAGCGAGCCGGTCCGACCCGATGTCCATGGCGCCGCCCGGGACGAGCACTAGGGCAGTACCCAGGCCGGCAATACGCACTTCAAGCGGCAGGCCGGTGCGGGTGTCCCGACCCTTACTCACGATCTCGAAACCCGGCATTCCGGGCTGCAAGCGGCGCTCACAGACCTTCAAGAAATCTGCCGCAACCTGGTTGTCCGGCTGTTCGCGCAGAGCGGTCTGGAATTCGCTCCGGGCTTTCTCCCACTGCTCCGCCTTGACGAGCCGCTCGCCTTCGGCCACGTGACGGGCGGCGGATTGCCATTGCAGCTTGAGTTGCCCAGCCCGTTCGTCCTTGGACGAAGGCGGCTTGTTGGGATCGAAGAGGGCATGCACGTGATGGCAAGTCTGGCAGTCAGCGGTCTTCTTTGTTTTCGGACAGCCCGCCGTGTGGCAGGTGGCGCACAAAACCGCGATAGCCACCCCCCGCGGGATGCGGTCCGGCTTGACGTTATCTCGCTCATCCGCCACGTGCCCACGACTGCTGCCATGGCAAGCGACACAGTCCGTTCCCGCCTTCGGGTGAGCGGACATGCCCCACTCCATGACCGCGAGCACGTGGCAACGCGCGCACACGCCCGCTTCCTTCAACTGCTGGTCGATCTGGGATTGCGACCATCCCGAGGAGATCCCCGTGGAGAGGAGGATTGCCAAAATCGCTATGCGCCCCATCGTTCCTCCAACCATCGGTAGCGCGCGGGCAACCACTCTTTGTCGAGCAATCGTGCTACTTGGCGCGCAGCCTCAAGCGCCGCGTGCTCCTCCCGGCCCATTCGCTGGTAATTGGCCAAGGCTTGGTAATTGTCCTCGAGCAAGCGTTCCTCGAACATGCCGGCAATGGCGGTGGAAACGAAGTTGCGTGAATACACGAACCGCATCGCCGCCATACACAGGGTTTCATCCGGCGTTCTTCCGAGTATTTGCGTGAGCTCCGCGACGGCCGCGCCCAGAATCGGCGCCTTGTTTGCTTGCCACCCCTGGAAATCGAATTCGGGCTTCGCCCCCGGGCGGGCCAGCGGGTCGAGCTTCATGATGGACCCCGAAGCGAGCGGTTTCATCGCGACCAGCCCCACGCCCCGTCGCTGCGCCTCGGGCAGGAACTGGCTGTATCCGGCGCGAGCCTGGATGAAATTATAAGGGAAGAACAGGTAATCGAGTCCCTCCAGCGCCGGGAGGGCCTCGAACAGCGTCCGTTCGAAGTGCGATGCGATGCCGATCGCTCGGATTTTCCCGGCCTCTTTCGCCTTTCGGAGCACATCCCAGTTTTGCAGAGCTTCGTCGTCAATGGCCGCGGTGTGAAAGCGGTACAGATCCACGTGCCCGAAAAGCGAGCAGGCATTGTCGATGGCTGTGGGGGAGATGACGTGTGCAAGCGAAACCAGAACCTTCTCGCGCCTGTCGCGCACCAGGCGGGCGGTTGGCTCCCACTGCCCCTGGTCGGCATAGACATCCAGCATGTTGACGCCCAGGTCGAAGGCGTGGGCGATCATACGGTCGCGACGGACCTGGCCCGCTGCGGTGAGCACCGTCCCAGCCTTGCCCACGGGTACGCGGTCAGCCGGGTCAGTGTGGGAACCGAACGAAAGCAGCGAGGGGTAGAGATCCGTTTGACCCAGGCGGCGGTATACCATACCCGCGCGCTGGTACTCGGTTGCAGCAGCCAAGCCCGCCGCCGGGCGCCCCATGGCCACGCGCGCCGCTATGAGTGAGGCAGAGCATTGGTAGAGAAAATCACGCCTGGTCAAGCTAGTTTTCATGTGTAACCCTCCTCGCAGTTTCCACCCTCGGTACATCAGGCGGATCAGCGCTCTGTCTTGAGGCCGAGCACCTTGGCGATGCGCCCAGCCAGACCCTCGGCCATCCACTGGAAACCAAGGTCGTTTGGATGTGTGCCGTCCACCAAGCCATCACCCCGCGACAGCCCAAGTAAGTCCGTCCCTTCGATGATTTCGAGATGACGGTCGCCTGCGGCGATCCGTTTGGCTGCAACCTGACGGATCAATTCACGCATACCCTCGAGCCGCGCATCGCGGGACCATGATTCGTGAGCGGAATAGATGGGCGTGATAACCAGAACCGGAGTTTCCGGGTGAGCGCTTCGGATAATCTCTAAAAACGGCGCGTACACCTGGGTGAGCGAATCCACAGTGGGGTTATTCTGCGCAAAATCCAACACGAAACATGAGGCATTGATGCTCGCCACGGCGTGCGCCAACTCGGGTTCACCCTTGCCACTCCCCGAGAACCCGAGATTGACAAAATCCAAATTGAGCATTCGGCCGAGAATTGCCTGATAGCTCATGCCGGGCCGGCTGGCGCAGCCGCCCTGCGTGATCGAGGTGCCATAAAAAACGACCGGGTTGCTGACGGCGAAAGCCTTGGCCGGTTGAATGTCAGCGTCCGCATCCAGCCCGATTCCCAAAACCTTTACGGGCATGTAAAGCGGCAAGTAAAGTGTGATCTCCCGGTCGGTGCGCGGCTGGTCTTTGAAATAGGTATATTCGATGGTCTTGTCCGGCTTGGCCTCGCGGTCGTCGATTGCTGTTCCGCGATACACGCCGTCCGCATACAGATCCACTCCGGTTTGCCCGAACGCGTGCATATTTTTCATATTGGGCGGGTCCGGGTACTCGAGCCGGATGGCCAAATTGGAAGTGTTGGTGCGGAAACGAATGCGGCCTCCACTTGGAGAATGGGCGAGTCCCCAGACCGACTTAGGATATGTGTTTTGCAGTTTAGCCGGCAGGCGATAGAGTTCGCCGCCGTTTTCCGCGTACCAAGGCAGCCCGTCCATTTGAACTTGCGAACTGGGGAGCGGAATCCAATGCAGCGGCGCGTCCGCGGCCACGAGCGGACACAGATACGTGAAGGTTAAAAGCGAAAATGCCAGAACTCTTGTTTTCATAATGGCGACGATTATAGCAGGAGTTGCGGGACGGATCTCAATTGCCTTGGTGCATAAGCATTGGATCAAGTTGTCGACTGCACCTTACGGAAACCGTGAAGCACGACGATGTCGATTTTTCAAGGGGCAACGATTGCTGTATTGTAGGGGACACCAGTTTAGTGCTTTCCGGATGCCTCGGGGCCACGAAGCAACTGACGCACCCTCCTCCGGTCACTGCGTCGAAACCAATCAAGGCATACATCCAGCTTGTTGGTCCACACCTCATTTGGCTCAAGCGAAACAGGCTGGAATATCTCGATGAGGCGCGAATTGGTTCCTCGTGGAATAAGCCATCGACCCACTGTATAGCGGAAGTCAGCCCAAGTGTGCGTGGTGGGTTGCATGTTGACCGCAAGAATGTCGAAGTCGCCGAATCTGTATGGCCGTGTCGATTCATCGCCCGAAGAACGCGCTCTTGCGGATTCACTGTGCCTCTTCTTTCCTGACCGGGTCTTCTGGACCTCAACGACGTAAAGCTCGCCGGGGTAACGTTTGGGTTGGTACCGCTTCGGTTGGCCTTTCTCTGTCCGCTGGAGCTTTACCTGAATAGTTACTCGATGGCCCTCGCTTTCCAAAATAAAATCGTAGGGGGGATCGCTAATTGAAACCGGCAGGAAGTGCCATCCCAGCTTCTCGACGCTCGGCAATACGTCTCGCCCAAATACAGCTTCTGCCAGAATCCCCCGCATGCCGCGCTGCGTCAGGTCGGGTGACCGGTATATGGCGGTGAGGATAGTTTCCCCGTCGATGTCCCATTGCGCCTCAAGCGGGTGGCGGGGGAGCTTTCTTCTAAGGTATTCGAAGAGGGTTCTCCGTTCTTCTTCTGAACACCTTTCAATGAACTCCTTGACTCCGTCTAGGGTTTCACTCATTCGGTGGCCTTCCGGGGGCTTCAGGTCGGTAAGCTCTGATATCTTCGCGGCGCAGGAGGACCTTCCCCCCAATTTCCAAGATGCGGAATCGCCCTTTCTTAATAAGGCGTGCAATTGCTTGGCGAGAGACCCCTCGCATGCGCGCCGCTTCCGCCTGTGAAACCCATTCGTCCATTTGGGGTAGTTTCCCGCTCAAATGGGTTGACAATGTAAATCCTTTTCTGATATCTTTCATTCGACAACCGCTGTATGATAGGTGTGTTAATGGCTAGCGCATCCAAGTCGAATGTCACACGCTCCCAAAATAAAGAGAGCACGGTCCATCCGAACGAGTTTTCCCGCACACACCCAGCACAACTTTTGCGCCGAAAGCCTTACTTCCAGACTAAACTTGGCGCCGCATATTTGGCCGATTCTCTTGAATTCTTGCGAGAGCTACCTGAGAAATCCATTAGCCTCGTCGTGACTTCTCCTCCATACGCGCTACACTTCAAAAAGGAGTACGGGAACGCCTCCAAGGGACAGTACATCGATTGGTTCCTGCCATTCGCGCGTGAGATCCTCCGGGTGCTCTCGGACGACGGCAGTTTTGTGCTCAATATCGGCGGAAGCTACAACAAGGGCCTCCCGACCCGGTCTATCTACCATTTTAAGCTTCTTGTGGCACTCGTCGAAGATCTCGGGTTCCAATTAGCGCAGGAGTGCTTTTGGTACAACCCTGCCAAGATGCCAATGCCGGCGGAGTGGGTCACAGTCCGCCGGATAAGGATTAGAGATTCAGTAGAATATGTCTGGTGGCTCTCCAAAACACCATGGCCGAAAGCCAGCAACTGGAACGTGCTCAAAGAGTACAGCACTGATATGATCCGGCTCAATCGAAATGGACTGCGCGGTACGGTCCGCCCGTCTGGACATGTCATTCGCCAGTCCTTCAAGGGGATTGCCGCTGGTGGCTCCATTCCGTCAAATGTTACCGAGGCATCTTTCCCCGACCTTCCCGAAACGATGTTGGTCATGGGAAACAATTCCGCCAACGATCAGTATATAACGCGTTGCAGGGAGGCCGGAGTTAAGATTCATCCTGCTAGGTTTCCCGCTCTCCTTCCCAGGTTCTTCGTGAAAATGCTGACCGAACCCGGTGACCTCGTCCTAGATCCATTTGCGGGCTCCAACACCACGGGCGCCGTCTGCGAGGAACTAGAAAGGCGGTGGATCGCAAGCGAAGCCATAGAAGAATACCTCAAATCAAGTGAGTTTCGCTTCGGTGTTCCGACTGAGGAAGCGGCCTCAAACCCACGCCAATCAGCTTTATTCTAACCATGGACAAGCGTTGCCGACGACGTACCGTCCTGACCGCGGGCTTTTCTCATGCCCGATACTCCATCGGCAACCGCACGTCGTCAATCAGCATGGCGTACGCTGCTACCATACGGGCGCCCATTTGGGAATATTAAGCCAGGCGGTCGCGCCATCCGTCCAGACCCTCAGTTATTTTCTCGGTGGGATGACCTGCTAGGCCCTTTGCACCGGCCTCAACTTTGATGCCGGAAATGATCCCCGCATCGGTGATGGCTTTAACAAAGGGAGTGCCATCCTTCTTCGGCTGGCCGTTCGTCTCGTCGTAGAGGATCGCTAATGCACTTACTGGGAACGGGCGTAGTCACAAACACCTCCGGCTGCTTAGTCGCGAGAGCCTACCGGCCGTGGGGGGCGAGCAGTGAAGAAACTGCCGCAGGTGGGGCGCGGGAAGAAGAAATGAGCGAAGTTCGCCGTACAGGTTTTCAGGTCAAGCTGGACCAGTGAGCAAGAACGTAATCCGCCGCGCGCAGGGTGACGGCGTGGATGGTAAAGGTGGGATTAACAGCGCCGCTGGTGGCGAAGATGCCCGGGCCCGCGACGAACAAGTTGCTCACCTCGTGGGTTTGGCCATAGCTGTTGACAACGGATGTGCCCGCATCCTTGCCCATAATGGTTCCGCCTAGACTGTGCATGCTGACGGGTCCGTTTGACCAGGTTTCATAGGCGCCGGCGGCTTTCATGATAGCTTTTCCTCGCCGCATGCCCGCTTCGAAACACTTCAAGTCGTCCGAGGAGAATTCGTGGGTGATATGCGCGAGGGGAAAGCCGGAGCGGTCTTTCCGATTGCTCAGCGTCATTTGGTTTTCGCGGTTGGGCAAGTTTTCGCCGACGAAGGTCATGGTGGCCAAGTGCTGGCTAGCCGTCGCCAGGAACTGGTGCAGGGCGTTGCCAAACAAATCAGGGCGGGCATTGGCGATGCCCAGCAGGTCATTCGGCTTAAGCGCGTTGGCGATAAGCCATTGCGAACTGCCCAGGTAGCCTTGGCGCGGATCTTTGGCGTAATTTTCCTGCGAGACGAGCTGCCCGCCGGACACTCCCCGGTAGTTTTCTGTCTTCTCCTTGAAGAGGCCAAAAACGTTTCCGGCGGCGTGCGTCATCATGAATTTGCCTACCAGTCCGCTGGAATTCGCCAGGCCGGCGGAATGCTGCGGCCCTGCGGAGTTCAAAAGCAGGCGCGGGTTTTGGAGCGCGGATGATGCGAGGATGACGAGCCTTGCTTCCTGCACGCGCCGCTCGCCTCGTGCGTCGAAGAATTCCACGGCGGTGGCGCGGTCTCCTTTCTGGTTCGTCAGCACGCGGGTGACGTAAGCGTGGTGAACCAGCCCCGCGCCCGCATCGCGCGCTTGGGATAAGTAAACAGCCAGAGGATTGGCGAGCGCCAGAAGTGGGCATCCCGCGTCACACCAACCTTCGTAAGCGCAAGGCGGCCGCCCGTGGTACTCGACCGAATTGATGGCCATCGGCAGCGGCGCCGTCCGCAGCCCGAGTCTATCAAAGCCACGCGCAATCACGCGGGCCTGCTCGAAAACTTGCAGGGGAGGCATGGGGTAGGGTTCCCCCGGGGGCCGCCACACTTCTTTTTCTGTGTCTCCGGAGACACCCACTTCCTTCTGAATCCGGTCGTAAAAATGGCGCAAGTCGTCGTAGGAAATCGGCCAGTCCAAGCCGAGTCCAAACCGGCTCTTCATCTCGAAATCTTCCCCGTGCAAGCGGAACCAGCAGGCGTAGTGATGCAGTGCCGAGCCGCCGGTGCCCCAGCCATGGCCGAAGACCACGTTCATGGGATGCTTGCCTACAGACTCGATGCGAGGGCCCGACCACTTCAGGCGGCGAGCCCATAACTGCGAACTGAAAAGGTCGCTCACCTTACGCTCGGGTCCGGCCTCCAGCACCAACACTTTCTTGCCGGCCTGCGCCAGCTTTGCCGCCAGCAAGCTCCCTGAGGCTCCCGACCCCACGATGACGACATCGACTTTTTCAGCGCTCATCAGCAATCACCACTTGGCGGGCGGGGGCAGGTGTGGCATGTAAGGAATCTGGAGCCGCGCGAAGCCCTCCTCCCCTCCGTAGTAAACGTCCACGGCATCATTGCGCACCACAAAATAGAAGAGCGGCGCAGGCGGGCCGTTCCACCCCTCGGGATTCTTTTGGGAGATCTCCCGGATGGCCGCAATTTTCTGCTCTTGCGAAGCACGGGCGAACGGAGCGCCGTGACGCGACTGGCTCAGGCGCTCGATCGCCGCCAATCCCTGCCGATAAAACTCCAAGTGCGAAGCCGGATATTCCATGTACTTCAGGAATAGCAACGGGTCACGGCGGCTCAACTGGTCGTCTACGTAATGCGCCACCCCGGTCTCGCGCGCTCCGGGCAGCAACACGTCTCCGAGTTCTTCCAGTAAAGCGCCTTCCTCAGCAGTGAGGTTTTTGAACGAGGCGCCTTTCGCCCGAGCTTCGGCGGGAGTGAGTTCGCCCCAGGGGGTGCTCACCGTTAGGACGAGCAAGCCGCCGCCCACCCTGCCCAACAACTCCCGGCGAGTGATTTCCAAATGACCGGAGTCTTTTGGCGAACCCATCGGGCTTCACCTTCTATAATTTCACGCAGATGTCAGAGAATCTCTCAGTATACCACAATCGAATGCGCTCCATTTGTCGTGTCAGGTATAGCACGAGCAGCCTGCCCTGACAGGTCGGTTCGCCAGCCCGACGCGAGTCTGAGCGTTTAGAGCCGAAAACGGCTATCCGGGATGTCAGAAACGAGGTGCCGCAGGGTAAGACCGAAGGGTAGGTTTTTCGTGCCCTGCAAGGGCACAAGATAGTAGCCGGGGGCAGCGCCCCCGGAAAGTGCGGCGCTCGTTCCCCGACCCTGAAGGGGTCGCATTACGCTGAGTCGCTGGAAGCAAGACCGGCGTGACGCCACCCTGATTCGACCCTTTCAGGGTCGGACCTTGTGGGGGGTGCGTTTTCCGGGGGCGCTGCCCCCGGCTACTCTCTCGATCCCCTCCGGGGATCAAGGACGGACAACAAGCAGCACAGACTTGTTTTTCAAGGCCCTGCACCGTACGGTACAGGGCAAGGTCTGCGGCTTTTCTCACCCACCGTGCCCAAGGGCCGCGGAATCGACAAAACAGGTCCGCGTTTCTCGCGTTCGCAGGAATGGCCGTGCCTTGATGCCCGCTTGCGCGGAAATGATGGCAATCACTTGAGGGCCGCCAGGAGGCCGTTAAGCCCCACTTCCAGCTCATTGGCTTCAAAATTATTGCTGGGGCTTTGCGCCTTCGTGTACGCTTCTGGGCAATGGGCGAGGCGCGGGCTGAAGAAAAAAGGCTGACGCTGCTGCGGGGATTGCTGCAACGTTATCCGTTCGTCCTGAAGAACTTCAAGCATTATTTCCAGAACCTTTATCGTTGTGAGATTCGACGCACCAACGTTGTGGCGCCTTACGCCGCAGTGCTCTACGTCACCCACAAATGCAATTTGGCTTGCACCTACTGCACCCAAAAGGAGCCGGACGTCTTCAGCCAGGAACTGCCAACCGCCGAGACCATCAAGTTGCTTCGCATCATCCGCAAAGAGACCGATTCGATCCTCTTCACGGGCGGGGAGCCGACGTTGCGCAACGATATCGAGGAACTGGCCCGCGCGGCGCGGGTTGACTTGAAATTTCGCTCCGTGTTGCTCATCACCAACGGCACGCTCCTCCATAAGCGGTTGGGGTTGTTTGACTCCTTGCACAGCTTAATTGTCAGCCTGGATTCGTTGAGCGTGGATTCCACAAGGCCCATGTCCAAGCCTGCTGTCATCTCCAAGGTGCTCGACAACCTGCAACTGGCCAAATCGCGCTTCCCCAAGGCGACGGACATCACCATCAGCACCGTCATCGAAGAATGGAACATCGATGAGATCGAGCGCATCATGGACTATTGCGGCGAGCAAGGATTTGTGTTCGCCACCCAGACTGCGCTGAATGAGAAGTTGCCCAATCTTCGCCTGCGGCAGAATCCGCGCTACCAGGCCCTGGTCGAGAAGATTGTGCAGCGCCGGCGTGAGCGCTCTCAACCCATTAACGGCACGCCCAAGCTCATTCGCACCGTACTCGAGTTCGGCGATTTCCAGTGCTTCCCCACCATGTTTCCGCGCGTTTACCCCAACGGTGATGTCTTCTACCCCTGCCAGCCGCTCAAGAAGATCGGTGGCAATCTGCTGCGCGAAGGATCATTCAAGAAGGTCTTCGCGCGAGGCCGCAAACTTTACGGGGACATACCTGACTGCCACGGCATCTGCCATCTGTTCGGGAATGTGCTTTCGTCCTACTACGCCAAGGATTTCTGGGGACTCGCCGGTGACACCTTCCGATGACATAGGGAACAGGGAATAGGGAATAGGGGTAAAGTGTGAAGGGTAAAGGCTAAAGTCTAAGTGACGTTTTTCCTCATTATCGCTTACCCTTTATACTTTACCCTCTGTCCTTACTCCTAGCTCTTCAGGACCGGCAACTCTTTCCGCAGCAGGTTACGGACGGTGGTTTCCGCGACGCGAGCCAGGTGCTCAGCAAAGACGGCGTCATAGCGGAACCGGGCTGTCCGCATCTCTTTTGATTCCCAGGTAATCTCAAGGTCCCAGGTTTGCGTTTCATCTTCCGGTTCGTCTGAGACGGGAATTGGCCGCACGGCCAAATCGCGCACCCGGATTAGTGGGATCTCCTCCAAAGTGTGCTCATGTTCGTCAATCACAAACAGCCGGTCGGGGTTCACGAAAATGCGCACAATGCTTGAGGGCCGTTCACTTCCTGCGGGGATGAATGCCCCGCCGTTCAGGACCACGAGGGCGTCGAGCTGGCGAGCCTGAGCGTCCACCGGCTTGGGCTCTGGCTTGGAGCGAACCAGCAGGCCGAAAGCCATCAGCACCACGCCCACAACCAAATCCACGACTCCGCCGTTTGCATGCTTGTATCGCCAGCCCAGCAAGCACCCCACCATCGCCACCAGAATTCGAACCGCCGACCATTCCCAGATCTTTCGGCGCAGCCGCCTGACGCCGGGAATCACCATAATGGCGGCGAACAATACGGATAGAGCAGCTTTCCTGACGCCACGCCAAAGATGCACGCTCATGGGCACGACGGTCCGAGTTTTCTCTTCTCCAACCATGGCGTTTAAAGGTTCTTCTTCAAGTATTCGACCGCTTGCTCCACATCCTTCACCAGGGTGACGATTTCCAAGGCCGGTGACCTCCATTCCCGGCGGGCTGAGTTGAGCTGCCCTTCCTGCTCAAGGCAATTGATGACCGGCTGCCAGTAGGGCGACATCACCAACAGGGGCTTGCTCCCACCTACAGTCTTCGATAAGCCGGCCTTGTTCATCATCTCCCACGCCAGCGCCAATTCTGCCAATGTGCCCGTTCCCCCTGGGAGGACGACGTAGGCGTCGCCGCGCTCCAGCAGCGTCATGAGGCGTTCCGAGAACGACTTGGTGCGCACCTCTTCTTCAATCCACTGATTCGCTCTGCCAGGCCAAATCTCGCACGTGACGCCGATGGTGTGCCCGCCTGCCTCTCGAGCCCCGCGCGCTGAGGCTTCCATTAGTCCCCTGTATGCGCCATTGCAGACGGTGAACCCCGCTTCTGCCAACAGTTTTCCCAATTCCCGTGCTTCCGCGTAAGCACAACTCGCCTCGCCGGGCAGTGAACTTCCGAAGATGGTTATGATTTTCATAAAGACTAGCCGCAGATCAACGGTGGTTAACGCAGCTCTGTGGTCCGTTGTCCGTGGTCCGTACTGGGTCAGGTTCTACAAATAGACAACGGGCGACAACGGACTACTGACAACTGACAACGGACGACGGACAACCGAACACTGACCAGCAAACACAAATAGCACGAGGACGCGCCGGGAGCTATCTCTTCCGCCGCGAGGACCAATCGTAAACCGCCAAGGCAATTTGGTCGATTGTGGCTGCGCCTTGATGCTCCTTGAGGGAGTGACTGTTTCCGATGATGGAGAAAACCAGTCTCTTACCGGAGGGCAGATCCATATAGCCGGAAAGGGCGTTCACCTGTTCGAGGGTGCCCGTCTTGGCGTGGATTCTTCCCTCGAGGCGGGTCCCTTTGAAGCGGCCAGCCAATGTCCCATCGACGCCAGCCACTGGCAGCGCATCGAGGAAAACCTCGAAAGCCGGGCCGCTCGCCATGTGAATCAGCAGCTTTACCAGAGTGTCTGGTGTGACCAAGTCATCTCGCGAGAGGCCCGATCCGTCTGCAAATACCGTCTCGCCCTGCTCTGCGCCGATTTGCCGGGCATATTCGCTGAGTACTTCCAAGCTATCCTCGATGCCGCCACGATGCTTCACCTCGCGAGCGAGCGTGCGCAAGAGCATTTCCGCATAAAAGTTCCGGCTTTCCTTGTCGGTCGCCTTCACGATGGCCCGGAGCGGAGGGGAGTCATGCTCTGCCAGGACCACGCGGGAGGAGAGTTGGGGAGAAGTCTGGCCGGCTTTTGCTGCCTCCAAGCGTGTGACATGACTCACCTGGACACCACCTTTGACGACAATGCCGGCGTCTCCGAGCGCCTGGAGGAAGAGTTCGCCGACCAACTGCGGCGGATGAGCGATCGCCACTCGTTCGCTAGTCTCGCCAGCGTCGAGGGGGATTTGCCCCCGAACGTCCAGGCGCATGGAATCCAGCTCGCGTTCGACCTCCAAGTGCTCTTCGGTTCCCGCCCCACTGGTTTCGAGACTGTTATTGAGCTGGTAATAGTCTGCCAGGGGATCGAGCCAGACTTGAGCGCGGTCGCCAGCCTTCAATCCCGGCTTGATTCGGAGATGCAGTGCATTAGAATTCAAGGCTAGAGCTGAGACAGTTGCGCCATAGCCCCATAACAGGTCCTCAGCCGCCCATCCGTGGATATAAGGCTCGCGAAGGAAATAACTGTCGTCCGCCACCAGGGGACCGGAGACTTCAAGCACTCCGCGCGCCCTTAGCTGCTCCGCCAGTTTCTGGAGAGCCGGACAAGGATTGCTTTTCGCCACAGCCGGATTCCGAAGAGGCTGCGAAACATCGTCACAAAAACTGGGATCTCCTCTCCCGACGAGATAAAGGTTCTGCGTGCGTCCCTGCGCATCCGGTCCGGAGTCGCTTTCCACAGTGGTGCGGAATACGAATTCCGGGCCGAGCTTTTCGAGCCCTGCCGCCGTGGTAAACAACTTCATATTCGAGGCAGGGTGGAAAAGGTGTTGCGCGTCACGGCTGAAGAGAATTCTCCCGCTCGGAAGTTCCGCCACTTCGATGCCCCAAAAGCCGCGTGTGGCAGCGCTGGTGCGAAGGATTTCATCGAGGCGCCTGTTAAGCGCCGGGGCGCCGTGCTGCTTCGTAGGCCGATTCGCGGCAGGGAGGAACGGCGCAGGGATGGCCACGCACACGAGCCCGAACACGAGAATCGCAAGAAGCCGTGCAAAGCGCTTTCGAACCCGAACTTGAAGTATGCCAAAGCTGCGGTCAACAGTTGAAAGTCAACAGTCGAGGGTGAAAGCCGGGATGAAGAAGTCCATAGCTGCCAGCTTACAGTTAACGCTGAGGGCCTGCAAAAGGAATTCTTCGTCTATAATGACAAGAGGCGAAAGGGCTGGCAAGAAGACCGCATTTGCCGGGCAGAATGCAATCATCCTAATGACTAAAGGAGCAGCAATGAAGTTCCTGGGCTGTTTAGGAATCGTGATCCTCCTTCAAGGGGTCGCCGTCGCCGCAGCGGGGCAGCGGGGATGGACCGTGCCGACGGTGATGAGAAAGCTCCAAAACGGCCTATTGGTGGTCGTTTCGGAAGATCATTCCGCGCCGACGTTTGGCCTTTGCATTTCTTACGGCATTGGTTTCCGGCTGGAACCCGAAGGCCGGTCCGGATTCGCTCACCTTTTCGAGCACATGATGTTCGAAGGAACTCCCGTGGCGGCGAAAGGAACCTTTGACCGCGTGGTGGAGGGCGGAGGCGGCTGGATTAACGGCGACACGCGCTGGGACTTCACGGAGTATATCGACACGGCTCCTGTCGCAGCTTTGGACCCGGTGCTTTGGCTCGAGGCGGACCGCTTGAAGACGCTCGATTTCGTCACTGAAAATCTCGAAAACCAGCGAAAGGTGGTGGAGGAGGAAGTGCGCGTCAACATGCTAAACCAGCCTTACGGCCTGTTCTTTGCCATCGATCTGCCGGGAAAGGCATTCAATAGGTTTCCAAACGCGCACAACTTCTACGGCGACTTCAGGGATCTGGACGCCGCGAACATCCAGGATGTGAAGACCTTCTTTGAGCATTACTACGCTCCGAACAATGCGGTTCTCTGTGTCGCGGGCGACGTCAAGCCCGACGAAGTATTCGAAAAAGTCGAGAAATACTTCGGCGGCATTCCAAGGCGTCAAGTGCCGCCCAAGCCTGACGTTTCGGAAGCGCCGCAGACTGCCGAGCGCCGCGCCACGCAACCGGACAAGTTCGCGCAGGTTCCGGCTCTGGCCATCGGTTATCGCATGCCACCCAGGACTTCCCATGATGCCGTGGTGGGCGCGGTGGTAGGTGAACTCTTACACAACGGGCAAGCCTCGCTCCTCTACCAGGCGCTCGTGAAGGAGAAGCAGGTGGCCTTGAGCGTGGATGGCGGCGCGAACTGGCCGCTCGGGAATCCATTCGAGTTCGATGGCCCGACCCTGCTGACTTCGTTTCTCGTCTATCCCCCGAACAACAAGGAAAATGACGTAGTGAGCGCTTATGACGTCGTCATCGCCGGCCTGGGCACGAAGGGCCCCAGCAGCGCGGAAATGGATCGAATCCGCACCAAGATGCGCTCCGATTGGTATGGTCAACTCGAGATTCCGGTCGATCGCGCCTCAGTCCTTGCCCACGCCACGCTGTTTGACGGCAACCCGCAACGCGTGAACGAAATTCCGGACGAGCTCGCAAAGGTCACGGCTGAGGAAGTGAGGGCCTTCGCACGGAAATACCTGGTGAACGCAAATCGAACCATCATCGACCGCGTCCCGGCATCCGCCCCAGGGGAAAAATCGGAAGGTAGTGAGAAAGGATCCCAATGATAATCCGTCACGCGTTTTTGGTTTGCTTGATCATCTTGCCGGCCTTATTGACGGCTTCGGCGGCGGACAAGAGCAAGCCGCTCCCCAAGGATCTGCCCCCGTACTGTCCGCTGGAGCCGTTCAAGGCCCCTCAGGTCACTGCTCGGACTCTCTCCAACGGTTTTACACTCTGGCTGGTCCCACGCCCCGGCTTCCCCAAGGCTTCGTTTGCCGTGGCGGTGCGAGGGGGCTTGGCGTCGGACCCGATGGACCGTCCTGGACTGTCGCAACTTATTACGGATGCGCTCGATCAGGGCACGAAGACAAGGACTGCCAAGCAAATTGCTGAGGAGTTGCAGGCTGCGGGCGGCGACCTCAGCGGCGCGGCCGGTTCCGACTCGATTGTGGTCTCTACCAGCGTGCTTTCGAGCAACGCGGACGCCGCGCTGACGGTCCTGGCGGATGTCCTCCAGAATGCGACCTTTCCCGACAGCGAGGTCGAACTCGCCAAGCGAAATGCGGTGGAAAGCCTGCGCTCGCAGGAGGCTGACCCCTCGTTCCTCGCCCGCCGCGCTCTGGCCAAAGCGGTTTTCGCCGACCACCCTTACAGTGTAATCTCCGGTACTCAGGCATCCATTCAAGGGGCTACGGCGGAAGACCTTCGACATGAGTACGCAAAGCGGTTCCGACCGGACCAAGCCGTTCTGGTTGCCGTGGGGGACTTTCAACCTGACAAGCTGATGGCCACAATCGAATCCCTGTTTGTGAAATGGTCTGTGCCCAAAGACCCGCCTCTGGCGGCCCTGCAGAAGCCTTCCCGCCCCGCCCCTCGCGAGGTCTTCTACGTGGAGCGCGCTGGCTCAGTCCAGACCAACATTCTTGTCGGCGCACTGGGGCCGACGCGTGACGATCCGGACTACGCCTCTACCCAGGTAGCCAATGCCATATACGGAGGGATGTTTGGCTCGCGCCTGACGCTGAACATTCGGGAGGACAAGGGTTACACTTATAGCCCCTGGTCTGCCTTGGCCCCACGCCGCCTGGCGGCGATTCTGCAAACCTCGGCTGCGGTTCGCAATGAAGTGACGGGCGCTTCCTTGAACGAAATCAACTATGAGCTGAACCGCATGGCGACCACGGCGGCTGAGCCTGAAGAAATCTCCCAGGCGCAACGCTATCTTACGGGCACGCGGGCACTCGAGTTGCAAAGCCAAGGCACGGTGGCGAGCGAACTGGCTCGACTGTGGGTCTTCGGGCTCCCTCCAGAAGAGCTGGGCGCCGAGAGCGCGCGGATTCAAAAGGTCACGGCCAAGGACGTCGCGCAAGTTGGGGCCAAGTACTTTCCGGCTTCCAGGCAGACGATTGTTACCGTAGGAGAGAAGAAAGTCATCGAGGAGCAGCTTGCTCCATTCGGTTTAAAAGTTGAGCAAGCCCCGAAAATGGAATGATCGCCTGGCCCGTTATTTTAGCGAGCAGGCGGGCACCCAGTAGGGGCGATCCTTGTGATCGCCCCAATTGCCGCGTCACCCCCGCGCAAGCGGGGGGCCAGTATTAGTGGATTCCCCTAAAGGAAGCCTAGGAGGTATGACGCTAACGGTTGGGCGCAGCTTGGGGGGAGACCCCCGGCGCCGGGGCATGGCTGACCTGCGCCAGCGGTTCTTCCGGCATAATGATCCAACCGATGACGTAACCGAGCACTCCACAGCCGCCGAAGATCACCAGCATGACCCACACAATCCGAACCAGTGTGGGGTCCAGATCCAGGTACTCTGCGAAGCCCGCACAAACGCCTGCGATCTTCCGGTTGACCCGTGAGCGTTGGAGAAATTTCCGGGGCGCGGGAGGCGTGAACAACGCCGCCCCGCATTGGCAACAGAAGTTGACTCGCTCGGCATGCTCTCTTCCACACTGTGGGCAATACATGGTTGGGCCTCCTGTTTAGGGTCCTCTTCCATGCTGGATACGTACCTTGGGGCACGAAAGTTCCGTTTTTGATCCCTTTTCCACCATCCATCGGTCCCATGTGCATTCTGTCCGATGGTCAAGAGAAATTACTTCCCTGAATTCAATTTTGGGGTAAGATTTCACTCATAATCGTTAAATCGAGTTGAAGACGAATCGCTTTGGCGTGCCCTGACATATGGCCGTTCAACCGAGAATGAGTTGGGCAATCCGGAAACCGTTCAAGGTCTTTGCACGCGGCACTTCCTTGCGCCGTCGGGTGGCTTACAGCCTGGCGCTGGTGCGGTTAATTCTTGTTCCGGTCATTCTTCTGGCGGTTTACTACCTTTTTGCGATGGGTTCGATTGTGGATCGCATCGTCAGTGTGGATGCCCCCATGGCCACCCTGGCGGAACGAATCTCCCTGGAAATGCTGGACGCTCGCCGGGCAGAACGGAATTACTTCCTCGTCTATGACTCGGCGGATCTGGAATCGAATCGCCAGGCACTGTCCAGGATGCAGCAGATTATCGATTCGTGCCGCCGGTTGCAGCCGGAAGAGCACGCCCCCCTCGAGCATATCCAGTCGCAGGCTCAATTCTATCAGCGGCGCATGGCAGACGCCGTGGCGCGCCGAGGAGAAGTCACTGAAGCCCCCGCCCAACACGTCCGTGACGTGGTTAGGGCCTATACGCGGGACCTCAATGTGCTTCTGAACGGCGCGAGCCGCACCAACCGCGCCAAGCTGGTGGAAGAACTGCACAACCGCGTGGGCTCGCTCGATGCTGAGGTCGCTGCCACGCTGGAGGCCGAAGACCCGGCCTTCCACCAGATCTCGGCCGACCTGCGTACGTCCAGCGACACGATTGTGCAGGAATCAACCGACCTGGAGACGAGAAGCTGGGGACGAGTCCAGCGCGATCATGAAAGGGCGCGTCTCTTGGTCCGGCGGGCGGAGTGGGTGCTGTGCATTGTCTCCGCTCTGACGATCCTCTTGAGCGTTTGGGTAAGCTTTGTCTTGCCACGCACGGTGGTGAAGCCGCTGGTGGATCTCAAGGCCGCAGTCGATCACGCGGCGGCGGGAAATTACGCTATTGAGTTTGACGTTGAAGGGGAAGGCGAAGTCGTGAAGCTGGCCAACAGTGTGCGTAAGCTGCTGGCCCATGTCCGCGAAAAGGACGAGAATTCAAACCACTCGAGCGAGTCCTGAGGGATTTTGCTTCGTTTCCGGTTCGCAGGCCGTATTGCCGGTAGTGGTGTTATTCGCGGGAATCGGGTGCTCCCAGGCGCAGACATTCCCGCGAAAGCGGGAATCTAGTCTGCAAGCCATTTGAAATGTGCCGCCGCCGAAGTGAATTCCCGCTTTCGCGTGAATGACGAATATTACGAAAGGGATCCCATTCCGAATGACACCAGTACCGTATTGCCCCATCAAGAGTCTTTTGGCGGCACCTGTGGTAATCTTTGTGAGTTAAGCAGCCCACCGATCTGCAGAGGAGATGATGACGTATGAAGGGTAAACCGGAAGTCTTAAAGGTCTTGCAGGAGATGCTGAGGGAAGAACTGGGCGCCATTAGCCAGTACATCATGCACTCTGAGATGTGCGAGAACTGGGGTTACGAGCGGCTGAGCAAGCACATCAAGAAAGAAGCCATCAATGAGATGGGGCATGCCGAGAAGCTTATCGAGCGCATCCTCTTTCTCGAGGGAATGCCGAACGTGAGCGAGTTGCCCAAACTCAATATCGGGAAGGACGTGAAACAGCAGTTCGAGAACGACCTGGCGCTGGAAGTGGGGGCGGTGGCTGCTTACAACGAGGCCATCGCCATATGCCGCAAGGCGGGCGATAACGCCTCGGCCGACTTCCTCAAGCCAATTCTCGCCGATGAGGAAGAGCATGTCGATTTCTTCGAGGAACAGTTCGGGCTCATCGAGCAGATCGGCTTGCAGAATTATTTGGCTCAACAGCTCGGCGAAGGATCGAAAAAGTAAGGTCTTTCAGTGCCGCAGCACCCAATGCACCATGACTTCGGGGGAGACTGCGGTCACCAGGCGGATACGTTGTTTTTTCAGACGGTTTGAACCCCGTCCAGGTTAACTATGCACTCTCGCGGCAGGCTTTGCTGAGAACCAAGAAGAACGGCACCCATCTATCGAGGAGAGGAGACGTATGAAAGGGAAACCGGAAGTCTTAAAGGTCTTACAAGATATGCTGGAGGAGGAATTGGGGGCCATCAACCAGTACTTCTTGCACAACGAAATGTGCGAGAACTGGGGCTACGAGCGGCTGAGCAAGCACATGAAGAAGCTATCCATCAATGAAATGGTGCACGCGGAAGAGATCATCGAGCGCTTGCTCTTCCTTGAAGGAATGCCGAACCTTAGCGAACTGCCCAAACTCAATATCGGGAAGGACGTGAAGCAGCAGCTTGAGAATGACTTGGCCCTGGAGCAGGGCGCGGTGGATGATTACAACGAGGGCATCGCTACCTGTCGCAAGGCGGGTGACAACGGCACGGCCGATTTCCTCAAGGAAATTCTCATCCAGGAAGAAGGCCACGTCGATTTCTTCGAGGAACAGCTTGGGCTCATCGAGCAGATCGGCTTACAGAATTATTTGGCACAGCAGCTCGGCGAAGAATCGGAAAAGTGAAGTTCTTTAGGACTGCGCCAGCACAACTTGGGTCAGGGGTGATCCGTTGGGTCGCCCCCTTCCTTCTCATCGAGGAACAACGCGGGTTTATCGAGCTGGTCGGCCTTCACGATTGCTCCGCGCAGCATGGTGTTGGGATGGGCTCAGGCTGGTCAACGCCGGTCTAAGGCAGGCCTCGGGCAAAATCCCAAGCCTCCTTGGGCCAGACCTCCCTAGCCATTTTTTCGCCTAGCTTTCCAACCGATGGACTTTCGGGTTTGCGCCGGTATCCTTCCATGTACTTCGCGAGAGCTTCTTGGTCAAGGGTGATGCAAGTACTCCTTATTTTTATTGAGATCTACGCGTTTTTTCGAGTAGCTCTCTTTCACGAGTGCTTTGCGTTGCTTGTTGTTGTCATTTCCTTTGGTTGGTGTACTTCGTGTATGCCAGGTCTCTGGTGTGTTTCCCCTTCCTGCATAATTCTTATTTTTTTTTATTTATTTAATGATGCATTTTTGTTTTTTTAAATAATTATTTAGTATGTGTGGTATCCTTCCATGTACTTCCGGTCGAGCGCTTCTTGGTCAAGCCTGTGCAAGTACTCCTCGCAGGCCTCGCGAACAAGGGCTGCACGTGTTGAACGGCGTGATTTCGCCCGCTCGTTCACCGCATTGAGGAGTCCCTCGTCCATTGGCACCTGGATGACTTTCATATCGTAGATGCTCCTTAGGAGATTACACATTCAATGTGGATTGACCTATGTTCATTATTCTCGACAGGGATGACGAGATCAACGACATGCAGAGTTACGTAGCTGTCAGGGTACTGCAGTGGCAAAGGAGGTCTATCGAGAAGTATCTTTTGGATATGGATGTTTTAACGGAGTTCCTCAAGGACGGCTGGTCAAAGCTGCGAGAATGTCTGCAGGACTCGCGTACAAGGCCGCACTCTGTCCGACGGTACTGAGGTGGCGGATTAAAGTGGCTCGCTTGCGGACGCCCACACCTCCTCCCAGGTTTCCTCTCGCCAAACCTCTCGGCCCATTTTCTCACCTAGCTTCCCAGCCAGGGACGTGTCAGGTCTGCGCTGGTATCCTTCCACGTACCTGCGCTCGAGCGCTTCTTCGTCGGTCCTTTGCGCCGATGTCTCGCGTCCACAATCATCCTTTAATCACCCCAATCGGTCTTAGTCTCGCCACCCGCTTAGCCAATCCTGCGTTGTGGACTATGTCAATGACCACGTCCACGTCTTTATAGGCCTCGGGGATTTCCTCCCTGATGCCGTCGCGCGTTTCGGCTCGCACTATGATGCCCTGTTCCTCCAGCCTCTGCCGGGCGTCTTGCGCGAAGGGGGATTTCTTCGCGGCGGTACGGCTCATCACCCGGCCCGCTCCGTGGCAGGTGGTGCCAAAGGTCTCCTTCATTGCTCCCTCGGCGCCCACCAGAACGTAGGATGCCGTCCCCATGGAGCCGGGTATGAGCACCGGCTGGCCGCAGGACTTATACACCTCGGGCACTTCCGGCCGCCCCGCGGGAAACGCCCGCGTGGCCCCTTTGCGGTGCACCATCACTATGCGTTCCCGCCCGTTTACCTGATGGCGTTCCAGTTTCGCGATGTTGTGGCAGACGTCGTACACAACCCGCAGTTCTTCCAACTCACCGAAAATACGCTTGAACGCCTGGCGCGCAAAGTGTGTGATGCCCTGGCGGTTGGCCCAGGCAAAGTTCGCCGAGGCCCGCATCGCTGCAAGGTATTCCTGCCCCTCCTTGGAGTGTACTGGAACGCACGCCAGTTGCCGGTCGGGCAGCTCGATGCCATAGCGACGCATATCCGTATCCATATCGCGAAGGTAATCGGTGCAAACCTGGTGACCCAGGCCGCGTGAACCGGAATGGATCAAGATCACGATTTCGTTTCCGTAAAGCCCCAACGTTTGAGCGGCCGCCGCGTCGAAGATGCGCTCCACGTACTGAACTTCCAAAAAATGATTCCCCGAACCGAGCGTTCCCACTTGCGGCAGCCCGCGCTTCTTCGCCCGGTCACTAACTGCTGTCGGGTCGGCGTCGTCGATGACGCCATTCTCCTCGCAGGTGTCCAGGTCTTCCGGCCAGCCGAAACTGTGCTCGACCATCCAGGCGGCGCCGTCTTTGAGCAAGCTGTCGAGCTCCTGGTACGAGAGCCGGATATTCCCGCTTTGGCCTACGCCCGAGGGAATGTCACGGAAAAGTTGGTTCACCAACTCCTTGATCTTCGGCCGGACCTCGTCGAGCGTCAGCGTACTGGCGAGAAGCCGCACCCCACAGTTGATATCAAATCCCACGCCACCCGGTGAGATCACGCCGCCCTCGTCCGGCAGGGTAGCCGCCACGCCGCCGATGGGAAATCCGTACCCTTGGTGGATGTCCGGCATGGCCAGCGAGCGGCCCACGATGCCCGGAAGCATGGCCACGTTCATCGCTTGCTCGAGGGAGAGGTCTTTGAGCGAGTCTTCCAGCAGGCGCTCGTCGGTGTAAATGAGCGCATCCGTGAGCATGCCGGGCTTGGTTCCTTGCGGCACAAGCCACCGGTAGTCATCGAGTTTCTGAAGCTGATGCATCTCGAGAGGCATACGGCACCTCATTGTTCCAACACGTTGACCTCGCGAATTTCTCCTCCCGCCAGAGGCACGCGCAGGGTCTTAATTTCCAATGGCCGGAAGTTTCCCGTCCAGCGGCGATTCACCAGCCCCAGCTCCAAAGTGGCCTTGGTTGGCCGACCCGCAGTCTCGTAGCAGCGGATGATGAGGTCGTCTCCCTCTTCCGCTTTCTTCACCACCGAGACCACCACGTCGGGCGCGTCCACAGAAAGGAAGGAAGCGGAAAGCGGTCGACTTCCCGGATGGATTCCTTGGTAAATGACCGGAACGGGAGCCGTGAACTCCTCCGCCCATCGCACGATGCGCGCCTCCTGCCATGCGCCGGAATGAGGCGCCAGTAACATGCGGAACGTCTGCTTGCCCTGGTCCTGCCAGATATACTCTCCCTTGGGATCCAGCTTGTACGGTTTGTGTTGCGCGAAGACGGCGCTACGCGCGATCGAGATTCGCATCTCGTTGTCCTGCACGCTGTAGCCGTACTTGGCGTCGTTGATGACGGCGAGCCCATACTCGCCTCCCGCGCGCCGGCCTGAAAGGTCGATCCAGCGCTGCCCGGGATCTTCTTCGCCTTCCGCCCTCCGCACCTTGTATCCGTAGGCGATTTCGTAAGTGGGCCGGGGATTCTGCAGATCCACCGGGAAAGAGAATTTCAGGATCTTAAGGTGCTCGTGCCAATCCAAGGCCACGCGCGCCTCCAGGGTCCGGGCGCCGGCGTAGAGCAGCCAGTCCGTCTCAAGGGAGGACAATCCGTAGCTCGTCCACACTCGTACTCTCGCGCGCAATGGACCATTTTCAAGCACCCGAAAGCGGGCGTTGCTGAAGACGCCGATCTCCTTTGTGTAAGCGCGTACGTCGTGGCTCCAGGTGTCGCTGGGGTCGTCCAATACAATCGCGCGCGCCCCTCCCGCGCCGCCTCGGAACACTTGCGCCCCGGCGTCCTTGTCGAAAATCGAGAGACTGCCATCCTCCCCAAAGCTGACACGAAGATGCTCATTTTCCAATTCCTTGTCGGTGGCATGGACGGCTGACACCGGCTGTGCGGCAGGCTGGACCCTGCGCAAACGAAATTGCCGGTATCCAAATGCCGGCACCGGCGCACGGAACACCAGCTTATTCCGGCCAATCACCGTCGATGCCTGCACCCATTCGTGAGCCACACCATTGCCGCGCTCATCTTCCAGTCGGGAATTGCTTTGTGGCGCCGATTGGCCTGCCTGGGATGGTACGGTCCAGCTCAAATCGTATTCGACATTCAGCATGGCATCCCAGGCATGGGGATTGAACACCACCAGGTATTCGGAGCCCGGATCTTGCGTTGGAACCTGCCAGGCAATCTTCTCCGCCGCCCGGTAGATGGCTTGATTGGCCACCTCGAGAGCGTATTCATGCGCTCCTCGCGCCACTTCGTAGTGCTCGGGAAGGGCGGTCCCCGCCATGCTATCGTGAAACTGCATGAACAACACTTTCTTCCAGGCAGCCGTGAAATCAGCCCTTGGGTATTCAAGCCCGGCAACGACGGAGCTGAGAGCCGCCAGTTTCTCCCCAGTTACAAGCGCCGCTTCCGCCACCCTGTTGTTCTTCTTGATTTCTGACACTGCCGTGTAGCAGCCCACGGAGTGGTGCTGGAGATCATCGTCCACCACCGGGAGACCGGCGAGCTTGCTCACCTCATCAAAGTAACGGTTCGGTGTGCTGAAAAGCACTGCCGGCGCGCCCGTCGTCTTCTGCATATCCAGGATGGATTGGATATTTTCCTTCACGGGCCCACCGCCGTGGTCGCCGGCACCGTAAAAGAACATGAGGTCCTTGGTTGGTTCCCTGAGGTCCGTGACGAACCGGCGGACCCCATCCTGCAAATGATCATTGAACCCGTAACTGAACGGAATACGGTAGGTGAGCAGTCGCGTCCCGTCAGCGCCTTCCCACCAGAAAAGGTCGGCGGGCAGTTCTTTCTCATGGGACTGGGGGCGCATGAAAACATAGGCGTGCATCCCCTGGAGCTTGAGAATCTGCGGTAACGTCCCCGGATGCCCGAAGGAATCAGGGTTGTAACCGATCTGCGCCATGCGGCCAAATAGCTGTTGGAACAGTCTCTGGCTGTAAAGCCCCTGGCGCACCAGCGATTCACCATTCGGAATATTCACGTCCGGCTCGACCCACCATCCTCCCACCACTGCCCAACGCCCCTCCTCCACCCTTTTGCGGATTTCTTCCAGCATCTTCGGATCGGTTTCCGCTACCCATTCATAGAATTGAGCGGAGCTGGCGGTAAAGGTGAAATCCGGATTCTCATTCATGCGCTCCAGCGCGGACCGAAAGGTACTCAGGACAACGGACATAGCCTCCGACCACGGCCAGAGCCACGGTGCGTCAATGTGCGCATTTCCGATCATGTGGAATCGGTACTGCGAGGCTTGGGGAGGCCACGAATCTGGAGACTGCGCTCCGGCGTTCATTACCAACGGAGAGAATACGCAAAGCCAAAAAACCACGACATAAGAGTGGGCGGCGAGCGATTTCACGGATTGACTCCCAGGAGAACAATTTAGCGCCTGCACAAACGCGGCAGGCAACAAGACGCACTATGACTAACACTTCTCTGCCCCCTCGTCAACCTGTTGGCGCGAAGCCCGCCAAGAGACCGACAGTTTTTTGTCGTTGGAGTCGCTTGCAAGATGCGCGTGAGCCTCCTATACTAGCGCCCCGAGATATTGATAAGACTTCAAGGAGGATTCATGGCTCTAATTTCACGTCGAGATGCCGGCAAGCTCTTGATTACTGGTTCTGCCGGTTTATGGGCGGTCAGCCGGAATGGGTGGAGCGCCACATACATTAACTCGGTCATTCGCGGGGTTCAGATCGGGGCACAAAGTTATTCTTTTCGCGACCGGGATTTGGATGGGTGCATAGCAGCTTTCAAGGAGGTGGGGTTGGGCGAATGCGAGCTGACGGAATCGCACGTCGCACCTGATCTGAAGGGGGAAGAACTTAGGAAGTGGTGGCTTTCCACACCGGCGAGCTATTTTCACGAGGTCCGCACCAAGTTCGATAACGCCGGTGTGAGACTTTATGCTTTCACTTACGCCTTTCGCAAAGGGATGACGGACCAGGAGATCGAGCGTGGTTTCCGGACGGCGCAGGCGCTGGGCGTAAAATACATCACGTCTTCATCCAATGTCAGCGTCGCGCCCCACGTTGATAAGTACGCCCAAAAATACAAGATCATGGTGGGCTTTCACGGACACGACCAGACTTCCGACCCCGACGAGTTCTCGACGCCGGACACCTTTGCGCGGGCCATGAAGGGCGCTTCTCCCTACATCGGCGTCAATTTGGACATCGGCCACTTCGTAGCCGCGGGCGGTGATCCCGTTGCTTACATTCGCGAGCACCATCAGAAGATCGTCACTCTGCACATCAAAGACCGCAAGAAAGACCATGGCGACAACTTGCCCTTTGGCCAGGGCGAGACGCCCATTGTGGAGGTTCTGCACCTGCTGCGGGACAACAAGTGGAAAATCCCCGCCAATATCGAATACGAGTATGGCGAACCCCCGGCCTTCAACACCATCGCGGAGGTTAAGAAGTGCTACGAGTATTGCAAGCGGGCGCTGGAAAGTTAGAGTTCGTGATCATGAGAAATCAGAACTTGGCTCAGGAGATCGGAGGTGAACATCCCCCACGAAACGATCGTAGGCGACACCCGCGTTGTCAGCGAGCCAGCGGCTCAACCGTAAGCCGAGCCTCCAGCGCTGCGGCCACCTTCTTCAAAGTCTTGAACTCTACATTCTGACCCCGCTCCAATCGCGAAATCACGGCCGGGCTGGTGTGGATTTTCGCGGCGAGTTGTGTTTGCGTCATGCCCCGCTGTTGCCGCAGTTCCGCCAGGCTGACCGCGATGCGCAGGTCTTCCAGCCCTTCTTCGTAGGCCCCGCGGACCTTGGGACTGCGCAAGGCTCGCGCTTTGAATTGCTGATATCGGTTCATCTTCTTCATGGCTCCCTGCCTTTCCTGTCCTGATCTTCGTCCATGCGCTTCATGGCGGCCCGAAGCTCGGCCTTCGGGACTGCCGGAGATCTTTTTATATCAGTTCAGGCTCAGGGTCACACCAATGAGAAGAAATAAATTTCTGGGTACTTCCTCATTCACTGGGGGGAAGCACGGTTTGCTGATGGTCTTTTGGCGGATCCTTGCATGTCAGTCATCGGGAAAATGCCCACGGATTGAAGAGCGCCAACCTGGGCTACCCCTTCGCTGCTTCGGAGTGCCCGCGTTGAGTGTCAGGAGTACGCGTGATACGATGACATTCTCGCGGACGCCCTAGTCAAGTTTAACGTGCGGGCCTTCGGAAACGCACCTGCACGGTTTGGCGTAGAAGTCCTGCTTCCGCGCAAAGCGATCAGGAGGATCAAACCATTCCGAATTCAGCATTCAAAATTGCCTTTGCCCCTTTGCGCGCGTTTTGTGTTATTCTCCGCATCTTAAATTAATCGCATGGTTTGACGGCTTGGGGGCCGCCGCCAGGCAGCGATGACTTTACCCGGATGATTGGGCTTGCGAACCTGACCCTCCGAAACTGTCCCGATTTGTGGCAGACGATTCTCGATAAACCAGCAGAATTGTTTCGGAGGATTCAAGCCACCTGAGCCTTTGCCGGAAATCACACTGGAGTCAACCTATGACAGAAAACAAATATATTTTGCCGGAAAGCGAACTACCGAAGACTTGGTATAACGTCGTACCCGACCTACCGGCGCCTCTGCCGCCGCCTCTTCACCCCGGCACGCTAAAGCCGGCCGGACCGGGAGATCTCGAGGCGATATTCCCCCCGCAGTTGATCGAGCAGGAGGTTTCCGCTGCCCCGACTATTGCCATCCCGGAAACCGTGCTCGACATCCTTCGGCTTTGGCGGCCAACGCCCCTGTGCCGCGCGCGCCGGCTTGAGAAGGCCCTCGGAACTCCGGCGAAAATCTTCTACAAGAATGAAGGTGTGTCACCGGCAGGGAGCCACAAGCTGAACACCTCGACGGCTCAGGCCTATTACAACAATGTTGCGGGCATTAAGCGCATCTGCACCGAAACCGGCGCGGGCCAGTGGGGAAGCGCCCTGGCGTTTGCGTGCAATGTTTTCGGCCAGGAGTGCATGGTTTACATGGTCAAATGCAGCTTTTACCAGAAGCCGCACCGGCGGACCATGATGCAGTGTTGGGGGGCAAAGTGCATTCCCTCACCGAGCGACCAGACTGCCGCCGGAAGACAGGTTCTTGCCGAAGATCCCGACTGCCCCGGCAGCCTGGGCATCGCCATCAGCGAGGCAGTAGAGGATGCCGCGCAGCGCAAGGACACCAATTACTCGCTGGGCAGCGTGCTCAATCACGTCCTGTTGCACCAGACCATCATCGGCCAGGAGGCCATCGCCCAAATGAAGCTCGCCGGGGCCTTCCCTGACATCGTGATTGGCTGCTGTGGCGGGGGAAGTAACTTCGCGGGATTGGCGTTTCCCTTCGTACCGCTCAAGGCTGCCGGAAAACAGATACGGCTCATCGCGGTCGAGCCGGCGGCGTGCCCTACCATGACGAAAGGGGTCTATGCCTACGATTTTGGCGACAAGAGCGGGATGACGCCGCTGCTGAAGATGGATACCCTGGGGCACGATTTCATTCCGGTGGGCATCCATGCCGGTGGGTTGAGGTATCACGGCATGGCGCCGCTGGTCAGCCTGCTGCACCGTGAGGGCGTCGTGGAAGCGGTGAGCTATCTGCAATTGAAATGCTTTGAGGCAGCCATAACCTTCGCGCGCGCGGAGGGACTCATCGTGGCCCCGGAAACTTCCCATGCCGTCTGTTGCGCGATTGAAGAAGCCCTGAAGGCAAAGGAGGAAGGTAAGGAGAAGACCATCCTGTTCAATTTAAGCGGCCACGGCCACTTCGACATGGCGGCTTACGAGAAATACTTCGCCGGTGAACTCGTCGATTACGAGTATCCGGAAGAAAAGATCAAAGAGGCGCTGGCGCATTTGCCCAAGGCTGCTTAATTTTTCGAGCCCCACTCCTGCCGCTTTCCCTCATCCGCGTCGTCAAAACTACGACGCGGTGGAAAAGCCGCAGGGCCGGAGTGCGGGCCCTGCGCTACATCTTCTTTTGCGCGCCTCCCCATGCGCGGAGGCGGGCTGCCCATTGCCAATTTGCCCTTGGATTCGGAAGCGCGATGTTGGTATGGAACCCTGCGGCTCTTCCCCGTTGCCAAGCGCAAAAGCCGCGGAGTTCAAGAACAACTCCGCGTTACCCAAGCAAAAACGCGCGATCTCAATTGCAGAGGGCGGATTTGAGATTTCAAATGCGGACGAGAGGCAAACGCCGTATGCGAATGCTGGATTCAGTTGCAGTGACCATGGCGCCGGATTCGAGGTCCTCATGACATTGTTCCAGCACGCGGACCAGAGGATCCGCGAGCTGTTTGGCTTTCAGCCCTTCGATGCGGATGCGATTCACGGACGGTCCAGCCGCGCCTGAAAGGGCCAACTGGGCATGAAAATCCGCATCCAGGGTAACGACGATCGCCTCAACGGACAACGGACCACGGGCGACTGACCACTGACAACCCGCTGTTAAGTCATGTTGACCACGAGGATTTTTTGCTCGGTCATCTCCTCGATGGCATAACGCAGGCCCTCGCGGCCCAGGCCTGAATCCTTCACGCCGCCGTAGGGCATGTGGTCGATGCGGAATGTGGGCACATCGCCGGCGACCACGCCGCCCACCTGGAGTTCATCATAGGCGTGGAACAGCAGCCTGACGTCGCGCGTAAACACTCCCGCCTGCAAACCATAACGCGAGCTATTCACCCGTCGCACGGCCTCCGCAAAATCGTCGTACGGCTCCACGGTGACGACCGGCGCGAAGATTTCATCGCAATTGACGCGCTGTTCGGGCTGGGCGCCGGTAAGGACCGTGGGCTCGATAAACGGGCCGTTTCTCGAGCCGCCGCACCGGAGGCTCGCCCCCGCGGCAATCGCTTCGTTGATCCATTCCTCCGCGCGATGCGCGTCTGCCTCGCTGATCATGGGGCCGATATCCGTCGCTTCATCCAGGGGGTCGCCCATGCTGAGCTTTTGAACGCGGGGCAGGAAGGCAGCCAGAAAACCGTCCATGACGCTCGAGTGAACAAAGATTCGCTGCACGGAAATACAACTCTGCCCGGCGTAAGAAAAGCCTCCAGTTGTGCACCTTTCGGCGGCATATTCCAGGTCTGCGTCGCGATGTATGATCACCCCGGCGTTGCCACCCAATTCAAGCGTCACGCGTTTCTTCCCGGCTTTGTTCTTCAAATCCCAGCCCACCACCGCGCTGCCCGTGAAGCTCAGCATTTTCAAACGCTCATCGGCCACCAGGTATGCAGCGTCGCGGCTGGCAAGCGGCAGCACATTCAGGGCGCCTCGAGGCCATCCCGCCTGCTCCACCAGTTCTGCGAGAAGCAGCGAGGAGAGCGGAGTCTGCGAAGCAGGTTTATGCACCAGCGTGCAGCCCGCCGCCAGTGCCGGCGCCCACTTGTGCGCCACCAGGTTGAGCGGGAAATTGAAGGGCGTGATGGCCGCGATGGGTCCCAGCGGGAAACGGCGAACTATGGCCCAGCGGCTTGCGGCGAAGGCTTGCAGGTCCATGGGAAGCCATTCGCCATAAATGCGCGTGCTCTCTTCCGCCGCGATGTTGAATGTGAAGATAGCGCGTTCGACCTCTGCGCGGGCGGTGCGGATGGGTTTCCCCGCTTCCAGCGCGATCGTCCTGGCGAAATCCTCGCGTCGGTCTGTGATGCCATGGGCAACGCTTTGCAGGATGCGCTGGCGTTCGTAGGATGGAAGCTTGCGAGTCACTTCGAAGGCCCGCACGGCAGCTTGAATCGCCATCTCAATATGCGAGGTCTGCGGCCGGAATGTGGTTCCCACCAGGTTGTGGTCGAAAGGAGAGCGCACCTCCAGGGCTTCTCCCTCCGAGAGCCATTGCCCATCCAAGAGAAAGCCCCGCGACTTCGCTTCAGCGTCAGCAATGCCACTCATCTTTTGCACCTCCCAATTGTAAGGTTAGCCACATCTTTGGCGTGGAGGCAAGGTTCTTCGACCAGAGGTGCTGGAGACCTAGCTCGTTGATCGCAGAGGCTCAGCCACCTGCTTCGATCTGGCATTGGAGGCAGGTCTTATCGGGGCCGCCCGCAACGCACCGCGGAACCTGAGCACCCAGCGCAAGCATTTTCGGGGTTTTGGCAGGTCGAAGCGTGGCGACTCTCGTTGATACCGGCCCCCTGGTGGCGATCGCATCAGCTCGCGATCAGCATCACCAGCTTTGCGTGGAGCAGCTCCGGCAACTTCAGCCTCCCCTGCTCACCTGTTGGCCGGTGATCACCGAGGCCGCCTGGCTGTTGCGTCACCACTCCTCAGCGGTGGAGCGTCTCCTGGGAAGTTTCGAGGTGGGTTTGTTGCGGCTGCTGACACTCGATGAGAAGGCCCTGCGCTGGCTTGCCGTGTTCTTGATGCGCTATCGCAAGATGGGGGCCCAGATTGCCGACGGCGCTTTGATTTACTTGGCAGAACGGGAACGAATCGACATGGTGTTTACGTTGGACCGGCGAGGTTTCTTGGTATCTCGGCTCGGCAATGGCCGGAGCCTGCGCATTTTGCCTTAGGTCCTTCTTTTGCGCCCCGCCACCGCGCCCCTTCCGGGGCTCACTCCCGCGACACGACCCCAACCCAGGGCTTGCGTCCTGGGCTAACTTCTGTCGCCCCTGACGGGGCTAACTCGGGGGAATCCGCTTCACCGCAGATGCTCTTTCTGACGCGAATTTCCGTCGGTAAGTACCAGAACAGGTCTCGATCATCGATCCTGAGTTCCGAACTCAGAACAACAGTTTCAAGGCAAGTTGGATCAGTCTCGGGTCGCGGGCCTTGGACACCTGACCAAAGGTCGCCCCGTCCGTGATGTTTCCATCCGGCACATAGAACTGGGCATGGTTGAAGGCGTTGAAGAACTCCGCTCGGAACTGGAGTTCCTTGTGTTCTGCGAGCCGGGTGGTTTTAAGCAAGGCGAGGTCTGCGTTGTTGATTCCCGGACCGCAGCAAATGGATCGGGGAGCATTCCCGATTGTTCCGAGGGCCTGGGGAGCGAATGCATTGGGGTCAAAGAACTGATTAGGGACAGGCTGACATGCAGGTGCGCCAGATCCGGCAGTGGGGCCGGTTCCAAGGGCGCAACCTGCCTTGCGAGGGTTCTGGGTGGTGAACTTCCCAACCAAGTCAGGCTCGCCGGGATACTCAAAATCCTGGCTGTTCTCGAGTTCCAGGTCGCTCGAGGAGGTGATTCGGATGGGAAACCCGCTCTGGAAACTAAAGATGCCCGACAGACCCCAGCCATCCACAGCCTTCCCCACCAGCCCTGGCTTTTTCGGAACAGGCAACTCCCAGTAGTAACTCAGCACGAACCGCTGGTCAGCGTTGAAGAGCGAAAGCGCCCGGCTACAGCGGAAGCAGAGCGGGTCAAGGGTATTCTCGAAGCTCGAGGCGTCATCAAATGATTTGCTCCAGGTGTAAGCAGCAAGGAATTGGAGGCCTTTGGAGAAGCGCTTCTCGAGGGATATTTGCAACGAGTTGTAGCTCGAATTGGCGATGGTGTCCTGCGCGAAAATGCTGGAGAAGACGGGAGTGCCGTCAGGAGGACATCCGATGCCCGTGGTTGGCTGGCAGAACGGCGAGGAGTAGCGGCGGAGCCCTACCAAAGTTACGGCGGGGTTGTCGGGCCCTGCCACCACCGGCACTGACCCGTAGGGAAGATGCACGCTCATTCCGGCAGGAATGGTATTTGCCGGAATTGTGAAGGAGCTGTCGGCGTAGAAGGGGCCACACGCCAGGCTGGCGGAAAGCGTAGGATCGGAATTGGCGTAGTAGTTTGAGATGCTCTGCAAATCCAGGCAGGTTTGCGCGTTTCCGTAGTTCAAGTCATGGGTGGCCAGCAAGCGATGCCCCTGCGAGCCCACGTACCCCGTCTGAAACACCATGTTCCGCGTCAGCTCGCGCTGGATGTTGAAATTATATTGAACAGCATATTGCGGGCGGATATTGGGTTGAAGCTCCCCAAACATCAGGATCGGCCGGAATAGGGACCAGTCGACCGGCTGACCACGAGTTGGATTCAATATTCCGTTGAATGGATTGGGGAAGGTCGAACCGTCCTGACCTTCAAAGGGAGTATTGAAGAGGGTTTCTGAAAGGTTGACGCTCCCTCCGAAGGGGGGTTCGCCGCTGAATTGCTCCAGCACGAGCTGTTCGATCGGATTGTAGAAAAGTCCCCACCCCAATCGGATGCTCGTCTTTCCCGGACCTCCGGTAATCTTCGCCAGCCCGCCATCGCTCCATGAGGGGCTCCATGCAAGGCCGATCCGCGGCGCGAGTGCCCGGTGATAGCTTTGCGTCAAGGCGTCGGTGATGCCCTTGTCCCCCGGCACCACCAACCCCTCCGGGAAGACAGACTCGCCCGGGCTACCCGGCCCACAATCGGTAGTCCCGAACGCCCCCACCAAAGGGTTGTTGGGGCTCAACTGACAGGGGAAGACGGTGGTGCTTTGTCCCGGACGGAAGGTTTGTGTGCGCCTGCCGATATCCGCGATAGGCGTGTTCAATTCCCAGCGCAGGCCGTAGTTCAAGGTCAATGCCGGTCGAATCTTCCAGCTATCTTGCGCGTACAGATAGAGGGACGTGCTGCGCACACTTTCGTGCTGCGCCGAACCTTGCAAATACGAGTCAGGAAGGCCGAGAAGATAATTGGGAATGAGATCGGAGTATCCGGGATCATTCGGGCCACCCCCAAGGAAGGAGTAATCGCCATTGACGTTGAAGTACAAGAGTTGGTCAAAGCGCTGGCGGCGAGCATCCGCGCCGAATTTCAAACTGTGGTTGCCGGTGACTTTACTGAAATTATCCATCCACTGGAACGTATTCCCGATTTGGGGAAGTTCCCCTTCATAGTTGTTCCCGATCGTGAACCCACCGGAAACCGCAATGAAAGGCACACCTTCGTGCCCAGCCCCCAAATTAGGCGTGATCCCGAGCGAGGGATTGTTGGGATCTGAAAAACATTGGTCCGCCGGGACGGTGACACAGGAGTCCTGAACCAGATTCGCGTGCTGAGGATGGTTGAATTCACCTTGCGCTTCGCGGAAAGCGGCAAAGCGAAATTCATTGACAGCGGTCGGGTTGACCACCCAGGTATGCGTGAGGTTCAATTGCTGATATCGGCTGTTATAGAGACCTCCAAATCCCGGGACGTTAGCGCCCGCAGCCTGGAAGAAGGAAAAGGGCTGGGTGTAAAACTGGTCGTCAAAATAGTAATAAGCGCTGAATTGCTGGTGATCACTAATCTTGTGATCGATGCGGCCGGTGAATTGGTCATCGTACTCACTCGCCGTGGGGACGGATTGGTACTCCGTCCCATTCAGGTTAGGAAAGGGCACAAACTGGTTCATCAAATCCTGCGCCGTCGGATCAAAACACGCGGGAGGGATAAAGTTGTCCGGAAAGATGGCTGAGTAAGCTGTGGCAGGAGCGATCGGC
Organism: uncultured Acidobacteriota bacterium; assembly: GCA_963832915.1. GTDB lineage: Bacteria > Acidobacteriota > Terriglobia > UBA7540 > UBA7540 > CAVROP01. The sequence continues at coordinate 63,134 of CAWHWE010000033.1, forward strand.
GCGCCACCTCTTGCGGCCACCCCAGCGGCGCACCCCGGGCGAGAGTTCAGTTGATCTGACACCGTGCCGTTGGGGTCGCTCAATGTTCCCGAGAAAGGCGGCCCGGCGGAAAAATCGCCGCCCCGCTCGGCAGAGGTGGGCACTGGAAAGGCGGGCGAGGGAGTTCCCTGCCGGATTCGGCGTCCCTCATAAGAGCTAAAGAAGAAGGTCCGATCCTTGCGGATGGGTCCGCCCAGAGTGCCTCCAAACTGATTCTGCTTGAAGTCCGGTTTTGCGGTGTCAAAGAAGCCGCGCGCGTTGAGCACATTGTTGCGGAAGAACTCATACAGGTCACCGTGCAAGGCGTTGGTGCCGGACTTCGTTACCACGTTCACCACGGCGCCTGAATTGCGCCCAAATTCTGCGTCGAAGGAGTTGGTCAACACCCGGAATTCCTCGATGGTATCCGGAGAAGGTTGCACACCCGGCAGATTCGCAAACTGGTCGTTGGCATCGCCCCCGTTCACAGTGTAGTTATTCGAACGCCCGCGCCCACCGTTCACCGAAACCACACCCGGTTGATCGCTGCCATAGAAGAGGTCTGATCCCACCTGTGACTGCACCCCAGGTTGCAACTGGAGAAGTTGATAGGTGTCGCGAGCATTCAGGGGGAGTTCGACAGCCGCCACATCATTCACCACCGCTCCAATCTGTGTGCTGGTGACTTCGATGAGGGGGGCTGCGGCCTCGGCCGTAACCACCTGTGAAACTTGGCCTAATTCCAACCGCACGTTGACCACGGTGACGTGACCCAACCTTACCTCAATTTCGTTAAGCCGGGCTTCCCTGAATCCGGCGGCCTGTACTGCCAGGGTGTAGCGCCCCACCGGCAGGGCAGGAAACTCGTAGTCCCCGTTCTCGATCGTCGTCTTGGCGCGGCTGACGTGAGTGTCACTCTGAATGACCGTGACGCTCGCACCCGGTACAACCGCGCCGGAGGGATCTGTAGCCGTGCCGCGAATGGTGCCCGTAGTTTGAGCCCATCCCGCGCCGATTGAAAACACAAAGAAAAGGAGTCCGAGTAGACCGCCGAAAGATGCTTTTACCCTCATTTTCACTCCGGGCTGATCGTGCCCCCGATGCTTGAAGCGTGTCCCACTAGAATGTTGACATCCTGGGAATCTGAATTTCCAAACTCTGTAGAAAAGTTACGGTAAGAGGCAAGCCATCGTCAAGAAAAGACTTTAACGAGAGCAATGATTTTTCAGAAACTGGGGATGGCGGGAGGAAGAGCAGGTGTCAGGTGCCAGGTTTCAGGTGTGAAGCTTCGGCGACAAAGCCTTCTCGATGGCTCCCTGGAGCTCGGGCCGGAGCTTCCTGCCCTGGGAAGTAAGGTAGAAGACATCGATTACCTTTTCCCCTTCCGTGTCGATCAAGGCAATATCGATGTTGCAGCCGAGCTCGGCGAGGACGGAGCTGACCTGGTAAAGCAAGCCCGCGCGGTCGTAGGTAATCAGTTCGAGAAGCGTGCTGTGGGAAGAGCTCGTGTCGTCAAAACGGAGCTGTGTTGGTATGGTAACTTTCGGTTTCTGCCCGGTTCCGGACTGGAGGCGCCCACTCATGAGCTTACCGAGTTCCATCCTGCCCTGAAGGATGTCGAGCAAGTTCGACTGGAAGCGGCGCGCCTCCGAAGGGTTCAATTCCAGAGTGCGATAAAGGTCCACGAACCTGAATGTGTCCAGAGCCACCCCCGCAGCATTTGCAAAAGCGTCTGCCTTCACGATGCTCATCCCCCAAGCTGCAAGCGACCCGGTAATTGAAGCAAACAGAAGCGGGCGGTCCGGCGTGATGACGGTGAGCTCGTGGAGACTGCCCAGGGCTCTCAGGTTGATTTGGGCAGGTACCTCGCCAAGCCGTCCAGACAACTCAAAGTGCAGCGCAATCTCCTGCGGCGAATGGGTTGCCAAGTATCGCCGCGGGAATCCCTCGAGGAACCGTTCGACTTCTTCCCGGGTCGCCGAAGCTGGCAGCAGCGGCAGAATCTTCTCGGCCGGCGATGCGGTGGTGGCAGCAGGCTTCACCCGTTCTTTGTCCAGGCTCCGCGCCAGGTAATTCGCCGTAGCGGCGTAGAGTCGCCACATCAATTCGGTCTTCCACGGCGTCAAGGCCTCCGGGTTCACCGATTTGATATCGGCATACGTCAGCAGGGACAGCATCTTCAGGCGTTCGGACGTTCTCGATTTTCCCTGCGAACTCCCGCACTGTTTCCGGGTCGAATATGTCCCGGCGCTGTAAAGTCGTGGACATCTCAAGATGGCTGGCGATGAGAAATCGGACCGTGGCGCGGTCTGCCACCGTGAGGTCCAGCCGTGCCATGATCCCCTCCAGCGCCTGAAGACTTCCCTCGATATGATCCGGGGTTTCCATGCCTTTGCCCACGTCGTGGAAAAGCAATGCAAGGTGGAGAAGTTCTGGTTTTTCCAGTTCCGAAAGGATCTCGCCGAGTCTATCTTCCCACTCCAACCCCATGCCGGAATTGGGCCGTTCCGGAGACTTCGGGCGAGATGGGCCGAGCGCGTGCAGGTTCTGAATTGTCATGAAAGAGTGTTCGTCCACCGTGTAGCGGTGAAAGAAATCCCGGATGACAAGCGAATCAATCAACTGGAACTCCGGGAAGAGAGTGCTGAGCACGCCCAGGCGATTCATCTCCCGCAAGGCTTCGGCCGCCCAGGGGAAAAGGAGTATTTGCCGAAAGTTACCCCAAAACACGCCAGGGTCCAAGGGCTTGGCTAGGACGCCAGCCAGTGCTTCCGTAACCGCCCTCTCTGCCTCCTGGCTGAGTTCGAGCCCGTGCCGCGCGACCATCTTAAACAACTGCAAAAGCAGCGCGGGGTCTTGCGCCAGGGCCGCAGGCTGGCGGAAGTAGATCTTCTCCCTCACCACGGAGAAATCCGCATTGGAGAGGCGGGACCTCCAATTCTGGAACAACCCATAGACTCCCTCGCGTGCAGGGGTGTTATCGTCCAGCAGGCGCAGGGTGAGCCTGTAAATGGAGCGGACGTTGCGAAAGTAGGCCCGCATCCAGTCCGCAGGGGTCAGCGGTCCTGCGGGCGGGCGCGCAATTCCAACTGCGCATGCCCGGTCCTGGCATTCGTAACTCAACAGATTGTCATCCCGCTCGCAGAGGTAGTGTAGAAAACAGCGGGTGGCGCAAAGAAATTCGAAAGCCGGGCTGGCCTCGGCGCGCCAATGCGAAGGCCATAGATCCTCCGGAGCGTTCCAGGCTTTGCGCTTCTCGAGGTCGGCGATGCGTGCCAGCCATCGACAGACATGATAATCCCTGAGGCCGCCAGGACCTTCCTTGACGTTGGGCTCAAGGTGAAAAATGGTATCGCCATACTTCGCGTGCCGCAGGCGTGTCATGTCTGCCAGATTGCGAAGCAGGTCCTGATGATCTCGGGCCACCAAGTGTGGAAGCACATCATCATGCAGGCGCGTATAAAGTCGGCGGTCGCCCGCGAGGTAACGGCAATCGAGGAGTGCGACGTTGAATTCCAGGTTATCGCGGTAAAGCCGGCCACACTCCGCCAGCGTGTGCACACTATGGCCAATGCGGAGCCGCAGGTCCCAGAGTTCCCGCAGGATGGCCGCGACGGCCTCACGCCTGGAAGACTGCTCCGCACTGCTTTCGGTAAGGAAAAGCAGGTCAATATCCGAATGTGGAAAGAGCTCCCGGCGGCCATAACCGCCCAGGGCAAGCAGGCAGAAGTCCCGCGGTTCATCAAGCTGCGGGGAGAAGAACTGGCTGTAAAGCCCGGTAACCACCACATCCACCGTGTCCGAGCGCTGGCCCAGCACGGCCCCGCCGTCGCCCGTCCGGTCAAAGCTTTGCTGGATCTTCAGGGATTCGGCAGAGTAGTAGTCCGAGAGTTTCATTTACAAAGCCGCATCGCCCCGCTCGTCGTTTCGGATGCGGATGGCGTCGTCAACGTGCGTCAGGAAAATCTTTCCGTCGCCAATCTTCCCCGTCTTCGCCGTTTTAAGAATGGCCTGAACGGACTGTTCGGCCAGGTTGTCCGGGACTACGATCTCAATTTTGATCTTGGGAAGCAGATCAACCTTATACTCATTTCCACGGTAAAACTCGGTGTGTCCCTTCTGCCGGCCGTGCCCGCGCACTTCGAAGACTGTCATGCCTTCCACGCCGATATTATGGAGGGCATCCTTGACCGCATCAAATCTTGAGGGCTGAATAATCGCTTCGATTTTTTTCATTGGCAGTTGTCCTTTGACCTAAGACTTGCTCATGGCGTGGTAGTGGAACGCCATGGCGTGGGTCTGTCCAAATCACGCTAGATCGGGTCATTGATCGCCTGCGGCAGAGCCGCACTCGGCACTGGCCTGAGCTAGTAATTTAGACAACTTTGCGTATCGCATGCCCGTATCTGAATTCTCGATGAATCAGCTCAAACCTCCAGATTGTAGCCTTCTTCGCCGTGTTGGGACAGGTCCAGACCCTGAATCTCATGCTCGGTGGAAACGCGCAAACCCACGACCAGGTCCACCACCTTCAAAATGATGAGCGTGCCCACGATGGCGATCACCCAGGCAAAGGCGACACCCACAAACTGGTTTAAGAGCTGATGGGCATTGCCATCAATCAAGCCCACCGGCAAGGCGTTTCCGTGGCTGTCCTTAAAAATCGGGTTCACCACCTGGGACGCGAAAACGCCGGTCAATAGCGCCCCGATGGTCCCGCCCGCGCCATGAACCCCGAACACGTCGAGAGAATCATCATAACCGAAGAGACCCTTCACCTTGGATACCATTAGAAAACAGAACACGCCAGCGATCAGCCCGATGGCCAGCGCAGGCATAGGTGCAACAAATCCCGCCGCGGGCGTAATTGCCACCAACCCTGCCACCGCTCCTGAGATTGCCCCCAGGACGCTGGCCTTTCCGCGGGTAAGCCATTCTGCCGCAGCCCAGCCCAGCGCTGCCGCCGCAGCCCCGAAATGCGTGGCCACAAAGGCGCTAGTGGCGAGGCTTCCGGCGGCCAGCGCGCTTCCGGCGTTGAAGCCAAACCAACCTACCCAAAGCAGGCAGGCGCCGATGAAGCTCAGCACCACGCTGTGGGGCGGCATCGGTGCTTTCGGATAACCCAATCTCTTGCCCAGGTAAAGCGCGCAGACCAGTGCCGAAACGCCGGAAGTCACATGCACCACGGTCCCCCCGGCAAAATCAAGCGTGGGGAAGGCCCCACCGAGCGCGGCATTGAGCAATCCGCCCTTTCCCCAGACCATGTGAGCCATGGGGTCGTAAACAATGACGGACCACAATGTCATGAATAGCACCATGGCGCTGAATTTCATTCGTTCCGCAAAGGCCCCCGTAATCAAGGCAGGCGTAATGATGGCGAACATGAGTTGGTAAACCATGAAAGTCTGATGGGGAATAGTGGCGGCGTAATCCGCGTTAGGCGTGGCGCCAACGCCCCGGAGAAAAACGTACCCCAGGTTACCCAGGACACTCCCGCCCTCATGGAAGACCAGGCTGTAACCGAAAAGAGCCCAGAGCACTGTCACCAACGCCATGAGCGTGAAGCTTTGCATCATGGTGGCAAGGACGTTCTTTTTTCGAACCAAACCTGCGTAGAAGAGCGCCAGACCCGGGCCGGTCATCATAAGAACCAACGCCGCGCAGGTCAGCATCCAAGCGTTGTCGCCAGAGCTCCGCGCATCGGCGACCTGCTGTTCGAGTTGGGTCAGGCGTTCGGCGGTAACGGAAGCTGAACCGGACTGCGACGGTGGGGTCGAGATACCGGATGGCGCTGAGGATTGAGCGAACCCTCGGCCAGCCATCAATCCAACAATCAGCACCAGACCGAGAAGGAGCTTGGTCACCAACCTATGCATAGAATTCCCCTCCTGTGTATTTGACCGTTATTTATGGCGATTCGGGAATTTCTTTTAGGAAATCAACGGCGTAGCACCTGACTACGCAGATGAATCAATCTCTGCAAGACAGTACTTATTATAGGAAACGGTCGAGCAATGGCCCAAATGAAATTATTTTATCACCACGAATACATAATGGTGGGCCATGTCGTAGAGCAGCTTTCAGCCATCAGCCTTCAGCATGCGCGCTGAACGCTGACGGCTGAGAGCTGACAGCTTCTTTCAAGTTTCAAACACGATCATTTGGTGTCCCTCCACGGAGGGGACGATGATGTGAGCGTAGCCATCGTGGAAATCAGCCTTGAGGTTTTGCCGCTGAGGCGCAAGATAGACTTGCTTGGGCCGCGCCTCCAGGCGAAGAGCAAGCTTGAGGTTGGCCAAGGGAATGACATCCTCGACGATATCCAGATCGCGCCCCCGCCGTTCCGGCGCATAGTGCAAGACATGTACAATCCTACGGCCTGTCTGCGCGGTCACCGTGATGCGGGCCGTTGATGGGGCGCTCGACTTGATGAGCGGATTCGGCAGAAAGCGCGCAATGCAATTCCCGATCAGGAGCCGGTAGAATTGATAAGCGAAGTCCGCGTACATACGAAAGATGGGCGCGGCGATATAGATCACGTTTCCGCGTTGTGCCACACCCACGTAGTCGGTCGGCTCTGAAAACGGCGGCTGTTCCACCTGAAAGTGCAAGTAAGTACGGTCGAAATAGGCTTTCCAGACGCGCGCCAGCGGTTGCGCGCCGGGTTCGAGCCGCACGGCGTCTCCTTTTTCATACAGAATATGGACCATGTGCGGCAGCCCTTGGTTGAGCGCGGCATCGGTGACCTCAAGGTATTGCACTTCATGCTGCCATGGCCCTTCATAACTCAGGCCGACCTCCTCGAGTGCGAACTCCTTGCCCGCTTCATCGAGGCCAGATTCATGGCTCAAGATCAGCGCCCCTCCTCCCGCCAGGTATTGCCGCAGCTCGGCCAGAAGCGCCGCGTCCAGCCGGTGGCTGTCCGGAAGGATGATGAGCTTATAAGCGCTGAAGGGCGACTCCGTATCGAGCACGTCGAACTGATGGTGCAACTCCTCGAGCATATTGGTGGTGCCCATGTCTGACTCGTATGCGCCCGCATGGTAGCCGCGAATGAGATTCGTCAGCATCCCGATCTCGGCCACGGGTTTGGCATTCCGGCACCAGGGCTCTTTTTCCACCACGCTGCGATAGCTCCGCCCGATGCGCTCATAAACCGCCGGGTTGAGCTTCCCCCGCGGATGAAGGTGGTCGCCGACGCAACACTGGTTTCCCACCGCCAGCATGCGGAAGCATTCATAATCGAGCGCCGCCTGGTTTCGAACCGAACCGAAATCTCCCCAACTGCGGTGGAAGCTGCCCGTCATTCCCATGGTGTCCAAACCCAAATTGCGTTGGTAGCGCGCGGCCATCTCGTAGAAGCCGTACCCCCAGCCACCGCCCGGCAAGGACTCAATCTCGATATGGGTAAAGTGCTTCAAGCACTCGCGTATGAAGGGAACTCGATCGTAGCCGATGGGTCCGTTGAAGAAGACGCGCATGTTGGGCTTCTTGTTGCGGGCGATCGGGGCAAGCCTGGTCATCGCCCGGTCTAGCACCATTTGCGCGTGTTTGGCTCGGACCTCGGGCTTGGTCGAATCCAAGCCCAGTTTCTCCCGCTCCTGCATGCACGTGGCGCAACAGCAGCCGCCCGATGGATAATCCATGTTGTCGTAGAACATGCCGTCGATGTCGTAGTTCTTCACCACCTCTTCGGCCTGGGCTGCCAGGTAGTCCAGCATGAGCGAATTGAGACAAACCCTCCCGAGCTCCACTTTCATAGGGCCGGCGTTCTGCCCGAGCCCCACCTCGCCGCCGTTCGCGTCCAGAACCCGCCAGTCCCCGTGCTGGCGCCACATGTGCTGGTCGTACATGGTGCTGATGTAGGAGACGACCAGAATGCCGGCTTTGTGGCATCCTTCAATCATTCCCCCCAGGAGATCGGTCTTCAAATGTGGATGCTGGGTCCCGACTTTGGTGGGGTAATAGGACATTCCGTGATGGCACTTGGCGAAAACCGTAATGGAATTGATCGAAGCGTCTTTGAGCGTTTGGGCAAAACCCTCCGCGTTGAAATCTTCCCCCACGCCCGTGACGGCAGGGGAAGTGTGAAAGTCCAGATGGATGTGCCGGAACGGCAATTGCAGAGGGTGATCGGACCCTTCCGACGCCGACGCGGCAGGGAAAGGTACGAGGACGGGACTTGCCTCCGGAAATGAAAGCGACGGAAACAGACTAGGGCTCACTCCGAGAAACTTGACAAAAGACCTTCGACTTAGGCTCATTGGATATACTCCTTCCTGAGAAGTTTCTAAGGCTTGCAGGTGCTCTGTCTGAACTGGGCTCTGTCTGGGGCGGGGACCGTAGAGCTGCCGCTCTGGGCTAGCCCGCCGGAACCCCGTGCAGGCGCATACGCAAAAACCAACGCATGCACCACCCGCCGGTTCGCAGTCATTCTGGTCCCCTCTTCCCCATGGGGGAGAGTAAACATAGGAGATTAGGCCCCTCTCCCCCTTGGGGGAGAGGGTGTCCCGATCTGATCGGGACGGGTGAGGGGGTCTTAAGACGTGATCGAACTTAAAAAATGCTGTACTAAGCCCTGTTACCGATTTCCACACCTGCGGAGCGCAACTCTTCCGCCGCCAGTTCCGGCCGGACAGAATTGTAATAGACCTCTTTTACACTATACGACTTGGACTTGGGCTGGCTCGCCGGCAGTATTTCGAAGTGCCAGTGAAAATCGTCCGCCAGAGTCATCCAGTGCTCTTTGCGGTCGAATTTTGCACCCACGTTGGGCGAAGTGTAAAGGACGAGGTGATAAGCGGGCGACACCGACTCCAGCCGCCGCAGGATCGATTTCAGAAAGCGGGCTAAGTGTATTTGGCGCTCCCAGGTGGTGAGGTCCTCTTCGAAGGAACAATGATGGTTGAGGGGCAGAATCCAGGTCTCATAGGGTACGCGTGAAGCAAATGGACAAAAGGCGACGAATTGATCATCCCACTCGACAGTCCGCACTTGGTGAGAGATTTCCTGTGTGGAAATGTCGCAAAGAATACATCGTTCCTTGAGTGCGTAGTACTTCTGGAATGATCGCAGCTCGTAGATCACCCTTCTGGGAATGAAGGGAGTAGCCGTGATCTGAGAGTGGGGGTGCTCCAGATCCTGTCCCGCCAAGGCTCCTTGGTTACGGAAGACGGTAATGTACCGGAAACGGCGGTCTTTCTTGAGGTCCATAACTCTCGACACGTAGGCTCGCAAGACCTGAGCAACGTCTGCGTCACTCAGATTCGAAAGCGAAGCATCGTGATACGGCGATTCTACAACCACCTCGTGGGCGCCCAAGCCGCGCATCTTGTCGTAAATACCTTCCGCCCGGCGTTGGGCATCCCCTTCAATTCGGTAGAGGGGGCGCAAGTGGGGCGTTACACGGACTTGCCACCTGCCGTTGCCGTTCCCCTGTGAGTAGATCGTCTGGGGGGAAAGAGCTTCCTGGCCTGGGCATAGGGGGCAAGCCGCAAATCTGGGCCAGGGGCCCTCGCCATCCTCCTGAATCACCCAGTTTTGCGTAATGGGGTCCTTTCGCAATTCCATGCGTCCTCCGAAAGTAAGCAAAAACTCTTGACCAAACGCGAACCGGCTTCCCGCGTCATACGTCTTCGAACAAAATATGGGGCAAGTTCAATCCTTGACCCGCAATAACTCCCCGGCACCGGAGCAAAGGGCAGCACCCGGACCGAACGATGGGGGTGTTCATGAAGCGTATTGCCACGTGGAGAGTCAAAATGTTGTGCGGCTGGCCTATTCACCATTAACTAAGAGTCACGTGCCTATGAAATATTCATGAACTCCTGTTCCGCTTGAGTCATTAGACGATGCGAAGAATTTATTGTCAAGTGCTAAAGGAGACACTAAGCAGGCACAATTCAAGAGTGGAAGGTGAAAAGTGGACCCACTGGAAATATGCGCGACAAATCGCGCATAATGGTCGTGCTGGTCTTAGGATATGGCTCTTTTCCTTGGTATCGATGGCGGGGGGAGCCGGACCCAAGTATGGCTGGGCGACGAGCGGCCTGCCGCACCTCGCTCCTCAAAGTGCCGCCCTGATCCCCGCTGACGTTCACGACAAGATCTCAGATAGCTATCGACTCTGTCTGAGCCTCCTGTCAGTGCTTGCAGCGCTTTAAGATCTGGCTGCGCCGGGAGTGTGGGGCGATACCACTCTTCGACATGCCGGTCCTGAATACCGGCTTTGCCTCACCCGGATGGCGGGAGATCCAAGCTTTGATCCTTGCCCGCGCTTCCTCCGCCTTTGCCGTCATGTTCAACTTTTCATAACACCAGACCTCGCGGTAATCTTGGATCCTGTAATCAGGATCGGCGGGTTTGCCCGTTCCCAGCCGCTCCGGGTATTCGCGCGAGGCCTCCAGCCGCTCGATTGCTTCCTGATACTGGCCCTTCCTCATGTCTGCTAGCGCCTGGGCGACCAGATTTTGCACCCACATTTGATGCACATCGCGCTGGAACTCATAGGGCAGGATGGAGGTCTCCGCCAGCACGGCGTAACAGTCCTGAAACTTGCCGTTAATCAAGTATGTCCTTGCGAGCAGAGTTCTGACCGCCTCTTCCTTTGGGAATTGTTCGAAAGCATCGAGGGCCACATCCAAAGCCTCGTCGTTCATCCCAGTCTCGAGATAGTAATTCGCCAGGTGGTTGGCAGTTCTCCAGTCTTTCTTATCGATGCAGTAAGCTCTCTCATAGTCCACTCGGGCCTTCTGGGAATTGGCGCCCCTTTCGAGAAATGCACGACAGATATAGGCCGGCGCATAGTCGGGTTGGTCACCGCACTCGCTCAACATCTGCAAGGCGTCCTGGTTCCGCTGCATTCCCCAATAGATCAAACTCAGGTAGTACTTCGGCTTCCAATCCTCCGGCTGCACTGTCGCTGCCCACTGAAATACTGGGATCGACTCTTCGCGGAAAGGAAATACCAGATAGGGCGAAAGTGCGGCGGCGTGCTCAAGTACCTTCCGGCTCCGCTCAGGGGATTTCTTTCGCGACAGGTAGGCCTGCCAATACCGCACCGTGGCTTGGTCCGGTGCGACCTCCAGCACCCGCAGTGCGTCGTCGTCCAGCCGCAGGTTGACGTAATACGCGGCGATCTCAAGATAAGCCTCATGGGGGAATTCGTTGCGGATCATGGATTGGAAATTGTTCAGCGAGCTCGGGCACGGATCGAGCAGATACTGCTCGAAGCGCGCAAAATGGCTCAAGGGATCCAGATCGAGGATCTTGTTTAAAACCTCGCGTGCCTTGACGGGGTGATTTTGCAGCCGGCTCGCAGTGGCCACAAACTGATAGCTCCTGATGTTATAAGCATCGTAAGTGAGGGAACGGGTCAGATACTCCTGGGCGAGATCGAAATTGCGCTCCGTGAGATAAATGCCGCCCAGTTCGCCGTAAGCCGCGGAGCGGTACTTCATCGAGCGCGCCGCCCATCCCATCGTCTCCTTGGCGTCCATCAGGTCGTCCAGTCGCCGGGCGATGATGCCGTAGACGTAATTGGCATCCGCGTCGTACATTGCGATGTCCAAGGCTTGGCGCGCGTATTGGAGCGCCTTCTCGTATTCAGCTCTTCGGCAATGGAGTTCGGCGAGGCGCGTCAAGCCGCGAACGTGGAGCGGCTCGCGCTGCACAACGGACTCATATTTCCGCAAGGCTGCATCGTAGCTCCTGCTCTTCTCACCGCGCTCCGCCGACTGGTAGAGCCCTTCTACGCTGCTCTCGTCGATATTGTGGAAGTGGAACGGACGCTTCAAGAGGCCGGTATTGGGATCGTCCGTATAGGAGAGCTTGTCGCCCACATCCACACGAAGCTGGCCCTCTTTGATCGAGACCGGAAAGGCCTTTTGGTAGACCTCCATTGTTTTAAGGACGATTCGATCGCTGGCAACCTGCTTGCCCTCGGCGGAAACAGTAAGGTCTTCGGCAAGGTTTTGCAAAGCGCAGAAACTCACCACCAAGTCGCCACCGTTCTTGCTAACGTTGAGGACGCCGTAAGGGGATGCCTTCGCCATGGGACCGATCTTCTTATACGGAAAATACAATTGCCGCCAGTGGTCGGCCGAGTCTGGGGCAAGGAACTCGTGGTCGTTCTGGTCAAGCAGGCGGCCGGTTTGAGGCTCGCAGTACGGTCCATCGCTGTCGGTCAGCAGGTCGTGCCACATGGCTCCGTCACGGGACTTCGGCCAGAGCCAAAGTTTCTGGCCCGGCACCTCCTCATGCAGCGCCCAATGACCATACCCGAATTGTGAATCATGCCAGTATCCGCCTGTAAAGTCCTGCACCGCGCCGTGGACGAAGTAGCTGTGTCCGTCATTCTCGTTATGATCGCCGTAAAAGCCCAGGTTTCGCCCGTCCTTGGTCAGCGGCCACGACTCGGACGGAACCGAGTAGTCGCGTGCGATCCAGCTCGCTCCCGGTAGGACGAATTCGATGTCGTCGCGTAGCTTCTGAGCAGCGTTCATCCAAAAGTAGTAGGACTGGTTCAGAGGCTGCGGATTGTACCAGAGGGACTGCACCTCGACGTAGGCCCGGTCGGGAGGGATGGTGTACTCCACTCTCCACTCAGTGCGTGACGGTAGATCCATGGTCCCCACTATGCAGCTCACGCTTCCGTCAGCATTCTTGCGGACGAGATAGTCCACCGGTGTGGCTGCCCACGGCGCGAGGCCCCTGATTCCAAAGTTTGGCTGGATCCCTCCGGATGCCCACGGACCTCGCATCGCGAGACGCCGGAACTTGAGAACCTGGTTGTAGTAAATGAAGTCTTTTTGGGTGCTTTTTTCGACCGCCCCGACCAGCTTTCCGCCGGCGCCTGGCAGCACGAACGCCTCGATGTAGGGATTATCGAGGTGAATCACATTCCAGGTTTGGTCCATACCCTCAGGGGCGAGGTCGTCAAATGTAAAATATGGATAGTTTTTCCGAAGGTCGCGTCGATGGGCCCGGACGGCCACGGGATCCGGGCCCGAGAACGGATAGGTCTTGATGACCTGCATTTCCTCCCGGATATGCGCCCAATGGCCTGCGAGGGGCGCCGCGATATCGGCTGGAAGCGGTAATAAGGTCAAAGAGCTTTCCTTCATTGGTCAACCTCCCTGATGGAAACCGAGCAGCGCGGACCTCCACCTTTGAGGTCCGCGGCTTTCACCTTCAGCCGCAGATGAACGCCGATCTGCACAGATAAGAAACCTGCTTTCGGAAGTTGACTGCGTCTGCCATCCTGAGCCCCACCCTCCAGCCTGTCATTCCGAGCGGAGCGAGGAATCTCGCTCAGTGTGTTTTCAAGCCAATGCGAGATCCTTCCTTCGTTTCCTCACGGTAACAAGCCCGAGGGGTCCTTCGGAGCGGCGTGCTTTGCAGGCTGCGGAAAAACGCTCCACGGTTGTCATCCTGAGCGCAGCGAAGGATCTCGCTCTGCGCATTTTCATGAACATACGAGATTCTTCGTCGCCCGTCGGCTGACGGACTCCTCAGAATGACAGCGTCTACGAGTTTTTCCGCAGCCTGTTAAGCCCGGCAATGTGCCCTCCATGAGTTCTGCCCGCCTGAAGGCGGCCTTTACATTGCTTGGCCGAGTTTTCACTCAGACGCCCTGGTGTTTATACCGCCGGACGATTTGCCACTTGGAGTGCTTCGGCAATCGGGGCCAGCAGGTCGAGATCGGGTTCCTCGCCGGATGACTTACAGGAATGCAGATAGTCCCGCTGAAGGGCGGCCATCTGTCCGGCAAAGACGTCCGGATTGCGCAGGAATAATCGGCGGAGGGTCTCGACGCCACGCCTGAAAGCGTTAGCCGCCTGCGTCGGATTTCCTTCGTAGCAGATTGTGCCCAGTGCTCGCAGGCCCGCCGCCAGATGCGCCTCGAAGGCGTCCGGGTTCTGCTTCGCCAGCCGCTCAAGAATCTCCAGCGCTCGCTCCGCCACCCCAAGCGCCTCATCCAAGCTCCCCAGCCACCAGTAGACGTTGCCCAAGTTGTTAAGGCTGTGGCCCAAGCCCGGCCCGAAGGCGTCCGGGTTCTGCCTCGCCAGCCGCTCGCGAATCTCTACCGCCCGCTCCGCCGCCTTGAGCGCCTCATCCAACCTCCCCAGCCACCAGCAGACGTTGCCCAGGTTGTCAAGGCTTTGGGCCAAACCCAGCCCGAAGGCGTCCAGGTTCTTCTTCGCCAACCGCTCACAAATCTCTACCGCTCGCTCCGCCGCCTCCAGCGCCTCATGTAGCTTCCCCTGGTCGCTGTAGCGAAGGCTCAGGTTGTTGAAACTGTCGGCCGAGTCCGGTTCGAAGGCGTCCGTGTTCTGCTTCGCCAGCCGCTGATATATTTCCGCCGCCCTGTGAGCCTGCTCCAGGGCCTCATCCCGCCTCCCCAGCTCGCTGTAGCGAAGGCTCAGGTTGTTGAGGCTGTCGGCCAAGTCTGGCTCGAAGGCGTCCGTGTTCTGCTTCGCCAGCCGCTCACGAATCTCCGCCGCACGCCGCGTCGCTTCCAGCGCCTCAGCCCGCCTCCCCAGATCGGCGTAGACGTTGCCCAAGTTGTTGAGGCTCATGGCCAAGTCCGGCTCGAAGCCGCCAGGGTTCTGCTTCGCCAGACGCTTGTATATCTCCCCCGCCTGCTTCCCTGATTTCAGCGCGTCTTCCGGCTTCTCCAGCCCGGTGTAGAAGATACTCAGGCCGTGAAGGCTCATAGCCAAGCCAGGCTCGAAGCCGCCAGGATTCTGCTTCGCCAGCTCCTCGTATATCTCGACCGCCCGCTCCGCCGCCTTGAGCGCATCCTTCGGCCTCCGGAGCTCGCTGTAGGAGATGCCCAGGTTGTAAAGGCTCTCGGCCAAGCCCTGCTCGAAGGCGTCCGGGTTCCGCTTCGCCAGCCGCTCGTATATCTCGACCGCCCGCTCCGCTGGCTCCAGCGCCCCAGAGTCTGTGAAAAAATTAAGAATGTTCTTGACTAGCGTTGTAACCATGACATGCTCCTTTCGTCCGGTGTCCTAGGGAGGCCAAGCATGGGTTATCATTCCACCGTCCAAGTGATCCCGCGGGGCGGCAAGAACCGCCCGTGGTACGGGCGCGACCTCCGCCGAGTCTAATCGGCCTTCGATCTTGTCCTGTCGCTTTTGGTAATGTGCGAGCCGGTTGGGTCCCAGGATGATACCTCCTGCGGCTTGTTCAATCTGGCCGTGGTGGCCATGACGGCTAGTTGAGTCCTGTTGTGAACGCGAGTCTTTAGGAAGAGGCTTCGTATGTACTGGGTTAAAGTAGCACTAGATATGTTGAGACCGGCAGAAATCTCCTTGTTCGACTTTCCTGCAACAAGCCCCTGCAAAACACTCCTTTCTCTCTCAGACAGGGACACCTCTTTGAAGGGAGAACTGTCGCGCAGAGGCGGCGCTTGCTCCTGGCGTCTAGCGTTCATGTGCACACTCCCGCTCGTTAAGGGACGCGCAGACTCAACTCATCCAGAGCACGGAAGGCACTATGGGTCACGACGAGTCCACGAACTGATACTGGCGGATTCATGACCACATACCCGTGAGATGATAACTTTCTATCAAGTATAGCACTCGACAACTGCATGTCAATACGAAAATTTCGGTTTGTCAAGCCCGGATAGAAATGTCCCCATCCTTATCCGAATAGAAGTGTCCCCTTTTTGGTGTTCGTCTTTCTCATGCTTTCTCTGTCTTCGTTGGCATTACGGCGTTGGCCTCGGCCGGAGCGAAGCCCTGCGGAGCCCGAAGGGCGGAGCGCTTAGGGCGAAGCGGAGGCCGAGGCCAACGCCGTCGGGTCGGCAGCCGGGACCGGAGGTAAAGCTCCCGGATGGCCTTCGCGGTAACCACGCCGCCAGGGATGGTCGGGCCCCGGTCTCCATTTCTTCTTGGGCATCTCCTCTTGTGCTCTAGGCTTGTGTTCTTGCCTAGTAGCGACCGGACGCGCCGGAATGTCTTTCCAGCTTAACTTCTCACCCCGGTAGTGAATTTCCATCCGACCGTCTTGCCATTCGCACACCGTCACCTTGCTCTTCGCCGGCGCATGATGCTGGCTCTGCCGCTCCACTTGATAGAACCGGTTCTCATCCCTGACCACCCAGTCGTTGCTCAGCGACCTCTCCCTTTCCAGCCGGAAAATCTTCTCCAGTTTCCTCACCCCAGGGCTCGGCAAGTGAAAGTCTTGGGGGGCTGCCGCGGTTACGCTAAAACGTACATTGTGCTCCTTACAGTATTTCTCTTTCAGATAACAGTTTGCCTCTTCCAGGCTACCTATATTCATTAACCGCAGCTTCTTCACCAGCCGGTCCTGATGCGTCCCATGATGGCGTTCCACCCGCCCCTTGGCCTGCGGCGAACTGGCCGCGATGATCTCAATCCTCAGCCCCCAGCACATGCGTCCGAACTGCGTCAGAGGCTCTTCTCCTCGCAGTCGCTCTTGCGCATTGGGCTCGCGCACGTAGACGTTCTTGCAGTCCGTGTACAGCGCCTGCGGCACCCCGTAGCTCTCGATCCAGGCCCGCAGCACCCCCACCGCCGCCCAGGTCGTCTCCTCCTGGCCCATGCGGCACAGGGTCGTGCCGGTGGCATCATCCACCATGTTCATCAGACAACCCCGCGGACCTCGCCCTTCCAGCCAAGCGTGGAAACTTCCATCCAACTGCACCAACTCCCCAAAGTGCGCCTTGCGTTCCCGCCTTCGCCGATGCGCTCGCCCTCTCCGCTCCCGGCTCCATAGCCCTTCCTGCAACATCCACTCCCGCAGCGTCTCCACCCCCATCACGATCCCGTCGTCCTGCGCCAAGTGCTCCGCCGCCAGAGTCGGACCAAAGCGCTCCCCTGGCGCTCCCCCATACTTGCTTCGGACTAACGCCAACACCCGCCGCCGTAGGCTCTTCGGCTTGGCTCGGTTCGACGCCCGCCCTACGTTGCCATGCACCAGCCCCTTGCTCCCCTTCGCTCCATAGCGTTTCCACAACCGCTTCGCCTGCCGGTAGCTCACCGCCATCCGCTCGGCAGCTTGCACCAAACTCCAGCCTTTCCCTGCCACCTGTGACAACACCGCAGCTCGCTTCAACTCCCCCTCATCCATCCTTGTCCTCCTCACCTAGGCCCCTCCCTTGGACCTAGTTTAGGGGGACATTTCTATCCGGGACAAAAGGGGACATTATCATCCGGGCGCAACATACGAAAATTTCGGTTTCGCGTAGCGGGGAAGACCCTGGGGGAACCCAAGAGCGCTGTCGGAGTTCTGCTTCGCCTATCGCCCGCAGGTCTCTACCGCACGCTACGGCGGCTCCAGGGCCTCATCAGGCCTCTCCCCAGGTCGGCGTGGACGTTGCCCAATTTGTTGTGAGGCTCATGGCCATGTCAACTCGAAGGTGCCCGGGTTCTGCTTCGCCATCAGCCGCATAAGCGATCGAGCAACGACTCCCATCCGAACAATAACCTGCGTCGAGTTCAAAGTGGCGGGTATGATTTCCAGTCTATTTGGGTGCAAATGCAGCGCATGCGCTTTTCACCTTCCCCGACTACAGCACCCAACGAATACTCGAGCCCTCCCCGGGAGCATTTGGCGATAGAGAGTGGCTTCCCTCGATCTGTGCTTGTCGCTCCGGTGTGGGTGTTGGCAGACACTACCGAGCCCGAAGCCTTGTCATCAGTGAGCCCCGGAAGTCGAACGCCGAAGAACCCCTCGATCTCACGCTGTAGATCGTGAGTGTATGCTCCCGTCCAGTTCTTCATGACCTTTCCGGATGTCGAAACGACTATTGTTTGAGGGGTACCACCAAGTCCCAAGGAACGCTTGTCCTCCGCCGCTAGCCCGGTATAGACGGGAAAATCAATCTGATGATCCCTGAGGTATTGCTTCACGTCGGAAATCGAAAGTGATATACCTATGAAACGATAAGTCGCGCCCCGCTTACTCACGAGTGCCCTTACATTCGCGGCGTTTCGTTCGCACCATCCGCATGTAGGCGTAAAAACGTAGAAGACGGTTGGTCGCCGATCGTCAGCATAATTGATAGATTGGACATCTCCGTTCAGATCTTTTGCTTTTATGTTAGGTAATGCGGCGCCGACGTTGAGTTCATTTATGCGTGGGACCTTATTTACTTCGCTCCTGAGATGGTGGACCTCCCAACCCAGGGTCACGTTAAGATATAGGGAGATGATAAAGAGAAACAGCATGAAGGCTTTATCCCCCTCTTTCTTTGCCCAACTAAGTGTTTCTCGGAGCGTTTCCCTGTTTACCACAGCTGACCTCCGGTCTCGAAAATTCCTCACGCCTTGCGAACACAAGTAATCAGCATGCCACGGTTTGTTGTGGCTATCTCCAACCCAAGGAGGGAGCCTAACAAACACACCTAACCCCCGGTGGTGAGGGCCAAGCGTTAGGCTCCCGGCCTAGGTCGTCATACGCCTTCGCTAACCTACAGAGAGCCCGCCCGAACTTGCTAATCCTTGCGGGTTCCTCTAACAGGGGCAGGTGCCGTCATCCTGCCAAGTACCGGTATTGCATCGCTGACCTTGCCGACAGGCTCCGCTGTCGTAGCACTGATCTGCATAAACACACTGGCCTGTAGTGCAATTACCAGCCCGTGCAGGAACTGGCGCGTCGAAAAGATAAAAGCCCGCCGCGGCCAGCGCGAGCACCGAATACGCGATCCAACCGGTTCGACCAACGAGTTTGGACACAGGTCTACCTCCTATAACTAGAATTACATGGCGAGAGTCCCACACGTCAGAAGGATTCTCGTCGCCTTGAATCGGACCAACAGACAGGGGCGAGACTTGCAACATAGTCTAGCCCCCGCTCTTGGCAATGGTTATTTATCGCTCTGGACCGCAGGAGAAGTCTACTGGCCTGACCGCCAGCTGGCGCTTCGGACGGGCGATGCAGGTCTAAGCCTACAGGTAGAGACCTCCCGGGCGTAAACGCATCGGTAAATCCTCGGGAAAAGCAAGCACATAGTTTCACAGTTAATCTTCAGTTTGTGCAGGTCCACGGTCAGTAAGGATCCGAAGCCGAACGACAGGGGGGCTGAATGATTGAACGGATCTGAAACCGTTATGCCGCAATGGGTGGGGACTGCCAAATCGCCGGCGACCAGTTTTTCCCGTGGCGGCTTTATGTGATTCTCTCCTGCAACGCGGCTCCCTTCTTTCAGCCGTAAGCAATTAATGGAAAGCAAACTGTGCAGGCTGAAGGATGAAATGAAAGCGCGCCCTATCCTTACACTTCATTCTTTCTACGAGACTTCGTCTTTAGTTGAACCCCAGCGCCTGGCGACCTTTGGCATTCATTCATTGCGCAGTGCAGTCATCGGTTTCACCTTCGTCGCCCGGCGGGCTGGAATGTAGCTTCCTGCCAAAGTCACCGCAAATAACACTGCGGCCGACCAGATGTATGTCGTGGGGTCAGCGGCGCTGACTCCAAACAGCAGTCCCGAAATGAATCCCTTCAGGGCCATCGCGGCAAGAAGCCCAAGCGATATGCCCACAAGAGCTCGGCGCAAACCCTCGCTGAGAATCATTAGCAGAACATCACGTGGTTGGGCTCCGAGACACATGCGGATGCCGATTTCGTGGGTTCTCAGAGCAGCCGAATACGCCACCACGCCATAGACACCGACCCCGGCGAGAGTCAGGCCGAGGAAAGCGAAGAGACCGAACAGAAGCCCCCGGAACCGCTCCGGGGCAACGTATTCGGAGAAAACTTCTTCCATAGTCTTTACGTTGAAGACGGGCAAGTCCTTGTCCAACGCGAACAATCGACTTCGCATTGCGGGGACAACCTCTTTGGTCTCGGAGCTGGTCCGGACGACTAGCGTCATGTCCAACGGACGTGCACGGGACAGGCGATATCCCTGGAGTTGCGGCAGATAAAATTGCCACTTGCCCCACATGGGGTCTTCCACTGACGTTACATCCTGCGCCACCCCGACGATCTCTCGGGGTGCTTCCTCGCCTTCGATAACAAATTGGTCGCCAACCGGATTTTTGTTTCCCCACACCCCGCGAGCAAGGCTCTGGCTGACGATGACGACTTTCAGCGCGGTTCCCTTGTCGCTCTCCGTGAACGTCCTGCCGGCGAGGAGCGGAATTCCCATGGCGCGAAAGTAATCGCCGCCGATCTCAAACAAGCGAGCTTCTCCCTTAGCAATCCCCTGGACGTCGAAGTACACGCCGCGTGCTCCGCCTTTTAGAGGGAGATTATTCGTTGTACCCACTCCCACGACTCCGGGAAGACTTCCTATTTCTTCCAGAAGGCGCTGGTGGAACACCGAGAAGGAAGTTGAAAGTGACTCGTCCATCGCAACAGCAGGTGTGCCCTTCGGAGCTTCTTGAAGGGACGCGCTGGAGTGAGCCTGATCCTTTTGCTTCTCCTGAGCGGATGCGACCTCCGCACTCGCCGCATACTTTGCCCGTGGCAAGGCGATCTCCATCGTCAAAACCTTCTGGGGATTAAAGCCCAGCTCGATCCCAGTCAGCCGGTAAAGGCTGCGGCTCATCAAACCTGCGCCCGTCAGGAGAAGCAGCGCAAGCGACAGTTCACCGATGACCAGGGCGCCACGCACAGAGGCATGCATGCTTCCTGTCAATCTGTACCCTTCCCCTTTCATGGCCCGCGCGATCTCCGGCGTCAGCGTCTGTAGGGCCGGCGCTATGCCAACCAGAACTCCCGTCAATGATGAGACGCCAAGGACGAATAACAACACGCGAGGGTCAACGCGGATGTCTTCCACACGCGGAAGATTGGCGGGAATAATCGTCCGGATGGCATCAACAAACCATAGGGCAAAGAGAAAACCAAGCACGCCCGCCGCTATTGATAGGACAAGGCTTTCGGTGAGCAACTGCCGCACGACACGCAGCCGGCTGGCACCAAGACAAAGCCGGACAGCGATTTCCTTTCGCCTCACGGTTGCGCGGGCCAGGAGCATGTTGGCCGTGTTGGCACAGGCAATCAACAGCACAAAGAGGATTGCGGCAAAGAGCGCAAGGAGAGCTGGACGGACACTTCCCACAATCGCTTCCTGAAGTGGCTTCACCTGGACGTATGCATTCGCGACTATGTGTCGCTCATTGCCGTATTCTTTCTGAAGCCGTTTAGACAGCGCTGTCATTTCTACCTCTGCCTGAATTCGGGAGACTCCAGCTCGGAGGCGGCCGATTGACAAACGGCCTGCGGGAAGGCCCGATGGGTCGGACCCTAAATCCAGGGAACCCCTGCCGAGCAACTGAGGCGTCCGAGGTACCCAGGCGCGCGTGCGCCCTGGAAAGCTGAATCCGGGAGGCATTACGCCAACGATAATATGAGGGATGCCATTTAGGCGAACGGAGCGAGTTAGCACACCCCTGTCATTGCCAAACATTTCAGACCATAGGCCATAGCCCAAAACGGCGACGCGATTGTGCCCGGGTGTTTCTTCGTCGGCAAGGAACCCGCGTCCCAGGAATGGCCTCACTCCGAGAACCGCAAAGAAGTTAGCCGACACCACAGCGGCGGGAGTCCGTTCTCCACTTCCTTCCCCGCTCAGATTGACACCTCCCGAATAGCAGTTGGCGAGTCGGTCGAAGGAACGATTGTGCCCCCACCAAACCAGCGGATCAACCATCCCGGGTTCGGTGAGGTCCCGAGTGGCCATAAGTTGCTCGGGATTTGGAAGCGGAAGGGGCCGGAGCAGTACACCGTCAACAACGGTGAACATAGCGGTAGTGCTGCCGATCCCCAGCGCCAATGTCATGACCACGGTGGCCGTGAAGCCAAGATTCTCCGACATCATTCGCAATCCGTGGCGAAGGTCCTGAAGTAGGGTACCCATCGAAATATCCTCCTGACGCAGGGGCAACCGCTAGTCCCGAGAATGCGTGGCGGACGAGAGGTGTGCTCTTGGTTGGCTTCCTTGTTGCCCATTCAACCGCCAAAATCGATGTCCTTCTCAGCGGCGCGAACAGATGCCGCACCGAATGGTGGTGCTTTTGACCTGCGCAGACCTCCACCGCTCATTCCGCCTGTCGGTCACTCATCGTCGCTCTCGTTGTACTGAAGGTGCGCCTTGCGCGTTCACCCTCACTCGCAAGAAGAGGACCCGACTTTAAGATGTCCACTGCAGTATAACGGTCGTGGACTCCTAATTTAGCAAAAACTTTACCAAGGTGGAATCTTACTGTCCGCTCGGAGATACCTAACGCGGCACTGATTTCCTTGTTTGACATTCTTCGCTGCAACAATCCGACGACTAGTGTTTCGCCGTGGGTGAACTGCCCGATACTGCGAAGGTTCACGTTCTTGAGTCTCGAGACGTACTGAGCAAATTTCTCCAAGACCTCAGCGGGAAACCAAATATGACCTTCACTGATAGAACGAACTGCCGCGACCAAGTCACACCCGACATCTTCGTAGGAACAAAATCGTTGAAGGCCCATGAAAAGCAGACGATATAAATCCTCATGCGTGACTGGCCGTCCCATGGCAAGGATTGTCGCCTCCGGGAAGTGTACGTGCGCTGAGCGTATGTATACCTCCACCGGAACGCGTTGCGACTCTGCATCTATGAGGAAGATTAGCGGTTGTTTTCCATGTCCACGAACTCTTAGCAGGCTCTCTCTGCCCGCGAACAGCCGGACACTGTGCTCTTTAAGCATTTTCATCAAGTACTTGGCTGCCAGTGGATGCTCCTCGATAAGCCACACGGAAATCTTATTTCTTTCGTGAACCATTGGCCGACCTAAAACTCCGAGCGAATTCGCTGATCTGCATTTTACGCGTATCATTCATCGTTTCGCGGCTCACGGTTTCCGGTGATATGGCGAGGAATTGGCCAGTTCTCATTGTTTGATTGGCATGATAACGTCCCCTCTCGAGTGCACAGCATCGGTCGTGCATCGAAACCTCGAGATTGCCGTTCGCAGCCGCTTTCTGGCCGGTAGCCACGAAATCAATATCTTTTGAAGGTGATCATCATGTACCAGATAGTTGAGCAACGGTAGGAGCTGCCACATTCGATCGCGATCATTGCACATGAAATCATCAAAGGATGTCCGGCTGACAAAACACAGTCTGGATTTCTCCCTGGATACGGCGCTAAACATACGTGTAGGGGTCGGAATGAGTGAGTGTAGGCCGAACAGTTCACCGGGTATTACGAACCTTACGATGCGGTCCCCTCCCATCGGGTCAACCAGTAAAAGGCTTACACTGCCGCTGCAGTCGGCGAAAACTGCGTCTGCTGGGAAGCCGGAAAAGCAGATACTTTCACGCTTTTTGACCCCTATTTGTCGCGCGGTCGGTTGACAGAAGGCCTCAGAAGGTGCCTGGAGGCACGTTGATCGCAAAAAACGTGCTGAGAAATTTGAGCCGAGTGCCACGATGGCCTCTCGCACACGAGGAAAATATTCACTCAGGGCGTGCGCCACGGAAGACACATTAACTGATAACTATCCGGAACCACTAGACAAGAGCCACCCCATCACGAGTATTTCCCCGCACCAGAAGCAAATTTCCGTGAGCTGGCTTGACGGCATCCTTTGCTGCTGGCTTGTACATTGTATTCGCAAGGTCTAGATGCACAGACTTAGACAAGCTCGATAGTTTAATAAAAAGTTGACATGTACGTCAATGGAAATGTTGTCAAGTGTTAAATGATCCATTAAGCCGGCAACACACATGAGTGGAACGTGGAAAGTAAACGACAGTGGAAAGTAAACCCACTGGAAATATGCGCGACAAATCATGCATAATGGTCGTGCTAGTCTTAGAATATGGCTCTTTTCCTTGGTATTGATGGCGGTGGAAGCCGGACCCAAGCATGGCTGGGGGACGAGCGCGGGCGCATACTCGCCAAGGCTGTGGCCGGGGGCTCGAACCCGACGAAAGTGGGGATGGAAGGAGCCAAGAAGGAACTCCTGCGGGCCGCGCGGGCGGTACTACGAAAGGTTTCCACCGCAACCGCTCGCGACCAGCCGCGGCTTGTGGGCCCCGCTCGAGGGCGGCGTCACCACCAACCCTTGCTCGAGGCCGTTTGCGCGGGGGTGGCGGGAGCGTACGCTCCGGCTGTGAGCCGCCCGCTGCTGGCGTGGCTTCGAGAGGCCATTCCCGCGCGGCATCATTTGCTGACGACTGACATGGCGATTGCCCTGCATGCCGCCCTAGGAACCGCTGCCGGGATGATCGTGGACGCGGGGACAGGTTCCTTCGCCTACGCGCGTAATCACCGAGGCGAAACCCTGCGCGCCGGTGGTTGGGGCGCTTTGTTTGACGATCCGGGGTCAGGCTACGACTTGGGACGTAAAGCCATCATGGCGGCTCTGCGCGACTTCGACGGGCGCGGCGAGCGCACCGTGCTGACCTCGAAGATTTGCCAGGCTCTGAAGCTCTCTGGCATTACACAAATCGCGCTGAAGAAGCTTGCCATTCAGGAAGTGGCCGCGCTTGCCCCGCTGGTTTCGGAAGCGGCCCGCCAAGGCGATCGAGTGGCGCGACGCCTTTGCGCCCAAGCCGGCGCCGACCTCGCCCAATTGGTCCTGGCGCTGGCGCCACGACTGGGGCGGCGCGGAATGCTCCCCGTTGTCTGTACCGGCGGCGTCTTCCGCTCCAGCCCCACCCTACGGCGAAGCTTTGCGCGCTGCGTGCACCAGCGCATGCCCTCCGCGCGCGTGCGGCTTTTGCAGCTTGAACCCGTCGAAGGCGCCCTGGCCATGGCGCGCCTGCTGGCAGTTTAGTGACGCGGTCTTCCTTTTGGCGCTCGCGCTGCCTTGCGGAACTTTCCGGGTGCGGGCGGCCCCTAGTGTCCTGAGTCAGAAGTTCGTTTAATAAATGGAAGTTCTCGTGCATTGGGTTTATAAGAAGGAGGACACCAATGCGACGAGGACGCCCTACACCGGAATTGACCTTGAGTGCTGAAGAGCGAGAAACCTTGCAGGGCTGGGCGCAGCGGCGCAAAACCGCTCAAGCCCTGGCGTTGCGCGCCCGCATCGTGCTGGCCTGCGCAGAGGGAAAAAACAACACGGCGGTGAGCGCTGCCCTGCACGTGTGTAAACCCACCGTGGGCAAGTGGCGAGGACAATTCGTCGTCCAGCGTCTGGAGGGGTTGCTGGACGAACCACGCCCCGGAGCGCCGCGCCGCATCGGCGATGCGGAGGTGGAACGGGTGTTGACCCTGACCCTGGAATCAATGCCGTGCAATGCGACGCACTGGAGCACGCGACTGCTGGCACGCCGTTGCGGCATGAGCCAGACGGCCATCAGCCGCATCTGGCGGGCGTTCGCCTTGCAGCCGCATCGCAGCGAAACCTTCAAGTTGTCGCGCGACCCACTGTTTATCGAGAAAGTCCGGGACATCGTGGGACTCTACCTGAACCCGCCCGACCAAGCCTTGGTGCTGTGCGTGGATGAAAAGGCCCAGATCCAAGCCTTGGACCGAACCCAACCGCTGCTGCCGATGCGCCCCGGACAAATCGAGCGGCGAACTCACGATTACGAACGTCACGGCACAACGTCGCTGTTTGCAGCTCTGGAGATGGCCAGCGGCAAAGTCATTGGCGAGTGTCATCGTCGGCATCGCGCCCTCGAGTTCCGCCGGTTTCTGGAGACGGTCCATACCGCCACTCCCGCGGACCTGGACGTGCATTTGATTCTGGATAACTACGGCACGCACAAGACTGCGATGATTCAGCGTTGGCTGGTGCGCCATCCTCGCTATCATTTGCACTTCACTCCCACCGGTTCGTCCTGGATCAATCTGGTCGAGCGTTGGTTCGCCACCCTGACGGAGCGCCAACTGCGCCGTAGCGCTCATCGCAGCACCCAAGAACTGGAGGCGGCTCTGCACCATTATGTGGAAACCTATAACCAAGACCCCCGGCCTTTCGTATGGACCAAAACCGCTGACCAAATCCTGGAGGCCGTCGCAAGGTTTTGCAAACGAACTTCTGACTCAGGACACTAGCCCGGATTTCTCACGACGTTTTGACGCTCTAAGGGGCTGCCGGAAGGGCGGGGCTGAACAGGCTGCGGAAAAACCCCTTGGAGGAGGCTAAATAGCTCTTCCCGGTATCCGCAAGTCATTGATTCCACGTTTTACCACTTGCGGATTGGGTCGCTTCTTGGTGCTCAAAACGCCTTTTTCCGCAGCCTGTGAAGCCCCGCCCTTCCGGACCTGTGGTGAGAAAGGCGGGCTAGTTGCCTGGCAAGATGCTGAAAAACCCGTCTGGCCTGTCATTCCGAGGAGGTGCCTTATGTCTAAAATGATGAAAGAAATTCTGGAGCAGCCCCTGGCGCTCCAACGTACGCTGGCCGCCGAGCGCGACCACGCCCTGGCCTTCGCTGACTTCGCCCGCAAACAGAACTTCCGGCTCATCGTTCTGGTGGCCCGGGGGACATCCGACAATGCAGCACTTTTTGGGCGCTACCTCCTCGAGTTGACGACGGGCATCCCCGTCTCGATGAGTGCCCCATCGATTCATAGCCTCTATCACGCGCGTTTGGATTTTCGCCAGACGCTGGTGGTGGGCATCTCGCAATCGGGAGAAGGAACGGACATTAACATGGTGCTCAAGTCGGGGAAGCGTCTGGGCGCTTACACACTCGGCATCACCAACGAAGCCCGTTCGACGATGGCCAATTTGGTGGATGACGTGTTCCTTGTCCATGCCGGGAAGCAACGCTCCGTGGCCGCGACCAAGACGTACACCGGTCAATTGCTGCTGCTCTACCTTTTGGCCTCGAGCTTAAGCTCTCAAATTGTCCTAGCTGATATAAGTGAAATCCCTCACCGAGTCGAACAGGCGCTCAAATTGGCGCCGGAAATCGAGACGTTGGTCGAGCGCTACCGTTACATGCGCCGGTGCGTCGTGGTGGCGCGCGGCATTAATTCTGCCAACGCTTTTGAGCTGGCCTTGAAGCTGATGGAAACCTGCTATGTCGTGGCGGAAAGATTCTCCTCGGCTGACTTCCTGCACGGACCGATTGCGATGATCGAGCGGGATTTCCCCGCGCTGCTCTTCATGCCACCCGGCAGGACATTTCAAGAACTCTTGAAATTGACGGCGCGCCTGCACGCCCTGCGAGCTGATACCCTGGTATTTTCCTCCTCGAATGCGCGTATTCCCGGCGCCACGCGAGTGATTCGAATCACCGATCCTGTCCCGGAAATCTACACGCCGATCCCGTACATTGTGCCGGGGCAGATCTTTGCAGCCATGCTCGCCGAGGTGAAGGGGTTGAACCCCGACAAGCCGCGGGAGCTCAACATTGTGACCCAGACAATCTGAAACGCGTTCGACAGGTGTTAGACGAATTTCTCACCACGAACAAGGAGGGGCGGGGTCAAAACCCCGCCCTTCCGGCAACCCGATTCGAAAAGACATTGGAGATCGGCCCTCTCCCTCGGGGAGAGCGTGGCGAGCGTAGCGAGCCAGGTGAGGGGTCCCTCGATGAAGGCGAGTTGCTGCTTGCTTCCTTGATGACAATTTGAAGCCGCCGGATGACTTCAGGCTCCGATCTCGCTGCCAAAGCTTTCTTCGTGGCGCGGACGGTTGCCTTGAGTTCCTGACCGGAGGCCAAATAAAGTTCATACATCAACGGATAGTGCTTGGCGTAGGTCATGTCGAATGCAAGACCGGCGTTGTTGTTGGCCGAAAGGCATTTGTTAAAGGTTTTCGCGTCGGGGGTGATCGCCTTGCATTCTCCTCGCATTTCTCCGAAGAGCGTTTCTTTCTGAGCGAGCGCCTTCGCCTGCGAGACCTCCCCTGACTGCACGGCAGCATACAGTTTGCTGAGCTTGGCGTGATAGCGAACCACCAACTCCGCCTTTCGCAAGAAGATCTCGGACTCGACTGAAAGATTTCGATAGACTTTTGAATCCGCGCCGAATTTCTCCCGCGCCAGCTCGCTTGCAGTAAGCAGACCCACCAGCGTGGCGGCCGGTTCGGTGATAGTGGCGGGCAGTTTTCCCGCCGTGGCATGGAAATCCTCATGGGCAGCCACGGCGAGAAATCTCTCCATTGAGTCGCGCCTCAGAGAAGTGGTCACGGGTGTCTTGCCATTTCCGACGGCCTCAATGGGATAAAAAAAGACGTCGTATTTCTCGGGATCGAGAGCACAGCCGTCCTTGGCGCCCTGCTTGAGATGCAAGCCTGCGTACGATTCGGGGAGTTCCAGTTTTCCTGTGTAGTAACAACGGTAGGCCGCAACGCTCCTCTCCGTCACGTGGGAGAAGTTCTTTGTCCGCCGGAACCCCAGCTTCTTCTCGAGGCGTTTGAGGGCGCGGATCAGGTCCTGACGTGGATAGGCGCCGGATGACGGAGCAGCTCTGGCTGGGGTGAGAAAGGCCGCGAGGATAGTGATCAGAGCGGCGGCGCGAAGGACCTGCCATCGTCGAGGAAACGATCTACACTCCCTGCTGACTTGGCGGGGGCCCGTTTGCTTAGCGGTCACGCAGAAATAAGAGCTCATTGTCGATCTGAACTGGCGCTTGGCTTCGTCGCTTTGCGTAAAATGGCGTACCGCAGGCAACTGCCCCGAAGGGGCAAGCCGTGAGTAGCCGTGGGTGCAACCCACGGAAAAAAAGCGAAAACCCACTCCGGCCCTGTAAGGGCCGGACTGCGGCCCCCCTCACTGCATGTACCGTTTGTCGAATTGAATCTCTCCTCTTCCAGCAGCTTGCGATATCCCTCAACAAACGTCGGCCGTCGATGATGTTCTTCCTTCCCTTTGATGTATTTGTCCTGGAACGATTCTATCGCGGTCAACCCCGTTGGGGTTGGCGTACTTTGCGCGATGCTTTCCGCAGTCCCGCGAGGCGGGACTGCGGCTACTCACGGGAGGCCCCTTCGGGGCCTTCGAGGAATCCCGTGAGAAGGATGTGTCGCCCCAGCTTACCAGTTCGTAATGGACCCATCGGGCCTTTGGAACATGGGGATGGGCCGCGAGCGTTCCGTAATCTCGGCCGCAAGTTGTAGCGGCTTGGTATCTAACGTCACACCGAGTCCCGGACGGCGATTCGGCCACATTTTGCCATTGCGGAAGTCGTACCACTCCGGCAAATGAGGGTACGAAGCCTTCCCCTCACCGGTCATTTCCATCAACACCGGTCCCGAGAACACTCCGCAGGCGTGGACCAATGCGGCTTCTGCAACCGGCCCGGTGAAGTGCGGGATCAGGCCCACGTAGTGCGTCTCACAGAGAGCGAGGATCTTCATGTACTCGGTGATGCCTCCCACATTCGGCAGAGTGACACGCGCGTAGTCGATCAGTTGCTGTTCGATCAAGGGGCTGACGTCCCACCGGCTTCCGAACTGTTCGCCGACTGCGATGGGGACCTTGACGTGCGCGCGCAGTTCCTTATAAACCTCGGGATTTTCAGACCGGATCAGATCCTCCGCGAAGTAAGGCTCGAGCGGCTCGATCAGAGTGCTGAGCCGCACGGCATCCGGGAAGTCGAGGCGGGTGTGGTAATCCAGCGCCCAATCGCCGTCTTTCCCCACCCCTTCGCGGATCTCCACGCAGCCTTCGTACGTCTTCCGCACCATCTGATGCGAGTTGAACGGCTGGCCGGGCCCTGGATCCGCCGTAGCATAACGGAAAGCGCGGAACCCGGCCTCGAGGCAGGCGCGGGCGGTTTCCTTCAGGCTTCCCTGGTTCGGGAATCCGGTCGAGTAACACTCCAGGTGGTCGTGTGAAAGGCCCCCCAGCAATTCGTAGACGGGAACGCCCAGAGCTTTGCCTTTGATGTCCCAGAGGGCGAGATCGATAGCGCCTAAAGCGTCAAGCTTCTCGCGCCCGGCAGGATAGAAGTAACCGCGAAACATCATCTGCCACAGGTGTTCGATACGGAAAGGATTTTCGCCAATAATCATGGCGGCGCACTGTGAGATGGTTTCACGCGAGCCGCCCTCGCCAATGCCCGTGATGCCCTGGTCCGTTTCGACGGTCACGATGTTGAAGCTTTGATTGAAATTTACGGGAGCGTTCGGATTGTGGTAAAAGCGGACGCGTGTGATCTTCATGGGAGGAGGCGCGGCGGTCGCCCCCGCCTGGGAAGTCGCCGCAAAAGCCGCAGCTCCGCCCAAACCGACCGATTGCAGGAAGAATCGCCGTTGCATATGACCTCCTGAAGAGACGGGTTGTAGCGGCGATCCCGCCAGGCGGGATCGCCATGTGGCGGCGTCCCGATAAGATCGGGACAGGTTCCGCCGCCTCTACATCAAACTGACCCGCTACCGGAGAGTTCTTCTTTCCAGCGCACCAACTTATTCCCATGCGAGGAGGTTTGCAAGCGGTTCATGCGTCCCTAAGCAGGCGCGGCACGGAGTGCGCGCGTGCTGGTGGCGTCAGCCGAGGCCGTTTGACTGGCTTTCTATAAGGAGTATAGAATCGCGTTGGCAGGGTCCAGCGGGGCGAATTCCTGGTGCTGTCCTAATTTGAACGTAGCGCCGCCATCTTGGCGGCTCAACGCCGGCTGGAAGCCGGCGCGACATCTGGAATTAGGACAGCACCGAATTCCTCAACTGGGCGCACACAACGCCGCTGGAATCTTCATCGTTCACAGGAGGTTTCTTATGATCAGTATTCCCAAGAACGTGCAGGAGTTTCTTCCGGGCAAGATGGGGTGGGTCGGCACATCGACACCGGATGGAATTCCCAATGTCACTCCCAAGGGCACGATACGGCTTTTGGACGACCAGCACGTGATGTTTGCCGATCTGTTTTCCCTTAAGACCCGGCAGAACCTGGAGAAGAATCCCCAGGTTGCTGTAACGGTGATCGACTTGGCCAATGCCAAAGGGTACCAGCTCAAAGGGACAGCCGAGTTGATCTCGTCCGGGCCGTTGTTTGAGCAATTCGCCGCGCAGTTGAAACAGGCCATGCCTTCGCTGCCACCGCCTAAGTACGTGGTGAAAATCGCAGTCGAGTCCGTATACGATCAGTCCGTTGGCCCGGAGGCGGGCAAACAGATTGCCTGAGCTGAAGAGTTGAGCGTGAACTCAAAGGTCGTCACATCGAGTTACTCGCTTTGGTTGATGCCCACCGGAGAAGTTTTCCCGCGATGGGCAGGAACGATACCGCGAATAAGGCCGCGCGGGAAGTCTTCAGTTCACGAATGGACGGGGCTCGGTGTGGCCTCTTCCGGCTCGGCATCGTGCGCAGGTTGGGTGGATCGGATGGTAAGCCAGTCGGCCTGAACTTTGTCCCAATCCTGGATGAGAAGCCCTTCCGCCTCGAAGAATTCGCGGATTTGAGGCCGCCCCCAGCCTACGATCTCTTCCAGGATGGGCACCAACACGCACAGCGCATCGTCGCTGAGCACGGTACGCTTGGCGATTGGCGCGATGTTGCGCGCCTCGGAGACCGCCACTGTGAAGCCTTCGCGCCGATTCACGTGCAACATTACGTGGATGTCAGAGCTGCCGTCACCCACGTACACGATCCGGTCCGCGCCGATCTGGAGCTTCGCCTGCAAGTCGTCCAACACAGCTACTTTGCCGTAACCGGCATTCACTCGACCGATTCTCTCCACGCAACCCGCGTTGTTACACTCCAACTGGGTTCCGTGGATATGGTCTGGCGCAATGATGCCCTCGAGTGCCGACTCCACAACCTCTTGGGGGGCGGCCGAGATCACATGGAACTCGAACTGGTAGCCGTCTATGGCGCCGGCCAGGATCTCGTGCAGCCGCTTGATGTTCTTTTTCAGACGGATGTTTTTGCCAGCCTTCTTGAAATGGTCTTTCCTCACTCGGGCCAGAAATTCGGGATCGTGAAGCAGCAGGTAAGCCAATTCTCCGCCTTGTTGCACCAGGTTTTGCACCGACAGGATTGCCGTCTTGCGCTCGAACTCTTTACCCGAAATCCCCGCCAGTTCGCTCAACACCAAGCCGGAATCGTGGAAGCTCAGTGTCTGGTCAAAGTCGCTTGCTACCAGATATTGTTTAGCAACCTGATTTGTCACTTGCATAGACATCTCCTCCTCAAGCCAGCAACCCAAACTCGCCTGTTTAATCGAGTTCCCTGGTCGGCTTATTTTAAATGGCCACTGTTACAGTAGAATTTCTCAATCTTTGCGTGACTCGGCCATCAACGCGATGGCGGAAGAAAACAGGCAGGTACTTCCCGAATTTGGCTGGCTCGTTACATCTCATACGTCATTGTACTGTACCTTACGCATCTTCGTCCAATTGATTAAATTGATACAACCTATAGCTGCCGGGACATGTGAGAATCTCCGTTGTCGCGGGCGGACGATTGGCGTACAGTGTTCGCGCGAGTTCTTTGGCGCGGTTTTTGCACCGTGGTCCGGCGCGCTTGTCGGCCTGTTCAGGACACGAGAACTCCGAAAGGACTATCTATGATTCCCATCTCGAGACGCGATTTGCTGGCTTCCTTGCTGGTTCTTCCCACGGCGCTCCACGCGGAAAGCGGTTGGATACCGCTCTTCGACGGGCGCACCCTGCACGGCTGGAAGGCCGGCGAGAACCATGGCTCTTTCCGGGTCGTGGACGGGCAGGTCGCCGCCAGTGGGTCGCGGTCGCACCTTTTTTACACCGGACCGGTGAGCCACGCGAGTTTCAAGAACTTCGAGTTGAGGGTGGAGGTGATGCCGCGCCCGGGGGCCGAGTCTGGCATTTACTTTCATACTGAGTTCCAGCCGAGGGGCTGGCCGGAAAAGGGGTTCAAAGTTCAGATCAACAACACTTACCCGGGCGAGGGCGATTACCGCGAGCGCCCGAAGACCGGCTCGCTTTACGGCGTGCGCGACGTTTATAAGGCGTTCGCGAACGACAGCGAATGGTCCCAGTTGCACATTCTGGTTCGGGGCAAGCAGGCACAGGTCCGGCTGAACGACACACTGCTGGTGGATTACATCGAGCCTGACCCGCCGGTGGTGGAAGCTGATTACCCCGGACGCGTTCTGGGGCGCGGCACATTTGCGCTTGAATGCCACGACGCGAACTCGAAGGTTTTGTTCCGGAATATCCAGGTGAAGCCGCTGCCGGACGATCTTCCTGCCGACACTGCCGAGCGGCCTGTCGTCGATGACCTCTATCGAGAGCTGCTGCGGTTGCATGCTCAGAATTTCCCCGTACTGGATTGCCACATTCACCTGAAAGGCGGGCTGACTCTTGAAGAGGCGCTCGCAAATTCTCGCCGCGTCGGCATCCAGTATGGCATCGCCATCAACGGAGGGCTCAACTTTCCGACCACAACCGATGCCGCCGCCGAGGAGTATCTCAAGAGCATGAGGGGCCAACCGTGCTTCGTGGCGCTGCAAGGAGAAGGCCGGGAATGGGTGAAACTATTTTCAAAGGAAACGGTAGCGAAATTCGATTACGTCTTTACGGACGCCATGACCTTCAGCGACGACAACGGCAAACGAATGCGGATTTGGATCAAAGAGGAGGTAGGTGAGATTAACGACGCGGAACGGTTCATGGATATGTTGGTCAACCGCGCCGTTGGAATCCTCGATCACGAGCCGATCGACATCCACGCCAATCCCACCTTTCTACCGGATGCGATTGCAGCCGACTACGACCGCCTCTGGACTCCGGAGCGAATGCAGAGGGTGATCGACGCCGCGAAAAGGAACGACGTGGCCATCGAAATCAGTAGCCGGTACAAGCTGCCGAGCGCAGCTTTCATCAAGGCGGCCAAGAAGGCCGGCGTCAAGTTCTCTTTTGGCACCAACAACGGCGACAAGAACTTGGGCCGCGACGAGTATGGCGTGGCAATGGTGAAGGAGTGCGGGCTCACGTGGCAGGATATGTTCCTTCCAAAACCCGAGGGAGAGAAGGCTATCCAGCGACGGGGGGGATTTTCATGAAGCCGCGCCGGAAACGTTCAATCCTCGCCTCAACCGATAGGGACTGGTCTCCTCGAAGCCCGTAGGACACTCTCCGATTCCGCTTGAGCGCCTTACACACTTCCAGTGGCCGTTCCTCACCGGAGTCTTGCTAACCGCATCTCTCACCGCCGATCTGGAAGGGCGGGTCCCGCAGTGCGGGAGCCGCGATTTCGGCGGGGCTGAAGCCCCGCCCTTCCAGCAGCCTCCTAAAAGCGTCCAATCGTGGTGAGAAATGCGGGCTAATTGAACTTCTTGTAGTCGCCAACCTCCGGCGCGCCAGGATTGGAGTCAGGGCCGAAGTACCGCAGCGCCACGAGCGGTTCCTGCTTAGAAGTATTCTCGAAGGCGACGCCCTGCAAAGCGGCATCATAGGAAACGAAGATCTCGTCCTCAGTCATTTCCCCAAAGCGGATCATGGACGGGCAGTGGACCGCGAGCTTGCCGATGCGCCCTTCTCCCTGCGTGATGATCAATCCGAAGGCGCCCTGTTCCTTCGGGACGCACTTGGCGCCCGGTTTTACGGTCAGCTCCTTGGCGCTGAAAAGTTGCCGGCCATTGAATTTGCCGTAGACCACCCACTTGTCCAGGTAGCCCTCGGAAGCGGTATCGGCGACCGGGATGGGTTCCAGATAATGATGGTCCTTGAAGTACGGGTCGGTGTTTGCTTCCCAGTCAATCAGGTCGACGATGAAGTCCAGGTCGTGATGCTTTTCCTTGGGCACGTCCTTGACGAGCAGATCCCACGGAATGTAATTACCCTCAACCAGCGATTGGTACATGCCGAACACGTCGCTGCCCCACTGCGGTTCGAAGGTGCAGAGCGAGCCGGGCGCGTGCAGGATGCAAGGCGGGACATGCCAGCCCGTACCGGGTTGCAAGCGATAAGCCTTGGAGTAATTCAGGATGCCGTTATCACCCTCATTCCAGCGCTCCAGGCAGCGGCGGATTTGCGCCTTCGTCGTGCCGGGCTCCAAGCCGAAATACGTATGCGGAAAAACGTTTCCCACCGGATTGTACTGGGGTGGGAAATAGTAGGCTTCCGGCTTGCCCTGCTGGCCCACCTGTTTGGCTTGGGCGTCATTGAGGTGGATGTGATGGGGAAGAGGTTCCAAGTTGTCAAAAAACTTGCTGTACACGGGCCAGCGGTGAAACTCCTCCCACAGCCTCGGGCCTATGAGCCGTGAACCCTCGGCTGCAATGGCATCCTTCAGAGTGAATTTCTGGCCATCCAGCACCACGTAACTCAGGCCCTCATCGGGCCCGCGGTTTTCGTTCATGGCTTCGGTGGTGGAGGCGAACCAGCGCTCGTCGATGCCCCCGCGGTTGGTTCCCAAGGCGTAATAGTCTGAGGGTGCAAGCCGCAGACGCCGGCCAGGCTTGCAGAACACCCTCGGAACCCAATTCGGTGCCAGGCGCAGGATGCCTTCACCTGCCTCGATTGCGCTCCGCGTCATTTGATTGATTGTCATCTCGCTCATAAACTCCTCCTCTGCCTTTCCATTACGTGAAGATCTCATCATACTCTATAACACCCGCGCTGGACCTATCGTCCATGGCTGTCCATCATCTCGTTAAGCCGGCTGCGATAATAGGAAAAGTTTTCAAAAGAAACATCCGGCGGAATAAAATGGTCCGCGAAGGGAACATATCCGCCCGTCTCCAGAATCGCCTCTACAGGCTTGAGGATTTCGTCAATCCGCGTTCGGCCTTTGGCGATTTCGGATTTGGAAATCCCTCCCATGATTTGTAGCCTGGGGTATTGCTGCCGAACTTTCACGATGTCCATCCCGCAATGGACCTCGAAAGGATACATGCCCGTCACGCCTGCTTCGATGAACAATGGGATTACCGAATTGCAATCGCCGTCAGTGTCCAAGAGGATGTGGCGCACCCTATGCGCTTTAAGGAAGTCGCCGATGCGCTTGATGTACGGAAGCATATACTCACGCACCATCGCCAACGAAATCATCGGCCCCCGCCCGTACGAAACGTCTTCCCAGATATGCCAGTGATCGATCGAGGTTCTGGCCAGCACTTCAGAATAAACCGCAATCCAGACTTCCGTCAGAGTGTTGAGGATGTCGTGTACCAGCTTAGGTTCGTCGCAATACCACAAGAACAGGTTTTCATAGCCGATCAGGTGGCTGAGGGTTCCGAAAAAGCCATGGGGATAGCCGCCCACCGCCAACGGGTAGTCACGTTGATTGTATTCCCGCACCTTCTCTTCCCAGTTCGGGGGAAAACGGGTGGCGATGTTTTTCAGATTCAACCGCTCTTCCTTGAGCTTTTCCCAGCTCTTCCCGTCCACAATCGGCCACTTCATGGCGAAGGGAATTGTCCCCTCATCCTTTAAGAAGCGGCGCTTTACGCCATCCAGGTCGATGTAATCGAAGATGTGATCGTCCTCGTTCAGGACTTGGACCTCGAACACCGGATCGAACAGAAGATTGACGTCCACCACCTGTTGAGAGGCATCCATGCCGAAAAAGTCCTGCACGTCACGATCGAGCGGGAAGGCTTGGGTGGGCCAGTAGAGCCCGCCAGCCATTACCGCGAGGCCCCTGGACAGCCTGTTCTCTCCAATGCTAAGCCATGCCGGCGCATAGAGTGAGGCGGTGGGCGTGGTCGTCGACCGATTCACTGCGGGATAGTTTCTTTTCGGAAGTCCCTCCGCGTACCAGTTGTCAACAGTTTCGCCCCAATAGCCGAACTCCCATTTCGGCGCACGCACGCCTGGCGCGAAGGCAAGAACCTCCAGAAATCGCTCACGTGTGTTCATGGGGAAATCCCTCAGTCTGCAAGTCAGCCGCCGTGCACCCGCATCTTTAGTTGGGCAACTTCGTGAGCTCGTTCGGCTACCGGCGGAAGCAGTGGTCCAGGCGCGGCGTCGTCTCTCTCGAAGCGTGCCAAATCTACCCGAGAGGGTAAAGATTTGTCAACTGCACAAGCCCCGTTCAGCCGTTTCGGTGCCCGGAGTAAAACAGGCAATAAATCCCTGAGGTCGTGCCGTGTGACAGCTCAGGGCCGGCGGGCCCGTTGCGCCAAATCAAGCGAGTTGACTCCGCACGTCGCGAAGCAGCGCCAGCGATTCCGGGCTTAGCCGGCCGGACTGTTCGATATCGATGTTGAAAGTGACCGGGACTCTACTCTTGTTACAAGTGCGCACATAGTTGACGACTTGTTCTCGCTTGTAACGCGGACGCGCCAGCGGAGTCATCACGCGTTCGTGGACCCAATCAGGGTTATCCAGGCAAACCCAGCGATGGCCCTGCAAGTGGTCCGGAGTGAATTGGCTCGAGGGCACCGCTACCGGCTCGTTCGCTTCACCGGATTCATAGTCCTGATGCGTCGAGTACAGAAAGTGAGTCAGCATGCCAGGGCTTAGCGTCACCAGGCGCGCGCGGTATCCGGTTTTGGCGGCTTCGGTCCACTCATCCCACGGAAACTGGAAACCGTGCATGTTGGTGGTCACGGAATTGTACGGGCCGCGGGAATCGAGCGAGTAGCAACTGTCAAACCACCAGCCTTCCACCCTCGCGCCGTAACGCGCGCCCAACTCGCGGATAATGCCGAGCAGATTGCTTGCCAGCCTGGTTTTGTCCCGGGCGTGGTAGCCCACCGCGCGCTCCCAAGCCAGGTCGTCACCGTGATTGCAGGAATGATTGTAATAGAGGATGAAATGCAGCCCGCGCGATTTGCAAGCGTCTGCGAGCTCCCCGATGAGATCCCGCTCCGTCGTTCGTTGGGGTGCGATTCGGTCAATGGCTGCGCTGGGCGCAGGCAGCTTTTGGAGAGCGTGCGTCGCCGTGAAGATCACGTACTGCGCGCCTGCACTAGCGACCTGGTTGACGTAGCTCGACGGGCTGAAGCGGGACACTGCCTCCTCGAAGGGCACCCAGCCGTCCGGGTCGACCGGCTGGGAGTGGGCGGTCCAGTGTGTGGAAATGCCGAAGTGGCAGGAAGCCAACCAGCTTGCATCGGCTTGCTGATACTCATCGGCCCTCGCGCTCCGGCTTGCAACCGCAGCCAGAGCACCGGCGCAGATCGCCCCTAAGAGGTCGCGCCGAGTCAGCGTACGAGCACTGCGAGTCATTGGCTGTCTCCTTTCTTGGGCGGTTCCCAGAGTTCGATGCGGTTGCCTTCGGGATCCATGATCCAGGCGAAGCGGCCGTAATCGTAGTCCTCGCGCCGCGGGTCGATCTCCACGCCTTCCTCGCGCAGCGCGGCCAGCAACCCGTCCAAATCTTCCACTATGAAGTTCATCATGAACCCGGAGCGGCTGGGGTCGAAATACTTCGTGTCCTTCGGGAAAATCGCCCAGACGGTCATGCCGGATTTCTCCGGATCGTCGGCTTGTCGCCAATTGAAAACCACGGCTTCCTGCGCCTGGCGCTGCAAGCCTAGATGCTTTTCATACCACGTGTATAGTTTCTCGGGATTGTCAGCTTTGAAGAATACTCCCCCAAGCCCGTTAACTCTTTTCATAATGCGGCTCCTTCAAGTAAGTTGCGAGGACAAGCCTCCGGCCTTCGCATTTCATTATGAGCGGTCACGGCCGAAAAAGGCTATCCGTGATCTCAGAAACGGGTGCCGCAGGGTAAGACCGAAGAGTAGTTTTTCGTACCCTGCAAGGGCACAAGATAGTAGCCGGGGGCAACGTCCCCGGAATGCTCGAGGTTCGCTCCTCGACCCTGAACGGGTCGTATTCCCTTGGGCCGCGGGCCTCAAGTTTCAGAAACCTATCATCTCCTTTGTTTTCTAGGACATTCCCGCTTTATGCGATTATCTCCTGTGTAATCAATGACATTCCCGTTTCGGCCCCGATTCTCCAAATGCGCTCCTTTGTTTTCAATAACATTCCCGCGTCGTTCCTTCATTTTTGAAGTAACTCCGGTTTCCTCTTCCCCTGTGGAGAAGACATCCTATTACCAGGCTGCCGTGCGGGCCAATAGCCCAACCAACTTGAACTCCCTCAAACGCCGGAGCCGGAAGCCGGTGCCAATGTGGAGCGGAGCAACTCATAATTCACCATTCATAGTTCTTAACTCAGCCCTCGACTCTTTGTTTTCAATAACATTCCCGCGTCGTTCCTGCAAAAAAAGAATTCTTCTTGCTGCGACTTGCCTGCCATGCTGTCATTCTGAGCACAGCGGAGCGTAGCGAACCCGCCGCGGCGGGTCGCACTGGACTTTTCCGCCCACGGACAGCAGGGTGAGATAGACAGCAGCGCCGCCGCCCCGGAGCAGTTTACAGCGAAAAACGGCGAGAAGATTGCCATTTCCGGCCCGCATAGATTTGTTGTCTCAGGGATAGGGAAGAGTGCAGAGGTGGCCGGCGTTCTCAGGAATACCCGCTGCGCAAGCATACGCTACAACTGTAGCCGATGCAATAGAGTCTGTCAAGCCTCTAATTCAGATTCGGCGTTGCAGATCCGACGGAGCAAAGCCCCTGCATCCTCTGCCCGACGCGCCAGTGCTCACCGGTACGATTCGCTATTGCCTCCGCACGGCATCGCGCGCAGGTTGATTGCCCGTCCAGGTTGCGGCATTTGTTCCGTGATGACCGCCACGTCCTTATGACTGTGAATTTGGCAAGATGTTGTAGCGCAGCGCGGCGGAGCCGCAACCGGGCGTCTTTTGTAGGCCCGAGTTCGATATGGGCGCCCTTCATGCTGGCGAAGCCGGCCTTGGAGCGGGTCCTTGCCGTGCCGCAGTAGCGCTTACCCCGCAAGGCGGGGTCAGCAGGTCGGGCACCCGCCAAAAATGCCGACCCCGTAGGGCGGGGTCGGCGCTACGCTTGCTTTCGTGTGACCGCGGCCAACGGCACAAACCGCGAGCCATGGCTAGCGGGCTAGTGGGCTCTTTCCGAAGATCATGGTTTGTGGTATATAATCCATAGGTTCAGGGAATCCGGAAGTGTAGTTTTGGCGCACCAATTTTGACTCCCAGCGACCTGGTTTGACAAATCCGGGTACGAGGAGGTTTCCATGTCTGACGAGATGGCTCATTCGGCAAACCCCGCCCCGCTTGGACTGGCGGGGTTCGGGCTGACCACGGTTGTTCTGAGCTGTATCAATGCGGGCCTGTTGAAGGGAGACGCACCCAACCTGCTGGCGGTGGTAGTCCCGCTGGCATTCGCTTATGGAGGTGTGGCCCAAATCATTGCCGGGATTCTGGAGTTCAAAAACGGCAATACGTTCGGGACCGTGGCTTTCACTTCCTATGGTCTGTTCTGGTGGTGGTATGCCTTTCTACTATGGACCGTAGGAGCGGGATGGATCAAGCCACCCGCGGCCAACGCCGTGGGCGCCACCCTTCTGATGTGGGGGATATTCACGTTCCTGATGTGGATTGCAACCTTCCGCGCCAACTTCATCCTCTGGACCATATTCCTCCTGCTTTGGATCACCTTTTTCTTGTTGGCAGCGGGAGACCTGGGAATGGGCGCGGGGTGGCACACGGCGGGTGGCTGGGTGGGGTTAGTCACCGGAGCCGACTCCTTATATCTTGCTTTTGCCGAGGTGACGAACGGCGCCTTCAAGAAAACCGTGGTCCCGGTGGGAGGGCCTCTCCTCAAGCCGTAGCGAGCGTAGCGCGGACCTCCGCTCTGTGAGGTCCACGGCTTTTCGCGCCCCCCAGCGCTCGCCGGTCCCGTTTTTTGTTGCCTCCGCGCGGCACCAGTCGTGGATGCAACAGGAGGCGAAAGCGGAGTGACGCGGCGTGTCGTGGCCGGGGGAGCTATTCCGGTTGCGCAAGGCCCTTGGCGAGCGCCTCATCCAGTAGCCCTTTCATCTTTCGGGAGGCCTCTTTCGCCAGGCGCGCTTGTTGTTCACCCAGTTTTCCTTGCTGTTCGCCGAGCTTCCCCTGGCGCGCACCCAGCTCGCCTTGCTTGGCGCCGATCTCCCCTTGTCGCTCTCCGGCCTTGCCCTGGATTTCACCAAGCTTCCCCTGCAATTCTCCCAGGGCGCCCTGGAGGCTTCCTAATTCTTCCTGTGTGCCCCCGTGTTTGTGGAGCTGGTCGAGCTGAGCCTGAAGTTTCTGAAGTTCCGCCGTCAAGTCCGGCACCTCCACACGAACCTGTTCCATCTGCCTGCCGAGCTCCTCTTGCTGGGAGCCCAGCGCCTCCTGTTGACGGCCCAACTCCTCCTGCTGCTTGCCGAGGGCTTCCTGTGGGGCGAAAAATTCCTTGGCCTGCTGCACGGTTGCTGCATCGCGAATGAAGTAGGCTTTGCCGTTGCGCCGGAACCAGATGAAATCCAATGTATGGGCCTGCTTGCGCAGCTCGCCCATGCGTCCCAATCCGTAGGGGCCCCGGAAGAACGACCCGCTCAGGGTGAGTGATTCGCCGGAGCTGACCACATAGGTCTCGTCGGAGTCTCCCGAGTACATGCGGCTCGCCGGTGGCCGCGGTGTCGTCGGCGCCTTCGGAGCTGGGGCCGGAGCGGGCTTAGGTGCAGCCGGGGTTGCCGTTACCGCTGGAGTTGCTGGAACTGCTGGCGGAGCTTGCATTCCCGCCCAAAGAGGTTCTGCGGCAGGACTCGCCAGTGGCGCTGCCACCACCCGAGCGTCCTCCGCGTGGAGCTTGTTCGCCGCGACGGGCTCGACCGCCGCCAGCAGATAGATCAGGGGCGCGGCCAGCAGCGCGAGCGCCACCCAAGCGGGTTTTCTGACCCCGCCGGAAAGCCGCCGGCTCGAATCCAGAATCCTGTCCACTCTCCGTTGAGCCTGTTTTCCATTGGTCATCGCCACACCCTCCCATCGGATGCGTCCAGCCGCGCTCTGTAAATCCTGATAGAAACCGAGTAAGACCTCAGCGTAAAGAGTGCGATCGGCCATCGTGCCGAGCGCCGCATCGTCGCTGGCCTGCTCGGCCAGGGAGGCGAGATGCCGTTCGAGCCACCAAGCCAGCGGGCTGAACCAGAAAACGCCGCGATGAATGGCTGCCAGCGCCCGGGTCAGCGCGTCCTTCCTCACCACGTGCGACAACTCGTGGGCGAGCACGGCTTGAAACTTCTCTTCACTCCAGGCGCGCCACGCGGTGGGAAGCAGAATGATCGGATGCCATACGCCCAGCGTCACGGGCACGACGACGGCTGGGGATTCGGCGAGTTCGGGCGCCGTTTTGAGGCCCCAACGCGCGGATTGCTCAAGCAGCGCTGCCAGCACCCGCCGGTCGCCGAGCGGACGGCCTGAGAGCTTTACGCGCCGGCTGAAAAAAAGCCCACCATGAGTCGTGCCAGCAGGACGCCGGCGATCAGCACATAGAGGGCGAGGGCAACGAGTGGCCAGGAAAAAGTCCCGCGGCTTGCGGAGGGGTCCGCGGAGTCGGGCCTGGCGGACGGCCTTGCCCCAGCGAAGAACCGTACCGGCGAGCCGGTGTCGAGGATGCCTATGCCGGCGGGCGCAGGCGCGGGCGGGGAAACGGATTGCGCCGCCAGCAGAGCGGGCATCGGCAGCCGGACCGCGGGTGCGACCCAGGCAAGGAATGGCATGGCTAGCGCCGCGTAAAGCAGCGCCGTCCAAACGGCCAGCCGGAGCGCGGCGTCCTTCACGCGCCCCACAGAGAGCGCCAGACCCGCCAGCGCGGCCAACAGCAGCGCGCGAAGGGCGGGTTCGGCGAGGTGGCGAAGCAGTTGCGGGCACAAAGGGGAGGTGGAATCGATCATCCCTTTTCTCC
This sequence comes from uncultured Acidobacteriota bacterium, assembly GCA_963832915.1. Classification (GTDB taxonomy): domain Bacteria; phylum Acidobacteriota; class Terriglobia; order UBA7540; family UBA7540; genus CAVROP01. The sequence goes on from CAWHWE010000033.1 coordinate 105,690, forward strand.
TCGCCGCCGGGCGACGCGGCGGGCCAGTTGATCCAGATCTTTCTGCTTCAGCACCTTGTTCTCAACCATCCCCACCAGCAGTTGCTCCACCGAGCCGCCGCAAAAGCGGTCGATGATGTGTTGGACGGCGCGCGCCGCGAAATGCCTCTGCGGCTGAGTGGCTTGGTAGAGAAAGGTTCGGCCTTCCACCTCGTGTGTGAGAAAACCCTTCTCCTCCAAGCGCCGCAGTACCGTGCGGATGGTCGAATCCTTGAGCGAGCGCACGGGGACCAGGGCTGCGCGGCAGGCGTCCGCCGTGGATGGGCCCCGCGACCAGATGAATTCCATGAGGAGTTGCTCGAGTTCGCCAAGCGCGCGGGGCCGTCGTTTGGATGTGTTAAGCATCGTAGCGTTACAATGTGTAACATATAGGAGGACGCTTGTCAAGGGGAAAGTTTCCGGCCAAAAAGCTGGAGGGACAAGCCTGGTTACAGGTGCAAGCAAGCGGCTTTTCGCGCTCGCCGGCCCCGTTCTTTGTTGCCTCCGCACCGCACCGTGGGAAGCACTGGATAGTCGCCCGTCAGCCGACGGGTGTTTCACAAAGCGACCACCACTTTATTCTCTCCGCGTCCTTAAATGTCCCTACCGGGCCATTAGATCTGCGGGCACGCCACCTCGGACGGGGGTATATTTCCGTTGCTGGGCAAATCGTTGTTTCTCGATCTCCTTTAGTGCCCTGACAAGATCTGGCTTACGCTCAAGAAGCCGCAACACTGTATCGGCAGACCCGTTTTGAATCACCTTTCCGCTTTCCCACCTCACGACCACTTTGGGTCCCTGGCACAGGAGTTCCTCTAACTCGGCTTGCGTCAGACCGGCCTTCTCCCGAATAGCAGTTATTCGCTCGGGCGGTAGAAGACCCAGCTTCTTGCGCACCTCATTTTTCACAGCAACCGCCAGCGCATGGCTCTGCTTTGGGTTCAGAAAATCTTCACCACAATCGGCGCAATGGTAGACCTCCACGGCAGGTACTTCCACCGCTTCCCCGTTGTACTGTGCGTTATAGTTCTTCCTCTCGACCAATTTGGCCGTCCCCTCGTTGCAGACAGGGCAATTCATAATCCCTCCCCTATTCCTCCTTAAAGGAAACGACAACTGCCCAGTTCTCCTTTGACACTTGCAGCTTCAGGTAGATGCGGCGACCTTGGTAAGTGATTCTGTAAACGTCTTGCATGAGTCCTGATCTTTTCTTCGCGGGCATGGTTTTGTAGAAGTGCGCTTCAGTTAGGCAACTCATGATGCAATCCGCAATATCCTCATCGTCCAGCCCAAGGTCAAGAGCGGATGACTGCGCCGTAAGAGTCACGAACCAGCGTTTCTGCCTGAATAAATGCTTCACCCACTCAAGCGGGTATGTTGCATCATCCACCTGGCTCAGCATCGCGAAGGTAGCATCATGCTACCACGATGTCAAGAGAAATCTCGTGGGCATTGTGACCAATCCAGTGCTGTCATAAGACTCTCGAGGTGTCCCACGTTCTCGAAGCAAACTCAATGGCAAGGTGTGAAACGGATTCCGGCAAGTGCGCGCGGCGACGTTTGACCGCGACAAAAATGCTTCGGTTCGGGGAACGCAAGCGATGCACATGCGACATGCCTCCTTCTTAGCTCTTCCTCCATCTCCATGAACCCACGTGGCACAGTTCGTGCCGTGGTTACGCGCATATCTATCGAGGTCGTGCTAGACTACGCAGCGTGGATACGGCAGCGCCAAACATCCCGACAACTCTTACACCTATCTTGGATCGTACCGCTCCGCTTCCACCACCAGCAAAACCCGGCAGAGGTTCTCAATTATTCGGGTTTTTGCTGGGCCTCACCGTCGCGGTGGCGATGTTGGAATGGGTATGGGACAAGCAGCTTGGAGAATCCCTGGAACGGAGGGTGATGACGGAATTCCCGCAGACGTCGTTTTGGCCCGGCACTGGTGGCCAACTCATCGTGCTGGGGTTCGAGGTGGTTATGGGTTTCTTTGTCGCGCTTGCGATCCATGAAGCGGCGCACGTGCTCGTGGGGGTGTGGGTAGGTTTTAGCTTCAACTCTCTGCGTATCGGCCGACTTCAGTTTGATCGGCCTTTCCGAATTTCGATTTATCGTGGTAGGGGCACAGGGGCAAGCGGATGGGCAAGCATGTTTCCCGTCAAGAAGGACGCGCTTGCTCTGCGCGCAATGGCCATGACTTCTGCTGGCCCGGCAGCGAACTTGTTAGCGGGCTTTATAGTGTTCCTCCTTCCCTTTTCAAAGGGTTTCCTTTCCCTTTCGTTCGCCCTGTGGTCACTCCTCCTCGGCTTTTTAAGCCTGCTTCCATATCGGAGCCGGGCGATGTTTTCTGATGGCATGCGAATCCTGATGCTATTACGGAGTCGCGAGCGCGGCGAACGCTGGGTGGCGATTTTGAAGCTCTTGGCTGAGCTCAAAGAAGGCGTGTCGCCGGAGGACCTCTCAGCCGACTTCCTGGCCAAAGCAATCGCCATCAGGGACAATTCTCCAGATACCGTCACGTCCTATGCCCTTGCCTATGAGGTAGCATACTTCCAGCATGACGACGCGAAAACCGCCGAGTATCTCGAGACGTGCCTGCATTATTCGCCGTATACCGCGCCCATTATGCGACAAGCGCTGATGAGTGACGCCGGCGTTTTCCAGGGACGAAAACAGAAACGCGTCAACCTGGCCGAAGAATGGCTGGCTGCCATGCCGGGAAAGACCGAAATACCATGGTTGGGCGCCAATGTGGAAGCCGCGATTCTTGAGGCCAAGGGCAATATCACGGGCGCGCTCAGGAAACTGGACGCGGTCGAAAAGCTGGTTCTTGCGTCACCAAACCAAGCGCAGCGTGAGATTGCACATCGCTCCCTGCTGAGGTGGAGATCCGAACTGCTGGCGCAAGTTACCGCAACCATAGAAGCTGAAAAGCCAGGGCCAAAGAACTAGCAGGCGCGCATCTTACGCCGCCGAAGAGGAGAGCCAGTGCGGGCCGGCCATTGACCGCTTGTCCCGCAGGCGCGGGGCCAGCCGATGAGCAGGCGAGGATTCGAAGTTGCAAGCCGCGGACCTCCAAAACAGGTCCGCGCTGATATCGACTGTGGACTTTCTTTTTCGCCTTGATTCCGACCTTTGAAATCACCTAGAGTCCATAGCGTGGCAAGTACGCGCCACCCGCGAAGGCTTCGCACGGCCCAAAATTGATTCTGGCTTCCCTGCGCATGGACATTCCACGACCACCCGAGTTTTCCGACCCTTGGACTCGGGGGGCGGGAGGAACCGAGTGACCGAAATGAGATGCAATTTCAGTGGCAGCGATCGGTATGAAGAACGCCGCGTCGAATATCTCTACAGCCATCAGGGAGAGCACTTGCTTGTCCCCAACACTCCCGCAGAAGTCTGCCTGAATTGTGGCATTGTCTATTACGACGCTGGAGTGCTCAAGGAAATCGAGCGCCGTTTCTTTGCCATCCGCAATAAGTCCGAGGAACCGGACCGCTACATCAACATGCCGGAGAAATCGTTTGTGGGGTGAGTCAGGTCGCGGCGTGTGAGCAAGACGTAGCGCCGCCGTCTTATACGACGCTCAGGTCTGGTGCGATACGAATTGTTCCACCGGGTTTGAGCTTCAATTGAACAACCTTCTCCCTATATCGCACTTTGCAAACCGTGCCCTTGACGCTGCGTAGAGTTGCGGCGCTGAGCTCGCGATCCTTCCATTCGACATCTATTTCGAAACCGCCCCGCGCCCGCAGGCCTTTGACCGAACCGGTTGGCCATGCTTCAGGCAGGGCGGGGAGAAGCTGGATTTCACCTCCGTGCGATTGCAACAGCATCTCAGCGATACCCGCGGTGCCGGCTGAGTTCCCGTCCACAACGAAAATGTTTTGCGGCGCGTCTGCAATTCCGCCGCGAGAGAAAGTAAGCAGGCACGCGTCCGTATCCTTGCACAACAAGCCCAGCAAGTGAGTGTGGGCCGCTTCGCCGTCGCCGAGGCGGGCGAAAAAGGTGACCAAGTTGGCACGGCTCCACTCCGTGTCCTCCCAGTCGGGTTGGCCGATCCGGCGCTCGATCGTCACCCGCGCGGCCTTTGCCAAATCAGGCGTGGTGCGCGGCGTAATCTGGCAACTGGGATAGAGAGCGATCAGATGGCTTGTATGGCGGTGGTTGGGAACGGCTTCCTCGAAATCTTCGAGCCATTCCTGTAATTGGCCGTGCTTCCCTATTTTGAGCGGAGGCAGTTTTGCCCGCGCCCCCTCGACCTTCCGGTGGAATTCAGAATCCCGGCCAAGCGTCCGCGACGCTTCCATGCATGAGGTGAACAGGTCGTAGACGAGCTCGCGATCGCAGGTCGGTCCCATCGACTCGCTGCACCCCTTACCATCAGGCGTAAGGAACGCGTTCTCAGGGGAAACGGCCGGACCGGTGACCAGCCAGCCGTATTTTGGATGGCTCACCATGTAACTCAGGAAAAACTGCGCAGCTTCCTTGAGGACCGGGTAGGCGCGGTCCGACAGGAACTGCTTGTCGCCAGTGAATTGGTAGTGTTCCCATAGCTGCGAGGCAAGCCAAATGCCACCGGTCGGGAAAATGCCCCAGCCCAGGCCCCAGCCCGGTGCGGTGTAGCCCCAAGCGTTGGTGAATACGTGACACACCCAACCCTCCGCGCCGTACACCGTGCGAGCGGTTCGCCGGCCCGGTTCGCGTAACGATTCGATCAGACGGAAAAGGGGCTCGCTGGTTTCCGATAGATTGCAGACCTCGGCAGGCCAGTAGTTTTGCTGCGTGTTGATGTCGAGGTGGAAGTCGCAAGTCCACCCCATGTTGCAGGCGAGGTTATCGTTCCAGACGCCTTGAAGGTTGGTGGGGAGCGGTGAATTCGGGCGCGAACCCGCGATGAGGAGATAGCGGCCATACTGGAAAAACAGCGCGATGAGTTGCGGGTCATGGCCGCCGGCGCGAAGCGCCGCCAAGCGTTGGTCCGTGGGCCGGCTGGCCGCCTCAGTACTGCCCAAGTCGATGTCAACACGGCGAAACAAACGCTGATGATCGGACACATGCACTTTGCGGAGGTCATGGTAGGATTTGCCCGCCGCGGCTTCCATTTGCTCTCTGCACAGCGCTTCGGGATCACGGCCTCCATAGGTGGTGTTTGCCGTCACCAGCAAGGTTGCGGCGTCAGCGGCTTCGACGGTGAGATGGTCGCCTTGTATGGAGACCGCGCCGCCGGCGTTCAACACGCGCAGCCACGCTTCGAAGTCCACGCCGGTCTTGCCATCGCTGTGCTTGGTCTCCCGGGCGTGGCCGGCGATGACGAGCGTGTCCCCGTCCTTGGCGTGCACTTTGAAAGGCAGGTCCCCGCCGCTCAGCCCGATGTCGAAGGTGAGTTGGCCGGGCTTGACGGAAGTGAGATGCATCGCCAGCACGCTGTCCGGGTTGGAAGCCAGAATCTCCCGCCTGAACCGGACACCGTTGATGGAATACTCGACCTGAGCGATGCCCGCGTCGAGATCCAGGAGCCGGCGATAATCAGAAGGCGCGCCGCCCGCATGTTTCATGTCGAGCAGCAAATCAGCCATGGGGAGGTGTGTGCCGTAAGAGTCCTCGCGGCCCAGGACGTATTGGGCACAGAGATCGCGCCCCTCGATGTACTTGCCGTTGAAGAAGAGTTGCCGGATTTCGTCCAGATGCGCCTTCGCCTGCGGATTTTCATGGCGATCGCTTGGGGCGCCGGACCATACCGTCGATTCGTTTAGTGCCAACCTCTCGCGCTCCACGCCGCCAAAGACCATAGCGCCGAGCCGCCCGTTGCCGACGGGTAGCGCCTCCAACCAGCGCGCCGCGGGCTGGGCATACCACAGCGTCCATTTCCGGGCCCTGGCGCCTGCTTTCCCCTCGATCGATACTCCGGTCGTAGGTTGTCCCCTTTCAGGTTTAGACGTGCCTGCAACGGCCCCCTCCGATAGCGCGAAGGCAGTCAATCCGAATGCCGAGAACTTTGAAAACTCACGCCGATTCATCCCTAGCTCCTTATGTGGTCAACACCGATGTCCGTTGCGGCGCCTCTTGGGCAGCCGATCATTACAGCACCGCAAAGGTAAATAGCAGGGAGGAGAGAAGAAGTCAATGCGGAGGCGGTCCCGCCCTGCGCAACCGCCCTTCCCAAGCTCGGGGACCGGCATACAACTTGCGAATTCGGGTTTAATATTAAGCGGGGTGTTTCGCCATTCTTCCGAGCCTCGGGTAGCGGGTCAGTTTGGCGCCGTAGCGGCGATTTTACATCGCCAAATGGCGGCGTAAAGCCGCCTCTACATCAAACTGACCCACTACCGAGCCTCGGGCTGCTGGTGGAGCAGGGGCGTGGAAGTTTGCCGAAGAGCGGGGATATCATTTGGCTGGTCGAAAGGAGTTTGAAATGGGAAGCAAGCCGGCGCGGCTTCAGATTTATGGTTTTTATTGTCTGCTCACGTGCTGTGTCCTGGGGAGCGCCAGCGCACAGCAAAGAGCAGAGGGAGCTATCCGAACAAAGGACTCGCTCCAGGCCCTGGGCGGCGCAGAGCTTCGTTATGCGGGCCCGAGGTGGAGCCTGCTATACGGTTCCTACGAAGGGGTCGAGGAATTTGCGGTGAACGAACTGGAACGCATGCTGCAACGCCACGTCCCTTACGTTCTGGAGGTCCAGCCGGGGAGCCAGACTCCAATTGCCACGCGGAGTTTGATTCTTGTCGGTACGCCGGCCATGAACCCCAAAATTGCGGAGCTTGGCCGGAGAGGTCTGGTCAGGTTGCCAACCCAGGCGCAGGGCTACACTCTCGCCTGCTTGAAATCGCCCTGGGCGCCGGAGACGCGGGTGGTCATGGTAGCTGGAACCGACCCACCTGGTGTGCCGTATGGAGTCGAGGAGTTCAACAAGAGACTCGCCCCGATGTCCACCCAGGAAAGAAATCTGCGGCAAGCTCTCGATGCCATGCCGGAATTTAGTCTCACCGAAGCGCCTGCCATTGAGAACCGGGGCCTTTGGACATGGGGCTACGTCATATACGATTACAGGCGATACTTCGACCACATGGCCCGCTTGAAGATGAACAGATTGATTGTTTGGGATGATGCTCCACCTGTAAACTGCCGGCAGTTTATCGAGTATGCGCATTCCCGCGGGATCAAAGTCATACTTGGATTTCATTGGGGGTGGGGCCTGGGCAAGCTCGATCCCACGAATCCGGAGCACGTGCGGCTGGTAAGGGAGGATGTCCTGAGGAAGTACGAGGAGCTCTATCGGAATCTGGGTATGGATGGCATCTACTTTCAGACTTTCACAGAGCAATCGAACACCCGAATCGAAGGGCGAACGATTGCCAGCCTGGCCTGTGATTGGGTCAACGATATTGCTCGCGCGCTGCTGGGCAAACACCCCGATCTGCGCATTGAATGGGGTCTACATGCCACCTCCATCATGGAGAACTACGTCAACTTGAAGCGCCTTGACCCCCGGCTCACGATTGTGTGGGAGGATGCAGGCTCCTTGCCCTATGCCTATGATCCCGACGTTGCGCTCTCCGAGGGTAAACTGCCCCGTGGCCTGAACACCCTGGATGCGACGATCGACTATTCCAAGAAGCTCGCCACATTTCGCCCGGGTAGCGAATTTGCGATGTGCGCTAAAGGGTGGACCACCTTGCGCTGGGAGAGCGAGTTCGAGCATCACGGCCCGTTCATCATCGGTGAACGCGCGCACGAGTTTATCCAGGATCGGCTCAAGGAGCGGCAGCCCCGCTGGGATTACGTCAATGCCAAGTGGGCAGAGAACTATCCTGCCGCGTTGCGATTCTACCGTGAGATTCGCGATACAACATCCGCGCCCATGTCTGTGGTCGGCCTGATCGAAGATGGGCTATTCGAGGAAGAGATTCAGCCGAGCGCGGCTCTACTGGGAGAGATGCTTTGGAATCCAAGGCGCGATGAGAAAGACGTTCTCCATGCTGCCCTGAGTCCCTATTATAGAATTGTGCAATAGACACCGCCCACCGCTCATGTGATGCTTCAAGGGACGCCGGAAGTGGTTCATCAAGAGAGCGCCGAGTTGATCTCGATCGCGGGCCAGGGCGGCGGATTCATCTTGAGTCCTGGCTGCGAAGTCCCCCGTGATACGCCCCCGAGAACATGTTGGCGCCCGTCGCAGCAAGCGCACGATTTCGCATAAGACGCCTGAGTCGAAGTAAGCGTAGCGCGGACCTCTCCCGTGTGAGGTCCGCGGCTTTTCGCGCTCGCCAGCGCCCGCCCATCAACGCGGGAAGATTGATCGCATGCCCAGGTTGCGGCGTCTGCTCCCAACTCGTGCGAATTCTAGTTGATTCTCACACACATTGACAATCTCGCACTTTCAGTACTATTATTTCGTATCGTATGAGAGAGGAAGTGAAAAGTATTCTCATAAACAGTGCTACATACGCATCAATAGTGCGGAAATATGAGTATGAACAAGAATAATGATTCGACGACGCCATTGGTTAGGTATGCCGAAACCGCGCCTTTATTCACTTTGGACGATCTCCGCCAGCGCTATGGCCATCGAACCAGCGACCGCACAATCAGCGACTTGGTTTACCGGCTGAAGCGTCAAGGGCGGATACGCGCGGTGTCCGCGGGGGTCTACACGGGCGGTCTAAGCGGCGCCCCATTCAATCGCTTCGCGCTGCCGGCCGAGCTGCGCCCGGACGCGGTGATAGCCTTCCATTCGGCGCTGGAATTCGCGGGCGTGGCAAACCAAGTGTTCCAAGTTACCTACTACCTGTCACGCCGGCCACGGCGCGATGTTGTCTATGACGGCGTCACCTTTCATCAAGCCACTCCTTCCACACGGCTGCTCCGAGCGAAGCGTGCGGACTTTCTGGTGGAAACTCAAGGGGGCATCCGCGCCACGACCCGCGAGCGTGCTTTTGTCGATTGCCTTGCTTCTCTGGAATATAGCGGCGGGGTCGAAGAGCTGGACCGATGCCTCGCCATGTTTCCTTCGTTTGAATACGAGGCTGCCTTCGAGTACTTGAGGCTGCTTCGGCGCCCCTGGCTTTACTCGCGCGTCGGCTACATGCTTGACCGCCACGCCGAAAAGCTCTACTTTTTGCCGAAGTACCGGGACAAATTCCTGCGCCGGGCGCCGCGCGGAGTGGTCTACCTGGAGAAGAAGGAAGCGGGGCAACGCTGGGTCCCCACATGGAACCTGATGGCGCCCCCGGCGCTCGCCGAGGCATCTCCGGAAGGCGTGAGGACATGAAGCTCGACGCTGCTTATCTGAACGACGCTGCGAAGCAGACCGGATTTGATCCCCACAACATCGAGAAGGTCCTGCGGCTGAAAGAGTTGCTGCGGGAGTTTCTCCGTCACCCCTTTTTGAAGGGGAAGCTGGTGTTAAAAGGAGGCACCGGCATCAATGTTTTCCTTCTCGAACTCCCCCGGCTGTCCGTTGACATTGATCTGAACTACATCGGACAGATTGACCGCGACCGCATGCAGACCGAGCGCCCTGAAGTTGAACGCGCGGTGGAACAGATCGCTCTCGGACTGGGTTACAGGACGCACGGGGGAAAGAACGATTGGGCACTGACGGAGTTTCACCTGAGCTTCAACAATCACGCCAAGAGGGCAGACCACCTCCAAGTGGAGGTGAACTTTCTGATGCGAATCTGTGCCCTACCCCCGCATTCACGCAAGGCCATCCAACTGGCCGATGAAGCGCCATGCGAGTCCCCGGTCCTGGCCATCGAAGAGCTGATGGCGGGCAAACTTAAGGCCATGATCGAACGCAGCCACCCGCGCGACCTCTATGACCTCTACAGGTTCTCGCAGGCAGGAGTTAACTATGACAGCGAGATGCTAACGAAGTTGACGGTGCTCTTCGGTAGCACGCTTGCCCACGATTTGAGGAGTTACACGCTGGACCGCTATGACCACGTGAAGACGGAGGACATCGAGAGGCTCCTGTACCCCTTGCTTCGGTCCTGGGATCGGCCGACTACAAAAGACATGACGGCAGCCATACGACCGCTGATAGGGAGGGTTCTTGCTCGCGCCAAGGAGAAGACGTACTTGGATGCCATGGCCCGAGGGGAGTACCGTCCCGAGTTGCTGTTCCCAAACCGTCCGGACATCGTCGAACGGATTGCGCGGCATCCCGCCTTGCTCTGGAAGGCGGCCAATGTCGCCGAGCATCGCTCACGACAGAGACAGGCCCGCTGAATAGGAATCCAGCGGGAACGGGAAGCAGGTCGCGGAGCGTTTGCGCGGGTCAGACTCCGTAGCAAGCGTAGCGCGGACCTACAAGACGGGTCCGCGCTACGCCTGCTTTGTAGTGAATTGAAATGGTTTCCAGTCGGATGCGGAATGAAGTTTTGGGGTGAGTGCGGGGCAGTTACTGATTGAGAATCCAGCCCGCCATTTTCTCTAACGCCACGGGCGACATGGTTTCTTCGATCTCGGCGTATTCACTGGGCGCCCCGGTTCGGGCAGTTTGGAAAAGGTGGTTCAGGCTTGGAAGCTCATCGGTTTCAACGTGCTTGTTGCCGCCCTCCTCTAAAGCCAGGCGGATGGCGGGCAGATTCAGCTTGGGGGGCACCTGAAGGTCCTTTTCCCCGCTAAGGGCCAGCACCGGACAGCGGACTTTTCTCAAAGTTCCCGCCGGGTCGTAGGCGATGAAGAATTGGACCCAGGGTGAAGTGAGCGCTTTGATCTGCGCGCCCAATTGCGCATCAGGAACCTTCCCGGCCAGCCTCTTTCGCAAGTCACTTTCCAGCGCGGCGTTGTCTTTCTCGTTCTTCACCAGCGTGAGAACTTCGCGTTCCTGGTTGGCGTTCTTCTCCGCTTCCGCAGGGCTCTGGCCGGCGGCTTCGGCAATCAGGCGCGATTGCGCCACCAGGATTTGGTCGCCTGGCACCCCCGGTCCCGCCAGCATCACGATGAAAGCAACGTCCGGGTTACGGGCTGCCACCATGGGCGCGATGATCCCACCTTCGCTGTGGCCAATCAAGCCGGTCTTACGGTGATTGACCTCAGGCCGCTCCCTGAGGTACGCCACCCCGGCCTCCGCGTCGGTGGCAAAATCGGCAGTCGTACCCGTGGCATAGTTCCCGCCTGACTTCCCCACGCCACGTTTGTCAGCCCGCAGGACCGCAATGCCGTGGCGCGTGAGGTAGTCGGACAATACCAAAAACGGCTGGTGACCCATCAAGGCTTCGTCACGGTCGTGAGGTCCTGAACCTGTAATCAAAAGCACGGCAGGAAACGGTCCTTTACCCGGTGGAATGGTCAGCGTAGCGGCGAGCTCGATGCTCGCCACGTGGTTTGCGTAGCTGACTTCCTCATCACGATACGGATAGGGCTTTACCGGATTTTGGGGTCGGCGTCGCTCCAGTTCCGCCGCATCCTTGACGCGCTTCAGTACCAGAGGCAAAGTGTTAGCGCCTTGTGTCCATGTGCCTTCAATGGTTGTGAGCTCTTTGGCAATTTTGCCCTCGAACCTTCCCGCCATTTGCTTCAGCTCCATCTTGAGTGACGCGCCGTCTCGCGTGACGGAGGTCACGGGCAAGCCTTTGGCATTCTGGTCGGGGCTGTCCATCGTTGCGGTGAGGCCGTGCTCGGTGTTGGTGATGTGAAACACGATCCGCAATTTCATTACGCCCACGTCGAGCGTACCCTGCCAGTCACCCACGACGTCTTGTGCGTTCGCAACCAAGACCGTGGAAGCAAGCAGAACCATCATCATGGCCAATTTCTTCATAAGTCACCTTGGCTCGGATTATTTTGAGAACTGCGTCAGTTCGGTTGTTGCCCATGTTTCGCACCGCCGAGGAGAACTATGTCAGCTCCCCACGACGCTCGAGTTGTTTGTAGTAGATCAGAGAATAGATGGCCGGCACAAAGGCGCCAGCCACAGCCGGGAGAGGGCAAAGCACGGGGTGAGCCCCCGCCAAAGCGAGGATGAGCCCAATAAGCCCTCCCAGAACCATGGTTTTTGCCCCCAGGCGATGCGTGGCGTTCCAAACGCGTTCGTCGGCGATGGCCCACGGGGTCCGGATGCCAATATAGAAATTTCGCCGGACCTTTCCCATAACATTACCGAGGAATACAATTAACAGGCAAACTCCTCCCATGACGGCCCTGTCAATGTGCGTCCGTCCGGACACGGCAGCCCAGAGCATCAAGGCGTAAATGAGAACCAGATAAGCCACAATCACCAACATGATGTAAAGGTAGGTGGAGCGGAACGTTTCCACTTCGAAGGGGCGAGGGGAAAGCCAGGGGATTGCCGCCATGAAGCCCATCATTCCCAGCATCACGACAGGGAACACAAAGAGAAGCGTCCACTTGCTGTCATAACGATCTACTTGGCCGTGGATATTCCAGTGCACGGGAACGCGGCTGGGCAGGTGGGGGTAGAGGATGGCTGCGGCCACGAAGCACGTAACGATCAGGACAAGACCGATGATGTAATACTTCCGGGTCATGGCGTTTTCCTCCCGTTGTTCTCCGCCGGGTGCAACAAATCCATTGCCCAAGTCAGAACGTCCTGTAGAACCGTTGTATTGACCGAGTACCAGATCAGTTGCCCATCGCGGCGGAAGCGGATTAAGTCGGCATTCTTCAGTACGGAAAAGTGGTGGGACATCGACGGTTTGGTCATATCAAAGTGGCCGGCCAAGTCCCCGGCGGTCATTTCGCGGTCACCCAACAAGCGAAGGATCTGCCGCCGCGTGGGGTCAGCCAGAGCTTTGAAAATGTCATTCATTAGGCTGCTTCTTAGGCAAACATCTAATTAGACTAGCGTCTAAATATATCTTTGAGAAGTTCTGATGTCAAGGCCAATCGGAGGTATGAGCAGGGTTCCGTCAAACCTGCCGAACTGCAATGTTAAGAGGGCCGGGACGCTAGTGGGTTGGAGTAAGATTGTCGAAATTGCCCCGAAGGGGTAAACCGTGAGTAGTCCCGCGCCTGCGGGATGAAACCCACGGAAAGAAATAGGCTCGTCACACGTCCAGACCGATTGATCGCATCAAATTGAGGGCGTTGCTGGTCTCAACGACTCCCGGATGGAGCCGGTAATCAAAAAACAGTTTCCCGTCCTCGATGCGATCCTCAAAATGGGCGTTGGCGGCGCACGGGCTGAGTGCCTCCACGATTTGCGCCAGCGCCAGGTCGTGTGTCGTCACCAGTCCAATCGCCCCGCGTTCAACAAGGCTGCGCACCATCGCCTGCGCGCCAAGTCGCCGGTCGTGGGAGTTCGTTCCTTGCAGAAACTCGTCGAGCAGGAAAAGCACTGCCAACGGCCCCTGGGTGAGGTCGGTGATTTGTTTCAAGCGACGGATTTCAGCATAAAACCGCGAGACGCCGCCCTGGAGTGAGTCGAGCACGCAGATGGATGCACCCACGGCGAGTGGTGACAGGCGCAGCCGCCGGGCGCGCACAGGAGCGCCACATTGAGCAAGAACCGCATTAATCCCGACCGCCCGCACCAAGGTGCTTTTCCCCGCCATGTTCGGCCCGCTGATGATGAGTACCCGTAAGTCATCTCCAAAGCACAAGTCGTTCCGCACGGCGTCGCGGCCCGCCAGCAGGGGATGGGCAAGGCCTTCGGCTTCAAAGCGTGGTGAAGTATCAGCGAATTCCGGAAAAACATCCGCAGGATGCTCGTAAGCATAGCCGCCCAGCGAAGAGAGGGCCTCAAACTCGCCCACGGTGGCCAGCCAGCGGCGCACTGCCGGGCCGGTCTGCTTTCGCCATGTTTCAACCGCGCAGGCGCACTGCAACGTCCAAAACACAAACAAGTCGAGCGCTGCAACGATCATATTGCGTCTTGAATCAAGATAATCCAGCAGCCGCTTCAATCGGGCAATCCAGCGCGATGGAGGCCACCCCTGCGACTGGAGAGCCAACCGGAGCTCAGCGAGCCTGGGCGCGGCGAACTGCTCCGCCTCCAGCCGAGCCAGCACGCCGGCCAGCAGTCCCAGGTCGAGGGCGGCGCCTTCGATGGCGCTGACCGCTTTTCCCACACGCCGCCGATAACCGAGGTTCAAGCTCACGTTGATCGCGCTGATCACGAAGGCGGGAAATCCCACCCCCCATACCAACCAGCCAGCCAAACTCACCAGCCACAAGCCCGCGAGCGTCGCGGTCCCAAATCGCAAGAACTTCGATGCCAGCAGCGGTTCACCTTCGCCCCAGGCTGCCAGGACTTCGGCCGACGCAAGCGCGCGCGCTTCCTCAGCCAGCACCGCAAGGTCTTCGCGCAAATCCAACCGGCTCCGCAAATGGACTATGGCCGCCTGGCGTGCCCGGACCTGGTCGGGGGAGGCGGGAGCCAGGAGCCATTTTGCGAGTGTTTCCTGGCCCGCACGGGTGCGTGCTGTACAGAGCAGTTCGAATAGCGAACCCACCCCAAACAGATCGAGGTCGCGGGAGTAGGGGTGCGATACGTTCTGGAACCTCTCACCCGTTTCCCCGGTGCCCATCCAGCGATTGTCGATTCGCGTCCGCGCTCGCTCATAGTAAGCCACGGTGCGGGAACATCGGCCGCGCCTTTTGAGGACACGCTCATGAATGACGGCCAGAACGACGATGGCGAACAGTGGAGCTGGGACCCAAAGAACTGAGACCACCTTGGCCACCAAGGCCAGGCCGATCACAACCAGGGTTACGCCACTCAACGCGAGCTTGCCAATCCCCAGGCTGCGATGTTGGCGCTCATAAAGGGCTTTTGTGGTTTTCAAAGCTTCGAGCCGCCGAACATACTCCGCCCGTGGATCGTCGCTCGGTTCCTGGACAGAATTCTTCATGAGGTCAATCTAACAGCGGACCTGCCGCACCGAGGCTCGCCTTCCGTAATGGCCCCGGCCTTGTTGGTGGCAGATTTCGAAGCCAGCAGTCCGACGCGCATCCTCGCAAATGAGTTGCGACCCCCTCGTAAAGGATGTTACCCAGGATTTCCATCCTAGCGTCCTGGATGAGGGTAGTGTACACCCAAGCGCCTCCGTCGCCTCCGTAACGGCTACACCTTTCGTAGCTTTAGGCGCCCGCCGAAGCGTGTCGCGGGGGAAGAGCCGTCCGTCGGCTGACGGACTAGAAGGCGAGCGTTGCGCTACATTTCTCCGGCTTGGATGCCGCCGACAGAAGAAGCGATGTGGGCCGGCCATTGACCGCGTGTCCCGCAGACGCGGGACCAGCCGATGAGAAGTCGCGGATTTGAAGCTGGAAGCCGGGGAACTTCGAAACAATTCCGCGATACGCTTGCTAGCTGTCTCACCTCATGGGACGACCCCATTTTCCCGCTACGCGCTGCGGCTATTCGCTTTACTGAAGAAGTCGAGGATTAGCCGCAGATCTTCTTCATCGTATTCCGCGAGAACGTCAACCAGCCCCTCACTCTTGGAACGGTAGACCTTCCGAAGCCTTCCGAGTTGGGCCTGGACCGGCCGGACAATCGAACTGCGCCGGTCTGCGGGATTCAGCCCGCGTTCGACATACCCCGCCTTTTCCAGACGGTCGAGGACTACCGTGATTCCTCCGGTCGTCAGGCGGGTCCATCTGGCCAGTTCTCCGGGCGTCGCGGAACCCTGAAGCTCCAGCACGTGCAAGCACTGGAGATCGGTGCCGTTAACTCCCAGGCCTTCTGCGACCTTGAGGTTAAACAGGACCGCGCCGGCGATGAACTTACGTACTTCCCTGGTCAGAGACTCGATTAACTCCTGGCATTTTCGACTTGACATGGATCACCCAATATCTTATTGTATAAGCATCTTACATAATAAGGAGTATGAACCTTGGCTACTCCCACTGTCAAACCTTACAAGGGCATCGGCATGGAAGGAGTTGTCGCAAAATGGTATGCGACAAACACCCGAAAAGCATTGCCGGAGTTCCAAGCTCTGGCGCGGCGCGTGGCGGAAGGACTGCCCTCCGGCAGCCATGTCCTCGAACTCGCTCCCGGCCCCGGCTATTTTGCCATCGAACTGGCCGGACTTGGAAGCTACCAGATCACAGGCCTCGACGTCAGCAAAACGTTTGTTGAGATCGCACAAAGGAACGCCCGAGAGGCGAAGGTCGATGTGATTTTCCGCCAAGGGAACGCCTCAGCCATGCCGCTCGAGAGCGATAGCTTTGACTTCCTCCTGTGCCGGGCCGCGTTCAAGAATTTCTCCGAGCCGGTCGGGGCCCTGCAGGAAATGTGTCGCGTTTTGAAGACGGGTGGGAGAGCATTGATTATCGACCTGCGCCGGGACACTCCCTGGAAATCGATCAGCCAGTCTGTGGACGGCATGGGCCTGAGCTTCGTGAACAGGATCATTACAAAACTTACCTTCCGCTTCTTGCTCCTCAGGCGCGCCTACACTAAGAACGAAATCCAGCAATTCATCTCCCAGACAGGATTCCGTAGAGCGAACATTCAGGACTCTCTGATTGGCTATGAAATCTCACTCGAGAAGTGACCCTAAAAGGCGGTGTGGGAATAGTTAGCCGGGATTTCTCACCACGGATCCGGAAGGGCGGGGCTGAAGCCCCGCCCTTCCGACGGCTCCATAAAAGCATCCACCCGTGGTGAGAAATCCGGGTTAGGAGTGGCCGCCCGGAAGAGATTAATAGTGAACCAGCGCCACGGAAAGGCCAAGCCTTTCCGCACGGCAGGCGGCAGAACCGCTGGTTACCATCCGCCCTTCCTGCCGCCGAACGAAAAATGGAGGAGGAGGGTGAGATATCCGCGCTAGCGTACATCTTGCTGAATCTGGGCTTCCCAATTCGAAGGAACTGGCGTCCAATCGCGGGTAAATACGTCGCTGAGGGTCAGGCCGATCAGGATGGCGAGCCAGAGGAGGGAGGAGACGACCACGATCCGCAGGAGGTTGGAACTCCACCGAAGATGCATGAAGAAAAGGACTACTAGCGAGGCCTTGCAGACGGCAATGGCAAGCGCCGCGACGGTGTTCCATTTGCCCAGGTTAATGAACGCGACACCTGTGGTGAGGCCGGTGAGCACGATCAGCGCTGCGAATACCAGGATATAGAGCTTCTTGGGAATAATGTGGCCCGGCATCAGTAGCGCCCCCCGATCAAATACAGTAAAGGGAAAAGGAAAATCCAGATGATATCCACGAAGTGCCAGTACAGTCCCGACATCTCAACAGCGTTGTAGCGCTGCGGTGAGAATTTCCCCCGCCAAGCCATGATAGTGAGCGCCGTGAGGACTCCGACTCCAATCACCATGTGCAGGGCGTGGACGGCGGTCATGAAGAAGTAAAAACAGAAGAACAATTCCAGGTGGTGCGAGTCAGGCCCATCAAATGTCCAGTTCACTCCGGGCGCCAGCCCTTCGAGGTAATCGTGTCGCCATTCCAAGGTGAGTTTGACGCCCACGAACGTCAGTCCCAATAGTAAGGTGAGCAGCAGAAAGGTGATGAGCGCCCCCTTTTTCCCCAGTTGGGCGGCGCGAACGGCCAGCGCCATGGTCAAGCTGCTGCACAGCAATACTGCTGTATTGAAGGCTCCAATGCGAACGTCCAGCAGACGGCTACCAGCTTCGAAGGCGGGCAAATAAAGGTTCCGGAAAATAATATAGGCGGTGAACAAGCCGCCAAAAAACATGATCTCCGTAGCCAGGAATACCCACATCCCAAGGCTGGAGGCCTCGTGCTGCTGTTCGAGATCGTCGAATTGTTCGGCCAGGGCGGTGTTGCTGCTATGCAACTCGAGTTTCCTCCGTTCCGTATGCGTAAGCTTCTTCCGTGACGATGGGTGTTTCTTCGAAGTTCTCAGTCGGAGGCGGAGAGGGCGTCTGCCATTCCAGACCTTTGGCGCCCCAGGGGTTGGGCCCGGCAATAGGTCCGTAGCGCATCGACCAAACGAGGTAAACCAGCGGGATCAGGTAACCCACGCCCAGGACCGATGCGCCGGCGGAGGACATCACATTCAGCACCTGGAATTCCGGCGCATAAACCGCATAGCGGCGCGGCATCCCCAGGTAGCCAAGCATGTACTGGGGGAAGAAGGTCAGGTTAAAGCCAATAAAAATGATCGCAGCCGCCAATCTTGCCCATCCATCCGGATACATGCGTCCGGTGATCTTGGGCCACCAAAAATGAATGCCGCCCATGTAACCCATCACCGCGCCACCCACCATGATGTAGTGGAAGTGAGCCACTACGAAATAAGTGGCGTGAACGTGCACGTCAACGGCCAGCGTAGCGAGGAACAGGCCGGTCAATCCACCCATGGTGAATAGCCCGATGAAGCCAATGGCATAGAGCATCGGCGCCTGGTAGGAGACCGACCCTTTGTAAAGCGTGGCGGTCCAGTTGAAAACCTTGATGGCGGAGGGAATGGCGACTGCGAAGCTCAGCGCGGAGAATACAATCCCCGCATAAACAGATTGTCCCGCCACAAACATGTGGTGACCCCAAACCAGGAAGGAAATCGCGGCGATGGCCACGCTTGAAAAGGCGATGAACTTATAACCGAAGATCCGTTTCTTGGAGAATGCGGTGACCAGCTCACTCACGACGCCCATGGAGGGCAGGATCATGATGTAGACCGCGGGGTGTGAGTAAAACCAGAACAAGTGCTGAAAGAGGATCGGATCCCCTCCCACTGCCGGATCGAAGACGCCCACATGGATGAGCCGTTCAAGGGCGACGAGTACGATAGTAATCGCCAGGACCGGAGTTCCGAGGATCTGAATGACGCTGGTGGCATAGATTGCCCATATAAAGAGCGGAAGCCGGAACCAGGTGAGTCCGGGCGCGCGCATCTTGTGGATGGTGACGATGAAGTTCAGCCCGGTCAGGATGGAGGAGAAGCCGGCGATGAACACGCCCAGCGCCGCAGAAATTACATTGGTATTTGAATACGTGGTGCTCAGCGGCGTGTAGAAAGTCCAACCGGTGTCCACTCCCCCGGCAATCACGGCATAAAGTGTGAACAACCCGCCCACCATGAAGACGTACCAGCTTAGGAGGTTGAGTTTGGGGAAAGCCAGGTCGCGGGCCCCGATCATCATGGGGACGAGAAAGTTCCCCAGCACCGCCGGAATGGAGGGGATCATAAAGAGGAACACCATGATGATTCCGTGCATACTGAACAGCTTGTTGTAGGTTGCCGGTTCGAGCAGGGCGCCCTGGGGATTGATCAGGTTCAGACGCATCAGCACTGCGGCCGACCCACCCACAAAGAAGAAGAAAGTGATCGAGGCAAGATACAGCAGCGCGATGCGTTTGTGGTCCGTGGTCAGCAGCCATGACTTGATGCCGTAGCTGGCATTCAGATAATGGACGCGAGATTTGATCCCCGTTTCGACGGGTGCCGTTCCCATTACTTCGTCACCTTCCCTTCCGCGGAGCTCAGAGACTTGATGTAAGCCATAAGCTGCAATAATTGCTCCTCCGTGACCTGGCCTTTGTAGGTTGGCATGGTGGGCTGATATCCGGCCACGATTTTCGCTGAAGGATACAAAATGGACTCCCGGATATAAGCCTCGTCGGCAATCACCGTCGTTCCGTTACTTAGTTTCACGGGCTTGCCGAAGAGGTCCACGAACGGTGGTCCCTTGCCGGTCCCATGGCAGGTGATGCAGGCCAGTTGTTCGTAAACTTTGGCGCCTGCGGATACCATCGATTCCCCGTGGAGGCCGCCGCTGAGCCACTGCTCGTAGTCATCCGGCTTCATGACGGTCACGTACCCGCCCATGAGGGCGTGATTCGTGCCGCAGTATTGATTGCAGAAGAAATGGTATCGGCCCGTCTCGGTTGCCTGAAACCAGATGCTGGCGTACATTCCCGGCACCACGTCTTTCTGAATGCGGAAGGCGGGGACATAGAAATTGTGAATCACGTCCTCGGAGGTCATGGTCAACTTGATGGGGCGGCCTACGGGCACGTGCAGCTCATTGATTTCCATCGGGCCTTCGGGATGCTGGAGCTTCCACATCCATTGCTTCACGATGACAAAAATCTCCATGGACGCTTCCGGCGGGCGGGAGTTTCGGATGTAGAGATTCGTCCCCCAGAGGAAGATCACCACAACAAAGACCAGCGGAATGAAGGTCCATAGCACTTCGAGCGGGAGGCTCCCTTCGACCTGGGTAGCCTTGTCTTTTTCGGACCGGCGCCGGTATTTGATTGCGAAATAGAATACGGTCAGGAAGATGAGGGCGGTGAAAAACAAATCCACCGCAGTCAGAAAATAGTAAAGATGATCCACTCCTGGCGCGATTGTGGAGGCTTGCTCAGGCCGTATTGGGAACCCTTGCCACATTTTCCTTATTCACCTTTGGTAGTGGGCCGGTGTAGAGGCGACTTTACGTCGCCATTCGAAGGCAGCCTCACGCCGCCAAATGGCGATGTAAAATCGCCGCAACGCGGCCAACCCGGACCCCTATGCCGTATTCCGCATCCGGCAAAAATCATCACGAACTGACCGTCTTCCGGCTCCTGGAGAGCGCCAGTATCAGCGCTGCGATGGAAAGGACGGTCATCAGCCCCGAGAGCTGGATAATGCGCGAAATAATCACGCCGTACTTGCCTGTTTGGGGGTCGTACCGGCAGCAGAACAACAGCACCTCATCAACCGGCGAGCCAATCTTGTTCGCGGAGGCCTCGACCAAACCCAGGCGCAGGTCGCGCGAAGGATAGTAGATCCCGTAATAGTACCGCGCGACTTTGCCTTGGGGAGTAAGCACCATGATCCCCGTGGCATGAACGTACTGCTTGGCCTGCGCGTCGTACTTGTACCGGAACCCCACCGCCCTGGTGAGTGCTTCGATGGAGGCTTCGTCTCCGGTGAGGAAGTGCCAGCCGCGATCGGCTCCTTTTCGCCCGTAAAGGCCGACGTAAACCGCCTTCTTGCCTGCGGCGAGTTCCGAGGTGTCGTGAGGGTCAAAGCTGACGGTTACAACGTCAAATTGGTTTCCCACGCTGAACTTGACTTCCTCCAAGCTGTGCAGCAAGCCATTCTCAGCCATGGTGCAAAGCATGGGACAACTGAAATAAACCAGGGAGAGGATTATCGGCTTCTTGCCGAAGTAATCACCCAGTGTTACCGCCTTGCCTGCCTCGTCCCGAAACTGCAAATCGAGAGGGACCTGTTCATTTAATCTTTGGTCGATCCCTATTCCTTGGAGGAGGGAAGGGAGAATCTTGGAATTGTCCGCGCGGGCGGCGGGTGCTCCACAAACGGCGAGCAACCCTAGAAATAAAACCATCCACCGGCGCCAGGCAAAGCCATGCCCGGCGCGTTGAATGTACAGCCGAAGCCTTCTCCGGTGATTAGTGGTCGCCATCAAATTCATTCCCTTGCCTCTCCACCAAGGAACTGTGTTGCACCCTATAAGCGTTGACCTAACGGCTAGACGCGCCCCAAAGCCCGCCTGAGCGGGCGGCATAATTTGGCCCACGGCGAAAGCCGAGGGAAAATAGGGAGCAGCAATGACTTCTTAAGCCCCGGCAGGGGCGACATAATCAGGACGGGCCGAGTGGGATTCTTATGTCGCCCGCCGCGGCGGGCTCACGCTCTTCCCTGCGCTATGCGATCCCACGGCTTCCGCCGTGGGCCACATTATTGCGCCGCTAACGCGGCTTCGGACGATACCGAAACCCTTAAGTTAACGCTTATGGTGATGCACCGTATCAATCCAATTAGATGTCAGCGCTAGCCATCCGATTCAATCCCCCTTCTTTTCAGGTGCGGAGACTATTGCCGTATGGCCCCGCGGCGTCTTTCCTGCCCCTGGGCCGGCGATCGCCCCTCCAGGGTCATAGAACGAACGTCGCACATTCCGGGGGCGCTGCCCCCGGCTACTATCTTGTGCCCTTGCGGGGCACGAAAAACCTACCCTCGGTCTCAGCCCGCGGCACCCCGCTTCTGACATCACGGATAGCCGCTTTCGGCTATCGATGCTCAGAACGTCTTCGGCACGCCTCGCTTCGCGGGGGCCGCGCCGCGAAGTGGCAAACCCTTCTGAACCAGGATATCCATTGCCCGGTCAATAGGAATCCTCACAATACCAGCGTTTTGATCCACCCACCCGTAGTTATTCAGTATTTCTTCCTGCGCGGCCTTGTACTGCTCGAGGTCCTTCGGGGCCGTAACTTGCAAGCGCGGCTCGGGTGGCAGCATGCGAACATTCTCGAAGGGTGACGCCGGGGGACCTAATCCCTGATGTCCAACATAGTAATGGAACACGGCTCCACTGACCAGGAGACCCGCGATGACCAGAAGCAACAAGCCGGCGCCGAAAATAATCAAATTGCGGATGCTGGCATCGGTGGTTTCGTGGCCTCGCCGGGGCTGTTCGCCGGGCCCGCCGCTCTCATCCATGATGGCCTATGCCCTCCATTTGGGGATCGTGAAGTGGCAGCAGCGGTCTGCCTTTCAGGCTTGCGGTGAATCGCCAAGTCCAAACGCCGCCGATGCCGAGAATTGCCGCCCAGTCCATCCAGTGAAACTGGGGACCGGAGCGCTCGTAGGCAGGCGCCATGAGCCAGAAGATGTCGATCACGCTCATGACGATCTGAATTGCAGCAACGATTCCCAGCCATAGCGTCCTGCGTGTCACAAAGCGGGACAAGAGCAGAATAAAGGGTACGGCAAAGTGAAAAACGATGAGCGCCACCGCCACCCAGGCCCATCCACCCGAGGCGCGGCTGACGTACCAGGGAATCTCATCCTGAAGGTTCCCCGACCAGATGATGAGGTACTGTGAGAAAGAGAGATATGCCCAGAGCATGGTGAAAGTCAGTAGCAGGTTCCCATAGTCATTCAGGACTCGCTTGGAAACGAGGTCGGAGAAAGGTTCGTGGGTTGAAAGCAGGATAACGGCAATGGTCACGATGGACATCGCCGCCAACGCTTGCGTGACCATGAAGATCATTCCATAGATCGTGGAGAACCACCGGGGTTCGAGCGACATCACCCAGTCAATCGACGCGAATGTGACGGTCAGGCCATAAATGACCATCCCGGGCCCGCTGAGATTCTGGAGGCGCTTCGCCAATTGGGGGTTCGCGGTCTCGTCCTGCTCCCGGGACCACTTGTTAAGGAAGTAGGCCAGCGCCACCCAGGCGATAAAGTAAATCACCGTCCGGATGATGAAGAAGGGAACGTTTAAGTACGGGGCCTTGTATTGCAGAATCGGGTCAAGCTTGACCTTCTCAGGGTCCGCCCAACTGTAAAGGCGGCGTAGACCGAACAGAAGAGGCGCCGCCAAGACAGCCATCAAGTAGAATGTTCGTGTCCCCGATTCAAGCAACCGGCGAAGAGCGAACCCCCACCTTCCGCCCACCATGTGATGCAGCATCAGAATCGCCGAGCAGCCGAGCGCCACACCGATCCAGAACACAAACGCCAACAGGTAGGAGCGGAAGAACTGGGTTGGACTATGGAAAGCGCCCGCCACGCAAAGCGCCAAGGCCGCCAAGCCAATCACCAGCGAGCTCTTCTGGAAGCGCTCTAAACCGGTTTGGATGGATTCAGTCGAATTCATTTAGCCTGTTCTGTCAACTGCTGCCTTTCTTGGGGTGGCACATCTTCCAGCCTCGCATGCTGGCTCAACTGGAGAGCCCGAATATAAGCGACGATGGCCCAACGATCCTCCGGAGTCACGCGCGACGCGTAACTGTACATGGCCCCAAAACCGTCGCTCATGACCTCAAAGAAATGCCCTGCCGGGGCCTTCACCAAGCGCTCAATGTGATAAGAAGGCGGGGGCGGGAAACCTCTTTGCACGACCATCCCCCGTCCACTACCCGTGTAGTCGTGACAGGGCGAGCAGTAGATGTTGTATCGCTCGCGGCCGCGCTCCAGCACCTCACGCGTGATGGGGAATGGAAAGGCATCAGCCGGCTCCCCATTCACCTTCCCTGTATACAGAAGTTCGTCGGCGCGTAAATGCCCGTGCGCCACGGTCCCGGGAACTTCCGGCCGCGCGGACCTGCCGTCGCCAAAGAAGCTGCTGGGGTCGAGCGGGTTATACTTGGGTTGCACGTGCATATCCAGCCGGCAGCCGAACAGGAACAATCCGCAGAGACCGACACAAACCCAGCGTAAGGCTGCCGCTAAGACTGTCATCTGCTGTGAACCAAAAATTGGGTCCTCTCCCTCTTCCCAGGGGAGAGGGTGGACCGTGACCGGCGTTTTCACCACCCGGCTCTCCCGCGGCTGCGGGAACGCCACCTTCTCCCCAAGGGAGAGGGCTGTTTCTTGACTTGTTTTAGGACTCAATCTCTGAAACCTCTTTGGCTTTCAGGGTCGTCAAAAATTCCTTGGTCTTTTGCAAGTCGAACTTCGGGTCCTGCGCCTTGATGCACAGGAAAAACCGATTCCGCGTGGCCAGCTCGAAGCGCGGGACGTTAAAGACCGGATGATAGGGAGTGGGCAATCCGTTGAGAGCCAGCATTCCGAATACAGTCGCCAAGCCCGCGCAAAGAATCGTCAGCTCAAAAGTAATGGGGATGAAATTCGGCCAGCTATTGTGAGGTTTGCCACCGATGTCCAGGGGATATCCGAAAACGTTCGGCCAGTATTGAAGGAAGAAGCCCCCAATGCATCCGACGAGTCCTCCCATCAGGCTGAGGAGGGGGACGCGCGAGCTGCGAAAACCCACCGCATCCGCCAGGCCCTCGATGGGGAACGGCGAGAACGCGTCCAACCCGCGGTATCCGGCTTGGTGCGCGCGCTGGGCGGCGCTGAGCAGGTCTTCCGAGTTTTCGAATTCGGCCAACAGGCCGTAAATAGCGTGTCGCTTCATGTCTTTCAATGAATCAATGACCCGATGAATCGATGATTCAATCTCCTAGGTTTTCTCCTCCGCCGTCTTGTGCACTAGTTCCCGCATCTCGAAGATCGAAATCATCGGGAGGTATCGGATGAAAAGCAGGAACAAGGTGAAAAACAGGCCTATAGTTCCAATGAAAGTCGCCCAGTCCCATATGGTCGGATAGTACATCCCCCACGCCGAAGGCATGAAATCGCGATGCAAACTAGTTACGACGATGACAAAGCGCTCCAGCCACATGCCAGTTTGAATTACCAGCGAAATCAGGAAAAGCGCCAGCACGTTTCTGCGGATGCGCGAGGACCAGAGAAGTGTCAGGGGAATGGCAATATTGCACGTAATGAGGATCCAGTAAATCGGAGCATAAGGGCCGGTCATGCGGTTCATGATCATGTACCTGTCGTACTGGTTCCCACTGTAAAAGGCCGAAAACGTCTCCATCACGTATCCGTAGGCCACGATCAGGCCCGTTGCCAGCAGCATTTTCCCCATGTTGTCCAGGTGGCGTTCGGTGACGAAGTCCTCGAGCTTGTAGAAATAACGGAGCGGGATGGCCAGCGTTAACACCATGGCAAAGCCGGAGTAAATGGCGCCCGCAACAAAATAGGGCGGGAAAATGGTGCTGTGCCAACCGGGAACGATGGCAATGCTGAAATCAAAGCTCACGACCGTGTGGACAGAAACAACCAGCGGCGTGGCCAGCCCCGCGAGCAGCAAGGAAGCCATTTCATAATTGCGCCAGTGTACGGCCGAGCCGCGCCAGCCCATGGCAAATATGCCGTAAATAATTTTAGCCAGACGCTTCTTGGTGCGATCGCGCAATGTGGCCAGATCGGGAATCAACCCCACAAACCAGAAGAGGAGCGAAATAGTCGCATACGTGGACACCGCGAATACGTCCCAAACCAGCGGGCTGCGGAATTGCGGCCAGGTCCCCATCGTGTCGGGATAAGGTACCAGCCAGTAAAACAGCCAGGGACGGCCCATATGGAGGAGCGGGAACATCCCCGCGCAGGCCACCGCGAACAAGGTCATCGCCTCGGCAAAGCGGTTGATAGACTGCCGCCATGCCTGGCGCATCAACAGCAGGAAGGCTGAGATCAGCGTTCCTGCGTGCCCGATTCCGATCCACCAAACAAAATTGACAATGGCAAATCCCCAGCCAATGGGGATGTTGATTCCCCAGATGCCAACCCCGATGTAAAGCAGGTAAGCCACGGCCATGTTGAAGACCATGAAGAGTGCAAAGGCGATGGCAAACCCCAACACCCAGCCCTTCCTCGTGCCTTCCACCAAGACAATCGAGCTGATCTTGTCGGTGACCGACGCGTAGGAATGGCCGGGCCCAAGAAAGGGACTAGCCGGCTGCACGGCGGCTGTCTTGTCTGGTGCGTCGGGGCTCAACGATTACTCCTTGATCTCCGGGTTGGGATTTCGCAGCCTGGCCAAATAAGTGGTCCTTGGCCGCGTGTTCAAGTCCGTCAACAGCGTGTAGTTTCTGGATTGCGCTCTGAGTTTGGACACGCGGCTGTCCGGATCCTTGATGTTTCCGAAAACAATTGCCTGCGCCGGGCAGGATTGCTGGCAGGCCGTGAGAATCTCCCCATCGCGCACTTCGCGGTTCTGCTCTTCCGCCTCGATCTTCTTTGCGTTGATGCGCTGGATGCAGTAGGTGCACTTCTCCATCACGCCCCGGCTCCGGACCGTTACGTTGGGATTCCGCATGGGGACCAGACTGGGCGTCGTCCAATCCTGAAAGAGTTTGAAGTTGAAGCGCCTTACCTTGTAGGGGCAGTTGTTGGAGCAATATCGCGTGCCCACGCAGCGGTTGTAGACCATTTCATTAAGGCCCTCGGGGCTGTGGACGGTGGCGCCCACCGGACAGACGGATTCGCAGGGAGCGTTCTCGCACTGCATGCACACCACGATTTCGTGGTACGTTTCCGGATTCTCCAGGGCTCCGCGGAAGTAAGTGTCCACGCGGATCCAGTGCATTTCGCGGCCCCGCGCCACCTGGTCCTTGCCGACCACCGGGATGTTGTTTTCAGATTGGCATGCCACAACGCAGGCATTACAGCCTGTACAGCCATTCAGATCGATCGCCATGCCCCAGGAATATCCCTCGTCTTTGAAGCCGGGATAGAGCGACGGGGCACGCGTGGTCCGTTCCTCCGGGTCTTTGGCAAAATCCGGGTTCTTGCGAAATTCATCGAGGGTGGCAACCCTGACCAGGTCTCGCCGGGCCGCCGCAACGCTTTCCTCCTCTTCCTTCTTCTGGTTCTGCCCAGTGATGATGCGGTGATGCTGCGTGGTCACCAGGCTGTAGGTGTCGCCCGTTTTCGCGATTTGAAGCCCGGAGCCAAACCACATCGCGCCCGAGGAGCGAATCGCGTAAGCGTTGAACCCGATCCCTGTGCCGACTCTCCCTGCGCGCCTTCGCCCGTAGCCCAGGTGCACCGTGACGGAATCATCCGCATGACCCGGCATGATCCAAATCGGGGCTTGAACCTCGTGGCGCTCGCGGCGGAGTTTCACCACATCCCCGTTCTTGACGCCGAGGCGTTCCGCCGTGGCAAGGCTGACCATGGCCGCGTTATCCCAGGTGAGCTTGGTGAGCGGCTTGGGCAACTCCTGGAGCCAGCCGAGATTGGCGAACTGGCCGTCCCAAATTGTGGGGTCGGGACGAAAGATGACTTCCAGGCCACTGCTCTCCCTATGGGCGAGCGCATACTGGGAGAGTCGTGCCTGAATCTCGGGCACGAACTTCACCGGCTTCGCCGGCAGAGCCGTCCCGGTAACCACTCCCTCATTAAGCCAGGATTCCCAGACCGCTTCAAAATTCGGTCCGGGCCTCTGGAGTTTCCAGTAGTCCTGGAGAACGGCGTGGGCTTGCCGGCTACCCTGACCTTGAAGCACCGAAAGGAGCTCAGAGGCGGTTTTGCCTTCGTAAAGCGGCGCAATGAGCGGCTGGATGATACTTACGGTCCCGTCGTAGGCCCGCACATCGCCCCACGACTCGAGATAATGGGCCTGGGGGATGTGCCAGTGGCAGAGCTCAGCGGTCTCGTCTTCGTGCTGCCCAAGATGGATTCGCAGGCCAACCTTCAAGAGCTTTTCTCGAAATTGCAAGTCCGCAGGGGCAGTGAAAACCGGGTTGCCGCCCAGTATCAACAGCACATCGACTTGGCCGGCATCGATGTCTGAAACCAGCTCGTGCAGGGATTCAAGTTGATTGACGGGGGCTGCTTCGAGGGGCTCCGTGTAGTAAACGGTCTTGCCCACGTTCCCGAGCGCTTCATTCATGGCGTGCGCCAGCGCGTGCACCACCGGCGGTTGCTGATCGCCTGCCAGCACCAAGCACGCCCCGCGGTGTTGCTGAAGATCACGGACCAGCGCGGCAACCGAATCGTTAGAGAGATTGGAAAACGTTGGCGGCGCGCCGGGAAGGTACCTAACTCCCAACCCATCCGCAACGAAGCGGGCGAAACTCTCCAGCTCCGACGCGCGCAAAGGCCACCGGTGATCCGCCATGGCTCCGGTATTGGACGGCGTGCTCTCCACCGCGTACAGCCGGTTCATCGGCGATTGGCGGTCGCTAATCCGCCGTTTGTCGGCAAAGTCATGCGCGTATCGCAGGCTGCCGGGGCCGGAGCAGAGAAAATCGGCATCGAGAGAGAGGATTACGTCTGCTTGGTCAAATCGATTTACCGTGTTTACGTACTCGCCGAAAGCCAGGCGCGAGCCCTCCCGGGCAGCATCGCATCCGCAGGGCTCGAATTGATGCCATTTTGCGGATGGGAATTGAGTCAGCAGAGAATGAATCTGGTCCGAAAGCGCGGGCGAAGTAATAGTTTCCGTCAACAGCTGGAACCCGGCTCCCTTGTTGCTTGCGAGTTGCAGCCGGAGCCCATCCATTGCCGTGAGGAATGCGCTCCAACTTCCAATCCGGCCGTTGCGCACCGCCACTTGCGAGCGATCCGGATCGTAGAGGCCGAGCACAGAAGCTTGCGCGAAAATATCGGCGGCGCCGAGACTGGCGGGGTGGGCGGGATTACCTTCCACCTTCGTTGGGCGGCCCATGTGGCTTTCCACCAGGAGTCCCGTGCCCAAGCCGCCGAAAGGCATGGCGGTAGCGTAGAAGAGCGGTCTGCCCGGAATGAACTCCTCTGGCGATTGCTGAGCGTAAGGGACGATCTTCTCGGTGGGAAGCTTCGTGCACGCGGTCAGGCCCGCCAAGGCGGCGGACGCAGCCATCAGCTTGAGAACATCGCGGCGTCCCATGCTGTTGGCTTCTTTTGCGGCTCCGTACGGATATTCGTGATGAAGGAAGTCCTTGTACTCCTGAGTCTCCGCCAGCTCGTCCAGGCCGCGCCAAAACTGCTTCTTGGCGTCATTCGCGTAAGCCCGCTTGGTGTTCTCGGTATCAGCCATTGAGCCTTGGTCTCCCCTGTGCTCCGTCGAGCAGAGGCAAGAAAACTCCCCGCTTGGGTCTTCGCCCTCTCCCCAAGGGAGAGGGCTGTTTCTCGACTTGGGCCCTCCGTGTGTTCCAATGCGAGAATGGAACGATTTTCACGCAGCCACTCCTCACCTGTGGCATGTGTAGCAATCCGTCAGTTGCCTTGCATCCTTAATCTTGTAGTCCTTCACCAGTTGTCGTCCCAAGGCGAGCTGGTCTTTGGGTGGCTTGTAATCAGCCTTGAAAACATCCTCGCGCCGCCGGACGTACCGCTCCGGATGTTTATGGCAATCAACACACCAGCGCATATAAAGCGTGTTGGCCTTCCAGGTAAGAGGCATCTCGCCAATCGGGCCATGGCATGTTGTGCACCCAACGCCCTTATGGATATGAATGCTGTGGTCAAAATACGCAAAGTCGGGAAGCGCATTGACTCGCGTCCACTGGAGAGACTTGTCGGTCTGATAACTCATCCGCACGGGTTCCAGCATCGGGCTGTTAACCCATAGCTTCGAATGACAACTCATGCAGACATGGGTCGAGGGAATGCCGGCGAAGGATGATTTTTCCACTGAGGTGTGACAGAAGCGGCAATCAATCCCGTCATCGGTCACGTGATGTTTGTGGCTGAAAGGCACCGGTTGTTGCCGGGGAACATTGACGTTGGTGAAGTAAGGTGATTGGGTGATGGCCCACCCAAGGTAACCGAGAGCGGCCGCGATAAACACCGCCCCATAGATACTCAGGCGCGAAATTGTATTGGTGCTACGCTGAAAAATCTGGGCCATTGAGGGAGCCCCAACAGAATTTCCCGAGGCGACTTAAGCTCTCAGAATGCGCTACTTGTCGCGGTCGTCCCGCTCTCGTGCTATCTTCGCTGCCTGAAGAGCTTTCCAACATCGGACTTTCCCGAGCCGTGTCGGAAGTTGTGAATAAGACGACGCGTTCCACCCAACCGTCATCTCTTTAATTGCTGTCCTGAAGTACCCTTAAGATACAAATTGTATTTCTTCAGGGCTCCTGCTGTCAAAAAAATCAGTTCCACGGAGTCGTGTAGCGCAGACCTTGCTTACGCGCTACCGGCCCACAGGCAACTCCAGAGCAGGGAGCCAGAGGGAAAGGTGATTGAGGCTGGGGTAATGGGTACGGTCAACGTGCAGGGGGGTAACGGAAATCTCGTGGGCCAGGATGGCGGCATAGTCGGAATCCGGCTCAGCCTGATCAAGCTCCACGGTTTCATCAAGCCAATAATAGGAGCGCCCGCGTGGGTCTTTCTTTTCCACCACCAGGTTCTGCGAAATCTTCTGGCTTTGGCGGGTCAGGCGCACGCCGCGCACCTCGCCCCGAGGCATGTTCACGTTGAGCATCACGCCCTCGGGCAAGCCTTCCGCCAAAATCTTAGCGGCCAGTTGGGCGGCGAATGCGGCGGCGCCGGAAAAATCCAGGGACTTGCGCGTGGCCAAAGATATTGCGAATGACGGCACACCGTGCAGCACCGCCTCCATGGCTGCCGCCACGGTCCCCGAGTAAACCACGTTTTCCCCCAAATTGCCGCCTGGGTTGATGCCGGAAACTACAAGATCAGGCTTCTGCGGAAGGAGGTGGTAGAGGCCGATAATGACCGTGTCAGCGGGCGTGCCTGAGACAGCGTAATGCCGCTCATCAAGCTTACGAACGCGTAGCGGTGTGTGCGCGCTGATGGATTGGCTGGCGCCGCTCATCTCCTTGTCCGGAGCTACCACGGTAACTTCGCCCACCGACGCCAGGCTTTCTTCCAGTGACTTCAACCCCGGCGCCTGGATTCCGTCATCGTTGGTCAAAAGGATTTGCTTCATCGCCAATAATTTTCCCGGACAAAAAAATATCGGGGCGGCGTCCCGATCACCTCGGGATTCGACCTCGCTCCCCGAGTCCAAATCGTAATTATAGCACAGATGAAACTTACCCTACTCACGACACGCTGAGAGTGCAACAACCATCGGATAGACTGGCGACCCGAGCAAGCCCCCACCCTACCAACGGCCAAGTAATACCATGGTCAACATTAGACTGTTACATGACACTAGTAGCCCAAGGTTACGCCTCCGTCCAACGGAAGGGTTACGCCCGTGACAAAGGAGGACGCTTCACTGCACAGAAACACTGCGGCATCCCCGACCTCTTCGGGCGTAGCAATTCTGCCCAGGGGGTGTCTTGCGAAGATATATGTCTTGGCGGCTTGCGGGTCCGCCTGCTGGCTGAACCAATCTTCCACGAGCGGCGTTTTCACCCAACCCGGACAGATACAGTTGACCCGTATGCCGTCCTTGGCGAAATCGAGGGCCATCCCTTTGGTCATCGCGATGATGCCGCCTTTGGTCGCCGAATAGGCGCCCGCATTGCGCTGGCCTACCAGGCCGACCATGGAGGCCATATTAACGATGGCCCCTCGGGTTTTCCTCAGATAGGGGATCGCGTATTTCGAGCAGAGAAAGACACTCCTCAGGTTCGTGTTCAGGATGTAGTCCCACTCTTCTTCACTGGTATCTTCGACGCTTTTCGAAATGTGGTACCCGGCGTTGTTAATCAAGATGTCGAGTCGCCCAAATAGTCCAATGAGCTGTGCGACCATATTCTGAACGTCAGCCGCCTTGGAAACGTCCGCCGGCAAGAAGACGGCGTGGCCTCCGTTTGCCTCAATTCCCTTGGCAGTCTGCGGCCCGGCGGCCGTATCAATGTCCACCACGGCGATTCGAGCCCCATGTTGAACTGAGGACCTCTGCGCACCCTTTCCCGATCCCCTTCCCAGCACCGGTGATTAGAGCGACTTTTCCATCCAAGGTCATTGCAAGCCTCCGCGTTCAACTTATAAATGGCGACTGACATGCCCGGCGACAAACTCCGCCCCGTCGTGTCGTTGTGGATGACTCAAGAGTCAAACTACCCCTTTTCGGATTATAACAAATCAGAATCGGATTTCTGCCCCGGGGGAAATCGGGAAATGCCGAAAGCATTTGGTACAATTCTTGGGCGGACTGCTGGAGCCGCAGGGGCGCCGAGAGATTCAACACGCGTTGGTCACTTGGACTGGGCACGACCCATATTGGGACACTGAAAGTCGGAGAAGAAATTGATCACCATTAGGTAATACGATCATAGCAAGAGGTCCACACCCCAATCTGAAAGGAGTTGTTCGCGATGGTTTCGAAAATGAAGTCGAACGGGATTAGTCGCTTGACGCACGGCGTTTTCACGGCCGCCGGCATCGGACTTTTCGCAGTTCTCTCCTTGCGGGGACAAACGCCGGAACTCAAAGTTGCGGCAGTGCAATTCCGCTCCTCATCAAACCTGAACGACAATCAGAAACGGATAAGTGAAATATTGGGTCAGCTCGCCTCCGCGCAGGTGCAGGTGGCGGTTTTCCCCGAATGCGCGCTGACGGGCTATGACACGGAATCTGTACCGCCGGCTTCTGAAAAGGAGATCGCCGCCGCCGAAGAGAACATAGGGCAGATTTGCCGTGATAAAAAAATCGCCGTGGTGCTGGGCACCGTGTACAAGATCAATAACCATGCCTACGACGCTGCCGATGTTTTCAATTCGCGCGGCGAACGGGTGGAGCGCTACGGAAAGATCTATCTTGCCGGCGAGAAGTGGGCTGTGCCCGGCAACCACCTCGCGTACTTCGACCTGGAGGGCATCCCCTCCACCATGCTCATCTGCCATGATGAGCGCTACCCCGAGCTCGTCCGCCTGCCCGCCCTCGAAGGCGCGCAGGTGGTTTACTACGTGAGCTCGGAGTCTTCTCTGAAAGAAGAATCCAAGCTTGCTCCCTACCGGGCGCAGATGATGGCTCGGGCGGTGGAGAATTCCGTTTATGTGGTGGCGGCGAACGCACCCGCCAATCACGATCTGACGGGCTCCCATGGCCAGAGCCGCATCATCGCCCAAGATGGAAACATCCTGCAAGAAGCCTCGATTTTCGGGGACGACGTTTTGATTGCCACCCTCAAGCTCGCCCCGGCAAAGTCGGCGTGGCCGCAGAATTCGCTGCAAGGGCCCCTGGGCGATTGGTGGCGCTCCGGCGTCGCCGCCATGATGGCGAACCGCCACAAGCAGCTCGAGTAGCCGACCCCAGATTATGGCCCTACCAAGTTGCACCCGTCGCAACGTTTTCTCCCTCCCGGCATAAGCTGGTCCAGGCCAGACAAACTGTCCTCTTGACAATCTAGGGGAAAAGCGTATCTTCATCTTGACAATCGAGAGGAGAAACTCATGCCGGCCAAAGCTAGCGGGCTCGTGCAGGGCACCCTGGACATGCTCATCCTGCGAACCCTTGCACTGGAGCCCATGCACGGGTACGGAATTGCGTTGCGGATCGAGCAGATCAGCCGGGGAGTGTTTCGCGTCAATCCGGGTTCGTTGTTTCCCGCCTTCCGCCGCTTGGAGCGGGAGGGATGGATCAAGCCGGAGTGGCGGCCGACGGAGAATAATCGCCGTGCGAAGTTTTACACCCTCACCAGTCTGGGCCGGAAGCAATTGAAAACCGAAACAGAGGAATGGGGAAGACAGCTCGCGGCCATCACCCGAATCATGGAAGCGTCGTAGGGGCAGGTGCCAGGTATAAGGTAGCAGCGCGGATTTCTCACTGGCATGGCCACTTGTCGGGGCTGGCGGAAGGGCGGGGCTTTAGAGAGTCTGTGAGAACTCGGCCTTTAGGCAGATGTGCGAATCTTTGGAGTGCGGCAGCTTGCTGCCGCTTTCCTCCCCGCGAGCTAGCTCGCGGGGTTTGAACCGAGAACTACCAGCCAGCAAGCTGGCTGGTGCCAAAGCGGCAGCAAGCTGCCGCACTCCAAAGACTCGCATCTACGCCCGAAGGAATTATCATGCGGTCCTGGCATCAAAGGACGCTTTCACACGCACTCTTTGGCCCCGCCCTCCCACACCTGTGTTGAGAAATCCGTATTAGGTGTTAGGGGGCAGGGTTGGTGGCGGAGAGCCGAGGCCGAATGGTAAGTGTGACCGTAGCGCGGCGAGGGGGGGCTGTGATGTTGCGATTGCAAAGCATCGTTGAGGGTCTGCGGGCGCTGCTCCATAAGGAAAAAGTCGAACAGGAGATGGACGAAGAGCTGCGCGGCTATCTGGACGCCGCCGTGCAAGAGAAGATGCGCTCGGGGATGAGTTATGAGCAGGCGCTGCGAGCGGCTCGCGTCGAAATGGGCAGCATGGACGCGGTGAAAGAAGAAATCCGCAGTGTCGGCTGGGAAGCGACACTGGGAACGTTCTGGCAGGACATTCGCTACGGGTTGCGCCAACTCAGGCGGAATCCCGGTTTCACGGCTGCTGTCGTCCTCACCCTGGCACTCAGCATTGGCGCCAACACCGCTGTTTTCAGTTTAGTCAATGCAGTGATGTTTAAATTGCTGCCGGTGCGGGATCCCCAACAACTCGTCCTGCTGTGTTGGGGGGACCCGGGCGACTCTCTCCACGTTACCAAGAGCGGCTATAACATGTCTGATGGTCAAGGGCGTCAGGTATCCGTGTCGTTTGCCTTCCCCATCGTCGAACAGCTCCGCTCGCAAAGACAGGTATTCTCCAGCGTGTTCGGATTCGTGCCGCTTGGGCATACCAACGAAACTCTCAACGCCAGCGTCAACGGCCAGGCAAGCATGGCAGACGGCGCCATGGTCACGGGGGATTACTTTTCGGGCCTCGGGGTCTTGCCGGTATTGGGCCGCATGATTACCGATACGGACGTGACGCAAAGTGCCCCGCGGGTGGCAGTGATCAGCTACAGCTATTGGACGCGGAGATTCGGGCGTACTCCATCGGCGGTGGGGAAAGCCGTCTTCATCAACGGCGTCGCATTCACTGTGGTAGGCGTCGCGCCACCTGAATTCTTTGGTGTCCAACCCGGGCACGCGCCCGACATCTGGATTCCGATGATACAGGAGGCGAGGATTGGCCCCTGGGGGGCGGAACCCTCCCTTAGTCGCGAAATGTGGACGACGCCGGGCTGGTGGTGGGTGATGGTCCTGGCTCGTCTCCAGCCGGGAGTCACCAAACAGCAGGCGCTCGGGGCAGCCCAGGTACCCTTTCTGCGGAGCGCCGCGGCGGTCGCTAAGACGCCCTTCAAGCCCAACGAATCGCCCCAGGTTGAATTCCTGCCCATAAGCCGCGGCCTTCACGATTTACGATTGCAGTACTCCCAGCCGCTGCTGGTCCTGATGGCCGTCGTCAGCCTCGTTCTCCTGATCGCCTGCGCGAACATCGCCACGCTGCTGCTAGCCCGCGCGGCGGCCCGCCGCAGGGAGATTGGAGTTCGGCTGACCCTTGGCGCGTCACGCTTCAGGTTAGTTCGACAGCTCCTCACCGAGAGCCTTCTGCTTTCAGTAATCGGAGGCGCGGCGGGATTTCTTCTTGCCCATTGGGGTAGTCGCGTGCTTCTGCTCTTGATGTCGGGGGGCGCGCAAACGGCAGGGCTGGAGGCACGTCCGGACCTTGCGGTGCTGGGCTTCTGTGCCGGGGTCTCGGTACTCACGGGAATTCTGTTCGGCCTTGCACCGGCAACGCGCGCCACCCGGATTGATGTGGCGTCAAGCCTGAAAGAAACTGCCAGCGGCCTTACAGGGGTAGGAGGCCGACTGCGGAGTGGAAAGGCACTCGTGGTTCTACAGGTGGGGCTCAGCCTCTTACTACTCGTCGCTGCCGGGCTGTTTGTGCGAACCCTTGTAAACCTCGAGAAACAGGATCTCGGCTTCAATCCCAAGAACCTGCTCGTTTTCACTCTCGATCCAACGAAAAGCGGCTACGAGGGCCAACGCGCGCTGGATCTCTATGAAAATGTGCGTACCCGTCTCAGGTACCTGCCGGGAGTCCAAGCGGTCACGCTTTCTGGATCGGGCCTCCTTACGGGTTTGGGGGGTGACTGGTCAATCTCTCCTGAGGGGTACCAGCCGAAGCCGGGTCAGGCAAGAAGGATCGAAGGCCAATCCGTCGGTCCGGATTTCTGCCGGACGATGGACGTCAAGCTCATGCTGGGGCGCAGCATCGACGATCGCGACACGGCAAGCTCCCCCAAGGTTGCCGTCGTAGACGAAAGCTTGGCCCACTACTTCTTTGGCGACTCGAACCCTGTCGGCAAACGTTTCAGCGCGGGTAACACTTTTGACCCGAAAAAGTCCATGGAGATTGTGGGCGTGGTTCGGAATTTCAAGTACCGGAACCTCAGGAGCGCTGATTCCAGGACTGTGTATCTTCCCTACACGCAAGCGGAGTGGGGGGTGGGCGCCATGCATTTTGAAGTTCGAAGCGCGGGGGATCCTCTTGCCTTGATCTCCGCGGCGAGAGACGCCATCCGCGAAATCGATCCGAATCTGGCGCTGGCCGATGTGAAAACGCAAACTCAGATGATAGCGGAAGCTCTAACCCAGGAACGCCTGCTGGCGAAACTTTGCTCCTTCTTCGGCGTTCTCGCCCTGGCGCTGGCGGCCATTGGCCTCTATGGATTGATGGCCTATTCCGTCGCGCGAAGAACCCATGAAATAGGGATTCGCATGGCATTGGGTGCACACCGGAGACAAATACTCTATATGGTCTTGCAGCAGTCGGTGGTGCTGGTTGCAGCCGGCACGGTGCTCGGCTTGCTTGCGGCCATTGCCACGACGCGGCTGATCAGAAGTGAGCTCTACGGGCTGAGGCCAACCGATCCGCTCACTCTGGCCTTGGCGGCCATGTTCATGCTGGCCGTGGGAGCCTTCGCCGCCTGCCTGCCTGCTTTACGTGCGACGAAGGTCGATCCCATGGTGGCGCTGCGGTATGAATGAAGCAATCGGGAGATCGGGTGATCTGGTAATCGGGTAATTGAGAGGTGAAGCGAATGCGAGGAGCTCCTGCGGCTTTTCATCACACGATCGCGCAATCACTAAATCACTCGATGGCCCGATCAATCAATGACCCGATGCGAGGGAGACCATGTCAATCTTGCGAAATCTAATGAGCGGTCTGCAAACGCTGTTCCATAAGAAAGAAGTCGAACAGGAGATGGACGAAGAGCTGCGCGGCTACCTGGACGCCGCGGTAAAAGCGAAGATGCGCTCGGGGATGAGCCAGGAGCAAGCTCTGCGCGCCGCGCGGGTCGAGATGGGCAGCATGGACGCGGTGAAGGAAGAGATTCGAAGTGTCGGCTGGGAAGCAGCCGTGGAAACGTTCTGGCAGGACGTTCGCTACAGCCTGCGCCAACTCAAGCGGAATCCCGGTTTCACCGCTGTGGCGGTCATAACCCTGGCCCTCGGCATCGGCGCCACCACAGCCATCTTTACAGTTGTGAATGCTGTGCTTCTTCGTCCCTTGCCCTACCCGCATCCTGAGGAACTGGTTTATGTCCAGGAGATTTTGGGAAACTACGGGCTCAACCCTTTTGTGTGGAACAAGGAGTTTGCGGCTTGGCGGAATCAGAGCCGAACGCTCAGCCCGATTGCTGCCTACAGGGATTTTATGGCCAACCTCACCGGAGGTGGCGAGCCAGAGCGAATCATCTGCGGCATGGCCACTACTTCCTTCTTCTCCCTCCTTGGTGTTCGCCCCGTGGTGGGACGGCTCTTTCTTCCCGAGGAGGACCGTCCTGGCGGTGCGCCGGTGGTGATCCTGAGTGAAGCCTTGTGGAAAAACCGTTACAGAGGCGATCCGTCTGTGCTCGGAAGGGGCTTGACCTTGGATGGCAAGGTTTATACGGTGGTAGGAGTGCTTCCCGCCACTTTCGTTATACCTGATGAGTTCAAGATTCCGTACGCCCTTTGGGTGCCAGTTGCCGAGAGCGAAACAGGGGCGGGGCCATTTCGCAGCCTTCGAGCCATCGGCCGGCTCAAGCCCGGCGTGAGCCTGGCAAAAGCACAGGCTGAACTGGACACGATCATGCAGGCCTACCTTGCGAAAGGACATCCAAAAGAGCGTCGTCCTGTCACGCTGGCAGGAGCAGATCGCCCAGGGTTCGCGGCTTTCTTTGCTGCTCTTCTTGGGCGCGGTTGGCTTTCTGCTCCTCATCGCCTGCGTCAACGTCGCGAATCTGCTTCTCGCCCGCGCGGCCAGCCGTCAAAAAGAAATTGCGGTGCGGCTGACGGTGGGCGCCGGGAGGACTCGGGTCGTCCGGCAGCTTCTCACGGAGAGCTTGCTGCTGGCTTTGCTGGGAGGGCTAGTCGGTCTGGCATTGGCGTACTGGGGGAAGGACCTTCTGATTGCTTTCATTTCTCCGAACCTTCCGTCGCTGGAACCTATCGGCCTCGACTACCGGGTCCTGGCGTTTAGCTTGGCTTTGGCTGCGATTACCGGACTGGCCTTCGGCTTGGCTCCTGCTCTCCAGGCCTCCAGGGTTTCGCTAAATGAAGTTCTCAAGGAGGCGGGCCGCAGCGGCCGAACTTCGACCGGGTATGCTTTTCCGCAACCTGCTCGTCATCTCCGAGACCGCCCTCGCCATGGTGCTGCTGGTGTGCGCCGGCCTACTCTTGAGGAGCTTCCTGCGAGTACTCGGAATCGACTTAGGATTCAAACCAGAGCATACCCTGTGCGTCAGCATAGATCTGACGCTCTCCAAGTATCCAACACCGAAGGACCAGGCAAGGTTCTTCCAGCAAGTGATCGAAGGGATCAAGAGCTTGGAAGGAGTGCAATCGGTAGGCTGGCAGCGGCATGCCCCCGCTCGGGAACCGAACGGGTACCATCAACGGTTTGGCGGTCGAAGGGCGATCGGAAGAAATTGGGGGCGCTTCCTTCGCCACCATTAGTCCGGATTATTTCCGCACCATGGGGATTCCCCTTAAGCAAGGACGCGATTTTGGCGACAGCGACCGTGACGGCTCGCCGAGCGTCGCCATCGTCAATGAGACCTTCGCTCGCCGTTATTTCCCCAATGAAATATGCCTCGGCAGAAGGGTCGGCAGTTGGGTGCACAAGAAGGATTGGCTAACCATCGTAGGGATAGTGGGCGACGCTCGACATCGGGTGGAAAAAGAGCCCGGTCCGCAGATTTATGTCCCCTATCTGCAGGATGGCCAGCCTTACATGACGCTGCTCGTCCGCACGGCGGGAAATCCACGGCTTTGGGAGGGGGCGGTGCGCCGTCAGATCGCAAGCGTCGACAAAGACCAGCCGCCCCACGATTTCGCCACCCTGGAACAACTCGAGGCAGCTTCCCATACGTCACGGCGCGTAAATCTGCTCTTGCTCAGCGCGTTCGCAGGATTGGGCCTGATCCTCGCCTCGGTGGGCATCTATGGCGTGGTGTCCTACTCCGTGAGTCATCGTACGCATGAAATAGGCGTCCGCATGGCCTTAGGCGCTGGGCAAAGGGAGATTCTCAAACTTGCTGTCGGCCAAGGGCTCTACTTGGCATTGATTGGAGCTGGAATCGGCCTAGCAGCATCGCTGGCCATCACTCGGTTACTGCAAACCATGCTGTTTGGGGTCAAGCCTACCGACCCGGCCACTTTCTTCGCAGTGGGACTCCTGTTGTCGGGTGTTGCGTTACTGGCATGCTACATCCCCGCCCGTCGGGCGACGAAGGTTGATCCCATGGTGGCGCTGCGGTACGAGTAGCGCCGCCGTCTCGGCGGATGCCGGCAAGGATGCCGGCGCTACGATATCGGGCGACTATAGTCGATGCTATGGTGGCGCTGCGGTATGAATAAAGCTGTCAGCGGTCAGCTATCAGCGCTCAGCACCACCCCTGAGTCCCCTCCTTGCTAAGGAGGGGAGCCCGCAGGGCGGGGTGGTTGGAGCATTGGCTGAAAGCTGAACGCTGATTGCACACCGCTCGATTGTATCCCCAGGTCTCGTTCTTGAATTTGCTCGTTCCATTGAGAAAAAACGAGTAAAATCGGCGTCTCTTCGAAAGTCGTAACGGTTAAGATTCGATGGCAACCAACACACCCTCCTCAGGATCTTTGCGCCTCCGGGAGTTCGCCCGCGCTAGGCACGATTCGGTGTCTCGAAAGGGCCTCTTCAGCTTGGCCGCTCTTTGGCTTGTCCTTCAAACACCCACCCTCGGTTTCGCCCAGAGTCACCATGAATCAGGTCACCTCGACCCTACTTTGGATATTCTCGCTCCAACGCTCGAATCCACCCTACACGCTCCTTTGCCCGAGGAGTATATATGGGGTCCTAAGAAAGGGGACACGAAAGGGAGCGTGTTCCTTTTCTATCGGAAAAGCTATTCGTTAAGAAGGGTCCCACCGGTGGCCACGCTCTATGCCGCGGGCCCAAACGTCATTAGGGTATACATCAATGGACAACTCTTGGCCAGCGGAGAACGCGATGCCAAGGAAAGAATTCGTCCCTTTGTGCTAGGGATAGATGTTTCCGGACAAATGCGAGTAGGCCGGAACGTGATTGCCGTTATGGCTTCCCAAGGTGACAGATTGGTGTTGAAAATCGTCCCGGCTGCGCTCCAGGTCATGAAGCCCGCCATTCTTGTGACCGATGCCACGTGGAAGTGCGATTTCCATTTCCAAACGGGATGGGAGCAGCCGGGATTCGACGATCGCGCCTGGCCGGAAACAATATCGCTGGGACGCATCGAGGGAACGACAGATTTGTTTCATGGTAACGAGGACGCAGGCATGTACCGCTGGCCAGGTTATGACGGCATTTCCCCTTTTCTTGCCCATGCATTTTTGAGGGCACAAGAGCTCGTCTATGGGTCTGAAGGCATGGGGAAATTCCGCAACATTTCGGCGCTGCTGAGGAGTGGCACGTCGCTGCCTGCCCGGCGGCCACCCACACCTCCCCGCAAAAAGGCGGTCAAAGATGGCGAGAAAATGCCTCCGAGTCCTAATGAGGCTGTGGTGTTTCTGCCCGCTCGAAGGCTTCCGCCCTCGGAGTATCCTTACCTGGTGTTGGGTTTTGGGAAAGAGTGTCCGGGCCGTATTCGCGTGATCTCTGCCTCGCCCGCGCCGATGCACTTGGAGGTTCAATATGGCGAATCCATCGAGGAGGCCTTGTCCAACCCCTACCTTGGGGCTACCGAGATTGACGTGCCTCCCCACGGGACAGCTTATGGCCCCAAGAGCGCCTTCGCTTATGTGGTGATCAGATTTCTAGGAGGGTCATCACCCCTGCGTTTCAAAGCCATCGACGTGGATTACATCTACTACCCCGTAAGGCAGTTGGGTTCCTTCGAGTCCTCGGATCCTGTGGTTAATACGATTTGGCAAGTGGGCGCGTACACCGCGCACCTCTGCATGCAGGACGCCATTTGGGACGGACCCAAACGAGACAGGGTGTGCCTGGCCGGCGGCCTGGACGTCAGCGCGCGCGTGATCAGCACCGTTTTTGGCGACCGTTTCTTGATCGAAAAATCGTTGAAAGGCTTGATCGACGACGCCGGGAATCCCGTGAAAAACGACGTAAACGGAATCCCAGGATTCTCGGCTCTTTGGGTGCTCTGCGAGGCTGATTATTTTCGGCACACGGGAGACCTCTCGCAACTGAGGTCCGTTCATGAATCGCTGCGAGGCTTGATGGAGTACATGGCCACGCAGATTGATGACAAGGGCCTTTTCACCAATTCAAATAAGCGCTCGACGTTCGTCAACTGGTCTCCCGATTTGGACGTGGACTCCGCCGAATCACGCCGCGTGACGGTGATGGAATGTTTGCAGGCCTTCTCCGAAGGCGCCTGGCTTATGGAGCAAGTGGGTAACCCCACAGCCGCGGATAGATTCCAACGAATCGCTGAGAAGCTTCGGGTAGATACACTCAAAAACTCGCTTGATCCCACAAGAAATATCTTCGGTGAACGCTGGCAGACCAACGCCATGGCCGTCTACGCAGGCCTCGCCGACATAAACCAGCGCGCGGCGATATACGAAAACATCCTCTCGCGTCCCTACCGCTTCAATGTCACACCGCACTTGAACTTTTACGCAATTTCCGCCATGGCGGAAGCGGGGCGCCGGAAGGAAGCCTTGGATTGGATCCGAGATTACTGGGGCGGAATGCTCCGGCCCGAGACCACAACGTTTTGGGAAGGTTATGACTCGCGCTGGCCAACGGAGCACTTCCATGGACATCTCCAGACGGACCACGGCGAGGGGTACTTTGTGAGCCTTTGTCACGGGTGGGCGAGTGGGCCAACGGCTTGGCTGACTGAGCAAGTTCTCGGCATTCAACCCGTAGCAGGTGGCTTCAAGAAGGTCGCTATCCGGCCTGATCTTTGCGACCTGAAATGGGCACGGGGGTCCGAACCTTGTCCACAGGGCGCCATCAAAGTCGACTACCGGCACGACGATTCGGATTTCAAGGCGAGTATTGATATCCCGGAAGGAGTGACCGCCGAGGTTTCCATGCCTGTAGATCGGGGGGATGGCTCGGTCCAGGTTGATGGCCATGCGGTCTCGGGAGTGTCTGCGGAAGACGGAACGCGCTTAACCCTCACATTAAGTAACTCAGGGCTGCACGAGCTTCACTCACATTTGAGTTTGCCGTAGTGTCCTGTCCCAGAACTAAGAGAACTAAGTAGGGCCGGGATGTGTTTAATAGGTCGCTCGCTCTGCCCAGCAGACTTGCACCATCATATCGGCCTGACTTGCACCACGAATCACTGGGACAGGAGACTAGCGTCATGTAACGTAAG
This sequence comes from uncultured Acidobacteriota bacterium, assembly GCA_963832915.1. Classification (GTDB taxonomy): domain Bacteria; phylum Acidobacteriota; class Terriglobia; order UBA7540; family UBA7540; genus CAVROP01. Next base: position 148,578 of record CAWHWE010000033.1, read on the forward strand.
TTCATTCATGAAGTCTGCCCGGCGAGGGATTCGCTTCCCAGCCCCGTCAGGGGCGAAAGATTGTAGCCCAGGGCGCAAGCCCTGGGAAAGACGACCCACTCCCCGCCTTCGGCACCCCTCTCCCGCGCGGGCGGGAGAGGGGAAGGGGGTGAGGGAGGGCTCGCCTACCCACGGCTCACGCCGTGGGCTAAGCTCTGGCGCCCCTATCGGGGCTTTAGAGCCGTTCTCAGAGTACGGCATTTAAGCAACGAACTTACGTTACATGGCACCAGCTTTTGCCGAAGCACACGGCGCTCTGCCCTCGCGAGGTCGGGCCACTTTAGACGAGCCTGTAACCGCTTCGACGTCTGATTCGTCTAGCTTATCAGCACGCTGCTGTAGGCGTGCGAGGAGGAATACTGTATGAAGAGAACGTCATTTTTGTTGGCACTGTTACTGGCTTGTGGCTTGCTCATGGTGTGCGGAACGATCGTGGCGGCGGACACGCCCGCCAACGTCGCCGGAACTTGGACAATGACTTCTGAAGGTCGCAATGGACCCATGACGTCGACGCTGACCATCCAGCAGGACGCGGCCACGATCAAGGGCACGCTCACCGGACCGCGCGGAGACGCCCCGTTTGAGGGAACCGTGGCGGGCAATAAGATCAGCTTCACCATCAAGCGCGACACTCCGAACGGCACGTTCACGATGGAATACTCCGCGACGGTGGACGGAGACGCGATGACAGGAACGATACACAGCGAACGATTCGATAGAAAGTTCACCGCCAAGCGCGGAAAGTAAGCAGAAGCATGGAGGCCGGCCAGACCGCAGCCGCCGACCTCCTTTGTCCGGAAACCCGCCCACGCAGCTTTGGCCTTGCCCGTTGCAGGCTAATCGGCCTTGATGCATTCGCATGAGGGGTGCGTCGTAAACCGCCCCGCAGCGACCGTATCCGGTGTTACACTACGCTTTACAGCGAGTTACCACGCCGGCGGGAGTCTCAACCTGTGCGGATAAAGTTGCGAACCTATCGCGGTCCGGAGGACCTTGATTTCCAAAACGCCTTCTGGCTGCAGGTGACTCGGGACCTGCCCTGGTGCTGGAAGCCAACGATTTCTCCAACTCTATTCTCGAAGGGTCCGCAATTCGATCCTCGCAGCCGGTGTTTTGCTTTCGACGATGATCGACTCGTCGGGTATATGAGCTTCACCGGGCAGGGAGACTTCGTCTCGCTCGGTTACCCTTGGGTCCTGCCGGGATATGAAGGGGAGTTGCAGCAAAGACTCTACGACGCGGTCTACGGCTTTGCGGCTGGCCCGGAATACGGCGGTAGAACTTTTGCCCAACGCTTCCGAGAGCACTGGGCTGCCCAGATCTCCTTCTTTGAGCGGCATGGGTTTGCCCAACAGAGCAGTGATCCAATTTATGCGCTGGACCTCCGCTCCGCAAGCGGCCCGCAGGCTTCCGACAGAATGAGATTCGGGCGCCGCGACCTGCCCGAACTCGCGCCGTCCGCCGGTCGCTACTGCGTGGAAATCCAGAGGGAATTTGAGTGGGGCCAGTTTCGTGAACTTGCTGCGATACATTGGGCAGAAGAACAGTTATCGATGCTCAAGCTCTACCTTTAAACCGTAAACTTTGACTTTGTAGTGCGAGCACGGGAGCAGGGCAGATTAGCGGCCTATCTGGGTTTCACAATTCGCACGGATACCGGATTTGCGGAACTGATTGCAGTGGCATTGGATAAGGCGGCAACAGACGCCATTGGCCCCTGCTTGTTGGCTGCGGTCCACGAGTTGCAGTCGCGGAAGGCTCTGTTTCTGGGAACGAAATCGATCCCAGCCGAAGGTGCTTCCGAAATCATCATGGAGATTGGATTCAAGAAGGTCAGCGCAGAGTTGATGCTATCGAAGAGCGTCTGATGATGTGCCCGCGTAACTTCTCCACAGATTGCTTTTGAACACGTCCTCGAGATGGTTAGCATATGACACTGCTCGGCGGAGGAGGCTCGCTGAGAGGTTCCCGGTGGCTGCAAGTCCCGGCGATTCTGCTGCTGGTTTTTGCCACCCTGCCTGTGCCGGGATTGGCCTGGGGCGATCGCGGGCACAAGTTGATCAATGCTACCGCGGTCGAGAATCTCCCCGAGCCGCTTCGCTCCTACTTCCGGGGGCGCAAAGCTTACCTGGTAGAGCATGCTATCGATCCCGATCTCCTGGGGTCCGATGATGCCTCGGAGCGCCCGCATCATTACACCGACCTTGACGCCGATGACTCTTTCCCGTTTCTCACATTGCGGCGGCAATTCGTAGTGGAAAGGGCAGGGCCCACGCCCCGGCAGCTACCGCATGGAGACTCGATCTGGCAGATTGAGCGCTTCACGCTGCGACTGGCCGATTCCCTCCAGCGCCGGCGTTGGCAGGATGCGGACAACAACGCGGTTTTCGCCGCGCATTACGCCGCCGACCTCACCCAGCCCCTCCACACGCTCCTGAACTACGACGGCCAATTGACCGGGCAGAAGGGGGTTCACGCCCGCTTCGAGACCGACCTGGTGAATGCCCTCGCGGACGGATGGCGGCTCAAGCCCCGGCCCGCGATTTTCGAGCCGGACCTGCGGGCGCGCATCTTCCAGGAGCTGATTACAAGTTTCTCTTGCAGAAATGCGATCTTCGCATCCGATCACCTGGCGGTTTCGGGCCGGAACTACCTCGACCCCCAGTACTCCGCGATGTTCTTTAAGCTTGCTGGGCCGCTGGCCGAAAAACGGTTGGAGGCCGGGGCTTCATTCGTCAGCAGCCTCTGGTATACTGCCTGGGTTCGAGCGGGAAAGCCCCTGCTCCCGGGCAAGTCAGTGCATGTGGGTGTGTTCGAACGGATGCCTGCTGCTTTCTTGAAGGTCCCCCGATGAGGCGAAAGCAGATACTCGTGGCTATGATTGTTCTGGTGATTTTCTGCTTGGGAGTTGTGGTGGGTCGTCGCGCCGGCCGCCCTCCCTCAACAGCCTCTCCCTTCGCTTCGCGCTCTTCTTCCTCAGGAGGGGTGGCCGGATGTGTGGACTTCCACGATGCCGGTCCACACGTGGGCGAGACAGGCTGCATTTCCGGGCGCGTGCTTAAGGTTTTTACCTCGCAGAGCGGCAATACTTTTCTCGACTTCTGCGAAGACTATCGCGACTGCCCATTCACCAGCGTAATTTTTTCCTCCGATAAGCACAAGTTTGGAGATCTCCAATCCCTGGCAGGAAGGCAATGTGAAATCCGCGGATCCATTACCGTTCACCAAGGAAAGCCGCAAATCATTATCCGTGATCCCGAGCAGATTCGATTGGCTCCCTGACGCTACCCGAAGCCTGGAGTCTGCCGGATTGAAAGGCCCTATGCGTTGCTGCGCGGGAGTTATTTTGGTCGTGGCGGGTTGGCTTTTATCCCTAAGTGGCTTGCAGCCTGTTCGGGCCTCCGCCATGTGGCCCCAGGCCACCTTGCCGGCCACCACTCAGCCCTTGCCGGGAGTCGCCGAGGCGGTAAACACGGGTTTCGACCTGCTTGCCAGCCATGACGCGGCAGGCGCAGAAACCGCGTTTCGTAAGGCCATCGACCTGCAGCCGGAACTTGAGCTGGCGCACCGCGGCCTGGGCCTGGCTCTGCGGGCTCGCGGGCAGGATGAAGCGGCCTTGCGCGAGATGCAAGTGGCCACACGCCTCGACCCTTCGGACGCGGATGCGCATTATGCTCTGGGGATGACGGCCTGGGATTTGAGCAGCCAGTCTTCAGCCTCGGAGCGCGACAGGGGGGCGCCGGTCCAGGACTATCGCGCCTTGGCCGCCGGGGAGTTTAGAAAGCTGACTGTGCTCAGGCCTCAAGATATCTCGGTTCGGAAAATCCTGACCGAGATCGACTTGGAGGGAGGGCGAAAAGAGGACGCCCTTAGTGAGGCGCAAGAGGCTGTCCGGCTGGCGCCTGATAATCCCGGAATGCACGTGGTCCTCGGCCGGGCGTACTTTGCCGGGGCAGAAGAAGACAAGGCCGCGGCAGAATTCGAAAAAGCATTGAAGCTCAACCCAAAGGAAGGCGAAGCGTATCTCGCGCTCGGCCAGATCCGATTTTTCCAGCGGCGATACGCGCAGGCGGCAGAGAATTTTCAGCAAGCCATCAAGGTTTCTCCTGACCTCGCCCCGGCGTATGCGGGCATGGCGCAGATTTTCCTCCAACAGGATCGTTCTGCCGGGGCTCGAACCATGCTGGAAAAAGTGGTGGCGTTGGACCCGCAAGATTGGCAGAGCCAGTATCAGCTTGCGGTATTGCTGAATGAGGCCGGGGAAGCCGGGGCCGCAACGGACCTGCTGGAGAAAATCACGCGCCTGCACCCGGATTTTCTGCCCGCACAGGAGCAGTTGGTCATGGGGCTGGTCCGCCGAGGAGATTTGAAGCAAGCCAGTGCAAAGGTGAGCGCGCTGATTGCAGAGCAGCCTCAAGCGGCCGAGGGACACCGCCTGCAGGCGCTTATCCTTTGGAAACAGCATGACCTCGAGGGGGCGCTTGCCGAAGCCGCCATGGCGCTGGGGCCCGAACCGGACTCCGCCTCCATGTTGGCCCTTCAGGCGATCTCCCTGTGGGAACTCCAGCGCAAGAAGGATGCGCTGGCCGTTTTTCGCCAGGCTGCCAAGGTCGAGCCCAAGGTGGGAACGGCAGAGGTTTTTTGCCGCCTGCTGGTGTGCGACGCTCGGGATATCGGCGTGGTGAGTGATTTCCTGCGCCATAGCCGTTGGGCGATTGCCCCCAAGCAGGAGCCGTAGCCTGGCAGTGCGGCCCGCCGCCGATTGGCCTTTGACAAGCCGCTTTTGTGTTGGTACAGTTGCGCCAATGCGTACGTGAGGTTGCTTCACGCGCAGGCTGGCTTATTCTTTTTCGATCCGGCGCGAAGATCCCCATACGCTGTCCGAGGTGGCCATGCATGGGACTATTAAGCGAATTATCCGTGACCGTGGATTTGGGTTTATCCGTACTTCTGAAGGCCAGGAGGTGTTCTTTCACCGCAGCAGCCTTCAGGGTCTTGATTTCGACGCTCTGAAAGAGGGGGAAAGCGTCGAACTCGAAGTGGAGAAAGGGGACAAAGGACCCCGCGCTATGAGCGTGCGTCCGAACGAGGCCTAGCCCGGATTTCTCATCACGCTAGGACGCACTTGGGGAACTGCTGGAAGGGCGGGTTTCAGCCCCGTCCAAATCGCCGCTCCCGACCTCTGTTTGCCCTGCGCCCCTCGCAGTCCCGCAGGCGCGGGACTGCGAGGGGCGCAGGGTGCGCTAATAATTAAGAAGGCCCTGAAACGGCAGGGCTGAAGAGTCTGTGTGAAAACTCGTGTCTGGCATTGGCCAGGCTGGCCCCCCGCATCCGCGGGGGTGAGGGCGCTGGATTTAGGGGCTGTATTCCGACCTGTCATTGCCGCGAAAGCGGGAATCCACGAGTTTTCACACAGACTCTGAAGCTCCGCCCTTCCAAACCCGTCGTGAGAAATGCGGCTTAGCGCTCCCGGAGATTGTAGGACTCCCCAGCCATCGCGTTTTGGTGGAGCAGGCGTTGGTGGTGCGCGACACCAAGGGATAATCCTGTCCCAAGTTCAATCGAGGCAGGCTCGCGTGGAGAAGAGTGCGTGTGAGAAGCCGTTACATGCACTTTTCACAAAACGTCATCTATTGGATATTGGTTCATAAATATGGTAATTGAGCAAAGGAAGGGTCTGGCGTGCGCGGGAAATTGGGTTCTTGATCTCGTCAAGGTAATCGACCATTACCCCGCCGAGAATTCCATCGCCAACATCACAGCCGAATCTATGGGTGGGGGTGGATGCGCTTTCAATGTAGCCCTCAACCTCGCCATATTCGATAACAGTCTCGATCTATATGCTCTGGGCGTGATTGGGAACGACTCCTACGGTGACTTTCTGATCGATCAATTTCGCAAGTATCCCCACGTCCATCTCGAGCAGCTCAGGAGGACGAGCAAGGCTGGGACGTCGTACACGGACGTTTTCAACGTCGCTGCCACGGGGCACAGGACCTTTTTTCATTATGGGGGAGCAAACCGCCTGTTCTGTCCAGACGTTGTTGACCTGGATAAGCTGCCCGTCAACTTGTTTCATTTAGGTTATCTAAATCTGCTGGACGCCATGTATCAACCCGATGACCAATTCCAGACCGTGGCGGCGCGATTCTTGGCCCAAATGCGGGAAAGGAACATCAAGACTTCCATTGATTTGGTGTCAGAGGACACCAACCGCTACGCACAGATTGTTTCCCCGGCGTTGAAGTTCACGACTTATTGCATCATCAACGACTTCGAGGCCGAAAAGCTCTCGGGAATACCGATTCGCCGGGAACACGCGTTGATCCTGGGTAATCTGAAGAGAATTGCCACGGCCATTCTGGGTCTGGGGGTTGATGAACTCGTTGTGATTCACTTCCCGGAAGGAGCTTACCTTCTGACGAAGGACCGAGGTGAGATTCTGCAGCCTTCTTTGGATCTCCCCGACAGTTATATTGTAGGAAGCACTGGCGCTGGTGACTCATTCTGCGCCGGCGTGCTTTATGGCCTGTCCAGAGGATGGAGTCACGAAAAGACGCTGCGTTTCGCTGTATGCGCCGGAGCCATGAATCTGAGCGATCTGACGACGACGGGGGGGATAAGGCCCTGGGAAGAGGTTTTCGAAATGGAAGGGAAGTTCCCCTACCGAAGGTTCGCCTAATCGTTTTTTTGCTTCAAGACGCGGCATCAACTTCCGGCTCGCAAATCTTCCGAACCACAGAACATGCCATGCGGATATGTGTCAGCGAGTTCCAGGCGAACAGCCTGGCACTCCCGGAATACGAGCGCTGTGGCTAAGGTCCGAGCAGAAGGTGCACTATGGCTTTGACGTCGATGAAGGATATGCTGGTAAGTGCCCGCCGCGGGCAATACGCCGTTTGTTATTGCGAGGCTTGGAATCTCGAATCCCTACAGGCGGTGGTGGAGGCGGCGGAGGAGACAAGCTCGCCGGTGATTGTTGGTTTTGGAGGCGGCTTTCTTATGCGAGCGGAGCGGCCCCACCCGGAGCCGCTCGAGTACTATGCAGGGCTTGGCCTCGCCGCGGCGCAGGTGGCCAGTGTGCCGGTTGCTTTATTGCTGAACGAAACCGACAGTTTCGATCAAATCAAGCGAGCCATCGAGCTCGGGTTTAACGGCGTCATGGTCGACAACGAGAGTTTGCACGCGGGCGAGTATCAAGAGTTCGTCCGGGAGGTGGTGAGCTGGGCTCACCGCCACGCTGTAGCCGTGGAAGCGCAAGTCGGCCATCTGCCCGAGCACGCCGGCAGGCACGATCATCGCGGGTCGCTCACCGATCCGCAAGCCGCGCGCGCCTTCGCTCTGTCAACAGGTGTTGACGCCTTAGCCGTCTCGATTGGCAACGTCCACGTCATGACTCGGGGCGGGGCTGCCGTCGATTTGAAACTGCTGGCTGAAATTGAACGGCAGGTCAGGCGGCCCCTCGTGGTGCATGGCGGGACCGGGTTTCCACGCCGGAAAGCTCCGCAGGCGGTGCGCTGTGGCGTGGCCAAATTCAACTTTGGAACGGGACTCAAGCAGGCCTATCTCCGAGCTCTTCAAGGCCATCTGAGGAAGTATCGTGAACCGATGAACCCGCATCCCTTCGTGGGTATGGGAGGCGAGAAGGATATCCTGGTGGCGGCCCGTGAGGCGGTGAAGCGCGAGGTGATTAAGCTGTTGCAGGCATTCGGCTCGGCGGGCAAGGCAGGAAGTTAACCCCAATACTGTTCACTTAAGCTGACCGTTCCCAATTTGACCCCCTCACCCCCCGGCCCCTCTCCCCCTTGGGAGTCTGTGTGATTACTCGATTTTTCGCCCTTTTCCACAATGCAAGTGACTGATTCTCCGTTGGCGAAAACGCGAAATCAGAGGTTGTCACATAGACTCCCTTGGGGGAGAGGGTGGACCGCAACCGGCGCTTTCTCCAGCCGGGGCGGGCCGGGTGAGGGGGTCACCCTGGGACAAGTTACCAATTAATTTTCCGATACCCATTAAGTGAACAGTTTTGGGGTTACCCCTGGCTTTGCGGGAAGAGGAGGAAAAACGCCGGGCGTTTAGATACCCGGCTGCGTCTGACCGGATGTTTTGTGCTCATTCCCAGGCTTGACCCGGGAGCAAGCGGGCCTGCGGGCCGAACCGATCAGCGGAGCCGGAGCATCATCACACCATGACCGGGGACTGCTGCGGTGAAGTGATCGCGGTACACGCCAAGGTCTTTTTTGGCCCACAGGTCTCTGACAGAAATGGCGCCAGTCAGGCCGAGGTCGCGAAAGCGAATTGTGATGGGTGTGGTCCCCAGGTCGCGATTGAATAAGCCAACAGCCTTGCTGCCATCGGCGAGGGGTCTCATCCACACTTCCAGAGGGCCCTCCGCCGAAACGCGATGTCCCTGGATACCCAAACGGTCCTGATCTACCGCGATCACTTCAAGGTTGGTCAGAATGGACAATGCCGCAGGCTTCAGATTCGCGACGTCAGCCCCTACAATAAGCGGTGCGGCCAGCAGGCACCAGAGACTCATTTGGGTGCGATATTCTTCTTCCGACATGCCTTTTCGGTAGATTGGGCTCTGCGCAAGCGTTGGGTCATTGACGGTATTATCCAAGCCGTCATTGCCCACCTCCAACATGTCTGGATCGTTCCAGTGCCCGGGGCCGGCGAATCGCTCCAGTCCAGCTTGGCTGAAGCCAATGCTTGACATCCTATCCCAGTTGTCTTTCACGTCGATGGAATCTCGCCACAGATTCGCTCCCGCTTGGGCTGCCCACTTCCATGCGGGACCCGGTGCGCCCATGCTGTACACCATGGGCCGGCCGGCCTCTCGAATGGCCTGGCCCATCTTGCGAAAGCCGACGCGGGCTTCCCGGTCGGTTCCGTTAAACCAGTCGTATTGCTCCGGGCACCAATCGACTTTCACGTAGTCAGCGCCCCAGGCGGCGTAAGTTCTGGCGTCCGAGTCCTCATGACCGGCACTACCTTCGAGCTCCATACAGGTTTTCGCGGTTACTGCTGTGTAGATACCAAACTTCAGCCCGAGGCTATGGATATAATCGCCCAGCCCCTTCATGTCCGGGAACTTGCTATTGGGATGAATGACGCCGCTCTGATCGCGTGGGCCGGCCCACCCATCATCGATGTTGACGTAGCTATATCCCGCTGCCTTCATGCCATTCTTGACCAACGCCGCGGCTTGTGCACGGACTGTGGCATCGTCGATTTTCGCCGCGAAGTGATTCCAGCTATTCCAGCCCATGGGGGGCGTAGGAGCAAGGTTCGCATCCTGCGCGAACAGCGGGTTCCAAAAAACAAAATAGGCAACAACAAATAATGCGCACTTCATCCGGGCTTTGTATGACATTGCGGTTTGCACCTCTGGCCAATAGGCTGCCTTCTCCTCACCGTTTCCTGGCCTGTTCGGGTCGAGCGCCCTCGTTAAATATCGGCTCAACTCTCTGCCGCAAAGGGGGATTTGTCAAGTCTGTCCCACTGCACATTTTGGGTCTCCTGGTTGGGTGATATTGGCTGGCGGTTATTGCCAGCAACATACTTTTAGGACGCCACCAGAATCCGGAGGAGATTCGGGAAAAGTGTAATATCGAGTGGCTGGCTTGCTGCGAAAAGTGATAACTTCTTCGACTTGACGCCCGAGGAGAGCAAGTCACTTGCTGCGGACTGTGCCCGGCCTGAAAGCGTCATGGATTTGAAATAGGGAAGCCATTTCGCAAAGCTGAATCTGAGGAGGCCATTGTAAAAGCATGGTGGATGTGGTTTGTCTGGGAATCTTGGTTGCCGACATCTTCGGGAACCCTATCTCCTGCCTTCCGGCCGCCGGCGAGCTGGCGCTGCTTGACCGCTATCTGCTGTGTGTCGGAGGATGCGCTGCCAACACGGCCGCTGATTTGAGGCGTCTGGGGCTCACCACGAGGGTGCTCGGCAAAGTCGGCAATGACCTCTTCGGGCAGTTCGTTCTGCAAGACTTGCAACGCTTGGGCGTCGAAACTTCTTTCATTCGACGCAGCCAGACTCAACCCACTTCTTGCACTTTCATTCTTAACGTACGAGGCCAAGACCGCAGGTACATTCACTGTTTTGGCGCCAACGCCGATTTTTCAATCGGTGACATTGATGTGGGGGTCCTGGATGGCGCACGCGCGCTGTACGTGGGAGGATACCTCGCCATGCCGGCTTTTCGACCCGAACACCTCTTGGGGCTGTTCCGGGAGGCCAAGCAGCGCGGGTTGATTACAGCTTTGGACGTTGTAATTCCCGCAGGGGCTCCGGCCCCTATGGAAGACATCCGGCAGGCTCTTCTTTATACAGATCTGTTCCTGCCCAATAAAGACGAGGCCCGCGCCTTGACGGGTCGCAGCGACCCGCGCGAGCAGGCAGAAATCCTGGCCCGCTTCAATCCCCACGGAACCATCGTGATTACCCAGGGTGGTGGAGGAGCACTGGCCAGGCGAGGGAGTGAGATCCTGCGCGCGGGCGCCTTCAAGGTCGACTCGGTTGACGAATCGGGAAGTGGGGACGCTTTTGACGCCGGCTTCCTGGTTGGGATGCTCGAAGGTTGGTCGCTCGAAGGCTCGTTGCGCTTTGCAAGTGCTCTGGGCGCCTCCTGCACTCGGGCCTTGGGATGCCACGAGGGGGTTTTCCACTTCGAGGAGGCCCTGGCCTTTGTGGCGCAAAATCGACTCGAAATCGCGAGGATTGTCTGATTCTTCACGAAGACGAAGTGTGAGCCCTGCAATAATCTGGCGCTTTGCATGCTGATTGATCGCAGGTTTCTTATACGTTCAAACGGTGTTGAAGGTCCGACAATGCTCGCTCAAAACAACGCGAGGAGGAATAGATGGAAAAGCTAAACCAGGGACAACGGAAAATCTCGAGGAGGGACTTCGCCTTCGGTACGGTGCTCAGTGCGATGGGCGCGGCCGCGGCTACTTCCTCATCCCAGGCCCAAGCGGCACGATCTAGTCTGAGGTCTCAGGAGGCGGCGCAAGAGGTTGGAGCTCCGGCCGGGCCATTGGTCGCGTGGATTTTTCTCCAGGATCCTCTGGAACACTGGATGTCGAATTACCAGCGTACTTTCGACGCCTGGGCGGATGGTGGGGTGCGCGGGATTGTGTTCGGCTACCAGCGCTTCCATCAGCAAGTCCCCGAACCCGGCTCGTTCTACCAGCCATACCGAAGCGGGGCGACACTCCCCACTTTTGCGCCTGACCCTAAAGTCTATAAGTCTTTTGGCGTCGCACCACCCGCGGACGTGCCGAGAGATCCGGTGAAGGAGAAACAGCTCCAGGCCATGCTGGATAACGCCGCCTCACGGGGCTGGGAAATTCTGCTTTTCGGAATCAACCGCGCAGGGAGCCGACCTGCGGAGGAGGATCCTTTTGACGCGGTAGGCTTCGCGGCCAGCGTACAAGATGCCATGAACGCTTTCCCTCAGGCTCAGGGCGTAGTCATGGACGGTTGTGGGCGGGAACAGAGCTACGAATTGGCATTCCACCACGGGGGGGAGTTTTTCGAGATCAGAGACGAAGAGAAGCGCCGCCTTGCCATCCTGGGCAGAGATGTGGGGCGAATGGAGCGTGGGATGGCACACCTCCGTGACCGATTTCATCACCTCGATCCGTCTATGGTTCGATACTATTCCCCAGGCGGAATGCTGGGTGGATTGGCACTATTCGACCTCGACGAGGATGGTCTCTACTGGCTACGGACGAGGCAAGAGACAATGGTGCAGTTCTTCGTAGCGATTCGCCAGGAGTTCGAGAGGCTTAACCGCAAGATAAAGTTGGGCGGTATCCCCCGCTCCGCAGCTTTCTCTCTTACCACGACAGCGGACTATCGGAAGCTAGGCCCGTACCTTGAATACATCTTCCCCAAGCACTATTTCTGGAACCGGGGCTTTGATGGGATGTACGGGACCATGGCCCGGTGGGTGCGGCAAATCGCAGATTGGAACCCTGGGCTGAGCGAACGAGACTGCTTTGCCGTGGTCAAGGCCTGGTTGGGTCTCGAGCTCCCAGGCATCCACTCGCTGGCGGCCATGGATTTGGGGGAGTTTCCGGACGCGTTTTTCTCGGAGGTTGTCTATCCCGAAACCCGGCGGGCTCTGGAGGCAATAGGAGATGATAACAAGGTGATTGCTTGGGTCTCGACGGGGCGGCGTCCCCATGGCGGTGACCCGATGTCAGATTATGATTTGTACCGAATCCTGGTGGCCTCGCGGCGCGCTGGACTGAAGCGGTTCGTCTTCCATCCCGACCCGGAGCTGGGCGTAGCTGAGTGGGACGTTATTTCAGGGCTGTGCGGCAAGCGGTGGAAGGAGGATCCCAGCAGCGGCTATTGGCCTCCTGATACTGAGAAACCCGACACCTATAACGGCGGGCGCAAGGCCAAAAATCCGCAGTAGGTAGTGCGGGCCTTTCCGAATCCAACGGTGGCTGGTGGTAGGAGAAGCTGATGACCCACAAAGAGCGTTTGCTGACTGCGATTAACCATGAGGAGCCGGATCGGGTTCCGCTCTGCGCGTGGTACACACCCGAAGCGGAGAAGACCGTGTTGCGCCATCTCGGCGTGGAATCGGATCAGACCGAGACTTACAAGGCTGCGGGCGGTCCGCTTCCCATCCTCATGGACCACGACTTTCTCATTTCCTGGGTAGGCCCATGCACGGGCTACTACGCGGATCCCGCCCAGGAATATACGGACGAGTGGGGAATTGGCTGGAAATGGTTCAAGTATGCCGCGGGTGGCTCGTACACGGAAATGGTGCGGCGCCCCCTCGAGGACATCGTCGATCCGTCGGACTTTTCCATGCCCGACTTCACCGCAGAAGACCGTTATGGCGGCGCTCGCCGGCTGGTCGCCCAATACGGGAACGAGTACGGGATCATGGGCGGATGCGCATGTACTCTATTCGAGCTGGCGTGGTATCTGCGCGGGATGGAAAAAGTCCTGATGGACATGGTGACGAACAAAGACTTTACGAACGCCTATCTCGACAAACTGATGACCTGGATCGACCAGGCTGGCACCAGAATGGTCGGGCTGGGCGTGGACATTATCTGGATTGGGGATGACTTCGGCACGCAGGATCGAATGCTGATTTCCCCGCAGCTCTTCCGGGAGTTCTTCAAGCCGCGTTACGCGCAACTTTTCAGCAAGTGGAAGGCGATCAACCCCCAAGTGAAAATTGCCTTCCACTCGGACGGCAACATTTATCCGATTATTCCTGATCTCATCGAAATAGGCCTTGATATCCTGAATCCTGTGCAACCGAAATCGATGGATCCTGCCTGGCTGAAAAAGGCCTACGGCGACCACCTCACATTTTGGGGGACGGTGGATATTCAGGAAGTCCTGCCCTTCGGAACACCCCAGGATGTGGCCAATGAAGTCAGATTGCGACTCCGAACCGCGGGGAAGGGCGGAGGACTGATCCTCTCGCCGGCCCACAATATCCAGGCGGAGGTGCCGCTCCAGAACATCCTGGCCTTCTACGAGACGGCCAAGACTTATGGCCGCTATCCCATCCGTGACTAGTGAATCTCCCCGCCCCAATCAATCCGGGAGTTCTGGCCGTTCAAGTTCGCGCAACCGGAGTCTCCCTCAACGTGTCGCGGCAATCGCGCTCCACTTCCTACGGTCTTGCTGGATGTATAATGAGGGCCCTAAGAAACTCGCTACGGAAGGAGACACCAATCCATGAGCCCTGGGGCCTTCGATTCAGAGGCACTTATTCGAGCGTTTAGCCTAAGCTTGGCTGCCGGCTTCGTAGTGGCCGCTGTCGGTTATTTTGTGATGCGGCCACGCGTCTATTGGGCGCAAAAGAAGCCAGCCCTGATTTTTGGCGTTGTGGGGGTGATGCTGTTTCTAACCCTTGGCGCTTACTACACGTGGCCCAGCCTTGTTGAAGTTCCAGCACTCGATAACCACGCCCAAGCCGAGGCTGAGGATTTGCTGGCCAAACGCCATCTCATTCCAGAAATACGCCCACAACAAGCTGCTGGCGTGGAAGCTGGCCGTGTCGTACCCTATTCGCAAAATCCGGCCCACGGGCTCCGGGTGCACACCGGCTCCGTCGTGTCTTTCGGCGTGAGCGTGTCACAAGGGGGTCCTTCGCTGCCTGCAACGCCCGTCGCTGCTGCGCCGATGCTGTCGCTGTTTGAGCCTAAGTCGGGTGAAACCTTCCGTTTCGCACCTGGCGGCGAGGGCCTCTACAGGTGCTCAGTCAGAGGAACATCGTCGGGCTTGGCAAGTGGATTTCAACTGCTGTTGTGGCTCAAACCCGTGAGACCGCCCTCCGAAACATTCGGTTGGTACTTGCAGAGGTCCGGAAACGGAATCAGCAGCGTCGAATCAGATGGAACATGGGCCGGAGTCGTGCAATTGGGCAATGCCCAGTATCCTCCGCACGAAGGCGACATAATAGATCTAGCGGTCAGTGTGGCCGATGATGCCACGGCGAGCAAATTGATGGGCGAACAGGGGGTAGTAACTCGGGATCACCCTATCGGGGTTCGATCTGCAATCGCATCAAACATCGTTGTTACGATGAAATAAGCACCCCAGCAAAGCGCATTCCCGATGGCTGGTCTGCCCGGAAGCGTGCAATCCGACGCGGCTGACACCAAGGGGACTCGACAGGCTTTCGCGATCTTGCATGGATGGTTTGCACCCCGAATTGCATCAACGACTTCGCGTCGTTTCGGAAATTGCAGATATTGAAACTAAAACGGCTAGCGATTTTTCGAGCGCGAGAGGCGGCCTCGAACCATCTACCCCTTTTTCTGAATCACGATTGTTCAGTGTGCTAACTCGCGAGGAGCCATATGCTTGCCGAAGAACTGGTCGGTCTCTTTCACGCTATCCTTGTTTGCTTAATCGGGGGCCTCCTCCTCAAATACATTACGAAACGGCACCGCCTGAAAGCCCTAATTCTTTCAATAGTCGCCGTAGTGTGGCAAGTGATTAATACTCTTTCCCCGCGACTGGTGACGGTACCCGATGTCAAGGGTGAGTATAAGGACCTCGCAGCTTATATTTGCGAACGCTCATATCTGAAGCCGGAGTTACGGAACGGTACATGGAGCGGCGAAGTAGAGGCCAACAAAGTACAGAATCAGATTCCTAATCCGGGAATACTGGTGGACCGGAAATCCAGAAGAGTTATTATAGTGACCTCCCTAGGACCGCCGGTCAATGTCGTCCCTTTCAGCGTGAGCGTGCAAGCCGGGGCACCATCAAGTGTTACTGGGACGGCGACAGCGTCTCTTAATCAACCGAAATCCGGTGAGAAGGTCCATTGCGCGCGGGGTGCCGACGGTATCTATAGGTTCTCGGTTCGAGGGACATCATCAGGCCCGACCCCAGGTCGGTTCTCCTTGCTTTTGTGGTTGAGACCCGAGAACCCTTCCTCTCAACCATTTGGCTGGTATTTGGAGCGACCCCCAGTAAACGGGGTCACCAGCATCGAAAGGGACGGTTCATGGCTGGGATTTGCACAGTTGGGCAATCCAGAGTGCGGTCCGCCTGAAGGTGCTGTAGTCGATGTGGCCGTGAGCGTGGTGGATGCGAGTGCTGCAAATCAGTTAACGGGTCAACCAGGAATTGTCGTTCGAGATCAGCCTGTCGGATTCAGTGCCGACACTGCGTCAGGCGTGGTCCTGACGTTAAAGTGAGCAAGCTACTCAACAAAGCGCGGTCTGGCATTTTGCGGGTGCTCGGAGGCGAATGCTTTCATGGGGATTTGCTTTTGAAGGTGATATACTTTGCCGCCGATGGCAACTCGTGGACTTGGCCTGCATTCACGGCCGCATATCGCCAAGGGGAGGTCGTATGGAAATCAAAGAGGAGAAGAGAGGCGACGTTAAAATCGTCGGCCTGCACGGCAGATTAGACGCCGAGACATCCCCCAGTGTTGAGAAGTGGCTCATGGACCTCCTGGGTCAGGGTGAACAACGTCTCGTTCTCGATTTCTCGGAGCTGACTTACATCAGCAGCTCCGGCCTGCGGTTACTGATTCAAGTGGCCAGAAATTTGCACAAGACCAATGGAAAGCTCGCCCTGGCCGCTCTCAGTGATCATGTCCGTGAGATTATCAAGATCACCGGTTTCACCAGCATACTCTCGATCTATCCGACCCGTGAGGAGGCAGTCGCCTACGCGCAGAGCGACAGAGGCGGTGAGGAAAGCTCTACGATCCTGCCCATCGCCGCATAGGGCGGGCGCCCACGCGCAGAGCGACAGACGCTGACCAGGCGAGGCAGCAATCCCCTCTGACGGCTCTATTTCTCACGCTCCCGTCCGATCCTGGAGAGCCGTAGCTGGGGTCATGCCAGCCTGGAGATGCTTCGCTCCATTTTTCGTGCCATTGATATCGTCTTGCGCGATTGTCAAGCGGGTTGAGGAGTCCGGGGACCCTACGACTGGCGCACGGCTGGATTTGGGGGCGTCTCATGGCCGACACTAAGAACCGGTGGCTCATCGCCGCCTCGGCAGTTGGGATTCATCTATCCATCGGCTCCGTCTATGCCTGGAGTGTTTTCGTCAAGCCCATCGTCCGTCAAAGCGGGTGGGGATTCAGAAACGTCCAATTCACCTTCAGTATTGCCATCCTCTTCCTCGGTCTGTCAGCCGCGACCTTGGGCCATTTCGTCGAGAAGCATGGCCCTCGAAGAGCGGGCACCCTCGCCGCGTTCTTCTTCGGCTTAGGGATTGCAGGAGCCGGCATCGCATTAAAAACGAACCATATCCTCTTACTCTATCTCTGTTATGGCGTTCTGGGCGGGATTGGTCTTGGTGTGGGCTATATCGCGCCGGTTTCCACCCTGGTCAAGTGGTTTCCGGACAAGCGAGGGCTGGCCACGGGACTGGCGATCATGGGTTTCGGCTTCGCCTCTCTGATCAGCAGCCCGATTATCCAGCGGCTGATCGTTACAGTGGGGCTTGCCAAGACATTCTTCTTTCTGGGGGCCGCCTATTTTGCGGTTATGTTTCTTTCTTCGCAGTACCTGGCCCCTCCCAAGCCGGGGTGGATGCCGAAAGGCTACACGCAGAGGCCCGTTTCCGCCGGTGAGCGGAGGACCGAAAACGATCTTGCTGCCAATGAGGCCGTGAGGACCCGCCGCTTCTACTGGCTCTGGCTCATGCTGTTCATCAATGTGACATGTGGTATCGCTGTCATATCCGTTGCCTCTCCCATGGCGCAGGAGGTCATCGGCATGACGGCCTCTCAGGCGGCGGCCATGGTGGGGCTGATCGGGCTCTTCAACGGCGGAGGGAGAATCGTGTGGGCCGCCCTCTCGGATTACATTGGGAGGGCCAACGCCTATACGGCCTTTTTTGCCATCCAACTTGTAGCCTTCTTCCTGTTACCAAAGACTTCCAGCGCCCTGGTCTTCCAGGGCCTGCTGTTTCTCATCATGACCTGCTACGGCGGGGGATTTTCCTGTATTCCTGCTTTCATCGGGGACCTCTTTGGAACAAAACAACTGGCCGCCATCCATGGGTACACGCTTACGGCTTGGGCAGCGGCAGGCCTCGCCGGTCCAATCTTTGCCGCATGGCTCCGGCAAAGGACAGGCAACTACTCCGGCACCTTGTCCGTTTCTCTCGTCATGTTTGCGCTGGCCCTCGTCATCTCGTTACTCATCCGCATGGAAGGCAGAGAGCCCGGTAAAAAGGTCCCAAGACCCGGCAAGGCATTACCGGAATTTCCGGGCAGGATAGAGGAGCGCACCTTCCCGGCCGAACTGTCTGCACTCTCGAATGTCATGGATTTCATTACCGCGCGCGCAGAAAAAGCGGGGCTGCCTGCCAAGGCGATCCTTCGCACCCAGTTGGCCGTCGAGGAGGCGGTTGCCAATATCTGCCATTACGCTTACCTCGAAGAAACGGCCATCAATCTTGTCAACTATCCCTACCATGAGCCCGGTAGCTTCGTAATCCGGGTAAGGAATGAAGAAAGCAGTTTCGCCGTGGATTTGATTGACCAGGGACTTGCCTTCAACCCGCTTGCGTTTGCCCCCTTGGACCCCAAGACCATGCTGGAGGATCCGGACCTTAAAGGCATTGGAATCCACCTCATTCGGCAAATAACAGACGAAGTCCGGTACAATCGTGTCGGCGACAAAAACGTCCTGACCATCATCATGAAGAACTGATAGGAAGGATAAACTGCCTTTTCCGCCCCATCGCAGGCTCGATGTTTTATCCTCTTGTTGTTAACTCCAGCTCTGGGTCGGAGTGACGGCGTTCACGAAGGTTTTTCAGCATCCTGTCCCACTAGTTTTCATCTTCTTCTCGCGCCGCGAAGGGTCTTCCTGCTCTGCGTACTGTCTCCGTGTCCTCCGGGGTCAGAAGAGCTTCAACACGGAGGTCACTGAGAGGCTCAGTGTGCTCCGTGTTAAAGCTTGAGAGGCACGGAGGACGCAGAGAGCCTCGTTTTGGTTGCGGCCACCAGCCGCGCTGTTAGACTAACAGAGCGCGAATCCCCCCAGTCCGGGCACCGCGCTACCGGACCCCGCAGGCGCAGGGTCGGCGAGTGCGCGTACGGACAGGGGAGGACCGAAACGGATTTTCTGTCTCTTGACAAGCGAGACAAGATAGGCTAGACTTGTACGTTGATGCCGGGCAGAGACTCGTGCCCGGCGGGGAACAGCATGCGGCAATGCTACAGCCCGCCCCAACCCACTCCCGGGAAGGCGCCATTCGGGACGAAAAGCCCGCAAACTGGCTCGCCATGCCACAGACAACAAGTCTGTCGTGGCAGGGGGATCAAAAGAGAATTCTTCAAAATTGAATGAACGACGCGGGAATGTCTATGAAAACAAAGGGACGATGTGGAAAATTCGGGGGCGAAACTGGAATGTGTATGAAAACACAGGAACTTAGCGGCTTAGAGGGCGAATGTTGTTGAAAAAAATGCGGTTGTGCGCCGGGATAAACCGGCGGGAAGCAGAGAATGAAAATTTCTCACGAGAAAGGATTAGCGACCCACTCGGCCCCGAGTTTTGCGCGGTATGTCGCGAGGCATGCAGTGAAGCATAAACAGGGGAATAGGTGGGCTGGGTATGGAGCTCCGAAAATTCGCCATCAGGGTGCCGACGTCCTAACTACGGCGGAAGGCCACATGACCCGAGGCGCTAGTGCGAGCCTTGGGGCAGCCCTGCGTAGTCTAAGACCCCAGACACGCCTAGACACTTTCTGCACGAGAACCGGGAGACCTCCCCGATGTCCCGCGAAGTGGGGACCGGCGGGTGAAGGCTGAGGCCAGACGACCCGCACGCACGTTGGGGAGGAGTCACACCGGGGCATAGTACCGATGAGCCATTCGAACAACAAGGGAAGAGCGTGGGCGGAGAATGGGGAGGGAAGGCCCTTGAACAAGGAGAACACTCGTCCGTTCTGCACGCCACCGACACAGAGCGAAGCACGCGTGTCCCAGGGGTGGGCGGGTGTGCGGAAAGCCGCAAAGCAACACCAGAAGATGAAGTTCACGGCTCTGCTCCACCCTTTAACGGTTGATCTGCGGCGGGAGAGCTTTTACGCGCTGAAGCGTAAGGCGGCACCAGGGGTGGACGGCGTGACGTGGCAGGAGTATCAGACCGGGCTGGAAGGTCGACTGAGCGATCTGCACGGCCGGGTCCACCGGGGAGCTTATCGAGCGCATCCCTCGCGAAGAGTGTACATCCGGAAGGACGACGGGCGGCAACGCCCTCTGGGGATCGCGGCGCTGGAGGACAAGGTCGTCCAACAGGCCGTGGTCACCATCCTCAATGCGATCTACGAGGAAGACTTTCTGGGCTTTTCGTACGGGTTCCGACCCGGGCGCAGCCAGCATCAAGCGCTGGACGCGCTCTCGGTGGCGCTCACCCGGAAGCACGTGAACTACGTTCTTGATGCCGACATTCGGGGATTTTTCGATTCGATCTCCCACGAATGGATGCTCAAGTTCGTGCAGCATCGGGTTGCCGACCGCCGGATTCTCCGGCTGATCCAGAAAGGGTTGAAGGCCGGAGTGATGGAGGAAGGCGAATGGTCGGAGAGCGAGAAGGGTACGCCACAAGGGGCGGTGATTTCACCCCTGCTGGCGAACCTCTATCTGCACTACGTCTTTGACCTCTGGGTGCATGCGTGGCGCCAAAAGCACGCGCGGGGAGAGGTGGTCGTCGTGCGCTATGCCGACGATACGGTCCTGGGATTCCAGGCGCAGAGGGAAGCCGACCGCTTTCTGGAGGACCTCCGGGAGCGGCTGGGGAAGTTTGGGCTGGAACTGCATCCCGATAAAACGCGCCGGATTGAGTTCGGGCGATACGCCGAGCTGAACCGGGAACGACGCGGAGAAGGTAAGCCGGAAACGTTCGACTTTCTGGGCTTCACGCATATCAGCGGGAAGAACCGGAAGGGGTACTTTACCGTGAAGCGTCGGAGCATCGGCAAGCGACTGCGGAAGAAGCTGCGGGAACTCAAGCCGCAACTCCGGCAGCGCCGGCACGAGGCGGTGGCGCTCACGGGCAAGTGGCTTCGGTCGGTCGTGCAAGGCTTTTTCAACTACTATGCGGTACCGGGCAACCTCGACAGCTTGCTCACCTTTCGAGCTCGGTTGATCCGTCTGTGGCGCACCCAACTGCGGCAGCGCAGCCAACGCCATCGACCCAACTGGGAGCGCATCGGTAAGCTTGCCGTCCGCTGGCTGCCCGTGCCGCGCGTGCTGCATCCCTGGCCGTTGGTGCGCTTCGCCGCCCAGCATCCGAGTTAAGAGCCGTATGCGCTAATGAGCGCCCGTACGGATCCGTGCGGGGGGTACCGGGTGACCGGTATCCCTACCGCGATAATAGGTGGTAGAGGGTTGGCGGAACATCATCCCTTACGAAACGCCGGTCATTCCCGCGAAAGCGGGAATCCAGTCCGTGGAAAGCGCATTTCCGAAGGTTTGCGGGGTGGATTCCCGCTTTCGCGGGAATGACTGCGGCCTGGAGCGCCCGTGTCCCGCAAATGACACCACTACCGCAGGCTCTGCTGGGTCGTTTCAAGCCAAACCACACCATTGCCGGTCACACGTGCACGGTCGCACATGCGCGTTGAATCCAACTGGGCTTAAGTGTATACTGTCCGCTTGTTTGCATGGTCTTTCGGTCAAGGGGAGCGCGCGAACAGTTGCCGACCCATCCTGTCCCCGCACCTGTTTAACCCGACCGCTATACAACAGCGCAGAGAGCCAAGCTGCCTTCACTACCAACGCAGCGAGTTGGGCCATCGAGTGCCAGCCGCATAAGGCTGGAGAAAGGTTATAAGCGAGATGAGAGCAGCAGTTTTTTACGGGCCGCGAGACGTTAGGATCGAGGACGTTACGAAGCCCACGGCTGGGACAGGGGAGGTTATCTTGCGGGTCCTCCGCTGTTCCGTGTGCGGGACGGACAAGCGCATTTACACCCACGGGCAAAAGAACGTGGTGCCGCCGGCGATTACCGGGCATGAGATTGTTGGAACCGTTTACGAGATCGGCCCGGGTGTAAGAGGCGGACTCCACATCGGCCAAAAGGTTATCGTCGCCACAGTCATTGGGTGCGGAAAGTGCATATACTGCCAACGCAAGCAATACAACCTCTGCGACTCGTTCACCGCACTGGGCTACGATTACGCCGGGGGATTCGCGGAGTACGTCAAAATTCCCGCCCCTGCGGTGGCGCAAGGCAACATTATTCCAATTCCGAATTCCATGTCCGTGGAGCGCGCGGCGCTGATCGAACCGCTTTCCTGTGTCCTGAACGGCCAGGAGTACTTGTCCCCTCAGCCGGCAGATCGCGCCGTGGTCTTCGGCGCCGGGCCCATTGGGCTGATGCACGCCAGCATCCTAAAGGCGCGAGGTTGCGACCCGGTGATAGTGGCGGACGTGTCGCAGGAACGTCTGGATTATGTTCGCGAGTTTGGGGTCGGCGTGCCGGTGAACACGTCCGGTGGGGACGCGGTCAATAAGATCAGGGAGGCAGGCGGCGCAGAGAAATTTGATGTGGCCATAGTCGCCTGTTCCGTGAAGGCGGCCCAGGCAGATGCGCTGAAGCTGGTTCGCAAGAAAGCGCGGGTTTCATTCTTTGCCGGCGTGCCCAAGGACGACCCGGTTCTGGGCATTGACACCAATCTCATTCACTACAACGAGATTTCCGTCTTTGGCTGCTTTGCCTCCAACCTCCAACACTACCACCAGGCCCTGGAAATGGTCTCTCGCGACGACTTGCCCTGGGATCGCTTCCTCACCCACAGGTTTAAACTTCAGGATATGGTCAAAGCCTATGCCGTGGTCGAGGCGGGCCAAGGAATCAAGGCGGTCATCGACTGCGAATAGAAAACACCACGATGGATAAAGAATCTCTGACGCAATTGATTGCAATCTCCCGCGCCGTGGGCGCGAACCCTGCCTACGTCCAGGCCGGCGGCGGCAACACTTCGGTGAAATCTCAAGACGGGCGGACGATGGCCATCAAGGCCAGCGGCACCCCACTAACAGCCATGAGTGAGACCGCCGGCTGGGTGGAAGTGGATACGGCCAGAGCTCTGAGCATCTTCGATCGGAAGGACCTTGCCACGCTGGAGGCGAATGCCCGCGAGGCGGGGGTGGTGCAACATCTATCCGCCGCGGTCATCGGCGGCAGCGGGCGGCCCTCGGTGGAGACGGCGCTCCACGCCATGCTGGGCAGGGTAGTCATCCACACTCACCCCGTGGCGGCTAACGCCCTGAATTGCGGGCCGGGGTTGAAGGCCCTGGGGGAAATTACGCCGGCAGGTGAACTCCCACCGCTCTGGGTGCCCTACACCGATCCCGGCTGGCGCCTCGCAATCACCGTCAAGTCGGCGGCTGAGGCTTACGAAAAGAAACACCACCACCCTCCGGTTGTCCTTTTCATGGAGAACCACGGCCTTCTCGTCTCAGCTCCCGAGGCGCAGGCATGTGTGGCGCTCCATAATGAGTGGGTGCGGCGATGCGAGCAATACTTCGCGCCGCAAGCGCCGCCTTTGCGCGCACCCTCGGGCTTGGATTCCGCGGCCTTACGTAAGGCCATGGTCTGGCTGCGCCGCACTTGGAGTGAGGTGCGAGGAAGCGCTCCTTTCGCCCGCTTGACGAATGACGCGGAACTGGCCGCCGTGGCGTGTGACGAAAGGGCGGAGACGTTAGTCGAGGGTTCCCTATCACCCGACCACATTGTTTACGATGGCTCCCGCGCCGTACTGGGAGAATCGCTGGAGGATTTGGCCGCGAAGCTGAAACCGGCATTGAGCGAGAAGGCTCCGCCAAGGGTGGCCATAATTAGGAATGTGGGAACCTTCCTGCTGGCTGAAAATGCGACCAAGCTTGATGCGGCGGAGGCGCTGGGCGTCGCCGCCGCCAGGATCACGCGTTTGGCGATGGGGCGCGGCGGCGCTCATAACCTTAGTCCTGCTTCCGCCGAATTCATCATCAATTGGGAGGCGGAACACTACCGCTCGGCTTTATTTGGCGCCGCTGCCGCTCCGCTGGCTCAGAAGGTCGCTTTGGTAACAGGCGCGGCATCCGGCCTGGGCTGTGGGATTGCCCAGGGTCTGGTGGAAGCGGGAGCGGCCGTGGCCTTCTGCGACGTTGACGACCGAGGCGCAGAAGAAGCGGCAGCGGCCTCGCCGGTACCCTCGCGCGCGCTCCCCGTGCACATGGACGTCACGGACGAAGGCTCCGTGGCAGGAGCATTTGACACGCTTTTGCGCCATTGGGGAGGCGTGGACATTGTGGTTTGCGCGGCAGGCGTGGCGCCGGCCTACGAGTTGGTGGACATGCCGGTGGATAAGTGGCGGCAGGCGCTGGAGATCAACCTCACCGGCTATTTTCTGGTGGCGCGGGAGGCGGCTCGCATCATGCGCGCCCAGGGTGACGGTGGCGACATGATCATACTCTCCTCGAAGAGCGGGTTGGACGCTTCTCGAGCCAACTCCGCTTACAACGCCACCAAGGCCGGCGAGCTCCACCTGATGCGTGGCTGGGCGCTCGAACTGGGGGCGGATGGTATCCGCGTCAATGCGCTCGCCCCGGGCAACGTCTTCGAAGGGTCCAAGATTTGGAACTCGGAGTACATCAAAACCGCCGCCCGCAAGAAGGGGATCAAGCCCGAAGAGGTCATCCCCTACTATGTTTCGTTGACTGCGTTGAAGCGCGATATCAAACGCTCGGACGTTGCGGCCGCCGCCGTCTTCCTCTGTTCCGACGCGGCGCGCTGCATCACCGGCCAGACACTGGTGGTGGACGGTGGACAGGTCATGGTTCGATGAACGACCCGGCATTGCAAAAAACGACCGAACTTGAAACGGAGCTTTACCAGGGAGGGCTGGAACAGCGTTTGCGCGCTCTCCGCGGGCTGTGCGCCCAGCTCGGCCCCAGGGCGCAACGTGGCACCAACTGCCACATTCACACCAGCGAGTCCTTCAGCGTCTTTCGCTCCCCTGCGGAAGCGGTATGGCAGGCGGCGCGGGAGAACCTCGCAGTCCTGGGTATCAACGACCACTACACGATTGCGGGGCACGAGGAGTTTCGCCGCGCCTGCGAGATTGCCGGCATTGCGGCGGCATTTTCCCTCGAAGCCGTGGCCATGGACCGCGAGGCCCAGGCACAAGGCCTGCTGCTCAATGATCCCGACAATCCTGGCCGTGTGTATCTGTGCGGTAAAGGCGTGACCAGGATTCCGCCTGATTCTTTGACGGAAATGCAAAACCTGGCGCGCATGCGGGCAGCCCTGGAGCGTCGAAATCGGGAGATGACCGAAAGGCTCGACGCCCTCTTCAAGCAACGGGTGAATGCCCCTGGCCCAACTTGGGAGTCTGTTCGAGGGCTGACGCCGCGTGGCAATGCCACGGAACGGCACGTGGCCTGGGCTACGCTGGCGTGGTTACGCGAGTGGGCCGCAACGCAGGGAGTGCCCCTTTCAGAGGCTATAACGAATTGTTGTGGAGTTGCTCCGCCACCGGGAGCTGACGACGCCGCACTGCAAATCTTCCTGCGCGCCAAACTCCTCAAGGCGGGCGCTCCTTGCTTCGTGCGCGAGTCCGAGGAGGCTTTTGTCTCCGTCGAGGAGCTGCGCAGGATCTTCCTGGCCTTCGGATCTATCCCCACTTACCCGGTCCTCGGAAATCCGATTACCTCGGGGGAGCGGGACATCGAAGCTCTTCTCGATCGATTGGAGGCCACGGGCTTTTATGCCGTCGAGGTTATCCCGCACCGCAATACGCGCCAGCGACTGGCTGAAATTGTATCGAGCGCCCGGCGGCGCTGGTGGCCCGTCTTCAATGGCACGGAACACAACACGCCGGAGGCCCGGTCCCTGCTCGACCCCTTCGCCCTCGACCCGGAGTTCGAGCCCTGGTTCCGCGAAAGTACCGCGTTGCTGCTCGGCCACCAAAAGCTCGTCGCGCAGGGTCAGCCGGGGTATGTTGATCTTGAAGGCAAACCTACGATTGCCGACCCACGCGCCAGGTTCGAGCACTTCAGCAAGGCGGGAGGGTAAGAGTCCGGCGCGGAGTGCTTTTGATCGACGAGGCACGCAACCACCCCCTACCCCCTCCTTAACAAAGGAGGGGAGTTCGGATTCCCCTCCTCAGTTGAGGAGGGGGTAGGGGGTGGTTGCGGGGGTCATGGGGTGGTCGGATGCAAAACTGATTGCAATTTCGCCCTTATTGGCGGAACATAGCGGGTTTGGTTAGATGAACTAATTTCCTACCTGAAAGGTGGAGGACGAGAAAAGTGACAAACAAAGAGATTCCAATAGCAGAACCGAAGGGGAAGTTGGGTATTCTTACGGTCGGAATGGGGGCAGTCGCGACTACAATGATCGCAGGTGTGGAAGCGGTTCGCAGAAAGATTGCGCTCCCTATAGGTTCTCTCACGCAGATGGGTACGGTGCGGCTTGGAAAACGCACGGAGAAGCGGATTCCCAAGATCAAGGATTTCGTGCCCCTGGCTAATCTCGATGATCTGGTTTTTGGCGGCTGGGACCTTTTCACTGACAGCGCCTATGACGCGGCTATTAAGGCCGGGGTATTGGAAAAAGCCCAGGTTGACCAATTGAAGGACTTTCTCCAGGAGTTGCGGCCCATGCCCGCCGCCTTCGAACAAAAGTGGGTGAAGAACCTCCACCCCAACAATGTCAAGACCAGCAAGTCGAAGATGGATCTTGCCGAGCAAGTCATGAAGGACATCCAGCAGTTTAAGAAGCAGTCGGGCGCCGACCGCCTGGTGATAATCTGGTGTGGCTCGACGGAAGTCTTTTCCAAGCCGCATCCTGTTCACAACACCCTGGAGACCTTTGAGGAAGGGCTGAAGTCAAACAGCCCGGACATCTCTCCCAGCATGATCTATGCCTACGCCGCCTTGAAGCTGGGCGTCCCGCACGCCAACGGCGCGCCGCATATCACCACGGACATTCCCGCGCTCGCTCGCATGGCAGTCGAGAACAAGGTGCCCGTCTGCGGCAAAGACTTCAAGTCAGGTCAGACCTTCATGAAGACCCTCCTGGCGCCCGGCATTAAGGCCAAGCTGCTGGGATTGAAGGGTTGGTTCTCAACTAACATTCTGGGTAACCGAGATGGTGAGGTGCTGGACGATCCCGATGCTTTCCGCAGCAAAGAAGAAAGCAAGCTTTCGGTGCTCGAGGCCATCATCCAGCCTGATCTTTATCCCGAGCTTTATAAGGGTTACTTCCACAAGGTGAGAATCGAGTATTACCCCCCACGGGGCGACAATAAGGAAAGCTGGGACAACCTCGATATCTTCGGTTGGCTGGGCTACCCAATGCAGATTAAAGTGAATTGCCTTTTCCGGGATTCGATTCTGGCTGCCCCCATGGCGTTGGACCTCGTCATTTTAATGGACCTCGCTCAACGCTGCCCGGACTTGGCGAAGATGGGAACCCAGGAATGGCTATCCTTCTACTTCAAGAGCCCCATGTGCGCGGCCAGTGTTTACCCCGAGCACGACGTCTTCATTCAACTTATGAAGCTCAAGAACACCCTTCGCCACCTGCGTGGTGAAGAGCTGATCACTCATTTGGGATTGGAGTACTACGACTAATCTCTGGAGTGCGGCCCGCTGTGGCGGGCCGCACTCCAAAGCGCCTGCGACCCTTTCCGTGCGGTGTCTGTTTTCCCCCTGCCGTGAACTCCGCGGTCTCTCCGGTGAGTCTCTTGTTGGGTTGCGAGCACTGAGCCGCGCTGTGCGCTCTGGGGTGAAATCCTCCTTCGCGCTTTGGCCGCGAAGAGCAGGGAGGCGGTGGCACGATGAGCAAATCGATTCCTGTTGAGATGCGCGCCCTGGTTTTGGATGGGGTTGGTTTCGGTCACTTGCAAGTGCGGCGAGTGCCGACTCCGCGTCCGGGCCCGCGCCAAATGCTAGCCCGAGTCGATGCTGCGGGGATTTGCACGTCACTCCTCAAGCTGGTCGAGCAGGGCCCGAACCACAGCCAAGTGTATGGCTGGGACCTCGCGCGCTTCCCACTGATTCTTGGAGACGAAGGCTCAGTGACGCTTGTCGAAGTGGGGCAGGATTTGCAAGACCGCTACCACCTCGGCGAGCGATACGTCATTCAACCCGCAGTCAATCACCCACCCATCAATCACCTGGAGCGATATCGTGACGGGGGCCGAGGCATCGCCAAGGTTGCTGTCGGCTACACGATGCCAGGACATCTGGCGGAATATATCCTCATCATGGAAGAGACTGTGGCCGCGGGATGTCTTCTCCCCCTCCGCGTCCCGTCGTTCCCCTTTGCGCACGCGGCCATGAGCGAGCCTTTGTCTTGCTGTGTCTCGGCTCAAGACCACCACCTACACCTGGTGCAGGGGACACCCCTGGGGCCGCGACAAGTGGTAAAAGGGCTCAAGCCCGGAGGAGTGACCGTGGTGGTCGGCGCGGGGGCTATGGGCCGGATGCACGTGGACTTGGCGCTTAGCTACAACCCTCGTGCCATTTTGGTTGCTGATCTCGTGGAGGCACGCTTGGAGCTGGTGAGGAATCTGTTGGGGCCGCGGGCAACCAAAGCCGGAATCGACCTTCAGGCCCTCAACCCGGGAACCATGGATTTGAACAAGCGGGTGAACGAGTTAACGAATTATGGGGGGGCAGATGATGTGATTGTGGCCGCGGGCTCCAGAAAGGCCATCGAGACCGCTCAGAGCCTGGTCGGGCGGGGCGCCGTCCTGGACCTGTTTGGGGGCTTGAAAAAAGGCGAGGATGTTATCGGCCTCGACACGGGGATCGTCCATTACAAGGAAATCAACGTCACCGGGTCCAGTGGAGGTTCTCCTTGGGACATCGCCCGCACCCTGGAGTTGATGCTTACCCGCGAGATTGACGCCGGGTGCCACATTACTCGAATTGGCGACCTGGAACACTCTATCGAATTCTTGCGAATGGTAATGGAGCAGGAAATTGACGGCAAAGCTGTTGTCTACCCTCACCGGCGCAGCGCGGAAATCAGAGCGGTGAAATCCTGGAGCGCCCAGGATGAGGCGGAATACCTAAGAGCAGTGACGAGTGACAAGTGACGAGTGACGAGCGGAAGTCAGGAGACAAGGATGGATAGAAGTCGCGGATCGGAAGAAGGAAGAAGGCGGCTGAAAATTCAGAATTGCCCCGCACCACCCCCCCGGTCCTCGACCTTTTCATTCATCTGGGGGCTGATAACTGAATACTGACGACTGACAACTGGCCACTGACAACGGACCACTGACATTGAAACTTACCAGTCAACGCACCTTCGTTGGTTTCGGCTTCGGCGCCATCCAAGCCGGACTGTTTCTTTACGAAGCTCTCCGTTCCGACAGTTTCGGCCGCCTGGTCGTGGCGGAAGTCGCGGCGGATATCGTGCATGCGGTGCGCGAAGCGGCAGGACGTTTCTCGGTGAACATCGCCCACTCAGACCGCATCGAGAGGGCGGAGGTTGGGCCCTTGGAAATCGAGGACCCAGAGTCTGAATCTGACCGGCGCCGCTTGGTGGAAGCGGTCGCAAAAGCGGAGGAAATCGCTACCGCAGTGCCCAGCGTGCAATTTTACACTTCGTCAAGCCCCGGCAGCATTCATCGACTCCTGGCCGAGGGGTTGCGACGCAAGGCAGCCACACAGGGGCCGCGGGCAATCGTTTATGCAGCGGAAAACCATAACCACGCAGCGGAGATCCTGGAAGCAAGAATCCTCGAAGAGATTCCCGAAAACGAAAGAGAGCCTGTCCGTTCTCGCGTCCGATTCTTGAACACCGTGATCGGGAAAATGAGTGGGGTGGTTTCCGGCGCGGAAGAAATTACGTCGCAGAACCTGGCCACCATAACCCCTGGCGGCCGGCGTGCTTTTTTGGTCGAAGCGTTTAACCGAATCCTGATTTCCAAAATCCGATTTGCGGGCGCCGGTGATGCGCCGGCTTTTCAACGCGGCATAAAGGTTTTTGAAGAGAAGGACGACTTGTTGCCTTTCGAAGAAGCCAAGCTATACGGCCACAACGCCACCCATGCCCTCGCTGCCTACGTCGGCGCCATACGCGGTGTCGAACGTATTGCTGACCTCCGCAGATACCCCGATATCTTCGCCTTCCTCCGCGCCGCGTTCATTCAGGAATCCGGCGAGGCGTTGGTGCGTAAACACGCAGGTGAAGATCCGCTCTTTACTCGCCAAGGTTATGGGGAATACGCGGACGACCTGCTCGCCCGCATGGTGAATCCCTTCCTTCACGACAGCGTGGAAAGAGTGGGGCGCGACCCGCAGCGAAAACTGGAGTGGGACGACCGCTTGGTGGGAACCCTGCGCGTGGCGTTGCGGCAGGGCATTAAGCCATGGCGTTATGCTTTCGGTGCAGCAGCCGCACTGGCCGTGCTGGATCGCAACACCCTGGAAACCAATGCCCCGCTGGCAACCTGGCTCGTCCCCCTGTGGGAAGTGGCCTCTCCAAATAAGCAGGAAAAGGAGAAAGTCCTCGACCTGATTGAAGAAGGCCGCGAGCGACTCCGGAGCTGGCGCGCCTCGGGGTTCTTAGACCTCGAGGACTTGTTTCGGAGGGGGGCGTAGAGGCGACCCTTCTGGTCGCCCTTGATTCAGACCGAGGGCCACGGGCGGGCACAAGGCCCGCCCCCTACAATTGATGTACAACGCCGCCATGCACCATCGCCGGTCCGTTAGATTCCGGGGATACGATTATTCCGGGCCCGGTGCGTGTTACGTCACCGTCTGTATTCAGGGGCACAACTGTCTGCTGGGCAAGATTGCACTCGGCCAGATGAATCAGAACAACGCGGGGCGGATGGTGGAGCAGGCTTGGAATTGCATCCCCCAGCGATTCCCCACCACCGACATGGACGAGCATATAGTGATGCCCAATCACTTTCACGGCATCCTCAGAATCGTAGGGGCACCGGGTATGGGTGCCCCGAATGCGGGCATCCTGAGACAACAGACGACCAAAATGGTTGCCGCTAAGGAAATGCGGGCACCCGCAAGGGGCGCCCCTACGCTGGGGGAAATGATTGGGGCGTTCAAGTCCGTCACTACGGATGAGTACATCCGCGGGGTGCGTGAGGAAGGCTGGCCGAAGTTCAACGAAAAATTCTGGCAACGAAACTTCTACGAACACATCGTTCGCAATGAGGCGGAGCTAGAGAAAATCCGGGATTACATCCGCCGAAATCCGTTAATGTGGGGTATCGACCAATACAACCCGGACCGCACGGTGCCGGTTATTGATGAAGATGGTCGAGTCATCCCGTGGGAAGAGTCGTAGGGGCGACCCTTGTGGTCGCCCACGCGGTCGCCCACAAAGGGCACCCACAAGGGGCGCCCCTACGTCCGATAGGGTGACGCGTGTAGTCACCTAAGAAAAAGAACGCGGAGAGGGCACCCACAAGGGGCGACCCTACCATTTTGGAGGGACTGCCATGAGAATTGATAGAGCCATCCGATCACTCGCTTTGTTTTCTATGGGTCTGATTATTTTCCTAACTGCCTGTGCACGAAAAGAAACCGCGCCCAAGCCCGGGCCGGCAGAAAAGGCGAAGGTCACGGTCAACTGGGACAAGGTGGTGACCGTTTCCAAAGCTACGCCCACACTTCAAGTCGTGGTCAACCCTCCCTTGCGCCGGGGTTCACAGATTCACGATCGGGTCTTTCAAGACCTGCGCGAGCTTGGTGCTGACTACGTTCGCTACGTGCCCTGGTTGCCCTACCCCAAGCTGGGCGTCGCCGAACTCGAGCCTCCCAAAGATGGGAAGACTTCCTGGGACTTTTCCCTCATCGATCCCTTGATGGAAGATTTGATGAATGCTACCGCCGGACACTCTGTGGTCATCAACTTCAGCACCATTCCCGAGTGGATGTTCAAGACGGAGAAGCCGGTGGCTTATCCCGCCGACCCGGACCAAGTGGTTTGGGACTACGAGAAGGGGACGGAGTTCCGGGATGCGAGCTTGAAAGAAGTGGCGGACTACTACGCACGGCTGGTGAGCTGGTACACGAAGGGCGGATTTACTGACGAATACGGGAAACGCCACGACTCCGGCCATCATTACAAAATCCCTTACTGGGAGGTATTGAACGAGGTCGACTTTGAGCATCAGATGTCGCCGGAAACGTACACCCGGGTCTACGACGCAGTCGTGAGTTCAATTCGACGCGTGGAACCACAGATGAAGTTCATGGGCGTGGCTTTGGCAGGAACTTCGCCTAACATCTTCCTTGAGAAAAACATTCCGGCATACTTCGAATATTTCCTTAACCCCAAAAATCATAAGCCTGGGATCCCGCTGGATATGGTTTCCTACCACTTCTATGCGGCTCCCTCGGCTGACCAGAGTCCCGAAGTGCAACAGTACACGGTTTTCGATCAGGCTGCCGGCTTTCTCAATTCGGTTCGCTATCTGGATTCGATTCGGCAACGCCTGTCTCCGAAGACACAAACCGACCTCGACGAGCTGGGATTAATTCCGGCTGACGATAATGCGGTGCCACGCAAACCGATCCCCGATTCCTACTGGAACCTTTGCGGGGCGTTGTATGGCTACCTTTACGCGGAGCTGGCGCGGTTCGGCATTGACGTGGTCGGTGAATCCCAAATGGTGGGTTACCCTTCACAGTTTCCGGGCGTTTCATTGGTGGATTGGAACACCGGGCAACCCAACGCCCGTTACTGGGTGCTGAAGCTGCTCCATGATAATTTCGGCCCCGGAGATAAACTGGTATACACCAACTCTGGAATTCCCTATGTCTACGCCCAGGGGTTTGTGACTCGCGACGGCAAGCAGAAGCTGTTGCTGATCAATAAGCGCGATCGGGATTTTGACTTGTCGATTCCGGGGAGCAGCGGGGCGGAGATAGTATATGTCGATCAGACAACAGGCTTCCAACCGCCGGCAACCTCTCACTTGAATGCCGACCAGACAACCTTGCGAGGGCTGGCCGTTGCCGTGGTGACTCTTCCCAAGTGACTGATGTTCGGTAACCAATCAGCAAGGGATAGGCGAGGCACGCCATGAAAAGAGCCTTGTTTGCTGTCGGGGTATTTCTCGCTCTCACCGGATGCTTCCTGGCAGCGGGCAGCGGAGAGAAGGCGGACGACCTTGCGCTGGGGTTTCACTCCCCGCCTGATTCGGCGAAGCCGTGGGCGTACTGGTGGTGGCTTAACGGAAACGTTTCCAAGGTGGGGATCACCAAAGACCTCGAGGAGATGAAGCGCCAGGGGATCAACGGCGTGTTGATCTTCCAGGCGGGAGGAGGGGAGACTCCTCAAGGTGTCCAGTTCCTAAGCCCGGAGTGGCATGAGCTGTTTCGGTACGCGCTTCGAGAGGCGAGCCGCCTGGGCATGGGAGTGAGCGTCAACCTCTGTGACGGCTGGGACAGTGGTGGGCCATGGATTACCCGCGAGCAAGCCAACAAGAAGCTGGTGTATTCCGAGTTTCAAGTGGATGGGCGGAAGAAGCTCGCGCAGGTTCTCCCTCTGCCTCCCATGGTGGACGAATTCTACCGCGACGTGGCCGTGGTGGCCATCCGGGAAAAACCCAGCCGGCCTGTGACGCCAACGAAGGTGACGGCGAGTTCGACCCTGGAGGGTTACGTGGGGGAATGGAACTTCGCGCCGCAGGACGTATCGGATGGCGACCCGGAGACATTCTGGTCGTCTGCGGACGTTGCGCCCACCCCGACTCAGCCGCAATGGCTCGCGTTCGAATATCACGAACCGCTCGCGGCCACTGGAATCTATGTGGCGCCGGGGCCGGAGAACGGACCACGTGAGTGTGAGTTGCAAGCGTCGAAGGACGGGAAAACGTATTCCTCTGTTTGCCGTTTGAGCCTGGAAAAGGGGAAGGCCAGGAGGGTGGATTTCGCGGAGGTGCGGGCTAAAGAGTTCCGGCTTTTGATCTCATCGGCGTACGGGACCCCGGTTCGGGTTGCGGAAGCGGTGCTGTTGAGGAAAGGTGACGAACCGTATCTTCGCCGGGGGACCAAGTGGTGGTGGTTCAAATCCGCGAACCGGAGTTTCTGGGACTACCCACGACAGGGGCCGGCGGCCTTAGCCGAAGAGTACGACCAGGACGGTACGTCGGACTGCCGCTCCAGTGAAGTTGTGGACATTACAATGCACATGAATGCGGACGGGAGGATCGAGTGGGACGTGCCGCAGGGCCGCTGGAGCGTGCTTCGATTCGGATACACGCTGGAAGGACAGCGGAAACGCGCTGAATCCATGGGGGGCCGAGGCGGATATGAGGCTGACATGCTCGACAGCGCCGCCCTGGAGTGCCAGTTCGAGAACACCGCCGTTCCGATACTCGAGGACTCTGCCTCAGTCGGAACGAAAGCGCTGAAATACTTCCACATCGACAGCTATGAATTGGGAGCGGACGTGAGGGGACAGCAGCCTACCTGGTCCCAGGCCTTTCGCGAGGAGTTCAAGAACCGGCGCGGCTACGACCTGTTGCCCTATCTTCCCGCGCTGGCCAGGCGAATTGTGGACAGCCGCGGAGTCACCGACCGCTTCCTCGAAGATTTTCGCTGGACCGTCGGCGACTTGATGGCGGAACGATTCTGGGCGCGGTTCGGGGAGCTTGCGCACGGGCGCGGAGTCGGCATCCACACCGAGACCGGCTATGGGACCTATCCTTACCCGCACATCGACGGACTGCGCTGCGCGGGGAACAATGACGTGCCCATGGGCGAGTTCTGGTTTGGAACGGATATCATGTCGCAGTTCAACCCTTGGGGGAATGTCATCCGCAGTGTGGCTTCAGCAGCGCATGTTTACGGACGCCCGATCGTGCAGGCGGAGTCATTCACGGCCTGGACACACTGGCGGGAATTCCCGTATGCGCTCAAACCGGTGGGCGATGAGGCGTTCGTTGCCGGATTGAATCGCATGGTCTTCCACCAGTACACCCACCAGCCACTCCTGGATATGAAGCCCGGCTGGCAGTACGGCGCAGGGACGCACTTCGACCGCAACATTACGTGGTGGGAGCAGGCGCGAGCGTTCTTTCAGTACCTGGCACGCTGTCAATACCTCTTACAGTCGGGGAGATTCGTTGCGGATGCCCTCTATTTCTACGGCGAGGGCGTAACCAAGTTTGTGCCCTCGAGAGAGTATGTGCGTCCGTCGCTTCCGCAAGGTTATGACTTTGACGCCGTCAATTCCGACGTGCTGCTCCACCGCCTATCGGTTTCCAACGGACGCTTGGTTTTGCCGGGCGGGCTGAGGTATCGCGTGCTGGCGTTGCCTGAGGACGCCGTGATGTCACCGGGAGTGCTGCGGAGGGTCAGGGAACTGGTGGCTGCCGGTGCGCTCGTGGTTGGGCCAAAACCCCAAAAAGCTCCCGGGCTAATGAACTATCCGCGCTCGGACGACGAGTTGAAAATGCTTGCCGACGAAGTTTGGGGGAATTGCGACGGGAAAAGCGTCAAAGAAAGGAATCTTGGCAAGGGGCGGATCGTCTGGGGCAAGCCGCTGCGCGAAGTTCTGCTTGGCGAGGGCATTGCCCCGGACTTCGAGTATCGGGGAAGCGACAAGGACACTTCCCTGGACTTCATCCACCGCTCCACGGGCGACTCTGAAATCTACTTCGTTACTAACCGCAAAGAACGCCAAGAGCAGGCCGAGTGCGCCTTCCGCGTCAGCGGTAAGCGTCCCGAGCTGTGGGACCCAGTCACCGGCGAGACCCGCCCGGCAGAAGCATTTAAACAAGCGCGTGGGCGGACGACGTTGCCCCTGGAATTTGCGTCCTATGGCTCGATGTTCGTGATCTTCCGCCAACCGATGGCGCAAGATGCGCACGGCACGGCGACCCGGAACTTCCCGGTATACAAGAATGATCAGGAGCTGAGCGGGCCGTGGACGGTAAGCTTCGATCCCAAATGGGGTGGTCCCGCGAAGGCGGAGTTCGCAGAGCTGGTTAGCTGGACCAGGAGGACAGAGGAAGGCGTCAGGTACTACTCCGGCACGGCGACGTATCGCAAATCGTTCGATCTCCCGGCGCCCCTGCGAAACCGGCAAAGGCGGATATCACTGGACCTCGGCGAGGTGAAACACGTCGCGCAGGTGCGCTTGAACGGAAAGGACCTGGGCGTGGTTTGGACCAAGCCGTTCCGCGTCGAGATCACGGGCGCGGTCAAGCCCTCCGGCAACCAGTTGGAGATCGACGTAGTCAACCTCTGGCCAAATCGGATCATCGGCGATGCCGCGCTGCCACCGGAGAAGCGCTTTACCCGCACCAACATTACCTTCAAGAAAGACGACCCACTGCTGGAGTCGGGATTGCTGGGGCCGGTGAGGCTGCAAGTCATCGAGACAGTCGGAACGGATGTTCAGCGCACTGGCGGAATGGCCCCCTGACGCTCAGAAAGGCGTGTGCTCAAGGGGAACAATGGATTGAATGCCTTCCACATGTTTCCCCTGAAGACGTGTATCGTTGGCGTCGTGCTGGGCCTTTATTGGAAACGCGCCACTCTGCCCGCCGTCTTCGCCGGAATGATTGTCGGCGTGGTCACCGTCGCTATTCCGGCCCTGACCAAGCTGGACCCCTTTTTCGGATTCAACGCAGGCTTCGTCGCTCTCTGTCTCAATTTTATCGTAACTGTAGTCCTCAGCCTGTCGACGGCGCCACCCCCCGCCCGCGATTCGGGCTAAGATACCAGACCGTTCACGCACGAAGCACAGGCCAGCCGGCGATTCTCATTTCCTTCTCTTCAACTCGAAACCTTCAAGTGTTGATAAATTTTCTGATATCGAGTGTGACGCGCCGCGTTGAGTGGCGCGGAACGCATTACGAGTTGAGGAGCATAAATGAGACTCGAGGCCAGAAGAACTGACTCGCGAACGTGCTCAGGGAAGCGGCTGGTCCCGTCCTCGGCAAGAGATAAGGATTGGCTTCCGTACTTACGATCCCAGGCTGAGTCGTAAAGGCCAGCTTATAACCTGCGGCGCGAACTTCGTCGGCCGAAGTCGGCGTGAAATCACCATTCGGGAACACGAAGAAATCGCACGGACCGGCCAGCCTCCTCTCCAACACGGCCTTTGATTCGGTCAGCTCAAACCAGCGGACGGGTTTTGGTTGGGCACTATGGTGGATTTCGTGATCCACCCCGTGGCTGCCGATTTCCACATTCGAGCTTTGCAAATGGCCGACCTCTTCCCACGAGAGCATCTGCATGGAAGGAAACTCATTCAGTAAGCGCAGCGTTTCCCCTTCGGAAAATTGCTGCCGAATGGAATCCATGGCGTCCTTCCGCGGCGCGGACGGCATCGCTTTCAACACACGAAGAATCCCATAATAAGTGGATTCACGCTCTTGGCGCCCCTCCAATCTCCAATCCTTGTTAAGGATTTCGAGCCGTCTTATCCGACCCTTCAACAGAAGCAGCGAAACCTCAGTCGTCCAGATGGAGTTCTCGCGTCCGATGGCTGCGGTCGGAATAAACGACGACCAGGGCATCCGGAATTTACCCAGAACCTCTGCCGCTAGGAGGTTATTGGCGTGTCCGTCGTCAAACGTGATCACCACGGCCGGCCGGGTCTTTCGTGTCCCGGCGTGGATCTCATCCACAAGTTCGGCAAGGCTCAGGACGCGGTACCGTCGCAAGAGGCGAATATGCGAATGGAAATCTTGCAAAGGAACGAAGTTTCGTTCCAGCACAGGATCCTTCTTGCGCTCTATGACACCATGATAGACGAGTACCCTGATCCCTGTGCTCCTCCGGCCATGGCGCCAGAGGCCGTCCAGAGAGCTGAGGGCTTCCGCTAGCCACCAGGGATTCATTCGATCTCTTGCTCCACCTGCCTCTGGGACAGTGATTGGAAGATCTGCTCGTAGTGAGCAATCATCGTTGCTCGATTAAAGTGCTGTTCGATATGTGCTTGGGCTGCCGCGCTCATGCGTCGTTTCTGTGACTCAGGCAGGCACAACGCACGAAGCATAGCCTGAGCCAGCGCCTCGGGCGACTCTGGATCCACGAGGAAGCCAGTGACACCATCCAGGATCGTTTCTGGGATTCCCCCCACGTTTGTCGCCACGCATATGGCTCCGCAAGCGCCGGCTTCCAAGGCCACTCGGGGTAGCCCTTCATTGCGTGATGGTATGACGACGACTTCGGCATCCCGATATAGGTCCGGCAGCTCCGCCTGTGTCTTGTGTCCCTTGAATCGAACCGACGATTGAACACCCAACTGCTCGCTAAGCGCGCTCAAGCGCCTAAGCTCGTCACCATCTCCAATTAGCCACAGAGCTATACCTGCTGCTTGCCCTTGGATCAACGACCAGGCCTTCAACAGAAGGTCAACTCCTTTTACGGTATGAAAACGCCCGACAAATAAAGCGTAGCGCTCGTTGACCGTAGATGGTACCCCCGAATGATCGAACCAGGAACGGTCGAGGCCGTTTGGAATCACCGCCGCCTTGTCGCGCACCGAGGGATAAAGACTCAGCGCGTCCTGCAAGAGTGGTTGACTCACGGAGATCACCGCATCCGCCCTCTTAAAGAGACTTTTCTGCCACAGCCTGAGCATTGGATAGCGCAAGGGGATCGTGTGAACTTCACTGCCGTGGACTGTAACTGCCAGGCGCCACCGATGTGGCCACCAAGACGCCGCGACAACAAGATGCGTTTGGAGGACCGGAGACTGAATTGAAAGTATGTCCGGCCTGAACTTGCGCAACAGAGCTCCCAACTGCCATAGACCGCGCACGAACGTGGGCCACGGTAGAAAACCGCCGGGAATGCTCCAGTAAGGTACATTCAGCGAACCTAGCGACTTGTCCTTCCAACCCGCTTCCCCAATGTCCACGATGCCGACGGAGTGGCCAGCATGCATCAATCCCTCCGCCAAACCCAGTACAGAGAGTTCCGCGCCATACAGTTTGTGCATGCTCCAGCCGTAGAAAAGAAGAACTCTCGCCGGGAGCACTTTCAGCGCGACCGCACGCCCCAGCCTTGTATCGCGTGCGCGGTACACTTCACCCATTCCGCCAGCGCCGAGAGGCGACTGTATTTCGTAGGGACCGAGTTTCTTGCCAGAAGGAGGGCCATCCGCTAACCTCCGTGATGCGGAAACAATCCTGCCCAGGCGTGGCTGGCGCGACCGGCGGCGAAGCGGTCGCGCCTGTGACCTGCACCATTGGCTCAAGCGCGCAAACAAGTCTCGAATCATGAGGAATCGCGAAAGGCCCCGGATGTCTTGAGTTGGACCCATATGTGAGTCCTGTCCATGGCCCCCAACATCGCCCAGTTCTTACTTGAGAGAGTCTGCGTAGCCCAGAAGATTATTTCTCAAGACTGGATATCCATCCAGGAATTCCCAATACTGGCTCAAGAGCCACTCCTCCCACATCCGAATCCTCTCCCGATGCAGGCTGATACCTATAAGCGGGAATTTCCGTTTTAGCTCCCGACAGCCCCATACTATACGCCCCTCGAGGGGTTCCAGTGCCCTATTTTTCTTTGGCGGGGTCCAGGGGCTCTCTCTGCAGGGAAAGAGGAAACAGCGCATTTGTTGCGTTCTGCTTCCCGGGCTGGCGTAAGATGCTCCCAGACTTCAACTGCCGGAGGATTCGATGCCTGACAAGCCGGAAAATATCATCAACCGCAGGTTGTTTCTAAATCGAACTGCTTCGATGCTGGCCGGAACTGCCCTGGGGACCACGGCGGCTTCTTATGGGCGCATCGTGGGCGCCAACGATCGCCTCTCGCTGGGGCACATCGGGATTGGAAATCGCGGTGGCGAGCTCGATTGGATTGCCTCCCGGCTGAAGGAGAAGCACAACGTTGAAATGACCGCCGTCTGCGACCTCTGGAAAGGGAATCGGGAGAAAGCAGTCTCCGCCAACAATACTTATTACGGCAGGCCCCCGCGACAGTTCCAGTACCTCGAGGATCTTCTGCTTTTGAAGGACGTTGATGCCGTCCTGATTTCCACGCCCGAGCACTCCCATTCGCCCATCCTGAAGCTGGCTGCCGAGGCCGGGAAAGATGCCTACGTGGAAAAGCCCATGGGGAACATCCTGGAGGAGGTTAAGGCCGCACGGGATGCGGTGCTGCAAAAGCGACTGGTTGTTCAGGTGGGCACGCAGCATCGCAGCGAACCCTACCCGCAGGCGGCCTGCGAACTTATCCAGGCGGGGGCGCTGGGCGAGGTGAGCAAGGTGGAAATCGAGTGGAACTATCACGGGCCGCGGTGGCGGGGGCGGCGGGAAGTGAAACAACTCCGCGCCGAAGATACCGACTGGCGCAAGTGGCTGATGACCAAGCCGCCCCGTCCCTTCGACCCGCAAATCTATTTCGAATTCCGGCTCTACAAGGAGTTTTCCAGTGGCATTGCCGACCAATGGTTAAGCCACGCCATAGACCTTGTCCACTGGTTTATGGGTGACAGGTATCCGCGCTCCGTGGTAGCCCACGGGGGGATCTTCGCTTGGCGAGACGGCCGCCAGAATCCGGACACCTTCCAGGCGCTGCTCGAATATCCCCGCGGCTTCATG
Organism: uncultured Acidobacteriota bacterium; assembly: GCA_963832915.1. Lineage (GTDB taxonomy): Bacteria > Acidobacteriota > Terriglobia > UBA7540 > UBA7540 > CAVROP01. The sequence continues at coordinate 188,652 of CAWHWE010000033.1, forward strand.
GTCAGTTATTCGACCAGTTTTGGCAACGACGCGCCCAGCTTTACACGTTATATGGGGAAGAAAGCGACGCTATTGAACATCGGCGGCGAAGGTAGCCCCCGATATAAACTGGTCGAGGAGAAGGGTAACCACGAAGATGACCCTGAAATCGACAGGCAGCGAGCTGAAAAAGACGTCTTGCTGGCCGGGGACAAGGCGTTGCCCCCGGCGGGGATGGGGGACCTTGACCTGCACCACATGGAGAATTGGCTCAAATGCCTGCGCAGCCGTGAGCAGCCGCACGCGACCGTCACCGACGGCTACGCGCACTCGGTGGCGTGCATCATGGCTGCAGAGTCCTTCTGGGCAGGTAAGAAGCTCTATTACGATGCGGCGACGGAAACGATTCTGGATCATTCGCCGGCGTCATGACGCGGTTCTGGAGTGCGGCAGCTTGCTGCCGCTTTCGCTCAGGCCAGACTTGCTGGCCGTGTGCTCGTAGCGCCGACCCCGCAGGCCGGGGTCGGCAGCCAGGGTGCTGGCCTAGGTCAAGCGCTAGGACGCATCCATAGTGCTGACCTAAAGGTCGGCGCTACGAGTGGAGCGCTACGTGCACCGTCAACTGCGAGCAAGCTCGCAGCAGAAAAGCGGCAGCAAGCTGCCGCACTCCAGAACCAGTTGCAAGGGCAAGTAAACCGCCATGCCAATACCCGGCGAGAGCGAATCTCTTCACAAACTGCTGGATGAAATCGAGCTCTTCATCAAGTCTCTCCGTCATCCTGTGGTGGTGGAAGATGAAGTCGAGCTCTTTGACCTTTCCGCGAGCCATTGGCGCCTGTCGGTGGAATTTGGCAAGCTGATTTTTGCAGCCTGGAACGCCGCGCGCTCGGTGAGCCGCCGGGTGGAGGACATCGCCTATCGCGACGGTGAGCGGCTGGGCGTGTTTGCGCGCAAACCCGGTGGCCGCGAAATCACCACTATGGAATTCCGCGAGCTGGATCGTGCCAACCGTCAGGTGACGGACAAGGCCCCGGCGCGCGCGAGCTTCCAGAAACAACTGCTCTCCATGTTGTCGCGGGAATACCCCGGCTATAAATTCGAGCGTGTCAGTCACCGATCTGACCGGGAACACTCGTTCTCGGCCTGGTACACGAGGGGAGTGGCCCGGCTGGGCCGGACGGCCTGGGCTTTTCTCGGTCTGGGGGAAGGTGAATCTCCCGCCGCTGCCGACGCGGCCTTGGCCTTCGGGCTGATCTGGCTGGATTGGCTACGCAGCCGCTCGGACCGCGTCATTTACCCGGGATTGAAATTGATCTTTCCGCCCCAGGCGGCGGAGACGAGCGCCCATCGTGCCGCTTGCCTCAACCATCGCGCCGTGCAGGTGGAGATTCTCGAGTGGTCCGGAGGGGAGGAGCGGCCAAGAGTTATCGATTGGAGGGATTACGGGAATGTCGAAACGCGACTCGCACCCTGCCGGCTGGCGGCAGACCTCGTCGAGCGCCATCGCGGACTATTTTCGCGGCTGCTCGGTGAACGCCTCGCCAAGGTTGACGTTATAGCGGACCCTCTGGCCACCGCGCTCTCGATTCGCGTCCTAGGCCTGGAGGTGGCACGCGTCGAAGGTCTGCTGTCGCCGCGCATTACTTTCGGCCTGCCGGGCAATGCCCGCCGGCTCGAGGAAGGCCAGCACGCGGAGCTCCGTCAGTTACTGGAAACAACTCTGAGTGCTCGCTGCGCGGCAAGCCCAAATTCCTCCAGCGACCCCTACCGGCTCCAGTCCGAGCGCTGGCTCGAAAGCATGGTCGTGCGGGATGTCACGAAGCTCGACCCGGCTCTCCTGCCCACCTGTATCTACCCCCAAGTCCCGGCATTTTCGGGAATGGATAGGGGAGTGATTGATATTCTTCTGGCAACCCGAAGCGGCCGCCTTGCCGTGCTGGAGTTGAAAGTGCAGGAGGACATCAACCTTCCTCTCCAAGGTCTGGACTACTGGCTGCGAGTCAAGTGGCTGCAAGAGCGGGGGCAGTTTCAGCGTTTCGGCTATTTCCCGGGGATTGAACTCGCCGATGCTGCGCCTTTGGTTTATCTGGTTTCCCCCGCCTTTCGCTTCCACTCCACCACGGGGCGAATGCTCCGATACCTGGATCCGGCCATACGCATCACGCAGGTGGGAATCAATGATAGCTGGAGGGAGGACATCAAGGTCCTCTTTCGGAGGGAATACGAGGTGGGTGCCTGAAGACCGGTTCAACGGAGGAGCCTTGTCACTGCGTGAAAACCCTCCCTTTGGCGCCAGAACAGATCGAGCAGCGCTGCACCTTTGGGCGAGCCGGTTTTCATACCAGCTCTTCCAGCCCGCCCCGGAGCAGTTGATTGTCGTGGCGGCTGTCTCGTTAGCCAGCCAGAGGCGAATCGCTTGAGCCGGCTATCGCCGTGCTGTTTTGCCGGATCACGCCAGACTGATCGGTATAGTAGAAGTTGGTCCCGGTCGTCCCGACGTTCACGGGAGTGGCAAGAATGTCATAAGTATTAATCTTTCCGCTTATGTCCGTGGCACCGGGTTGGTAAACGAACGAGTAACCGCTCTTCGCGCTTGAGGTGGCACCGGACCCTGCCGTCCCTCCCGAGCCGTTCATGCCTGACAGGACCTCGTCAACGAGTCCCGCAGCAGTAGCGTTAGGGACGCCGGTGGCTCCGCTACCCCCTGGGCCAAGGTCGCCCAAGGTCGGAGAGAAGCCCGTGTTGTAAGTCGTGGCGTAGGTGACTTCCGCCGTGTTGAGCGTGCGGAGTGATCCTACGGCTGAAGCTTGATTGGCTGCGATCCGTGATCGGAGCAAGTTCGGGATAGCAATTGCCGCAATGATAAGGATGATCGCGACTACGATCAACAGTTCAATCAGTGAAAAACCTCGTGGACCTTTCTTCATTCGTCCTCCTTCGATTTGCTCTGCTAATGAGTTACTTGCAAGGAATTTAGAGCAGTTTTCCTGCCATCTGAGGTTTCAGGGGGTTGCTCACTTACATGTAACCATTGTCTTATCAAGTTGTTGAAAACTTCCTCGGGCGGCGGTCTTACCCCCGGTGGAAAAAGGTGCGCCAGTTGCCCTATTTTGTCGAATGAGCATGACAAAATGTGTCATTGCCGGTTCAAGACATTTGCGTCGAAGACGACGGGTGGGACGCGTGGACTTCGGGGTCCGCAAACCCTCGCGCCTTAGCGTGAAGACACCGCAAAGGTGCTCAGGGTATGCCAGGAACTGCGGTTCGATCGTCAGAATATCGCTGCATAGTCGATGAGAGATGTCGATGAGAAATGGCTTGACACGAAAACGAGTGAGAGCTAATATATATACGACATAAAGGATCGGATATAGAAATGCTAAGGCTTGGTAAAAAAGCTGACTACGGACTGATTGCCTTAAGGCATTTGGCCTCGAAACCACCGCGTGCAGCGTGTAGCGCCAGAGAGATCGCCAGAATATATGGAATGCCGACAGAGTTGGTCGCCAAGATTCTCCAAAGGCTGGTGAAGATCGGCTTGCTAGCCTCGCAGCACGGAACTAATGGTGGATACGCTCTGGCCAAGGACCCTTCAGAAATCAACGCCTTTGAGGTCATCCGTGCCCTTGATGGTCCGCTGGTCATCACCTCCTGCGTAACCGACCGAAGTGAATGCCGCCAGTTGACGACATGCACGGTGCGGGAGCCGTTGCGCAGAGTGAATGACGCCATCGTAAAGGCGTTAAGTGATGTTACAGTTTCGAGCCTCATTGACGACAACGCAGGCTTGGTGCATATCCGGGTCGAGGGGAGGCTCTAATGAAAGCGAAGACGATTGCACTGCAAGCGCTTATCCGAGGTCTCGCAGGCCCGCCTTGTTCAACCGAGTATCGCCACACCGGCCCCAGGGCGCGAGTGCAGTCAGGTGTGAGTAATCCCGAGGAGGAGTTTTGATGGCTACGCCGCAATCTGAAGTCGAAATCCTGGCAACCCAGGAATACAAGTATGGATTTGTAACCGACATCGAGCAGGAAACGGTTCCGCCGGGATTGAACGAAGACGTCATCCGTCTTATCTCAGCCAAGAAGGGTGAGCCTGAGTGGCTGACGGAATGGCGACTGAAAGCCTTCCGGTACTGGCCCACCATGAAGGAGCCAACCTGGGCCAACGTCAAGTACGGTCCGATTGATTATCAGAGCATCCGCTACTTTTCCGCGCCCAAGGGGAAGGGAACAAAGAAGCCCGGGGAAATCGACCCGGAGCTTTTGAAAACTTACGACAAGCTCGGTATCCCGCTGAAAGAACGCGAACTGCTTGCCGGCGTGGCGGTGGATGCGGTGTTTGACAGTGTGTCGGTCGCGACGACTTTCAAGGAGAAGCTCGGCGAGTTAGGCATCATCTTCTGTTCCTTCTCGGAAGCAGTGCGTGAGCACCCGGAGCTTGTGCGCAAATACCTCGGCTCGGTGGTCCCCTATACGGACAACTTCTTTGCCACGCTCAACTCCGCCGTGTTCAGCGACGGTTCCTTCGCCTACGTACCCAAGGGCGTGCGCTGCCCGATGGAGCTTTCCACCTACTTCCGCATCAACGCCCGTGACACCGGCCAATTCGAGCGCACTCTGATTGTCGCCGATGAAGGCGCCTACGTCAGCTATCTTGAAGGCTGCACCGCGCCCATGCGGGACGAGAACCAGCTCCACGCCGCCGTGGTCGAGCTGGTTGCTTTGGATAATGCCCAAATCAAGTATTCCACAGTTCAGAACTGGTACCCCGGCGACAAGAACGGCAAGGGCGGCATCTATAATTTCGTCACCAAGCGCGGCAAGTGCCAGGGCGTAAACTCCAAGATTTCGTGGACACAGGTCGAGACGGGCTCTGCCATCACCTGGAAGTACCCAAGTTGCATCCTCCAGGGGCACAACTCGGTTGGCGAGTTTTACTCCGTGGCCGTCACCAACAATTACCAGCAGGCGGACACGGGTACGAAGATGATCCACATCGGCAAGAACACCAAGAGCACTATCGTCTCGAAGGGCATTTCCGCCGGCCATGGTCAGAACAGCTACCGCGGCATGGTGAAGATTCTGGGTGGCGCCACGGGAGCGCGCAATTATTCCCAGTGCGACTCGCTGCTGATTGGCGACAAGTGCGGCGCTCACACCTTCCCGTATCTTGAAGTGAAGAACTCCACCGCCCAAGTGGAACACGAGGCATCCACGTCGAAGATTGGCGAGGACCAGATTTTCTATTGCCGCCAGCGTGGGATATCCACGGAAGATGCTGTTTCCATGATCGTCAACGGCTTCTGCAAGCAGGTCTTCAAGGAACTTCCCATGGAGTTCGCTGTCGAAGCGCAGAAGTTGCTGGGCGTGAGCCTGGAAGGCAGCGTGGGGTGATTCTGAATGGTGAATAGTAAATGGTGAATTCTGTAAATGGTAAAGGATAAAGGGTGTCAGGGTCGCCGCGAAAGGTGCTTGTGAGCAATTCCCTTGTGAGGGATTCGCGGTGGAAGCGCGGAAGCTGCTGGGCGTAAGACTGGAAGGATGTGTGGAATGATCAGAAGTACGACCGGACGCAAATTCCTTGGCGGTCGCCGTAAGACCCAGAACGTTGAGGAGAAGTGGTACTACGTTGCGCGCTGCGTTGGCGATACGCCCCCTTTTCGCCCGTCTGACGAGGAAAAAATTCGAGGACGGCCTGAAGCGCAGCGGAAGAAAGACCTGTTGGACGCTGCTCTAAATGACGAGGAAAGGAAGACCGTCAGGAACAAAATTCTAGAGACCTCTCCGCCTTCGCTGCGCCGCTCTGCGATGGGCATTCCAAAGCGTGACCCGAGGAAGCGTCGTACGTAGTAGGCGGCGGGGCGGCGCAGGTATCGGTCCTTGATGTTTGCGTAGAAACCGGCGCCCCTCATACACCGCAAACAAGGCGATGAATGCGCCGCCCAGCGGTCATGCGGAAGGATGGGGAAATGACAATTCAGTATTTTGAGGACACCGACACACTCTACCTGGTGTTCAAAGACGCCGAAGTTCAGGAGACCAAGGATTTGGACGAGAACACTCTGGTCGAGTTCGACGCTCAGGGAAACCTCGTCAGCATGACCATCGAGCACGCGCGGGAGCGGGCGGATGTCGGCAATTTCTCATTTCAGCAGGTTTCTGCGATGAGGTCCGTGGCTTAGACGACAACGCCCGCAGCCAGGCGTCGCTCTTTAATGGCTGCGTGAGAGAGAGTACGACTCCGCGCGCATCGCAATGGACGCGATGCAGGCGCTACCCAGCGGTCGGCAAGAAAGCGATTTTCGAGTTTCCAATTTCTAGTTTCCATTTTCGATTTTCTTACGGGGGAGTGAATGCTTCAAATCAAGAACCTACAAGCGAGGGCGGAGGATAAAGAAATCCTGCGCGGCATTGATCTGGAAGTGAACACCGGCGAAGTGCACGCCATTATGGGCCCCAACGGCAGCGGCAAGAGCACGCTGGCGCAAGTGCTGGCCGGGCGCGACCTCTACCAGGTGACAGGCGGCGAGGTCACATACGAGGGCAAGGACCTGCTGGCGATGTCGCCCGAAGAGCGCGCCCGCGAAGGCATTTTCCTCGCCTTCCAATACCCGGTGGAGATTCCGGGCGTCAACAACACCTATTTTCTGCGCTCGGCGCTCAATGCCGTCCGCAAGCACCACGGGTTGCCGGAGTATGACGCGATGGACTTCCTCGCACTCCTGCGCGAGAAGATGAAGCTGCTGGACGTGGATGACACACTGATGACCCGCGCCGTGAACGAAGGGTTTTCCGGCGGCGAGAAGAAGCGCAATGAGATTTTCCAGATGGCGGTGCTCGAACCCAAGCTCGCCATTCTCGATGAGACCGACTCCGGCCTCGATATTGATGCTCTGAAGATCGTGGCCAGTGGCGTGAACGCGCTGCGCAGCAAGGACCGCAGCATTATCGTGGTCACGCACTACCAGAGGCTGCTCAATTACATCGTGCCCGATTTCGTGCACGTTCTGTATAACGGCCGTATTGTGAGATCGGGGACCAAGGATCTCGCCCTGGAGTTGGAGGAGAAGGGCTACGGATGGCTGGAGGAAGTAGAGCAGGTGTCAGGTGTCAGGTGACAGGTGTCAGGGTAGTTGGCAGTCGTCAGTTGTCAGTCGTCAGTATGACCACGGACCACGGACGACGGACAACTGACCACGGACGGCAAGGAAGAAGGGGAAACTGAGCTGATGATTGCCTTAAAAGAAACAGAAGGTGTTTACCTTTCAAGCTTCAGGCAGATTGAGGAGCGCCTTGCTTCCGGCGCGCCCTCGTGGCTGCAAGAAATCCGCAGAGCCGCCATTGAGAGTTTTGCTGAGATGGGGTTCCCGACCACGCGCCAGGAAGAGTGGCGAAACACCAACGTGGCGCCCATAGCCGCCGTGCCATTTGAGCGCGCTGGCGAAGTGCGCGGAGAGTCCGCTGCATCTTTGGGCGAGCGAATCAGCCGCCTTCCCCTTGCGGACCTCGGATGCCCCCGGCTCGTCTTCATCAATGGGCGTTTTTCGAAACAGCTTTCGACGCTGGAAGCCCTCCCCCAGGGCGCCAAGGCCGGCAGCCTGGCGGAAGTGCTGGCGGGCGACGGGAAGATGTTGCAACGCCACCTGACCCGCTACGCTGCGGATTACAAGGAACACGCGTTTGTGGCCCTGAATACGGCCTTCCTGGAGGACGGGGCATTCCTCGAGATCCCCAAGGGTGTGGTGCTTGAGAAGCCTATTTACCTGCTTTACGTATCCGACCCTAGCGGGCTTCCCACGGTGTCCTATCCGCGCAACCTGATTATTGCCGGGCGAGAAAGCCAAGCTACCGTCATTGAAGCGTATGTAGGGCCAGACGCAGCGCCGCTCTTTAGTGCCTCAGCGGCGAGGAGCTTGACGCCGGCGGGGGTTTACTTCACCAATGCGGTGAGCGAAGTCGTGGTGGGTGACGGGGCCGTCCTCGAGTATCACAGGATTCAGCAAGAAAGCGAAACGGCGTTCCACTTTGGGCGGCTCGAGTTCTACCAGGAGCGCTCGAGCAGCGTCGCCACACATTCCATCGCGATTGGCGGGGCTCTTGTCCGCGAAGAAGTGAAGTCCGTTCTGGACGGCGAGGGCGCCGAGGCAACACTCGACGGCCTGTACGTTGTTACCGGCCGCCAACACGTTGACAACCAAACCACCCTGGACCACGCCAAGCCGCACTGTAGCAGCCGGGAAGTCTATCGCGGCGTTCTGGATGGAGAGTCCTCCGCAGTCTTCAACGGCAAAATCATTGTCCGCAAGGACGCGCAAAAGACCGATTCCAAACAAAGCAACAAAAACCTTCTTCTTTCCGAAAAAGCCATCATCGATACCAAACCGGGGTTGGAAATTTACGCTGACGACGTCAAGTGCACGCACGGCGCCACCATCGGGCAAATCGATCCGGAAGCGGTCTTCTATCTGCGTTCCCGCGCCATCGGCCTTCAGGAAGCGCGCGACCTGCTCACTTACGCCTTTGCCAACAACGTCCTGGAGCGGATCAAGTATCAACCCCTGCGTGAGCGGCTCAGGGAAGGTTTATTTGCTCGTCTGGCGAGGGGCCAGCGGGCCAAGGAGGGATGATGGCCACCACGCGTGAAGCGATCCAAATACCCGCCCGCGAATCATCCAGTCCCGCTTTCGATGTGAAGCGGATTCGGGAGGATTTCCCGATTCTAAAACAGAAGGTGCACGGGAAGCCGCTCATCTATCTCGACAACGCGGCCACCAGTCAAAAGCCAGGCAAAGTGATCGATGCGATCCTTGGCTTCTACATGTATGACTGCTCCAACGTGCATCGCGGGGTTCACCTCTTAAGCGAGCGCGCGACGGAGGCCTATGAAGGTGCGAGGATGAAAATCCAGCGCTTTCTGAACGCTCCCGATTCGCGGGAGATTGTATACGTGCGCGGAACCACGGAAGGCATCAACCTGGTGGCGCAATCCTACGGGCGGCAAAACGTGAAGGCAGGTGACGAAGTCCTGATCACGGCCATGGAGCACCACTCGAACATCGTTCCCTGGCAGATCCTATGCGAGGAGAAGAATGCCGTCCTGCGCGTGGCCCCCATCAACGACCGGGGCGAGCTGATCATGGAGGAATTCGAAAAGCTCCTGAACGCCCGCACGCGCATTGTCGCTGCCGCCCATGTATCCAACGCCCTCGGCACCATCAATCCCGTGCGTGAGATCATCCAGAGGGCGCATGCCATGAATGTTCCGGTGCTCGTGGATGGCGCCCAAGCCGCGCCTCACATGAAGGTTGACGTTCAGGACCTGGGCTGCGACTTCTATGCGCTCTCAGGGCACAAGGTTTTTGGGCCGACGGGAATTGGGGCGCTTTACGGCAAGGCCGAGCTCCTCGATTCGATGCCTCCTTTTCAGGGCGGCGGTGATATGATCAGCTCCGTGACCTTTGAGAAGACAATTTATAATGTGATCCCTTATAAGTTTGAAGCTGGGACGCCCAACATTGCGGACGCTATCGGGCTCGGCGCCGCCCTTGACTATGTGAATCAGGTGGGCATGGCGAACATCACCGCCTACGAGCACGCCTTGCTTGCTTATGCCACAGAGGCCATCAATCAGATCCCCGGCGTCAGGATCATCGGCACAGCGCGCGAGAAGGCCGGCGTCATTTCATTCGTTCTGGAAGGCGTGCACGCCCACGACGTGGGGACTGTTCTGGACCGCGAGGGCATCGCGGTTCGGACCGGCCACCATTGCGCTCAGCCGGTCATGGACCGCTTTGGCGTGCCCGCTACGGTGCGCGCTTCGCTGGCGTTTTACAACACCAAGCAGGAGATCAACGCGCTGGCTGCGGGCATCCAAAGAGTAAAGGCTCTTTTCGGATGAGCTGTTAGTTTGGAGTTTGGTAAGAAGTAATGTATGTCATTCTGGTCCCGCTTGGCGGGAGAAGAATCTCTGCATTTAGCCGAATAGAGGACTGCCGAGATCCTTCGTCGCCCCGACCAGACGGGGACTCCTCAGGATGACAGGATAGGGACTTTGGACTTATTCCTATGTCAGAACTCGAAGGACTTTATCAGGAACTAATTATCGATCACAGTAAGAAACCGCGAAACTTTCATCCTATGCCGGATGCCGACCGGCACGCGGACGGTTACAATCGCCTCTGCGGCGACAGGTTCACCGTTTATCTGAAACTCCAGGACGACCGGATCACCGACATCAGCTTCCAGGGGACTGGCTGTGCCATTTCCACTGCCTCCGCGTCGATCTTGACGGAAATTCTAAAGGGGAAGACGCGAGCCGAGGCTGAAGCTCTCTTCGAAACCTTTCACGACCTCGTCACCGGAAAAACCCACGTCGAGGGCGAGACTCCGGCCTTGGGGAAACTGGCCGCTTTCTCCGGAGTGTGCGAGTTTCCGGTGCGCGTCAAGTGCGCCACCCTGGTGTGGCACACACTTCGCAGCGCGCTCGACGGCGACCAGAATGCGGCGACGACGGAGTGAAACAAGCCATGGACGAGCCAACCCCCCTGACGGTTTCGGAGGCCATCGCGCTTCAGGACAAGATGATTGCGGCTGTGCGCACCTGCTACGACCCGGAGATTCCGGTGAATATCTACGACCTCGGGTTAATCTATGAGGCCAAGGTGGATACTTCAGGCCATGCTTCCGTGAAGATGACGCTGACCGCGCCGGGCTGCCCTGCGGCGGGCTCACTCCCGGGAGAAGTCGAAGACAAGATCGTTGTGCTTCCGGGCATCAAGAGCGTCAAAGTCGACGTGGTGTGGGATCCGCCGTGGACCAAAGATATGATGTCAGAAGCCGCCAAGCTCCAACTCGGCTTCCTGTAGGGGCGCCCCTTGTGGGCGCCCAGGGAGGGGCAGGCACAAGCCCTGCCCCTGCAATAGCGTGCCTCAATTAACAAATGGACTCATCTCTGTTCACGTCTCTCTTGGCTGACTATCACCTCTCACAAGGCGCCACGCTGGGCGAGTATCATGGCGCCCTTGTTCCTGTGTGTTTCACCCAGCCTGTGGCGGAGCACAAGGCGGTACGTGAGGCCTCCGGCCTCTCTGATTTCTCCTTTCGCGGCAAGTTCGCCATGAAGGGCCGGGACCATGTCAAGTTCCTTCACCGCATGGTCTCGAACGACATCAAGCGGCTTGCTCCTGGCCAGGGAACATACGCTACGTTGCTGAACCCCCAGGGACATATTCTGGTGGACATGCGCCTTTACTGCGCCGGGGACCGGTTCTTCGTCGATACCGACGCCGACCTGCGCGACAAGGCCCTGCTTGGCCTCCAGCGTTACGTTATCGGTGATCAAGTGGAATTCGAACCCCTGGACCTTTACGTCCTCGCCTTTCAGGGACCGCGCTCGCGTCCATTGCTTGAAAAAACTCTGCACGTTGACCTTCCCGCAATGCAGGAGTTTGACCATTTCGCCACCAACTACGCCGGCTACCCCGTGCGCGTAGTGTGCGCGAGCAGCACCGGGGAGGAAGGCTATGAAGTCTGGGCGGGGGCGAAAGGGCTGCTGGCGGTTTGGGGCGCTGCCTGCGGGCAAGCTCCTACTTATGGCATGCTCCCCTGCGGCACCCAGGCGCTGGAGACTCTGCGGATTGAAGCTGGCATCCCCCGCTACGGTCAGGAACTGGGTGAGGATACCATCCCCAATGAGGCGGGATTGTGGAATGCTTTGAGCTTCACCAAAGGCTGCTACGTCGGCCAGGAAATCGTGGAGCGGGCGCGGAGCCGCGGACACGTAAACTGGAAATTAACGGGACTGGTGGTGGAATCCGCGGTTCCGCCGCCCCCGGGCGAGAAGTTGGTCCGAGAGGGCAGAGAGATCGGCGAAGTCACCAGCTCCTGTGTTTCTCCCACGCTCCTCAAGACCATTGCTTTGGCTTACCTCCGCCACGAAGTCTCGGAACCCGGAACAAAATTGGAGTTTCCGTCCGGCGCAGCCGCCGAAGTGGTGGCGCTCCCCTTTTACCAACACGCTCCAATCCCAGCCGCCGCTTGAAAACAGGCGTAGCCAATCGCCGCTGCCTTCGATTCGGGTGACGCCAACCTCCCTCCGCCACATGGTATAATCCCGTCATGCGCATCTCCTCGAAGTTCACTTACGAGGACCTGAAGCTTATCCCGCCCGACCGGAACCGCTACGAAATCGTGGATGGAGAACTTTTCGCGACCCCTGCACCGAGGACTTTACACCAAAGAATCGTCGGCAATATCTTTGCTGCACTACACCAACATGTTCGCCGGCACTGCTTGGGCGAAGTTTTCGTGGCCCCCTATGACGTCGTCTTCGCGATGGGTACGGTTCTTGAGCCGGACGTCCTTTTTGTTTCCAGCTCCCGGCTGCACTTCATCGGGGAAGACAATCTTTCCGGCCCTCCGGACCTCGCGGTGGAAGTAATCTCAGAAAGCACCAAACGTTTAGACCGTGAGGTCAAACTGAAACAATATGCCCTTCATGGGGTGGGCGAATACTGGCTTGTGGACCCGGAGGGCAATATTGTGGACGTGCATCACCTCAAAGAAGGTGAGTACGAACTGACTGAGCGTTTGGGCTTTGGAGACACGTTGACCTCACCATTATTCCCAGGGCTGAAACTCCCGGTCACCAGCCTCTGGGAAAGCTGAGGACTGATTCCAGCGCAGCACCAGAAGCCAACTTCTTCCCGTCCTGCGAAGATTCTTCCTGCCGTACGTAGTGTCGCTGTGATACTAGTGTCCTGTAGGGATTCGCTTCCCAGCCCCGTCAGGGGCGGAAGATTGTAGCCCAGGGCGCAAGCCCTGGGAAAGACGACCCACTCCCCGTCCCGCCTCTGCGGGACACCCCTCTCCCGCCCGGGCGGGAGAGGGGAAGGGGGTGAGGGAGGCTTCGCCTACCCACGGCTCACGCCGTGGGCTTAGTTCTACCACCTCTATCGGGGCTGTAGAGCCGTTCTCAGAGTACGGCATTTATGCAACGAACTTCAGTTGCAGGACACTAGTTTTGATTTTCATTTCCCGGCGTAAGAATTTCGAAATTCATGCTGAGTGAAGGTTACACGAACCTTCGGCAACGTGCGTGAAAGTGGGTGAAGCGCTCTGGCGTGCGGCCCGCCGCGGCGGGCCGCACGCCAGAGATCCCCTCACTCCGCCAGTTTGAAATTCACCGTAATCTCCGTTACGACTTCAATGGGCTCACCGTTTAGCAGGGTGGGTTGATAGCGCCATTGCCGCACCGCATCGAGCGCAGCCTTCACCAACAAGGGATGGCCTCTGAGCACCTTCAGCTCGTCTATAGTTCCATCCTTGCCAATGACTGCTTCAAACTCCACGGCTCCCTCAGTCCTACTCGTCTTGGCGATTTCGGGATACTCGGGTTTGGGTTGGTAAATAAGCCTGGCGGCGCTCACGATTCCGCCCACGCGAATCCGCACCGGTGGGGTAGCATTGGATTTTTGAGGCGGGGGCGATTGCGGCGTGGCGTTTCGGAGAATGTTTTGCAATACAGGATCGGACAGCGCGCCGGACTGCCCGTCATAGATTCCTCCCGGAACCCCGATATATGTCGATGGAAACTGCGGCTGTGGGAGAGGTTCGTCGTGGATTTGCGCAATAGTTGACGGGATCGACGGCGGGGCTTTGAGAATCACGTCGGAGCTGACGCCTCGCGTCGGTCTTGGCGCGGCTTGTGTCCCCATGGACGAAGGAGGAGGAAGCGGAGGCGAAGGAACCCGCAACACTTCCATCCATACTGCCTTGGGCAACGCCTCCGTATAGATGAGCGGAACCAGTGCCATGGCTCCAACCAGGAGGGCTTCACCGATATAAGCGCACGGAATGGCAGCCCGCTTCCAGTCTCCAGTCCTGGCTGCTGCATAGACGAGGAAGCAAACGAAGCCTGCGAAGTTCAGAACAAAGGTCAGCGCGACCCAAAATGAACTGTTCATCCCCAACTGTCGCGAGTCGGCGTGCACATAACAGAGCATCAGCGCAAAAGCGGCAACCACTGTCCCGAAGAGCAGCGATTGAATGGCAGGCGCCCTGAGTGAGGTGGGGGGAAACAGCCGCCCCAGCGCGAAGAAGCAGGCAAGCGAGGCCAGCGCGCCGCAGGCTGTGGCGTAAAAGAAATGACCTTTCTTCAGCACGGGCGCCCGCGAGGGCGAAGATTCCAGCAACGCTTCGACAAACATGGCTGCACCTCCTCGAAAATTCGGTTGCTTCCGAAGTTAAGGTGGCGGCCACGGAGCGCTCCGTTGGCTGTTCACTTTCTCCTTCATCCTATTGGACACCGAATCCAACGGCTAAGTTCCACCATTTTCAGATTGGTTAACAGGAGAAATTGATGATTGACTCATTGAGTCATTGAGTCGTTACCCGCATGAGAAGCGCAAAGCCCGGCTCTGAAAAGCTGCTGTTGCTTCTTTTGAGAAAGGGATTGAAGAGGGTTGGACAACTAAGAGTTGAACCAGCGCCTTCAGACTTCAGACTTCTGACTCCTGAATCCTGACGCCTGCACGGGCAGTCTCACCCGCGCCTCGCACCCCTGGCCCGCGCGCCGGTTTTGGAGAGTCAAGGTGCCTCCGTGCGCCTCGGCGATTTGCCGGCTCAGGACGAGTCCGATGCCCGTACCTACGGCCTTGGTCGTGAAGAATGGCACAAAGAGGTTTGTGGTGTTTGGAAGGCCCATTCCCTCATCATCGACCAACAATTCCACGTAGTCCCCATTCCGCCTCCAGCCAAGCGTCACGCCACCTCCGGTTTCGAGCGCCGCATCCACCGCGTTGCGAAGAAGATTAATAAGCATCTGCTCGAGTTGGTCCGGGTCAGCCTGGAGCGTCAAATCCGGCCCCGGAATCAGGGCCACCGGCAGTCGTCTCTCGAGGCTGGCCACGCGGTGCACCAGGGGGCCAAGATCAGCCGGCTGCAATCGGGGCGATGGTAAGCGCGCCAAGCGTGAATAACCGTCCATGAACCGGCTCAGCGATTCAGCGCGCCCTTCGATAACGCTCAGACCACGCCGCGCATCCTCCTCCCAGTCCGCCGCCCGCGGCTGGCGGGCCAGCAGGCTGCTGAGCGTGCCGGCCATGGACTTGATGGGCGCCAGGGAATTATTGAGCTCGTGCCCTAATACCCGGATGAGGCGCTGCCACGCTTGCCGCTCCTCTTCGCGCAGGGCTTGGCTGAGATTAGCGAGCACCAACATTTGGTGTGCCCGGCCATGCTCCCGAAAGGTGCTGCGACGGATCCCCCATCGGCCGGCGCCCCCCGGAAAGGGCATCGCCATCGTCCGCACCGGCTCACCCTCGAGGCATACGTCCAGCCCTAGTTCCATAGCCGTCCGCCCCAGGACTCGTTCTGCAGGCTGTGCCAGCAGCCGTTCGCCGGCCCGGTTCAAAAGCCGGAGCCGTTGCTCGCCGTCGAAAGTGAAAATAGCCACGTCGATCTCTTCCATCACTTTGCGCAGCAACGCCGTGGCTTCGAGGGAAGAGAGCCTCTGACCTCTCAACATCTCGCTGAGCGCGTTCACTTCCGTGAAAACCTCGCCCAGGGCTGAGCCGGAGCGAGTCCCTCGGGCGCGAATCGAGTAATCCTCCTCTCTCAGGGCCGCAAGCAGGTTGGAAAGAGTCTGGAGAGGATAGGCCACTTTCCCGCGCAAGGCGAAGGAAAAGCCAAGCCACACACCGACCAGGATGATGGTCAATGTCCAGCGTGTTTGGGAGGAGAAAATCCCCGTCCACAACAGGACGAGGGCAACGAGGAGGGCGGGGAAACCTGCGGCCAGGGCCATGAACACCAGGCGGTTTTCGAGCACCGATCCGCGAGACCGTGATGGCACGGGCCGCACCGTCGTGCTTTTTGTCGGGGCTTCAGAGTCCGGGGACATTGCTTGGGTCACAACCCGTATTTCCTCAAGCGGCGATACAGGCCGCTACGGCTCAAGCCCAACGCGGACGCAGCGTGGCTCACATTCCCCCCATACCGCGCCACGGCTTTCTTGATGAGCAGGCACTCCACTTCTTCCAGGCTCATCGCTTCCAGGCGCGAGGCGCCTTCTCGCTCCGTCCGCAAACCAAAGTCGCTGGGCCGCACCGCGTCGCCTTGCGCCATCAGTACAGCCCGCTCCACCGCATGCTCGAGCTCCCGCACGTTCCCGGGCCAGGCATAATCCAAAAGGAATTGGACCGCCGCGGGTTCAAAGGCGGTCAGGGATTTCCGGTATCGCTCGGCATAACGCCGCAGGAAGTAGTGGGCAAGCAGCGGGATGTCCTCCCGGCGTGCGCGCAGGGGAGGAAGGTGGATTTCAATGGTGTTGAGGCGGAACAGAAGGTCTTCGCGAAAGCGGCCGGCCTGGACTTCCTGGATGACGTCCGCATTGGTCGCCGAGAGCACGCGTGCATCCACGCGCCGCGTCTTGGAGGAGCCTACGCGCTCCATCTGACCGGTTTCCAGCACGCGCAAGAGCTTGGCCTGCAAGTTGATTGGGACATTGGCAATTTCATCCAGAAACAAAGTCCCGCCCTGGGCGAGCTCGAAGCGGCCTACGCGGTCCATCTTGGCATCGGTGAAAGCTCCTTTGACGTGCCCAAATAGTTCACTCTCAAACACTCCTTCGGAAAGCCCCCCGGCGTTCACGGTCACCATCAGCTTCGCTGCCCGGCTGGACAGAGCATGGAGCGTTTGGGCAACGACCTCCTTTCCTGTGCCGTGCTCACCGGTAATCAGAACGTTGGCATCCGAAGGGCCCACGCGGGAGACTAGTTCCAGCACGGGGCGCATAGAAGCCGACTCCGCGATCAAGGTGGGACGTCCCTCAGCGCGGAGCAACCGGTTCTCAGCCTCAAGGCGAAGGCCCTGCCGCAGCGCCCGGCTGAGATCGATCTGGGTGCGAAGAATAGCGAGCAGGCGGGCGTTATCCCAGGGCTTTTGGACAAAGTCCCGCGCGCCCCGCCGCATGGCCTCCACCGCCAGATCCACGCTGCCCCAAGCGGTCATCACCACTACGGGCAAAGTGCTGTCCATCGCCTGGAGCCGCCTGAGCAGGTCCAGACCTTCCTGCCCGGAAGTGGTATCGCGGGCAAAGTTCAGGTCCATCAGCACCAGGTCGAAATCCTGGACATCGAGCGCCGCCAGGATCCCGGCCGGGGAAGTCGCAGACTCGGTTGCGTAGCCCTCGCCTTTGAGCAGCAGGCGAAGCGCTTCCAGCACGTCGGGCAGGTCGTCAGCGATAAGAACTCGGGTGGTCTGCATGGCGCTCATTTTCGAAGAATCTGGTGGTCGGGAGATCGGGTGAACAAAGAACAGATGGGTCGCTCCATATTTAATCACTCGAAGAGCCGAGGTGTCAATTTCTCTTCCACCGGATTAAGGTATCTCCCGATCGCCCGATGGATCAATCCTTCACGATCCAGCCGTCTTGCAGCTTGATGATGCGGTGGCTGTAGGCTGCGTTCGTCTCCGAGTGCGTCACCTGGATAATAGTTGTGCCTTCGCCGTTGAGCCTCTTGAAAAGCTCCATGATTTCCCGCGCCTGGTCCGAATGCAAGTTGCCCGTCGGCTCATCGGCCAGGATCAGTTTCGGGTTCGCAATCACTGCCCGCGCCACGGCCACCAATTGCTGCTGGCCGCCCGAAAGCTGGCTGGGGAAGAGGTCCTTCTTCCCCACAATGTGAAACCGGTCGAGCGCATCGGCTACCAGGGCCTGGCGCTCCGAAGCCTTGATGTTCCTATAGGAAAGAGGAATGTCAAGGTTCTCGGCTACTGTAAGGCCGTCCAGGAGATGGTATTGCTGGAAAACGAAGCCCACAGTTAGCTTGCCGAGTTCTGCCCGCTGCTTCAAATTCATTTTATGAACCGGGTGCTCCATCAGGTAGTACTCACCTTCCCAGCCGCCATCCAACATTCCAAGAATGCTCAGGAGCGTGGTTTTCCCTGCTCCGGACGGCCCCATGATGGTCACGAATTCACCTTCGGCAATATCCATGGTGATGCGTCGCAAGACGTAATATCTTCCCGGCCCCACAGGATAGAACTTATCGAGATTCCTCAAAGTTATCATGGCGTGGTCCTTATATCCAATTGAGTCATTTATCCATCGACTCATTGAATCATTGAAAAGACAAGCTGTCAGCCGTCAGCCTTCAGCTATCAGCAAGCCACCGACGACCTTTCCCAGAGCTGACATCTGAAACCTGACACCCGACACCTATTCGTACCGCGGCGCCACTGTCGGATCGACCCTCGCTGCCTGCTGGACCGCCTACTTTTTCAGCAGCTTCTTTTCCAGTTCGCGTGCCTGGGCGTTCAGCTCGCTCAACTGGCGGAGGTCATCGTCGGCGAGGGAGACGGTATTTTGGATACGGGTGAGCGCCGCGTCGCTGAAGGCGCTGGAATTTGGCTCGTGGCTGGAATCCAGCATGCCGCCCATAGCCCGGAATTGGCTCGTAACGTCGCGGTAGCGGCGCATGAGGGAAGTCAAATGAGCATCGCGGCGGCGGTCCAGGTCTTGCAGGTCGGTTATCACCCGTGCGAGTCCGGCGGTACGGGCGGAGGCCGCGCTGTTATCGCTCCCCAACTTGGCGTTGTCCGCTACCAAGTTAGCGACGCGTTGGCGGGAAGCTTGCAACTCGGCCTGAGCGGATTCGAGATCCTGTTTCAAGGCGTCAAGCTGGCTCTGCCAATCCGCTTGCTCTTTTTGACGGCGCTCCTCGGCGCCGGCGAGTGCCTTCTCTTGTTCCTCGCTGGAATTCAAAAGTTGCGCCTGGAGGCCCATGACGTTGGCCTGGGCTTCGCTCAGCTCACGGTTGAGTTGCTCGATGGTCGCATCGCGATGGGCGAGTGCGGCATGATTATCGCCGGGCGGAGCCGGGCTCTCGGCTTCGACAGGAGCCTTCTGAAGATCGCGTTGGCGGAGGGCCTCCTGAAGCCCGTGCAGAGATTGCAGGTCCGCGGTCCGTTGCCGCTGGAGGGCCGCGAGTCGCCAGGACAGGCGAAGAATCACACCCACCGAGGCCATGAGGGCAACGCCAAGAGTTAGCACGAGAGCGAATTCCAAACGTCCCAGCCGCGTCATCTTATCCCTCCTTGGGGCGCAAGTGCGTGCGCCAGGAGATCCGCAGGTCCCCACCGCCGCACGGAGCGCTTAAGTGAATTTGGATGTTGCTGTGAATCTTGCCGGGAAGCTCCAGGCTAAGCCTCCAGGCGCTCGAAATTCGCGCAAACATAGCGGATATCGCATCCGGAATCTCCGCCACCGACCGGCACACATCAATCCTGCCGCCCGTCGCGTCGGCGAGGGTCTCCAGGCCATTCTGATACGCCATGTTGAACTGGTCCCGCCGGTAATTGAGATGAACCACAAACAGGGGCGCCTCGAGCGAGCCTCCATCCTCCACCAGTTTGGAAATCTTGTCCGCAATCAGCGCCCCGGGAAAGCGCCGGCTAAGATCGTGGGGATCACTCCCGTTAATGACGGGGTTCGTGTAGTCCTCGCGGTAACTGTAGATGCTGCCGTCGGTGATATACAGGACCGAGACGCGGACCGGTGACTTGCGCATGATGGCGTCCGCCAGTGAAAGAGCCGAGTCAACGGTTTCGAGCAATCCCGGTTCGTTGCTGTTGGACAAGGACTGGATGGCGTCGATCAGCGGCTGGCGGGTTGGGCTGGGGTCGGCCAATACATGCAGACCGTCCTGGGTGCGCAGAAGTCCAACCCAGGCGTTCTGGGGTAGTTTGGAGATTTCGGCAATCAGCGCCTGTTTGGCGGCATCGATGAGCGACAGATCCCCAGTTAGATCCAACACGATCAGGATGACTTGGTCGCTGCTGGGACCCAATTGCGCGGTGACGGGCACCGTCTTGCCGTTGAGGGCAGCTTCGAACTTGGGAGCGGCCGCGCAGTTATTCGTCTCAATCCAGGCAGGAATCGAGACGCTAGCCGTTTGCGCGTAAAGGGTGGTGAAGGTGTAAACGGCGAAAAGAACGGCCGGGAGTGCGGAGCGGAATCGCCACATCAGAAGCTGAACTTCAGCCCAATCTGGATTATGCGTCCGCCATGGGAGCCGATGACATGACCAGCGTCCACATTGGGTGCGCTCGCCGGGCCGATGCCCGTATCGGGATAATTCCAGTTCGCATGATTGAGCATATCTATCGCGGTAGCGCTGAACTCGAGGGCGCGGTCGCCGCCCATGGGCATGCGCTTGTTCACGCTGAGGTCCATTGTATTATACCCCGGGCCCAACAGGTCCGGCTCGGTACGGGGCCCGTTCCCCAAGGTGAAGTCTGCCGGCTGATCGAAGGCGGCCGGGTTGAACCACAGAGACGGCCCCGGATGGGCCACGTGAGGGTTCACTCCGGGCACTACGTTTATGTTGAGAGCGGAAATCACGCCTCCGGTGTTGTTATATTCGGGATGCATCGCCAGCGGCGTCCCGTCATTCCAGTAGGCTGTGCCGCTGACCGACCAGTTACTGACCACCCGCCTCCCCCAGACTAAGAAATGGAACGGGGGGTCGCCGGAGCCGAATGGCAGCTCATAGAGGTAGCTGAGCTGCACGTACTGCGGTGTATTGTAAGCCGTGAGCGCCCAGTCGTTGCGCCAGTTGAAGAAGTCCTGGTTCCCGTAGGGGCCCGAGTAATCGTCAAGTTGCTTGGAGAATTCGTAGTAGATAGTAAACGAAAGGCCATACGAGGCGCGCTTCTCGACTCGCACGAAGCCGGAGTTGCGCAGGTAGCCGCCCCACGGGTAGTGACCGTAAAGCTCGAAGCCCTGGAATTGCGGGTACGGTTGCAGCGTGTTGCGAAAGGCCAGGTTGTAAAGCGCATCGCCATAACTCATGAAGCTGGGGTTGATGGCGTTGGGATTGGCGGTGCCGTCGCCTACCAGGATATGCCGGCCGCCGCTGTAATTCGCGCCCACGGAAAGCACTATAGAAAATGGTATCTCGCGCTCCACGGAAAGCGAAGCCGATTGATAGACGGGCTCCCGCCCGCTCAGATCGACGAAATCCGCCACCGTATTATCGGCCGCCGATGGGCTGAAGTCCGGCAAGGGTGTGGAATAAGGCGGTATGCCGGCAGTCAGGTCGAGCGCTGGACTCAGTTGTGTATTCGGTGAAAAGAAGGATTGGACGGCGTTGAATCCCTGCGTGCCCCACTGACCATTGTAAATCGGAATCTGGCCGTGCGAGCGGCTGAAGGAAGCGCGGACTACGGTTTTGGCGTCGCCGCGCGGGTTCCAGGCCACGCCCAGGCTCGGGTCGAGATCGATATTGGCGGGGCGCATGGCTCGAGAGATGCCGTTGAGACCTGCAAACACGAGCGCGCCGGGGAGGCCGTCCGAGGAGTTGAATACGGACGGATCGACTGTGCTCTGGCGATTGTACTTCTCCACCCGCGGCGTACGGCGGCTGAGATTGAAGTTGAGGCTGATGGTCAAGTTTTTCGAGAGTTCGTACTTGTCACTCCCGGCGATGAATTGGTAGGAGTCGCGGAAATAGGATGGCGAAGTGGTGATGGAGCGTTCCGCGAACTCCGGCAGGCCGAGAAGGAAGCTTGCGAACGGATCGCCCGTGTCGATAATCCCCGGCAGGCTGGTGAGACCGGGGTCAAACTGGAATTCGCCTCCGGGATAAACCGGATTATACGAATTCACCTGATAGTCATCGATCTGAAACGTTAGCCCGAGAGAATGTTTGGCCCTTCGAGTCGACACCGAATCGCGGCCCTCAAACGTGTTGTCAGCATTGCGCGAGTTGGGATAAGCGGTGCCCATGGAGAGATAGTTGCCGAGGATCTGATAGCTGGGGAAGGGCGTCTGAGAAGCATCGCCGGAGTGTGCCGTGCCGGAAACCGCGGTCAAACTGGCCGTGTTGACGGTGTTGGGGTTGGCGGTAAAAACGTAATCGAGCTCCGTGCGCCGAGTGGAGAAATGCTGATCCGGCGCGGTCGGGCTGGCGATGTTCGGGAAATATTTCGCGGAGCTAAGGAACCCGCTGGAAATAGTGCTGTTGGAGGTCAGCCGATGCCGCGCGCCGAATTGGTGTTCAAACTTGGCAATAATTCCGTCTGCGGTGTCGGCCTCCGGGGAGTTGACGAAGTAGTTGTTCTGAAAAAAGGGGCCGATATTCGTATTGGGCAGGGGGTAAAGGGACAAAGCCAGTTGAACGATCGGGGCCAGACGGTCCGCAGGGATGATGTTTTCGGGAAAGGTAGAGCGCAGGTACTGAAGATTGCTGGTGGAGACGGCCTGGGTCGGATCGTAAGCAGGATTGGGAGATGTGGTGGCCGGATCGTAGATGGGCAGAAGGTTGCCGGCTTGGTCCACGGTTTGCGAGAAGTCGCCGCTGTGTTGAGCCGCGGTGGGGATGGTGTGCAGCGAGGCGCGTGAGATGCGCTCGCGGACGCCCTCATAGGACAGCGCGAAGAACGTGTTCTTGGGATTCTTGAACAGGTACGGGATGAGCACAGGGCCAGCGACATTGAAACCGAACTGATTGCGCCGCAACGGGGAGACGCTCTCCCCGTTTTGCTTCACTTCGTGCGGGATGGCATCCAGAATGTCGTTTCGGAAGTTTTCATAGACACGACCGTGCCAAAGCATTTTCCGGCCATGATGCTTTTGCGCGGTCACCGGGCTGCCGGGGCGCATCCCCAAATCGCGGGTCAGAACTTTGAATTCTTCAGCAGCGCGGGTGAGCGGAGGGGGCTGCTGAGGGGGCGATTTGCCCTGGTCCAAGGCGACGGCTGTTCCACAGACAGCGGACAGAGCAAGGGTGAGCCATAATAGCGCGCAGACCGGGGTTTCCTTCATTGATTCCATGACGCTTTGAAATATATACCGCAGCCCCTTCCCGTAGCAACCTCTGGAGCGCGGCTCTTAGCTCCGGACGCTTCGCTTTCGCCGGTATGGCTCAATCCTCATGTGCGTGTAACAGGGTAACTTGGCATTACCGCGCACCGCGCGAGGAGGGGCGGAGCTCTTTGAGCACGTTCTTACACGTGCAGGAGTGCAGCGCCCTGGCCGGTAAAGTTCTAGCGCTCCGCATAGTATCCGTCTCTTGCCTGCACGATCTGGCCTTTCTGATTGGTCCTAAGGCGTATTTTGTGATAGCCCGCTCCGACGTCCGCTCTGTCAGGAGTGTAGCCCAGGCTGTACTGATTGCGCAGTTCCTCTTGAATCTGGTCGTAGATTTGCTCGATCGGCTGCTTCTTGGAGACTTCGAATAGACGCGCGCCAGTCTCTTTCGAAATCCGCTCGAGAATTTTCTTGCCGTCCGGACGCATTTCCTGGGGGTATCTCCCCCGCCCACCGCGTCAACCCATTCCCCCCATGCCACCCATACCGCCGCCGAACCCTCCCCCTCTTCCGTAGCCCTGCTCATCGGCGAATAGGATGGAATAGACCAGAGTGTCGGCGCGCTGGGCCGCCTCGACGGCACTGGCCAGAGTTTCTTTGCTGCCGTGATCCACTCCGTCGGAGAGGATAATGAGCGCTTTGCGGCCCTGCTGCTTCTTCATCAGTTCGTTCGACGCCAGGTAGACCGCATCATAGAGCAACGTCCCGCCGCCACCGCCACCCGCCCTCCGGCCCGGGCCGGGATACGAGCCTGGAGAATTGCCTCCACCCTCCTGGCTGGGCCGCGGCGTCTGAAGCAATCCCAGCGCCGACTGCAACTTCTGACGGGAAGAAGTGAGGTCCTGTAGGAGTTCCACTTCGCGGTCGAAGTGAATCACGAAGGCCCTGTCCTTGTCCACGCGCAGCACTTGATCCAAAAAAGTGGAGCTGGCGCTGCGCTCCTGGTCGAGAACGCGCCTCTGGCTCATACTCGTATCCACGAGCAGACCGAGCGTTAGGGGAAGATCAGTCTCGCGCGCGAAATAGCGAATGGTTTGCGGACGGTCGTCTTCCTCTAAGGTGAAATCACCCTGGGTTAGGTTGCGGACGATTTCGCCGTGCTTAGTGCGCACGGTGGCAAGCACATTGACCACTTTGACGTTGACGGAAATGGTGGGTGGCTGCTGCTGGCTCTGCTGGGCCCAGCTTGGCGCTGACAGGCAGACCACCAAGAGCAAAAGGCAGAGGCTCAGCCAGCTTCTGGCCTCCAGTCTTAAGATGCCACCGCGAGCTTCAGTCCGCCTTCCGGCTCCTTGCCCTATTTTGACCATACTAAGAATCCCGCACGCATTGCATCGAATTTCAAGCCTTCAATCATTGGGGCGCTGATGAGGCGCCGCTGCTCGAGTCAGCTTCTCTCCTCAAAAAGACGAGGTGCACGGTGCCTGAGCCCTCAGGGGACTTGATGCTTCGGTCAACCCGCAGGGATTTCCCATCGTCGGAAAATTTCCACTGCTCTTTTATCCGAATCTTGCCGCCTCCCTGGCCAGAGTCTTCGTTTCCCGCCAGGGAGAGCTTCAGCTCCGCGCCTTTCTTTTCCTGCGCTGCTTTCGAAATCGCGTTGGTTTGCTCCGGGTCGCCAAGCTGCACGGTTGTTTCACTACCATCCAGTTTGTAAACCGCGCTATGGGGATAAAGCTTATAAGCAACAACACCTCCTTGCGAGGATTCCACGGCGCGGGGCCCTCCACCGCCGCCCCCACCACGCGGAATTCCCATTCCGACGCCTGGTATGCCCATGCCCCCTCTCCTGCCGGAGCCGCCCGACCTGCCCACCGGGTAGCCGCCGGAATTTACCGCCCCCGGAGTGGCCTGCAAATCGCCCTCGAGCGATGTCTCCACTTTGAGCTGCTGCTCATCCTGGTTCACAACCATCCTGTAATGTTGCAAACCCACGGGTGGGTCCTTCGTTTGGTCGATATCCAAAACCCAATTGCCAGAGAAGTTCGCCGCCTTCGACGGTTCCTTCGCCTGTACAATCGTGGCACAGAAAGTGAGCGCCACAAATGCGAGCAAAACCTCTTTCATAGGTTTAGCCTCCGCTGACTCCTGATAACTAGACAAAATCCCTTCCGATCAGCCGCTCAATACGCTTGGGGATGGGCGGGTGGGTGGAAAACAGGCTGGAGAAAACCGCCCCGCTGGTGAGCGGTTGGCAGATGTACATGTGCGCCATGGAGGGCGAGGCCTGCATGGGTATTCGCTTCGACCACTTGTCAATCTTGCTGAGCGCCCGCGCCAGACCTTGGGGGTTGCCCGTGATGCGCGCGCCCGTGGCGTCGGCCTCGTACTCGCGCGAGCGGGAAATGGCAAGCTGAATAAGCATGGCCGCGAGGGGCGCCACGATCATCATAGCGAGCGCAGAGAACATGCCCCCGCCGCGCCGGTTGTCATTGCGCGAGCCGCCAAAGCCCCCAAACAGCTCGCCCCAATAAACCATTCGAGCAATCAAGGTGATGGCCCCGGCAAGCGTGGCCACCACCGCGCTGATCAGGATGTCGCGGTTCTTCACGTGGCCGAGTTCATGCGCCAGTACCCCTTCAATTTCCTCGTCGTCGCAGATATCCAGGATGCCGCCCGTAACCGCCACTGAAGCGTGGCTGGGATTGCGGCCCGTGGCAAAAGCGTTCGGCGAATCGGTGGGGATGTAATAGATTTTGGGCACCGGAACGTTAGCCTTGGCTGCCAGGCGCTCCACGATCTGGTAAATGCGTGGGTTCTCCTGGCGCGAAATCGGCTTGGCGCCACTCATTTTCAGTGCAATCTTGTCGGAAAAGAAATAGCTGCCCAGGTTCATCACGGCCGCCAGCACAAGGGCAAACATCATTCCCCGCTGCCCGCCCCAGAACTGCCCAATGCCCAGCAGAAGGCCGGTCATCGCTGCCAGTAATATTGTTGTTTTCAAATTGTTCCACATAACTTCAGGCTCCTATCGTCATGATCGCCATACTACGCTGCATTTAAAGGTATAGCTTTCGCGCCCTCCGCCCAGTAGTTCCTGAGCCTGTAGAATTCTTGGAACATTACTTCGCAAATCGCATCGCTCGCGCCGATGCCGGTGAGATCGCTATACGTGAATACGATGAACCCGCCTTTGGGGGTGGACCAGTTCATCACCAGTTCCCTGGCCTCGTTTCGAACCGCATCGGCGTCTTGTTTCGGCAAGGTTGCCTGAATATCAACCGTCGTTAAGAAGCATACCTTGCCGGCGGCGGCATCTCCGATTTCCGTTATGCCGTACGCTTGGGGTTGCTGCATGTTCAGTACGTCGGCGCCGGCCTCAATGAAGAGCGGAACAAAATTGTTGACTCGTCCGCAACTGTGAAGAATGACATGCCAGCCATGATGATGGATCGAATCGAAGAGCTCTTTGTATCGGGCGAAAAAGAACTCCTTGAACACCGCTTTTGACACGAAGGTGCTGGTTTGCGTGCCCCAGTCGTCTGTTAGGAAAATGCCGTGAACGCGGTCGCCCAATCGTTTGGCCGCTTCGGCGATGTGAGCGATCTTGTATTCGAGGATTATATCGAGCAGCCGATGGATCTTCTCAGGTTCGAGATAGATGTCTTCGAGCGTTTGTTTAAAGCCGTGAAGCATGTGAAGACGCTCAAAAAGATTGAAATGGCTCGTTATGACCACATAACGATCCCCGGCGTCCTTAATGGTCTCTTCGGTTCTCTTAAAGTAGAAGGGATTTCGTGGGTTGGGGGGGCGGAAGGTCGCCAGCTTACCCCAATCCTCCAGGGGATGGCCCACCACCTGTCCCATGTTCTTGACTTCCGTTGCTGCCCATCGACATCCCCAGTCGTCTTCAGCGGGATTGTCGAAGAACCAACCGCGTTCCTGGCGATCCATTTCCCAGGAATCCCAGACATCGTTGGGGAAGTCCTTGACCGAGGCCGACAACTTGTTGCCCCAATATTCGCCCAGGAAGAACGGCAATCGAGGCGGCGTGTCGAACTCGATCGCTCTACGCACAATTTCGCTACTGTTCATCGAGATTCCTCCCTCGCTCATTGGAGATATGGGCGGCGGTCTCGTACATCATAAGAATGTTGGGAAGGGGCGTATCCGGCTGGATGTAGGTGTGACCGGGACCGATGATGTAGCCGCCGCCTTCGCCCAGGATGTCGGTGAGCCGCCGGACTTCATCTGCCACCTGTTGCGGCGTGCCTTTGGGCAGAATTTGTTGAAGATCCACACCTCCGTAGAAACATAGATGCTTGCCGAAGTCCCGTTTCAGTCCCGCCGGATCCATTCCCTCGGCACGAATCTGAATCGGTTCCAGCATGTCCACCCCGGCGTCGATAATCATGGGCAGGAGTGGCCGCACCGCCCCGCAGCAATGCAGGAGAAACTTCTTGTCATGCTTGTGGCAACGCGCGGCGACTTCCTTCAAGTAGGGCTGGACATAGTGCTTGAACATGTCGGGACTGAATAGCGGCCCTCGTTGCGAACAATAATCGTCAGCCATGTAAACGATATCAATCCCCTCTCCATGTTCCTCCAGCAGCGTGTCCAGGGCGGCGAGTATTTTTTCGGTGATGGTTTTGATCAGGTAGTCGGCGTACTCGGAGCGCATCGCGAAATCCATCATCAGCTCTTCCATCCCGCGAACAAATGACGCGATGAAATAGGCGCCCCACGTGAAGACCCCGATTACCGCCCGGCCGGCGTGCGCCTGGGCCTCGCTTTGGAAATGGGAGAAACCCAGAGTTTGCGGCCCCGTCCAGTCATGGTTCCGAATGTCGGCGATCTCGTGCTTGCCCGCCAGCGGCGAGAAATAGAGTTCGTCGTAAGTGCCGCCGGAATAGGCGGTGACCTTGACGCGGTATCCCCAAATGGAGGTTTTCTCCGTCTTGTGTTCCTCCGACTTCGGATACATAAAGTTGCCCGGGAGAATCATCCATGTGTCCACGTGAAGACGATCGAACAGCGCCTCTTTGGTTTTCAGCTTCAGGTAATCGTACAGCGCCGCATAGACCTCGTCCTCGGCGTCGAAGGTGATGGGTATGCGGTCGGTCGTTAGGTGGTTAACCGCCGCCAGCACGCGTTGCTTGCTTGTCATCATTAAGGGATCTCCTTGTTCTTATCTCCCTCGGTGAAAAGACCGCTTTCCACTATATTTGGATGCGCATCCATTCGCACCGGGTTCTTTCTCAGCCCCAATCGCGAAGCAGGCGCACCTGTCGCCCCAGGAGTGAATGAAAAGCATTGAAGAATTGCTCGTCGGCTGTGACAATCTCCCAGCGTTTACTGAGCGCCAAAGCCGCATACAGACAGTCATAAACAGGGTGACGATATCGGAGCGCCAGTTCGAAGGCTGTTGCGATCGAGTCTTCAATTGGTTCGAGTGGAAATCTGAGGTTGGAGAATTTCTTAAATAGGAGTTCAGCGGTCTGCACTGGGATCAGGCCGCGGATCGCCCTCTTCCAAAGTGTGCTGGCCACCTCCGCTGGCAGAATCGCCGGAGCAAGACCGTCCAAACGTCCTTCGCTCCATTCGCCTAGCAACGCCAGGGCCCGCTCGCTGTCAGGCTCGCTCAAGAGCCACTTAGCGGCAACACTGGCATCGACAATGACGCTCATCGACTGTCCCGGTCCTCTCGAATAAGCTCGACACTGTCAGGCTGGTTGGGATACTTCCGCGCAATCCGCTTTCGCAGCTTGTCCAACTCTTTCATGGCCCTGGCGGCGCCGGCCCGGCGGCGTGTCATCTCGGCCCTTTCCGCCAATAGGCTCAGCACCTCCGCATTAAGACTGTGTCCATGACGCTCGGCATCTTGGCGCAACACCGCGTAAACCTCTTCGGGGATGTTCCGTACTGTATAATTGGCCATACTGCCTCCAACATCAAAATGCTATCACGCGGCGCGCCAGCTTGCTACCCGAGCAGACCATTCCAGATCTGCCCAGAGCAATGGTTCCAAAGCAAGGCGTTCAGACTTGAATGAAACGTCTCGTCCGTACGGATGCTCATCGGCTTTCCCTACCCTCGCGGATCAGTTCAAGCATCTCGTATTTCACCGGAAACTTCTTGGCGATCTCCTTGCGCAGCCGCCGGAGCTTAGGAAGAGCAGATCGGATGCGAAACCGCCGGAGCGCCCAGGCGTCACGGTCGTTCAAAAGTTCAAGGAATTCCGCGTTCAGGCTTCGCCTATGCTGTCTCGCGTTTCCCTGGAGGCGCTTGTAAGTTTCTTCTGGAATGTTGCGCACCGTCAAGTTGGCCACCGTCCGTCCATCATCACAATGATATCATTTTGATATCATTTTTCAAATGGCCATGCGGAGGAGCCACAGGGTCGCGTCAAAGTGGGGGAAAAAGAGGCTCTGCCGCCTGAGGTGCGGAAAGCCTCTGGCATTCCGGCACAGCCCGCCTCCCTTCTCTCCCTCGGCTCGGCTGGAAGGCCTCGGAAAGGCACAGCCTTTCCGCACATCAGGCGGCAGAGCCTCTTTGGGATGTTATGTTTCGGGGACTTTGCCGCGACCCTGGGAGGGGCCAAGGGGCGTGGGCGCTTTGCGGACCGCACCTACGATCCTTGCCGCGCCGCCTTCGCCTTCTCGCGCACGAATGTCATCGTGCCCTTCTTCAGGTCCGCGTCAACTTCGAGCCTTTCGCCGGGGAGCACCTCGCCGTCCAGGAGCTTCATGGCCATCGGGTCCTGGATGAGGCGTTGGATGGCGCGCTTTAGGGGACGCGCTCCGAACTGCGGGTCGTAGCCTTCGCGGAAGAGCAGCTCGTGCGCTTTGGGAGTCAATTCAATCTGAATTTTGCGCTCCGCCAGCAGGTTCTTGAGATAACCGAGTTGCAGCTCGATGATCTTCTTGATGTTCTCCTTGCCCAGCGGGTTGAAGATCACAATCTCGTCCACGCGGTTCAAGAACTCAGGGCGGAAATGTTCGAGCAGAGCCTCGTGGATTCGTTTCTTGAGGACTTCGGAAATCGCTGTGGGTTCATCGCCGCCGCGCTCGCTCATCGCCTCGTGGATATAGGTGCTGGCGATATTGGAGGTCATGATGATGACCGTGTTCTTGAAGTCCACGGTGCGCCCCTTGCCATCGGTCAGGCGGCCGTCATCAAGGATCTGGAGGAAGATGTTGAAGACGTCCGGGTGCGCCTTTTCGATTTCGTCGAGGAGCAGAACGGAATAAGGCCGGCGCCGCACCTGCTCGGTGAGTTGCCCGCCCTCCTCGTAACCGACGTAGCCCGGAGGCGCGCCAATCAGCCGCGCCACCGCGTGTTTTTCCATGTATTCCGACATGTCGATGCGCAGCATGGCGCGCTCGTCGTCGAAAAGGAATTCCGCCAGCGCTCGCGCCAATTCGGTTTTGCCCACGCCTGTGGGGCCAAGGAAGAGGAACGAGCCGATGGGCCGCTTGGGGTCGGAAAGCCCGGCGCGGCTGCGCCGCACGGCATTCGAAACGAGCTTTAGCGCCTCGTCCTGACCAACCACCCGGAGCCGCAAGCGGTCTTCCATCTGGACGAGCTTGGCGACGTTGCCTTCGAGCATCTTCGACACCGGGATGCCTGTCCACTTGGAGACCACACGGGCCACGTCCTCTTCGTCCACTTCTTCCTTCAGCATCCGGCCCGCTTTCTCCATGCCTTCGAGTTTCGCGTTCACGGCGGCCAGTTGCTTCTCCAGTGTCACCAGTTTGCCGTAACGGATTTCCGCTGCCTTGTTCAGGTCGCCTTCGCGCGTCACACGCTGTTCGTCGACCTTGGCCTGCTCGATTTCCTGCTTGAGCTGCCGGATTTGCGCGATGACTTCCTTTTCAGATTTCCAGCGCAACTTGAGCTTGGACGACTCCTCTTTAAGCTCCGCCAATTCCTTCTCAAGCGCCCCGAGGCGTTCACGCGAGGCCGGGTCTTCCTCCTTGCGCAGCGCCTGCCGCTCGATCTGGAGTTGGGTGATGCGGCGCTCGATCTGGTCAATCTCCGCCGGCATGGAATCGATCTCAATGCGGAGTCCGGAAGCGGCCTCGTCAATCAGGTCGATGGCCTTGTCAGGCAGAAATCGGTCGGAGATATAACGGTTCGAAAGGACCGCGGCGGCGACGATAGCGGAATCCTTGATGCGCACGCCGTGATGAACCTCGTAGCGCTCCTTGAGCCCGCGAAGAATTGCGATGGTGTCCTCGACGCTCGGCTGGCCCACGTAAACCGGCTGGAATCGGCGCTCCAGCGCCGCATCCTTTTCTATGTATTTCTTGTATTCGTTGATCGTGGTGGCGCCGATGCAGCGCAATTCGCCGCGCGCCAGGGCAGGCTTGAGCATGTTCGAGGCGTCCATGGAGCCCTCCGCCGCGCCCGCGCCCACCAGGGTGTGGAGTTCGTCGATGAAAAGGATCACCTGACCGCTCGATTCCTCGATCTCCTTGAGCACGGCCTTCAGGCGATCTTCAAACTCTCCCCGGTACTTGGAGCCGGCAACCAGCGCCCCCAGGTCAAGCTGCACCAGCCGTTTGGATTTGAGCGACTCGGGTACGTCGCCTGCCACCACGCGCTGTGCGATGCCCTCTACGATGGCCGTCTTACCCACACCGGGCTCACCGATCAGCACGGGATTATTCTTGGTGCGCCGCGAAAGCACCTGGATAACCCGCCGCACCTCATCGTCGCGGCCAATAACGGGGTCGAGCTTGCCGCGCCGCGCCAACTCGGTCAGATCGCGCGCGTAGCGTTCCAGGGCCTGGTATTTGACCTCGGGGTTCTGGTCGGTAACACGCTGCGTCCCCCGGACAGAAACCAGCGCCTTCAGAATGGCGTCGTGGGTCACTCCGAGATGGGCCAGAACCCGGCCCGCAACGTCCTTCGATTTTCTCGTCAGTGCGAGCAGGAGGTGCTCGGTGGAAACAAACTCATCCTTGAACTGCTCGGTCTCCTTGGAGGCTTGGTCCAGGACTTCTTTGAGCGCTGGGGAGAGGTAATGGTCCGTGGCCCCTCCGACCTTGGGTAGATTCTCGATAGCCTGCTCAGCTTCCTTTGCGACTGAGGCGGGCGGTACCCCGAGCCGGGTCAGAAGGCTTGGGACGATGCCCTCCTTTTGGTCGATCAAAGCCAACAGCAAGTGCAGAGGTTCCAGTTGTTGATTGCCAAAACGGCTGGCAACATCCTGCGTCCCCTGCAAGGACTCCTGGGCTTTTACCGTGAATTTGTCAAAACGTGTCGCCATGATGGAACCTCGAGTTTGGAAATTGGAATCTCGAAACTAGAAAATCGGATAGTACGCACTGACAACACTAAGTAGAGCATCTCCTAAGTTTCGATCGCGCATGAGGACCCCCTCACCCGGCGCTGCGCGCCACCCTCTCCCCCAAGGGGGCGAGGGCCCGAGACCCCTAAATTTACTCTCCCCTCGCCCCCTTGGGGGAGAGGGGATCGGGGGTGAGGGGGTTCGGATAACTCCATTCCGAAAACGCCACCGTAGCTAAGAAAGGGCGTACCAAGCGACTATACATTTTAGCGAAGCAAACGATTCAAAAAAACAAACCGCGCCGGGACGCCTTGGCGACCCCAGCGCGGTTTGAGAATCCTGGGTGGACTGGCCGTTGCACGGGTCTGCGGTAGACCCTACGACCGCCCCAACCGGACCACTTTAGTTCTTGGTTACGTCGATCTTGATGGTCTTCGGCTTCGCCTCTTCGCGCTTCGGCATCGTCAAGGTCAGCAAGCCATCCTTGAACTCGGCCTTCACTTTATCAGCCTCGATCGAATTAGGGAGCGAGAAGCTCCGAGCAAAGGATCCATAGGAGCGCTCGACGCGGTGGTAGTTCTGCTCCTTGACCTCTTTCTCGTACTTGCGCTCGCCCTTCAAATAGAGCGTGTTGTCCTCAACCCGGACTTCCACGTCATTCGGATCCATTCCGGGCAGTTCCGCCTTCAGGACGATGGCGTCCTCGGTCTCGTAAATGTCGACCGGAGGAGCCCATGAGCGGGTCGAAACTTCCGTCTCACCATGCATGGGCGAAAAAGCTTCTTTGAACAGACGGTCAAATTCCCTCTGAGTCGTCATAAGATCTCGGAAGGGTTCCCATCTCACGATAGCCATTGTCACTTACCTCCTTGAGTTTTCTTCCTTCACTCTTAGTAGATGCAAATCATATAACTTTAGTTACTTATTATCAAGTATTATTTTGTGTTTATTTTTCAATTACTTACAATAACACAGCGCAACGGGTTCTGAGTTGACGATCCGATTTCCAATCATTTATTGCTTTGAGAGCTGTTTCCAAGGGTTCTTCGGCCGTCAGAAATGGTGGATTGAAATTAGCAAATCAAGGCTGCGCACGGCCAGCGAGGGTGGAAAGGTGTGGAATCTCAGCTCGCATTTCTCACCACGGGTCTGGAAGGGCGGGGCGAAGAGTCTGTGCGAAAACTCGTGGATTCCCGCTTTCGCGGGAATGACAGGTGGGAATACAGCCCCTAAATCCAGCCCTGGTACCCCCGGGGAAGCGGGGGGGGGGCCACCAACGCACATTGAGCAATCGGCAATGAAGACCTGGTCTTCGGTTCCGGTCAGGCGCCGCGCTGTGAGAGACCCCCGCGTCTCAACCGAGTTAATCTGGTTTTTTGTGATAGTTTCGAACGAAAAAAAGTGATATCTTTCAATCGTAAGTTGATATGAGAATCCCAGCGAGTCCGATAGCAGCCAAAGGCGATCACATCGCGATGGCTTTTCAAGAGTGTGACCCGCGGCGTTTGAGCGGTTCGTCGGGTGTGGCCCGCCAGTGCCGCCCTCTGATCAATCTGGCAAAGAGGTTGTGAGAAAGACATCGTAGTTGCTAAAGAGTCAAGGAGCAGGGTGAAGGTTCGAAGCTGGGAAGCTTGGCAGGGTGGTTCAATACCCACTTGCGGTCCAAGAACTGTTTCAATCCTTAGCCATTCAGGTTTTGGGCAATTGCTCCTTGGCAAGGGGTGCAAGGGAGGGTCGTGAGGTCCGCGAGGATCTCGAAAACTCTTTCTAGCCCGGCTCGAAGCAAGTGTGTTTGAACAGGGTGCCGTTACGGGCTGCCCAAAATCTGGAGGAGCAAATGGCTCAGAGATTATTTGTGGGGAACCTTCCCCGCGGTGTGACGGATAGTGTACTCAGCGAATTTGTGGCCAACGCTGGGTTTCAAGTTGTTTCCGCAGCGGTCATCCGCGACAAGATGACAGGCGAATCTAGAGGGTTTGGCTTCGTCGAGCTTGCCGACGAGGAAGACATGCAGCGGGCGATCCAAGGACTTAACGGACAATCGCTGGAGGGGCGTCCCCTCACAGTGAATGAAGCCCGGCCGCAGCGCGCTGGATTCTCCGGCGGCGCCCATCGGGGTGGCGGCGCCGGTCCGCGGGGTGGCGGCGGTCGATTTGGCCGCAAGCGTGATTATTAGGGAGATTCTCCCAGTCTGCTGGATCACCGCACACCATTCCTGATTGAAACCTGTCGGCCAATTATAGCTACCCCCGATTGCGGCAGGAGTCCCTCCCACTTGAACTGTGCCTGGGGAGCAGGAGTGTGGCAACGGGGCTCATTCTTTTTCAACGGGCCAACCAGCACTGATGTGCTACGCGATAACACCAAACCTACGGGTAGTCAAAACTGACTTCAGGTGAAGTGGCAGGTGAAGTTAAGGAGAAAGTGAGGCATGGAGTCTCGAACCATCGATTACTCAGAAAGTCGTGCTGGCTGGACTTTTTCCGGAGTTCGAAGACCGGCTGTGCAACCTTTGGCCGCCACACTGACCGCGTGCGGACGCTGCGACGCTTTTTTGGCCCGGCGAGGGGGGTGCCACGCTAACAGATGGCGCGTCATTGCGGCTGTTTTGTTGGGGCTCTGTGTGTTCTGGTGGATGGGGTGCTCGAGCAAGAAAGCGGAATCACAAGGCATTCTCCCCGACTACTCAGCTCCCGTGACGACCGCAACTGCGGCCCTGAAGACCGTACCCATCCAGGTCCAGGCCATCGGCAATGTGGAGGCATTTTCAACGGTCTCGGTCAAGGCCCAGGTGGCGGCGAGGGTTGAAAAGGCCTATTTCACGGAAGGCCAGGACGTCAAGAAGGGCGATCTCCTGTTTACACTGGACCGGCGCCCCTTTGACACTGCACTCGGGCAGGCGGAAGCTAATCTGGCGAAAGATCAAGCCCAGCTAGAGAACGCCAAGGCGGAAGAGGATCGTTACACGAAGCTTTTTCAAGAGGGCATCGTCTCAAAAGAGCAATACGACTCCATGCGCACGAACGCCGATGCTCTCGCCGCTTCGGTGCGCGGGGATAACGCGGCCATCGAAAAATCCAAAATCGATTTGAGCTACTGCACCATACAAGCGCAGATTAACGGCCGGACGGGCGCCCTGCTGGTCCATCCCGGGAATCTGGTGAAGGACAACGACGCGGCGCTGGTGGTGGTGAATCAAATTCACCCCATCTACGTCACGTTCTCCGTTCCCGAACAGTACCTTGCTGAAATCAAGAGATACCGAGCCGAAGGCCCGCTTAAAATTGTAGCCATCACTCCCAATCAGGAGCAGAACCCCGCCCAAGGCGCGTTGACCTTTATCGACAACGCGGTTGACAGCACCACGGGCACCATCAAGCTGAAGGGGACATTTGAAAACCCAGACAACCGTCTCTGGCCCGGTCAGTTCGTGAACGTTGCGCTCACGCTCAGCTCTCAACCTAATGCGGTCGTCGTCCCCTCACAGGCGGTTCAGACCGGGCAGGTGGGTCAATACGTTTTTGTCGTGAAACAGGACATGACGGCGGAATACCGCCCAGTGGTCGCAGGCAACAATATCGCCGGTGAAACGGTCATCCAACAGGGCCTGCAAGCGGGAGAGACACTTGTGACCGACGGGCAACTGCGGCTCGTCCCGGGCATGAAAGTCATGATAAAGAAGTGACAAGTGACGAGTGATAAGTGACGAGCAGGAGCCGAGGAGTCCGAAGTCAGGAGTCAGAATTCAGAAGTCGGTCCTTGCAAACTTCGTGCCTGCTCTTCACTGACACCTGGCACCTGACACCTGCATTTCTATGAATCTGGCAGAACCATTTATTCGGCGGCCTGTCATGACGACCCTGGTCATGCTGGGCATTCTGCTCTTCGGAGTGATGGCCTACAGGTATCTTCCGGTAAACGACCTGCCCAATGTGGATTACCCGACCATCGAGGTGATGGCCAGCCTTCCGGGCGCCAGCCCGGAGACGATGGCCTCGGCGGTGGCCACACCGCTGGAGCGGCATTTCTCTACCATCGCGGGCGTGGAATCAATGACCTCCACGAGCACGCAAGGTGGCACGCAGATCACCCTGCAATTCGTCAGCAGCCGCAATATTGACGCGGCCGCACAGGATGTGCAGGCCATGATTGCCAATTCCCAGGGCCAACTCCCTACCGGCATGCCGGCCCCGCCCTCCTATCAGAAGGTGAACCCCGCCGACCAGCCGATTCTCTACATGGCGGTGTGGTCCGACACTCTTCCCGCCTCCACCGTCAACGAATACGCCGACACGCTCATGGCCCAGCGCATCTCGATGATCAGCGGCGTGGCGCAAGTGCAGGTTTATGGCGCGCAGAAATTTGCGGTGCGCGTGCAATTCGATCCCAAAGCGCTGGCGGCGCGCAGAATCGGCATTGACGAAGCCACGACCGCGATCCAGCAGGCCAACGTCAATCTTCCCACCGGAACGCTTTACGGCGCCCACAAGTCTTTCACCGTGCAGGCCACCGGGCAGCTCCGGGAGGCCGCAGCTTACCGGCCTCTCATTGTGGCCTACCGCAATGGCTCGCCAGTGCGCCTGGAGGCGCTGGGCAATGTGCTGGACAGCGTCGAGAACGACAAGATCGCGAATTGGTACAACGGCAAGCCATCCCAGGTAATCGCCATCCAACGCCAGCCCGGCACGAATACAGTCGAGGTCGTAAACAATGTCAAGGCCCTGCTGCCCGCGTTCCGCGCTGAGATCCCTGCTTCCATACAATTGGCCACCCTCTACGACCGCTCCATAACGATTCGCGATTCCATCAACGACGTGAAATTCACCTTGTGGCTGACCCTGGTCCTGGTGGTCTTGGTGATTTTCATCTTCTTGCGGAACATTTCCGCCACCACCATCCCCAGCCTGGCACTGCCCATGTCCATCATCGGCACCTTCGGGGTGATGTACCTGCTCGGTTACACCGTGGATAACCTCTCCATGATGGCCCTGGTGCTCTCCGTGGGATTTGTGGTGGACGACGCCATCGTCATGCTGGAAAACATCGTTCGCCACATGGAGATGGGCGAAGGGGTGTTTGAAGCGGCGATCAAGGGCTCCCAGGAAATCAGTTTCACGATTCTCTCCATGACGCTTTCGCTGGCTGCCGTCTTTATCCCGGTTCTCTTCATGGGAGGGTTGTTGGGGCGCCTGCTGCACGAATTCTCGGTGACCATCATGTGCGCGGTGATCGTCTCCGGCATCGTCTCGCTCACCCTCACCCCGATGCTCTCCAGCCGCTTCCTGCGCCCCCCGAAAGAACAAAGACACGGCCACCTCTATCTCATTTTCGAGCGCGGATTCGAGTTGATTCAACGCCTTTACGATTGGAGTCTGAAGGGCGTTCTCCGCCATCGCTTCGCCACCTTGTTGGCCTCGCTGGTTATCGTGGTCTTCACCGTCCAGCTCTTCATCGAGACTCCCAAAGGCTTTCTCCCCAGCGAAGACTCCGGGGGAATGTTCGGCATAACTCAGGCCGCGCAAGGAATTTCCTTCGACGCAATGAAGCGGCACCAGCTCGAGGTAACAGAGGTCATCCGCAACGATCCGAATGTTTCGGATGTGATGTCTTTCGCCGGCGCGGGCCTTCCCGGTTATGGCGGCAATTCCGGCTTTTTCTTTGTTCACCTGAAGGATCGCCCCTCCGCCAGCCGGGAAATGATCGATTGGTTCCGCCATCTTCTGCGCCTTCCGGCCGCCAAGCGCGATTCCAACCTTCGCTACATCAGCACGGATGACGTGATCAATGAACTGCGCCCGCAAATGATGTCGCTGCCCGGCGTCATGGCCTTCATGCAGAATCCCCCACCTATTCAGATTGGCGGCCAACTGACGAAGAGCCTCTATCAGTTCACGGTGGAGGGCCCGGATACCAAGGAGCTCTACAAAGACGCCGGTAATCTTGAATTAAAGATGCGCCAAGTGCCCGGACTTGTGGACGTAAACAGCGATTTGCAGGTCAGCAACCCGCAGGTGAACGTCGTGATCGACCGAAACAAAGCCCTGGCGCTGGGCGTTTCGGCCTATCAAATCGAGGATGCGCTATCCACTGCCTACAGCTCGCGGCAGGTTTCCACCATCTACGCCCCAAACAACGAATACTGGGTGATCGCCGAACTCATGCCCCAGTATCAGATGAACCCCCAGGCCCTCTCACTGCTCTATATCAAGTCGAATACCGGCCAACTCGTCCCGCTGGATTCGGTTTCCAAGCTGACGCAGGACTTGGGCCCTCTGGCGGTGAACCATTCCGGCCAGCTTCCCTCGGTCACCCTTTCTTTCGACCTCAAGCCGGGTGTCGCGCTGGGAGGAGCCGTAACGCGCGTCGAAGAATTGGCGCGAAACACCCTGCCGGCAAGCATCAGCGCCACATTTCAGGGCACTGCGCAGCAGTATGAGTCATCACTCACCGGTCTCGGGATTCTGCTTCTGGCCACTGTGCTGGTGATTTACCTGGTGTTGGGGATTCTCTACGAGAGCTTCATCCACCCGCTCACCATTCTTTCCGGTTTGCCGTCGGCGGCGCTGGGAGCATTAATCACCTTGCGCCTTTTCCACTTGGACCTGAACCTCTACGGCTTCGTCGGCATCATTATGCTCATCGGCATCGTGAAGAAGAACGCCATCATGATGATTGACTTCGCCATTGTGGCGGAGCGCCGGGAGGGAAAGACCCCGCTGGCGGCGATCTACGAAGGCTGCCTGATCCGCTTCCGCCCCATCATGATGACCACCATGGCGGCGCTCATGGGTACCCTTCCCATCGCGCTCGGGTTCGGCGCCGGAGGCCAGTCCCGCCGCCCGCTTGGTCTCGCTGTAGTGGGCGGACTGATGGTCTCCCAACTCATCACGCTTTACATCACGCCGGTCTACTACACCTACCTGGATTCCTTCCAGAAGTGGTTGACGGCTTCCGAACATAAGGTCGAAGTCAAGGACCTCCCTACCATGGCGAAGATTTTTGCAGAACAGGACGGCGACGGCGCAACAGTGTCAGTCGATCCAAAAGAGCTTTAACGGCAAAAGACGGCTCACTTTGCGCGACTTACCGCAGCCTGTGAAGCCCCGCCCTTCCAAACGCGTGGTGAGAAATGCATGCCTAGTACATTCCCCGATCAATGCCGACTTGTGTAGTCCTTAGACTCGCATGACCTTTGAAAACGGCCAATAATAGTTATAAATTGAATGCCTGTCCGGCTGTTGGCTATTACTCGAAATTCATCTTGTCCCACCTGTCCCCAGCCATTTAAGCAGTGTAATAACCCGCAGATTTCTGCCGCAATGACCCGATCCTTGCTTCTCAAGCGACGCTAACGTCATTGAAATGTGTAAGTTGCGCGCTTCCGCGGGTGAATGTTGCGGGCTTGGCCCACCTCTTGCATCTTGCTAGATGGCATGGGCGAGACTGGGGCGACGCCATGCCGCGCCTGGATAAGCGCGCCTCGCCTAAGGAGAAGACGGAAGAGAGGATTTCGCCATGCACAAACTCAAGGTCGTAACCAAGGGCAATACGGAGACCGCACCCCTTTTACGGCCCTCCACACTGCCACATCGGCACCTGATATCGCTACATGACTTGGCTCCCGCAGAGGTTGAGTTCCTGCTCAAACTGGGCCAGCGCGTGAAACTCCAGCCGAACCGGTTCAGGAGCGCTCTGGAAGGCAAGACTCTGGCCATGCTTTTCGAGAAGCCCAGCCTGCGGACGCGCGTGACGTTCGAGGTTGCCATGCAGCAACAGGGAGGCAAGGCCATTTACCTTGGCCCGCAGGAAGTCGGGCTGGGGAAGCGCGAGCCAGTAAAGGATGTGGCGCGTAACCTCTCGCGTTGGGTGGATGCGGTGATGGTCCGCGCTTTCGCCCATCAGACCGTGATGGAGTTGGCGGAGAATGCTTCGGTTCCGGTGATCAACGGTCTCTCGAATTTTGAGCATCCGTGCCAGGCGCTGGGAGATTATTTGACGCTGCTCGAGCACAAAGGCCCGTTGGCCGGGAAAACACTTGCCTGGGTAGGCGACGGCAACAACGTTGCCCATTCCCTTATTTATGGCGCCGCAAGGCTCGGCGTGCGCATGCGCATTGCCACCCCGGCAGGCTACGAGCCGGATCGCTCCGTTGTGGCTGACGCCAAACGCGAGGGCGGAGACATCTCGCTCACTCACGATCCCAACGAAGCCGTGGCGGGCGCTGACGCGGTTTACACCGACGTTTGGATCAGCATGGGCCAGGAGGATGAGGCGGACACTCGCCTGCGCGTCTTCCGCCCTTACCAAGTGAATTGCCAACTGCTGCGCAACGCGGGACCTCAAGTCCTGTTCATGCACTGCCTGCCGGCGCGGCGCGGCCAGGAAGTGACGGACGAGGTCATGGACTCACCGCGTTCCATTGTCTATGACCAGGCGGAAAACCGTTTGCACATTCAGAAGGCGATTCTTCTGGCTCTCCTGTCGTGAGAGACGGCCTTACCGGCCGCTGTTTTTTTGTGTGTTTTGTGGTGGCAATCCCTGGCAAAGAATGCTACCCTGAACCCGCAGTTTGTTGTTGTAATTCCGACGAGTCTCGCGAGAGCTGGAAAGG
The DNA here is from genome assembly GCA_963832915.1 of uncultured Acidobacteriota bacterium. GTDB lineage: Bacteria > Acidobacteriota > Terriglobia > UBA7540 > UBA7540 > CAVROP01. The sequence continues at coordinate 229,352 of CAWHWE010000033.1, forward strand.
GCGATCTGAGTACCTTCGGGCCTTGCGACTAGTGGTGTTACAGCGGTTCGTCGGGCGTACCCGCCGTTGCCGTCTCCACAAATTGCAATTCCAATCCAACAAGGACACATTGCAGCATGAAGGAACAAGGTACAGTTAAGTGGTTTAACGCCGCAAAAGGTTACGGGTTCATCCAGCGCGAAAGCGGAGAGGACGTATTCGTCCATTTCTCAGCTATTGTGGGCGACGGATACCGGTCGTTAGAAGAAGGCGCCAGCGTCAGCTTTGAAGTGAAAACCGGCCCGAAAGGGTTGCAAGCCGCGGACGTCGAGCGCGTGTAACTCAGCATGACAACGGCTCCCGGCGGACGCCGCAGTGCCGGGAGCATTTCACCCCTGAAGGCCCTGGGGGCAGTACAATAGGCTCGCCAAGAGAAGAGATTCTCGGCCTCGGTGGGGGTGTGTGCTTTAACTTGTATTCCCCAATTGAGGGCCACTTTTCCGCTCCAACAGGTTTGAGGAGAGACACTCCGACCAACCCCAATATTGTTCACATAAGCTGACCATCTTAACCTGCCCCAGCCCCGCCGGAAAAGCTACGTGCCTTCAGCAGGTTTTCGCGTGCTGGGTCCCGAGGCCCGGCGCGACTTCGTCTTCTGCACCAGCCTCTCGTAGGCCCGCTTGAACTGCGAATTCTCAGGGTTGAGCGAAAAGGCGGTGCGGTATTCCCCCAGTGCCCCTTGGTCGATCACCCTTTTTTTCCAGCCAAAAAGCCAGGGAATAATGGAGCAAAGCATCGTTCGGTTTGAGCTGGACAGCCGTGCGGGTTTCGGCAATTGCCCCGCCAAGGGTGCCCTCAGCCCCCAGGGCGATGCCGAGATTGTAGTGTGCCGAGTCATTCTCCGGGTTCAGGCGCAAGCCCTCCCGGTACTCTGCAATCGCTGCATCCATGTTCCCCTTTTTGTACAGGTCAGAGCCGAGGTTGACGTGCGCCCCTTCATTGCCCGGGTTAAGGCGTATCGTTTCGCGGTACTCCCCTATAGCTCCCTCCTCGTCACCCTTGTCATCCAGCGCCAAGCCAAGGTCGTAGTGCGCGATGTCATTATTCGGATTCAGGCGTAGCGCCTCGCGATACTCCCCAATTGCTGCCTCCAGGTTGCCTTTGTTGTCCAGTTCGAAGCCGAGGTTGACGTGTACATTGTCATTATTCGGGTTGAGGCGGAACTCTGGGTGGGTTGCATTCAAGGTGGGTCCGCCACTCAGGCTTTCCTGGCGGACGTCCACATTAAACAGTCGAAATTTGGAGAAAATGTGCTCGTTCCGCAGCCGCTTCCGCCCCCATTCCACACTCACGGTAACGCGATTGGGGAGCAAAAGGGTCGTATGCGAGCTCCTGAAGTGGTAAGGACGGAAGTCCACCTCGGAGGTGTCGCGGGTCAAGCTTATCTTGGGGACCGGATGGAGAAGGTCCGTGCGGAGCCGCAACACTCGGTGGTCGGCCGAAACCCAGGCGATCCCCTGAAGGTAAAGGGGAGTGACGTGGCCCTGAGAAAGTGTGAAGCTCCCCATGGGGCGCGACTTTTTGGGAGACTGGGCAAAACCAATTACATAGGTCAACTGACCTGCCAAGGGCTGGGAGCCCAGAAAGCGATAATTCGTCTGAGCTTGGAATTCAGGATGGAGGATCATTAGGCTGGTCACAAAACCGGAAGTAACCATAAAGCCGCCGTCCGTTTTCCCCGGGGTTAAAGCCTGTCCTTTCCTATTCCCACGGATCTCTTCCAAATCGAATTGTCCTTCCTCGGAGCGATGAACGAAGGCGTAGACGCACTCCATGGAGCGGGTAGTCCGCAGTTTCCCGGCCCCGTCCAATTGGGTTTGCCGGATTACTTCCGAGGCCGCGGTGTTGGAAAAATCGCGAAAGGTCTCTTCGACCCTCATCCCCACACGCTTCAAGAATTCCTCCAACCCGCCTGGAGGGGGAGGGCTGGAAGGGTCTAGATCTTTGAGTTCGGCCTCCGCCTGTTGCAGTTCGGCCGTGGGCTGAATCATGACGTTCTCAAGAGGCTGGAACGAACGTTCCTGTAATCGCCTTTGGAGGTCGTTCACAAAACTCTGACCGTTAGCTTCAGGGGGCAGGCGCTTTCGCGTTACCTCTTTCGCGAGAATGCCTGCCTCCAGCCATGCCCCTTCGAAGTCGCCGAGAGCGATCATGGCCCGCGCCCGCAAGTAGTGCGCCTGAGGAGCCAGACTGCGTTCGCGCAGAGGACTATCCAGCCTTTCAGCGGCAGCAGGCCAGTCCTCCGCTTGCACTGCCGCGCGTCCCAGCTCGAGATCAATCAAAGCGCTGCGCCGGTCAACCGCTAGCGCCTGTTCCAGGTTTCGTTTGGCCTCCTCGGGTCGGCGGAGGAAGTTCCAGCGAACTCCTCTCAGCAGAAACTCCTCTTCAGAGATTCTGGCCTCCGGCGCATGGGAAGCCAGCACGCTTCCCGCTCCCTCCCAGCTTCCCATTCGCATGAGCGCCAAGGCCGCCACTACCCGAAACTCAGATAGATCAGCCTGTCGCGTCGCCTGTAGAATTTGTTTGAGCGTGGCCCAATCCATGGAGTGGTCCTGAAACAGGGCTAGCATTGCGTCCAAAGACCTGCACGACACTCCGGGTTGTTGGCGGCAGCCGCGAGAGCGAGCGAGCCGCGGCAGCAACCAAACCTCGATGAGGTTCAGACTGGGCCCGTCAAGGCTATCATCCAGCCTTCTCAACAAAAGGGTCATCTTAGATGCCTGCGCCGATCCCTTGAGGTCGAGTAGTTCTTGCGTCTCCATGCACTCCGGGTGATTCGCTCCCACAATGATTGACCCTTCTCCCCACGGCTGAAGAGGCGGGACAACCTTGAGGTAATAATCCCCAACGATGTCAGTTTTCGTTTCAGCTATATGCTGCATGGGCGAAGCGAAGGACGCCGCCCATACAGTAGCCCCTGCGAGGGGTTCCCCCTCGACCGAGGTGACCTTCCCCTCGAGTTCCAAAGTTCGTGTAGCTGATTCTCCCGACCCCACTAGTTGAATTGAGCCGGCATGGCTCGCTTGGGATGCGGGGAGGTAATTCTGCGCCGCCAGTAGGAAATAATAAGAGAGCAGTCCAACGACGATAAATATTTGCTTTATTGCTGCGGACATCCTACCTCCTTTTGAGCGTTCTCTCAGTTGGCGGGCCCAATTGAGACCCGTGAGCCTACACCCCCGAAAATTAGCTGTCAATCTCGAATTGCTCATATTTCAACACTTGTGCACCAACGCGATGAATCCACGCCAGTATTACGCGACCAGCCTGCATTTCTTAGCACGTTTGGACCCTTTTAGGGGGCTGTCGGAAGGGCGGAGCTTTAGAGCCTGTGTGAAAACTGTGTCTTGCATTGGCCAGGCTGGACCCCCGCTTCCGCGGGGGTGACAGCGCTGGATTTAGGGGCTGCATTCCGACCTGTCATTCCCGCGAAAGCGGGAATCCACGAGTTTTCACAGGGGCTCTTCAGCCCCGCCAGAATTGCGGCTCCCGTCCTCTGTTGGTCCCGTGCCCCGCGCGCAGTCCCGCATGCGTGGGGCCGCGCAGGGCACGGGGCACAGGTAATAGTAATCGCTCCCTTGGATGTCCACGGGGGATAGTATGGTGAACCAGTTGATCGTTGGGCCGATAGCAGGCGCGACCTGTGTGGACACTTGAGCCTGCAGGCGAGTCGGGACGGGGGCAATCTGGTAGCCGGAGATCATCTGGATCACTAGTTCTCCACCTGATGGCGCAGTGATCGTACACGAGGTGTAGTAGATGTTGGGTGGGGCGGCGGGTGGGGCGCAATAGGAGGTCCATGGGTTGCGGGGCATGTTGTAGGTGATGGTAGTGGGTCCCGCGGCCAGCACATGTGTCGCGCGCGGAGTTAGGATTGCAACTGTTGAGAGCAGCACGATAGCCGCCAGCGCTACTAAGACCATCTTGGTTGAATTCTTCATTTCGTTCCTCCTTTGTGGTCTGCACAGATTTTCCCATCCTTCAATTTTCCCCTGGCAGCGCCAGAGGTGATGGCAGGCATACTACCCCAAATCCTGATCTCTTACCTGTGCACGCTCAGAATTGCCATCTTCTCTTCCGGCGTGTAGTGCTTCCGTTGCTTGTTCATGTGTTCGCTCCGTTATCTTAACGGTTGAACACTTTCTCCGTTTTCAACTGAACCGGAACAATTGCTTGGCGGGGATTGCCTGGCAAGGGGAAAACTAAAAGCAAAGCCCCCGTAGGTAAGTACGGGGGCTTGGGAATTACGGTCTGAAATTCTAATCCAGACCGGCTAAACTGAGAGCGAAGGTTACTGAGTGGGAGCAGGAGTGGTGGTGGTCTTCTCTGCCTTTGTCTTCGTCGTCTTCTTCACCTTCGTCGTCTTCTTCTTCGCCTTGGTAGTCTTCTCAGTCTTCGACTCTGTCGGAGACTCCTGTGCGATCACCGGCATAACCAGCGAGAACCCAACCGCGAACGTGAACAGCATCATTAAGAGTTTCTTCATGCTAGGTCTGGACCTCCTTATGGATTTTTTCCCCTTTGCTATTGAGCAAAGCCTGGGCCACTTTTCCGCAATTACACCGGATAGCGCCAAACAACTCGAATACCAGAAGTTATGAATACCGGGTACGAGCCGGTGCTAGGTGACGCGGGACCCAATTCAATCGTCATACACGAACTCGTGTATCCCGCACGCGAAATCGAGCAGAAGGGGTATGCACAAAGTGCTGGAGGGGAACCAAGCTTTTGAGCTTTCTTGCGCGAGTGCAGGAGAGACCAGAAAAGGAGATTCGCTTACCGAAGTGAGAGCTTTGACGGTCAACGAGAACGGAGCAATCGGCGTGTTCGTGCAATTTCACCCGTCCGAATCCGAGCAGGGACTTCTGCTGTACAGCGAAAGCCTGCCTGGGTCGACGGATCCAGACGACAGCCGGCAGATGATGTTCCGGCTGAAGAGTTCAGCAGGACGGAAGAGGTGATCTCCCGCAATCCTGCCATTACCTGTGTTTCACCGAATCCGCTTGCCGCCCGAGCGCAAAGTAGATGGATGCGCTCGTTCAAGATCATTTGTCTTGGCCGGGCGCGCGATACTTGGAGGGCAACGCCAACGCCTGATCAACCTCTTCGACGGTCAAGAGCGGCGTGGTCCTGATGTTGACCAGTCCCGCTGATCCTACAGTCAAGGACATTGCTGCGATTGCGATGTTATCCGGCGCCTCCACGATCAGCAAGACATCGTCGCAGCCAAAAGTGAAGTAGAAGCTCTCCACTTTGCCTTTGAGGTTTTTCATAGCTGCTTGAACGGCGGCCTTGCGGCCAGAAGCCTTGTCTTTCGCCAGCCCCTTGAGCCCTTCAGGCGTGTAGCTTCCCTGGACCAGATACTTCGGCATTGTTTTGTCCTTCCGTTGAGGCAATCTAAAAGTTCAACCAGAATTTCTGTTTTTCGGTTTTCGCCCTGCTAACAATTTACACCCGAGCGCCTCTGGATGCAAGGTCCAGCCGAGCTTTGCTGCTGAACACGGGGGGTGTGGATGTTCTCAGAATCCCCGAAGGGGATGGATAAAGTAGCCGGGGGCAACGCCCCCGGAAACGGGCGTACGCACGAGGCCCGACCCCGAAAGGGGTCGAATGCAATGTCGAGAGCGTACATGGGGCCTCTAGCAGGTCTATACGACCCCTTCAGGGTCGGTCGGTTTCCGGGTCAGTCTTCCGGGGGCGTTGCCCCCGGCTAGCATATGGTGCCCTTGCAGGGCATAGCTGAGGGCTCGCCCGGCGGAGCCCACGTACTTCGACCGAAAGGAGAAGAGGAAGAAGAAGAAGAAGACTTCATCCATCTGGGCGCTGAGTCTAGAGAAGAAAGCAAACCATCGGCGAAGTGGTGGAGTGGGCAAGTGGTGGCGTTTTCAAGTACGGAGAAATGTTGGCCGCATGACGGAGGGCGATGTGCCCAAACTACGGGCGGCTACTGAACTGATCGCATCAATCCTCGCCGGCGCGCTTACACTCTCCAGTCCAACCGATCCCACCCAGAAAGTGGCCGGCACTACTCCTACCGGCCCAAGGACAAGAAAACCGGCCAGGGGTTGAGCCTGACGTCTGACACAATCCGCCCGCACCTCGAGGGTGAAATCACGATTGGCCTCTACTCGACCAACCCCGCCACGCTTTGCTCGAAGTAGGTGGCCATCGACGTGGATTATGAGGATTCGCTCGCTGATCTCCTCAAGCTCAGCTCGGATTTCTCGCCACGAATAGGGAAGGACGGGGTTTTAACCCCGCCGTTACCGACGCATCTAATTGTTCCTCCGTCTCGCGCCCCGCGCGGTCCCGCGCCTGCGGGACTGCGCGGGGCGCGAGACGAACAGTACTTTGGAAGGCGCATTTCGGCGGGGTTAAAACCCTGCCCTTCCGGTCGCCCCCCTCAAAACGGCGGGGCGGGGTGAGAATTCCGGAGTAGCTTCCATCTCAGGCAGGATGGGGTGGAACCGACACTTGAGAACAGCATCTCGCCTATCGTTTGACGGTACCCCCGGTTTCACTTGAGCGTGACTAAATCCTGCGGCGTTTATAGACCTCCGTCCTTGCGGACTTCGGCTATAATGACGTTATGGCGGCTTGGTTGAAGAGGCACGGTCTTTCGCTGCTGTTGGTTTTGGCCGGACTGAGTCTCGTGCCCGCTTATCTGCACGCCTACAATCTAATCGGCCAATCGGATGTACCAACTCTTCTGCTGGGCGACAAGGTTGTCGTGAATAGTGCCGCCTACCATCTGAAGTTGCCGTATTCCAATGTGACCTTGTTTCGGACTGGTCTGCCAAAGCGCGGAGACTTAGTTCTGCTCCATATCCTTAACGATCCTCGGCTGAGGTCCGTGTTCTTCAAACGGATCTTGGGGCTCCCCGGCGAGACCATCGAGATCCGGGAAAACAGCGTAATCGTCAACGGCCGGCCCATTCCCGTGAGGCCTTTGAATCCAGCCGACTTTGCATGGGTTCCTCATAACACCCATCCGATAGGGTCCGTAGTGCAAAGCGAGGACGGCCATTGGATCACATTTACCCCCGGTAGGGGCGAGCACCGAAACCATCCTCCGATTCGGCTGTCGGACGGGCAGTACTTTGTACTCGGCGACAATCGCGACTACAGCAAAGATTCGCGTGAGTTCGGGCCGGTATCCGAGGATCTTCTACTTGGTAAAGTGATCGCCACTTTCGCGACGGGCGAGCGACTCAAGGGCGCGGCGCCATCACGGGAAAGAATGGGAAGAGTCTGCGAATCTCTTCCTCGCTGGGCTGAGCTCCGTATTCCGTGATTTCGAAGGCCTCAGCGTGCTGGATTTTGGCTGCTTGCGCACCATACCTCTTCTCCAGCGGCTCCCGCCATTCGGCTTTCACACTTCTGCTTACCGACGACATCCGGGTCATCAGCCACTTCTTTCGCTCCGCGGGATCCTTCGGCACCTGCTCCAAGCGCCCCATAGTCCACGGCAGCCACTCGTAGAACTGCGACGCGTGAGCGTCCAGCATATCGATCTTCTTCTCGAAGACGTCGTCGATGGATACCACAATGTCCGGACGAAAGGGTTGAGGCCGCTTAAACCGGTCACTGTAGTAGAGGAAAACTGGATTCTTCCTCAGCGCCGGCGTATCCGCCACCAAACTCGGCACGATCACCATGTAGGACGCATCCTGCACCAATACTCCCGTGTACCGATGATCCGGATGATAGTCATTGGGGCGGGGGGCGATGACGATGTCCGCCTTCCACTGGCGAATCTCGCGGATGACTTGTTCGCGAACTTCCAGGGTAGGCATCAGTTGCCCGTCATGGTTATCGAGCACTTCGTATTCAATGCCGATGCGTCGCCCTGCTTCCTGCGCTTCGGCACGGCGGCGCTGGGCGAGTTCTTCTCCGTGCTGCGACTGATGCCCGGCGTCGCCGTTGGTTAGCGACACAAACTTCACCTTGTGGCCGAGGGCAGCATACTTGGCGGCAAGCCCTCCTGCATCCAGGTCGCAGTCGTCGGGGTGTGCGCCGAAGGCGATGACGCGCACGGGCTGATTTTGCGCTTGTGCCGGCAAGGCAGAGAACCACACCGTAGCCAGAACGCACGCGAGCCAGATCGAGCCAGGACAAGAGAGCGCAGAAAACGGTCCCTTCAGTGACTTCAACATTAGCATCCACCTCGGGTTAAATCATATAACGAACACCTGTGGACCCTGATTAAGCTTCTGAAGCGCTCCGCTGATAATCACAGCGAGGAGGCCAGAGGCGACCTTTTAATCAGGGTTTCCATTTCCGCATCCCGTTCCACAGGAGTATACACGCACAGGCTCTCCCGCGACCAAAATTGTGCACTCCAGACACCAGCGCGCCAGCAGGCAGCCACGCGTGCGCCTTCGCGATGGATCGACCGGAATGACCCGTCAACTCCTACAAGTCCCATGGGGAAATCGCCGGCCCCAAAGAACAAGGGTCTCAGCCAGCCAACGGCATTCAAACGTTCCAACAGTCTATGCACTCGCAATCAAGGGAAGGAGCCACTGTTAAAAAAGCAGTTCAACTATTCCAACAGGCTGTGGCTTCGCCATCAAGGGAAGAACCTACGGTCAGGGTTGCTATGGCCCGCTTACAGTGCACCCACCAGTGCCGGCAGTTCCCTTAAGGATTGCACAACGCGGTCAGGCTTACCGGGAAGGCGCTCCGGCTTTTGGCCATACCGGTTACACCAAACGACACGCATGCCGAATGCCGAGGCCGCGTAAGCATCCCAGGCGTTGGCCGACTGAAATGAAATCGCCTCGCGCGGGATGCCCAGCCGGTCAACCGCGAGCTGGTAGACCTGTGGATGTGGCTTGTAGACGCCAACCTCCTCAACCGAGAGCACAGCGTCAAGGAGTGGTCCGATCTTCGCATTTTCAACCGCTCGCCGGAGCATCTCAGGCGTTCCGTTCGACAGGATGGCGGTTTTGAGCCCCGCGTACTTTAGGCGGCGGAGCGTTTCCGGCACCTCTGGGAATGGATCGAGCGTCAGATACAACTTCATCAACCTCTCGCGAAGCGCTGGGCTCGCTAGTTCCATCATCTCCAGAGTGAAATCCAGGGCATCGCCGGTGACGGTCCAAAAATCCGCGTGCTTGCCTTGCAACGCCCGCAACCAGGTATATTGAAGCTGCTTCTCCCGCCACAAGGTGTTCAGCCTATCGAGCTTGCCGCCAAGTTCGCCTCGGCACTGCACCGCTGCTGACGCATAGTCGAACAACGTGCCATAGGCGTCGAACACGCAGACCTTAATCCCTTCGAGGCGCATCGGATTCATGAATTCCCCCGTGATCGGTGAACCGAATAGGGATATTCCCCAAGATTTCCGTTTTCCATCCCGACCGGCATACATTCTAACCTCAACCACCTCCGTTCAAGCAGGCAGATGTGGCGGGTGGAGTTCTGCTTGCGGGTTTTTCTCATGCCCGATACGCCAGCGGCAACCGCGAGTCGTCAATTGGGATGGGGCACGACACTGAAAACGAGTCTTCAGTTGTCAGTTTTCAGTTATCAGTAGCAAAGGACAATGAGCTGACAGCCAACGCCCAATTGCAAATCCGTAGTCCCGAGCCTCGAACCCCGATTCCCCAACCCTTTCCGCACGGGATTCCGCCATTTCAACAGGCTATACCTTCGCCATCAAGGGAAGTGCCCACGGGCGAAGCTGCTTGGCCCTGGGTCTGCTGGAAATGTGACCCCGTCCCTGAATCCTGTAGAGCGACACGGAAGAGTCCAGTCCCACTCTCCGATGCTTGGCCCGGTCGAGCCCTCCTGACAAAAGGAGAAATGTGGAAGTCTGTAAGAAAGAGCTAGTCTCCTGTTCCAGTGATTCGTAATGTAAGTCAAGACGGTTGGACGGCGCACGTCCGCTCGGCGATGCGAGCGGTATATTAGAAACATCCCGGCCATACTTAGTTGACTTATTTCTGTGACAGGAGACTAGAGCAGAAAAAATTGGATTGACGAGGCATCGCCACTTCAGAGATGGCTACCCGCTAGTTCGGGTCGGCGGCGCGCAACCGCTTCGCTAGCGCCTGCAGGAGCTTCCATCCGATGGCGCCGTTCCCTTCGACCAGCGGGCGGAACTCCCAGAACGTGAGCCCGTAGCAAGATAGGTCGGTCGCAGCGGTCACCGTGGCCGAGCGGGGGCCGCCGTCGATCAGGGCGATCTCGCCGAAGTAGTCGCCCGGGCCGAGGGTGGCGAGGTGGACGCCTTTTCTCGAGACCGCGGCCTCCCCGGAGTCGATGAGGAAGAAGGCGGCGCCTCCAGAACCCTCCATGATGACGGTTTCGCCCTTCGCGAAGTGGCGCTCCTTAAGCAGGCGGGCGATTTGCTCGGCCTGCCTCCGGTCCATATCGGCGAAGAGCCCGGCGCGCTGGAGGGCAGCCGCGGGGTCGCGCGGGGGCGGGCCGGGCGGTGGCGCCTCGCTGCGCGCCTTCCCGGTGGTGATGGCGCGGCACTGGAGGAGGTAGAGCGTCCCTTCCTGGTATGCCCATTCGATGTCGCGCCGCGGGCCGTAGGCCTTCTCGCACTGCAGGGCGAGCTCGCCCAAGGCCCGGAGCTGGGCGTCGTCGAGGCAGAGTTCGTTCACCTGCGCGGGGGGCACTGGCTGCTCGAATGTGCCCCCATTCGGGAGGGGGCGGATCGCGATGCGCTTGCGCCCGGCCTTGCGCTCCAGCACTTGGCCGGAGCGGTCCAGACGGAAGTGGTCCGGGACGACGAGGCCGGCGACCACAGCTTCACCGAGGCCCCAACTCGCTTCGATCAGGCGCTCATCGGCGCCGGTGACCGGGTTCTCGGTGAACATGACCCCGGCGACGGTGGGGTTGAGGAGCGTCTGGACGACTACGCCGACGCTCGGCCGGGTGAACAGGCCGACTTTCTGGCGGTAGGTGATGGCCGAGTCCGAGTTCGCAGACCACCAGACTTCGCGGACAGCGCCGGGGACATCGGCCGCCGAATGGATGTTGAGCAAGGTGATGTGCTGGCCGGCGAAGCTTGCTGACGCTCCGTCTTCGTCGACCGCGGACGACCGAACGGCGAACGGGGTCGGCAAGGCGGCGATGGCCTTCACCACCTTTTCAACGGCTTTGTCCTCCCCCGAGGCGACAGCCTCGACCAAGTCGCCCGAGAGCGCCACGCCGGGCGGGACCGGCAGGCCCTGGCGCGCAGCTTCGCCGAGCCCCACGGCCTTCGACCCGTAAAGCGATGTCTCGCGCGCCTTCGTGAAGGGGACGACCTTTTTCATCCGAGCACCGTGACTTCCCCGGCATCCCCGTTGACGCGGACAAGGACGCCGTCGGCGATGCGTTCAGTCGCCTCGCGCGTGCCTACCACACCCGGAATCCCGTACTCGCGCGCGACGATCGCCGAGTGGGAAAGCAGGCCGCCGCTGTCGGTGACGATCCCGCCCAGGAGCGGGAGGAGAATGTTGAAGGCCTCGGTCGTCGACTCGGTGACGAGCACGTCGCCCTTGGCGATGCGGCCGAACTCGGAGGGGCCGGAGATGCGGCGCGCGGGCCCTTCGTAGACGCCCTTGCTCGCCGCGAGCCCGTAGAGGACCTTTTCTTCGTGCTGCGCCTGGGAGCTTCCGAAGACGTGGCCCAGGGCGATGAAGGTCGCGCGCATTAGGCGGCCGACCGATGGGGGCAGGGCCGCGAGGTCGCGCGGGGGCGGTGCAGGCGGGCCAAGGTGGGGCGGAATGTCTTTGGCGGTGTGGGTGGCGCGGTATTCGGCGCGCTTGGCCAGTTCGTCGGCGGACGGGCCACCGGCGCCGGCGACCAGCGCGCACATCTCGTCGAGGCTGGCGTCCAGCATGTGCTGAGGGGTGGCGATGCGGCCGCGACTCGCCACCCGCCGGCCCGCCGCAAGGGCGGCGCGCCGCATCAGGCCCGAGGCCCAGATGTCGCTGTAGACGCCACGCTCGTCGCGCAGGCGGTACATTAGGCGGGCGTCGCCGAGCAGTTCGTCGAACTCGGCCTGGTGCGCCGCGGGGACTTGGGCGCGGACTTCGGCAATGCGGGCATCAACGTCCGAAGCGGCCTGGGCTTCTCCGGAAACGGCGATGCGGATGGCCCTGAGGAGTGCGTCGGGCAATTCGAGCGCCGTGGGCTCAGCGATGTCAAAGCCGTCGATGAGGCGGTTGCCGACCAAGTCGAGGTAGCCGGAAACCGCCGTGCCTGCTTCGCCCTCGAGGGAACGCAGGCGCGCGAGTACCTGGGCGGGGTCGCTGTCGGAGGCGAGCACCTCGCGGGCTGCGGGGTCGTGGGCAAGCGCTTCCTTCAGGCGCGCCATCTCGTCGGAGCCACCCGAGGACACCTCTGCCGAGCCGCGCATGAGGCCCAGCAGTTCGGACGGCGGCAAGCCCGTCCAGTCCCCAACCTGTGCCAGGAAGTCCCCGATTGGAATCGTGGCGCTACCGGTGAAGCGCATGTGCTGGGTGACCATGGCCGCATGGTGGTCGCGGCAGCGCTTCAAATAAGCAACCAGCTCCGCATCGGAGAGCGTGTCCGGATTGACGGCCTGCAGCTCCCGGTGCGTGGCAATGGAGGATGGTTTCTGGTTCTCGTCCCAGTCGCGAAGCTGCTCCCGCCAGAGCTTCTGCGTGAAGACCTGGGCGGCGCGCTGGAAGCGCTCGGGGGCTTCGGAGTCCGGAGCCGGCAGCACCTGGTTGTAACAGAAGCCGTTCACGTAGCCGACCTGGAGGCCGTCGATGAGCAGCCCGTAGAAGCGGGCGAAGTCGTTGGTGCCCCTCTTGAAGGCGGCGGGATGGGTCTCCTGAAAGTAACGCGTCATGGGGCGCGGGAAGTGCACGGGGTCCTGCTTCCAAGGTCCTGGCCCTGGCGGATCAAAACGAAGTTCGGTCGCGGTGTCTGTGTGAGTCAATGGATCCCCTTTCGCGGCCGTTTCTCAACACTCGGCCGGAACAGCTTTAGTCGAGAGTTGCGTTTTGGCTCCCGGTTTCTGGCAATTTTATCTTAGTACGCCAACGTTTGATCTTCTGGAGCAGAGTTCTTTGGAACTCTTTCTCCGGAAGCCGACTTTTGGCTCGGCCGCGCGCCAATGCCGCTCCGCCGGAAAAACTCAAATCCGGGCAGCTACTCTTTTCAGTGACTTGCTAAAGAATATAAATGCTAACCGCGCCCCAATGGACTAAACGATCAAATCCACCTTAATAGCTTTTATTATAGTATGTCATTTCCGGGTTGGCAAGCGTTGTTTCATGCCTTGTCGTCTCGCGCCTTTTTGTTAGAATGTTTAGTTAACCGATGGGTTACGCCGGGGGACCGCCTGGCGAGAGCCTGATACGGCAACCGAAAGTCAATGTCAGCGTTTCTGCGTGGGCTTTTCTCATGCCCGATCCCCCAGCAGCAAACGCACGCCGCCACCGTCGCCGTACTCGAAATATGAACCCGTCACTGCTTTCGACCGGAGCGATATGCGAAGAGCCCAGTCCCGCACTCCGATTCTTGCCCCGGATCAAGCCCTCCTGGAACTGGGTTCCTCAGCGAATCGGGACTCTCCGGTGAGGCAAAACTGACCCTTGCATGGCCCGTGGAAGTACCCCCCACTGAAAACCCAACTGGACGATTGCATTCAGTGGTGGTCAAGTGTATGTTACTGATTCGACGGGAAGTCAATAATGGAAATTCCGGATAATTCCTCGAAGGGCAAGAAAAGTATATGAGGGCTGTCCAATAATTCGTAGCGCCTCTGTGGCCAGTCAAGATCTGGTGAGGGGCGAATGCCAGGGAATGACGGTCTCGTGGTAACAAACGAATTGGGCAAGACGGCACCGGGCAGAGGGGGGGACTCTTGTGGCAAGGGAAGACTTTCAAATCGCGCGATCGGGCGAACGGACCAATGCTGCCGGCAAGCCGGTAAGCAACATGGTCCTGCTGTCGATTCCCGACAGCGAATACCTCGCAATCCGTCCTCACCTGGAATTTCTAAGCATGCCTCACCATCTTAGCCTTTACGAACCAAACGATCCACTCGAGTTTGTGTATTTCCCGAATGGAGGTATGGTGTCGCTTGTAATTCCGACGGAGGATGGAAGGACTGTTGAAGTAGGTGAAGTGGGGAAGGAAGGGATTGCGGGGATACCGGCGGCGGTTGGCATGAAAAGGAGCCAAGTGCGTGAGGTCGTACAAATCGCCGGAAATGGGTTCAGGATAGGGGTTGGCGCATGGCAAAGCGTCTTGCGCTCAATTCCACAGTCTCAAATGATTCTGACTCGCTACGCCGTAGTTCAGGGGTTGCAAATCGCACAAACGGCCGCGTGTAATCGGCTCCATAATATCGAACAGCGGTTCGCGCGCTGGCTGCTCATCACTCAGGACAGAGTGGATTCCGAGAGGTTCGCCATCACCCACGATTTCCTTGCGATGATGCTAGGGACGGACCGACCCACAGTAACCTTGGCGGCCGGTATTTTGCAGAAAAAGCAGGTTATCGTGCACACCCGTGGTGCAGTGCAGATTCTGAGCCGCGCGAAGCTCGAAAACTGCGCCTGCGAGTGCTACGGAGCTATCCAACTGGACAGGTATGGCGAGGGACCTTTGCGTCTAGGAAAGACTTTCAAGCCGCGCACCCGCCGCGCGGACAGATGAATGCTGCCGGAAAGCCGGTAATCAACAAGATCTGATTACCGGCAGCGAATACTGCGTAATCCGCCCTCGGCTAGAATTTCCTCACTTGCCACACCAATGCACCCTTCACGAACCCAAGTGAAAAACTAGAGTTTGCCTATTCTCCGAATGCAGCTTTGGTGTTATTTGTGGTCGCCAAAGGGAATGGAAAAACTGCTGAAGCAAACCTCAGATGATACTCCAAGTCAGTGTTCGATGGCCTACAGACAGAAACCATTTCGGATGGCTATCATTTCTGCACGGGAGAGGGAAGGAGAGGAAGGAAGCATCACGACGCATGACGTGTAACCCTCTCCCGTTGGGACGGGATGGCGCCTGCTGTGAAGGGTAGATACCGGGAATGCGTTTTGATAGCCCCAACTCCCTAAGGAACGCGAAAGCGCGTTTACTCTCGTAATCGCGAAAGGTAGTATCGGCTCTCAAAGAACTTCCTCCCCCTCGCCCCGTGGATGATCGAGGTTCAGGATTGAAAATCCAAATTGATACGTTTGCGCGCAATTTCTCCATGCGCCTCAAGCCAAATCGTGTCGCAAAGTTTATTCAGGCCCCTCAGGACGGACGTGGCCGGAAAGCTGATTACTTTTAATACCACGGGCTCGCCTTCAAAGGCGATGGAGGATGCTGTGGCGCGCAAGAAAAACCAGCCTGCGGTTGTTACGGAAAAGCAGAAAAGCCAGTCGGTCGATTGGGAAGCCCTCCTTGCTGGATTCGGCGGCGGGAAAACCTTTATCGAATACGCCGCGAACCGCAATATCTTCTGGCAAGGAGATCTTGCGGATTCCGTGTTCTACCTTCGAAAAGGCAAGGTCAAAATCGCGGTTACATCCGACCAAGGCAAAGAGGCGATCGTCGCCATTCTGGACGCCGGTGAGTTCTTCGGCGAGGGATGCCTCGCCGGTCAGCCGTTGCGCATCGCCTCGGCTACTGCGATGACCGATTGCTCCCTTGCCAGGATTGAGAAGGCGCTGATGGCGCGCATGCTCCACGAAGGGCACGACGTCTCGGAATTGTTCGTCCGGCATTTGCTTTTACGCAACATTCGATTCGAGGGGGATCTCGTCGATCAGCTCTTTAACTCCAGTGAGAAGCGCTTGGCCCGGATTCTCTTGCTGCTGGCGCATTTTGGCAAGGAAAGCAGAACCGAAACTGTCCATCCCGGAATCAATCAGGAATACCTGGCCCAAATGGTCGGTACCACCCGGTCACGGGTCAGTCATTTCATGAACAAGTTCCGGGCATTGGGCTTTATTGATTACGCGGGGAACGGTGCGTTGACAGTCAACAGTGGCCTCTTGAGCGTGGTCCTGAGCGACTAGTGGTGCTCCCGCCTAATGAGACGTAAGGCCCCCGCCGCAGCGTCGTGTTCAGCCCCACCTATGAGACTCCTAATCAAGGTCAACGTGCTCATGGTGCGCAAATGGCACGCGTACACCTTCTTACTAACGCGCGGCAGTGTCATTTGCAGGCTTGAATCTAGCCCATTGGCAATGCCGACACGGACACTGACACACCCTTGGTGTAGCACAGGAGGATCCCTGCGTGTCTGAATCTGAAAGCCAATTTAAGGGTATTCGTGGATTCCTATGGCTGGCCGTTGGCTTTTTGCTCTTAGCGGCTGACATGGGGAGCGCAATCTATATCGTTGTACACCTTCTCAAATGCTCTTGAGCCGCACATCAACAGGTTAACATGCGAACAGTTGAAACCGTCTTACCTGCTGCGCCGATTAGCTATTCGTGAGAACGATTTTGCCTTCCACAGAACCCGTAGCCAGGAGTTCGATGGCTTGTCGCGCTTCAAGGAGCGCGAAAGTGTGGGTGACGAGCGGGTCAATCTTCTTTTCCGCGAGGAGTGCGAAGATCTTGGGCAGATCCTCACGCAGTGGCTTGGGGTCCTTCCGCTTACTTCCGAGGTCTGTTCCGGAGGCTGGATAGGACCCCGGGCCTTGTCTGGGGTAGCCTGGCCAACTGTTGCGCGAACTTGTACCCGGAAGACGTCGTGGAAGAGCTCCGCACGGTCTTCGATGAAGGACTGGTTGAGTCGTTCTACATGGGATGGGAGAACATCGAAGACGCGCTGAAAGCTGGCAAGGCAGCTGCCATGATAAAACTCCCACAGTTTTATCCGCTCATTGACGATGTGGAGAAGGAAATCGCTTGGTGGGCATGCTTCGAAGAGAATAAAAAACGGAAGTGGAACCTGCCGAAGGTTCGATTCGTTCCACCGCCTGCCAAAGCTCGGATCAAAGTAGGGCGGAATGACCCGTGCCCTTGCGGGAGCGGAAAGAAATTCAAAAGATGCTGCGGCCCGCGTGGAGTCTGACGCTGAAGGCCTACGCAAAAACAAGCCCTGCGCTGCGCAGACCTCAGGATGGCTCGACCCCGATCTTGTACTCACGGCAAGCTTATGGGTCCAATCTGCACTCTCGGCAACTTTATGGTTCCAACGGGCCAACTACTCCCAGACAGCGCCATTGAAAACAAAGGGCGTTCTTACGTCCCGCGGCCAAGTTATGGTTCCAAACGCGGCAAAGTTATGGGTATAGTCACACTTCTTCGGTGCGGTCGCTTTTACCTCCCCCACAAGTCGGCTACCGACCGTGTGACCTATATAGTTTGGCAACGACGAGCCAAAAGCGCGGTTTGGGCGTTTACCGTCAAGTTGCCCGATGTGACAGGATAGAAAATCTGGCAAGTACTGCTAGCCTTAGCGTCGCAGCAATACAACACCAGGGGCACACAAACTCCCCAGGCTCGATTTCTCGGCGAGGCGTGGCGTTCCGAGTTTCGCTTCGTGGGCTTGGTTAAGCTTACTCAATCCGTTTTGCCGGCATGTCTCGACCGCCCTGGTGCAAGGAGAGGCTCGCTGCCCGGCCAGAGCCGTCGGTTTCGAAGGTGATTTGGGCATCCACGACTTTGTAGAAGAACTCCCGCTCGCCTTCCGGGAAAATCTCGACTTTCGACTGCCCGGTAGCTTGAGCGAAAAGCCGATCCCCTTCGCGCGTGATGGTCAGAATGAAATTCGGCCCCAACCGATACTGCCCGACATAACCATCGAGGACTTTCGGATCGAGATTGATTTCCTTGTGTTCTTTGGGAGGCGGGAGCTCACCCTCGTACCGCTTGGCGTGATGGTCCTGGCCTCCCTGGTGGAGAATCAACTCGGTCGCGCGCCCCTGCGCGTCAGGAACGAAAGTGATCTGAGCGTCGATTGCTTTGGCAAAGAACTCCCGATCATTTTCCGCAAAAATCGGAACCTTCCCCTGGCCGGTGGCTTGGGTTATGAGCTTGTCGCCCTCCCGTGTAACCGTCAGAATGAACTTCGGAGCGAGTTCGTAGCTCCCGACGTAACCCTCCAACACTTTTGGATCGACCGTCACTTCTTTCCGCTCTGACTGAAGGACGACTTTCTCGCCATGGGTGATTGCCGCCAGTTTCGCTGCCAAGTCCGGGGGAGTAGGCCCGTTGATGTTACTGAGTACGACGACCGTCAACTTGTCGTCGGGATAGTACGCGAGCGCGGTAACGAAACCCTCAATGCCGCCGCCGTGCTCGATCACCTTGTGGCCGTTCACGGTGTGTACCATCAGGCCAAACGCATAATCGCTTTTGAAAGGCGTCGTCATCTTCTGAAGCGAGGCGGGCGACAGCAGCTTTCCCCCGAACAGTCCCTCTTCCCAGCGCAGCAGGTCATCGGTTGTGGAGTAAAGGCCGCCGGCGGACAGAGGCACGGTCATATTGATGTACCCCGCATTGACCGGTCCGCCGCTGGGGCTGGGAGAGTACCCCGCAGCGCGATGCAGGATGATGGCGGAATTCGAATCGTAGCCCGAGTCCTTCATGCCGAGCGGTGTGAAGATGTTGTCCTGCACGAACTTTGCATAGCTTTCGCCGCTGATCTTCTCGATCAGGTATCCCAGCAATACGTATCCGGAATTGCTGTAATTCATCTTCTCGCCGGGTTGGAAATCGAGCGGCTTGTCGCGAAACCGCTTCACCAGTTCCGCGGGCGTTGTGTTTAAAGGCTCGAGCGACGGGTAATCGGGAAAACTCGTGAAATTCGGTATTCCCGAGGTGTGCGTCAGTAGATTGAAAATCGTGATCTTGTCCCAATCGGCTGGGGCGTCGGGCATGTATTTCTTCACCGGGTCGTCCACGCTCAGCTTTCCCCGCTCCGCCAAAAGGAGGATGGAGGCCGCAGTGAACTGCTTGGTAATCGACCCCAATCGGAATTTCGTGAAGGGCGAGTTGGGAATATCCCACTCCAGATTGGCAAAGCCGTAACCCTTGTCGAGAAAGATTTCGTCGCCGCGGGCCACGAGCACGGACCCCATGAAATGCCGGCCGGAGACAAAAGACTGAATCACCTGCTCCATGCGCGGCACATCCGGGCTCGCCGGCGAGGCCGAGGTGGACCCTGCCGGGAAAGCCTCGACCGGTCGGAACACTTGAGGTTTCCCGGAGATGCTGTCCGGGACCCCCGAATCTGTGTGCGCCGATGGCATCGCACCCCAGCCGAGTGCGGCGATGGCGAGAATCCATATGAGCGAGAAAGTGAAATTACTGTTACCTCGTCGCATTGAGCACCTCGTTTGTTCCGTCGATGCGCGAACCGGCCTTGGGAGAAACGCCGTCAAAGCAATGTAGAGTGTACATCAAACGGAAGAATTGCGGCATTACAGCTCGAACATCCCCAAAAAGCACGGTTTAGCCGTTTACCGACAACTTGGATGTTCGCGACGCTCGGGTAGCCACGATCACCGATTTTGTGATCGTGAGGTCTTCCTTCTCAGCGGACCTCGGCGACAATCCCGTTTGGCGGCAGCTTGGATTGTTCAGGTGGACGCAGGGTAAGCGTCGCGGACACCGGATGGTTACGAGAGGGGTACACGCCACTTGCTTTTCACGCACAGGTGGGCCACCATGGCCTTCTCGCTTGGCTTCGCGTCAATACTGTTTTGGGCTGCCGTGCGAGTAGTTTGGGCTGACGCGTCCTTGATGATTCAGGGAGGTCGTCTGCCTGCCCCTTCTTCCGTGTTGCTGACCGCAACCGTATGAGGACGGAGGACGTCATGATTGCGAGAATCCTGGTTGATATTGCTACGGCAGTCCTATTGGTCGCGGGTATTGTGGCGCAGTCCGTGCCGAATTCGCCGGTCCCATCCGACGATGAGATTCGGAAAATCCTCATCGAGCGCATTGACACGTTTCATCAAGGGGTTGGAATTGTTGTAGGAGTCGTCGATGCGCATGGGCGCCGAATCATTACTTATGGCAAGCTGGAGAATGGCGATCCGCGCCCCCTCAACGGCGACACGATTTTCGAAGTCGGCTCGGTCACCAAGGTGTTCACGTCACTGCTGCTTGCTGATATGGTGCAGCGCGGCGAAGTCGCCCTGACAGACCCGGTGGCGAAGTATCTTCCTCCCCAAGTCAAGATGCCGGAGCGCGGCGGGCGCCAGATCACGCTGGTGGACCTTTCCACTCACACTTCTGGCCTGCCGCGAGGGCCTTCCAATTTTCACCCCAAGGACCCGGCAAATCCCTATGCGGATTACACGGTGGAACAACTCTATCAGTTCCTCTCCACCTATCAACTGACGCGCGACATCGGCTCGCAAGTTGAATATTCCAATCTTGGCCCTGGTTTGCTTGGGCACGCACTGGCCCTCCGCGCCGGCACGGACTATGAGGCGCTGGTGCACTCCCGCATCACTGGACCACTGGGCATGACAAGCACCGGCATCACCCTGACGCCGGAAATGAAAGCGCGGTTGGCGGTAGGGCACAACGCCCAACTTACATCCGTCCCGAACTGGGATGACCCGCCGGCGCTGGCGGGCTGGGGCGCGCTGCGGTCGAGCGCCAACGACATGCTCACCTTTCTCGGGGCCAACCTTGGCTACGTGAAGTCGCCGCTGGGGCCCGCGATGGCTTCGATGCTGTCCGTGCGCCGCCCGCCAACCGGCACTCCTGGGCCGGGTCAGGTCGGCTTGGGCTGGCTCATCGTCAAGCTTTCAGACCGAGATGAGATCGTCTTGCACACCGGCGGCACCGGCGGGTATCGATCGTTCATCGGCTATGAAGCTAGAACCGGTGTTGGGATCGTCGTCTTGTCGAACACCGCCACGGACGCCGGCAACGATGACATCGGCATGCATTTGCTCGACTCGTACGCACCCTTGCTGCCTGCACCGAAAGAACACAAGTAGATCACCGTCGATCCGAAAATTTTCGACGGCTACGTGGGTCGATACCAACTGGCGCCGAAATTCATTCTCACGGTCACCCGGGAAGAAGATCAGCTCTTTACCCAGGCCACGGGGCAGTCGAAATTCCAAATTTATCGCGAAGGCGAACAACAGTTCTTCTACAAGGTTGTCGATGCTCAAATCACGTTTGAAACCGACAGCTCTGGCCTCGCCAGCGGCCTGATTCTGCACCAGAACGGAGCGGACATGCCGGCGAAACGAATTCAGTGAGGTTCACCCGCACGACACAAAGCCGGTAGCCGAATACGGACACAATGCAGATTCGCTGCCTCTCGTCCGCAACCGTCGTCAGTTGACGGTCAAGTCGCCTACACGTGGAATGACACTAGAAGTAGCCGCGTGGCTACACGCTCACGCGGGCCTTTTCACTAACTTTGATGTAACTGCGAACTGCGCTTGTTTACTCTGCGGCTTCGTTTCCAGTACTCAGGATCGATCCGGAGCACGGAGGTTACCCCCGTTGCCAAATTGGTGAAGCCACCGTGATAGCTGATTTCGCCATAGCGGAACAGCCGGGCGAGTAAGGCCAGGGCGTGCTGGGCAAGAGTCGAGTTGACGAAAGGCTCCTGTCGTTCCAGGGCCTCGATTGCGCTGCAGCTTGGTTCCCCCTCGTTGTCGAGACTTGCATCGACGATTTCAGGGTAAAGCTCGGCCGCCGAACGCAGGCGCAGCCTTGACCTTCTGTTTCGATCGTTCGGTGGCTCACCCAGAATGAACTGACCGCTGTCGGCATTGTTTCCCAGGTCGAGCCAGTACGAGACAGTGCCCCAGTTGCTGATGGCGTCGCGAATTGTGGCCCTAGCTGCCCGCGTATCCACGCACCCGATTACAATATGGGCGCGAAGGTCATCCCCCGTATAACTGCGTGAGATGAAAGTGCCTGGCTTCAAGTGGTCAGGGATTGCCTCCCACTTGAGTCCCCAGAACATGTTAAGTCGGTTGACCAGAACAACCGCCTTGTTGAGGCCGACTTTGGACCTCGCAAAAGGCTGGCGGACGCAGTTGGCGGTTGAGATCGTATCGCCATCCACAACCGTGACATGCAGTCCTCCAGGATGGCCATTCGCCATAAGCGATTAATGCAGGTAAGGCAATCCCGCAACTACTGCGCTCCCTGTTCCTCCGTAACCTACTACCAGCACGCGCACTTGCCGTTCGAGCAACTCCGGGTGGATGCGGTGTGTCTCCATGACCAACTCCTCAACGTTCATTTCCGGGAGCGACGAAGTCTTGGAGGGTCTCGCCGGCATCGGCCAAGTACTGAACTGGGAACCTCTTCCTACCAACGAGACTTCTCCACAACCCAATGAAACCTCCAGGGTGGCTTTGGCTTCGGCCAGGGTGCTGGCGGTTTGCTGGTGGGTTTGGGCGTAGCCGGTCAGATGCTTGCCGAGTTCAGCATCGAGTTCCTCAGGCGGGCCGGTATAGGCGAGTGGAGTGGTTAGAGCGGGATTCTCGTCGGCTTTCGCCAGAGTGGGGATGGCATTAACACGAATTGTTCTGTCATCCAGTTTGGCTACGGTGATGAGCACAGTGCGGCCGGCAAGAAGCGGCATGAGTTCAAGGAACATAGCGCCTCCTTTTCGCGGCTCATGCGCTGACATTCACTAGGCCACGTCGGTTGTTAGTTGGGAAAAAGATTGCTTAATGGGGATGTGCAGTCTGGGTGGGAGCGATGATTGATGATTCTACTTGCTGCTATGTGTTGGTTGTCACGCAACACAACGAATCAATGGTGTGCGGCAAGGAAGAGGCAGTGAAAAACTCACTGGGCGCGATCCGACTTGTCTGACCGAATCCGTCTCGCATGTTCTCTCCAGCAGATCAAGTTTGAGCATCGGGGTGGAACTCGCCCCAGGCCTCCCTATAGTAATCGCTCAATATGTGTAGTCGATTGTGCGCCACTCGCTGATGGATACGACTCCGGCTTTGCTGATGGCCCAAACCCTCCAGCGACCGGGGGCATAGGACCACTCCCAGTGGAGCGTGGGTTCATTGGGAGCAGGTGAAATGAGAATGATCATGCTCGACACCCAACCTTCTTTCCCATGTAGAGGGCCCTGAAGCTCAAAAACATAAGTCGCCAACGGGGCGTCAACAGCCGCCCATTCGATTTGCGGATGAGGGAATTGCGGGAGTTGCGCATGATCGGGGGGACTGATTAGCGTCACCTCCGGTACAGCTTGAGCCGCCACTTCCTCCCTTATACCCAGACGGTCAATCGAACTGAACAAATCCTCAAGCATGGGAAGTGAGTCTTGCTCCGTTAGGAGGTACAACACTTTCCAACCTTCTCCTGTGTTTCTCAGGATCACGCCCGAATGATCCAACCCAAAGGTCTTGTCCCCTTCACCCGTCGCCGCCAATAAAACAAAGGCCAATCTGGAGTTTCCAAAAGTCAGAAGAGGCTCAATGCTGAATAGCGTCAGTGGTTCATTATTTCTAAAGGCCTGGATACGGGCTGCCGCGGGATCCATGGTCAACCAAAGCGCTTCGGCATCTCCTTTGGCGTAATCCCGGATGGCTTCTTGCGAAAGCGCCTGAACAGCCGCAACGTCCGCCGGACCGATGGAATTCGTGCTCACGCTCCACGACGGCTTAAAATGAAGGGGGTGCTCCAACCAAAGGAAGAAAGCCTCGGCGGCCGCGAAGTTCGTCGCTTGTCGAAAAATCACCCACGAGCCGTGCCACTCAATGCGCGATCGACCCCACATGGTCACTACCGCATTGGCATCCTGCAAGGGTTTATATTCCCGGTAATTCCCTATAAACGCCACATCCGGAAAATGTTGGTCCGGAGGAGAGTGCATTGCCTGTTCGAGCTGCTCTCGCTCCATTACCTCGAGGTGCAAATCAAAGTTGGGGAAGTCCTGTTTGAACTTCGTCAGGAGTAGGATATCCCAATGGTAATCGTAGTCCGCCGACTGCGCGCCCTGACCCCGCACGAAAGTCCTGGGAACCCAAACGGTGAGCGTACCGTGTTCGAGAGCCGCTTCCGCCTCGGAAAGCTGCCGCGGTCCCACGCCGGTGGGCGCAGAAGCCTTGGACTCACCCTGATTCGAGGGCGCTGCTGTCTGTTGCGCGGGTTCGTGGGCTGCTAAGGGCAGGGAAGCCGCCCGAAGGCGATGCCCCCAGGGTGAGGCCACGAGGACGATGCTGCCCAGGCCCACGCTGGCCACCAGAGCGCGCAATCGGGTCAGCCGGGAATTCCCGCCCACCTCCCTGCTGCTCATAAGCCCGCCTCTCTCAGTGCATGTTCTAGATTGGAGCGCCACGCATCCGAGTGTCCAGCCGGCGTGGATTCCGGCTTAAGTCACCGATCTTCGCTCGTAGATCCTGGACCTCAGACATAACACATATTATCTTCCGTGCCCGGTCGAGAATCCAGCAATTCGACAGGGTTCATCCCGGGGAACCCCCATCGAGGAAACTGACCAGCTACCTAAGATTAAGCTGATCGGGACGGGTACTCGAAGGGTTGCTGGCAGGACAGCACGTCAGCAAACACTTCTGCCAGGCAGGGATGGGTTTATGGGGAGGGAAGAATCGACCTGACGCAATTGGGTGTATACTGCTCAGTCCTCGGAGCAAGAAGGAAATCCCGTGTCGACGTGCAGACGGGATTCTTCGGCATTTTGGTTGGAAAGCAGTCCATATTCTATTATTCAGTTGCTCGTGGGCATTGATTCACTTGGAGGGCACCATGTCGCCGCGTACACTTTTTCTTAGCAGGCTAATTGGGCTGTACTGCATCCTCGTCGCGCTATCCATGATTACTCGCAAACAAGCCACCGTGGAGAGAGTGACGGCACTCGTTCAGAACCCATCGATGATGTTCGTCCTTGGTGTGATTACGTTGGCCGCTGGGCTGGCGATGGTTCTCGCGCATAATATCTGGTCGGGTGGTGCGCTGGTCGTGATCGTCACCCTCGTTGGTTGGTTAACGGTGGGCAAGAGCCTGCTCTTTTTATTCCTGCCGCCGGAGGTGGAAGCGGGATTTTTCCTTAGGCAACTCCATTACCAACAGCTTTTCTACCTGTACGCAGTTGTTTCACTTGTTCTCGGCATCTACCTGACCTATGGTGGATTCACATCAGAGTCACATTAGCCAGCATCTCTGCAAGGGTGGATACCTCGTGCATGACAGCTTCTCCGGCGTAAGAGTTACTCTCTTTCAAGACTCCTCGCGAGCGGCGAAAAAGCTGATCCCTCGTTAAGGATATCCTGACTCGATCAACTGGCCATGGCCTGACGGCCAGGCTCGTAAGTGAAGCGAGTCTGATTACCACCTTTGTCGCGCTGCTCACTCCTCGAAGTGACTCATTATCGTGGCACAGGCGCTGACTTTCACCAGCGCCACGTGTGTTGTTAATTGGGAAGAAGATTGAGTTGATCAGGGCGGGTAGCTATACTGCCTTTAGCACTCTTGGCGTTGTTGCGTCTGTGGCTGATCGGAGTGGACTGTGCTCGCCCCGCTCCCTTCGCCGAGAATCTGGAGGCGTCTCCTACACTTGAAGTTTGGGGGATAATGAAAATGCCAACCGATGAGTGGATTAGAACATTTGCAGACGGCAGAAAGGTGAAATTCAGTCACGACGAGCTGACGGACGCCACGTTTATCACCGCTCAGATCGAAGGCAATGAAGTCGTTTATTCGATCCTATTGAACAAAGCCGAAACTAAGCTGAGTCGTGAAGGGGTCGAAGGGCGTTTCGAACGCGAGCTTTCAAGGAAGTAGCTGCGGCGACCAACGGTTATGGCGCGGTCACTGCGAGTCTTGTCTGGTTGACGCCCCTTTTCTCGCAGACTTGACGATGCGGGGCTGTGCCATTTCTTTCTTGATGCGGGCGAGTGTCGCTTTGTTAGATTCTTTCCGAGGTTCCTTTTTGGTTCCCATGTCCACCCGCCGATTGTAAGAGGAAGTTCTTCTTACTCTTTCTCAGAACATCATTATAGAAGCGGCGAAGACGCGTGTCTGTCACATTTTGCACATATGTCTGTGCACTTACGAGCAGCCCTTGTACCCGGGTTGGGCATTCTCGATGAGATGCGATGATGCCCAACGATTGGTTGTCCGTAAGCCCCCATTTCCTGACAATGAAGGACGTCCTGTCCCACGCAAGAGCAGAATATATTTGGCTAATTTGATGGATTTACCACTCTCTGATGGATCCAGTGCCGGGAGGGCTCGATCCGGGCCAAGAATCGCAGTGCAGGACCGGACTCTTCCGTGTTACTCCCACGAAGGCAACCGCAGCAGAGACCGACAGCAGCGAATCCAGCCCGTGATCCTCCATGGACCCGGTACGATCTCGAGGTAGAGAATCTCAACAGAGTCAGCCATCAGCAGAAGCGATTCGATGTATACTGGCGTTCCCCTCGGAGACGCGAAATCCCGGGACGGACCGGCCGATTTCACAGGTGAAAGGGGCGTTATGCGGAGTTACCTTTTGCGTTGGAGTGCGGTGGCGGGAATGCTGGTGTGTGTAGGGATGCAGGGGTGGGCACAACTGCCGGACTTCTATAAGAGGATGGGCGGCGGGATCTGGGTGGTGAAGGACGCTTCAGGGGCGGTCGCCGCGTGGCGGAAGGTGGGTCTGGAGGAAATACGCGACCAGGGCAGAATTACTCTGGATGGCCCTGGGCGGCTCCGGGGGCGGTTCATCGCAGGCCGGCTGGGGAGCTTTGGCGTGGAAATCCTGCAGCCCGATCCAGGCGATGCAGCGTACGATGCCTTTCTGCAGCACCACGGCGATGGCGTCTTTGCACTCTTCTATGTGGCGCCTGACGCTCAGCAAGTGGAACGGGAAACCGCACGGCTGGGCGGGCTGGGCGTGCGGGTGTTGCACACACTGCGCACCGCTAAGGCGCGCTACACGTTCTTCGATACAGAACCCGCGGGCAAGTATGTCCTGGCGCTGGTCTCGGGCCAGCAGGCCAAGCCGGGCGCAGGTCAGGCGAAAGTGACGCACGTGGGACTGGTAATTCGAAAAGCCGCGCCGGTTTCGGAGTTCTGGCACCGGCTTGGCTTTCCTGAGATGTCGCTGGCCAATGCCACTCCGCGCGAGGACGGGCGCTACCATGGCAAGCCGCTGCTGCTGCCGTTTGTGGTCGGCTGGCAGAATTATTCACACCCCACTTTTGAATGGATCATTCCGCCGCAAGACCCCCCCAATTGTTACGACGACTTTCTGCGCGCACACGGCGAAGGCGTGCAGCACATCGGCGTGCCGGTGGACAACCTCGAGAGTGCGCTCGAACGCTATGCGAAGCTCGGCTGGTCGCCCGTGCAAAGCGGTGCGTGGGGCGATGTCGGAAAGCCGAACTCCGGCCGATACGCGTACATGGACACCGATGCACTCGGCGTCAGTCTGGAGTTGATCCACGCGATTCACTAGGCCGCGTGGTTCGGAAACCGCCGGCCTGCCGTAAGTAAGTTGTTCCGCATGTGAGTTGTACTGTGCGTTAGAACCTGTCCGGTACCACAAACGACCAGACGAGCATTGGCAACGGCCACCTTAGTCCCTATTACTCCAGTTTCTCAAGCCCATCATCCTTCGACTGGTGACCGCATGCGTCACAAGTCGAATTGTACTTCGCGTCAGGCCTAGTCTCTTTTGCGGGTTCGGCATCGAGGCCCTGAAAAACGACTTCCCGATGTAAATGTTCCGAATTAAAGAAATCGTCAGTGAAATGTGGGTACTGCCGGGGGCAGATCGTCAAAACGGGATTTCTTGATCTCTCGTCTCGCTTCCCGGCTCATTGAAGGGGTTGTCGCCCTCATCGACGGGGTCTGCGGGCTTCGATGATTCAACCGCTTTTGCACCGTTCCCGTTCTTGGGCGGACCAAGCAACCTGAGCAACGTGACGACCACTCCTGTCACGTCGCGCTTCTTCCCTTTACGATCCTGGTAACGTCGCAACTGGAGCCTTCCTTCAACGAACAAGAATTTCCCGCGGGTCCCAAAATCGCCTACGACCTCCGCCCAGCGGTTTCTTGGCAGAGGCGCGGATAGGCGCTGAGAAACGACCCCACCAGCTCGCCTCGTCTATATTTGAACTCGTGCAGCCTCTCGTCCACCGTCTCCACCAAGCCCAGCGGCAAGAGGTGAAGGCCGACCTCGAGGGGCAGGCACATGTCGTACAGGAAATGAGGGATGTCGCCATCGAGGGTGCGGATGGCTTGCAGCTCCGGTGAGTCGAGCAGAGTCTTCGAGATGCGAATTAAGGCCTTGTCGGCATCGACTTCAACTCGGGACGAGCTGACCTTTCGAGTTTTGCCCAGGAAGCCGAGATGAAGTTTGATGAAGACCGTTTGCTTGGCAAGCTCATTCTCCGAGCTTTGAATGTTCAAGCTTGGCGCTGCTGTTGCCATTTCATCCTCCTTTGTGTAGTTGAAACTCTTCAGGGGGGACTTCGGCTTGCCAGAAGTTCTGTGATGGCGCAAGGTTGAGGGAATTTCCTGCAATCCCTGCACAGTCTGGAAAGGTTAGTGGTGCAGTTTAACTTCAGTGGTAGAGGGCCAGTTTCCGGTAATCCCGACTTGAGCCGGGAGTCAGTCCGCCACGGCCAAGGCCGATTACTGATGGTAAGGGGGTCTATCACCAGGAATGGGCGGAAGCACCATCAGTAGACACTGCGGCGTTACAGGGGATCTACCCGGCATTTCCCGGTGATAGGTGGTATTCGCCAGCACCCAAGGCGGGAAACAACTCAACGAGGTACTGTACCGCTGACTCACTATTTGACCCGGCGTTCCCGTCGAAGTATTCTTGGTTTCGAGCCCCAAGAGTTATGAAGGCTCCATGAACAACTGGGCCGCGGGGCTCGCCGCTTGCGGTTTCGTTTGGAGCTGGTCAGGATTGGTTTTGTCCAAGGCAGCCTATGCATGTATTAGGCCGCCCCAAGCGGTTGCGGCGGAGGGGGGATCTTGGCGATGCAATTGGCTGATTCGCGCGAAGAGACTTGGCCGAGCCTTCCTCTTGAATCCTGGAGCGACACCTATGCGACCTTGCATTTGTGGACTCAGGTCATCGGAAAGATTCGCCTCGTCCAAAGTCCGTGGGTCAATCACTCCTGGCATGTCACACTTTATGTAACCTCCAGAGGGATCACCACTTCACCGATTCCTTATGGTGCCCGGACGTTTCAAATCGAGTTCGATTTCCTCAATCATCACCTTTCCATCCAGGCCAGCGATGGGCGTATGGGTACGCTTCCACTCGAGCCTCAATCGGTGGCGACGTTCTATCGGCGCTTGATGGAGGAGATGGGAAGACTTGAGCTTCAAGTGAACATCCACAAGAAACCCAACGAAGTTCCCGAGCCGATCAGGTTCGACCAGGACGAATATCACCGGGCATACGATCGGGAGTACGCCAATCGGTTCTGGCGAATCCTCGTGCAGGCCGACCGGGTCCTCAAAGAGTTTCGCGCTCGGTTCATCGGCAAGTGTAGTCCCGTACA
The DNA here is from genome assembly GCA_963832915.1 of uncultured Acidobacteriota bacterium. Taxonomy (GTDB): domain Bacteria; phylum Acidobacteriota; class Terriglobia; order UBA7540; family UBA7540; genus CAVROP01. Next base: position 258,804 of record CAWHWE010000033.1, read on the forward strand.
CTTGTTCTGGGGCGCCCTCGATCTCGCTGTCACCCGGTTTTCGGGGCGAAGGGCTCCCCGACATCCCGGCGGGATTCCAAACCTGCCGGACTGGGTCACCCGAGACGCCTACTCGCACGAAGTGAGTAGCTGCGGGTTTTGGGCGGGTGGGGGCGCGATTCCTTACGCCGCTTTCTATTCCTACGCCTATCCGGAGCCGGCTGGGTTCTCTGGGGCGTCAGTCAGGCCGGACGCGACGTTCTACAGTGCGGATTTTCGGGAATTCATCCTGCCCTATGACGTCGTGCGGCAGGCGGAGGACCCGGATCGGACTCTTCTTGACTTTCTGCAGACCACGTATGAAGCTGCCGCCAATCTGGCCGACTGGGATCGCAGGTCGCTCGAACGGGGCGACGGCCCGAACGGTGCGGTCTAGTCAGGCTTTGAAGCCATCCTCCGACGCGGACTAAACGCAGAATTTGGTAGATCAGCCCTGCCTTGTCGCCAAGGGTTTAGTAATGTCTGTCAACTACAGCCCTTCTATCTACCTAATGGGTCCAATGCCTGAAAAGAACGCGCAAACTTGAAATTGGGCAGACTAGCCCACTACCCTGGCAAGAGACCTTCAGACCTCTGATTTCGAGGGTGGCATGACGGTGAGCGGCCCATCCAGATCTCGCATGACGCGTCGTCGGGGTGCGGGCGGGTTCTCCTGGAACTGGTAAACGATCGGTGTCGAGGCGCTAATAAACTTCCCCGACGCCATCTGGCGCAGTGCTTTGATCTGCTCTGCCGCGGATCGGGACACCGGCACGATGTAGCGTGAGGCCTGCATGAGAGTGATTCCCAGACGATGTGCTCTCCGGCAGCACTCTTTGATTTCCGCACCGGTCCAGCCTTCGTCCAAACGCCTTCTCAATCTCATCAATGAACACAACGACGCGGGGAGGATCAACACCTCGAAGCACTGCCCGCAGGAAGCTCTTGACGTTCTCGACTCCGCCAATATCCTCAAAGGTCTCGCAGCCTCGCCACACCGACAGGCCCGCTGTCTGCTCGATGATTTGGGGCCTTCGCTCCCAGAGGTCTGCTGTGTCGAGTTCGCGCTCAACCAGCGACATCGTCAGTGCCTGTTCTGCCGGAAACGCGGCCAAGCCGACGAGGGCATCTACCGTCCTATCGATCACCGAGCGCTCGGGCTCATGCAACTCGGCTGCGTTGAAAGTCCCCCGAACAATCTGCTCCTGGTGAGAAGTTGAGGGCGGAGGCTCATCAAGGACGAGAACGTCCTGACCCAATTCCTGCGGCAACGTCGCGCCCGGCGCTGCCAGCAATACCAGCATCCGTCCCGTCGCCTTGAAGGGGTCTCTCAGGTCCCAGATCCCTTGCATCACTCCGGGGTCATTCCAGAAGCGATGAGCGTTTGAGTAAGGCAGGAGGCCATCCTCGCCAAGCTGCTGCGCCAAAAGCAGGGCATCGACCGGCCCAATCGCTGCAGCCTGGCGCTCGCCCAGCAAGCGTGCCAGTTCCTTGCCGCTGTCCCGGCCGATCGCATACAGGCCGCGGACCACGTCCCACCCGGGCAGGGGTGGAAGGTCCCGGCCTTGCTTGAGAGTCTCGATGATGAAATGCGTTGTGCTTGCCGGGTCGGCAGTACGTACCGCCACAAGCGGAGTTGATACACAGCGAGCGGCGTGAAACGCCGACGTAAACTCCTCCATAGATCGAATCATGTTCGTGCTCCTTTGGGAAAAGCCTTTCTTAGCCCCCATTTCCATTTGCGCGTTGGGCGCACATGGGAATTCCGGTTACAATCATCTTTTGGAGGTCAAAGCTCCGGTCGTGCGGGTAAATTACTGATGAAGTCCATCCAAACCGCCACCCTTCTGCTTGTGTTGATCGCGCTCGCCTGGGCTGTGCTGGCCCAGACCGCGCACGAGGTGCCGAATTCGCAAGCGATCCCGCGGTTCGATCAGGTCGCGGAGGGCTTCTACCGTGGCGGGCAACCCCGCCGGCATGGTTATGAATATTTGAAACAGCTCGGCGTCAAGACTGTCATCAACCTGCGCGCGGAGAATCAAGAAGCGGAGGAAGTCAAATCGCTGGGCCTCCATTACGTGCAGATTCCCATGAGCCCATGGGAGCGCGCTCCCGAAAGCAAAATCCAAATGTTTTTCCAGGTGCTGCGCGACCGCGACAACTATCCGGTTTTCGTTCACTGCGAGCGTGGCGCCGACCGAACCGGCTTTATGGTAGGTCTCTATCGCATCGCCTTTCAGGACTGGAGCGCCGACCGCGCCTACGAGGAGGCGCGCGCACACGGCATGTGGCCGTGGCATCTAAGTTTGAAATATCAACTTTACGAGTTTGCGGACCGCCGCGCAGCACCCGGAGCAACCCAGAACTACCCTTAGCGTCTCCTGCCTCAACACAAGAGCCTGCAAGACGGAGTTGTGCAATGACTTGTCATCCTCAAATGCATCAGTATGGGTCTGGGTTCTTTCGCCACGAGAAACCACTTCCTGGCCTTTAGGGGAAAGCAACGAGGAAAACTGAAGGTGGTTCCTACTAGGGCAAGCCAAGGGTGGGGAATCCCGTAAGTTCCGCCCGGCCGCCTTCGTGAATGCTGACTTCAGGCAGCTCTTCGCTGAAATCGGCAAGGGTGTAGTGGTCGCTGAATTGCCGCAGAACCTGATTGCGGCTTGTGCGTAGCGGCAGATGGCCTGGCTGAGCCTGATTGAAACGCCCGAGGATGGCGAAGTCGAGGCAAGCGCGGATTTGTTGCCGGAAACGTTTCCGGCGTTATTCGGAAGAACCATCTCCCCAGGTCCAGTACCAGCCCTGGGCGAGTTTGTGTTCTGCATAGCCGCCGAACATGCCGACGCTTAGCTCTGGAGCCTGCCTCATGTTCCGAGTAGCACGAGTCCAGTCGCGCGCCGTCGGGGTGGACCTCAACTCTATTTCGATTTCGAGGAGCTTCAGATTGTTCTCGGCTCCAGCTTGATTCCGTCTGATCGGTTTGCCGTCACTTCCATCATCTCTGCGAAGCCCTATTTCAGATGCGAGGACTACGCGGCCGTACGGCCACGCGCCGACTGGCAAGCGCCCGCCCAGTTGCCCGGGACTTCATCTACTTCCGCGGAGCCTTAATCTCCGCTGGGCCTTGGTGCAGCACCAGGTGGGTCACGACGCCCTTGTCGTCCTTGAAGAATTCGATCTCGGCGTCTATCAGCTTAGGAAAGAACCTCGTTTCCGACTCCGCAAATAGCGGGAGCTTGCCCTGCCCGGTAGCTTGCGAGATCAACTGGTTGCCTTCGAGCGTGATGACCAGGTCGAACCCCGGCTGTAGCTCGTAGGTGCCGGTGTATTGTGCCAGGATCTTGGGCGAAACCGTGATCTCCTTGTGCTCCACCACCTTGTCGCTCGTACGCAGCGCCTTCATGTCACGCCCGCCCTGGTGCAGCACCAGGTAGGTGCCCGCGCCTTTGTCGTCCTTGCCGAATTCGATCTCGGCATCCACGACCTTGACAAAGAACTTGGTCTCGGATGTGGCGAACAGCGGCACCTTTCCCTGCCCTGAGACCTGGCTGATGAGTTGACTGCCCTCCAACGTGATCATCATGTTGATCTTGGGCGCCAGCTCGTAAGTCCCCACATACTGCTCCAGAATCTTGGGTGCAACGGTGATCTCCTTCCGCTCCGAAGGCAGCTCCACCTTCTCGCCGCGCGCTACCGCTGCCAGGCGGTTAACGATCCCCGAGGGTGCGTCGCCGGTCAGGTTGCTCAGCGCCACCACCGTCAGCTTGTCCTCGGGATAGTAAGCCAGAAAAGTGACGAAGCCTTCGATCCCTCCCCCGTGGTCGATCACCTTGTGCCCGCTGACGGTATGCACGGCCACGCCGCACGCGTAGTCCTCCTTGAACGGAGTGGTCATCTTGGCCAGCGATGCGGCGGTAAGCAACTTGCCCCCGAACAGCCCCTGCTCCCAGCGCAGCAAGTCCTCGGTGGTGGAGTACAGCGCGCCCGCCGAGAAGGGGATGCTCATATGGACGAAGCCTGCGTTCTTCGGCCCGCCGTCCCCCGGCTCGTAACCTGCCGCGCGCCGCGGGATGATGGCGGAGTTCGAGTCGTAGCCCGAATCCTTCATGCCCAGCGGGCCGAAGATGTTCTCCTGGGCGAACTTCTCGTAGCTCTCGCCGCTGATTTTCTCGATCAGAAACCCAAGCAGGACGTATCCAGAGTTGCTGTAGCTCCATTTCTCACCGGGCTGGAATTCAAGCGGTTTGTCACGAAATCGCGCCACCAGCTTTTCGGGGGTAGTGGAAATAGCCTCGGTGGAAGCGTAATCGGGGAATCCCGTAAAACTTGGGATGCCGGAAGTGTGCGTGAGCAGGTTATAGATCGTCACCTTATCCCATGCGGGCGGCGCATCAGGCATGTACTTCTTCACCGGGTCATCAACCTTCAGTTTGCCACGCTCCTGCAAGAGGAGAATACTGGCCGCCGTGAACTGCTTCGTGAGGGAGCCCAACCGGAACTTGGTTGTGGGCGAGTTCGGAATGTCCCATTCGAGGTTAGCGAACCCGTACCCCTTATCGAGCAGCACGGTCCCACCACGAGCGACAAGCACGGAGCCCATGAATTTCTTACTTGAAACATATGATTGAACCACCTGCTCCATGCGGGGCGAATTGTCCTGTGCCAGGCAGGCGCTCTCCAACACGATCCAACAACTCGCCAGCCAAACCGCAAGCGCGATTCTTCGAATCACCATGCTGTCCCCCTTTGAATCTGACAGGTCAACTAGTTTGAATCGTCTCTCGATGTTCGGCCTGGCAAGTCTAGTCGGCTTTCCGGGAAATAGCCACCGGCCAAGATAGACCCTTTGCAACGGGGCAGGATTTAGTCCCGCTCAAGTAGAACCGAGAGTACCGTCAGACTGTAGCCGAGATACTGTGCTCCCGGCGTGGATATGATTCCATTCGTAGCCATTTGTTCGCTCATGTTACACATGTTCGACTGGTCGCGCGCCGCCCACCGCCGCCCGAATCGTGTCTCTCGTGCAGCCGGCCCAGCAGATGTACTCGCGAGGGTCCTCGATCGAGATCGAGAGGTTATCTCCGCTGCGGTCGTGCCCCTCTTCGGCGCAGGATGGGCACAGGGTCACATTGTTGTGCCCCACGGTGCGGAGCTTGGTGTTGATGTGATCGAGGGAATGGCTTTTCTCAAATGCTGACTCCACCCCATCCTGCCTGATGTAGAAGCTAATCCGGATTTCTCACCGCTCTCCGCCGTTTTGAGGGGGGCAAGTGGAAGGGCGGGGTTTTAGCCCCGCCGCAAAGCGCCTTCCAAAGTACTGTTGGTCTCGCGCCCCGCGCAGTCCCGCAGGCGCGGGACTGCGCGGGGCGCGAGACGGAGGAACAATTGGATGCGTCGGCAACGGCGGGGTTAAAACCTCGCCCTTCCCTATTCGTGTTGAGAAATCGGAGCTAAGCTCGAGGAGGTCCACAAGCGCATCCTCATAGGCCGCATCGATGGCTACCCACTTGCAGCACTGCGTGGCCGGGTTGATGGCGTGAAGGCCAATGGTGATTTCGCCTTCGAGGCGGCCCCGTCGGTGGGTGGCTTGCCCGATCCGTTCCCGCGATGCTCCGTGTCTCATTTCTTTCGTCCCGGGCGACTCCAACTCCACCGGCGCAACAAAAGGTCATCCCCCACAAGTGCCACAGTTGCTTTCCGGAGACCAACGAGGAGGCACGCCTTCTTTCGAGGATGGCTGGCCGAGTTCAGTGACAGCGACGTGGCCAGTTTGATCCACCCGCGTCCCTTGTTCATCCAGACGGGCAAAGCTGACGGCATCGCCTTGTGGCCGCAGGTGATCGAGGAGTTCGATGCGGCCCGTGAGCGCTACTGCAAACTGAATATGCCCGAGCTCATCGACATCGGTCTGCACGATGGCGGCCACGAATTCCGTGTCGAGCCGGGCATCCGGTTCTTGAAGAAATGGCTGGCCAGATGAGCCACCTTGGACCAGTCAGCCCTCGATCATGTACGCGGCGTGGATACCCAAGGGATGCGCCGCGAACTTGACCCAGCCGTCGTGCCACTCACAAGGGATACTCTCGTTCTCCGGAACTGATACAACCCGCTTCGGCCTGGTTGGAACGTTCGCGCGCACGCGGATCCCGTGTACGCGGACACATTCCTGCGACTGAGATGGTCCGGTTTCGCGTTTGTCGCCCGAGTAGTTTACCAGGTGCACAAACCGATCCTTCCCCCGCTCGCTATAGAAGACTTCGACATTCGGAGGCGTGCTTTCCAGGACGATGGTCCGCCGCCCCTCGGGGTGCACGACGCTCAGCATCCACAGCGCCAGCCTTCGCAGCATGGCCGGCCCCTCGGCGTAGTAAGCGGAAAAGATCGGCGCCGCACAGTAGAGCGCCTGCCCCTTCCCGTATTGGTTCAGTGTGACTCCCGGGCCCTGGGGAGCTGACGCCGGGGCCTGTTTGGAGACTTCCGCCGGCACCAACTCCAACAGCGCTTTTGCGGTTGTGGCCTCGACGCGTGCATACTCCCCGTTGACCTGCACGTCCATCCGGGGGACGTCGAAGGGCTCGATCCTGAATGGCAGACGAAGAAACGAGCGCTTGCCCGCCGAAAGGCCGCGATACCGGACTCCCAAGACATCGGCCAGGGCAAAGTCCGCCATTGCGCCGTCGCTCGCGTTTCTCGTTCCGGTCGCACAAGTCGCCAGCAGGGAACCGCCATCGCGCACGAATCCTCTGACCGCGTCACACTCCCTGTCGCTCAGGATCCGTTGGTCCGGCAGAATCAGAGCTCGATACTGGCCGAGCGCGTCCGCCAGCACCTGGCAGTTCAGGATGTTCATTTCCACATGCCCCTCGATAAGGACCTTGTGGGCGCCACTCACCGGGAAGTAGGCCGGTCCCGCTTTCCATTCGGGGGATAGCTTCATCGGCGTTTTCGAAAAGATCGTGTCGGCGGAATGCAGCACCGCTACGTCCTTGACCGGCCGGCATCCCCGCAGGAAGGGTTCGAGCTTCAGGGTCCTCTCGTTGACGCGTCCGTAGCGCTCGTAGACGGCGGGCTCTGGATTGCCGGACGGGTAGGCATCGTCGCTTAGAAGGGAACGCCCGCCGGCGGCTAGCTCAGTGGCGACCTCCTGCATGAACGCCGCCTCCTCGCGCAGTGCGTAGTCACCCCACGAGTTGCCGCGCGTGTTGTGGAAGGCCCATGACCGATCACCCAGGGTCGAGAGATAGCGTGCCTCGAACGAGAAGTCGAGCGCGTAAACGCTCATGTTCGGGGTCGCCGTGTCCCAGTTGATGTGTCTGACATGGGCTGGCGGGTTTAGCGGGCATCTTGTCATCCATGCCCAGTTGTGGACGATGATGACACCGGGCTTCTGATCATCGAGCGCGCGATGCACCTTCTCGATATAGGCCTCCAGGCGGCGGTTCACCCATTTGCGGTAAGCGAAAGCCTTGGCATCGCCATCGGAGACCGGAATGGCGCCGCCCACTTCGCGCCCGAACGAATCGCGGCAGTACGCGCAGTAGCAGTTCGCGGTGATGAACTGATGCACGGCCAAATCGATGAAGAGCCCATCCACGTCATACCGCGAGACCACCTCCTTCATCTGTGGAATTTGGACGCGGTCCACCCATGGGGAGTTTAAGCACATCTCCGCCCCGTCACTGGTCGCGGCGCCGGTCTGCCTGGCGGGATCGTGGCTCGCAATCCATTCCGGTTTCGTCTTCCCGTAATGGCGGTCCCATCCCGCTCTCATGTACACTTTGGTGCAAATGCCATGCTTCTTCAGGGCAGTCGTCATCTCGCCGGTGAAGTCGCGCGTGAGTCCCGGATGCACGACGCCAACTCTGCTGGGGTAATATGAATAGCCGCCTTCGCACACCCCGAAATAGCAAACCATCTGGAATCCGGCATCAAAGATCATTTGCGCCGCGGCGCCGGCATCAAAGGCTTCATACGGGTGTTCGCACGCTGCCAAATGGGCGTCAATGTGGAGTTGGCGGTAGACCGATTCCAGACAATCCGCACGCTTCTCGCCTTGTTCCGCCGAAACACCCGGGGCAACCCCGATTGCGGGACCAATCAAGCTTGCGGTGGTCAGCGCCGTTCCCTTCAGAAAGTCGCGGCGCGCGATCAGTTGCGATTTCGTAAATAACATACTGTCTCCCCAATAAGGTCAATTGGACCAGGATTTTGGCCTCCTGGCCACCAGCCATTCTACTCCCAACCGCTTCCATTGGAGCCGCCCCAGCTAAGGAAACAGTGACCAGGGACAATTGACGAGTGACAAGCAAAGAAGTGACTGCAGGGATTTGACGCAGGGGATAGAGGCAGGTGAACGCGGGGAAGAAAAACGCTTTTGGTTAGTGAGTTGTGCCGACGGGGCCCGAAGCCATGGGTTCAGTGGCCGCTCGCAGCTTCGGGGTATCAGCCTCGGTCATGCGGCCAACGTCGCCGTATATGAAGACGCCTCCACTTCCCCATTCGACAACTTCGCCAATGGCTTGCTTCTTGGTTATGGCAACGCGCCGGGCCGCTGTCAGGAACTCGTTGCTAAGCTGGTTGAATCCCAAACTTGCATCCGACCCGCTACCATTGTTGTTGGCGGGAGGCGATGCGGCCCCGTCGGTGGGTGACTTGCCCGATTCGTTCCCGCCATTCGGAGCAGTGCCCCTGTCGAAGGACGAAGGCTTCATCGTGGGCTGCGGTGCGGTAGCAGCGGGAAGCGTATCGGAAGGAGAGCCTGCCGCGGAACCTTCGGCAGCCGAAGAGGTATTCACCGAGGCCGGGTAGAATTCCGCCGCGACCTCCGGCGCCTGCTCTTGCTCATCCTCTACCACCTCGGATTCCCACCACTTCTTATCTGCTGGCCAGCGGCTAGGCCGAAAACCACCACCCCGACCGGGAACCACCACCATGTAGGCACTGAGCCATCCTGGGGCTTTTTCGCTCTGTCCCTAACCACATGAAATTAAGAGCTTTCGAGCCATGGAGTTTGGCAGGCCAATTGCCTCTACTATTGGCGTTGTATTTCGGCAAGAACGGTGCTCGAGGGAGGAATCAAATGCAAAACGTAAAAGTCTTAACATTATTGGGAATAGGTTTGTTGGTTGCACCGTTCGCACATGCCCAAGCTGGACCCCCGGTGGAACCGGGCTACGGGAATCCGGGCTATGCGGATCCGAATCAGGGCTATGGGGATCAGGGTTATGCGAATCCGGATCAGGGTTACGTGGATCCGGGCTATGGAGGTCAGGTCTACATGGATCCCGGGCCACCTCCGGCGTGCCCGTATGGCTACTACCCCTCTTACCCTTACGCATGCGCGCCCTACGGTTACTATGGACCTAGCTGGTTTTCGGGCGGAGTCTTTATTGGCGTCGGGCCGTGGTGGGGCTGGGGTGGGCACCGCTTCTATGGGGGACGTGGCTTTGGCGGGCGGAGCTACTATGGAGGCGGGCGGGCCTTTTCCGGGCGCGGAGGATTTCGCGGTGGGTTCGGTAACGGTTACGCCGGTGGCGGTGGACGTTCCTTCGGTGGCGGTGGACGTGCCTTCAATGGCGGCGGACGTAGCTTCGGTGGTGGCGGACACGCCTTCGGAGGCGGCGGACGTAGCTTCAGTGGCGGTGGACGTTCCTTCGGTGGCGGTGGACGTGCCTTCAATGGCGGCGGACGTAGCTTCGGTGGTGGCGGACACGCCTTCGGAGGCGGCGGACGTAGCTTCAGTGGCGGTGGACGTTCCTTCGGTGGCGGTGGACGTGCCTTCAATGGCGGCGGACGTAGCTTCGGTGGTGGCGGACACGCCTTCGGAGGCGGCGGACGTAGCTTCAGTGGCGGTGGACGTTCCTTCGGTGGCGGTGGACATGCCTACGGTAGAGGCGGAGGCAGAGGCGGTTCCCATGGTGGTGGGCGCAGGTAGATTCCATCATAACTCGAAACTCTCACGGCCGACGGCATTTGCTGTCGGCCGTTTAGTAGGAAGGTACCGACTGCGGCTTCGCGAACGAATCTGGGGCAGTAGAGCCCCTTTTCTCGAGGGTCAATCGACGTAATGCGAGGTCGCTGGAAGTAAGGAGGTTCAGGTTTTCACTCAGCTTACCGCCGCCATCCGCTGCTTTCTATTGCAAGGCACGATTCAAGGCCAGTTGCCGGGTTCCAAGCTGCTGGGGCAAACTCAGAAGTTCCTTCGCCCTGCCGAGAGCAATTCCGAACAGCAGCCTTCCACTTTCATGAAAGAGTGTTTCTCCCAGACTGAGAGCTAGGTTCATCAGACGATTCATCTGTGACCTTGATGGGGATTAGGGAGTGGGAATCTGAGCTGCTTGAGTAGGCTGTTGAGCCTCGGAGGAGCGATTTCCAAGCCAAGGCCAACGGCGCGTCGAAAGCCGGAGCCAATTCAGACCGCGAATCCGGGAGACGGGCAATATCAAACACGGACATCAGACCGCTACGTCATCGTGACCATTGACAGACACCCGGCAGAACGGTATTGCTTGGCTGTGAACAGACTCCTGTGGAGTGACTGCGCGAATGTGGTGATGGGCATGGCACCTCACGAGTGAAGAGCCGCATCTGAGTCTCTGTAGCGGCCGAGACTCGGCTTTGTCGCATCTCACAGGATGGGAGTTCCCCTCCATGCGTCGCGTTTTGTTGCTTCTGACGCTCCTGCTGGTCATCGCATTCCTTGGCGCCCGCTGGGGATGGTCCTATCTAGCTCGGCCTATGGATGTTTCTGCGCTCATTCGTGACTCCAACCTTATTGTGGTTGGAGAGGTGACTGACGTTTGGGAAGATGGACAGGAAGACTACCACTTCAACGGAGTCTCTGAGTCCGGGCGCCTGATGCGGGCCTGCTTGCGGATTTACCGTGTGCTCAAAGGCGACGCTGTGGGCCAGCTTTCGTTTGCATTCTTGCGCTCGAATTTAGGCGATTCTGGGTTGGTAAGCGTCGATAAGGGCGAGTTTGGCATGTTCTTCTTCCGCGATTCCGACGATGGTCTCATTTTTACATCTCATTTCTATCCCAAGATCATCGCGGGGCAAGAGGAGTGCGTCACGACCGGTAAGCCCATCGATCGCGTCGCAGGCGAGCTCGCCTGTGTTATCCAGTCTTCCACCAGCGCCGTTTTCGAACGCTTAACCTCCCTGCGAGCGCTTGCCACGGTGCTAGCCCCGTCCGCGACAGAAGTGCTGCAGCGGGCCGCGCGAGAGCTTCCGTCCCCGCTGAACCTACTGGCAGCTATTGAACTCGCCCAGCGCAACGATATCTCTGCCATGCCCTTAGTCGAGGAGGGGGCACGAACCTCGCCCAAGCTGAAGGTGTCGGACAAGGAGCACACGATTTTCGAGTATCACTGGGGAGGGGCACTGAAAGGGATCAAGGATCCTGCTGCTATCCCCGCCCTGGCGCGCCTGCTGACGGTTGCTGATTCCGAGATACGCCAAGGAGCGGTGGAGGGATTGCGCAATACCGGGTCAGAGGCAGCGATCGAGCCGCTGTCTCAGGCGCTATATGATTCCAACATTTGGGTTCGTTGGGAATCAGTAATGGGCTTGGCAGAAATCACTCATCAAAAGGAATGGTACCCCTTCTGGGACGACTTCAAAGATAACGAGCAACTCTATCTAGATTATTGGAAGGCCTGGGCAACACAGAGGTTCTCGAATGGGCACTAGCAGCAAGCGTGGTACGGATGTCCCAGTCCGTGAACTGAGGATAGCTGTACTCATTGATCCCTACGCAGCCTTTGCAAGCTTGTTTCTCTCGCGCTTCTCCATCCGGGCCACGACCTGACCGGCCAACAGGTCCACGGCTAACACACCCAGTACAGCGACAGCTTCGAAGACCACTCCAGCCAGTTGTGTGATGGCCAGGATGGAAGCGAAGGCCGCGCTGACCTGGATGATCTTGTTACGGAACGGGCTGGTGAGCCAGGTGACCACGTACATAAGCAGCAGAGCCGGGGCGTAGATGACCATGAGCACTACCAGCCCAGTGTCGATGACGGCCTTGCCGAGTCTCCAGAGCGGGGACTTGCGGGGATAGCTCCGCGAGATCTTCCAAAAGGCCAGGCCCAAGAGGGCTGCTATCAAGGCAGCCCAGAAGAGCCGGTAACGGGTTACGAGTGACACGCAGCCTCTCCTTTGACCTCTCTGAGAGTTGCGGCAACCAGCATCAGCAGGACAGTCTGCTAGGCCGCTCGTTCGGTTGTTGCCTGGGGAGCCGTGCCAGCTTCCCGGGCAGCGGTGAGTTCAGTGTGAAGCAGGTTCTTCGCCAGACTTTGGACGTACTTCCCCGTGGGTGTGAAGCCAAGATCCCGGCCACTGAAGTAGCGTAGACCGAAGTAATAGGCGACCACGGCACAAGCCGCAGTGAGAACGATGATGAGATTCTTCATGATTCGATTGCCTCCTTGGGATTGAGCCCACATTTCCGATTTGAGCTTCATGTTTGAATCTTCGGATCGTCGCCATCATCACTATTTATGGGGGTGTGAACGTGATGAAGACGCTCCGGAGGTCAGTACCCAATGGGTGAAATACAAAATCAATCCTTTCAGCTCTCCTTCAGCTTCCTAGCGATTGGCAAATACAGGAGCATCGTTGGGTCGTTCACCACTGGTTCAGGACCAGTGGGTTGATTGTGGCGTTCACTCTTCTATGTCTCGGCCTGAGGGCGGGATGACGAGAAGCAGAGATGTCCGCCACGTCAAGCATTTTGTCAAACTCAGCAGGAGGTGGTTGATATGAAAAGCTTAGCCTTTCCCAAATTGAACAGCCCTATGAAGATTGCATCGATTTCCGGCTGGATGGTGGTTATCGTTGCGGTAGGGATAATCTTCATTGGGATACGCGAGTTCTTTTACCCTAGCGCTGCCGCGCTCGGTTTTGGCGTCCCATTGCTGGACGGCCGTGACGGCGATCTGCTCGCGATCAAAGCTGCCCGGGATGTGGCGTCTGGTGTTTTGGCGCTTACGTTTCTTGGTCTAGGGGATCGAAAGTATCTCGCCTATGCAATGGGCGTCCTCACCCTCATCCCGGTTTTCGATGGTTTGATCGTGCTCAGACACGCTGCTTGGACCTTTACGCCCATTATCCTTATTCACTGGGGAACCGCCGCATTCATGATAGTGATCGTCGGGTTGCTAAGGAGCGGAAATTGATGTGACTGCACCGCATCTGTTCCTTTACAGCCTAATTGGAGTCACAACGCGATGCGTGGCCCAAACCATCCCCCAGAAGACCGCCCCGGCGGAGAATGAACTGCTGGCGGACGGTGTAAAGGTCATTCCTTGACAGTTTCTTCTATGAGACCGGCTATTTTATTTATACTTTGCGGCAGGCCAGCCGGCGATCGTGGAGGATCGGACAACGCTCCAACATCAATGTCAAATTCTTCTACTACGCCGGCACTATGCAGGAAGCATGCCTGCGGCTGTTGGGGAAGAAACTGCTGGTTTCGCTGGCGATGGAAGGGAAGTTCGCAACCGAAGGCCTGCAGGCGATCGACGAAGGTGATGATATCCTGATGGCAATGGCACGGGAGCTGGTGACGGAGAAAGGCATCGGGGAGAATGCGGACGCCGTTTGGAAGAAACTCGTGGAGAAGCAGGCGGACGGATTCGGGGTTCGGTCCGGGGAGACATCCCAAATGGAAGCAAGTCCTCCGGAAAGGAATCTACGAGAGGTTATAATTCCACCGCCAGCACCGATCCCGGCAGCGGTGACACAACTCCTCATGTTTGGCGGATCACTTGAAAGCGCGGCCAGGCGTAAACCCTCGCCCCGGCCATCAAGTGCCGCCACGACATCAGATCAGCTGGCATTATTCCAGAGCTAACGGTAGTTTTCCGGTCACAGGAGCGGTTTGGCAAACCGTCAAGTGACCGCAAGCAGGTACGGTAAGTTCCCAGATGCGGACTTCGGGTGCGTCAGGGAAATTTCTCCGCGTGGTGCGTCAACCAGACATCAATCAGACACTGCCTTGCAAGCATTCTCTAGGCCGGCTATCCTGCCTTATACTTTATCTCTACAAGTGAAGGAGCCAAGGAACAATCGCGAAATGCCTAAGAAAACATCTCCCAATCGTTTGTCACAGTTCGCGGCCGTTGCGATCATCGGCATCTTTGTCCTCGGCTTTGTGTTCTCTCCCCTGGGGGCGTGGACAGGCCCAGTCTTAGGCGCATGGTTCATCGGCACGCAGAAAGCATGGCGCGGATTTCTATTGCTTGCCGGCATCAATTTCATTTTGAATTTGCTTTCGAATTGGCGTGGGTCTCCACTGACTGGAATTGCGTATGCCGGTTGGACGATGCTGGCTGTCCTCATCGGTGTTCTGCCCTTCCTTCTCTATCGACTAACGAGCCAGCGTCGACAAGGTTTTCTGTCAACCCTTTCCTTGCCGCTTTGGGGCGCGGCTTTGCCGAGACTGGGGCAACTGTTCCTGCCACCCAGCATATTCAATCTCTACTTTCTTGCTCACACTAATTCCGTGATTTCACCTTTGCCGCGCTTCGCCGCAATCCTGGGGACAGGTGCAATTTCGTTTCTCATCTACTGGTTCGCGGCGGTAATCAATTGGATGTGGAACCAGGAATTCCGGACTAAGAAGATTGCTACGGGCACAAGTATTTTCGGCGCGGTATGCATCCTTGTCTTGGGATATGGCTTGTTCGTGCAGATAATCCGTCCTGTCGCACCTCATCTCCTGCTAACGGGTCCATCTTTTGCGTGGGAATGTTTTGTTGGAGGCTTGATTTTAAGCGCGTGGAGTTTCATCCGGCCTGGCACACGGCGCGAGGTGTGGGCAAATAAAACAGCGACAGTCGCCCTCTTGCGAAGCCCGCTCACCGGAGATTCCCTGCATGTTGTCAACGAAGACGGTCATGAAGCTTTGGTCAGCCAGGCAGGTGAACGGTTCCCGGTGCGCAACGGAATTCCCGCCTTTTTAGACCCGGAAAAGCTCACGGGTTCCAACCACAAATACAACCGGCTGTATGAAACGATCGGCGGCTTTTATGATGACATCCAGAGGGTGGCGTGCGCTTTACGGGGCATCAGTCCGGACCAATACCTATTGAGTTATCTCCGCTTCCTTGAAATCAATCCTGGTGATTCAGTGCTGGAAACATCCGTGGGCACCGGTCTCAACTTCAAATACCTTCCGCGAGGCGTAAAACTGTTTGGTCTTGATCTCTCGGCGGAAATGCTGACGAATTGCCAAGCCAATCTGCGCCGCTGGGAGATGGACGCCGATCTATTTCTTGGGAATGCCGAGGACCTGCCGTTCGCCCATGACAGTTTTGATGTTGTCTTTCACTCGGGAGGCATCAACTTCTTTAATGACAGAGCAAAAGCGATCCGGGAAATGATCCGTGTTGCAAAGCCAGGGAGCCGTATGCTGATCGCCGATGAGACCGAAGAGCACGTGAAAAGCACCTATGAACGAATTCCCATAACCAGTGGATACTTCAAGAACCGCCAGGAAGCGGTCACAGCTCCTATTGATCTCGTACCCCCCGAGATGCAGGAAATACATCTTGAGATGCTGCGGGATGGGCGATTCTATGCCCTCACATTTCGTAAACCCTCTTCCGCGACGCCAAATCTCACAAACTCGCATACATTGGGCTAAATCGCGCCGCGATCTTCCCGCTGGGTGATTCGTGGCCTGTGCAATGCCACTCTCGCTCAATGTAGCCCAGGCGAAAAACCTCAGGACAATTCTTCATAACTCAGAGTCAGTGCTCGGTCGGGTAATCGGAGAAGTGCCCGTCACTGGCCACAAACGGGGTTGGGGGATGTCTGGATCTGCGCTCCTCGTCACTTGGACGTAACGCCCTAAGCGCGGTTATGCCTCGCATCGCAGCCGGCAGCAAGTAGCACGGACCACCGCTTCTGTGGTCCGCGTCTCTTCCCTGGTAGGCGCCACACCGTAACATTGAGCCGCCCTCGTCAACGAAGAGCCGCACACCTGCCTGCGCGTGGGCGCGCGCGCAACCTGATTTCCCTCTCCCCGGGGAGAGGGGGGCTCGCCGCTGGCGCCATTGCCAGCCGCGGCGAGACGGGTGAGGGGTCACTTCCTCGCCTTCTCCCCCACCGCCCCCATCGCGCCCAGAACCTTCCGCACGAAATCGTCCGGGTGCTCCAGCACCATCGCATCGGGAATCCGCAACAGAGGGTTGCCCAGCGTCCGCAAATAATCCTCTTTGACGGCGTCTTTGCGCATCTGATCGATCTGCGAGTGGACACCGCCATCGAGCTCAATGGCCAGTCGATGTTCAAAGGAGTAAAAATCGAGAACGCCTTTTTCCATACGGAACTGCCGGCGAAACTTCGCGCCCAAGCGACGGCGGCGCAGTAAAGCCCAGGCCGCTGCTTCGGCTTCGGTCGGACTCGCTCGCAATTCGCGAACTCGCGCCGTCCAACCCCTCGCGCGGCTCCATCGCTCCCTCACCGGCGCGCTTCCGATACAGCACTAACGTTTGCCGTTCCCGATCCGGTGCACTACCCACTCAGCATAGTTTCCGAGTCCACCTTCAACCGCCCACAATCCGAAGCGGTGTGTGGTGATGGCTCGGGACCACGTTACGGCAGCGCCCTCCCACGCGCGGCATCCGGGCGCTCGCTTCCGACCGCTGCCGCCGCCCGGAACTTCTACAACAACCCCAACGGCTGGGGCTCGATGTCTCCACCATCGCAGCCCATCCCCGGGCGGCCTGTGCCCTTGAGCGATTGCTTAAGAATCGTAGCCGGGTCCGCCAGGCCACCCGCACTCTTTCCACAGCTTTTCCCAATTCCACATCCCGTACGCCACCTGGTTCGGCAATGGGAATCCGAGCTGATGCGCGAGCATACACACCTGCCCGCGATGGTGGGCTTCGTGAGAAAGCATGTAGCACAGCATTTCCACGCCAACCGGCCAAGGCGAAGCCCAGCCGTCTCTGCGAAACTTCGCGATGCTGCCCCCACTACCGCCGAGCGCTTCAGCGAGCATCTCCGCGCAGCGAGCGGCACTCTCGGCCAATCCCGCACGGGCCTGCTGCGGCGTGCAGCGCGCGCGGTTGAGCTGTGGTGGAACCTTCAGGTGCGGGGCTGTAAGCCTGACCCACTTGGAGCGGACATTGTGCATGTGCGTGAAGATAGCCGCAATGGTGCGGGCCTTGCCGGGCGGTTTGGCTCTCCAGGCGGCAGGGTCAAGACGTTCGATAAGAATCTGATTCATGCGATTATTGGCGGCAAAGATCTGGACTGCGGCTCGGCCGAGTTGAGTGTGGACCTTGTGTTGACGCGTGGTCACGGCTTCCTACTCCTTGACCTATCATACTACCGGGCCGTCGGACTCGGAAAATACTCTTATGTGGTCGCGCAAGGGTTCGTAAGCAAAGCAACTATAGCGGCATGGGATACCCTTCGGCAGGGTAGGCGAGCGGCTGGTCGGAGCGGATTTCAGTGACCAGGGAGGCAGAGGCAGGAAATGTGCCGGAGGCGTCGATTGGAAAAGCAGCAGTTTCAGGCTTTGGGATTCTCCGGAGAGGTAAAACTGACCTTTGCGTGCTCCGAGGTGGCGTCTTACACTGCAAACCCAACTCCCGATTGCGTCCTGCGGCGGTCAGGCGTACGTATTCGGCCGGGCCGGCGGCATTAGATATGAATCCGCCATTAAACTGAGATGTGGATATTCCGGAATCGTGCTACGCCTTCGTTTACGAAGACCCCCCAACCTCCTTGCTTCAGGTCATAGAGCCGCGAACTCATCGCAATCTTGTTGGCAACGTAGACCACGCAGACAGTTCCGTCCACGAACACTTTCAGGTCGAACGGTCGCTGGGGTTCAAGTCTTATGGGCCTTTCCAACTCGACCCAGAAAGGAACGTCACCAGGCCTCGGCCAGGAATCCAGGACCAGCCTATTGCGGGCAGGTTCCAAGCGGACATAGTAAGCTGAATCGAAGCTGTCACTGGCGCGAAGCATCAGGCCACACCCGCGGGTGTTCGCTTCAAAATCCACCGTCGCCTCAATCTTGCATCGCGGTGGCAGGCTTCCCGCGGTAGCGCAGGCAAATCCTCCTGGAACTGCCAGATGTACGGCGCCCTGTGATATCGTGCACGGGCCCACGGCGGGCTGAAGTTCGACAGGGGTCTTCTCGGGAAACGCCTGGTCAATGCCGGCGGGCGCCTTCACGGAGAGGGTTCCATCCGTTTCCTGGACAAGCTCATGCACCACAAGGTTCCCACCCCAATTCCAGGACCCAAAATCCTTGCTGTCACGGCGAGTGGCGAGCCAACCGAAAGCGAATCGCCGGTGGCCATCGGAGGCGGTTTTGGCGGCGTAGAAAGCTCTACCATCAAACGTATCATTATCCGGAGCCCGCCAAGGTCCTTGCAGGGTCCGGCTCATCCGGTAATGGGTCTCACTGCGTTCAGTAAACTCGGAATAAACCAGGTACCACCAATCGCCCATCCTGAACAAATCCGGGCACTCGTGCGTGAAGTACAGCCCCGGCGTCCAGAAAGGCTCGCGAATGACCCACTGGCTAAGGTCCTGCGAGACACAGCACGCCGTGCAACCGCGCCTTCTTGACGGCCCGCTCGTGAGGCGGGCTGCCAGAAGCATCCAATATTCCTTGGTCTCGTCATTCCAGAAAACAAATGGATCGCGCCAATCGTGAGGCTCAAAGCTCGCCGGGGGAGCATAGAGCGCGTCTCCAGGGAGTTTCCTCCAATTCATCAGGTCATCACTGACCGCGTGCAGGACCCCCTGCTCGGGTTTCCCCTGCTTGCGGAAGTAGGGATTATGACCCGTGTAAAATATGTGATAGCGGCCTTCCGCCTTGATGACCGATCCTGTGAAGACGTAGAGATCTTGCTCCTCTTTGGCTCCTCGCGCCAGCATTTGACCGTGTTCCTTGAAGTGAACGAAGTCGTCGGTGCTGATCTGATACCACGGTGTTCCCTCTCCGTGGCCGGGCACGTCGCGCCAGTCATGCAAGTAGAAAAGGTGGAATTTGCCATTCTCATAAAACGGGATGAAATCTGCCGCCCAGGCGTCTTCGGGCTTGTAGAAGAACTCAGAATCGTGGATTGCGCCGGGCTTTCGTGTTTCGGGCGCCTGACGAGGGCCCGGCCACGGCTTGGCACCCCAAGACGGAACTGCTCCAGCCAGCAACGTAGTTGCGCCGAGACTCCCGATGAACTTTCGTCGCCTCATGTGGTCTCCTTGGGACGTTGTCGCCTGCCCATTTATACCAGAATTTCCGTGTTCAGTTTTCGCACGACCGGGAATGTACACCCGAGCGCCTCTGAATTCAATGGCCAGCAGGAGGAACGCGTGGTAAGCTGTTGAAAGCAAAGCGACGGGGAGGAATGGGCCTGTAGCTCAGACGGATAGAGCAACGGTTTCCTAAACCGTGGGTCGGGGGTTCGAATCCCTCCAGGCCTACCATCCTTTCAAGGAGTTACAACGAACCCCCGTTTCCCGGCTACTTTCTCCGGCTACTTTAAGCGGCAGCAGACTGGCGATGGCATTCTGATTCCGCCGTTTTGAGCGTCTGCCAAACCGCTTCTGAAGCCGCTATCTGAGCCTGATCCCCTACGTGCGAATAGATGATGTTCACACGCTCGTGTGTGTGGCCCAGTCGTTCCATGCGAGTCTTCATATCCACGCCCTCATTCAGCATGATCGAATTGTTCAGGTGTCGTAGGGCAGACAGGTGGAGTTCGGGAATACCGAGCTCGTGCGCGAGCGGCTTGATGTACTTGGACATAAGCCAGCCCAGGTCGATTGGCCTGCAACGTTTGCCAGGGAGCACCCAATCGGTGGGCTGAGCATCCGGAAAGTTCTGCGCTTTGTACTCTCTCAGGATCTGCATCTGTTCGCCGATAAGCACGAGCTTCCGATAACCTTTCTTGGTTTTGGGCAGCGAGCTATTCCCTTCCCAGACCGATTCGCGGATCAAGATGGTATTGTGTTCCCAGACGATAGACTCCCAGCGTAGTCCGCGCAGTTCCCCACTTCTGTCCCCCAACCAGATCGCCAGTTGCCAGGCCATCTTATGACGGGCGTCTTTTAACCCGTGAAGGATGGCGACAACCTGCTCAGCGGTCGGCATGCCCGACAGAAGGAGGGCGAACTATGCCCAATCGCGAAGAGCTGCATTTCACTCCGGACATCAACAAGCCGTACCAGAAGTGGTCGGTGCTTGAGGACCAGGAGCGTCCTGGCCGCAGACCGATCTTTCGCCATTATCGCCAACCGGGCGAAAAGCCGGATGTCAGGACAAGCTTCGGATCCAGTGAGCTTAGCCCAGTCCTGGAGCACTATGCGGCGAAGGCTGGCGTTGAGTATTCCAGAATATCCCTCGGGCGTCAGACCGGCAGCTTTGATCTGGCGCTAGCCCTCGTCCAGTCTGGCATCGGACTGGAGATCCCGGGAGACGGCACGTGGTACCCGGTCATCCCCTGGGTGAGAGATGATGGCTTCTGCGCAGTGCTGATGCGGGAGCCCATTCCGTATGAGGAAGCTTGCCACCTCTTTGGATTCGACATCCCGGCCGCCAAGCCCAGTGTCCCGAAGCGGATCAAGAGGCACTTGGCGAGAGGCAGGACAGCGCTGTTTGGAAGCGAAGCCGAAGTCCGCCAGCTGAATCAGTACGACTCTGTTCATCGGGTCATCCTGGCGGATGGGGTTACATCCTTCGAGATTGCGGTCTACGATCCTGGACCGCGCTGGCCCGAAGCTTGGACCTCGGGAGCGGCTCTGGCCTCCCGCCGGGGCGGCGCCCTGCTGACGGGGCATCCGGTTCAGATCGGCGATCTGATTCAGATTACCGGCGCCCTGCCCACCGGCCAAATCAAGGCCCATTGCCTCATCTGGGATGTCGCTTATGATCTGGTCGTCTTCGACATCAAGAAGGAGCTTCACGCCTGGAATGGCGAAGCGTATTTCAGTGTCCTCAACGAACTCAATGCCAGCCCGGCCAATCTGGACGTGCAAACTGCCTCCAATCTCCATCTGGCCAAGGTTCGGGATCAAAAGTTGATCCAGTTCCTCAGCCAGGAGTTCGCCTGCGACGTGTTCGAGCTGATGAGGGACGACGAACGCGTCAAGGAGGAGATCGGATTCTATAACCCCGGCGGCTGGGTCGATGAAGACGGCACTCCGGTGATGAACGAAAATCGCTGGAAGCTGTGGAGGATGTATGCCGCGGGCCTGCTAGCGATGCAATTCCGCCATTGCCGGGATGCTTTCTACCGCACCCAGATGGAATCGCCACAGAACAGCGATCCCGATCGCTTCCGCATTCGCTTCCGAGAGCCCCAGGATCTCACGACCGTCAAGCCCCAGGAGCTGGCGGGCGCGGCGGTACGGAAATATATCTTCCCGGAGCCATTTGTGTTCGACCGGAAGGGTTATCCGCACTGGGACCGCTCCACTTTGCCCGATGTCAACTCGGTGTTTCTGGGTGGATACGAGGGCGAGTTCATCTCGCTGAGGAATCCCAATGCCTCCCACAAAGAATCCGGCAAGCTGCGAGGTCAACGGGTACAACAGTTCGCCGGGATCGACCGTGGCGCCGTGATGTTCGTCCATCTGGGCTTTGCAGCCAGCCCGGACGGCACGCCGGGTCTGGGCAAAAGCTTTAATGGAGCAGATTTCGACGATTCCGTGCTGGCTTTGCTCGACCCGGATATCGTGGCGCACTGGAAGACGCTTCAGGATTATCCGCAGGTCATGGCCACTCCCACGCAGGTGATGGTGATTGATGACGGTGATGCCCTGTTCGACCGGCATCCCGAGGTCGAACATTATGAGGACGAGTACGTCATCAGGATGATCGTCGATGCCAGGAACGGCCAGATGGGCATCGGGTGCGTGGTCAATGCCATCGTCTGGTTCAACCTACTCTGGCTCAATCGGGAGAGTATCCTGACCCAGCTCAGAGCGATGGAGCCAAGCCCCAAGGTCCTGGAGGCCATCCGCTGGATGGAGCTTGACCTGCCCAAGAGCTAGATGCCCATGATCGCTTCACGTCTGGAGGAGATTATTGACTCAATCAAAATGAACGGGAAGTCGGTCGAGTGGGCGAGCGCAGCCATCACGGAGTTCCGCAATACCTGCCCGGTAGCTCCCAAGTTCTGGTGGCAAGGTGGCTTTCAGGGCCAGGGACGCATTCCACGTCATCGCCTCGGCAACTATAACGAGCCCATTCTGGTGAACACGGCCATGGATGTTGCCCGCGGGGAATGGGTCGAGATCTTCAAGAAGGCACGCAAGTTCGCCGACAAGGAGAGTTGGAAACGCTGCTGGCGAGTGCCTCTGGAGATCCGGACTTTCCCCACTCACCCCGAGGCAGCTACCGCGGCCAGGGACTTCTGGCACTTGTACAACCGCACTCGGGAAGCCAAGAAGGCGGAGTTCCTCAAGGCTGGCAAGGACCATCGCGGTAAGAAAGTTGCCAACGAACAGGAGGCTGGCCTGGCCGCTTACTTGTTCGCGGAGGAGGATGTCCACAACCGGATCAAAGCCAGCGGCATGTATCTGGAGATTTACGCGGAACTGGTTAAGCTGGTCTTTGATCGTGAATTGACCCTTGAGCCGCCACGTAATCCTGACGGCTCAGTAAAACCATTCGCGGACGGCATACTTGGTGGTCCGCACACCCTGGATGGATTCCTGGATATGGCCAAGGCTGCAGGAATCACTCGGACGTATGTGCCGATGACCTGGGAGTCTGAGCGAGCACGCGCTGGCTACGGCCAGCTCAACCTTGATGTCGTCGTGGAGGACACGTTGGTACGCATCGCAGGCACCACCCCCAATGCCGCCAATTGGCTTGGCATCGTGGATGTGCCGGATGGCCAGTATCGACTTGAACACGGCCTGCTGGCCACTGAGGATGACAGCGAGACTCCGCCGCAGCCTGCCACTCTGGCTCTCCCCGCGGTCAATGGCTTCGAGCAGAGGCTGAAAGACATCGCGCTCAAGCAGCAAGACCGCCAGAGGATCGAAGCCGAGCTGAAGCTCTTTCAGGCCCAGATCGGCCAACGGGTCACTGTCAAGCCGGTCACCTATCACAACCCCAAGACTCGCCAGGACGAGCCTGCTGCCCAGGTTTTCCTGGAAGGGAAGTTGGAGCCGCTCTGCTGGGTTTCTCGTGAACACCTGTCCGGAGTCACGCGGGAACTCACAGGTATCCTTGTCTCCAACGGCAAATACACGCTCAAAGCCCTCTGCCCGCTGCCTGAGCAAGGCGCCCAGGGTTAACTAAAACAAACCATCATCAAAACATGCGCCCACGGATTCGAGGCTTTCGAGGGTCCGGGAGCCAAGAGGAAGTATGCAGAACTTCATCAGCACGTTCTCTCCATCCAAGTCGTTCCAATTCATGATCGAACAACTCAGTCGGGAGCAAGAAAGTATTCACCGCCATGGCTGTCACAGTCCACCAGATACGCCGCGGGTGGGGCTTCATGATAACAGGTCCCCACCGCGAAGATTGCCCTGGGTTGTGGGGCCAGACCTCTGGAACAATAGCAGTGGCGGGGATTACTTGCCGAGCGCATCGACGGCCGCGATCCACTGGTTCTCACCAATCTGGTGAGCGTCGACATGATGCATGGCCTCGGCATTCCAGCCCTTCGATGAGGCTTGCACCATGGGAGCGTCGATCATCGTCTCCGAGTAAGTTTTGGTGCTGATGTCCGTAATCTGAAAAGCATGCACCTGGTATCCATATACCGGGAGACAGTCCTGACCCAGCCGATACAGCCTTCCATCGAGTAAGAATGGCCTGCCGGCAGGCCGTGCCGTATGCAGGTCCTTCTTAATCACGGGGCTTAGAGGATGTTCGGTCCACGGCCCCTTGAAATCCCGCGCGTAGAACAAGCGCAACGTTTCGTTTCCTTCAACGCAGATGAACATCCACCACATGTCCTTGTACCGGACCAACGTCGGGCTGATGAAATGATCGCCCGTGAGCAGGTCTTTCTGGTACTCCCACTTGTCGGGAAATGCCGTCGCTTTGTACAGCCGGACGGATGTCTCCGTATGGGCTTCCGGAATCATGAAGTAGTCATTCCGCCACTTGAACACGTACGGATGAGCGAGAACAAACGGCTCGTGGATAACAATGTGCCTGTAGCGCCACTCCAGGCCGCTATTGCTCTCCGCCATTCCGATACCGCCCTTGTCAGTCTTGAGGTCCTTGGCCGTAAAGAACATGAAATACCGCGAGCCGTCAACGACCATGAATGGATGGGCAAGGGTATCGACATTCAGGTCATTGACATCCGCCCCTGTCAACACCGGGTTCCTGACATTCGCTGGGGATGAAAGCTGCAACGGGGAAACTCCGGTATAAATGCCGATCGTCCAGTGGCTCTCTGCCGTACTGGTCTTGTGCAGGGAAGGCTGTTGAGCATTGCCGCTAAACATAAGTCCACAGGTGCAGATGGCTATCCACAAGGTCAGTACATATCCGCGTTTCATGTTGATTCGCCTCCCCCCAGGATTTCCATTTTGGACTCCCGGGTCCTTTCCAGCATACCCCCGCCGCCCTGATCGAATCCACGGCGCAATCATCCTGCTTCCATGAAGTACTTCGGTCACGTGGTAGCGGAGTCATTTGCTTTTGCCAACATTGGGATTGAGGAGCGTTCGGGGTGTCTATTGTGTGGGCGTTTTGTTTGTGCCCGAGAGAGGATGGGAAAACAAATACGGCCAGCGGTCCATCAATTCGCCGACCGTCGAATTCGAGGCATCCCATGAACAGAACGCCTGACTGGTTCCTAGCATTATCTGAAGTTCTTCCGCTGGAATCGGGCGCGGCAGACCTTTGCGGCCGAGTTCAACCTTCGCACGCATAGTGTATTTATACCACTATCCCTTGCCACCATTCAAGAGCAAGTAACCCGAAGATCAAATGACACCACTACCGGTCACGTCGAAGGGTTGACCAACCCTCCGTTGTCAAATCCCAACTTTCAGCTCCGGGCCATGCCCCGGGAAAGGATGTGCGTATGCCAAAAACCATCGCAGTGGTTAAACTTCCTGAGATTCTAGGAAACGGATCGAGTCATTTGGTGAAGCTCGCGGGAAAGATTGATTCCTTTTCCCTTCTACTCCGCGAGACGCCAGAGGGTGAGTTGAAACGCTCCATCGACGTGCAGTTCCACTCTATGGTGTTCGCTACCCGCAAGGAGATTCGAAAGTACTGCCCCCGCTATCGTTCTCTGCCGGGGGAAGGCATTCTTGACTTCAGTACGGATTGCACCTCCGGCCAACTTGAGCCCGGTGACCTCGGCCAAGCCCCGCCGCCCAAGCGGGGTAGGCTGTGCGAGACTTGCTGCTTCTTCGCAGGCATTCCCGAGGAGCAAGTTTCTGAAATGAGTCTAGCCCCCGCGCCGCAAGATCTCGTGCTTGTGGCCAAAATCCCGCTCATCCATCCTGTGCATCCCTGCTCTTGTCTTCACTCATAAGACCAACAGTCTCTCTCAAGGAGAGTTTCTTCTTGACGGCAAGGCGCCAACCCCAGCTTGCCTAAGGGGTCTCTGATCAATCCTTGATTATCCGGCGTGCGCGACTCCGGCAGTGCTGTAATGAGCTTGAACGAGCCAGATAGACTCTTCTTGAAGAAGTTCCTTTCGGCAAGACTCCTTAGGACTGCGACTGTGGCTTCCGCAGGAACGGCACGGCGCCAAGCAAGAGCCCGGCAGCCGGGAGCAGTACCCAGCTTACAACTAAAACAAATATACCGGTCATCATGGGTGCCGCGTGGATGGGAAAAGGTGTGTGTAAACCCCTGCTCGAGAACAAACGAATGAGCGTATAGATGAGCAAAGTGATAAACGGGAGGATTAGGAAGGTGCCCAGCATACCGATGGGCGGAGCCAGAGCGGCGAGCAGTCGGTGAATAGTTTTCCCTCCGGCACGCTGCGACCATAACGCCGAGATGGCGCCCACGACGGGCATCGCGATGAGCCAGGGGATGTAAAAAGTGTAGTAGGAACCTCCACTCATTCCGCTACTCAGCCAATGAAAACGCGGGACAAGGCCGGAAAACTGGAAAAGGGCCAGCAAGCTGCTGCTCAAGGTGAGAGCGCCCAACGCCGGCAGCCATAAGATCTTGGCACGATAAGTCAATTGGTAGTTCATTGTAGCCTCCTCAGTTTCCGCACGATAAATTTCCTCGCGGAATTTGGGCCAATCCACCTCGCCACTAAGCGCCTTTTGGAAACCTTCATCGTTCGTCATCCCAAGTGCTTGAAGGGCACCAGCTTGGTCCTCCAGATGATCGCTGAGTTCGCGAACAATCTCTTCTTCACGGTAAAGCCCCAACCCCAACTTGCCCAAGCGCTCCCTGAGTTGCTTTCGATTATCCGGCATGGGCGACCCCCGCGATGCGATGAAGGGCTTGGAAAAAGCGACCCCATTCTTCGCGCAACGGCGCCAGTTGCCTCTTGCCCTTGGGCGTAAGGTGATAGTAGCGGCGCTGGCGCCCGCTCTTGGCTTCTTCCCATTTCCCCTTCACCCAGCCGCGCTTTTCCATTCGATAGAGGAGCGGATAGAGCGAGGCCAGGTTGAATTGGAGGATGCCCCCGGTTACATGCGCGATACGCTTGGAGATTTCGTAGCCGTGCAGAGGCTCCTGGTCCAAGAGCGCGAGGATAGCCAGCTCTCCGCTGCCGCGTTTGATTCTTGCGTCGATTCCAGTCACTGTGACTCCCATAGGTTCTCATCCTATATATAGAACATCGCTTTGTCAAGATGAAAGTAACCGGAAAGAAGCCCTCGCAGTTCGCAAGAGACCAGAAAAGGAGATTCGCTTATGGACGAACAGAACGCTGAGAAAGACACCAGCTCGGAACGTACGAGCATCCCTGGCCGTTCATGGCCGGGAGCCAGCCTCTACAAATCCCTCAAGCACGGCTACCACTGGCGCCGGCTGAGGTGGGCCGTTGTCGCCGCCTCCGAAGCCGCATAAGGCCACGAAGCCAATAGCCTGCCGCCAGGGTCGAACGAATTCAAAACACTCTTTGACGAGGTCGTCCGCAAGGTTCAGGAGTATTCCACTGAGTCCGGCGATCCTCTCGATACCCTCCAGGCCCGGCTGCCCGCGCTGTGCGCTCTGGAGCGGCTGGCCTATCCCGCGCCCACAGTGCCTCGGAACAAGGCTGGGCTGACGCTCGGCATCCTCATCGCCGCAGTCCTGGGGCCAATCGGAATCGGTGCGCTGATTGGTCTTGGGGTCGGCATGGCCCATTGGATTGCGCGCCTATTCGCATAAGGAGGCATGGCATGACCGGAATACTGGAAGCGTTTGCGCTATTCGAGACGGTCACTGGAATTGGCTTCATCGCCAGTTGGCACAATAAGCATCTGGCACGCAGGGTCAATTACTTCCGCGCCCCGCAGAACAGGAAGTCACCGCTTGACCAGCTTATTCAAGCTCAAACGGGGCCGGTCGTTACACGGCAGGATCACCTACGCTTGAAGCTTGCCGATGGTGTCACTCACATGATTCGCAGTATTGTAATGTTTGACGCCTTCCGCCAGCTTCTGCGGGCACTGGCTTTACCCAATTCCCCGCTGCGGCGCAAGCTGCGAACGAAAAGGAGACTGACATGAACTGGAAGAAGGTTCTTCGCATTACCGCTATGACCGTGATTCCCGGCGGGCTGGTGGCCATGGGTGCCTGGGCTGTAGTGAAGAAACTTCGCTCGAGCAATCGAGAGACGAAAAACGCCAAAGCGAAGGCGGCCAAGGTTAATCAGCAGCACGCCGAGAAGGAGGCAAAGGATGACGTTCACTCCATCGGCAACGAGTAGCTTCTCCGCCGGCGCAGTCTTCTGGGGAATGGTTTGGGCCACGCTCGGCAAGCTCAACGAGCTGGTCCATTTCGTGGGCTTCAAGAAGTCCCATCCCCGCCAGACCGTGCTGCGCTGGATCAATGCTCACAAGGTCGTCACCATCACCCTGACCGAAGCGGTCAACTATTCCGTCCACGGCATCAGTAGTCCGCTGTGTGTTACGTTCGCGCTGGGCGGAACCCTGGTGAACATCTTCATGGTCACGTTCATCGTGCCCATCTGGTGCCGGCTGTCAAAGCTGGAAAGTCACTGATCGTTCCCGATCTCTGTCCCCGATAAGAAACTCCCCACTCAATCCAAGGAGGCAATCGAATCATGAAGACCCTCATTATCACTATCTCTGTTGTTTGTGCCGTGGTCGCCTATTACTTCGGTCTCCGCTACTTCAGTGGCCGGGATCTTGGCTTCACACCCGCGAGGAAGTATGTCAGGAACCTGGCGAAGAACCTGCTTCATACCGAACTCACTGCTGCGCGCGAAGCCGGTGCGACTCCCGCGGCAACAACCGAACAAGCGGCCTAGCAGACTGTCCCGCTGATGCTGGTCGCCGCAACTCTCACAAAGGAGAGGCTGCATGTCACTCGTAACCCGTTACCGGCTCTTCTGGGCTGCTTTGATGGCAGCCCTCTTGGGCCTGGCCTTTTGGAAGAACTCGCGGAGCTATCCCCACAAGTCCCCGCTCTGGAGACTCGGCAAGGCCCTCATCGACACCGGGCTAGTGGTGCTCATGGTCATCTACGCTCCGGCTCTGCTCCTCATGTACGTAGTGATCTGGCTGACCAGTCCGTTTAAGAACAAGATCATCCAGGTCAGCGCGGCCTTCGCTTCCATCTTGGCCATCACTCATCTGGCCGGAGTGGTCTTCGAAGCTGTCGCCGTGCTGGGTGTGTTCGCTGTGGACCTGCTGACTGGCCAGATCTTGGCCCGGATGGACACGCGTGAGAAACAAGCTGGCGAGGGCTGCGTAAGGAACCGATGGGTACGGCTATCCCTGGAGCCCAGTCAACGGACTGGGAATCGTGCAGCGTGAACGAGTATTGCGCCATGAATGTGGCGTAGCCAATGCGCCGCTACGGGTTAGCGATTGACTGTGAAAAGCCTCGCAATGCGATGGTTTTCGTAGAGGTGAGCTTCAGCTCGGCAAAGTACCTTTTCCCAGCACCCTATGCCTTGGCCATTAAAGGAAGAACCCACTGTCAGAACTGCACTGACTGTAACTACTCGCTACTGAATGATATCAAGGCTAAATCGCCTGTTGAGCTTCGTCCCGATGTCAAAAAGAATCGTGCGGATGGAGAGGGACACTCGACCTTCCTTGCCGATTACGTTTCTTAGGTCCGTAGGATGGACACGCAGCTCCAGGAGAGTGACCTGATCGCCATCCACCGCTCGTACAGAGACTTGGTCCGGATAATCCACAATCGCCTTCGCGATTGCTTCGAGAAGGTTCTTCGCATCGACCGCCTCCCACGGGGGCTGTGCAGGAAGGTCAATGGATGGTGCCTGCCCTACCGGCGCTTGCGGACTCTGCGGTGCGCTTGAGCTTTGTATCCGCTCACCTGCCCTTCCAGTGAACGGATGGCCTTCGAGCATTAAGGCAAAATCAGCGGCGATGGCGAAATTCAAACTTTGCCCCTCTTGCATGAAGTATGTCGTTATTCCTATGAGTCGCCCTTCAGAATCAAACAATCCACCGCCACTCGACCCGTGAGATATCGGTGCTGTGGTCTGGATGACATTCGTATTTCCCCGCCGTCTCAAGCCAGAGATTAATCCTTCCGATAGGGTTAAGTCGAACCCCTCGGGTGCCCCAATTGCGTAAACGCGTTCCCCCACACTTAGGCTGGGAAACTTTCGTACCTGTACAGGCGGCACGTCAAGGTTCCCGACTAGAACCTGGCATATGTCGTGGTCTGGATGAAGATGGGTTAGCATCGCAGGCCACGTGCGATTTCCGTGCTTAACCCTGATCGCGGCCGCGTTCTCTACCACATGCTTATTCGTGACAACGTGGCCCGGCGTGACGACAACACCACTCCCGAAAGACGCCACTCTCCCTCGGCCATCAAGGCTTTGGACCACGAACACCTTCGAGGCTAAATTTTCAAACAGTTCTGGGGGAAGCATTAACTAACTCCATGGTAGGACTGGGCCGGTAGATCTGAGGCCGTAGCTCAAAGGAAGGTGCCCTCCTCAATCGCCCTCAAGGCCCGTCATCATAACGCAGTGTCGGGGACGAGCGCAAGCAGGGTCCGAATTTCTCGCGCACCAAGAACATCGGACACGTTACAGGATACAGATAACAGGAGCACACGCAGGCTGGCGCAGACCCTCGTCATTGAGGTCTGCGGTTTTTATTCTTAGGGAGAACCGCGCATCCCGAGAACGGGTGCCGCGCTGTCGGCTTTAGGAGAGGGGTGCTGATTCGCATCGCAGAGCTATCGCTCCGTGCCAACCCCACATGATCCCTTGCCGTTCGGGGAGAAGTACCCAACTGGCGTAGATTTCCACTCCCCACCCCCATCGAGGTCAAAGATGAATCGTCTGGCGAACCTGGCTCTCAGCATGGGAGAAACACTCGTTCATGAAGCTGGAAGGCTGCTGTTAGGAATTGCTCTCGGCAGGGCGAAGCACCTTCTGGGTACGCCCCAGCCGCTCGGAGCCCGTCAGTTGGCCTTGAATCGTACTCTTCAGAAGAAAGCAGTGGATGGCGCTCTGCTGGCAGGACCGCGGACTGAGAAGGAATACGCCAAGTTCACACTGAAGAAAGGTCTGCCCACTGACCAGCGGCCCAGAACCTTGGCGGTTGAGAATCAGCCTCACTCCGTAGACGATTTTATCGGTGTCATCAAGGAAGGTTACGGAAAGGGCGAAAAGAGGCTTATCTACTCCGGCACAGGCGTCATCAAGGTCGGCGGAAGCTGCCAGCTTGGGAAGATCAATGTTCACGAACACGAGGCCGAGAAGGCAGGCTTGCACCATGACTTCGTTGCCGAAGGAGTTGACCCGCACGCGGAATCCTTCGAGGTGAACATTGCAAACGGAGTCCTCAAGGGACGCTATGCCTTCCGGCAGGCTTTCGAGGAGAACCGGTATCTGGTCGTCCGCCTGAAGGACGAATCTGTTCTGGTGGCGAAGCCCGATATTCACCTAAAGCCACCGGAGTTCCTCAAGACCATCCGCCAATCCGACCGCCCGGTCAGCGTCGAATGGAAAGACGATGGCAGCCTCGCAAACGTGGCGATCCACAATCTGCGTGCTGTCTATCGCAGCCATCGGCCGCAAGGAGAACCCTATTACGATAAACTCCCGGCCATCGAAGACGTGAGCAATCATTCACCCGTATGGCTGGCCCGCAAACTCTTCCCAGGCCCCGAGCAGGAAGGAACCGTATTGCAGGGTGAGCTTCATCATGCCGACGGAGCCGCGCGAATGGGCGGAATCCTGAATGCCCTGCCCGAGAAGTCCATCAGAATCCAGCAGGAGAGAGGTCCGGTCGAGTTCTACGCCTGGGACATCGCGAGGTTCAAGGGCCGGGACGTAAGCCAGATGACGTATGGACAGCGGCGTGAACTCTATGAGGGCGTGATCGCGGAGCTCCGTTTGTTCAACAAGCATCTCCACATTGTCCCCGCCATGCCCGAGGGCGGTGACCCTGTGGAGTTCTATCGGGCCATCATCCATGATCCCCGCGGCCTCCCCTTCAGCGAAGGCGTCCTTGTGAAGTACAAGGACTCCCGAGACGAATTGTTCAAGGTGAAGGCGAATGACACTCTGGACGTAAGAGTCACACGCTGCCTTGAAGGCGCGGGCAAGTTCGCTGGCAGCCTGGGAGCCATGGTTGTGGAGGGACCGACCGGTGTAGAGAGCGAGGTTGGTTCCTTCCAGTTGACCAATGAACAACGGCGGTGGATTTGGGAGCATCGTGAGGTGCTGACGGGGCAGATCGCTGAAGTGAGGGCCTTGACGGTCAATGAGAGCGGAGCAATCCGGGCAGGAGTGTTCGTGCGGTTTCACCCGAGCAAGTCCGAGCAGGGACTTCTGCTTTACAGCGAAAGCTTGGCGGGGTCGACAGACCCGGACGAGAGTCGGCAGATGATGTTCCGGCTGAAGAGTTCAGCAGGGTGGCGGAGGTGAGCAGAGTGAAAACTGGAACATCCTCATGCCTCGGGATCTGGTATCACCTCGTTTTGACTCCCAGAGGAAAGGGGCTTTACGGCCCCAGAATCGTTCGAGAAGCCAGGGTTGGTACCTTTCCACCTGGAATTGGAATAGCGGTCTGAACCCCCTTTCCTGTGGGAGAACTGGCAGGGAATTGACCCTGCGAAGGAGACGGTAAAACTCGGCTACCCGTAGCGCACGTATCAGTCAGTCATCAAATTCTGGTCCCAGGCCCCGAATTCCTTTGAGTGCGATGCGCAGGCGACGGCTTGGAGTTAATGCAACGCAGCGGAACGGTTCGGGGCGGCGTCAGCTTGGGTAGTCAAATCGTCCGTAGCCTCAAAACTCGTAAAACCATAATCGCTATTCACGCCTGTAGTTCCTTCGATGTAAAACCCCATGCCAGGGCTGCCGTCTTTGTAGGTATTGTCGGTGGCTTGGAGCACCTGCACACCGTTGATGTAGGCTGTGATCACGTTTCCAACGATGGTTGCCTTGACCACATCCCCATTCGTAACGCCGTAATGCGTGCCTTCAGCCGTATTTAGGTAGGTAAAGTCTCCTAAGGGTCCGTTCCACCTGACGATTTGGGTGTAGGCTTTCCGGGTTTTGGAGCACCGGAAAAAGATCTCGTACCCCGTGGCTCTGTGGGCGGACAGGGCACTCCGCAGACGCAACTCCACCTCCTCCCAGATCTTGTCGTTCTGGTTTGCGGTGCGGACCGTGGCTTGGGCCGTCTGATTCGGCCCCCAAGTGCCCGCGAGTAGAGCTGTCGAGTCATCATACTTTTCAGGCACGGTCCTTACCGCGCCTGATTCGACCCCAAAGGCAAACCCTGGAGTTGTCCGGACGTTGGTCCAATCGAGGCCGTCGGTCTGGCCGTTTATCCAGTTACCACCTTCGGAAATGGGATTCTCAGGGAGGGGGAAGGTGGTGGTGTAGGTCCCGTGCGTCCTGGTTGAAGCGACCGGAGGGACGTTTGCACCCCGTGTTGCCAGGAACCAGAGGCCCAGCAGGATAACAAGCGTGATGGCCGATGCTCCGATGACGAGCTTGCGCTTCGGATCCTTAGACTCTATGAACGGATACTGAGGCATGCGCCCTCCTTTTATTGTAACCGCAATTTCCGTTTTCAATTCTCGACCGACCGATAACATACACCTGACCGCCACTGAATGGAATGTCCCCGAAAGTTACATTCTTAAATGGCTTGACGCGGTCCCCAGTCGAGTTTTCAGTGCCGGCTGCTTCCACGGACGACAGCAGGGATCAGTTTTACATGTCCGACTCCGCTTGCAGCCTGAGTTCCAGCTACAAGGAGGAATCCTCATGATTATTAGTGTTACGCATGACCAAGACGGCCGTGTCGTCCAACGGCTGTCCGTTTCCACCAAAGTCTCCATCGGCCTGCCACCCAATGGAGATTGCAACCACCCTACCAAGCTCGACCACTTTGTCTTCCTGCGCAAGAAGAAGTCGGCCAACCGAGTTGAGTGGGAAGCCGATCCGGATCTGACCCGGCATTATGGCGAGCAGTGCCGCGAACTCCACATTATGTTGATCGACGACGACATCGAAAACGTCTTTCCCAGTTCCTACGCTTGGTGGACGGCCACCGAGAGGAAGTGTTGGGGTGACGGAACCTCGGCAACCCGGCGCACGGCTGAAAGGCCTGGCGGACAGCCTTGGACCACCTGCGGTAGCGGGTGCCCGGAGCTCGCCACTGGGCAGTGCAAACCGGCCGGAGATCTACGCTTCGTGCTGGCTGACTTCCCGCGGCTGGGGAGTGTCTGCCGCATCCACACGTGCTCTTACCGCTCCATTCGCCAGATTCACTCCGCCTTGCAGGAGATCCAAACCTTCACGGGCGGTCGCTTGGCCGGAATCACTGCCAAGCTGACGGTCCGCCCGGAGGAGGCAACGTACTTCGACCGCAAAGAGAAGAGGAAGAAGACTTCATCCATCTGGGCGCTGAGTCTGGAGGTTGAAGGCGACGACATGCGGAAACTTATCGCCAACCTGACGGAGAACGCCCGGCTGTTCGCCGAGACTCGAAGGCTGCTGGGGGGAGGTAAGGTCTTGGAGGTGGTTGAGGACGAGCAAGAGCAGGCGCCCGAGATTGCGGCTGAGTTCTATCCTGCATCTGCGAATGGTTCTTCGAGTAATGAATCAGCGGAGCCAAGTCCTCCCACCGCTAGCTCATCGAAACCAGCAGCGGAGCCTTCGCCTCCCAACAACAGCACTGCCCCGAATGGCGGGAACGGATCTGCGAAGTCGCCTGCCAACGGAGCCGCCTCACCACATGCGCCCAACAACGGCAACGGGTCAGCTTCAAGTTCGGGATTCAACCAGCTTCGCAACGAGTTCCTGACAGCGGCACGCCGTGTTGCCACAGACAATAGGCAAGCTATCGGTGAAGTGGTAGAATGGGCGAGTGGAGGCACCTTCAAGTACGGCGATATTGGTCGCATGGCGGAGGGCGATGTGCCCAAGCTGCGGGCAGCCACTGAACTCATGGCATCAACCCTCGCTGGCGCACTTCGCTGAGCAGAGGCCCCAGGTTCTCGCAGATGATCGACCGGGGAATTGCTTGCGTCGCTCCCCTTCGAGTAGCCTAGGTTCTGTTCGAGTGACGCGAGCCTTCCCGAGTAAATGGTAATGAGTATTTTCGAACTAAGGTTTACTGCGAAGCGTGCAGATAATACATTCGGCCGCATCGATTAAAGTGCGACCCTCCGTGAGACTCAACCGGCGGAAAAACATCAGGAGTCGCACCCTGCCGATGAACTCCTCGAGGTCCCGAATTGCGGCCGCCGCGTGGCCACGATTCGTATTAATCCGCTCCGCCATGGTGTCGCCGGGATCATCCAAGCTGGCCGGTGCGACTTCACCGCGACTGGGGTTTGAGGGGGGCCGCGCATCGGTGGCCGTGGCAAGACCTAATGCGGCCATGGCCTCGTTGAGCGGGGCAAGAAGGAACTGGCCCTGACCTGGTCTGAGCGTTCCCGCGGAGACGAGGTCCTCCAAGGTATTTTGCAAAACGGTTATCTGCGCCCGCGGGGTAATTGCTAGCACGTAGCCCTGAAACGCTCCGTCAGCTTCGAAGTAACCTCCCGTGATAACTCCAGAATCGTTGATGCTCAAGGTGAAGGTTCCCGGAAGCAGGCTCGTGCCAGCCCTGCCCGCGTTGGGGTCATCAATGGGGGCAGTCATCGTGCCATCGGCAGCGCGGACGAAACCGCGAAAAACCGGGCTCGCGCCAATGTACATTCCCGTGATATGCCCCGCCGCGTTGATGTTGACACCGAGGGTTCCCTGAAGCACACTGGTGCCTGCGCCCGGAACATCGATGGTGGTGAAGATTCCCTGTGACCGCGCGGGAGTTGCAAGGGCGAAAATCAAGCAGAGGTAAAAACAGCGTTTCTGACAAGCCCGCTCCCTCTGGAGCGTGGCGCAAAGCCCGCTGTCATTATATGGGGCAGGAAGAGTACCGCCCCCGCAAGGATCATCAGCATGGCTGCTATGCAAGAGTAGATGGGCTTCATCGTTTCCTCCTCTACCCGCTTTGAAGTGGCAGTGCCTTGTCGACCCCGTGAAGGCGCTGCCACTTGCCAATCAAGCACCTCGCCGATGACTTGCTTGTTGGTAGTGGCAGCGCCCTGTTCTTCGGTTTACTGCGTCTTGCTTTGACTAGCTCACAATCAGCGTGAGCGTCACGCTGTGGCTCAGGGCTGAAGATCCCGAACCCGCGGTGCCCGTTACCGTCAGCGTGTAGGTTCCGGCGGGTGTTCCGGCGTTGGTGGAGCTATTACTACTCCCTCCACCACAGCCGGCAAACGCCAGCGTTAGCAGCAGCCCGGCCGCAAGCGTGAACATTGTTGACCGCCATCGGCTCGCGCCAAGTTGGTTCCGGCGCACAGCGGCCCAGGCCATCGCCGCAAGCAGCAAGGCGAGCATCAATAAACGTCTCATGCCCGGCGATAAGGGACGGGCTGGGGGATTTGGCCAAGTGCGTGGCGAACTGATCGAAGCGGCCGTGGTCGTAACCTGGACCGTGACCGTGGTCGGCGAACTCCCTACCGTGGCCGGATTCGGCGAAACCGTACAGGTGGCTCCGGAGGGAGCCCCCGCGCAGCTAAAGCTCACCGTACCGGACAAGCCTCCTTGCCCACCCAAACTCAAGCTGTAGCTTGCCGTTGAACTTGGCGCCACCGTCGCCGAGGTGGGAGAACTGGAGGAGGGGTCGAACGTATAGTCCTGGCCCGTGCCGCTCAGGCTCACCGTCTGGGTGCTCCCCGTGGTGTTGTTGCTGTTGTCGGTGATGGTCAGAGTGCCGGTCAGGGAGCCGCCCGCCTGGGGCGTGAAGGTGACGCTGACGGTGCACGACGCACCTGCGGCCACACTGCTGCCGCAGGTGTTGGTCTGCGCAAAATTCCCGCTGCTGGCAATACTGGCCACGGTGAGGACCGAGTCCCCGGTGTTGGAGAGCGTCACCGGTTGCGGGCTACTGGTGGACTTCACCATGAGCGCCGCGAAGCTAAGGGTGGTTGTGGAAACGCTGGCGAGCGGTGGCGAGGTGGTGATGGTGTAGGTTGCCGTTGCCACAGCGCTGTTGCCATAGCCGCTGGCCCTCGCAATCGCCTCAATCGTTTCGGTGGAACTGACCTTGATGAGACTGGTGTACGGGGTGGACGAGGTGGTGGGCGTGGTCCCGTTAGTGGTGTAGTAGATCGTGGCCCCGGTGGTCGTATCGGAGATGGTCACCGTCTGCGCTGACGTATACGTACCGGCCGGCACACTGAAGGTAGGCGTGGCTGCCGGGGGAGCCGAGGTGAGCACAAAGCCATGCAGCACACCACTCGCGTCAAAGTAGCCTCCCGTCATGACTCCCGAATCGTTGATGCCAACGCAGACGGTTCCCGGATACAGGCTCGTACCTGCCGTGCCCGCCCCGGGCGCGTCGATGGGCGCGGTCAAGGTGCCATCCGCCGTGCGCCGGACTCCGTGCGTCACGCTGTTCGCGTCCGTGTAGCCACCAACGATGTCGCCATTCGTATTAATGCTGAAGGAAAAGGTCCCCATAAGCACACCCGAGCCCGTGGCTGCGCCCGGAGCGTCGATTGGGGCGGTAAACGTGCCATCCGCAGAACGCACGAAGGCGTGGCGAATGCCGCTCGTGTCGGCATACACCCCACTGATATCGCCAGCCGTGTTGATGGAAGTTGGAAGGGTGCCCACCACAGGAATATCCTTGTCCCCGGTTGAGCCGCCCGAGCCTGCACCGGGAACATCGATGGGAGCTGTGAACGTGCCATCCGCGGCGAGCACGAAGCCGTGTCCCACCCCGCTCGTGTCCGCGTACATCCCAGCGATATCGCCATTCGAGTTGATGCTCAGCGGCATGGTTCCCTGCTTGAAGCCCGTGCCTGCGGCCGGAACATTGAAAGTGGTTATAGTGCCATCTGCAGCACGTAAAAAACCGTGGTACACACCGTCTGCGGCCCTGTAGAATCCCGTGATATCCCCGGCGGCATTGATGCTCGTGGGGCTGGTCCCCCGATGCCCTGTCGTGCCGATACCCGGGACATCGAACTCCGTCAGGGTGCCATCCGCAGTGCGTACGAAGCCGTGATACGCATTGTTAATGTCAAAGTACTCCCCCGTGACCACGTCCGCCGCGTTGATGCTGATGGGGACGGTTCCTTGAGTCAGGCCCGTGCCTGCATCCGGAGCGTCGAAGGTGGTCATGGCGCCCGCGGCTGTACGCACGAAACCGTGCGCGACGTGGTTCGCATCGAAGTAAATGCCCGTGACATCACCCGCAGCATTGATGGTGATGCCGGCGGTCCCCGCCAGCACAGTTGTGGCTGCACCTGGCGCATCGAAGACGGTAAAGGTGCCCACGCTTCCCTGTGACCGCGCGGGCGTCGCCACCGCGAGAATCAAGCAAAAGCAAAGCAGTGCGATTTTGAGAACCTGCCTGCCTCGTGAGCGCGGCACAAAGCCCGCCCTCGTTATGAAGGCAATTTGTGAACTGCCCCCCGCGCACAACTTGTCAAAACCGACGTGGCCAAACCAGCCAGCACTTACGTGGTTGTTAAGCACAGCACACCTCCTCGCCTTCCACCGGCGCTAAATTCTGAGTCTAAGTCTTAAGGTAAAATGCTGGCGAGGAGACTACACGCCCCACCGTCTTTTTGTCAACCAAATATTCATCACCCTGAAATAGTAGATAGACGAGTTAATAGGTTTATAAACAGAACACAGACGAAGTGTCCCTTAACGGAAAGAACACGGCTTGTCCATGGAAAACTGCGAAGGCCTCAGACGAGCCCGCTCATTTGCAAATTCACGCCGACGAAATGAGGGGACCCAGATGTTCGGCCAAATGCAAATCAGTCGGATGTTCCAATTGCGTAAGCTCGGAACAGTGGATGAAGCCGTTGCCAAGCTGTTGGAGTTTGCCGAGTACCCTCATCGTTTCACCACCAACATAAAGTGGCGATGCCCTCCATCTGACTTCAGGGAGGAGAAGATGCAGCGGCTTCGTCTTAAGGCTCCTGCCAGTCTGCTGGCAGATTACTTCTACCTCTTCGTGAACCGTCGGGCCTACACCCTCCAATCGAACCGGCCGCACCCGGACAGTGGCAGGCATTACTACTACCGTCCCAAGGACAAGAAAACCGGCCAGGGGCTCAGCCTAACTCTGGACAC
The DNA here is from genome assembly GCA_963832915.1 of uncultured Acidobacteriota bacterium. GTDB lineage: Bacteria > Acidobacteriota > Terriglobia > UBA7540 > UBA7540 > CAVROP01. The sequence continues at coordinate 297,581 of CAWHWE010000033.1, forward strand.
AATCCGCCGTCACCTTGAGGGCGAAATCACCATCGGCCTCTACGCCATCAACCCTGCCACCCAGTGCTCAAAGTGGGTGGCCATCGACGCGGACTATGAGGATGCCCTCACGGATCTCCTCAAATTCAGCTTCTACCTCAGGCAAGATGAGGTGGAGTCGGCACTTGAGAAGAGTCGTCGGGGCGGGCATCTCTGGATATTCCTGGCGGAGCCGCTCCCAGCCCGTGATTGCCGACTCTACGTTTGTGGCCTTGCCCTGCGGTTGGGTATCCCGGTCAAGAGGGGCCGGCAGGAAGGGATTGAGGTCTTCCCCAAACATGATGCGTTAAAGCCCGGCAGGTACGGCAATGCCATTCGTGGACCGCTGGGCATTCACCGAGGCGCAGCTCAGCGCTTCTGGTTTGACGGCGCCGATGAGGATGTCGGGGCGCAGATGAGCTACCTCGGCTCGCTTTCGAAGATGACACGTGAGCAGCTCGCCCGGTTGATCGCCGGGAAGACAATCCCACCTCAGCTTGCGCCACCCGAACCCAAGCCTGAGCTGAACGTAACGAGACACTCCGGAGCATTCCGAATCCTGGACCACATCAGCACCAGGCTTCGCACGGTGGGACACAACAATGTGACGCAGTGTCCATCCTGCGCTGAAGAAGGCCACGACACCAGCGGCGACAATCTCTCGATCTCGGTTGAAGATCCCCGCAAGTACATCTGCTGGGCCGGCTGCACGCGAGAAATGATTCGGGCGGCATTAGGCTGCCCGGTGGCCGCACCCGCCTGATCGTCCGAGCTATCCCAATCACATCCGAATGTCCTGGAGCACTTGGCCGGAGTGTCCGGAAAGGACCCTCATGCGCAAACGATGGTACGAAGACCACTACCGACTGGCAGGAGTGATGCTGGCCCTTGCCGCCCTAAACGGATGGCTGGCCTATGAGTCCGGTTCCAAGCACCCGATCATGGCGTTCCTTCATGCTGCCATGGTGGTGGCCATGGTCCTGGCCGTCTTGTTCTGTTGGAAGCTGGGCAGGCCGAGCTGAGGAATGGGGTAATCAATTGAGCGAAGAAGGAGGCAAGACATGTCGAAATATGGGGTCAGCATCACGGAGCTGAAGGAGGAGAAATACCTTGTCGACGCACTGCGCGAGATGGGGTACCGGCCGGAAGTTCACCCTGAAGCTGTGCCTATGAACTCGTATTACTCCGAGCAAGAAGCAAAGCAGGCGAACATCATTATCCGGCGTCACGAATTGCGTGGAGCTTGCGGCGATATTGGATTCGCCAGACAACCGGACGGCCGGCTCACTCTGATCGCAGATGAACTGGACGCGTACCACGGCTACGGCGAGAAGTGGCTAGGGCGTGTTCAGCAGCTTTACAAAGAGAAGCAAACCTTGGCCATGGCGCGCGCCAAGGGTTACATCCTGAAGCGGCGTGAAGTGATCCAGACCAAGGAAGGCCAGCAGGTGCGGCTGCAATTTGCCGTGCGGAGGTGAGCCACCATGCCGGATAAGACGATCACCGTCACAATTGACGAGCAGGGACATTCGACGCTGGACCTGGAAGGCTTCGCCGGCCGAAGTTGCGAAAGAGTCTTTGACGACTTCCGTGGCGGCGACGCAGTGAAGATCGAGCGGAAGAAGGCCAGTTATTACACGGCCCAACAAGTCCAGCAAGAGAAGTCTCAACGCTGAAGGAGACGTGCTATGTTGCTTCACGCATTCATTCCTGCCAGTCGAGCCAATGGACCGGGCCTGCGCTCCGTCGTGTTCTTCCAAGGATGTACACTCGCCTGTGAGAATTGCTTCAACCCTGACAGCCACGCTTTTAGCGGTGCCGACGTCACGATTCAAGCCGTGGCCGAACGAGTGCTTCAAGCACACCAAGAACATGCAACTGAAGGCGTCACCTTTTCAGGTGGCGAGCCCATGCAGCAAGCGCCTGCCTTGCTGGAATTGATGCAGATACTGCGTCAGCAAGTGCCCAGCTTGGGCTTTGGTCTGTTCAGCGGCTACGGGGAATGGGAACTTGTTTTGGGACGATATTGGACATGGGGCCGCGATTACTCCGAACCGGACCGCTGCCGACTCTGGGAAGAGATCCGGGCGCACCTCGACTTCGCTGTGCTCGGACGTTTCAATGAAACCCAGCCGAGCGGCTTGCCGCTGCGCACAAGCCGCAGTCAAGCGTTGCGGATGCTGACGACCCGTTATGGGGTGAAGGATTACGGGCCGCAGTCGGTTGAAGTGATTGTCCACCCAGACGGGCGAGCAGAAGTCACTGGGTTCCCCATTCTTGGCTTGCCCTGGCAGGAACAATCGTAGAGATTCAAACTGGTCTACTGCCCTTTCTTCAATCCTCTGACGAAGCCCGCCAAAATGGAATTGAACTTCTCCGACTGCTCATAGAAGAGCATGTGTCCGCCATCTTCGACGGGCACGAAGGTCGCGCGCGGCGCCATGCCGGCAAGGACTTTGCCCATCGCAATGCCCTTGGGGAACACGCCCGAGTCGGCCGCAAAAAACAGGAGCGGAATCTTTACCGTCGGCAATGTCTTTGCGTAATCGCTCATCACGAAGTCAGAGTAAATTGCGATCGCAATCCACGGTGGCGTCTTGGTCAGCTCCGTGACCACCCAGTCAACGTCGGAGTCGGAAGGTTTCTGCTTGAACATTCTGCCGGTGAACGCGGTGGCAAATTTCTTAGGGTCGGACGCCAAGGCGAGGAAGGTAGCGTTCATGGCGTTGTAGTTGTAGTTGTTAAGCGGATGATTGTTCCAGTCCGCTGGGCTGAAGGGGAAAGGATCGGAATCGACCAATGCCAACGCCTTGATCCGGCCGTCCTTCCCGAACTGTTCATAATAGGAAAGCACTACCGGCCCGCCCAGCGACCAGCCAACCAGGGTAAAGCTGCGAAGGTCGAGGCGTTCCACCACAGCGCGCACGTCGCGCCCATACTGCGCAATGGTGTGCCCGCTCAGCGTCTTGGAAGAATTTCCGTGACCGCGCAAATCGAGAGTCACTACCCTGAATTCCTTGGCTAGCTCGGGGACATTCTTCTGCCAGAACTTCGATGAGCAGAGCCAGCCGTGAACTAGCACGATGGGCTGCCCTTTTCCATGGTCTTCGTAGTAGATCATGGCTCCGTCCTTGGTTTCCACATACTCTGCTGCACTCATCGATGGAAAAACTAATGCCGCTACGACCAGCGCGGCAAGCAGAAAGTTGAGTTTGCCGGTAATCATCGCCTTTCCTCCTTCATGGAGCTGCGCAGCTATTGGGAAGGAAGAATAGCACGCAGCAGCCTCTCCGCCTACTTCTTAAACTGCTGGTGCCGCGGTCCCCATGATGCCAAAAAAGAAGGAAGAGATGGGCCACCTGCCGGGCTTCTTCTAGCAGTTCGAGCAGCTGTAATTTCTAAATCCTTCCTTCCTGTAAATCCCTTCTGAAAGGAGTCGCCCATGACCCTGTGGGTCACAACGAAAAATGAAAATAGCCGGCCGAGCGAGCCGACGGAGTTTCAACAACTTGCGGCTATTTTCGAAGGAGCACTCAACATGATTCGATCTATGGAAGAGTTTGTGTCGTCGTTTCGCGCCGCTCGCTGTGTCTCGACTCCCCTCGTGGCAGTCCGCACAGCAGACCCGGCGAGCACGACGCAGTTGCTCATGGAGACCCTGAAGCAAGGCCGTGAGCTTCCACCCTTGCTCGGCTGGGATGTCATCCGCGGCCTCTTCGGAATCGGCAAAGACATTGGCGAGGAACTGGCACGCGTGTTGGGCGATCGCCAGCCCGAGACCGTGGGGCCGGCCGAAGCCCTGTTTTTGGCCCAGCAGCTCTGCGAGGACGGGCTCTTGTTCTACTCCAACGCTCACCGCTTCTGGAATGAACCTGGAGTGATGCAGGGGATCTGGAACTTGCGAGATTCGTTCAAGGCAACAGGACGAATGCTGGTCCTGCTGACAGTTCCAGGCGCGACATTGCCAGTTGAGTTAGCGCAAGATGTCCTTGTCCTTGACGAACCTCTGCCCTCCGTCACTCACCTGGAGCAGATCGTGCGGGAAAGCTTCAAGTCGGCCAATCTTACTGAGCCTGAGCGGGCGAAGATCGACAGAGCTGTTGACGCTCTGATCGGCTTGGCTGCATTCCATGCAGAACAAGCTCTGGCTATGTCCCTGGTGAAACAGGAGCTGGACACGGAAGATCTTTGGGAACGCAAGCGGCAGATCATCGAACAGACTCCAGGGCTCTCGGTCTGGCGAGGCGGTGAGACCTTTGAGGACATTGGCGGTCTGGGCAACGTGAAATCTTTCCTGCGTGCCGTGCTGGCGGGTGTCGATCCTCCCCGCGTTGTCGTATTCATTGATGAGATTGAGAAGGCGTTTGCGGGAACCGGTACAGACCTTTCTGGTGTGAAGACCGAGATGACGGGAACCATCCTGGCGTACATGCAGGACCGCGAGGCGGATGGAATTGTGTTTGTCGGTCCAGCCGGGGCAGCCAAGAGTGCAGCCGCGAAGGCCACCGGAGGTACCGCAGGCATCCCCACCATTGCCTTTGACTTGCCGGCCATGGAGAGTTCTCTGGTGGGCGCTTCGACCGAACGGCTTCGCACAGCGCTCCAAATCATCGACGCTGTCTCGCAAGGGCGGATGCTGTTCATTGCAACCTGTAACTCGATCGCAAGCTTGCCGCCCGAGCTGCGCAGGCGCTTCACGCTGGGGACGTTCTTCTTCGATCTACCCACGGCGGACGAGAGGGAGACGATCTGGGGAATCTATCTCAAGAAGTACAACGTGTCCGGCGATCTGCCGAACGACGAAGGCTGGACAGGTGCTGAAATTAAGGAGTGCTGTCGGAAGGCGCACCGCTTGGGAATGTCACTCGCGCACGCCTCGCGATATATTGTGCCGGTATCACGTTCCGCGGCTGAGCAGGTGAAGGCACTGCGCCAGATGGCGTCCGGCAAGTTCATCAGCGCCTCGACTCAGGGCATGTACCAATACCAGGAAACGCAGCCGGCTCCTCGGCGACGCATCATGCGAGACTTGGGCGGTCCGCTTACCGTCATGCCACCCTCGAAATCCGAGGCCTGAATACCTATTGCCAGGATTGTGGGTCAGTGTGACCAATTTCAAGTTCGCATGTTACCAACATTTATTGGCAAACGCGCTGGGCGACTGGTCGTTATTGATGCAGAGCCGATGGGCACCTGGCCCACTTTCGAAGCGCAGTCGTCCCACTTTCCGGATAAGATTCTTCATTCACGATCCACCTTGAATGGTAAGTTGTTCCAACCAACGCGATCTGCGAGTCGTTCCCGAAATCGCTTAAATACGAGGAAGTCTAGGTCGAGCACTCAGGTTTTGCTGAAGGACCGATTGCACATCCATTCACGCAGAAAACAGACATCAAGTCAGAGCAGGCAGGCGCGGGACCCTTAAATCTTGAAATCAGACACAGGGCTACTATCTCATTCGCAGCACGACTGTTAACCGAATTCTTCACCCAGCGTTATACTGACTGAAGACATTTTCTTACCCGCAGGCATGCTTGCCGGCGCCACCGTGAGGACCGGAGAAAACAGGAGGGAGTGGCCGCAATGAAAACCAGTCTCGAGCAGCCCAGCGCAACGGTGAACGAATCGTGCGTGGACAGAAATCTGAGAGCGGGGTTCTGGAGGAGGCTGGCAGCCGCGTGGATTGATGCGTTCGTCATCTACGCCTTATGCGCGCTCCCCATCACGCTCGCTGCCGTCGTGCGGATACGGATCGCACTTGAGCCGTTGTTCGTGGTGATAGGCGCAGCTTACGGCACCATACTGCTTGCCCAAGGGGGGCAAACGGTGGGAAAGACGCTAATGGGTATTGCGGTTACGCCCAGGACGGGCGGAGCACTGAGCCTTCGACAAGCTATGCTCCGGGAGATGCTGGGTAAATGGGGGATAATCTTTGTCCTGCCGGTTGTCCTAGGTCGGATGCTGGTGGGCCGGGCCTGGGTACCGACGTTTTACGATCTCTTGGCCGTGCTGCTAGTGCTGCTGTTCCTCCGCGTTTACTACCTGATCGTGAGGTGTGCCTGGTACGACCAGTTGGCAGGCACAGAAGTCAATCGCGCACCAATCGCGTACGGGAAGATAAGGCTGGCCGCCGTCGCCCTGGTCGGGGCAGCGCTCCTGGGACTGGGAACCAAGGGGGCTGAGTTCGCTCTGCGCGGTTGGATACCCTGCCGGCTGGCGTTGTTCCGGAGCATGCGCTCGACCGCACCCTATGTGGCTTTCCTAAGGCAGGGACAGGTTGCACCTGTTGATTACCTCATTGGTCTTTTCGACCAATACGACGTAGTCGTCCTCTGCGAGCGGATGCATCCCGAAGGTTCCCAATGGAACTTCATCTACGACATCGTACGCGATCCCAGGTTCATTGACCGGGTAGGTCACGTTTTTACGGAGTATGGCACGGGAGAGACGCAGACTTATCTAGACAGCATGATGGCTGCGGATGGCCTGAGTGCCGGGGAGGTCCATGATCGCGTCGTTCAAATCATGCGGAACTGGGCGGTCTGGCCGACATGGGAGAACACCAATATTTATCGCTACCTGACGCGCTTGTATGCGCTGAACCAATCCCTACCTGCTGCCAAGCGCATCCACCACCACTTCACGGATAAACCGCCACATTGGTCGGGCATAATCACGAAAGGGCAATACATCGCCTACAGGCGCTCGCTTGTGGACCGCGACCAGTATATGGCGCGAACCGTGATCGAAGAGATGGGCCGGTTGGCCAAACCAGGGAGCAGACCGCCCAAATGCCTGGTGGTGATGAACTATCGGCACGCATTTGACCTGACGAATCGATCACCAAAGGCGCCGCGGGGGAACACCTACGAGTACTTGAAGGATGCCTTCGGCTATCGTGCGGCTAATGTGCTGCTGAATTACTGGCTTTTGTTGCCCCAGGCTGGAGGTGTGTGGGACGCGGCCTTCGAAGAGACAGGTAATCGACCTGTCGGCTTCGACTTCAAAGGCTCTCCTTTTGGGGGAGAACCCTTCGACATGTTTCCGTTCAGGCCAAAGCTGAAGGGAGAACTCAGATACCGCGATGTGTTCACGGGTTTCGTCTTTGTAAACCCGCTGGACAGCCAGTACACGGAGGTCGGAGTGCCTGGGTTCCACAAGGGGTTTGAGGATGAGGCGCTGCGTCGGGCTGCGTTGGTCGGCGAAGACTACCTTCGGGGGATGAAGGCGAGCATCGCTGCGGACAAGAGTGGGACCGTGCCGATGAAGAAGCCTCTGCCGTACCGCGTCACAGATTCGGCGCTGGAATTGTCTATGCTTGGCGTTCTCACTGTGGGACTGCTGATCGGGTTGGCGGCGTTCGCTTTGTACTGGCGACGTGGTAAGAGCCAGCGAGAGGAGACGGGGAAGAACATGTAGCGCTGAACAGCGTACACCGTCCCCTGGAGGGTATTCCGGCTTGGCCCGCGGTCGCTGCAAGCAAATGATTTTGGGGGCCACTCACAGTACCGTTCCGATCCTGACCCGGTGAGAATCCCGGGGTCCACATGGGGGGGGGTCGATGCTGAAGCTAAGGTTCGTCGAGCGAGACACGTCGCTGGAATTCCGGGACCCGCAGCATCGCACCATCCTTACCGCGCTGATTGTGGACATCCGGACCTCTGACCAAGTTGTAGACACGTGTTGAGCGGCCAAGGACCAATCGTGCTCGCCATCAGAACCTCCAGCGCCGCATCAATTTCCCGCCGTAAGATCGCCCGCAGTTTTTGGCTCCCCCGTTTCATGCGTGCGCCTCAGATGCGCCCCCGTTCGGCATTTGCGCAGTTAATGAATCGACTGGCATACGATCCCACAAGGGAGCACAGCCCTTCCGACCACCTCTGCCTAATTGTGCCTGAGAAAGCTGCGTGAGTTCAGCGAGAAGCGTAGCGTGTTAGTGGAGGTATTCCTCGCTGCCTATCCGCGCCTCTGCCAAGAAGCCGCGGGGCGACTGCGCACGCTCCATAACCCGACTGACTACCCACCCGTAGACGAGGTGCGCTCCCACTTCACCTTCAGTTGGCAATACGTCAGCTATGGTGTGCCGGAACAGCTTCGCGAGATCTCGGCCCAGTTCTTCCAAGAGGAACGGGAAAAGGCGGTGGTGGCAATGTCGGAAGCCTGTACAGAAATCCAGCAGGTGATGCGGGCCTCACTTCTGGAGATGGTCAATCACCTACGCGAGCGGCTTTCCGATCAGGAGGATGGCAAGCCGCAGCGTCTGCGGGAATCGACCGTGCAGAAGCTTCGGGACTTCCTGGCGACGTTTGACCTTCGCAATGTCGTTGACGACCAGGAGTTGAAGGAGCAGGTGGAGAAGGCGCGAGGCCTGCTTGAGGGTGTCAGCACCGATGCTCTGCGAAACTTGCCCCAGGTTCGTGCCTTTGTGCGGGAAGGCATGACAGACCTCGCCGCTCAGATGGATGTACTGGCTGGCGATCGGGTTAGCCGCAAGTTCCGCTTCGATGAGGCTTAAGGGGTCGTCACGTTACTGATTACGTTATATTCGTCCGATGAAGCCCGAGAGGACGGGAAGGGCAAGTCCCGGGATTCCCGTGATGCCGGATCTTCCGCGCTTCCCGATAGCTTAGAATTCGGGTGCGCTACGCACACTACGAAAACGCACCCTGTATCACGGCGCAGGCGGCGTGGGAATGGGCAGTTCCGTCTCGCGCGGCGGCCAATACATGAAAAGCAGGAAACCGACCACGGCCCAGGCAGCCAGCGTAGCCCAGATCGCCCCAGGCGGTTGGATTGGAAGCCTACCCCTCTGCAGGTTTTGAAGGAGGATATTGTATCCAGCGTGCATGGCTGCGACAGGAAGGAAAGATCCTGAGTACATCCGGAGCCATCCGAAGGCTACGGCGAGGATCGTCCCAGCGAGTAGCCGCGTGGCCAAGCTAGTGATCGCACTACCCAGTCCCACCAAACCACCAAGGTCGCCTGAAAGATGAAAGGCTCCCCAAATAAGGCCCACCAACAAAATGCCGCGTCGGACACCGAACCGGCTGACCATCGTTGGCTGCAAATAACCGCGCCACCCAATCTCCTCAAAGAGCGCTGCAACAACAAAGGTAACAAGCCAGGCCAGCGGAACCATATTCAACTTAAAGGCCTGGATCACAGTGGGCACTCCAATGCTTCCTCGGAACCAGTGCTCTGCGCAGTAGTACACGAATTGGGATACCCCGACGACAAGGGCTGGCAGCGCCAACGCCAAGCCATAGCTTTGGAGGGATGAGAAGCGAAGCATCTGCCGCAGTTTTGTCTTCCGACGTCCTCCAAGAACGTACACCGCGCTTAAGGCGGGGACGGAAGAGGTCACAAGGAGGATTAACTTGTCCGACCACAGGACCATTCCTGGTCCCGGTTGGCTCACGTCAGTCGGTACAAGTGTGAGTGCAAGACCCGCCAGGGAAGCTAGGATCCAGGGCAAAGCTAACGCCAGCGAGCCAAAAACAACCATAGCCCGCGCCGGATTGTTCTTGCTCCCTTCACAGAGCGACGTGGGGTCATCGTCCACGAACCTGACGGGCAAGGTTGCGAGTCCGCGGTTCAGTCGCCACACTCCTACACCCAGCAACACCAGACCGGCTACAGCAAAGTAAAAGCCCGCGCCGAGCGCCGCCGGAACACAGGACATGTTGCCCAACCCTCTATGCAACACGTCTCCCCCCGTTTCGAGCACGGATCGGGTAGGGCGTACAACCAGGCGGACTATGCTCAGGCAGAACAACGCCATCGAAAGGAGCACAGGTGGGAACACCCAGCTCAGAATCGTGCGGCCTGGCGCCTTGCCACCAAGGCAGCAAACCCAGAAGGACTTGATTGCCGCAAATAGCAGAAGGCCGCGGATCGGCAGGGCAACATACAAGGACCATCCCAGAACGTCAGGCCGGGGAATCGCCAACTCAGCAAAGAGCCTGCGCCAGGCGATCCATGGGGCGAATGCTCCGGCGTATAAGAACAACGAGCCAATGACAAATAGAAAATGGTTCTTCTGCTCAGGGAAGATCGCCTGAATCAAACCTGGGGCTGGGGGCAGGGATCGTTGGGCTTCTTCGGCTTCTTCCGATCCCGGCATGATCCAATTCGTCATGACTTTGGCGAAAGCATACACCGTAGGCAAACGCAAAGCAATGAAGGTGTGCACAGGAAATTACGCAGGCTTACCGAATTGATACCCATCCATCACAATAGGAGGCGGTCATACACTCTGTGACCTTACCCATAACTTGGCCGAATCTGGAACCATAAATTGGCCGCCAGGGTAGACATCTCTTTTCCTTTCAGCGGAGGGACACTGGGCTTCATAAGGCTCCCGGAAGCATAATGTGGCCGGGAGTACAAAATGGAAGCATAAAGTGGCCAGGAGCCTGAACGTAGGAGTCGCAACCCTGCAGATATCGTAGCCTGCGCCCTCAACTTGGTCGTCGCTCAACGTTAAGATTCCTTCGCTCCTTCATCCGACGCACGGGATCCATGAGGGACCCGAATCTCGGTGGGGGCAGAACTGTTCCGCGGCATAAAAAAGCTTGACAGCCGTATATGCGATATAGTACGCATATACACATGCGAAGCGAGACAACAGACGATGTCTGGCGGTGGTTCCGGGGCGCCATGCAGAGCCTTTGGCCCATCGCTGAAGGCTCGCTTTCTTTACGGAAGTGCCCGTGCATTCGCCCGAACTGCCCGGCGTGCGCGCGGGGTGAGGGACATTCCAGCTACGTACTTTATGGGCGGCAAGGTAAGAAGCGCCTTTCGATTTATGTCCCTGAAAACCTCGTGCCCGAGGTCCAAGCTGCACTGGAGAACGGACGCCGACTGCAGCAGTTAATGAACGAAGCTGGCTTACGGTATGTGCGGGCCCTCAAGGGAGGGCGTACCGACAGTCGTGGGAAAGATCGGCGCACAGGCGAGCGCAAGAGATAACACGAGGCGGAAGCCGATGCTGAGCGAAGACGAACTGCGGATTTGGTTAGAGCGTTCCGGCTTACCGGAGACAGCCCGAGCTTTGATCCGCCGGGTAAGATCCTCGGAGCCCAGTCAACACGTGGGCAGCTGGCGGGGCAACGTCAGCGGTCGGTACCCGAGTAAGAAGATGGGGGTGACGATTCAGTTTGAAAGTCACCGGGTCGAGTTGGCCGCGATCTACGAATTGGAGCACGACCGGGAAGTCCTGGAGTACTACGACCAACCACCTCCCATCCGGCTTGAATACGAGAGTGCAAAGGGAAGACATCTGGCGGTGCTGCATACACCCGATTATTTTGTCATTCGCCGCGCCTCAGCAGGATGGGAAGAATGCAAGACAGACGAGGAACTCAGCGAACTGGCGGAGAAGAGTCCGAACCGCTACCGTTTGGAGAACGGCTGCTGGCGTTGTCCGCCGGGAGAAGTCTATGCCACCGCGCTGGGCCTCAACTATGGGGTTCGATCTTCAGGGGGCATCAACTGGTTTTTTCAAAGGAACATGCAGTTTCTTGAAGATTACTTCGCGGTGGATACTGAACCATCCCCTGCCATCACCGAAAGAATCCAGGCTTACGTGGGGGCAACCCCGGGCGTTTCTTTGCGGGAACTATTGCAGGCGGCCAAGAGCTTCGCTAGTTCGGATGATGTCTATAAGCTTATCGCCAGCGACCGGCTTTGTGTTGATCTGCGGGCAGTACCCCTGGCCGAGCCTGACCGGGTTCCGGTCTTCCCCGACGCTTCGGTGGTTCCGCTGCAACCGAAGGGCGGGCCGCCGGCGCTGGCCGTTACTTCTCCAACCTGCTCACTACGTGTGGGCGGGACACTCAACTGGGATGGGAGAACGTGGAAGATCGTAAATATTGGGGAGAAGGTCGTCGGTCTATTGGGAGACGACCAGGCTTTGACCGAACTGCCTTTGGATACGATCGAGAGGCTGGTTAAGGCCGGGCGCATCACCGAGGTGAACGCGGCTCCCATCTCCGATTTCCGAGCCGGCATCTGGGATCGCTTGTCGCAGGCCAATGAGGCGGACCTCCGGGCAGCCAACGAACGCGTCGCTGCTGTTGTGCGGTTTCTTCAAGGCGAGGGGCAGCCGCCCGAACGCCCAGTACCACCTCGTACTTTGCGGCGTTGGGTAGCGGCCTACCGGAGCGCAGAGCGCGCTCTGGGGTGTGGCTATCTGGGCCTCCTGCCTCGGACCACTCAGCGAGGGAATAGCACCGTCAAGTTGCTCGACAGCACACGGGCGCTGATGGCCGAATTCATCGAAAAGGATTATGAGACGCTGAAGCAGAAGACGAAGACAGCTTCGTGGCTGGCATTGAGGCTAGCCGGTGAGAGACAGGGTGTCGTAGCCCCGAGTTACAGGACCTTCAGTCTGGCGATTCGTCATCGTCCGCGCTTCACCCAAGCGTTTAAGCGGTCTGGTCACCGCGCTGCTTATCAACATGAGGCTTTCCACTGGGAGCTGAATCTGACAACGCCACGCCACGGCGATCGGCCCTTCGAGATTGGACATATTGATCACACCGAGCTGGACATCGAATGCGTGTGTTCTCTGACCGGAAGGGTTCTCGGGCGTCCTTGGATGACCCTGCTCACGGACGCCTTCTCAAGGCGCATCCTCGCCTTCTACCTAACTTTTGACCCACCCAGCTACCGCTCCTGCATGATGGTGCTGCGCGAATGCGTCGATCGACAGGCCCGTTTGCCACAGGTGCTGGTGGTGGATGGAGGCCGTGAGTTCCACAGCACCTACTTCGAGACCCTGTTGGCCCGCTACGAATGCACGAAAAAGACCCGGCCACCGGCCAAGCCGCGCTTCGGATCCGTGTGTGAGCGGCTCTTTGGCACTACGAATACTCAATTCCTTTACAACCTTCAGGGTAACACCCAGCTCACGCGAAACGTTCGGCAGGTAACCAAGAGCGTTAACCCCAAGCGCCTTGCCGCGTGGCCCTACGAGGAGCTTCATGCACGGGTGGCCCAATATCTCTACGACGTCTATGACACTTGCGATCATCCCGCGTTGGATCGGACGCCGCGAGAAGCCTACGAAGCGGGGTTGGCCCAGAGCGGCCAAAGACTTCATCGCATCATCCCGTACGACCGTGAGTTCTTAATTTATACTTTGCCGGCTCCGGCGCGAGGGACCGCGAAGGTCATCCCGGGACAGGGCATCAAGGTGAACTACCTTTATTATTGGTGCGACCTGTTCCGCGATCCTCAGGTGGAGAAAACGCATGTGGCTGTCCGTTACGATCCTTTCGATGCGGGAAGTGCCTTTGCTTTCGTGCAGAACCGATGGGCGGAATGTCACTCAGAATATTACGCGGTTTTCCAGGGTCGTTCGGAGCGAGAGGTGATGCTGGCCAGCCATGAGCTGCGAAAGCGCCGACAGAATCACACTCAGCGGTTCCCGGTGACAGCCCGCAGGCTGGCGGAGTTCCTGGAATCAGTGGAGGCGGAAGAGAAGCTCCTGGTTCAGCGCCTAGGCGATATGGAAGTTAGGCGAGTCCGCTCGGGCCTCGGCACTACTTCCGAACGTGCCCTCCAGAAACCGCTTACGGATTTACGCGGGGACGCTGGCAGCCCAGAAGCAGCAACCACTTCTGAGGAAGAGCCTCTCCAGGCTTGCCAAACATACGGGGAGCTGTGACGATGTCGGCACATACCACGACCGAAGCCTCCCAAGATCCTGTCGCCGAGCAACTTCGCCATTTCCAGAATGTCACCATTGCCCATCCACGGTTGGTTGCCGTTAAGGACCGGTTGATGAATGCGATCGAAGGAGCGGCTCCCGGTTCGCTGATTCTTGTCCTCGGCCCGGCGGGAGTCGGCAAGACTACGCTGCGGCTTAAGGTGGAACAGTCGCTGACGCAAGGAATGCTTTCGACTTTGGAATCCAATCCGGGCCGGCTGCCCTTTGTAAGCGTTGAAGCGGTGGCCTCGGTCACCGGCAATTTCAGCTGGCGAGACCACTTTACCCGAGTGCTGAGGGAGATGAACGAACCGCTGGTGGAATCGAAGCTCCGGATCGATGGCTTCCGTGCAGAAAGGGATTGGAGAGGGCAATTTACTTCCGGCCCTCGGGCCGCGGGCCTGGAGCTGCAGTACGCGGTGGAGCAAGCCTTGCGTTATCGCTCCCCGGTCGCCGTCTTCATCGATGAGGCGCAGCATCTGGCCCGGATCGCTTCGGGCCGGAAGCTGTCCGATCAGTTGGATGTGATCAAGTCAATCGCCAATCGAACGCAGACCGTCCATGTTCTCGTCGGTACCTATGAACTTCTACCCTTCCGTAATCTCAGCGGTCAGCTCAGCAGGCGCAGCGTGGACATTCACTTTCCTCGCTACGCGGCAGAGAGCCGGGAAGACCTCCAAGTCTTCAAAAACGTATTGCTCACCTTCCATGATCAACTGCCGCTGCTTGACGGGTTTGATTTGGTAAGCGGGTGGGATTTCATGTATGAGCGCTCTGCCGGCTGTGTGGGCATTCTCAAAGAGTGGCTCATGAGGGCGGCAGTGGCGGCAATCAAAAGCGGTCAAGGGTCCATCCTCCGCAAGCACCTGGAGAACACGGCACTCTCGATAGGTCAGTGCGAGAAGATCGTGACGGAGGCCCGGGAAGGTGAAATGAGGCTCGCCGACGGCGTGCAATCGCGCTCGCGATTGCGAAGCCTCCTGGGCCTGGGAGCGAACCTGCTGGAGAGGACGCAAGGCGGTGAAGGCGAGAACGCAATGTCGATTCCCAAAAAGAGGCGCGCCGGTCAGAGGCACCCTAAGCGGGATACGGTCGGTCGAATGCAGACAGCCTGTGCGTGATCGTATGACATACGAGAATTGGATTCTGAATCCGCCAACTCTGCGACCGCGGACCTATCTCTACCACCTTGAGCCGATCGGGATCGGCACTCCCTTGGTGGAGAGCTTAACCAGTTATATCGGTCGCCTCGCGGCCGCCCATGCCGTCTCGATGGGGATTCTGTCAACCAAGGAGTTTGGGCCACGTGTGTCGAAAGTCCGAGGCACAGGTCAACATCATGGGAATCCTGCGTCCTATTCTACTTTTCTTTATGATGCCCACATATTGAACGGCATAGGCAGGTGCACAGAGCGGTGGGTGCCGATGATTAAGGCCCTCACGGGTCAACCGAATCTCCATCTTCTAACGGCGCTCACTTGGAAGCAGGTTATCTCTGCACAAGGTCTGCTGCGTACGCGGAGGGCTTGGTGTCCGGCATGTTACGCAGAATGGACCACTTCACAAGGCATTGCTTACGAACCTCTTTTATGGTCGCTAGCGGCAGTCTCAGTTTGTCCCCGGCATCGAGTGTGTCTGGTAGAGGCCTGCCCGCATTGTCGGCAGGAGTCGGGGGCTCTTTCCGGGCGGTGGCGTGCCGGCTACTGTTCACGATGCCGCCGGTGGTTGGGCAGTGACCGTCCTCGCCCGGAGTCCGCAGGTGAGGACGATCGCTTCCGCCTGTGG
>CAWHWE010000034.1:0-120107 GCA_963832915.1 uncultured Acidobacteriota bacterium
GTAGACGTGAAGCGGGGATACCAGAGTCCTGAGAACCGGTGCCGGCCCGGGCAGAACGCGGCGGAGCCGTTAACCAAAATGATTTCTCCGTGTTCTCTGTGCTTCAAAGAGGTCAACACAGAGACCACGGAGGGCCCCAGTGCCCTCTGTGTTTAAATTAGGATGAGTCATAGCATTTCGGCCTACGCCGGAGGCGAGCTAACATGAGAAAGCAGATTGTCATAGCGTCAGCCGTAGTGGTTTTGGCGTCGCTATTTTCGGCCTACGGAAAAAAGAAGGACGTTATACCAGCCGTGGCGCAGGTTACCAAACTCTACATTCACGGTGGTACAACCGCGATCGAGATTAGCACTATCGTGCTAAAAGACAAGGCGGAAGGGTTGAAAACACAAGCGGACCCAAAGTTGGCAAAGCACAAAGATAGTCGTTGGATTCGGGGTTATTTTGGAACGCCGTGTTTTGAATTGGTATCAAAACCGGAAGAAGCAGACGCGACGTTGGAGGTAGGGGAAGCTGTTGTCATGCAAACAGGAAGCCACGCTACAGCGCTTTCGGCCATTGACCCATCATATACGAAAGCCGACGTGAGCGAGACGGTTGGCGTTTCACTGGTGGGAAAGGGTGGTACTATACTTTGGCAAGATGCTAGTTTCCCACGTGGGGATGTGATTGACCTCTACCAAACAGCAGGGTGTAGTAATCAAGGGTTTCGACCCGAGAAATAGTATTGTCACCCTTCATTTGGATTTAAATCGTTTCTGGTCACAGAGAACACGGAGAAGTTGCTGGTCAAACAGGGTCCTTGGCCACACAACAGCTTCCGCGATTTAGTCCCGTAGGAGGACTTGTGGGAACCATGGGTCATGGGTATGGTAGTGAGTTCCATTTGTTGCGGTATCTTGGGTATCACCGTAGAGATCTGAACCGTGCCATCAAGCAGGAAACTGGGGGACGAGTGCTGGACTGGCCTGACTTCGGTTTCCATCCCAGAGGAAAGTTCCCTCACCTCGATGCGGAGTGGAAAGGGCTGGAGTTTCTCGGTCCGGACATGGAGGCGGTCAGGGCGGCCTGGGCAGGGTTCTGGCCACAAACCGGTAACCCCCCTAACTGGGATGCTGTCGGACTTCTGGAATTGGATTCCCACACTGAGTTCATTCTTGTTGAGGCGAAGGCTCATGCCTCGGAGATAAACAACGATTGCGGCGCAAGTGAGGAAGGCGGGCTCCCGAAGATCCGGCGGGCTCTGGCTCAAACCATAAAGGCCAACGGGTTTAAAGCGGATCCCGAGAAATGGCTGAATGGGTTTTACCAGTGTGCAAACAGACTAGCCATTCTTCACTTCCTTCTGCAGCACGACGTTCTATCGCGACTTGTTTTCATCTACTTTACCGGCGACGACCCAACGCTTTACGGGAAGCGGGTGGTTTGCCCAAAGAACGAGCAGCAATGGGATGGTCATCTGCAAAAGATGTACGATCACCTGGGTATGCCCGGATCGAGCGAGTTGAAACGGCGTGTTCACCGGCTGTTCTTGCCAATTCGCTGTCCAACCGGCGGAAGCCCGCAATAGTCCGCGGCAGACTCCAAAAGGCTGGTGGGGCGACAGTGCAATCAGAATGGTGGCGCGAAGGCCCGGTCGACCGAATGTCGGAGCACTTTGAGCTGCGGTACGGAGACGTCCCCACCTGTGGATGGAATGAATGCATTCCGGTTGCCTTGGTCTCCCGTGACCAGCGAGGGGCCTGTAACGTAGAATTCCTGACCGAACGAGCAGATCTGCGGAACTCGAAGATCGTTAAGGATGTAGTTAGCGAGCTGAATTTCTACCTTGGTGAGCTGAGAACGCTAGATCGACCAGATCCGTGGGACTATCTGCGCTATCCTTGCGGGACCTGTTCGAACATCTACTCGGCGGTGCACTGGTCCTTTGTAACGCAACAGACACGGAAATGAGTTGGGACCGAACACTTGCATTGCACATCGAAGAATTGAAAAGGGGAAGTAGGAATGAAAAACCAACGATCACGACGACATTTTTTGAAGGTTTCGGCTGCCGCTTGTGCAGCCACCTGGGTTGGGACGAGCAGCGGCCCGGCGACCGCTTTGGCGTCTCCAATACCGGGGGCGAGTCACATGAAGAAGGCCCTCCAGATCAGCATGCTGCCGAAACAGTTGAGCTACGCCGAGCGATTCAAGCTGGTGCGGAAAGTGGGCTTCGATGCGGTCGAGGGCCAGACGGTGAGCGACGAGCACGAAGCCGAGGAAGTCAAGAAGGCGGCGGATGACGCCAAAGTCAGAATCCATTCCGTGATGAATATGGCTCATTGGGAGAATCCCCTCTCCTCGAGCGATCCTTCAGTGGTGGAGAAGAGCCTGGAGGGGATGCGAACTTCGCTCCGCAACGCCAAGCTCTGGGGGGCAGAGGCGGTATTGTTGGTACCGGCCGTCGTCAACCCGCAGACCAGCTACCGTGAGGCGTGGACGCGCTCCCAGAAGCAGATCCGAAAGTTAATCCCCCTGGCCGAGGAACTGAAGGTCATCATCGCCATCGAGGAGGTCTGGAACAAATTCCTCCTCAGCCCCCTCGAGATGCCAAGGTACGTGGATGAATTTCAGAGCCCTTGGGTCAAGTCATATTTCGATGTGGGCAACGTGGTGTTTTATGGCTACCCGCAGGATTGGATTCGCAACCTGGACAAGCGCATCGCCAAAGTCCACCTCAAAGATTTCAAGGTACTCGGGGGTGGCTTCGGCAATGGCTACCGTTTTGTCAACCTGGGAGAGGGCGATATCGACTGGCCTGCGGTCCGCCAGGCTTTCGCAGACGTTGGCTACACTGGCTATGCTACGACCGAGCTCGAGGCAGGCGATGAAGCCTATTTGCGAGACGTGGGCCAGCGAGTTGACCGGCTGGTGCTGGGGATGTAGACATTGGCTCCTCGGAATGATAGGCCGAACGGTTTTTTCCGCAGCCTGTTTAACCCCGCCGCAAGGTGATCTTCCCATTCCGCCAGAAACTCTCCTTCCCGGTAAGCGTTGCCCTCCCCCAAGCTGCACGTCCCCGCCACCCGCAGCCCTTTCACTAACAGGTCCTGCCTTAGGAACTTATCACTTTGCTGGGACAACACTGGGCTCGAGCATTGCATGCAGAGGCGGTTAGGAGTACACTGCCGCTCCGTCGGAATCGAAAAAGGAAATCCCAGTGTAAGCGGTACCCGCCGCACCAAGCGCGGGAACCCTGCCAGCCAAGGCACCTTTATCCCGCCGATTCCGCCGAAGAGAGAAGGATTCACTCATGAGAGCCGACAAGAAAGTGATGACCAGCATGTTCGTGAATGGACGGACTTGTAAACTTGGATTCAAAAGGCTGCTTTTATATGATTTGTGGAGTGTGTGCCGGTTGGTTATGGTTGTGGGCGTGGCGCTGACGGCAGTTGTCCAGTTGCAGGCCGGAGTCGACTATGACGCTTCAAGCCAGCGCTGGACGCTGAAAAGCGGCAGTGTCGAATACCGGCTACGCCAGCAAAATGGGGTGGTCTTGCTGGAGTACTTTGGCCCCTCGGGCCAACCCGGCTGGGGACAAACACCGAAAGGCCCGTTTACAGCCGGCCTTGAACCGCGCCACGACCACGATATCTCCGGCCAAGTCGAGGGGCAGCAGTTGAATCCCGACGACTTGGAGTTGGTTTCGCATGCCGTAGAACCGCTGCGGGCGGGGGTGGAAGAGCTGAAGATGGTGTTTAAGCACCGCCGATTGCCGCTGCAGATTACCGTTCTCTACGACACGTGGGGTGACACGGGGGTATTCACACGGCAATTGGTTCTTCTCAACCAAGGGGATCGCCCGCTCCGGGTAGAGACCCTGCCTTCGCTGAGCTGGCGCTTGCCCGAGGGGAAGTACGAGCTGACTTACCTCTGGGGCGGATGGGGAGACGAGCGACAAATGGCCACCGAAAAGCTGGGTGCGGATCGGCGGTCTCTGGTTTCCACTCTGGGTCGTTCCAGCCGGGAGTATTCACCTTGGTTTTGTCTTCACAACGAGGACCGCTCGGTTCGATACCTCGCCCAATTGGCTTACTCGGGAAACTGGGAGATGCATTTCGAGCGACCTAAACCCAGCAAGGGAAGTTTAGTGGACGAAGAGCTTGAAGCTTCGCTCGGGATCCGCTTTGACTTCGGCGGCTCTTTGACGCTTCCACCACACGGTTCTTTTACGGCGCCAATGGTGACATTTACAGCCTCGGGCGGAGACCTCGACGACGCTGCAAATCAGCTTCACCGTTATCAACGGCGGTTTGTGATTCCCCACATCCCCGAGAACGACCCCTTGCTGGTGCAATTCAACACCACTTGGCCGTTTCCCGAAAGAGGGATGAAAGCGGACCTCCTGAAGCGCTACGCCGATGTGGCGGCGGACTTGGGAGCAGAAATCTTTGTCCTGGATGGCGGCTGGAGTCCCAACAAAACCATGGCTGGCGACTGGGTGGCAGACCGGGAAGAGTTCCCCCACGGCATTGAAGAGCTCGCGAATCATATTCGCAGCAAAGGGATGAAATTTGGAATCTGGGTGGAGATCGAATCGCTGGGGTACGATTCCCAGACCTTCAAAGAACACCCCGAGTGGTGCCTGACTTACAATGGCCAGCCAATCAGGGAGTCTGACCGATACAATCTCGACTTTTCGAAGCCGGAGGTGCAGCAGTGGGCGCGTGCCGTGGTGGACCGGCTGGTTCACGACTATAAGATCGACTGGTTGAAGAATGACTACAACCTCTACCTTGGGGAACGGTTTGATCCGGCGGGAATCGACCAGCGTCGCGGCGATGTGTTAGACCGCCATGTGAGGGGCCTGTATAGCTGGTTCGACTACATTCGCGCGACTTATCCCCATCTGATTATCGAGAACTGCGCCAGCGGTGGCGGCCGTTTTGACCTGGGTATCATGGCCCGTTCGCACACGTCTTGGCTGTCCGATATGACAGACCCTAAGGCTTCGGTCCAATTGGGCTACGGGTGCACGGTCGAGTTTATTCCTGAGGTATGCAACCACTGGGTAACGGGGGACGAGGGGGCGGCGATGATAAGGCCGACTAATCCTCCGGGTTGGTGGGATTTCATGCTGCGCGTGCCCATGAACGGGCAGTTCGGGATTTCCGGAAAGATCTTGGACTGGAGCCCCGACGTGAAGCAACGCGTCAGGGAAAACGTCGCACTTTACAAGCGCATCCGGCATAATTTCATGGGCGCCGATGTGTACCATCTGACACCTCCCCCGCCGCATGACAATCCGACCGGATGGTGCGGCGTGCAGTATGTCTCGCCTGACCGGAAACGCAGTCTGCTGATGGCCTACCGTTTAGACCAGAGCAACTGGGTCCATGCTTTCAAATTGCGCGGTCTGGACTTGGCCACCCGCTACCAACTCACAGTTGACGGGACCAAGAAAGGGGTCTTTAGCGGTCGAGACCTGACCGATGCCGGTTTTCCAGTCGAGCTGGGGGAACAATGGCGGGCGGCCGTCGTGGAGCTCGAGGCGCTTCCATAATATAAACCGGGCTAGCGTTCCGGCTTGAAAATGGCCACGCCGAGAGGCGGCAAGGTCGTCTCGATATGGCAAGGTTGATTCTGCCAGGGCATCGGCACCGCCTGCCGGCCGGGCGCGTTGGTGACGCCGCTGCCGCCATATTTCGCATCGTCTGTATTGAGAACCTCACGATAGAAACACGCTTCCGGCACGCCGATGCGGTAGCCGGCGTGGGAAACAGGGGTGAAGTTGCAGACCACAACCAGGTGATTGCTTGGGTCACGAGCGCGGCGCAGGAAAGCGATCACAGAGTTGTCGGCATCGTGGAAATCGATCCATTCAAAACCCTGCCATTCAAAATCGACTTCGTGCAGTGACGGCTCAGCCTTGTAAAGGCGGTTCAGGTCCGCAACCAGTTGCTTTACCTGACGGTGGGGTTCGTAGTCAAGCAGGTTCCAGTCAAGGGCCTGGCTTGGATTCCATTCGATCCACTGGCCGAACTCCCCGCCCATGAAGAGCATTTTCTTGCCGGGGTGAGCGAATTGGAAGGCATAAAGCAAGCGCAAGTTCGCAAACTGCTGCCACGTGTCGCCGGGCATTTTCGAAAGCAGTGAGCGTTTGCCGTGGACCACTTCATCATGGGAAAGCACCAGCACAAAATTCTCAGTGAAGGCATAAAGGAGCGAAAAGGTGAGGTGGTGGTGGTGGTACTTGCGGTGGATGGGGTCCTTGGAAAAGTAAAGGAGCATATCGTACATCCAGCCCATGTTCCACTTCAGGCTGAACCCCAGGCCACCCAGGTGCGTGGGGCGTGAAACCGCCGGCCAGGCGGTGGACTCTTCTGCGATGGTCAGCACGCCGGGACGGTCCTGGTGAGCGAGTTCGTTGAACCGCTTGATGAAATCGATGGCCTCCAGGTTCTCGTTGCCGCCGTAGCGGTTGGGGATCCATTCTCCGGACTTGCGCGAATAATCCAGGTAGAGCATTGACGCCACGGCGTCCACGCGCAACCCGTCGGCGTGATATTTTTCCAGCCAGAAGAGCGCGCTCGGTCAAGAGGAAGTTCCGGACTTCCGAGCGGCCGTAATTGAAAATTCGCGTGCCCCAGTCAGGATGCTCGCGCAAGCGCGGGTCTGCATGCTCGTAAAGGTACGTGCCGTCGAAATACGCCAGGCCATGGGCATCGGCGGGAAAGTGCGCCGGCACCCAATCCAGGATCACGCCGATCCCGTGCTGGTGGCAGTAATCGACGAAATACATGAAGTCCTCAGGCGTGCCGTGGCGGCTGGTCGGCGCGAAGTAACCGACGGTCTGATAGCCCCAGGATTCATCCAGCGGATGCTCCATGACGGGCAGCAGCTCGACGTGCGTGAAGCCCATCTCGCAGACGTAGTCGACCAGTTGTTCGGCGAGTTCGCGGTAGCTGAGCAGGCGGTTGCCTTCGCCGCGTCGCCAGGACCCGAGGTGAACTTCGTAGATGGCAAGAGGCGCCTTGAGGAACTGCTGTTGCGCGCGCGCTTCCATCCATGCCTGGTCGTGCCAGGCATAACCATTGATGTCATGTACGATGGAAGCATTGTTGGGCCGGAGTTCTGCATAGAAGGCGAACGGGTCTGCCTTCAAGCCCAGATAATCGTTGTGGCCCTTGATCTCATACTTGTAGATCTCGCCTTCCATAAGGCCCGGAACGAACAGTTCCCAAATACCGCTACTTCCGCGCACGCGCATGGGATGCCGGCGGCCGTCCCAGTTATTGAAATTCCCCACCACGCTCACCCGCTGCGCGTTCGGAGCCCACACGGCAAAGGCCACGCCTCGAACTCCCTCAAGCTCCATCACGTGAGCGCCGAGTTTCTCGTAAGACTTGTAGTGTTTGCCCTCGCCTAGAAGGTAGAGATCGAAGTCGGAGAGGGTCGGGGGAAAGCGGTAAGGGTCTTCAAACTCCGGCTCGTTACCCTCCCCGTAACGGGCGCGAAGCCGATATCGGAAAACCTGCGTCTCGTTCGGGAACACAGCCTCAAAGAATCCGTCCGCATGGATGCGTTGCGAAGGAAAGACGCCCGAGTCCCGGCACACCCAAACCTGCTCGGCTCCCGGCAGGTAGCAGCGGATGGCAACGGCTGGCTTGCCTTCCCACTCCACCACATGCGCGCCGAGAATGTGGAACGGGTCGGAGTGTTCGGCCTTCAGAATCGATTCAATCTCTTCGAGTGGCGCAGTTGTAGCAGCCAGCAAATCGTTTTGTCGCAGCATGTCTAGACTATTGTATACGAGGACGGAGTCAGGAGTCGACTGAATCAGGAGAGGTGGTGCCAGGTTCAGGTGTCGGGTGATAGGTGTCAAGTGCCGGGTCGCCCTGACACCTGAAACCTGGCACCTGACACCTGCTTTCATCGCCTGCCGTGCCCTCCGCCGCCACCGCCCCCACCGTGGGAAGAAGAGGGTGCGCTATGGCCACCGCCGCCGGACGGAGCAGAATATCCACGCCCGCCACCGGACGGCGCGGAATATCCACGGCCACCGCCTCCATAGGAGCGCGGGGCCGTGGACCGTTGAACCACAATAGGCTTACTGAGGTTCAACGAGGGACGACTACCATACCCGCCATAGGATTGCCCCCCTGGGCTGGACGAGGATCGGCCCCAACTCGGGGCTGAGTACTGCGAGCGCGGGGCGGGAGCATTCCATCCCCCGCCCCTGGTCGAAGGCGCCGGCTGGCTTTGCCTCGAGAATCTCTGCCAGCCGCCCTGGTTGCTTCCCTGCTGTGGAGTTGCATAACGCGGCTGGTAGTTCCCGCCAGCAGGCGCCGATTGAGGCCGCGTCGTGTTGTAGGGTGAGCTATTGGTGAAGCTGCGAGGCGCCTGGCCGCCTTGTGCCGGCGATGAATAAGGCGAGCGTGAACTAAACCGTCCCCAGCCCGAGTTGCCGGATTGACTCTGGGTGGAAGGCGCCATCGGCCTCGCGTTCGTGTATCCGGGACGGTTCGCGTTTCCAAAGCCTCCGCTGGCCGCGCCTCCCGCGTTCCCAAACCTTCCAGTGGAATTCGCGCCCTGCCGCGCGCCTAGGTTCGAGGCCGCAGCGGGGTTGTGCTGCTGGACCATCTGCTGAATCTGTGCGGCCCGCTGATTGAAGGACTCAGTACGGGCAGGAACAGGACTCTTACTGTAGAAACGCGTGTTATTGACGGCCCGCGACGGAATTGCGGACGGGCTGGCCAAACGATTACCCGGCATCAAGCTCGCGCGCGTGGGAACGACGGGCAGAGTTCCCCGCACCATCTGGCCCTGCCGCAGCGTGGCCGCATCCACACTGCGCCCGACTCCTCTAACCATGCCCTTCCCAAACTGGTCCGCAGGCATGGTGGTGATGGCGCGCCGGATGTTGGGGTTGTTAAGCGCCGCCTGGAGATTGGAAGAGTAACGCCGAGGCACATTCCCCATCGGGCGGAGCCCACGATTGAAATTGTTGAAGTTAGTTGCATATACCCACAGCACTGATAACCGTTGCGATGTCCCCACCACGGAAAGGCTCTATCAAAGGGCCCCAGCGGGCACCAGCCAATCGAACCGAAACCAAAGCCGAGTCCGAAGCCGCGCGCGCGAAGCCGAATCCGAGGAAGGAGACGTAAGCCGGCGCCCAAACGGGCCGCGGACCCCAATATCCGGCCCCCGGCCACCAGCACCAACGGCTACCCCACCAGCACCAACGGCCGTAGTGGTAAGGCGCCCAGCCCCAGGGTTCATAGGAAACCCAGGTCCATCCCCAATAAGGCTCCCACGCCCAACTGCCATCATAATAGGGTACCCAGTCCGGCCCCACATTGGGAGCCCAGACATAACCGTAGTCGGGCGTATTTTCCCACTGACCGTACTGATCAAGGTCCTGGGCGCCAGTGTAATAGCGGTTCGCGTACTGCCAGCTTTGGGCTTTCTCGATGGCGCGGTCGCGATCGTTGTTCCATCTATCCCATTCGTCATTGGGCGCGGCATCGGCAATCTGGTATTCAGGATTGTCCGTGCCTCGAACGTAAATGACCTGGCCTTTTTCCACGGTCGTGCTGCCCTGCGGAGTTGAAACCTGCGCCTGGCCCTTGCGGACGGTGAGTTCCGTTTGCGAATCGGCGTCGATCTGGATGCGGTAGACGCCCTCGCCCATGGGGATCACGGCCATGTTGGGGGTGTCGATTTCCACATCCGCTTCCGTGCCCTTGAACACCGTGTAATCGATGATGCCGCTTGCCACCTGGAGTTGAATGTGCTTTTGCGTGAGGTCAGCGATTTTCACATCGGCATTCTGGTTCATGCGCAGAACGTTCGCGAAGTCGAGTTGGACTTCAGCACGCGGCGCTCGCGGCTGTAGCCACCGTATCGCCCGGCACCACCGGCGCGTTCACGATGGCCGCCACCCATTCCCCACTGTCCCCGCGCATGGTAGAAACCTCGCCGTTGATCATGCTGACGCGGGCGGCGCCAGGCGGGGGGCCTTGCTCCTGGGTCGTCTCGCTTGGCGGAGGACCTTGCTCCTGGGCGCCAGCGTCCGGCAGAGGCGCTTGCTCCTGGGCCACGGCAAGCCTTGCTGCCACAAGACAAAGCGTGCTGAGCGCAATCACATACCAAAGTTTTCGGCTTTTCATGGCCCACCTCCCACCTGTCTGGCTGCTAGACCTCATTTGAACCTCCGTCTTGCTCATGGCATGTGGGTCGCCAAAACTCCCTTCCCAGGTAGGGTGAGGCATCTTATTGAAATATAAATAGTTAAAGGCATTGGATAAAAGAGCTGCCACTCAAGGAACGGACTTGGCTTGGCCGAATTCCACCGAGGGTGGCCGATTTCAGCCAAGCCAAGCACCTGTAGGATGAAATGCGACGCCTTAGAAGCTGGAATTGCAGATCCCTTTTCATCGTCGGCGGAGGCCTCGGGTCATGACTCGATGGGTAGTGCCTTAATTTTGTGTTGGCAGAGGCTCTTTCGGTTCGAACTCGATCCGCCATCCGCATTGTTTCGTTTTCTCGCAACACAGATAATACCTTCCATCCTCCTCGATCCAGTGGAATCTAGTGTAGTGTCCCTTAAATGATTAGCCAAATCATTCTTCTTGTTTTTGACGGCGTCGGGGTTGGGTGCTCCCCGGGTGAATCGATTCCAGTTTCGCACGGGCGCGTTCTATCTTTTGGAGGATGTCCTCAAGTTTGGCGGTCCAGACGAAAGGTCGCGGATTCTGGTTCCATGCTGCCAAGAACGCTTCGATAGCCTGCACCAGATCCGGTACACTGGCAAACGCCCCAGAGCGCACCGCTTTTTGCGTCAACTCCCCAAACCACCGCTCCACCAAGTTGAGCCAACTGGAACTGGTCGGAATAAAGTGCGGCACAAAACGACGATGGCGTTTCAGCCAGGTCTGCACTTCCGCTGTTTTGTGCGTCCCATAATTGTCCACCACCAGGTGCAGTTCCTGGTCCCCTGGAAACTCACGGTCCAGTCGGCCCAAGAACTTCAGGAATTCTTGATGGCGATGCCGGCTACTGCACTGCCCGATGACCTTGCCGTCCAACAGATTCAGCGCCGCGAAGAGCGTCGTCGTTCCGTTGCGCTTGTAATCGTGCGTCATCGTGCCGCACCGGCCTTTCTTCAGGGGAAGGCCCGGCTGAGTTCGGTCTAAGGCTTGAATTTGGCTCTTTTCATCCACGCACAGCACCACCGCCCTGTGCGGCGGGTTCAAATACAAACCCACCACATCGGTCAACTTCTCCACAAACTTGGGATCGCGTGACAACTTGAAGGTCCGGTTCAAATGAGGCTTGAGGTTGTGCAATTGCCAAAGCCGGTTCACGGTATTCTTGCTCATACCCTGGGCTTTCGCCATGCTCCGACAACTCCATTGGGTCATGCCCTTGGGTTTGGTTTGCAGCGTCGCAGCAATCAACGCATCGCGCTTCTCCAGGTCGTACTTCGGTTTGCGTCCCCGACCGGGTTCAATCTCCCATACCGCACCGATCCCTGTGCTTCGCACTCGCCCTCGCCACAAGGCGGCGGTATGTCGATTGACTCCGTGACAGGTCGCAATTTCCAGATCCGGCCTTCCGGCCGCGGCGGCCAGCACCAACCGGCACCGCAAGGCCACCTGCTGAGGCGTCCCATGCGCCGACTCCCACTGCGCCAATTGCGCTCTGTCTTGCGCGGACAAATTCACCACCGGACTGATTCTCGCCATGCTCAAATTCATACCACATCGGGCTCAATATGTCTAGTTATTTAAGGGACAGAACACTAGAAGAGTTACAGTTGGGGCACTTTCGATACATAATAACCTTCCTCTCAGGCTCCCAGAAGCTCGCCAATCGTCCAAATATGATCTGTGATCTTCGCTTCCATTGCCGGAGTACAGCGGATCGTCCGGTGTGTCCGGCAGAAATTGTACCAGGCAAAGTATAGAGCAAGTGCGGCCCACAAGTTAGCCCTCTTTTTGGAGAATGCGTTCGCGAGGCGAGTTAGCCTGCGAATCTGCATTCGCATTGTCAAGTTCTGGCGCTCGACGTGAGACGTACAAATCCGCTCAGGGTCCGGCTGGCCCCATAGTGGCTTTGGTATGGCTTCTACCACGCTGGCTGGTGAATAGCGATGCTCTTCATTGGTGGATTCCGCATAGACCTTTATCAATTGCGCGTAGTGAACCCGCGTCCCAAGAGATGTGTGAATCGCATCGAAATAGGGCGCGAAGCCGTCCGTTGTCACCTGGAATTGTCCGGTAGTTGCTTCATTCAACTTTTCCACAAAACATGCTGTGTCGTGAGCCGTGCGCCGTCCAAGATGCCAAGTCAGCACCAACTTACTAGCTCGCTCAATAGCGACGAAGCAGTAGGCATCACCAAACTCGAGATTTCCTGTTCTGTTGTGCTTTTCCTTGCAGCCCACGAAACCCCAAATTTCATCGCATTGAACATCGGACACGGACACGTTTCGGCACTTGCTCTCAAGTAGTCGCTGACAGCGTTCTCCCACGAATACTAGAATCCTCATGATTGTGTTTTGGTCAATGCCAGTGAGCCTCTGAATTGATCTAATCGAGCAACCCTCGACCAGTAGATTGATAACACCTTCCACTTTTTCAGGCGGCGTATACATCCCTCCCAGGTGCTCGTTACGAGGATCGGAATACGTCTTATTGCATTGGAGCAACGATAACGTTGCTGGCCCTTGTGCGTCTTCCCAAATTTCCGGCATTCGATTCGGCAGTTGTGGCGAGTCATTTTCTCCCTTGCTTTCTTCAGGTCCGAGAGCGAAAATGACGGAGGGCCTAGAAACCCCGTCCTTTTGGCTTCGGCCCGAGGATGTGCCCTGCCGGTAGTTACCAGCTATCGGCGGGGCGTTAAATTGATGGACCTGGGGGGAGTTGAACCCCCTGCTATGAGCACCCAGAATGCCCAAGCGGGAACCTTCCCTCAGGCCCACAAAAAGCGAGGCCAGCGGTTCAATCTTCCGTAGGTTGAGTGGCTGGCCTTTGTTTTTCATACGCTTATAGGAGTCTACATCAATAATGGTGTAATGTCAAGAACATTTTTAGGATTTGTTGTTGACTTACACCTTTTTTGATGATATCTTATGAATTCCGAGGAGAAGGATTGTAGGTGGAAGTTTCTTGGCTTTGAGTCGCCAAAGGAAGGGAGGCCAGTCCAATTCTGGTTCGAAAATCTTGCTGAAGGTCACCGCGATGAAATTACGGACCGACTGGCTTTCCTGCAAGTGACGCCTCGGGATGATTGGGAGGAGCCATTTTTCGATCCGCTGATTGGTGAGGGAGGGATTTCGGAGATACGCTTTGACCCGATCAAGTGTCTTCAAGGAAAATTCTACTATCGGATTTACGGTTTCTTCGGCGCGGAAGAAGAGGAGTCTTACAAATTCCTACATGCCACAAATAAGAAAGCGAGGAATGATAGACATGGGAAAAACATCGCTAAACGACGCCTCTGCGAAGTCCAAAACAAGAGGGCTACACTCCACGAGTTTAATTTGGACTAAGAAGTCCCTTCTGAAAAGATTAAAGAAAGGTCCTGAAGCAAGGTCTAAGTTTGTTGCTTCGCAGATTAGCAACGGAATTGCGTTTCAAATCCGTGCGCTACGGAATCGAAATCATTTGAGCCAGCCCAAGCTAGCCGAATTGGTTGGGACAACGCAAAATCAAGTCTACCGACTAGAAAAACCGACTACTGCGAAACCGACGATTACCACACTAAAGAAAGTGGCTGCCGCTTTCGACGTAGCTCTTGTTGTTCGATTTGAGCCGTTTAATCAACTGGTAGATTGGGTAAGCGGCACGCCCTTCTTAGACAGAGGGCTTTCAAGTGAATCGCTCGCGGTACCAAGCTTCGCGGAAGACAGGGCTTTGGCTGGCGACGAAGGTGCTGTTTGTCAAAAAGAGGAAGCTCCCGCAGTAGCAGAGGAGCCGCATCGGGTCACCGCAAGCGGCAATGTAACTGAAATCAATCATTGGACGCAAGGTGGACCTATACCGGATCAAGCTGAGCAAGCAAAAGGTCAACAGAAACGCTCGGCCCGTGACCCGTTTGACCTTGGCACCTCGAATAGTGCCGAAAGCGCGGGTACACTTATTTACGGAAATCAACTTCGCCCACGAATATTGGCGCAGGGCGCAGGAGTCTAACACATCATGAAATTAGCATCTATCCATGTGAGTAAGGTATCCGCATTGGTGGAAATCACCGATCTGGTTCCTACGGGGAAGGTTTTTGCTCCGGACTTGATGACTGCCATCGCCGAACGATGTGAATTCCGCAAATTCCCTCAAGATTTCGGCAAGAACAAAGAGACCGCCGGAGCGGTTTTCGAGATAGGGAAATGGAACGATCAACCCATAGACAAGCTTACGATTTTCAACGACGGTATTGTGCTCGAAACTAGTTCTGATACCGACGATACAGATGCCACACTGCAACAGTTGCTCATGTGGGCCAAAAAGGAAATTGGAATAAGCTATGAGCCGGAAATGATTCGGCGAAAGCTCTTCACAAGCAGTTTGGTGGTTTACTCCGACCTGCAACTGGATTCGCTTCATCCTATTCTGAAAGAACTGGCTGCATTCATATCCCCAGATGTGAATGAGCAGTTCAACCACCAATTTGTTTATCGAACCGCAGGCATAACCATAGGTGTGAATACTCTTGCCTCGAAGTTCGCTCCTGCTGTATTTTCCATAGAGCGACGGATTGATGTGCCAGACTCCGAAAACAGATATTTTTCTACTGCACCACTGCGAACTTCCAAACACCTGAGCCTCTTGGAAAAATTGGAAAAAGCCTTACAAAAATAAAAACAACACAAATTTCAGGCACTACCACTCGAGCAGCAGCTTCGGAAACGGTAAATTGTCCTTCCCGATTTGAGCTAAGAACCGCGCAACTCCTGGGGTGTCCGCTCCTGTTCGCCTGAACCCCTTCTATTTTCGCATTCCCGAAAAAAGTGCTTGACTTTCCTGTTCTGCATGTATTATTACACTCATATGAAGATTGTACCCAAAGGTCCGCAAGCCGCTCGTCTCCGCCAACGCAAGTTCGAACTCCTCGGCCGCTTCCCCATCCCGCCCGATCTGCTCCCTGGATCGCTCTCGCTTACTCACCGCCGCTGTGGCCAGCCCACCTGCCATTGCGCCCAGGACAAGCAGGGGCACCCCGTTTGGTCTCTCACCTTCATGGCCGGCGGCAAGAAGCGGGTGGAGCACATCCCCAATGAATGGGTCGAGGAAGTTCGACGCTTGGTGGAAGCGGGCCGGGAGTTTAAAGAGGCCGTGGCCGAGGTCTTCGCCACTAACGCACAATTGCTCGCCCTGTGGCGGAAGCAAAGGCATCGGTGAAGGGGCCGTCACCGCGCCGCCTCAAGAGCTACGTGGAGAAGTGTCTGCGTCTGAAATCCTACTTACAATCGCCGGGCGATGGCCGCACCCAGGGGCGTATTCCGGCGACCGCACTGCTGTGGGCTTTCTTGATGGGGGCGTTGCTGCGTCGCGCGGCCTTCGCGGCCATTGAAGCGCTCGTGCACTCAGCGGCCCGGCGCGCCCTGGATGTTTCCCGCCGCTTCGGCAACGACGCGCTCGGTTACTTCACCGAACGGCTCGACCCCAGCGTCACGCGCCAAGCGGCGGTCACCGCCCTTCATCAGGCCAAGCGGCATAAAGCGTTCGACGACTGCCGCTTCATCGGACTGGCCTTGGATGGAACGGGCGCCGGACGGTCGGAGGAAAAGGGCTGTGATTTTTGCCGTCCCGTCCGCAACCAGAAAGGGGAGATCCTCAGCTACCATCACCAACTGGTCATGATCAGTGTGGTGGGAACTGGCTTAACCTTGCCCCTGGATGTGGAACCCTACGGTCCTGGGGACAGCGAGTATAACGCCGGTCGGCGACTTCTCCGCCGTGCCGTCGGCAACCTAGGCCGCCGTTTTGCCGATTATGTGGTCGCCGATGGGGACTTCGCCACCGCGCCCTTTCTGCACGGTGCCGGGGATCTGGGACTCCACGTGGTCGCCCGCTTGAAAAACAACCTCCCCGAATTGTTCGCAGCCGCCCAGAGAAGATTTCTCCACCAAGCTCCCCATCAGGTCTTCTACTACGGGAAGGACCGAGTGGAAATCTGGGATGCCGACGACTTTGACCCTTGGGAAACACTGCGTTGGGAAACCGTGCGCGTGGTTCGTTATCGCCAGCACAAGCCCAACGGCACGGTGTACGAGGCGTATTGGCTGACCGACTTCCCTCGCCACCAGGTCAGCAGTCGCGCCATCTTCCGCATGGCCAAGAGCCGCTGGGAGATCGAAAATGAAGGGTTCAACGATGCCAAAAATCGCTACGGGTTCGAACACATCTGCCACCACGAGTGCAATAGCTTGCTGGTGGTTTGGCTTCTGACCTGCTTGGCCCTGACCATAGAACGGCTCTACCGAGTTCGTTACCTCCACCGCGGTACCCACCCCATCCTTCAGCCCATCACCCTTTGGCAACTCCTCTGGCTCAGCTTGTCGCGCCCGGTCCCCGACGACACAAGTTAGGCTCGCCTCCCCTCCCGCTTGGCCCCATAACAATTTGGCTCTGCGTCGGCACCTCCGCCCCACTGGCGAAGTGCTCTTGAAAATGCACCCACCTTTGCGTCGCCCCACCTGAAGCGTCGAAACCGTGCTGTTTCTGCCTCCCATGCGCTGCTGCCCGCCAGCATTCCGAAGTTGCTGGCCACTCGATGGGCAGAGTGTCAAAAAGGAAATTCTGGGTGTATACTTCTGGGCTGCGGAAGCCCAAAAAAGGAAATTCCGGATGAGTGAGCTGTTTACTGTGGGTGATCGGTTAGTTCTGACCTGAGAGGAGGTTGAGTCGTGGCAGAGAATCGGAGAAAATTCATGAAATCTGTGCTTGCCGGCGCGGCAGGTGGGTTAGTGCTATCGGCCCCGGATGCAGCCGCTGTTCAGGAACATGAGCCTCTCACCGCCCGAACCATTCCTGTGGCTTTGGTTCAATTCGACGCGGTGCCGGAGCAAGTTGACCTCAATCTCCGGGAGATCGAACGCCTCACCGAACAAGCGGTCAAATCAGGCGCCCGCTGGGTGATGTTTCACGAAGGGACAGCCTGTGATTACACGCCGCGCTTGCGCGAGTTGGCGGAACGGGTGCCGGAAGGCAAATCCACGCAATGGGTAACGAAACTGGCGTCCCGCTGGAAGTGCTTCATTTCTTTTGGCCTTTCTGAAACTCGCGAGGACAGATTCCATATCAGTCAGGTCTTCGTGGGTCCCGAAGGTTTCCTTTATCGGTATCGCAAAACCTGGATTTACCACGACCCTAAAGACGAGGGCTACCGGGACGAATGGGTTCGCTACGACCCGGGCACGGGCCCGGAGATTTTCCACTTTGACGGCATCCGCGCTAGCTGTTTCATCTGTGCGGACGGTACAGCCAGGCGCTGCATTGACCGTGCCGCTGAACTGCGCCCGCAACTCGTGTTTTACCCCAAT
Source organism: uncultured Acidobacteriota bacterium (assembly GCA_963832915.1). GTDB lineage: Bacteria > Acidobacteriota > Terriglobia > UBA7540 > UBA7540 > CAVROP01. Next base: position 17,537 of record CAWHWE010000034.1, read on the forward strand.
AACCGGAGCAGCCTTTACGCATACGGTCCCGACCTTGGCCAGCTTGCCAAGACGTTTGGTGCGCCGTTGCTCGCCTCCAACCGCGTAGGCATTTCCTGGTTTGAGAAGTGCGAGGGAGGCTGCGTCGTTTATGGAAGCAACGGTGAGGTCCTCGCCAAGGCCAACTGTGAAGGCAAAGAGGAGGTCCTTCTGTGCAACCTCGAAATTCGACCTGACAAGTGAACGGTCGCGCCGGTCTGCTGTTAGTAATGTCCAACTTGCGAATTCAAGTTTAATCCCTCAGCAGAACACCATTGAGGTTTTAGCCGCTGACGCAATTCCCGCCAAAGCAGCGATAGGCTTCACCCCACGGGCTGACGATACTTGCCGCATACGGGCACGAAAAACTTGCTTTGAACGGCAACCTCGGTAAAATGTTAGGTAGAGTGGAGAAGAGGAATCGTGGCGGGTTTTGACCTGAGGGGTTATCTTGACCGCTATCCCCGAAGTTTGTAAGAAGAAGTTCGGGCGCAGCTTACTCCTCTCAATCCCTGGAAAAGAAGTTTGAGCAACTCCGCTACGGGAAAGCGGTGGCTGGTGGCGAAAGATGTCCTGAACATCTTCGACCCGGCCCAGACGGCCTTCGCGCGCTATTGGCCGAAGCCGATTGAGAAGGAGTTGGATCAGGCGTTGAAAAACGCCCATCTGATGGTAGGCCCGCTTCCTAGCGATGCGCATGATCTGGTGCAGCGGTCGCTGCGGGTTTTCCAGAATATCGGCCTTGTCTCCCTGGTGCTGCGCTTCGTCCACCCTGACCGTTTCGGCGTTTTCAGCACTCCCATCATGAACCTTCTTCAGGTTTACCGTCCGCGCACCATTAACGTCTACCTCGCCTATTGCGATGAGCTTCGAGTGTGGAAAGAGCACTTCCAGTTGCCATCCGTGGCTTCCACAGAGGCCGCTCTGTGGACCTATCACGAGCTGACGGTTGAAGAGCTCGAGGCAGCGTATGGGGTCAGCGTGCGCACGGCATTCGACGCAGACATCTGGATTCAGCGCCGTCGCGTGGCGCAGGTGCTTCGACCGTTTCTCGAGAAATACGGCCCTCTGGAACTGGCCCGCATTCTGGTCTACGAAGACCCGAACCTGGCCGGCATGATCGCCGGGGTGGAATACGAGCGGCTCTTGCGGCTCGCCGCCCGCCGGCTCTGTGGTGGCCTGAAGCTCTACGTAAAGGGCGCCATTGAAATCCTCTTTGACAGGCTGCTTGAAGGTGGGTACATTTCGCTTGCAGATAGGACGCTCCTGAGAAGGGCGTGGAGCGCGCGTTGCGCCGCCGTGCACCCTGAGAACAGCCCAACTTCAGAAGAAGTCGAGAACATGATCGACATCATCGAGCGCATCTGCCGCCCCTGGGAATCCGCCGCGTAGGGGCGATCGCATGTCATTGTGGCGGTCAAACCCCCTCATGCTGCGCCAATGTTTTGGTTGCCGCGTGCGTCGTCGCTGTCATGCTGAGCGCAGCGAAGCATCTCGGCAGTCTGCCATGCTTGACACAACAGGCTATTATCACGGGCTGAGCGAAGGGGCCGAATGAAGAAGTATTACGTTTACATCATGACCAACAACTCTCGCACGCTCTACACCGGTGTGACCAACAACCTGGAGCGCCGAGTCTTTGAACACAAGCGCAAACTGCTCCCCGGCTTCACCCGGCAATACAACATCAACCGCCTAGTCTATTACGAGAGCTGTGGTGATATCCGCGCCGCGATCCAACGGGAGAAGCAGATCAAAGGATGGGTGCGTGCCAGGAAAGTTGCCTTGATTATTTCGACGAATCACGCATGGAGAGACTTGAGCGAAGGTTGGTACGGAAAAGATAACTGCTGAGATTCTTCGCCCGCCAAAAGACGGCGGGCTCTGCATGACAGGCTGATGCTTTCTTCAGAATCCTGTTAAGAAAGACCCGTAAGACTTGATCCGCTGACAACTGCACGGAAGGGCCTGCCTCACCCGAGAAAGATCGGAATTGTTCTCGTTTGCGACAAACTGACGGCCTAATCCGAAACCCAAACCGAACTTTGGCAATAAACGTTCAGATAAAAGGGTTGTGGAGTACCCTTAATCAATCTGATCGGTTGTAGCCGGAATTTCAGCGAAAATGGAGTCGCCATCTCATGTGAGCTCAAAAAGGGGGAATTTATTGAACAATTTCGGGCTCTTGTGCTTTTGCATGGCGTTAGGACTTTACGCGGGTAAGGAATTCATAGACTGGTCCTGGTGGTACCACTGGAATGACGATGAGGACGAAGAGAATCCAGCGCCGTTCCTTTGCATGACATGGAGGGCCTGGAAATGGATCGGGGAAGTACGTTTCTGGCTCTGGTCGAGAGTCTGGCGGCCGGCTCGGCAGCGCCTAACGACAGTCTGGGGGCGTTCCTTCTCGCCTGACTTTCCCGATGAGCCCCTTGACGAGGACGGCCGGACACCCACGGAATGGCTCTTGATTGACATCATCGGCGTTTGGAACTTGGACTGGTTCAAGGACGACTACGACCAAAACCTCAAACGGAACTGGGAGGAATACCTGAGGAGCCGCGCCGCGACCGAGAGCACCGAAGCGGAGGAGCGGCAAAAAGCGTCCTGAAAAAGGCACTCAGCGTGTCACTGTCGTGGACAACGAAATCGGTGTCATGGTGAACACGAACACTGTCACGCTGAGCCCGCCAAGTAGGCTGTTGCGCGTGGAGCGATGATTGCGGAGAAATGGTATGCTCTTGGCGCGAGGGTTTTGGTTTGTTCGCGCCGGTCGTCCGGAACCGCGGCAATGAATTGCAACGAAAAGGGGGTTCTTCCATGGCAGGGATAACTGGCGGAAACAATCAGAGCATTGAGCAGTTCTTCGGCAATCTGAACAGGCTGCTTAGAGCTCTTAAGGGCGTGAATGTCCAACTCGACTTGAAAATAGCCCCGAGATTTCTAGCTTGGGACTATCTGCATCCCAGTGAGACCGAGTTGTTGGATTCCGTAGCAGAACTTCTGGACCCTTAAGGGAGCCACGGCCAGGGATCAGCATTCCTTAGAGAGTTCCTAAGTGTACTCGCTAAGTCTGGAAAAGGACTCGACTTGCTTCACCTCGCAGACGCTGAAAACGTCGAAGTTCGAGGCGAAGACCCGACAAATTACATTAAACGACCGGGCAGGAGAATAGACGTAACACTTCTCTTTGATAACTCCTTCAGGCTGGGGATAGAGAACAAGCCTTTTAGCGGAGAGCAAGAAGACCAAATTAATGACTACTGCAAACACCTGGAAAGCCAGTCAAGGCCATTCCTTCTGCTCTACCTTTCAAGAGAAGGATCCGACCCCGAGAGCATAGGACCTGAGGTGAGGGAGCGTCTAAAACGCGATAGGAAGCTAGCCAACATCTCCTATAGGGAGGAGCTGAGCCGATGGCTGGAAGGCTGTATCCGCTCTTGCAGGGCAGAAAGGGTTACTCACTTTCTTGAGGATTTTCAGGAATTCATAAACACTAAATTCCCAAACGAAGGGGGGCCGGGGAGAATGACCGACCTAACCGCAGGACAATTAATCCAGGATGTCGCACTGGAGTGCGAGCATAACTTAAGAATCGCGCTCCAAGTGCACGAAGCGTATGACCTTATACGCAGAAGGCTTGTGGAGTCATTCTACGAACGCCTGGAACACCATTTTTCCTCCTTAGGCACAGAGTGGGAAGTGTTCCGTTCGCCTAGGGACCAAATCTTACGCCAGTATTCAAAGTTCCACATATCGAAAAGGAACTGGAATGGGAGGTGGCTCATCGGCCTTGAGGCCGCTGATAATGGTCCAAACACCATCTGGTTGGGGGTAATAAAAGGAGCGGAAAGCACTGAGTTCATACCGGGGCTTTGGGAGCGACTCAACGAAGAGTTTAGGCTCGGCCAGCAGCATCCGTGGTGGGAGTGGCGAGCGTTGGCTGACAGAGAATTCCGCTACTGGCACACCGAGGACAATCTCATCAGACTTTACCAGAAGGACGCGCTATTGGAGTACTTCTGCTCGCAGATTTCCAGGATAAAAGAGGTGGCGACCCCTGTCATCGACCAGTTTCTGAAATCTGGGAAGTGAGCACTAAGCGCCCTGCCGCCCCTGGGAATCCGTCGTGTAGTGGCGATCGCATGTCATTGTGACGGTCAAGCCCCCTCATGCTGCGCCAATGTTTTGGTTGCCGCGTGCGTCGTCGCTGTCATGCTGAGCGCAGCGAAGCATCTCGGCAGTTCGTAGGTCCCCCGCTCGACGGAAAAGACAACTGCTGAGATTCTTCGCCCTCCAAAAGACGGCGGGCTCAGAATGACAGGCGTTGGCAGCTCAGCGTTTCATTGTCACCCCGAGTGTATTCTTTGGCCGCCCGGGCCCGTCGCTGCCATGCTGAGCGCAGCGAAGCATCTCGGCAATCTGCCATGCCTGACACAACAGGCTATTATCCCGGGCTCAGCGAAGGGGCCGAATGAAGAAGTATTACGTTTACATCATGACCAACAACTCTCGCACGCTCTAAACGTTGTGTTCCCCCCATGACTTTGCCTAGCCTGGGGCGCGAAACGGTGATGCGCCGCCCTATTTGCTCAAGGCTTCAGCGCCTGCTGCCGCAACAGCATGATCATTCTCGACCGTGCTCCCGCTGACACCGACCGCCCCCACGACATTGCCCTTCCCGCCCTTCAAGGGAACGCCACCGGGAAATGTTATTAGCCCGCCGTTACTATGCTCGATTCCATATAGAGGCCCCCCTGGTTGGGAATACTTTCCGATTTCCCCTGTGTTCATATCAAACCAGCGGGCGGTGCGCGCCTTGCGCATGGAAATGTCAATGCTCCCCAGCCAAGCGCCATCCATACGCACAAATGCCTTGAGGTTGCCTCCGGCGTCCACTACAGCAATGTCCATACGCGTCCCAAGCTCCGCAGCCTTCTTTTTTGCCGCCGCCAAAATTCTCTCTGCGGCTTCCAAAGTGAGATCTTCAGTCATTCTCTCCTCCTTAGGCCAATCGTTTTAGAATAGCTTCCCTGCACCCATTGTTGATCTTTAGTTTGATTGTACCAACTCGTACGGTCGGTTACCAATCATTCGCGTCCGGCGGTTGTGGGGCTGATGATCTTCATGGAATTATGAAGAACAGGTGTGCTTTGCGAGCTGAATTGTGAAGGCGCGGGGCGTTGTGGACGCCCCACGCCACTCTCAACCCGCCCAGCACTTCCTGGGCAGGCCGTGTTCTCGGCGCGAGCTTACTTTGCCGCTGGGGGTTTTCCGGTCAAGGCTGCTTGGATCTTTGCGCCATCGGCGCTTCCCAGACCCGTACAGGCATCCCAACCCACGCGCGCTTGATAGGCGCCGTTATTGCCGGAGGTGATGTCGTGAAAGGCGCCGGGAACGGATATAACGCTGGTGTAGAACCAGGGATTCAGGTAGCCGACGGAATTGCCCAGGCTCTGATTCAGAAGCGCCACCAGACCGGCCCACAGGGGCGCCACAGCGCTGGTTCCGCCAATCACCGTATTCTGCCCATCCACGCGCACTTGGTAGCCGGTGACAGGATCGGCGTCGCCGGCTATATCCGGAACCCCACGCCCGGGCTTCGCGCCAGGATTGACGGAGGCTGGAAGGTTGATGTTGGACTGCCAAGCTGGCGGCGGGATGAAGAAAGCGCTGATCCCGCCACCGCTTGCTCCCCCTGACGCCCCGTCGTTCCAGACGGTTTCGGAGGTGATGGTTTTGCCGGACCCGATCAAGCGCGTGCCGCCACACGCCAGGACGTTCGGGCTGGAGGCGGGGAAATCCACGTGCGCCAGCCCATCCTTGGCGCCGTCGGATGAACCGTCATCGCCGGCGGCGACAGTGACCGTCACCCCGAGCGCGCCGGCGGCCTGGAAAGCCTGATCGAAAGCCGTCATGGCCTGCGTGGTCCACGAAGCTTCGGGTCCTCCCCAACTGATGGAAACCACCGAAGGCTTGCGCACACTGTCGTGAATGGCCGTGGAGACGGCTTGGAGAAAGCCCGCGTCGGTATTCGGAGCAAAGTAAACGGCGATTTGAGCTGCGGGAGCGACGGCGCCGGCTACTTCAATGTCAAGCATCACTTCCCCGTCCGGACCGTTGGGATCGCCGGTGGGGCTGTTATGCGCCCCGCCCACGGAAATTGCGGCGATCTTCGGCGTCTTGATTCCGAGTTGTTGAAAGTAAGCGGTCAGGTCGGTGCTCTTGTAGCCACCGCCGAGCTCGATGATCGCGATGCACTGGCCTTGGCCATTCGCTGTGGCGGGGTAATCGTAGAGTTTTGCCACTTGTGTGGGCAGGTAAGACACGCCTTGCTGAGAACTGTGCCACGCGCCTCCTTGCTCTTGAACGGGACGCATATGGGGCCGGGCTTGGGGACGGTTATCGAGACCGAACACGCCCTGGATGATGTCCTTCAGGTCGGCGGGAATCTGGACCGAGCCGGTGCGCCCGCGGTAGCCGCCGCTGGGGTGATCGTACATCTGCAAAGTTACACTGAACGCTTCGCCCATCGCCTGCACGGTTCCGGAAAGGACGATCGTACGCGCGGCCATATTCACTTCTCCAACGTCGAGACCGTGCTCATGCGCGAAGGCGTCAATCTTCGCCACATCCTTCCGGTCGGCGCCGTGCTTGGTCTCGAATTCCTCCCGGCTCAGATGGGGTCTCTCATGAGGTTTAACGTTGCCGGTCCGCTCCAGCGATGGCAGCGCCGTAGAGGAGGCGGGGCGCAGAGTCAGAGTGACGTCGATCCGTTCCTGGGGATTGGCGGGACCGACCAAGCGCGCCCCGGGAAGTATGGCCCGCTCGCTGCCCGCGATCGTTACACGTTTCTTTGTCATAATTCACTCCTTTTGTGAGAGTTTGGGACGGGAATGGCCCGTCGTGCCCATGGCGCACGAGCGTGCCGGATTGGTCTATGCGAAGAAAGCCGTAGGGGATGCGGCTGCACTCGTCAGCCCGCGTCACGAAATGGAGAGCCCGAGAACCTTGCATGGCGTCTCCTGATTGAAACCGAGGTTATTTGAGGAGCCTGTTTTATACTACCATGTGTCTATTCAAAAGTCAATAACTCTATGCATACTTCTTGCGGCCATAGAGCACGCGTACGGCAGCAGGGCTGCCTCCTTCCAGGTTCGATTTGTATCTCCTTGCAAGAAATCTGCCCTTAACCCCGGAATCGCAAAACGACGCCCCTCTCCAGGGGGCATAGGCGCTAGGATAAGCGCACTGGGCGAAGTCTGAGCCACGGCAGTGGCGATCCCGCAGGGCGGGATGGCCCGCCAAGGCGGGCTTTCGGGTGCCCTTTATCGTTATCCTAGCGCTTATATCTCCAGGGAGAGGGTGCCCGACGGAGGAGGGCGGGTGAGGTGTCTTTCCATTCAATGGGACCGGGCTGCTCGTTCAACTTACGAATTCGGGTTAACTGGCTCATGATCTCCGCGGAAGCCAGAAATGCAAAAAACCGGCGGGAGGCCGCCGTTTCATGCATATTATTGAAAATAATTTGCCTATTTGTTTGCTATTAGGGGGAGGATAAGCCTGCATTGCCAGGATAGTTGAGAATCAAGCCAGCAAGCAGACCATCATATCGATTGCAGGCCAGCTCATCCTGAGGAGGGTCGAACACTACTCCCATATAAGGAGAAAGTATCAAGGCTTAAACACTTCCCCGACACAACGAACCCCGACGTTGGTGCCCCCATTGCCAGGGAGGAGCCTGCCGCGAACCGATACCCGAACGCCCTTGGGATCGAAGTTCCAGGACGCGCCACGCAGGACGCGATACTGACCACTCGTGGGCCCGGGAGGGTCTTGCGCCGGGCTGGTCTTATAGTACTTCTGGTCGTACCAGTCATTTACCCACTCCCAGACATTTCCAAGCGTGTCGAACAACCCGAACCCATTCGCACTCTTCTGCCCAACCACATGAAGCTGATGGCCACTATTGGCGACGTGCCAGGCCACCTCGTCGAGGGGCCCGTAACGCGCCGCCGTATTTCCGCCCCGCGCCGCGTATTCCCACTCTGCCTCCGTGGGCAGCCGTCCTCCCGCCCACTTACAGTAAACCTGCGCCTCATCCCAGGTGATTTCCATCATGGGCATTGCATCATTTCCCCACCCGGTGTTGATACTCGGTGCGGGAAACATTTTTCTGCCTGTCTGCTGGACAAAGCGTTTGTATGCGCCTACGGTTACCTCCGTCTGGCCGATCCAAAACCCTTTGCTGAACTTGACTGCATGGGCAGGTATCTCGTCGATGCCGCAGTCTCTATCACCCGGCGAGCAGCCCATCCGGAAAGTCCCGGGCGGAATCCAAATGTACTTAAGCCCGTCTTTCGGGTTCTGTTTCACGACCCCGACGGCTAACTTCTGGAGATTCTTCTTTGGCGGTGTCTTCTTAGGCGGAGTTGTTACGTCCGGGCGCAAGTAAGCGTGTGCCGCCGAAACGCCTACAAAAACCAAAAAGCCTGCGAGCAAAACGCGGCGCGTTCTAGAATCCATGAATTTGAAACCTCGTTCAAGTTTTCGTACATGCTAGCACGGCGGTCGTTCAATGTCAGATGTCAGATGCCCGGAGTCACGGGTCGAGTCTCAAGCGCCTGGTCACGGGCACTGGGGCAGGAGCAATTACCAATAGTTTTCGAGGGGTTGATTTGTGGGCCCGGGTAGAGTTGAACTACCGACCTTCCCGATCTATCGGGACGCTCTAGTGTCATGTAACGTAAGTTCATTCATGAAGTCTGCCCGGCGAGGAATTCGCTTCCCAGCCCCGTCAGGGGCGGAAGATTGTAGCCCAGGGCGCAAGCCCTGGGAAGGACATCCCACTCCCCGCCCTCGGCACACCTCTCCCGCCCGAGCGGGAGAGGGGACGGGGGCATAGGCGCTAGAATAACGATAAAGGGCACCCGAAAGCCCGCCTTGGCGGGCGGCATATTGTGGCCCACGCCGAGCCAGCCGTGGGATGCTGACGGCACACGAGATTCGTCAGCCCCGGTAGGGGCGGCATCCGGCGGTCCTCAGGCAAATAACATGGCACGCGTGCCTACGACCCGATGTCGCCCCTTGCGGGGCTCAGCACCCCTTTTGCTACGTCCTTTCCCACGGCTGGCTCCCCTTGGGCCACATGATGTCGCCACTGCCGTGGCTCAGACTTCTCCCAGTGCACTTATCCTAGCGCCTATGGGGGACGGGGGTGAGGGAGGGTTCGCTGACCCACGGCTTGCGCCGTGGGCTAAGTTCTACCGCCCCTATCGGGGCTGTAAAGCCGTTCTCAGAGAATGGCATTTATGCAACGAACTTCAGTTACAGGACACTAGCCAACTGCTCGATCCAAGCGTGGCTTTTCATTCCTTTGATCTCTCGCTCGCGTTGACTCGCTTCCGATCGAGTGGAACGGCATTGCGGCCAAGTCTTTGGTGGGCCTGGGTAGAGTTGAACTACCGACCTCACCCTTATCAGGGGTGCGCTCTAGCCACCTGAGCTACAGGCCCGCGGCGCGGTCGCGGCGGTTGAGGCAACCCGCGACTGCCAGCAGAAGACCTACTAAGTATAGGCAGAGGTCCGGCTTCACGCAAGCGGAATCCCTCCATTTTAGGACAGCACCGTTTTCCTAGTCTTTTCTGCAGCCCTGTGGTACAAATAACAACAGGGGCGAAGTGCCGTTAGTGCGTTGCCCAGGCGCTGGGCAGAATCCCTTAAATAGAGAAAGAATTCCACATGCCGGAAGTTCGCAAAGACGTTCTCCCCAATGGTCTCACAATTCTCACTGAGGCAATGCCCACCGTCCGCTCCGTCTCCATGGGCATCTGGGTGAGGACCGGGTCGCGCCACGAAAGCGAGGAGGAGAACGGCATCTCGCATTTCATCGAGCACATGGTCTTCAAGGGGACCAAGAACCGGAGCGCGGAGCAGATTGCTCGTGAGGCGGACTCGATTGGCGGCCATCTGGACGCGTTTACGGCCAAGGAGTGTACGAGTTTCTCCATCAAGGCTTTGGACGAGCACGTCCCGCGGGCCTTCGATATCGTTTCAGACCTGTTCATCAATCCTCTCTTTCAACCTGAAGACATCTGCAAGGAATCGAAGGTCATCCAGGAAGAGATCAAGATGGTCGAGGACACGCCTGACGACCTGGTGCACGAGATATTCACGCAGAGTTATTGGCGTGGGCACGCTTTGGGCAGACCCATTCTGGGCACTCGGCGCACCGTGGGCAGCTTCGACCGTGACCGGCTGTGCGACTATTTCCACCGCCATCACACGCCCAACAGCACGCTGATTGCCGCCGCGGGAAACGTCGAGCACGCGCGCTTCGTGGATTTGATCGCCAAGTCTTTTGGTGACCTGCCTTGCGGTCCTGCGGCGGACGACGGTCCCCCGCCCACCCCCCACCCCAGTATCCGCCATCGGCATAAGAAAGAGCTCGAGCAGGTTCACCTCTGTGTGGGCGCGCCTTCCTACCCGCAGTCGCACGAGAAGCGCTTTGCCTGTTACATCCTCAATACCGTGCTCGGTGGCGGGATGAGCTCGCGGCTCTTTCAGAACATTCGCGAGAAGCGCGGGCTCGCCTACTCGGTTTTCTCCGGCCTCAGCAGCTTTCGCGATGTCGGCTGCATGAGTGTCTACGCGGGCACCTCGTTGGAAAATGCGCGCCAGGTCCTCGGGCTTATTCTCAACGAGTTCAGGCAGTTGAAGTCCCAGGCCATCAGCGACCAGGAACTCCAGCATGCCAAAGACTATCTGAAGGGTAACCTTCTGCTCAGCCTGGAGACCACAGGGAGCCGCATGTCGAACGTGGCTCGGCAGGAGATGTATTTCGGGCGCTATATCTCGCTTGACGAGACCTCCCAGCGCGTCGACGAGGTTACTTCTCCCGAAGTCCTGGAAGTGGCGCGCGAGTTTTTCCAAACCGACCGGCTTGCGATCACATTCCTCGGGCCGATCAACGACTTCAGGTTCACCCGCGCCGACCTGGCTTGCTAGGCCTTGCGACGCGGCCCCGGGCCGCAATCAAAGACCAGGTTCTCGCTGCCGGTTATTGAATGCCAATTCACGATGGCAAAGGAGGAGCTATGCTCATCGTTCACGTACATATTCTAGTCAAAGCGGAATTCATCGAGGCCTTCAAGGAAGCCAGCCTCGAGAATGCGCGCCAAAGCGTGCAGGAGCCGGGCATCGCCCGCTTCGACGTGTTGCAGCAGGCCGATGACCTTGCTCACTTCCTGCTGGTCGAGGTTTATCGCAGCCTCGAAGCCATCGCCCGTCACAAGGAGACCACGCATTACGCAGCTTGGCGCGATAGAGTATCTCCCATGTTGGTGGAGCCCCGCACGAGGGTAAATTACTCCAATATCTTTCCTGCGGATGAGGGTTGGTGAGGCGGCGATGCGTTTCGAATTTGCCACGGCCACTCGCATCCTGTTCGGACCCGGCGTCGCACGCGAGGTTGCTCCGTCCGCAAAAGAGATGGGCGGGCGAGCGCTGCTGGTCATAGGGTGTCTGACGGAAAGAACCGCCCTGCTGGTCGAGGCAGTGAAAATGCAGGGCATCGGCTGCATTAGCTTGGTCATCCAAGCAGAACCCTCTGACGCCTTGATCCGTCAGGGCGTGGAACTTGCCCGCCGGGAAAAGTGCGACTTGGTAATTGCCCTGGGCGGAGGGAGCAGCATCGATGCGGGAAAAGCCATTGCGGCGCTGCTCGCCAACGGCGGCGAGCTATGCGATTACCTGGAGGTGATTGGTAAGGGCCAACCTCTCCGTCATCCTCCCCTCCCCTTCATCGCCGTCCCCACCACGGCCGGCACGGGGTCTGAAGTCACGCGCAACGCCGTGCTGGCTTCCGCAGAGCACCGGGTCAAGGTCAGCTTGAGGAGCCCGTTCATGCTGCCGCGCCTCGCGGTGGTGGATCCGGAGTTGACCCTCGATTTGCCGCCCGCGGTCACCGCCAGCACGGGGCTCGACGCACTCACGCAGTTGATTGAGCCCTACGTCTCGATTCGCGCCAATCCCCTGACCGACGGCTTCTGCGTGGAAGGATTGCGCCGTGCCAGCCAATCCTTGCGCCAGGCTTATCACTGCGGGCGCGATATCGCGGCTCGTGAATGCATGTCGCTGGCGAGCCTGCTGGGTGGGCTCGCGCTGGCCAACGCCGGCCTGGGCGTTGTGCACGGCTTCGCCGCGCCTGTGGGAGGCATGTTCGACGCCCCGCACGGAGCTGTCTGCGCCGCGCTGCTGCCGCATGGGATGGCCATTAACATTCGCGCCTGCCAAGCTCGCGCCCCTGAAGGTGAGACGCTGCGCCGTTATGAAACCGTGGCGCGCCTGCTCACGGGCAAGGCGGATGCTGTCCCCGAAGAGGGAGTCGAATGGGTCCGCCACCTGTGCCAGGAGTTGAACATTCCACCTCTAGGTTCATACGGGATTCAGGAACGGGACGTGCCTACCCTTGCCGAAAAGGCCTCAAAAGCCAGCAGTACCAAAGGCAATCCCATCACCCTCACCATGGATGAGCTACGCGAGGTATTAACCTGCGCCATATAGCATGGGCTGGGCAGAAGTGCGACTGAGGGGTTACCCTGCCAAATAGAAGGGGCCGGAAAGTAGAAAAGTCAAGCAGAAAAGTCTGGCGTGATTGGCCCCGAACGTGTATAATACAATAACTTGATCAGTTTTTGTGACCGAGAAGCGGAGAAGTAGGGTGGCCACAAGGTGATTGATTTTGTGGCTTTTTTGCTTTTGGCGTTTGGTTGCGAGAGCAGAACAAGAGAATCTAAAAAATTGAAGGAACAAGGAACAACGAACATATGGACAAGGAACAAGGCAAGGTAAAGTGGTTCAACAACGCGAAGGGTTACGGTTTTATCCAACGCGCTTCAGGTGATGACGTTTTTGTTCATCACTCCGCCATCCAGGCAACTGGGTTCAAATCGCTCAACGAGGGAGATTCCGTGGAGTTCACGGTCACGAAAGGGCCTAAGGGTTTGCAAGCCGAGAACGTAGTGAAGGTTTAACTTTTCGGGCGGCTCCCGCCGGGCGGGAGCCGCCCGATTTTGGAGGTATCCAGCACCGTGAGCGTGCTTATCCAATACACCGGATTTCAACTAAAGCCCCGCGGCAGGGACTACTGCTACCGCGTTGTGGCCATGAAATCTGAAGACCGGGAATTCACGCTGACCATCTCTAACCGGGCCTTTGAGGAAAGGCACTTCCCCTACCAGGATGGGGCCGCACTCTGCTATCAGAAACTTCAGAAAGAACTCCTCGCAGAAACCTCGGACCTTCCACTCCAGCACCATCTTACGATCTCAGATCGAGATCTCGACGAATACCTCGCGAAGTACCGCCCCGCCAGGAAGCGCTCCTGGTAGCTTCAGGACGCCCCCCGCGCCTGCCATTAAATCCCTTACAATTTCCCGCGATTCCTCTTGCGACTCCCTGGGTATGCAGCGCCGCCGGCGCCAGGCACAGGGCAGCAGGCAGAAAAACAGGGATAATGAATATTGAATGTTGAAAGCTGAATTGTAAAGTGAGGAATGCGCGTCCCTTTTGCACTTACAGTTCGCTATTCACTATATGCCATTGCTATTAGTTTGCGAGACCTCGCTCCTTTCTCCGGGGATGCTTGCCAAAAGCGCCGGAATGCGGCACAGTGGAGCGCAGTTTTTCCAAACGGGGAGGAACGGTAATGCTTGCCGCAGTCTTAAGGGATTTCGACCAACTTAGGCTTGAGGAAGTTCCCATGCCAGCACTTGCCCCGGGTGAGGTGCTGGTGCGGATCAAGTCGTGTGGATTCTGCGCCACGGACTACAAAGCCATTAAAGGAATCCGGCGGAATGTGAAGTTCCCGCTTATTCCCGGCCACGAGCCGGCAGGAGTTGTGGCGGCGACGGGTGCTCTGGCCAACAACTTCAAGGAGGGCGACGAAGTCATCATTCAGCCCAGCGGCTATTGCGGGCTGTGCCGGAATTGCCGCCTGGGCTTGACGCATTACTGCGAGCGGGCCAATACCACCGGCGGCGACGGCCCCGAAGACGTGCGGCCAGGCAGTTTCGCCGAATACGTGGTGACGGGCGAAAACACTCTCTATCGCAAGCCTTCAAATCTCAGCTTTGATGCGGCTTGCCAAACGGAGCCCCTGAGTGGAGCCTGGAAGGGATTGATCAACTACTCCCAAATCGCTGTGGGCGACGACGTGGTGGTGATCGGCACGGGCGGCATCGGCATGTATTGCCTGATGGTAGCGAAGGCGGCGGGAGCGGGGCGGTTGCTGGCAGTGGATATCAGTGAGTACGCGCTGCAAACGGCAAAACGCTTGGGCGCCACCCATACGCTCAATCCCTCGCATACCGATGCCCGGGCGGCCATCTACGAGATTCTGCCCGAGGGACCTGATCTCGTGGTCGAGGCAGCCGGGCCGGTGCAAGCCGTAAAACTCATGGTCAGCCTGTTGCGGCGCGGCACGCGCTGGAACATTTTCGGAATCACCACCCACGAGGAGTTCCAGCTCGATGGCGGCCTGATGCATTTCCTGGAGGCGCGCATGGACTCGAGCTTCGGCACGAATCCGCTGGCCATGGAGAAGGCCATCCGGCTGATGGAGCGAGGCCTGGTAAATCCCGAGCAGGTGATTTCTCACCGCTTCCCGCTTGCGCAGATCGAAAAGGCGGTCGAGGTGATGGGCTCGCCACAGCGGAACAAGGTGATTATCAATCCTTGATGAGTGCCCGTAAAAGCAGGAGGCACGCTACTTCACCTTGATTAATACGGCGCCATGCCTCGGCACCTGGGCAGTATATTTCTCGGTCATAGTGCCAAGGTCTTTCCGCGCCCAGAGGTCGCGAACTTGAGCTGAACGGCCCACTCCAATCGCTGCGAACCTGACTGAAATGGGCAGCCCTGACCCGCTTCGGTTGAAAAGCCCCACGGCCTTACTGCCATCCGCAAGCGGCTTCATCCAGACCTCCAGGGGACCCTCTTGCCATACTCGATGCCCCTCGACACCGTGGGGATCCTGATCCACCGCAATCACCTCTGGATTGGTCAGAATCTCCAGCGTTTCCCTGGTCATCTTGCCGAGGTCATTACCGGCGAGCAGAGGGGCAGCTAGAATGCACCACAAGGTCATCTGGGTGCGCCCCTCATCATTGTTTAGTTTGCCGATCCCGATTTGGAGAATGTCCGGATCGTTCCAATGTCCCGGTCCCACGAACTTCTCAAGCCCATTGTGCTGGAACCCGAAAAGCGAAACCCTGTCGTAGTCCCCGCCAATATCATCTGTGGTGCGCCACATGTTGCCGCCGACTTCCGGCCCCCACCGCCAGACGGCTTCGAGGCCGTACTGGCAGAGGCTGTAAACCATGGGGCGCCCGGTGCGCCGGAGGGCGTCGTACATCTTCCGATAGGCGCCCCGCATCTCCTCGGGTTTGTAAACTTGGCCCCCGCTGCACCAATCGTACTTTACGAAGTCTACGCCCCAATCGGCGTAGATCTGTGCGTCCTGCTCCTCGTGCCGATAGCTGCCCTCGTATTGTCCGCAGGTTTTCGGCCCGGGCGAGGAATAGATGCCAAACTTCAGGCCTTTGCTGTGAATGTAGCCGGCCAGCGCCTTCATATCAGGAAACCGCTCATTAGGGTGAATGAATCCCTTTTCATCGCGCTTACCCTGCCAGCAATCATCAATATTTACGTATATATAACCCGCAGCTTTCATTCCCGTGTTCACAAGGGCATCGGCGTTGGCTCGAATGATGCCGTCGGTTACCTTGCATTCATATTGATACCAATCGTTCCAGCCCATGGGGGGCGTTGGGGCGAGTGGGTTGTCTTGAGCGGCTGAGGCGTGGCTCGCCGCGCTCAGAATCAACGCCGCAAACGCCGCCCCATACAGCCAGCGCGCAAGAACGCGTATCATAGAATCACCTCGCGACACAAATTGGGGTCTTGCTCTCTCCTTGGGGAGAGGGCTGCCTTTCCGTGTTGGACAACACACTACGCCAGCCAGGGGCGCGTTCGGTCCAAGGTTTCAGCCAGGATCTTCTTGGCAATCCCTACATCTGTGGCAATCTGGAAATCAAACATGCCGGCGCAGATGAAGTCGGCTCCGCCCTGGTAGGCAAACCGGAAGGCCTTCTCCGGCGGGATGGCTCCCGCAGCCATCACCTTGAAGGCAATCCAGGGTTTCTGGAACCGGGCCATCGCCTCGCGAGTTACCTCGGGTTTGATATCCCACATATTGTCGTGATTGTTAGGACTGCTACGGTCCACGAGGAACTCGACGCGTTCCGCTCGAGGAATGGCTGATAAATAGTCATCCGAGTGGTAGGTCTTCATGAAGAAGTCGGGCTGGATGCCCGCCTTCATGCAAGCCTTGGGGTTTTCTATCGAATGGGCGCCCAGGCCGGAGGGCAGCCCTGTCTTCTTCATCAGTTCAAGGGCTTCTCCCAGTTCATCAAGCAAACCCCGATCGACAAAGGAATCGGAAACCCCGCCTTGAATGTAAAGAGCGCTTGGTTCATTGTCGAGGAGCTGCTTGATATGCTCCTTCAGATGGGGCAGGCGGATATCGTAGTAGGACATCGAAGGATGAACTTCGGAGATCCATTGAATCTTGCCACCCCGTTCCTTCCGATACCGCTTCATGATCCGCACCGGCTTTTCAAAGGGATCGGAAAGCACGGTATTGATGCCATGTTCTTCGCACAATTGCCAGGTGTTCATGACCCGTTCGTCGGTCTCGTATTCCTGCATCAGGCGGCTCACATACTTCAAATCGCGGGAATGCGAGTAGCCGCTCACCTGGTTGCAGCCCAGGAACAGGCGTGACACATTGAGACTCCCGAGCTTGCCCGTAGGAAAGCCCTTATTAAAGCTTTGGGGCATGGTGTGGACTGCGGCCCCAGGCGGCGTTGCCAGGAGCTGCTTTTCTCCGGAATTCAGCACTGCGGCGCTCCCCAGGGCGGCCAACGCCGAGTTTTTCAGGAAATCGCGACGGTTATGAAGATCAGACATAACAAACCTCCAAAGACTTGGGGTGAATGAATGACGCAAAGAAAACTCGTACTACCTGCTACGAGGAATTAATTGCCTCCTTCCCGCAATCAACTCCCGATTAATCCCCGCCAGCCTATCAGGGTTCTGTTCTCGCTACAACGCTTTTCCGCACGCTCTAAATCCCGGCGCTACAAATCCAAAATGAGGTTCTGGGGTTCCGTGCTACAATGCAGTGGGCGCAAATCCTTAAGTCAAACGTGGAGGTTAGGCCTTAGGCTGCCTGCCCTCCTGCTTCTGGCGGGTCTCCACCCTTCCAGGATTGCACCCCCAACAGTTTGAGAGATAGGGGCCGTTTCGCTTTCAGTTTATTGGGTAAGCTGAAACTTTTTCCGTTGGGCGCCGGGGATTCAGGAACCCTTGGAAACTTCAAGACCTTCGGAAGGGGAATGGAATGCCCGCAGCTCCGAAAACCCATGCAAGTCTTCCCAAGAGGACGAATTGGTGGGGCGCCTTTGTAATTGGCCTCGCCGGTACCATCCTCGTCACGGGCGTCGCGCCATTCGCCGTGCAGAGCATGGGGGCGGCGTCGATTCCGGTCTTTATCCTGGTCAGTGGCGCAGGATTGGTTTTGTGCCTTTCCCTCGCGGAACTTTCCGCCATGATGCCGGACCGGACCGGCGGATTGCCCTCCTACGCGTTCGAAACCTATAAAACTTATGGCCCCGGTGTTGCGAGGCATATGGGCGGGATTTCTGCCTGGAGCTATGGTCTGGGATGGTTTCCGGTGGCGCCCCTCAACATGATTCTCGCCGCGAAATACATCGCAGTGCTCTGGAAGATTCCTTTGGGCCGAGAGCTCATGCCGATCAGTGCGCCGATCAACCTCAACGTGCTCATCCTCAGCATCACCGGCTTGCTCATCCTCTTCATCCCTTGCTATCTAGGTATCCGGCTGGGGGCGGGGTTCGCCACGGTAATGGGCATCGTCTCGATGGTGCCTTTGACGCTGCTGATTTTCCTCCCTTTCTGGCGTCCATCTACCCTCCACTGGAGCAATGTCGCGGGGTTCCGGCTCGCCAACCCGAGTGCAGGCACATTCGTTTTCTTCATCAGTTGGATCTTCATCCTGACTTGGTCGGTGCTGGGGACCGAAGCGGCCGCCTGCTATATCGGCGAGTGCAGAGACTCGACCCGAGACGCCAAGATTGCCATGAGCGCCTCAGGTCTTTATGGCTCGCTTATTTACGTGGCCATTCCACTGCTCCTGGTGGCAGTTCTCGGCCGTTCAGATGTTGACCCCCTGACAGCTTTTCTTGCTTATACGGAAGCGATCTTTGGCAGCGAGGCATGGGTGAGGTGGATTATCGGCGTCCCGCTCGTGGTCGCGCTGCTGCTTTCGGTCCTGAACGCGATCATGGGCTGTGGCCGCTCGCTCTATCAGGTGTCGCATGACGGAGTTCTTCCTAAACTCTTCCAACACACCAACCGTCACGGCGTGCCGGACTTGGCGATGGTCTTTAACTTGGTGGCTTCCATCGTCGTCGTGTTCCTCGGCTCGCCTTTGGAGATCTACATCTTCTCGAACATGGGCTATCTGCTCGCCCTCGCTTTGGCCCTGATCGGGTATTTCCTGTACCGGCAAAAATACCCCACTCTGAAGCGCCCGGTGCGAATGCCGGGATTCATGAGGTTCCTAGCCCTTGCCATCGGTGTGTTCTTCCTCTTCGTGTGGGCCTACGGCGGCTACTATGCCTCCGACATCGCCGTAGGGCCGGGGAAACACTGGCTGTTTTTCTGGGGACTCGGAATCTGCTTCCTTTACCTGCCACTGCACGCCTACCGCCGGTTCGTCGAAGACCGCAGGGGCTAGCCCGCATTTCCCACCACGTTTGGAGGCTCGTAGGGGGTTGGTGGAAGGGCGGGGCTTCAGCCCCGCCCTTCCAGACCCGTGGTGAGAAATGCGGGCTAGAGAGAAGAGTTGCACGGATCAGTCAGCACCGAAGCGGTGGCCACCGACGCGAAGTCTTAAATTCGTGATTGAAGGTCGGCCGAGCAGCAGTCGAAGGGTCGAGGACCGACGCCGGCAGCCCACTCGGAGCGTCCAAGCCTGGTGAGAAATCCGGACTGACGGTGACTGTGTGATCGCCAGGACGGAACAATTCCTCGCCGTCCTCCCATGCCCGTTCCCGCCGCTTTCACTGCTTGCCGATCGCGGAGCGGCCGCCGCGCAGGACGTATTTCTGGATTTTCCCCGTGGCCGTCTTGGGAAGCTCGGTGAGGAAGTTGAAATGCTTGGGCACTTTGAAGTGGGCCAGGCGGGCTCGCAAGAACTCTCGCAATTCATCTTCGGTGGCCGAGGCGCCGAACTTGGTGACCACGAAGGCGTGTGGGGCCTCGCCCCACTGCTCGTCGGGAAGACCCACGACGGCCACTTCCTGCACCGCCGGGTGGCGTAGCAGCACTCCCTCCACCTCAACGGAAGAGATATTTTCGCCTCCGCTGATTATGACGTCCTTGAGGCGGTCCCGAATTTCCACGTAGCCGTCCGGATGTACCACGGCGGCGTCTCCGGAATGAAACCAGCCGTTGCGGATGGCTCCCGCTGTGGCTTCCGGGTCGTGGTAATAGCCTTTCATCACCACGTTGCCACGGACCACAATTTCCCCGAGCGTCGCCCCGTCGTGCGGCACCTCTCGGTCGTCAATGTCCACCACGCGAAGATCGCCGGAAGTCATGAGCTCGACACCCTGACGCGCCTTGATAACGGCTCGATCCGCAAGCGGCAGGCCCTCGTGCTCAGGGCGGCATTCGCAGATCGTGATGAAGGGCGAGGTCTCCGTCAGCCCGTAAGCTTGCGTGATCTCCCAACCCCATTCGCCTTCCAACCGCTCGATAGTGGCTGCTGCCGGCGGCGCCCCTGCCGTCATCACGCGAACTCCGCGGCGGACTTCGCGCCGCAGTTCTTCCGGCGCGTTGTCCAGGAAAATCAGCACGGTCGGCGCCGCGCACAGCACAGTTACCGATTCCGCCGTGATTTTCTCGAATACGGCTCGCGGCTCGACTTTGCGAAGGCAGATGTGCGCGGCGCCCGCCGCCGTCACTGCCCACAAGAACGTCCAGCCATTGGCGTGAAACATCGGCAAGGTCCACAGGTAACGGTCGCGAACGCTCATCGGAAAGTGGATGAGCGTGCCGACCACGTTGAAGTAAGCGTTGCGGTGAGTGATCATCACACCTTTCGGCCGGGAGGTCGTTCCGCTAGTGTAATTGATCGTCAGCAAGTCGCCTTCCTGGATGTTCGGCCGCTTAAAGGGAGTCGAGGCCTGACTGAGAAGCGATTCGTAATTCAGCCAGCCTTGGCGCGCTCCTTCGAGAGCGACGAAGTGCTCCACTTCCGAAAGCCGGCCTCGTATCCGTTCGAGGGGATCAAGAAAGTCGGAGTGCGCGCAGACCAGACGCGCTCCGCTGTGGTTGATAAGGTAGGCAAAATCGTCCGCAGTAAGTCGGTAGTTGATGGGAACCAGCACGGCGCCAATCTGAGGCACGGCATAGAAAGACTCGAGTTGGGCGTGGGTGTTCGGAGCGATGTAGGCGATCCGGTCCCCCTGCTGAACGCCCAAAGCCTGAAGCGCCGCCGACCAACGGTCGCACCGCTGAAAGAATTGCTCGTAGGTTAGCCGGAGATTACCGTCAACAACCGCCTCGCGCTCGGCATAAAGCTTGCGAGTCCGGCCGGCGAAATCTAGGGGAGTTAGAGGAAGCTCCACGGGCACCTCGCGACGAAGGAATACGGACTTCCAAGGGTTTTTGCTATCTGCCTGCCGACGCTCATTCTACCCCTCGACACAGCCGTTACGCTAGACATCCTCTGGTTAAGGCAGCTAAACATTTTTAAGCTCAAGCGCCAATCAGCCGAAGCATCTTGTCGCGGAAGAGGTTGATGTGTCTCCCCACGGCTTCGCGTGCTGCCTCCGGCTGATGCGCCCGCAAGGCACTGATGATTTCCTGATGCCCAATCCAGCCCGGGGCGCTCTGCGCGCAGATGGTGTCGAGCCGCCGCACGTAACAAAGCAGCAATCCACCCAGGTATTGCGCTTTGGATTTGGAGTGCGTGCTGGTTAGTGGTGGCATGCATTGCTTGCTCCCCCCGCTTTTCAATTTAATCGAAGCGACTGTCTTATTCTTTTACCATAGCATGCGGTTTGTGTATCTGCTCCGGCCTGGGGAACTCCATCTCGCCAAAACACCCTTGCAATCCATCGCCTATACCGCTAGCATAAAAGTATCTCTCAGGGCATTGGCATGTGCGGAATAGCGGGCTTTTTCGATAAGACCCGGGACAACCGGGAATGGAGCATCGGGCAGATTCTTATGGCGATGCTGAAGGGGCTGGCCTGTCGTGGGCCGGACTCCGCCGGGGTCGCGCTGTTTGGCGCGAGTGCCGATCACCAAAGCGTGCTGCGGGTCAAGCTGGGCGAAGACGAGGATTGTTCTTCCCTCATTCAGGCCCTGACCAAATTTCTCGATTCGCACTACAGCGGTGGCTACGAGCTTTCGACCAACGGCAATTCCGCTCGCCTGGTGGTCAAGGGAGTGGAGGACCTGCCCACCCTAGCCGCCCGCATAGAAGCGCTCAGTAAAGAAATCGAAGTGGTCAGCATGGGTCGAAGCTTGGAAATCATCAAGCAAGTGGGCTCCCCCGCCAACCTGGAAGAGACCTACGGCGTTTCGCGGCTTAGGGGCAGTCACGGCCTTGGCCATACTCGCCTTTCCACCGAGTCGAAGGTGGACCTCAGCCACTCACAGCCTTTTGGGAGCCATCAACTCCCGGACCTGGCCATTGTCCACAACGGCCACATTACGAATTATCACCAACTCCGCCGCGGTTACGAACAACGCAAGGTCCGTTTCTATACCGAAAACGATTCGGAAGTTGTGGCGATTTACCTTGCTGACCAACTCAACAACGGCTGCACGCTGCAAGAAGCGCTGCAAGCCATGCTGCGCGAACTGGATGGTTCTTACAGTTGCCTAGTCGCGACCGGCAACCAATTCGGTTTCGTTAAAGATCCATTTGCCCTAAAGCCGTTGCTTTGGGCCGAGACGGAGAGCTTCGTTGCCCTCGCCAATGAGGAGATCGCCTTTCGATCGGCCTTGCCCGGCAACTACGAAGTCCGGGAGGCCCAAGCCAGAGAGGCACGGATATGGGAACGGTAGACTGCGAAGGCCGGACTTCAAGGGAGATCAACTCCGAAATCAAGCACCAGATTCAACAAGGCGAAAACCATATTCTGGTGCAGAACCCAGGCGCTCGACACAACCTGGGAGTTGCCATCCTGAAGCCGGTCACAATCCAATTGGAGGGAAGCGTCGGCTATTACTGCGCCGGACTGATTGACGGCCCGGCCTTCGAAATTGCCGGCAGCGCAGGTTGGGGACTAGCCGAATCCATGATGAATGGCCAGGTCGTGGTGCGCGGGAGCGTGGGAAACGGAGCGGCTGCCGCCATTCGGGGGGGGACAGTGGTCATCCACGGAGATGCTGCCGCACGCCTGGGCATCTCCATGAAGGGTGGTACCGTGGTCGTGGCCGGTAATTGCGGGTACATGGCCGGCTTTATGGCGCAGAAAGGAACCCTTGTTGTTTGTGGCGATGCGGGTGAAGCATTTGCCGATTCCATGTACGAGACGGTTTGTTATGTGGGCGGAAAGATTGCCGCACTTGGCACCGACGCGGTCATTGAAAATCTCAGTCCAGACGACGCCAAATCCCTTGACGCGTTGCTGGCGCAATTTCTCGATTCGGAGGTGCGCCAAGGCCTTCCGGCCGGTCGCCAATTTAAGAAGGTCGTGGCCGGGAGAAAGCTGTGGAATTTTGATAAGCGGGAGTGGAAGACCTGGCAGGAGGCCCTTTGATTGATGCCCGATGATCCCCATGCTTCAACCTGGCCGCTCCGGCCCAGCGGGACATTCCAGCCCCAAGTCATCGAGGACATCCAGGCCAAGGCGGAATCCGGCCTGTACCGCATGCGCGGGTATGGTACGTTGCGTCCGCGAACCTGGGCGACCTTCGACGATCTCACCTTCCTTCCCTGCTCGCTGACTCGGATTCCACTCGAGGGCTACCGGGAAAAGTGTTCAACCAAGACGGTGCTGGGAAAGCGCCATGCGCGCAAGCCCATCGTCCTCGACATTCCGGTGATGATTACCGGGATGAGCTGGGGAGCGCTTTCCTACAACGCCAAGGTAGCCCTGGCTCGCGGCGCGGCCGCAGTGGGCTCCTCCAACACCACCGGTGATGGCGGCATGTTGGGAGCGGAGCGGGAAAACAGCAAGACGCTTATTTACGAAGTGCTGCCTTCGCGTTACGGAATCAACATTCACGATATGCGGAGGGCTGACGCCATTGAACTCACGGTCGGGCAGGGCGCCAAACCGGGTACGGGCGGCCTGCTGTTGGGTTCGAAAGTATCGGATACCATCGCCAGGCAGCGCGATCTTCCTGTCGGAGTGGATCAGCGCAGCCCTGCACGGCACCCGGACTTCCTGGGGCCGGATGACATGATTGTAAAAATCGAGGAGCTGCGCGAGGCGACGGACTGGGAAGTCCCTATCTTTGTTAAGATGGGCGCCAGCCGGGTCTTTGACGACGTGAAACTCGCGGCCAAAGCCGGCGCGGATGTCATCGTGGTGGACGGCATGGAAGGTGGAACCGGAGCCTCGCCGGCGATTTTTCAGGAGCACTCCGGCATCCCGACTCTGGCCGCGGTTTGCGAAGCGCGAGCGGCGCTGGAGGATTGCGGGCAATATGGGAAAGTTCAACTCATCATCGCGGGCGGCATTCGCGACGGCGCGGACGCAGCTAAGGCCATGGCGCTGGGCGCGGATGCTGTCTATATCGGCACCGCCGCGCTGATTGCCTTGAATTGCAACAAGGCACTGCACGTGGACGACTATCGCCGCCTCGGCACGGAACCCGGCTATTGCCACCACTGCCATACCGGGCGGTGTCCGGTGGGAATCACCACCCAAGACCCGCAATTGATGGAGCGCCTGGAGATTGGCCAAGCTGCGGAACGGGTTGCCAACCTTTTGCGAGTGATGACGCTGGAGATTCAAATGTTGGCTCGGGCTTGTGGAAAATCTGACGTGCACCACCTGGAGCCGGAGGACATGGCAGCTCTTTCGCTGGAAGCCTCGGCGATTTGCGGGATTCCCTTGGCCGGGACCCGGAGGGTCGCACGAATTTAGCACAGGCTTCAAAGAAGCAGGCAGAAAGCAGTGGGCAGCGAGTGCATTTTGCGAGTCCCGGCGAGCCGGGATAGGCAGGAAGCTGGAGGCACCTGAAAGCCCGCGTAGGCGGGCGCCATCATTTAGCCCATGGCGACAGCCGTGGGAAAATCGAGAGATGGGGTGAATTCTCAAGCCCCGGCAGGGGCGACATCATCACAACGGACGGAGCGGGATTCTGATGTTGCCCGCCGCGGCGGGCACAGAGACACCACGTAATTTGTGGGGATTTAATTTGGAAGTACAATCCTCGCCTCCTTGGGGGCGAGGGGAGCGGTGATATTGATTCATTGATGCTAAGGAGAGAACGGTAGTGTCATTCCTAGTGCGCTGTCCCCAATGCGGCAGTCGCAGCGTCTACGAATTCCGGTTCGGTGGCGAGGTAAAGCAACGCCCTGCACCTGGCGCGCCAGAAGAAGACTGGGTTCAGTATACTTACACCAAAGTGAACGAGGCCGGAGTGCAAAGAGAGTGGTGGTACCACCGTTCGGGTTGCCGCCAGTGGTTTCAAGCGCTGAGGAACACGCTGACCAACCAAGTCCAAGATTCCTTTTTCCCTGAAGAATCAACGTGAGTGGACCCTCGGACTCGCTGACATTCGAATTCAACGGCCAGCCGGTGAAAGCCCGTGCTGGCGACACCATTGCCTCCGCTCTGTATCGCTCCGGACAACGCATCTTTACCCGGAGCTTCAAGTACCACCGTCCGCGAGGCTTGCTCTGCCTTTCGGGTAAGTGTCCAAATTGCCTTATGAATGTGGATGGAACCCCCAACGTCCGCACCTGCAAGACCCCCGTCCGTGCTGGAATGCGAGTGAAGCACCAAAACGCCTACCCTTCCCTCAATCATGATTGGCTGTCGATGGTGCAGCGTTTCGACTGGCTGATGCCGGTGGGCTGGTACTACAAGACCATGACGAGTCCCTGGATGTGGCATGCCGCCGAGCACTTTATTCGCAAACTCGCCGGCCTCGGTGAGCCGCCTTCACGGGAATGTGAGAGTGGAAATTACGAACATGGCTACCGGCATACGGAAGTGGCGATCGTCGGAGGCGGTCCAGCTGGCCTTGCATCCGCAATCGAGTTGGCAACCAAGGGCGAGCAGGTAACGCTGATCGATGACCAGCCCGCGCTGGGCGGCCATCTGCGCTTCTCCAATTTGGCGGGCGATTCACTTGCGGAACTTATCGCCCGAGTTCAAGGACTTCCAAACCTACAGGTGCTGCAGGGCTGCTACTGCTTTGGCCTTTACGAAGGTAACTTGCTGGGCATCGTGCAACCCCGCCAGGATCCCAAGGCTGCGGAGCGGTTGATTCACCTGCGGGCTCAGCGCGTGGTGGTGGCCACGGGCGCGTACGAGGCTCCACTGCTTTTTCCGAACAATGACCTGGTCGGGGTCATGCTCTCGACCGCCGTCCAGCGGTTGATCCGCCTGCACGGCATCGTGCCGGGCAAGGTGGCCGTGGTCATTGCGCGGAGTCCGATGGGCGATGCAGTGGCCGCGGACTTGCGCGAGATTGGGGTTCAAGTCGCCGCGACCGTGGCGCCGGAATCTGTGGTGACCGCCCTCGGAAATAAGTGCGTCAAAGGTCTCGAGACGCGCGACGCCCGGTTTAGCTGCGACCTGCTGGTCGAGTGCGGCCATCGCATTCCCGACGCCGGCCTGCTGAATCAAGCCGGAGCGCGATTGCAGTGGGACGGCAAGAAGGGCGCCTTTATTCCGATGGATTTTCCAGCCAACATCAGCGCGGTCGGTGAGGTGACGGGTGAATCTCTCCTCGCCCCGTGCTCGTTGCCTCCGGAGCACGACCCCGCGAGCAAGCGGGCGTTTGTCTGCCTGTGCTCGGATGTGAGCTCGCAGGACCTTGTGAACGCCATCGACGAGGGTTTCGATCACATCGAAACCCTGAAGCGGTACACGACCACAACCATGGGCCCTTGTCAGGGCCGGATGTGCCAGTTGCCTGCCATCGGTGTGTGCGCGCGCCAGACCGGCCGGGGCATGGCTGAGACGGGTGTCACCACGTCGCGGCCACCCAATCCGGGGGTCACGCTGGGAGCGCTGGCGGGAGCGCGGCATCATCCCACGCGTCGCACTCCCATGCACTATGAACATGACGAGTCGGGCGCCGTGTGGCTCGACATGGGGGATTGGAAGCGGCCTCGCTACTACCAGACGCAGAGAAGCTCCCAGGAAAAGCGCTGCGTTGAAGAGGAGTATCGCGCGGTTCGGGAGCGTGTGGGACTGATCGACGTGAGCACTTTGGGCAAGCTCGACCTCAAGGGCCGAGACGTGGGGAAGTTGCTTGACAAGATTTACGCGGGGCGCTTGTCGGATCTCCGCCCGGGACGGGTGCGCTACGGAGTCCTTTGCGACGAAGCGGGAATCATGCTTGATGATGGCACGGTTTCCCGGCTGGCCGACGATCACTACTTTATTACCACGACCACCGGAAACTTGGACTTCGTAGATCAGTGGATGAAATGGTGGCTGGTCGGAACTGGCTGGGACGTTTACATCACGAACCTCACAGGGGGGCTGGCGGCCATAAATCTCGCGGGGCCGAAGGCCCGTGAGGTGCTTGTGCAGTTGACGGATTGTGACCTGAGCACCAAGGGTTTCCCTTACATGGCGTGCGCCCGCGCGCCAGTGGCGGGTATCGAGGCTGTTTTGATGCGCATCGGGTTTGTAGGCGAAACAGGCTGGGAGATCCACTTTCCAGCCGAGTCCGGCCAGGACCTGTGGAAAGCTTTGCTCGAGGCTGGGCGCAAATTTGATATCAGGCCCTTCGGGATTGAAACCCAACGCCTCCTCCGCCTGGAAAAACGGCACGTCATCGTGGGTGTGGACAGCGATGCATTGACCAATCCTTTCGAGGCGGGAATGGCTTGGGCGCCCAAGCTGGATAAAGAAGATTTCATCGGCCGCGCGGCGCTCAAGCGTCTTGCCGGTCAGCAACCCCGCCAGAAACTGGCGGGCTTTATCATGAACGAAGAAGTTCTGCCGGAGGACGGCGCGGCAATCCTGGTGAACGGCCAACTGGCCGGAAGAGTTACAAGTGTGCGGTTCTCTCCCCTCCATCAAAAGGCGATAGGCCTGGTATGGGTACCGGCGGAGATGGCCCGCGAGGGAGCCGAAGTCGATGTGCGGGTGGGCGGACGTTTGGCGCGCGCCAAGATCACGGAGCAGGCGTTTTATGATCCGGACGGCGCACGCCTGCGGATGTGAGGGGCAACCCTGCTGGCATTCGGTGCGAAGCTTTGGAGTGCGGCAGCTTGCTGCCGCTTTAGCGCGAGCCAGCTTGCTGGCGGGAAATGGTGCTCCGGGTCGAAACTTCCGCGAGCAAGCTCGCGGGGAGGAAAGCGGCAGCAAGCTGCCGCACTCCAAAACTCCGCACAAGGGGCAATCCCATTAAGCAAACGGCTTTATTCCACACGCATCGCGAGAGCGGGGCCACGATGATCGAGCATCACGGCTGGCAGATTCCTGCCTCCTTCACGGCCCCGGAAGACGAGGCCGCACGGACGCGTGAATCCTCCGGCTTGACCGATGTGAGTTGGATGTCGAAATTCAATCTGCAAGGTCACGGCCTGAAGAGCCCTCCCACCCTCGGACCGGAGGCATTCTTGTGGGTCCTCGGACGGCTTCATTGCCTGGTTACCTGTGAACCGCCGGCGGATCACGCGGTAAGAGAGCGCCTCCGACAATTTCAGAATGTGGGAACGGATCGTTCTTTACCCCTGCCAATTTATGTAACCGAGGTAACTTCGGTTTACGCACAGTTGTTGCTTGCCGGGCCTCGCAGTGGTGAAGTCCTAAACAAGTTGACCTCGCTGAATCTCTCCGGGAGCTTGAGGGAAGATCTCACTTGCGCGCAGGCCAACGTGGCGCATGTTCACGCGATTGTTCTGCGTCAGGATCTGAAAGCGGCCCCGGCGTACCACCTGCTGGTGAGCCGGGAATACGGCGAGAGTGTATGGGAATCGGTGCTGCATGCCGGGAACGAATTCCATATCACCCCGTTTGGGCTCCAAGCGCAGCAATTGTTGCAGAGCAGTAGGCAGTAAGCAGAAAGCGTAGTGCGGACCTGGCATGGAGGTCCGCGGCTTTGCATCGACAATCGGAGACTTATGCATTTTCAAGGAGACGGTTCCCTGATGGACTATGAGCCAACCTATTCGAGTGGCGCGGAGATTTCGCCTTCGGTGCGAATTGTCTCCGCGACCTCCGTGCTCAGAACAGACTCAACACAGAGGTCACTGAGATGCTCCGTGTGCTCTGTGTTATGGATTGAAAGGCACGGAGGGCACAGAGAGTCTCGTTTTGGTTAGGACTCGGCCTCAAGGGGGCGAGCGGGGCAATAACTTAATTTTAGAACGTTGTCCCTCAAAGGTGGGGGCACGTTGAGTTGAATTTACTGCCCTCGCGGCGCTGGAGGCGATGTTACTGACAACTGAAAACTGAGAACTGACGACTTACCCTATGTTCCGACTATTCAAAAAAGAGCGAATGTGGCGTCCGCGGGAACTGAAACCGCGCTACGACGTGGTGATCGTGGGCGCGGGCGTGCACGGCCTCGCCACGGCTTACTATCTCGGTTCGCGGTATGGCTTGCGCAACATCGCGCTGCTCGACCGAGGCTACTTGGGAAACGGCAGCAGCGGCCGCAATACCGCCATCATTCGCTCGAATTACCGCACGCCGGAAGGCATTCTTTTCTACGACGCCTCCGTGAAGCTCTATGAGAAACTTTCGCAAGAGCTCGAATGGAACTTGCTGTTCAGCCAGTGCGGTCACCTCACACTCGGGCACACGGACTCAGCGGTGATCGGGCTGCGCATCCGGGCAGAAAATAACCAAGCTCTCGGAATCGACAGCCGGATTATTTATCCCGAGGAAATCCGCGGCCTGGTGCCGTCTCTGGACCTCAGCCGCCGGCCCCGCTTCCCCGTGCTGGCCGCGCTCTATCATCCTCCCGGGGGCATTATCCGCCACGACGCCGTGGTGTGGGGCTTGGCGCGCGCTTGCGACCGAATGGGGATTGAGATTCACCCTTACACGCCGGTCACGGGCATGCGTGTGGAGGGTGGCAAGGTTCAAGCGGTGCTCACCCCTCGGGGTGAAGTTGCGGCCGGCGCGGTCCTGAATGCCACGGCCGGATGGGCTTCCACCATCTCAAAGATGGCTGGGGTACCCTTGCAGGTGGTCAGTCACCCCCTCCAAGCCTGTGTCACCGAACCCTTAAAACCCTTCCTCGACAAGGTGATCGTCTCCGCCACCTTGCACGTTTACGTGAATCAGACCGACAAAGGGGAACTGGTGATTGGGGCAGAGATCGATCCCTACCAGTCATACAGTATTAAGGGAACACTTCCTACGCTCGAGCAAATGGCCACCTACACGCTGGAGCTGTTCCCGCAATTGCATGGTCTGCGAGTGCTGCGCCAATGGGCCGGGGTCTGCGACATGACCCCGGATTACGCTCCCATTATCGGCGCGGCGCAGGAAGTAAAGAATTTCTACATGGATGTGGGATGGGGGACGTACGGGTTCAAGGCAGCCCCCATTGCCGGAAAATGCACGGCAGAACTGATCGCCTCCGGCAAGACACCCAAACTCATCGAGCCTTTCTCCCCGGACCGATTTGAAACCGGACAACTGGTGGGAGAAAAGGCCGCTGCCGCGGTTTCTTCGTAGACGAATAGGAGAAGCACATGGACAGTCACCAAGGGCCACCAGCATCTGAAAAAGACCTCGAGTTCTTCCTATGTTCCTTCGTCGAATTGACGGGAGCTCCCAAAGCCAAGCTTGTCCCCGCTGCCCATCGGGAGGAGATGCAGCGAGAAGGCGCTGGCTTTGCGGGCTTTGCGGCCGGCGATCTGAACCAGGGGCCGCACGATCCCGATGTCGTGAGCATCCCCGACTTCAAATCGCTCACCATCCTGCCCTGGCGTAAGAACGTCGCCTGGGTGCCCGGAAACCTCCACGTGAATGGGCAGCCGTGGCCCTACTGTCCACGCACCATTCTTTCCCACAACCTCGAAGCTCTCCGGAAAAAAGGGTACATTCTCCACGTCGGAGTGGAAGTTGAGTTCATGCTCTTGAAGAAGAATGACCAAGGCCGATACCTTCCCTGGGATACGCTCGATACGGCCGGGAAGCCCTGCTATGATTTGCGCGCGCTCTACCGCAACCTCGATATCATGACCGCCCTCCTCCGCTACATGCAGGAGTTGGGCTGGGACCCTTACGCCAACGACCACGAAGACGCCAACTGCCAATTCGAGATCAATTGGGTTTACTCGGACGCCTTGACCAGCGCTGACCGGCACACTTTCTTCAAATGGATGGTTCGCACCATCGCCGAGCAGCACGGCCTTTTGGCCACCTTTATGCCCAAACCCTTCGCTCATCTAACCGGCAACGGGGCGCATTTTCATCTCAGCTTGGCGGACGCGCAGACCGGTGAAAACTTATTTCTGGATGAGGCCGCCGAATTCGGCCTTTCCCAGCTCGGCCGCTCGTTTATGGCGGGGATCCTGCACCACGCGCCAGGCCTCTGCGCTGTAACCTCGCCGCTGGTGAACAGTTACAAGCGCCTGGTTCCCGGAACGCCGCGCTCCGGCGCCACTTGGGCCCCGGTGTACATCACTTACGGCCCTTCGAATCGCACTCAGATGATCCGCCTTCCCGGGCCGGGACGAATTGAAAACCGCACCGTCGACGGCGCCGCCAACCCCTATCTGGCGATTGCCGCTCTCCTCGCTGCCGGGTTGGACGGAATCGAGAACAAAATGGACCCCGGCCCCCCCAACACCGGCAACTTGTACGAACTTTCCGAAAGCGAGCTGTCGTCCCGGGGGATTCATTTGCTGCCCATGAGCTTGCGTGAAGCACTCAGTAATTTGGAGAAGGATTCAGTCCTCAGGCAAGCGTTGGGAACGGATTTCACCTCTTACTATATTCAAGTGAAGACCGAAGAATGGCGGCAGTATCAACGGACCGTCAGCGAATGGGAGATTGACCGATACCTCATGACCTTCTGAAGTCGCAGCTTCCAGAAACTCAAATGACCGCCACATCATGGCCCAGAAATGCCAGGCGCACTGACCAAGCGGGTTGGGTTGTTTCCGATAAGGGGTCACTTGCACAGCAAAGCGGGGTAGCGCAGAGGTACGCGTTCTTTGCGTTCCTCTGCGGCTTTTCGTCGTTTCGCATTAATAAAGATGTGAACGCTCGCCATATTCAGAGCCGCGGAGTAGTGCTGAGATGCGCACAACTCCGCGCTACCAGACCATCTCCCCCCTGGAATCGGCTGTAGACTGCACAGGTTCCGCCGCGTCTACGTCAAACTGAGACATTACCGACCTTGCGCAACTGCTTGCGGCGCGGAGCAAAGTTGACATATCATGGCCCGGCGCAGAAGGGTCTTGCGCGGGGGAGAAAACGATGAGTTCACGACGTGAGTTTATTCGAGACGCCGGGTTGGCGACTATCGGGGCGCCGCTGATTATCCCGGGGAGCGCGCTTGGCCGGGGCGGAGCCACGCCGCCGAGCGATCGGATTTCCATGGCCTGCATCGGGCTGGGCTGGATGGGCGGCGACCACCTGAAGGAATTTCTGAGATTGAAGGACGTGCGCATTGTCGCCGTGTGCGACCTGGACGAGGGCCACCTGACACGCGGCAAGGCGGTCGTGGACACCGAGTACGGCGACCAGGGTTGCGCGGCCTACCATGCCTTTGAAGAGGTGCTGATGCGGCGCGACGTGGATGCGGTCAGCATCGCGCTGCCAGACCACTGGCACGGCATCGTTGCCACCCAGGCCGCGCGCGCCAAGAAGGATATCTACTGTGAGAAGCCGCTCGCCCACAACTTCCGCGAGGGTCTCGCCATGGTCGAGGAGAGCGAGCGCCAGGGCCGGGTATGGCAGACCGGCAGTTGGCAGCGGTCGGTCGAGAACTTTCGCCATGCCTGCGAACTGGTGCGGAATGGCCGCATCGGCAAAGTCAAGGCGATCGAGGTCGGATTGCCCTCGGGCTTTTACGAAGTGAAGGACAAGTCAAAGCTCGAAATCACCGATCCGCCGCCGACCCTGCACTACGACCGCTGGCTCGGCCCCGCGGCCGAGTTGCCGTACCGCGAGGCGTGTGTCCACATTAACTGGCGCTGGAACCTCAACTATGGCGGTGGCCAGTTGATGGATTGGATCGGCCACCACGTCGATATCGCCCACTGGGGGATGGGTTGGGATGCGACGGGTCCCGTCTCCGTCGAAGGTGTTGGCGAATACCCGCCGCGCACCGATCCTTTTAACGCGGCCATACGTTACAAGGTGCACGCCGTCTACCCCGATGGGACACCGCTGACCATCGCGGGCGGCTACGCTGAAATCAAGGGCGGCACGAAATGGATTGGCGACAAGGGGTGGGTCTGGGTAGACCGCGGCAAGTCCGACACCGAGCCCAAGTCGCTGCTCACGGAGCAGATCGGCGATAGCGAGACGAAGCTGAAGGTCAGTCCCGGTCATTACCGCGAATTCATCGATTGCGTCCGCACGCGCGAGAAGACGCTGACGCCGGCAAGCGTGGCGCTCCATTCCGCAACGCCCGGGTGGCTCGGACAGATCGCCATGCTAACCGGGCGCAAGATCCAGTGGGATCAGGACAAGATGGAGATTGTCGGCGATGACGAGGCGGCGAAACTGTTGGGCCGCCAAATGCGTGCGCCTTACCGCTTAGGCTGATGCGTCCTGCGGTGGAGGAAGCCGCTACCCCGCTTCATCGCGAACTTGCCGTTCCTTTGTTTTTCTTGGCAAACATTTTGCGCTTTCACAGGGGCGCCAGCAAGTCTCTGTGAATCAAGTAAATTGCACGCTGCTGCATTTTAGTGCAGCGGCATGCAACTGGCCAAAATCACATCCCAAGTCCGGCGCGTCCGCCAATCCCGCCACTTTCGCGGCCTGCCATTATTACAAATCAAGAGGCCTTGCCTGCTAAGGGCTAAAGCGAGCACCAAAACAAACGAGCGTGACCCTGCCCGGAGAAGGCAGGCCGTCCATGCAAGTCCGGATTCCTCACTACGTTTGGACGCTCTTAGAGGGCTGCCGGAAGGGCGGGGCTTCAGAGCCTGTGTGAAAACTCGTGTCTGGCATTAGCCAGGCTGGACCCCCGCTTCCGCAGGGGTGACAGCGCTGGATTTAGGGGCTATATTCCAACCTGTCATTCCCGCGAAAGCGGGAATCCACAAGTTTTCACACAGACTATTCAGCCCCGCCCTTCCAGACCCGTGTTTAGAAATGCGGGCTACAGGGGAGGGCCTCCCTTGGCGGCTCGAAGGGGACTCCATATCTCTTGACAGGCTGGGCGAGATAGGCTAGTATACTACGTTGGGTCGGACGGGGTTTTGAACTCAGGATTCCGGAGCAAGGGGGGAGTTGTGAATTATGAATTGCTTTGCTCCACATTAGTACCGGCTGCGGCTTATGGCGTAAAAGGAGAGTGCGAGTCGTTGGGACCCTTGCCCCGTTCTGCAGTCTACGACATGATGTCACCGCCGACACCGAACGAATGAAGCAGTAACTTCAAAATTGACGGAACGACGCGGGAATGTCGATGAAAACAAAGGGTGAGCTTTTCACAGGTGGGCATAAAGCGGGAATGTTGTAGAAAAAAAAGGGTGTTACGCGTTATTTACGAGAATGTCGTTGATAATAAAGGTGGTTAGTTCAAGTTTGGGGATAGGTGGGGCAAGTTTGAATTATGATTGGCCCGCGCACTCCTGCTTTTGAAGAGCCGCAGGTCCGAAGGGCGGGACCTGCGCTGCGCTTGGTTTTCTTCGCCGATCCACAGCATGCAAAGGGCAGGTGGGACGCAGTGAGCAGAAAGCAGCCTGATTTGGGGGCAATGAAGAAGGCAACTCATAATTCATAATCACGGTTCATAATTCACAATTTCTTCCGGCTCCTGCGCATCCACCGCCTGCTGCCTGCCTGTTCCGTGATGCGAGGCTGTACGCGCCGCGCGAATGAGGTGATGTTATAATCCGAGCTTCTCGAGGTGCTCTTCGAAAGGAGCGCGTGTTGTTGAGTTACCCTCCGAGTTTCTTACGCCTGACTTTTGGATTAGCGTCTGCGGGCACACTCGCACTGGGCGTGTGGTTGGCGCGCACCCGTATCCTGGGTTGGCGGCGCAAAGATCCCGCCGAACTCGAGCGGCTGAGGCGCCTGGATATAAACAGGCGTGGCCGCATCGGGGCGGGCCGAATTGTGGATTTTCTGGAACCCCAAACGGCGGAGGCAAAATCGGCGCTGTTGGGTTATTCTTACGAAGTGGCTGGAGTAACCTACGAGGCCGCCCAGGACGTTACGGCGCTGCCCGAAATCGCCGCCGTGGCCCGGCATTTGTCCGGACAGACAGCCAGCGTCAAATACGATCCCAAACGGCCTGCGAATTCCATTGTCGCCTGTGAGGATTGGAACGGACTGGCGACCGGCTGGGCACCGGGGAAGAACAGTACGCAGTAGGCACAAGGGAGACGGGAAACAAGAATCCGAAATCCAAAATCTAAAATCTCCCTAGCCCCTGGTCCCCAGCCCCGTTTTCATATGACCTTCCAGGAAAAACTCGAAGAACTTCGGCGGCGTCAGTCACGCGCGGAGGCGGGCGGCGGTGAAGAACGCCGGGCCAGGCAGCATGCGGAGGGAAAACTCTCGGCCCGCGCGCGGCTGGAAATGCTTTTTGACCCCGACAGCTTTGAAGAGATTGACATGCTGGTCGAGCACCGTTGTCACGATTTCGGCGTGTACAAGCAGCGCATACCGGGCGATGCGGTAGTGAGCGGTCACGGGCGGATAAACGGCCGCTTGGCTTTTGCTTTCGCTCAGGACTTCACCGTGTTCGGCGGTTCCTTGAGCGAAGCGAATGCCGAAAAGATTTGCAAGATTATGGATATGGCAATGAAGGTGGGGGCGCCTTTAATTGGCCTGAATGACTCCGGGGGGGCGCGCATTCAGGAAGGCGTGGCTTCGCTGGCCGGATACGCCAACATCTTCCTCCGCAACACACTGGCTTCGGGGGTAATCCCCCAGATTTCCGCCATCATGGGACCGTGCGCCGGGGGCGCGGTGTATTCCCCCGCTATCACCGATTTCATCCTGATGGTCCAAAACACCAGCTACATGTTCGTGACCGGGCCGGAGGTCATCAAAACCGTAATGCACGAGGAGGTGACCAAGGAGGATCTGGGCGGGGCCATGACCCACAGTTCCACCAGCGGGGTGGCGCACTTCGTAACCCACGACGACCCCGACTGCCTGGCCCTGATCCGCGAGCTGCTGTCCTTCCTGCCGCAGAACAACCACGAGGACCCGCCGCGTGTTGAAACCCAGGATCCGGCGGACCGCCGCGATGCCGTGCTCGACACGCTGGTGCCCGTGGAGCCCGAAAAACCGTACGACATCAAGGAAATCATCCACCGTGTGGTGGACGACGCCTATTTCCTGGAAGTCCACGAGCACTTCGCCAAGAACCTGGTGGTGGGTTTTGCGCGGCTGGACGGGCAAAGCGTAGGCATCGTCGCCAATCAGCCCGCCGTGCTGGCCGGCTGCATTGACATCAACGCTTCTGACAAGGGCGCGCGCTTCATCCGCTTCTGCGACGCCTTCAATATCCCGATCGTGACTTTCGAGGACGTTCCGGGTTTCCTGCCTGGCACGCAGCAGGAGTACGGCGGCATCATTCGCCACGGCTCGAAGCTGCTCTTCGCCTACGCTGAAGCCACGGTGCCCAAGCTCACCGTCATCACCCGCAAGGCTTACGGCGGGGCTTACTGCGTGATGGGATCAAAGCACCTCCGCACCGATGTGAACCTGGCCTACCCCACCGCAGAAATCGCCGTGATGGGACCCGAAGGAGCGGTGAATATCGTCTATCGGCGCGAGCTTCAGAAGGCTGAAGACCCGGAAACCTTGCGCCGCCGGAACATCGCGGAGTTCCGCGAGCGCTTCGCCAACCCTTACATCGCCGCCGAACGCGGCTGGGTGGACAACGTCATCCAACCCTGCGACACCCGCCCCAAACTGATCACTGCCTTGCGCATGCTCCAAAACAAACGCGACACCAACCCACCCAAGAAGCACGGGAATATGCCGCTGTAATTACAAAACTGCGAGGATGCCGCGCGCCGCCAGGCTGATGCCCACCGCCAGCACCAGCAACGCTGTGGCAGCGGCGGCGGTGAGACGCCAGCCCAACTCGCGGAACATCGCGGCGAGCGTCGCCATGCAAGGAAGGTAAAATGTAACGAAGAGGGTGAAGATAAGGATTTGTGCAACACTCATCACCGAAGCCACATGTGTGGTTCCCAGAGCCTGCATGAGCATCAGGAGAGAGAGTTCTTTTCTCAATACGCCGAAAATCAGGGTCAGGCCAACGGCGCGCGGCAGGCCGAGCAGAGCCGTGAGCGGTGAGAGCGCGGCATTGATGAACCGCTGCCAACCCAAATATTCGACCAGCCCCAGGACGGCGCTACCGGCCACGAGCAGGGGGAACGCCACCATCACGAACTCGCGCAGTCGCCACCAGGTTTTCATCATGACCACTTTGGGCGCGGGCACGCGGAAGGCCGGAACTTCCATCAACATTCCGGGCGAAATTTCCGGCCAGATCAGGGCCAGGATGTGGCCGGCCAACACCACCACCAGCAGATTCAAAGCGTAGATGCCCAGCGCATAATAGGCGCCGAGGTAGACACCCACCAGCGCCAGAATCACTGTCATGCGAGCCGAGCAGGGCACCAGGACCGCGAGGAATGCCGCGATAAAGCGGTCTCGCCGGGAACTGAGAATACGCGTGGCCATCACCGCCGGGACGCTGCACCCGTAACCTAGGAGTATGGGTAGCGTTGCTGTTCCGTGCAGGCCGAGCCGGTGCATGAGCGCGTCCATCAGATAGCCCACCCGCGAGAGGTATCCCAGGTCCTCGAGCAACGCGAGGCAGACCAGGAAGGGCAGCAAGTAAGGCAGAACAATGGCCACGGCCCCTGCCGTTCCCAGCAGGGCGCCTTTGGAGGCTGCGAAAAGCACGCTCTGTGGGTCCATGTACCGGGACATCCAGGCGACGAGGCCGATGAACACACCCAGAATGCGGTCCTCACCAAATTTGCCCACCGTGAAGATCAACTGAAAGATCCCCAGGAAGACGAAGCCCAGCACCGCATATCCCCAAACCGGATGCATCACGAGCCGGTCAGCTCGTTCCCTCCAGTCCTTTCGGGGATGTGTAACCCGCGCGACGCGCTCGAAGAGGTTCAGACAAGCGGCGTGCCTCGCCGAGGAAATCGCCGCATCCGCAGGCTGGCCCAGAAGCCGTGTGATCTCGCCCTGAGCCTCGGAAACTGCCGCAGCCACCTGCAAAGTGGAGAGCTGGGCAAGCGTGCGGGGATCACTCTGTGCGAGCTGTAATGCCTCGAAACGAGCCGGCGGGAATGGCGCTGCGGATTCAACAAGGACTGCCGCAGCAGCATGGGTGCTGGAAGCTGTGCGAGGAAACTGCTGGCGGGCAGCGCCTGGGGTTGTCCCACCCGGCTCTTGATGTTCCGGTTGGATCGCGGCGCTTCCTCCATCGCGGTCATCACCCAGCGCGGCAAAACTGGTGAGCCGTTGCCCGAGCCGCGCGACCGTGTCTTCAACCTCCGGCGCGTAGATGAAGGGTTCGGGACAGACGTGCAAGGCCCGGCGGGAAAGAGCCAGGGCGGCGCGGAACGAGTCAAGGATGCCCTGCCCGCGGGCGGCAATCGTCTCAACCACCGGAACCCCGAGGGCGACGGAAAGCGCTTTGGAATCGATGACGATGCCTTTTCGCGCCGCCTCGTCCATCATGTTAAGGCAGACGACAAGCGGCGCTTGCAGATCCTGGAGCTCCAAAGTCAGTTCCAGGCTTCGCGCCAATTGCGAAGCGTCGATGACGTTTATAATCACATCCCATTCGCCGCTCAGAAGACATTCGCGGCCGATGGCTTCAACAGGATTTGTAGGGGTCAGGGAATAGAGGCCGGGCAAATCAACCAGGTTGACAACCACGCCATCCACCCGCGCCTGGCCAAGGGTGTACTCAACGGTGGTCCCGGCAAAGTTGGACGTGAGGGAGCGGTATCCCGCGACAGCATTGAACAGCGTGCTCTTGCCGCAATTGGGTTGGCCGACGAGAGCGACCTTCACGGCAGGACTTCTACCTTGATCTTCTCGGCCAGTTGCTTGCCGACTGCAACTTGCGTTCCCCGGTTGTCAATGACCAGCGGACCACCGAAGGGGGCGCGGCGCAGAACCCGGATCCGGTCGCCGGCATGGATGCCAATCTGATTGAATGATCGACGGATTTCCCAACCGCCAAGAATTGTGCAAACCTTGAGATAGGCTTGATCTTCAGCTTCGTAGAGGTTTAAGGGTGAGTCAAACTTCGCGTTGTTTAGCATCCTACCCATTATAGGGCAAAAGGGGTTCCAGACCTCCACTAAAAAATGCCCAAAGGCTCAAAATTAGAAAGCGGCTTATCGCAATAGAGTTGCATGTAACTGAGGTCACCGCCGGCAATGGAAGGGGGACAGGTGCGCCTCGCTTAATAGGGGGATTTCACGCGGCAAAGGGCAGGTTTCAAGTGTCAGGTGTCAGGGGGAGAGTATGGGGAACAGGGAGTAAAGAGCAGGGGCCTAAAGCTGTTCCCTATTCCCTATCCCCTCTTCCCTTCTTCCCTTCAAGACTTGACATCTGGTCCCTGACACCTGGCGCCTGACGCCTCCTAGGCTTCGTGGGCGTGGGCGGCGTGTTTTCGGGCCTCCTGGCGAGTGTAGAGGATGCGGTGGATCACCGTCACATTGGAGAGCACCGCGATCAGCCAGAGCACCGGCGCCATGCGGTCAAACAAGGCGCCGATGATGATCAGGACCACCCGCTCAGGCCGCTCCAGAAAGCCCACCTTGCAAGAAGGGATGACGTTTTCGGCTCGAGCCCGGCTGTAACTCACCATCACCGAGCCGATCATGGCCACGGCGACGAGGGAGACATAAAAGAACCGGTTAATGCGTCCGTAATAAATCAGCAGTCCGATCAGCAAGCTGAGGTCGGAGTAACGATCCATAACTGAGTCGTAAAAGCCGCCGAAGGGCGTCACGCGGCCCGCGAGGCGTGCCACGCGGCCGTCCGCCATGTCGAAGATCCCGGCGAGGATGATGGTGGCGCCCGCCCAGTGAAAATATCCGTAGGCAAACAGGTACGCGGCCAGCACGTTGATGCCGAAGCCTATAAATGTAAGGAAATTAGGGTTGACGCCGCTCGCTGCAAAGCCGCGAACAATGGCGTCGAGCACGCGACCAAGCGTGTCGCCGATTTTCCCCGTGATCACCTGTGTATGCCAACCTTACTAGGCTTCGGGCTGCTCGTAGATGGTTTGAACGGCCCGGATTTCAAACTCCCGAACCCCATTCGGCGTCGCAACCCTGACCGAATCCCCTGCCTTCTTCCCCATCAAGCTACGGCCAATAGGCGAGGTGGTAGAGATTAAGCCCTTGCTGACATCCGCCTCTTCGCTTGTGACCAGTTTGTATTTGATCTCGGAATCCCGGTCAACATCGTACAAAACCACCTTGGAGCCAAAGGCGATCTTGTCTTTAGGGATGTTGCCAAAATTGACCATCGAGAACTCTGCCAACCTCGTCTTAAGCTGGCTAAGCCGCGCACCGACGTAGTCCTGGCGCTGCTTGGCCATGTGGAACTCGGCGTTCTCACTCAAGTCGCCGAGGGCGCGGGCTCGCTTCAACTCCCGAGGGAGGCTCGTGATTAAGTTCATGTTCCAAGGCCTGAATTTCTTCCTGAAGTTTCTGGACGATGGATGTGGCCATATCAAAAACCTCGCCTTCAGAGGTGAGATTTGATTATAGGCGAAAGGCAATAAACGCGCAATTGACCAGCGGGAGTCCGGGCGCCGCGACCAACGCTCGGCTCGCATCCCGAGCTGCAATAGTCGAAATTCGCTACCTATGAAGCCAGGACGTTGGCACAAGAACAGTGCAATCGAGGCGCGAAGTGCAATGGACTTACAGGCCGATGTCTTGGAGAGAAATCCCGCGCTACGGGAGGGAGGGATCTTGTTTGTCCTTAAGTGCTAAGATCCTTCGTCGGGCAACAACAAGTGCGGCTCCAGGATGACGGTCGCTTCGCCCTCTCGGAAATCACGCGGTGCCGGTTATTCCCGCGAGAAGCTTGCCCTGAGCTTGCGGAAGGACGGGAATCCAGCCCTACATGTGCAAGCCTGCCGCCCTGCTTACGCGCGGGTGACAAGGCCGGCGATTTTCATCTCCTTGGGTGGACCGCAGCCCCTCGGCCACCCAGTAGTAACAAGCCGCAATTTCCTTCAGCGGGCGGGGTAATGGACGGCATTCGACCCGGTTGCTTACGGGCAAGAAAGGCCCGCAGGAGGCGTATAAATGCTGTTCGACCCACCTTCACTCGCGCTCAGGTTGTTTAACGCGCATCCAAGGGAGTTCCATTCACTGGGAAGATTACCATAAGCATTGCCAGCGCCACCTAAAGATCCGGCTGCGCCACTAAGGCCGGAACTCGCTTGATTTCCCGAGGTCGTAGCGCTTCCCAGATCCGAAATGGTAACCCCTAGGAGGGCAATCGTAGCACCGCCGGCCACCGTCTCTAAGATAGGCCAGAATCCCGCTAGTCCCGTGCGCCCAGCGGTTCCAATAAGAAACTGAATTATTTCGGACTGCAAGGTTTCCGGGGAAAAGGCGGCTGGAGCGGTCGGTGGTCCATTCAAAGGCACCGTTGTGGACTGGCCAGGCAGCAAAGTCACACAGCAGGAACCTGTGGATTGGCCAGGCTGCGACGAGCAGCCGGAAACGGAAAGATTATTGCTGCAAACGTTGACCGATCCGTCCACACAGTACACGGTGGTGGAATCCGCTGTGGAGACGACAATGACATCTGTGCCCACCACCCCGATCACCGCTGTTTGGGTCTTCATCTGGAAGGTTGCGCCGGGCTTCGTCAGCTTCACGATTTGCCCACGCAACCTTCCGGCAGTAAGTTCCACTTCGGTCTGCTCGGTGCCGGCATCATGTTTGATAATACGCATCTGGGAACGGGCGCCGAGGGTCAAGATTGTACCGCCTGTGAGCTGGAACCTGGCCCGACCGTCCGTCTCCGTCCTGACTAAGTCTTGCCAATAAACCGGGTCCATCACATGCAGAGGAACGGCAGCGGCCCCTTGCCTTTCCACGACCTCGCTAGGAATGGCGGCAACCATTTTGCCGGCCGTTGACGAGCCAGCTTGGGGTTTCCCCGCCTGCAGCAAAACGGACTTCCCGGGAGGCACCAGAATCGGCGCGCCCGCGCCATGAATCTCCACTCGCCCCTTCTCATTTAAGACACTCACATCGGAGCCGATCGATGCAATCCTGCATAAAGCGGGAAAGCCATCTACGCTCTCTAAGACGACAGAAGTCGGCAACTTTGTGTTGATTTGGCTGACTTGTCCGGAAGCCGTTTGGACGTCCACAGTGCCGTCGCGGAGCTCCAAACCGGCAGGCGCCATGCCATAAGGCACGGAAACTTCACTTCGCTCACCAACCGTTACCCTGGTCCCCGATCGCAGGTCAATAGTGGCGCTCGATTTCGACCCGGTCGCAATAACGTTTCCCTCAAAAACTGTCGTTCCAGGGATGCCAGCGACCTTGTTCACCCGGACTTCACCGCTCGCAACGGCCAGCGAGCCCACGACTGCTTTCTTAGCCCACGCATCAACGGACCAGATATGCAAGCCTAGCAACAGCAACGCTGAGATTGCCCACACTCCTGTGCGATGGTTACGCATGCCGATTCCTCCTGGCTTGGACTACTTTACTTTGGGAGCCCGGGACGGCCACCCAATCACAAAACTCGAACCCTCACAGAACAGAAAGCATTCTCGGCTGCCCTCGGTCGGTTGTCAAGTGTATTCGCGGTACCCTCCCGATTACTCTTGAGGTAACAACCAAGGCAGCGGCAGACACCTTATACGCCCCGTGCCGGAATTTGCCGCATCTCCCTTTTTAATGGTGCATCGTCATTAGATAACAAGTCGCTTTACGTGTCAATACTTTTTGTTGACAGACAGGCTTCTTATCATCTCACTGCCACCCCCTGGGCGCGCTAGCCCGGCATTGTGGTATCCTTGCGTACTTATTAATGGTAACAACGGAATCAGGTCCACTTGATTCAGGGGTGGGGTTTTAGGTCAGGTCATGCTGAGCCGACTCGCAAAACTCGGTTTAAGATTGCTCCGACACGCCAAGCAATACCGTGTTGGCGCTCTGGTGGGCTTAGTAGTCTGCCTGATC
Source organism: uncultured Acidobacteriota bacterium (assembly GCA_963832915.1). Classification (GTDB taxonomy): domain Bacteria; phylum Acidobacteriota; class Terriglobia; order UBA7540; family UBA7540; genus CAVROP01. The sequence continues at coordinate 60,237 of CAWHWE010000034.1, forward strand.
AGTCTGAGCCTCTACGTCGAGGTCTACTTCCTCTCTCTCCAAAATCCCCTGCTACAGTTCCTGGCCAACATTGAGTTGAAAATTCTCGATCTGCGGTTTCAATTGCGAGGAAAGGTTGAGCCGGGTCCACCGGTGGTAATTGCGGCGATCGACCAGAAGAGTGAAGACGCGCTCGGGCGTTGGCCTTTTCCGCGCAAATACTTCGCCCTCGCCGTGGATAGCTTGAGGGAAGCCGGGGCCCGGGTCATCGCATTTGACGTCAATTTTCCCCAACCAGACGAAAACTCCGCATTGGGGGCACTCGAGCAAGTGCGAAAGGATTACGAGGCACACGTCAAACCTGGTAGCGGGGATCCGAAATTCGAAGCCAAGCTCAAATCGCTGGAAGGCGACGCCGACAACGATAAGAAGTTTACCGACGCCCTCTCCCGCTTCGACAATGTGGTTCTAGGTTACTTCTATCTGAGAGGCGAAGAAGCCAAGACCGAGAATGCTGAACGGTTGAATGAGTTCCTCAACTTCCTTTCCTTTCAGGCCTACCCCAGTATCGCGCACCCTGAATACGCGAAGGGCTCCGAACTCCTGCTTAATCCACAACTCCAATTCACTGGCCTGTCTCCGAATTTGGGGATGTTTGCGGCGAAGGCGAAGAATTTTGGCTATTTCAATATCCTTCCAGACTCGGATGGGACCGTCCGCAGGGAACCTGTCATTGTCCCCTTCCGCGGAAGTTATTACCCCTCGCTCGATGTGGCGGCCGCCTTGGCTTACGCCAACCTCCCCCTCGACCAAGTAAACGTGGTCTTCAATCCCAATGGCCTGGAGCGCATCGATTTCGGCAAGGTGACCATCCCCACCGACCCTTCGGGGTTTATGCTCATCAACTACTACGGGCCTGGAAGGACCTTCGATACTTACTCGCTTTCCGACATCATCGAACGCAAGATTTCACCCAGTAAACTGAAAGATCGTTTGGTGCTGATTGGCCCAACCGCAGTCGGCATCGGGGACTCCGCGGTCACACCGTTCCAGCAAATGAATTTTTTCGGGGTCGAGGTGCACGCCAGTTTCATTACGAACATTCTCCAGGGGCGCTTCATCCGTCGGGGAATTCGTGAGAATGTCATCGACATCCTCTTCCTTCTGCTTTTCAGCCTTCCAGCCGGGATGGTATTGAGTGTGGCCGCTCCACGGCGTGCCACCGCCTTCACGCTGGTCTTGCTGGGCGCCTTTTTGCTCTTGGCCTGCTACCTTTTCGCACGCTGGCGCATGTGGATCGTCATCGTGCTGCCCTCCGCAACCCTGGCAGTGAACTACCTCGTGATCATCAGCTACCGTTTTTTCTTTGAAGAGCGGCAGAAAAGGAAAGTTCGCGCCGCTTTCACTCAGTATGTCTCGCCCGGAGTCATTGCCCAAGTTCTTCAGCGCCCTGAGCTTTTGCGGCTGGGTGGCGAGGAGAAAGAACTCACGGCGATGTTCTGTGACATCCGCGGGTTTACAACACTCTCTGAGGGGCTCTCACCCTCTGCTTTAGTGGAACTGCTAAACGAGTATCTTTCCGCGATGACCGATGTGATCTTCGACAATTGGGGCACTCTAGATAAATACATTGGGGATGCCATCATGGCGTTCTGGGGAGCACCCTACCCGCAGCCCGACCACGCTGTGCGCGCCTGTCGCACCGCGCTCGAAATGCTTGGCGTTCTCAACAAACTGCAAGCCAAGTGGGAAGCGCAGGGCCAGCCCCGTATCGACATTGGCATAGGCATTAACACCGGGCCCATGGTGGTGGGAAACATGGGTTCGACAAAGCGCTTCAATTTCACCATTATGGGGGACAATGTAAACCTCGCCTCGCGCCTGGAGGGGACCAACAAGCAATTCGGCACACGCGTCATTATCAGCGAGGCCACCTACCTGGAAATCCAGGAACACTTCATCGTTCGTGAACTCGACATGATCCGGGTGAAAGGGAAGACGAAGCCGGTAAAGATCTTCGAACTTCTGGGTCCAACCGCGGACCTCGAAACCCACCGCGACCGCGTTGACCGCTTCCATCAGGGTCTGGAGAAATATAGGAGCGGACAGTGGGAAAGCGCCCTCGAGACTTTCGAGGAGTTGACCATCGACTACCCCCAGGACGCCCCCAGCCACATCTTCATCAAACGCTGCCACGATTTGCTGGAACAGCCCCCCGCAGGCGCGTGGGATGGAGTCTACGTCATGAAGACCAAGTAGGGATGCCCCTGCGTCCGTTTTTCCGCTGGGCGCGGCCGCGGACTAAATCAGCTCTGCGAATTCATCTTCCCCTAAGCCCGCCTGCTTGAGGATGCGACGTAACAGCGAAGGCGGGATGTCTTTGGAGTGAATCGGAATGGTCACGCGCAGGTCGGGCTTGGCCCGATGAAGCAATCGCGCGTGGCTGCCCGCATGATGGTAAATATAGAAGCCCGCACGCTGCAAGGCACGGACTACTTCTTTGGCTTTGAGGACACGGAGCTTATCGGGCATGCGCCTTACGTCACGAAAACTGCGATGTGTTCGGTAGCGGGCTCAACATCTTTTGGGATGGGCTCGCCGGTCTTGACGGCACTCTCCAGAAAGCAACGAAGCGCATCCTTCGCCATGCGCCGCGCCTCGGAGAGGGTTTCGCCAAATGTGCAAATCTCAGGGATCGCCGGGATCACAACGCTGTAACCGCCTTCAGGCATTCTTTGATAAACAACGGTGTACCCATATTCCTTCGCGTCATGCTTCCTCGTGGCTGGGACTGAACTGCTGGAGCGCATCTGCAAAGTATAACACCTCCGGGCGCGTGTAACCCAGGACTGTTATTCAGGAGTCTTTGTCGAGGTCAGGGTAGCGCGGAGCCACGGCCTGATCTCCTTCCTGTGGGCGGTTTGAAGTCCGCCATGGTCAAGAGCCCAAGGCACGAATAGCGCTTGCCAAAGTTTGCCATGGGTGCTGAGGTTGGCACTTCAGGTTGCAGAAAATACCCGTCCCTCCCTATATTGGTGGCGGCACGTCCCCGCTACTACCTCGATTCCGCCCCGCCCGCAACGCCCCCTTACCAAACCTCTTGGTTCTTGATATAACATTGCTCGACTCGAAAGGAGATATTTCCGATGAACTCCACGAACCTCAAGCTCCGCAGCCGCGATTGGTTTGGGAAAGACGACCGCTGGGGATTGGCGCATCGCGCCTGGCTGCGCGCCGAAGGCTTCAGCGAGCGGGTGTTTGAGGGCAAGCCCGTGATCGGCATCTGCAATTCCTGGAGCGAACTGAACAACTGCAACGCGCACCTGCGCCAAGTGGCGGAAGCAGTAAAGCGAGGGGTGTGGGAAGCAGGGGGATTTCCCCTCGAGTTCTGCACCATATCGCTCGGCGAAATGCTGATGAAGCCGACCACCATGCTCTTTCGCAACTTGATGGCGATGGACGTGGAGGAATGCATTCGCGCCTATCCGCTGGACGGGGTGGTGTTGCTTTGCGGGTGTGACAAGACCACACCCGCCCAACTGATGGGCGCCGCCAGCGCCGATGTGCCGGCGATCATGGTTCCCGGCGGACCCATGCTGCGCGGCATGTGGCACGGCACGGAACTCGGCTCCGGAACGGATGTGCGCCGCTTTTGGGAAGAGGTCCGGGCGGGACGGTTGAGCGAAGAGGAGTGGTGCGAAATCGAGAGTTGCGTCTCGCGCAGCGCCGGGCATTGCACCGTGATGGGCACCGCTTCCACGATGGCCAGCCTCGCCGAAGCCCTGGGGATGACCTTGCCGGGAGCTGCGGATATCCCCGCCGTGGACTCGCGCCGCATGGCCACCGCCGAGCAGAGCGGCCGACGCATCGTGGAAATGGCGGAGGAAGACCTTCGCCCCTCCCAAATTCTGACGCCCGCCGCCCTCGAGAATGCCATCCGCCTGCTCATGGCGCTGGGAGGCTCCACGAATGCCATCATCCACCTGGTGGCCATCGCTGGGCGGCTGGACATCGCTCTGCCGCTTTCGAAATTTGATGAGATCTCCCAGACAACGCCTGTCATTGCCAATGTGAAGCCTTCCGGTAAGTTTCTGATGGAAGATTTCAGTTACGCCGGAGGGGTGCCCGCAGTGATGAAGGAGATCGCTCCACGGCTTCACCTGGATGCGATCACTGCCACCGGCAAGACGCTGGGCGAGAACATTTCCCGCTCCGCATGTTTCAATCGCGAAGTCATCAAGCCACTCGCCCAGCCACTCTACCCGGAGGGCGGCCTCGTCGTCCTGAACGGAAACCTCGCACCCTGTGGCGCCGTTATCAAGCAATCCGCCTCTTCGCCTCATCTGCGCAAGCACAAGGGGAAGGCGGTTGTATTCGAGGACAACCGCGACTTGCTGGCCCGCATTGACGACCCACAACTCGAGGTGAATGAAGATTCGATCCTGGTCCTCAAGAATGCCGGCCCGAAGGGGGCGCCGGGCATGCCCGAATGGGGCCACTTACCGATTCCGGCGAAACTGCTCAAGGCCGGGGTGAAAGACATACTGCGGCTGAGCGATGCGCGCATCAGCGGCACCAGCTTTGGAACGATCGTCGTCCACATCTCGCCGGAGGCGGCCCTGGGCGGCGCGTTGGCCATCGTCAAGGACGGCGACGAGATCGAGTTGGATGTGAGTGGAAAGCGACTGGAGTTGTTGGTGCCGGATGCGGAAATCAAAACGCGCCTGGCCCAATGGACGCCACCCGCCCCGCACTATTCACGGGGATACGGGAAAATGTACCTGGACCACGTTCTCCAGGCGCACGAGGGCTGTGACTTCGATTACCTCCGCGGCCGCGACCGTGGTGATGCTATGAGTCCCCCGCGAAAGTTCCCCAATCCCGCTCTTTAGAACGAGTTCATTTAAATCTGTGTATTAACTCTCTCGGGAGGCCAGTAACTTCGGTAAGACTTATTGACATCGGCGAAGATGTGATACTTTGGCCTCCTATTATGACATTCCAAACTTGTCCTCATTGCGGTTCGACGCGAGTTGGCAAATCCCCGAGCGGCCAGCACTTCGTGTGCGCCGACTGCCAGCAGATCATCGTTCGGGACCGGGTCAAGAAGCCCCCTGGTCGAAGGGTTCACGGCAGACCGCGTCGTTCTGCGCCAGAGCCCAGGCCCGAAGCGGTAAAATGAAGATGGTTCACTTCGCCGGTTCGACTGCAACCTTGACGACGACCTTGTGAACGGCCCCTTCAGCAGCTTGTGGCGCATGGGCATCTTCGGGAAAGAAAATGCCAAAGCAACCTGCTGGAGTTGTTATCCAGGAATCCGGAGCGTCCAGAAACAACTGGACGTTTTTTTCCTCGTTAAAGGGTTGCTCTGGGTTCCGGCAGTCGCCTGTCGCCTTCCATCCAATCAAGTCTGAGTTCATCACAGAATACTGGATGTCAATATATCTGTGGTGGACTTCCAATTTGACGCGATCCTTACCACGCCCCTGGCCGCGGATCACAACGGCATAGACCCTGAGACCATCGATTTCATGACGCCCTGGGGGCAACTGCCCCAGGTCAGCACGCCGCAGAAATGCGAACCCCGCTGCAAAGCTGGGGTGTAGCCTTTCCAATCGTTCGGCGTTTTCGAGCCGGCTTAAGATCATCTTCCACCTCCCTTTGAAGTGCTCAGCTTAACACAGAACTCAGACCCATCCGCATAAGTGGGCCAAGCACTTGCTGTACGCCACGTAATTTCGCCAGGAGATGTCGGACGGCACGCCATGATCGCAGCCCGGGATGAACCCGCCTTCCTTCAACAGGGGAACAACTACCCGCATGACTTCCGCTTCCAATGTCTCGCCTCCCGCAGCGATCGCGCGCTTGTCGATTCCGCCCAAATACGCCATCTGCCTTCCGAAGCGCTCACGGTAGGCCACGACGTCATTGCCCGCAGCCACCTCCATAGGTTCACACACATTGATGCCTGCCTCGATCCAAAGCGGTATCAACTCCGCGATGTATCCATCGGAATCGACATCGACAAGTGGGCATCCTGCATCCCTGACTTCTGAAACCCACCGGCCATAGCTGGGCAAAAGGAACTTTCGCACCATGCCCGGCGAAATCATGCTGTGGGCCTTGTAAGCCATATCTTCGGAAAAGCGGAGAAGGTCCACCTTGGTCTGCCTTAGTATTCGCGCCAGCACCTGCGAGACAAATTCCTGCCAGAAGTCAATCATCTCCTGCACAAAGTCAGGATGGTCCGCGAAAAGCATGCACAGGTTCACCAAGCCGCACCACTCGCGTAATTGCCAGAAAGGGCCGTTCAAACCCACGCTCAGGATGAACTCCCTTGATCCCGGCGGCTCGCAGGTCCCACCCAAGTCCTCCCCCAACCGTCCCGGAGCATCCGGTTGAAATCGCTCTTTCATGCGCTCCCAGTCTTCCCGAGTTTCGACAGGGAACTTGTGCCACTTCCTGGTCACGAAATCTTTGGGGGCCCTCAGGTAAGTGTAGTCGTACGTGTCTGAGATCTCGGTGATGGCGCCCATCCAGTCCTGCACGATGTAGTGACCATCTTTGTGCTCTAACACTTTCTCCTCAAAAGTGGGGATCATTCTGAAGGGAGCATCGATGGTGCGAATCTCCTGAGCCATCGAAGGCAGGCCAAGCTCTGCCAGCAGCGCTTGGAAATAGTCCACGCCCTCGGGCAATCCCTGCTCGCGCCAGGCGCGTAACGTGGATTCGCGAGGCTGGCCCGGCATTAGAGGGATGCGTTCGGGCTTCCCAAATAGTAGCGCTCCCAGGTACTGTTCTCGGAAGGTCATACTCACCTCGGCTTGGATTTTTTCCTGGCGGCAATTGCTCGGCCAGCCGCCGCCCTGGCTTCGGAAGGCGAGACTGCCTCTGACACGAAAACTGCACTAGAGGTCTAGAGTTTTGGAACTCGGCGTAAATGGGTCAAGTTCCGCGTCCAATTCTAGGGGAAGGGCGGGGCTTCAGCCCCTGAAGCAATAGCCAATGCCATCAGCGAGCATGTGGCTTCAGCGGCTAAAGCCGCGGCTCCCCGGCTCCGCGTGCGGCGAGGCTGAAGCCCCGCCCTTCCGGACCCGTGGTCAGAAATGCGCTCTAGCTCCGGACGGCGAGCCCGCCCCTGAATTAGGAGTTGCCCTTCAGCACGCCTCGGACGCGGGTATCAATATAACAGCATCAATTCATCTGTCCAGAGGGGAATTTGCCCTCCGCAATCTATCCCAACCGCCTTCACTATTCAAATGCCGCCTCATCACCCTTCAGGAGAGTTGTGCAGAGTTGCTTGGTTTCCATGCGGGCTTGCGGCAAGTTTTCCCGGCAAGATTAATGCCAGTTTAGGAATCGCCTCCGAGTTGGCCAGGCGCGGGAGTGGGTCAATTTGATGCTGTAGCGCCGACTGGTTGCAATCCGGCTTTCTGGCCGATAGAATAGGAATTTAACGATATGCTCCCAAGCGCACTCCGCATAGAAGATTCGAAGCTCGAACCCATCGCCGAAAAGGTTTTGGCGGGCGGGCGTCTCAGTTTCGACGAGGGCGTTGCGCTTTATGAGTCCGGTGACCTGCTCGCCCTCGGTTATCTTGCCAACTACGTGCGCGAGAAACGGCACGGGAAGCGGACTTATTTCAACGTCAATCGGCACCTCAACCCGACGAATGTGTGCGTGGCCAGTTGCCGGCTTTGCGCCTTCGGCCGCAAGCCCGACGCGCCCGCCGCTTACACGATGGCCCTCGAGGAAGCCTTTCGCATCGCCGGCGAGGGCTGGACAGAGGCAGTAACAGAATTCCACATCGTGGGTGGCCTGCATCCTGACCTGCCGTTCCAGTATTACGTGGATCTGATTCGGGGGCTAAAGGAAAGGTTCCCCAGCGTCCACGTGAAGGCTTTCACGGCGGTCGAGATCGGCTACTTCTCGCATATTACGCAAATGCCGATCCGAGAAATCTTGGAGAAACTCAAGGGAGCGGGAGTGAGCTCGCTCCCGGGCGGGGGTGCGGAGATTTTTGCCCCGGAAACGCGCCGGCTAATCTGCGACCACAAGATCGGCGCCTACACGTGGCTCAAGGTGCATCGCATCGCGCACGAGTTGGGTCTGCCATCGAACGCCACCATGCTCTACGGCCACATCGAATCCTCGCCCGACCGTGTTGACCATTTGCTGCAATTGCGCAACCTCCAGGACGAGACTCACGGCTTCCAAACCTTCATCCCGCTCGCCTTCCATCCCGCCAACACCGAACTGGGCAAACTCGTTCCCTGGAATGAGACCAGTGGCGTCATGGATCTGAAGAACGTCGCCGTGGCTCGCCTCCTGCTCGATAACTTTCCCCACATCAAGGCCTATTGGATCATGATGACGCCCCGCGTGGCGCAGGTGGCCCTGCGCTTCGGCGCCGATGACCTGGATGGGACGGTGGTGGAAGAGAAGATTTATCACGACGCTGGGGCAAAGACCCCCCAGGCTATGACCCGCCAGCAGATCATCCGGCTGATCCGCGAAGCCGGCCAGGAACCCTTCGAAAGAGACACTCTCTACCACCCCGTCGCCCGCACGGAAACAACCGTCACCGTACAAGTCTAGGGGCTAGGTGCTGGGACCTGGGGGTGGTGCTGGTCCACGTTCCGACAGGCGACCAAAAGCTCAGCGGAGCGTTCGAATATACCAACATTGATGAAGGGGACCACTACCCTCCTGAAATGCCGAAAGATTGATTGACCGCCAAATCAAACAATCACAGAATCAGGCCATGGCTACACATCGAATTTCAGTCACTCGGGCAGTCCGCTCTTTCGCGGAGAATCTGAACCGGGTCAAGTATCGCGGTGAGTCGTTCATCGTGGAGCGCAAGCGCGAGCCGGTGTGCCGGATCGAGCCGATCCGCCGCCGGAAGCCCGTGACCACCGATAACTTCGCCAAGTTCTAGCAAAGCCTGCCACGCCCAAACGACAGGTTTGCTGATGACCTCGAGGAAATTCACAACCTCTTCCGGGAATTGCCACCATCCGCTTAGGAAAGAGGGCTTAAGAACGTCTCCGGCATAAACGCCGGCTTAATCACCCCTTGCCCCCTCCTTGAAGAGGAGGGGAATTTGAACACCCTTCCTCAACCCTGCGGCGTTGCACAAGGGTAGTCTGCAAGGTGCGGTCCGCCGTGCTTTTGGTTACGATCCCGCGCCTTCTTGCGTATCCTCCACCAGGAGCGATGCTACTGGCTTCTTCGCTGGCGTCATGGTGATCGTCAGTACGCTGATCAGCACAAACGCAGTCCCCAGAATGGTTCTTAGGGCAAGCGCCTCGCCGCCCAGCAAGTATCCAAGCAAGACAGCCACAACCGGATTCACGTACGCGTAGGTGCCGACTTTCGTGGGCGATTCATGATGAATCAGCCACACGTAGGCGGTGAACCCAATGATGGACCCCGCGACGATCAGGTAGAGCAACGAAAGCCAGGCTCCGCGTGAGACGGTCGACGGATGAAAATTACGAAATTCGCCCAGCGAGGCTGCCGTGAGAGCCAGAAACACTCCCCCTGCGAGCATCTGCGCTCCTGAGCTCATGACTTTGGAAGGCGGCAGCGGCAGCTTGCGCGTGAGCGCCGACGATACTGACCAGCTCATCGATGCGACAATCAGTGCCCCCGCGCCCACCGGGTCGATGGGCGCCCCGCTGAGGCTCAACCAAGGGCTCATCAGCACTGCCACGCCGGCAATCCCGATCAATAGCGCTGCCCCCAAGCGGACCGTCAGCCTCTGCGTCCGCAGGAAAATGATTTCCGACAGCGCCATAAACGCCGGGATCGTGGCCATCATGACCGCGGCAATGCCCGAGGGCACACGCTGCTCGGCCCAGAACAATAGTCCATAGTCGAGAACGAAGATCAGGACCGCGAGTAAAGATACCGACATCCATTGGCGTCCGCTCGGAGAGCGCTCGCCCCGCGCGATCATCCAGCCATAAAGAACGAATCCAGCAACCAGGAAACGCATCGCCGCCAGGAGAAACGGCGGAACTTCACGGACGCCGACGCGAATTGCAAGATACGTGGATCCCCACACAAAATAGATAATCGCGAAAGCCAACAGGGTCTTCCAAGTTGTGCGCCGCCTTTGGGCTTCCATAGAACATTCCTACTAACAATCTATCAATTATACCTCCGCGCCCGCATCTACTCTGAGGCCGCCCCGCGGAGGAAGATGACCCGGCTTACCTTCTCCATATCCGAGACGCTGTCCTATTGCCCGGGGCCCAGCCGTTGGAAATGGGCAGTCCACAGTGCTAGGATGAGCGTGAATGACGCTGACCGAGTATTCGCGTATGTCCCCCTTATATAGTACCAGTCAGACTACAGGGGGAACGACGTGCCGCAGATTTTCTGGACCGCGGAACTTTGCGCTGCCCGCGGGTGGCGCATTGGTTTGTATGTATGCGCCGATTGATCCCGCGCACGCGGGACTGCGCCCTGGATACCGGGGGGGCCGGGGGTCGCCGACATGAAGAGCAATGTCGGCGCCACCCGCGGCGTGAAGCAAGATGTGAGCCCACTTGCTCAGGCAACCTAAGGAGGAAAACAAATGACCGAGACTCTCATGGGCTTTCTGATGCCTACAATCTGGGCTGTTTTAGCCCTGTCACTTACTGGACTTGTCTTGAAATCCATTTATTCCATCGGGCCTACTGAGGTCGGGCTGGTGCGGAAGCGATTCGGGAAAAAGCTGCCGGGTGACAATCCGATAGCTTTCATAGGTGAGGCGGGCTATCAAGCCGAGTTGCTTATGCCCGGACTGCGCTTCAAGGTCTGTCTGCTGTATGCCGTGACCAAGCACCCTTGGGTGCAAGTACCGGCGGGGCAGATCGGCGTGGTCATTGCTCAGATTGGCGAGCCGTTGCCCATTGGCGCGAAATCAGCCATCTACACACCAGGTTTTGGGAACTTTACCGATCTCAGAACCTTCGTTGAGGGGATCGGGGGAAAGGATGAAGGGACGAAGGTAAAGGGGCAAAAAGGCGTTCAACGTCCAGTTCTCCCGCCTGGAACCTTGGCTCCCATCCATCCGGTGGCTTTCTTGGTTATCACCAAACCCCAAGTCTACGGCGTCCCGGTTTCCGAGGGACTTCGCCGCCGCATGAAGGGCGGTACGCTCACCTATGAAGCTTGGGAGCAACTGGAGGAGGGGTGCCTCGACGTCACAAGGATCGAGCCGAGGGCTACAGAAGGTGGACGTGTCATAGACATGGTGGGCGTGGTTACCACCCTGGACGGCGACTCGCTCCCCGCAGGCGATATTTCGAGTCGTCTGGGAGGGTTCGAGGACATCAAAGCACTCGAAGCTGGCCCCCGGGGTGGCGGGGGTGGCGCCGAGGGGGTAACCAACTCCAAGCTGATCGAGACGATTCTCGGCAGCAAGAACGATCAACACAACAGTTACCAGGACTTCCAGACATTCCTGGACAAGGGTGGCAAGATCGGTTTGCAGCACGACCCGCTCCTCTATGGCGCCTACAACCTCAATCCATTCCTGCTCAAGGTCGAACAGGTACCGATGCTCGTCGTCGAGCAAGGCCAGGTAGCGGTCATCAAGTCTTACGTTGGCCTGCCCACCGAGGATACCTCCGGGGCCGAGTTCAAATTTGGCAGCTTGGTCAGACCTGGGCACCGCGGTATCTGGGAGGAACCACTGCGGACGGGAAAGTACCCCATCAACCCGCGCGTCTACCAAGCGGAAGTCGTTCCCACGGCCATCCTCAAGCTGGATTGGTCGAAGGGTGTTACGGGCGCCCACAAGCTCGATGAAAGACTTGAGCCTATCGTGGCCAAGAGCCGTGAGGGCTTCGTCTTCACCATCGATCTTCAGGTCCTCATTCATGTGCCCGACACCAAAGCGCCGCGCGTGATTTCAATGGTCGGCAGCATGCTCAACCTCGTCAATGAGGTGCTCCAGGCAGCGGTCGGCAACCTCTTCCGGGATAAACTGGGCGGGATGCCAGCCGTAACCTTCATCGAGACACGGCAGACCGTTCAGCAGGAGGCAATGGCGCACATCTCGACGCAGCTTTCGCTGTACGAGGTGGAAACAAAAGGTGTCTATATCCAGGATGTTATACTCCCGGATGCGCTGGTTCAGGTCCTGACTGAGCGCGAGATTGCGAACCAGCAAGTTGAAACCTTCAAGAAGCAAAGGACTGCCCAGGATCAGCGGATCGAGACCGAGGCCGCAACTGGTAAGGCGGACATGCAGAAGAGTCTTGCCGCCGCCGAGGTCAATGTCCTGATCAAGAAAAACAACGCTGACGCTCGGTCCCAAGAAGCTCGCGGCGAAGCTGAGTTTACAAAGCAGACTGGTCTTGCCCAGGCCAACGTCATCCGGGCTCAAGGCGTAGCCAAGGCTGAGGGTTTCAAGGCCCAAAACGAAGCCATCGGTGCGGCGGGCACTCTGCTGGTCAATGTTGCCACGGTCCTGGCGGATAAAAACGTTAAGATCATGCCTGACATTCTCGTTGCCGGCGGGGGAAGCGCTCTTGACGGACTTGCCGCGACACTGACCCAAACACTCGCTGGCTCGAAGATTCTGCCAACCAGTCAAGCGAAGAGTGGATAGACTTCTTCGACTTGTGAGGTGCAGCGGACGCGGGCGGACTACGGAAAACTTGTTCCAGATCTCCCAGTGTAGTGTCCCGTAATTAGCTGGACAGTGTAGCGCCGACCTTTAGGTCGGCAGGTGCCGGCCCCGCCCTGCGGGGCCGGCGCTACGTCGAACGCCCTGTCCAGTTATTTCTGGGACACTACGCTAGCTTGGCGGCGCAGTCTGCTGGGTGCAACCCAAACGAGACTCTCCGTGTTCCCGCGCCTTTCAAGTCTTAACACAGAGCACACAGCGCGTGTCAGTGATCCCTCGCCTGGAGGGCTCTTCTGGCCACGGAGGACACGGAGCCCCGCCCTTCCCTAACGTAGTGAGAAATCCAGGTTAATAGTACAGCTTGAGGGAGACCTGGATCTGGCGCGACGATCCGGCGGTTTGGCTGATGATGCCGAAGCCCGAGCCGGTCAAGACGTTGGAAGGCAATCCAAAATTAACTATATTGAAAACATTGAAAAACTCGGCGCGGAACTGCAGCGTGATGGGTTCGCCTCCACCGCGATGGGCAAACTCCGTGTCCTTGGTCAGGGCCACATCGAAGTCGTGAAAAGCGGGCCCCCGGAAGGTATCACGGCCAAGCGTCCCGAATCTTCCCTGGTTGGGTCCTGTCCCTCCCGGTATCTCGATGGGGATGGAAAAGAACGACGAGTTCGCGTTGCCCAGCCCGAAATAGTCCTCGCGGATTTTGCGGCTGGTCGAGAAAACCGGTCGTCCCACTTCGTCAGGCCGGTCGGCGGCGAACACACCCACGCCGGTTTGTTGCACCCCCGAGTAAACCGAGAATGGAAGGCCGCTGGTGAGGGTTGTGATATTCAGAAATTGCCAGCCGGATGTGACCTTCCGCCCAACAGGCCGCAAGAAGCCAACGCGGTTGAAGGGCAGTTGCTGGATGACACTGAAGGAGACAGCGTGTGTGATGTCGAAGATGGAGGGGCCTTTTTCCGCACCGGGATTGCGCGGATCCTGCGGCGGCGTCTGCGTGATAGTGTTCGTGCCCGAACTAAACCACCCTGGCAAGGGGGTGCTTGAATCGTCGAGCGACTTCGACCAGGTGTAATTCACTTGTAAACCCAGGCCTGCGCGGAGAGAGGTTTTGGACAAGCCGGTCTGGAGGGAATGATAAGTGGAATGGGAGCGCGAGGTCATGAGGGCGACGGGGCCAACCCCGCCCACCGCTTGCCCCGTCGCGTCAAAACTCGTAAAGGGCGCAAACCCGGCAGAAGCCCCAGGGTATCCATTGACATTAACCAAATCGGCGAGTTTCACCCCGGCGGTCCCCACGTAAGCGGCGTTGAACTTCAGATCGCCGAATTTGTGCTCCAGGCCCGCCGTGTAGGTCTCAATGTAGCCGTTGCGGAAATTCCGCGAGATGCCATATATGGAGGGACGGAACGGCTGGCCGGGGGTTTCCGCCGCCAGATCCGCGGCGAAACGCTCCAGGTCAAGTTGGGTATTGGGGGCCACTTTATCGGTGGACTGGCCGGGGGGAAATACGGGCTGTCCCTCAGGAGTGAACATCGCCGGGAGATTCGGGGTGATTACCTTGTTCTGGAAGGGTACCGGCGTCCCGGGCACGGCAGTAACCAGCGGATTGACCACAAACGGCATGCCGCCCATGAGCATGTTGTTCATCCAGGGGTTCATCAGCACGGTAGTGATAGCCCCTCCGGCGTGAAGAACGGTCTTGTCTGTGGCATTCCAATCGAGTGCCAGTCGCGGTCCCCAGCCATGCCCATCGAAGCCGTAGGGCGGTTGTGGATCTACGAAGAACTCGAGTTGTGCGTCCGGATCCCAGGGATGGGCGGGGCGCCCGTCAGGCCCGACAGACATTGGCCCCGCGGTAAGTTTGTGGGCGGCGTGAAGGCGAGTCGTCACTTCGTAGCGCAGGCCGTAGCTGAGCATCAGATGAGGAGAAATCTTCCAGGCGTCCTGAAAGTAGAAGTTATAGGCCTCACGCCGTACCGCCACTTCTCCGATGTGGCTCCCTTGGGCAAACATGGGTGGAGCAACGGCGGTCGTGTAGGAGTGCGGGGCGCCGGTCAGGAAGCTGGTCAGCGTATCCGGCAGTTGGTCCCCGATATGAATATCGTGGGCGCCGCTCAAGGAAGGTATGTCCTCGGGTGCATAGGAGGGCCCGCCCCCGAACGTATAGGCGCCATTTGGGCTCGTCCCGAAAAGCGCCGTGTCGCGGTTGAAGCGAGCTTCGGCGCCCCACTTGAAAGTGTGCTTGCCTTGCGCGTATGTGAAGTCCTGGCGAGCCTGGAAGAGGTTCGTGAAAGTCGCCATGACGGACCCTGCCGCGGAGTTGAACGATTCATACAAACCGTCGGCAAAGTTCATTCCGGGCTGGGTCCGATTCAGCGTGGGGTAGTCGGGGGTGGTGCGAATGAACCCGAAGGACGACTCGGAGGTCATCTTCGGCGATATCGAGCGGGTGTAACGCAGCCCGAGGTCGCGCTCGTGGTTGAAAAAGGTCACCCCAAAGCTGGGGTCGAGTGCCGTCTGAGCCGGATTGGTGGTCGGCCCGGTGAGGTTGTCAAAATTGAAGCGGGTAAAGAATTGAGCCTTGTCCGAAATGCGATGGTCAATGCGGATTGAGAATTGGTCGCTGTCGGTCACGACCCTGGAAGAAATGGCATAGGTGCGCGCGCCGTAGGCTCCCTGCGGATCATCCGGCAAGGGGTAACGCGCCAGCACTTGCGCAATCTGAGGATTGACCGGAACCAGCAGCGTGTCGCCGGGGTAAGCGCTGCTGTCGAGACCCTGGCGTTCGGCGAGCGTGGGGACCGGAAAGACCTGCGTCGTCCCCAACACTTGGCGGAAACCCTGGTACTGGCCGAAATAAAAGGTTCGACCCCGGCCGTCGTAAAGGCCCGGCAAAACTACCGGTCCTCCATTGGTGAAACCGAACTCATTGCGGGCGAAGGGTGGGATGCGCCCGGGCTGGGCCAGCGAGCGCCGGTCAAAGTAGTTGCGCGCATCAAAGGCAGCGTTGCGCACGAATGAGAAGACTGCCCCATGGACCGCCGAGGTGCCTGACTTGGTGATAACGTCAGTGTAGGACGCTGCCCCCGCGCCGATCTCCGCCGGCATCACCCCCGAGTTGGAACGAATCTCCTGGATTGCTTCCACATTAAAGTTCGGGAAAGTCGCGCCGCCCATTTCGGGGTCGCTGATGAAGATGCCATCCATGGCGAAGACTGCGGTGGTTCCCCGCTGGCCGTTGACAGCAAACTGCTGAGTGAAATTTGAGGAGCCGTTAGTGTCAGTTTGGGTCCCCCCCGCGAGCAGAAGCAGTTGGCTGAAGTCGCGCTGGTTGAGCGGCAGGCTCGAGACTTGTTGGCTCGATAACCTCTCCCCTCCGCTTCCCCGCGGGCCGGCGTTAACAGCCTCGTTGACCCCAGTCCCTCCTGCCGCAGGGCTAGTACCTGATTCCCCCTTGGCGCGCCAGAGCAGCCGCCGGCCATCGGGCGAGATGTCAAGCCACACCGCGACATCCTCGCCTGCGCGGATTTCCAGGGGCAGTTCGCATCTTAGAGCTTCTTGCCGCCAATGCGCAGAGACGTGATAAGTGCCGGCTTTTATGGTGTTAAAAGCGAAGACGCCGGCCGAGTCGGCGGTGGCGTAAACAACACGGTTGCCCTCGACGGCTTGCAGTTCGACCTGCGCTCCGGGTAACGCGTCCCCCCGGGCGTTGCGGATTGTTCCGTGCCAGGTGGCCGTTTGCGGCGCGGCATAAGCCGTCCCGAAAAACATAGCCAGCAGCAAACTGGCCGCATACCTCCAGAGGCGTGTGATAGTCTTGGCCGATCGTGCATTCAAAGGAATAATTTCCAGTTCTTCGGGTGGGTCCACATCAAAGGCTCGGCACTCGATAAACGTGGCGAACTGCTTTACGCAAACGCAATCCTATCACGCCTTGTACCCAAACCATTGGCGAAATTTTCAACTTAAGAGCCAGCGTCATATTCAGTCGAAATGCGCGCATCGAAGCCTCTGACGGGCACGGCAATCGCAGAGGTTGACACCTTAATTCCGCATACGAGAGCTTGCCATATCACGTTCCAGCAAGGATCTCATTCCTGAAGAGATGTGTGAAACCTCGCAGTCATAGACCGTTGAAATATTTCGACATAGTCTCAAAGCTGTCAAAGGTCCTTCCAAACCGGGAGCGAGACATGTCGTTGGTGTGTTTTCAATGACATAGATAAGACCAGCTTATGTGCACTGAGGTGGTGCGCTGCGTGCTACGTAGAGCACGATGATTCGAACAAATGTTCCAGTGGGCTTAGGCCCGACGATAGCATTGGGACATCGGCTACCAGTCGATTCCGAGCTAGAGGCAAAGACTGCCTGGCGGAACTCGGGTTTGCGAGGCTGGAATGTTGAATCTGGACAGTTTGACCTCCTTTGTCTTAGCTGACACGGGGAAATGTGTCGGCTGCCGGACCTGCGAAATCGCCTGCGCTCTTGCCCACATGACAGCTCCTCCCGATGTTGCCGGAGAGATCCAAGCGCAACTCACCCCCAGACTTTTTGTCATGGCTGCCGGCGAGGTTACGGCCCCGGTCATGTGTCGACACTGTGAAGACGCCCCTTGCGCGAATGTCTGCAAGATGTCGGCGATCTCACGAGTGAACGGCAGAGTTCTGGTGAACACCGAGCGCTGCGTGGGCTGTCGCCTCTGCCTGATGGCTTGTCCGTTTGGGGCCATCGAGTTTGCACCCCTAGAGCGTGACGCCGAACCAACCCATCCGACCACAGCAGAATCCGCTGTCGAAAAAAACAAAACGATGTACCGGGCCAACAAGTGCGACCTGTGCAACGATCGCAAAGATGGGCCGGCCTGTATCACCAACTGCCCCGAAAATGCGCTAGTGCTGGTGAATGCGGCGGCAGCGACAAGGCGCCGTAGGAACGAGGCCGCGCTTGACCTGTTGGCAGAGCAGAATGCGGTTTGGGTATAGCTCGAGGAAGTAATGATGAATGCCGGCGAGTTCATTCAGATTGATCAGGAGTTGTGCACCGGTTGCAGACACTGCGCCGGCGTCTGTCCGGTTCAAGCCATCAGCGGCGAGCCCAAGAAACCGCAATCGGTTTCCTCCGACAGGTGCATTGTTTGCGGACAATGCGTACAGATTTGTAGCGCGTTTGATTCGATCTTCGAAGGGCGATCGAAAACGCGCGCGGCCCGGTTACAGGAACGCGAGCTGCCGCAGTCATTGGCAGAGCCTCTGTTTGGGGCCTATGACCGCAACTCCCTGGCCGAGATTGAAGGGGCGCTACTCGAGAGGAATCTGCGAACGGTGGCGCACTGTGATGCAGCCGCCATTGGTCCCTTGGCGGAGGAGTTCGGTTTGCCCAGCGGAGGAATCAAGCCAGGACAAGTGGTGTCCGCGCTCCGCAAGCTGGGGTTCCATCGGGTATACAGCAATACCTTCCCCGCTGGAATCGCCATCCTTGAACAAGCCCAAGAAATCTCCGAGCGAGTACACAAGGGCGGCAATCTTCCGGTCATCAACTCTTCATGTCCCGCAGCAGTGCGGTTCATCGAGCAGTCCTACCCGGAGTTGATCTACTACCTTTCGGGCTGCCGCTCGCCGCGGCAGATTGCGGGCAGCTTGGCCAAAGCCTATCTGGCACAGCGATTCAAAGTGGATCCGGCATATCTGTTCACTGTTTCTCTGTCGGCGTGCACAGCGCACAAGTTTGAAGCTACGCGGAGCGAATTGCGGGTCAGGGAACATCGCGACATCGATGCTGCGCTTACGGTGCGCGAACTGGCTTGGATGCTGAAGCATGGGGCCATCGAGCCTGCGCTGCTCGAGGAGTCTGAGTTCGACCAAGAGCTGCCGCCGATCAATGAGTTGCAGAAAGCTTATTGCCGTACGGGCGATGTGGCTCAGGCGGTACTGAAAACCACGGCAGAGTTGATGGGTGTGGATAGTGCAGAGGTCGAATGCATTACCGCCGAAAACCATGGCGCGTGTTTCTTCAAAGTTCGGATCGGCGACACGGAGTATAGGGCGGCATCGGTTTCGGGGCTGCAAAACGCGGTGCCTTTCCTGGAAGCGATGCGAAAAGGCGAAAGCTCCTTCCGCTTTTTGGAGCTCATGGCATGTCCGCGGGGCTGTATCAGCGGTGGAGGACAACCCAAAGTTCTTTTGCCGGAGCGCAGAGATCCGATCTATGCCACGCGGGCGAAGTTGACGGCGATCGAGCCTTCCAGGCCGGGAGCAAGGCTTTCCACGAATGCCGCCATCAGTCATCTGTACGAGGACTTTTTCGGCAAGCCGTGGGGAGACAAGTCAAACCACATCCTGCAGACGCGGTATGTCGAGAGGTTGAATGGCCAGCAACCGGTCCAGGCTGGCAGTTCGTAATCACGTCTGACCGAACTGGCAAGTAAATGTAATGAGGGCGGGGACGGAGCCGGCCCCGCAATGGAGCGGGCGCATGGAAGTTCTGCTGATATCGCCGGAAAAGTGCACGAATTGTCAGGCCTGCGAACTGGCATGCTCGTTCGCGCATGAAGAGGAATTCAATCCGGCGCGCTCGCGGGTATCGGTAATGATCTGGGATCACCAGGCGCATTCGGTTCCGGTCATGTGCTTGCAGTGTGAGGAAGCGGCATGCCTGGCAGCCTGTCCGGCCAGGGCGATCAGCGAAGATCCCCTGACAGGGGCCCGCTTGGTGAATAACACCAAATGCATTAAATGCCGGATGTGCATGAACGTCTGCCCCTTCGGGTGCACTTCGTACGACGCCACGGGACGAAAGATTATGAAGTGCGATCTGTGCGACGGAGACCCGCAGTGTGCGAAGGTTTGCCCGTCGGGCGCCATCGCCTGTGTGGACCGCACCTCGGTAAACGTCTCGCGGCGAATACAGGCAGCGTTGAAGTTGAAAGCAATTATGTGGGGAACACTTTGATGGCCTTTGGCTGGTGCGGGCAATTTCTTCGGGTGAACTTGACGAGCGGAGACCTCCGCACAGAGCAGCTCCCTCCGGATGTGATCAAGGATTACATTGGCGCCCGCGGTCTTGCCACGTACCTGTACGGCCGGGAAGCGCCTGCTGAGGTGGAGCCTTGCTCTGCCGAAAACGCCCTGATCTTTGCGACTTCGCCGCTCACCGGAACGCTGCTGCCCAACGGTGGTCACTACAGTGTGGTGACCCGCGCTGTGCCGTGCGCGAGCCTGAGCTGCGCGAACCTCGGTGGTTCCTGGGGACCGCAACTGAAGTATGCGGGATTCGACGCCATCGTTGTCCAAGGCAAATCGTCCAAGCCTGTTTTTCTCTGGATCAGCGACAGTACCACTGAACTGCGAGACGCTGCGCACTTGTGGGGCAAGAACGTGAGCGAGTGCAATGATGTGCTTCGCGCCGAAACAGACAAGGCAGCGCACGTTTGTTGCATCGGTCCGGCGGGCGAAAACCGGCTCGGTATGGCAGCGATGGTTGGTGATTCGACGTTTGCTTCCGGTGTGGAGGGTGTCGCCGCAGTTGCCGGCGACAAGAACCTGAAGGCCATAGTAGTTCGGGGAACAAAGGGAATCCGCCTGGCTCGGGCAGCGGAGTTCCTGGAAATTACACAGAGGTTGCGCAATCGCTCGGCTGCCACGCTTCTGCGCGCCAAAGGAAGCAGACTGCAAAGTCCTGTATTGTTGGTGACCTCCGTTGCCGAGGACACCGAGGCGTTGCCCGGCGACGGTGTACGCCCGCGGAATTGTTTCGGGTGCACTGCTGCATTCTCTTCATTCACAGACGAATTGACGGGCGAAACCATCGCAAGATTCCGTAAAGAAAGCTTGCCCCAGGTCAACGCTGCGCAATTGCGGGAGCAGAGCGCGTTTGTCGATCTCGGCCTCGACCCTGTGTCGGCAAACGTGTTCCTTGCGCCCTTCAAACAGGACGAAAAACAAGACGGGGTGGAACTGGCAGGCAAGCTTGCGCGGGGCGGGTTTGGCGATAAGACAGAGGCAGAATCGAACCCGGGGAGAGTTGGCCATAGCGGATGTGTGGTCGGCGGCTATGTTCTGGTCCCATCAATAGTAGCAGCCGGGCCGGGGAATGATTCGGGCCCTGATGCGTCATTGCTGGCTGCTGCGGAGTTGACAGGGTGCTGTCCCTTTGCGGCGGCCCTGATAAAGGCTCCGGAGATCGCATCTTTGTTGAGCGCGGCAACCGGAATGTACTATTCGCCTGAAGACGTTTTGCGGGCCGGCAGACGGATCGCCGCAGCAGGCGGAAAGTGAGTGTGAATGACGCAAGCTACTGTCACTGAACGGCCAAATTCGCAGACGAGTGAACCCATCATGTCACCACGGCGCGAGAGTCCGGGGCCGGTTTCACGGTCGCTCCGGGGCAAGGGGCCGTTCTTGCTGTCTTTGTTGCTCTCAGCGCTTGCCATGCTTGGGGCACTTGGGCTTGTGATCCGCACCCGCGGCGCAACATTGGCCCTGGATATGGCAAGTTTGCCATGGCTTCCGACGAGGGAACCCTTGTTCGGAATACGTATTGACGCGCTGAGCTGTTTGATGCTACTGGCGGTGACGGTCTGCGGTTTCCTTATCATTTTGTACTCCGGCGCGTACATGAGCCGCGGTAATCGTGAGCATCCCTCAGAAAAGGGGCAGGGTCGCTATTACTTCTTCATGGTGTTCTTTATCGCCGCAATGATCGGCCTTGTCTGCTCGCCGAATCTCTTCCAACTGTTCATCTTCTGGGAGCTGACAACGGTCTGCTCCTGGGGGCTGATCTCGTTTTACGGAAATCGGACGGCACTACTTTCCGGCTACAAGGCCTTGCTGATAACGTATGCGGCTGGGCTCCTTCTGGCAGCCGCCATCATTCTGGTTTACATCCATACCGGTTCGTTTGCCTTTAGCGCTATTAACCTGCTGGCGCCATCGACGAAGGCACTTGTGGTCGTCTTCCTGGCAATTGCGGCCTTCGGCAAAGCTGCGCAGTTTCCGTTGCAAACCTGGCTTCCGAGCGCCATGACGGCGCCGACGCCGGCTTCGGCTTATCTGCATGCTGCGGCTATGGTCAAGGCCGGCGTTTACCTGATGGCGCGTCTGGTGCTTACACTCGCGGTGTTTCCCCCCAAGCTGGCACTGCTGTTCAGCGCGCTGGCGATCACCACCATGTTCGTCGCTGTTTTGCAATATGCGGTGCAGGACGATTTGAAGCGACTGCTGGCCTACTCCACCATCGCGAACCTTGGTTATATGATGTTGGGACTCGCCCTGGGTGCGTTGGGATCCCCACTTGCCTTGCGTGGCGGCCTGGTTCACCTGATCGGCCACGCATTCACCAAGAGCCTGTTATTCCTGGCTGTGGGCTCGGTTTCTTATGCCACTGGCACGCGAAGCATTGCGAAGCTGAGTGGCCTGGGAAAACGCATGCCGGTGACTGCGTTGTCATTTGTAATTGGTGCTATGGCCATCAGCGGCGTGCCACCCTTCAATCTCTTCTGGAGCAAGTTCTTGATCGTCGCCGGCGCGATCCAGCTCAACACTGGTTGGGGAATCCTGCTCGCAGTGCTGGCGCTGGCAGAGAGTGTAATCGGTTTCTCGTGTTTCCTGCGCGTGGTCCACAAGGTCTTCTTCGGGCCGGTCTCCGAGTCTTGTGAAACGGCACACGATCCTCCGGCGGGAATGTCGACGGCTCTCATCTTGCTCATGGCTTTGTCGCTCTTCTCCACGCTCTTTGCGTTACCGATCGTCGGGAGAATAGTGCAGGGGTAAATTGAGATGAATGTAAGTGAGATCTTCATTGTTGCGATGGCCGTACTTGGGGTGACAAGCTTGCTGTCACTGTTGTGTGGCTCGCAGCGCATCCTGGCCGGAGTGGTCAACTTTGTCGGGATACTTCTGGCCAGCGTGGGAATGCTGGTCCTGGCCGTTCAGGCGCTGGCCGGCGGCCCGGTGCGATTCTCGTGGGGGGCGGTGCGCGTACTCGGGCTGAACTCGGAACTTGTCTTCTCCATCGACGCGCTCGCCGCGGTGTTCCTTGCCATCATCACCGTTCTCTCCACGGCTTCATCGCTCTATAGCATCCGCTATCTCCTGCACTACACGCGGGAAGATTCGCGGCGTTACTACTTCCCATTCCCCCTGTTTGTGGCAGGGATGCTGGCGGTGGTCACCTCCGCCGATTGGTTTTGGTTCCTGGTGTTTTGGGAGATGATGACGCTCGCCTCATATTTCCTGGTGATGTTTGAGAACACCAAGCAGGAGAATCTGTCAGCGGGATTCATTTATTTCTTGATGACGCAGTTGACCTCGATGGGGTTGATGCTCGGCGTGATTCTTCTCGGCCACTGGGCAGGGTCCACCTCTTTCACCGCCGTGCCGGGATTGTTGCGCAGCCTTGCCCAGAGCAACCCTCTTGCTCTTAACCTGCTGCTGTTCCTCTTCTTCATCGCTTTCGCGACCAAGGCGGGCATGTATCCCTTGGGAATCTGGCTGCCGCTGGCGCATCCCGCAGCGCCAGCCAGCGTGAGCGCGCTGCTTTCCGGTGTGATGATCAAGCTGGGGGTTTATGGCCTGCTGCGGATCTTTGTATGGCAGTTACCCGCTGGTTCGTGCATGCAGCATTGGGGTGTATTGGTTGCAACCTTCGGTGTGATTTCCATGCTGATGGGAACGCTGCGTGCCCTCGCCGAACATGACTGCAAGCGCCTGCTGGCACAGTCCAGCATTGGGCAGATGGGGTACGTCCTGCTTGGGCTGGGGCTGGGAATGGCTCTGATGAGGAGCAACCCGCTGATCGCGATGGTGGCTCTCACCGGATGCCTCTATCACGTCATCAATCATGCCTTTTTCAAGTCGCTGCTGTTCTTCAACTCCGGCTCAATTCTGTATCGCGCCGGCACACGCGATCTCGACAGATTGGGCGGATTGGTGAAATTGATGCCGGTATCTGCGGGTTGTGCGGTGGTGGGAGCGTTATCGCTCGCCGGCACACCGCCCTTCAACGGATTCGTCAGCAAATGGCTGCTCTACCAGAGCGCAATCTTTGGCAATACCAAGATGCCGCTTTATGTCTTTTACGGCGTAGTCGCGATCTTTGTGGGCACGCTCACACTGGCAATGGTCGTGAAGTATCTTGGCACCGCATACCTGGGCACCTTGCCGGAGCGCTTCGCTAACCAGCACAAGGGCTGTCCGCCCTCGATGGAATGTGTCGAGTTCTCGCTCGCTACGATTTGTCTTCTGCTGGGGTTGATTCCCGGTGCGGTAACGGCATTGTTGCTGAATGCGCTGCGCCCCGTGATGGAAGCCGCGAACTTGCCTTCGCTTCCGGGCGCCTTGACGGCGCTTCCCTGGGCCGGGATCTCTCTCCAATGGGATGGAAGGACGTCGGCCGCAGTGGCGCCGGCGATTGTGCTTGTCGGACTACTGCTCTGTGTTGGGATCGCTTACTGGATCCATAACGCCGTGAGCGTTGCCGGCCGTCCCGCCGAGATTTGGAATTGCGGTGAACTTGTTGCCGACGAGCAGGTGCGTTATCGCGCTAGCAGCTTCTACCAGCCCTTCAAGAAGATGCTCAGACCTCTCTATCGCGAGATCAATCTGCCCACAGCCTCGGTGCCCAGGGGAGTGATTCGCGGGCTGGACCTCGACCATTGGATCTACTATCCGATTTCCGCGCTGTTTTCGCGCCTCAGTGCAGGATGCAGCCGAATACATAACGGTGTTCCTCAGATGTATTTGCTCTGGCAGGTGCTGGGCTGTGCGCTTTCGATTGCGCTGGTGTTGTGGCTGGCGGGGGGAGTGAAATGACGACCGCGGAAGGTGTGCTTTCCGGAATGAAAGAGCGGTTTCCTGTAGCGCTGCTCAAGTGGAAGCAGCCTCGGCCCGACCGGCTCTACTTCACCGTGAAGCGGGAAGAGATACAACCCGTGACGGATTATCTCTTCAACACGCTGCATGCCCGGCTGATGATGTCGATAGGCACGGACAAGACTCCGATCGACGGAAACTTCGAAGTCAGTTACATGTACTCGCTTGACCACCAGGACCTCATTATCCTGGTTAAAGAACTGGTGCCGTCTACGGATCCAACGGTGCCTTCAGTGACCAACATCGTTCCAGGCGCCAACTGGCACGAGCGCGAGGTCTATGACCTGCTCGGCGTGAAAGCCGATGGCCATCCCGATCCGCGCCGCCTGGTAGTCTCCGACGATTGGCCCGAAGATGTTTTTCCGCTGCGCAAGGAGGTTCCCTATAACTTCAAACCTCCCATGGTTCGAGAGGTCAAACCTCCCTTGCGGGAGCCGAATGAAAATGAGAAGAGAGCCACCATCCTCAGCATCGGGCCGTTTTTCCCGACGCTGGAAGAGGCTGCTTACTTCCGCCTTTTTGTGGAGGGAGAGCAGATTGTCGGGAGTGATTATCGCGGATTCTTCGCGCATCGGGGAATCGAAAAGCTGACCGATACGGTGCTCGACTACAACCAGATTCCGTTCATGGCCGAGCGCATCTGCGGCATCTGCGGCTTCGTGCATAGCGCCTGCTACTGCATGGCTGTGGAACAAGCGGCGGGCATCGAAGTGCCCCCGCGCGCCAAGTACATTCGCAGCATCATGATGGAGTTGGAGCGCGTTCACAGTCATTTGCTCTGGCTGGGTCTGGCGGGGCACTATCTTGGCTTTGACACCGTGCTCATGCAGTCCTGGCGCATTCGCGAGCCTGTCATGTGGCTGGTGGAGGAGATTACGGGCAACCGCAAGACCTACGGCTTAAACCTGCCGGGAGGGGTGCGCCGTGATCTGACTCCGGAGTTGTGCGATAAGACTCTCGAGACGCTGGAGAAGATGGAGAAAGAGGCGCATGAGCTCGTTGACGCAGCGGTGGAGGACCACACGCTGAAGATGCGGCTGGAAAACGTCGGGCGGCTTTCTCCGGAGGATGCGCGCCAAATCTGCGTGGTTGGCCCCACGGCGCGCGCCAGCGGAGTGGACATCGATACGCGCAAAGATCATCCCTATTTCGCATTCCCCGAGCTGAAGTTCAAGTCGGCGCTCCAGCAGGGCTGTGACATCTGGGCACGGACCTTGATACGCGCCGAAGAAACCTTTACATCGTTCGATCTTATTCGACAGATGATCGCCAAACTGCCTTCCGGCGAGCTGATGGCGCAGGTCGGTAACATCCCGCCGTGGCGCGAGGGCATTGGCGCCGCCGAAGCTCCCCGTGGCGAGTGTGCGCACTACATACAGACCGGACTCAATAACCGGCCGTATCGCTGGCGGGTGCGTGCGTCCACCTACCCGCAATTGCAGGCAGTGCCGCGAATGCTGGAAGGGATGCAGGTGGCCGATTTCCCCATCATCGTCGGCAGCATTGATCCATGTTTCTCCTGCACCGAGCGCGTGATCACCGTGGATCGTGGAACGAAGAAGCGCCGGATCTACACCAGGAAGGATCTATTGGCAATGAGCCGGCAAAAAACCCAGGGAATGAGGTAAAGATCCCGTGACAAGCGTTGCAGTGGGAGTCTTCAACGTCGTCTTTGTGCTGCTGGCTGCGCCGCTCTTCGACGGGGTAATGCGCCAGGTAAAGGCACGTATTCATTCGCGCCGGGGTCCTTCGATTCTGCAGACCTACTTCGATCTCGGCAAGTTGATGGTGAAGGAAGATCAGCTCGCGGTGAACAACTTCATCTTCAGTGTTACGCCGATTATCTGCCTTGGATCGGTGCTGCTGGCTGCGCTATTCGTCCCCATGGGCGGGGTAGTGCCGTTGGGCTTTGCCGGGGATACGCTGGTTCTGGTATACGTGCTGACGATGGGGCCAATCTGCCTGTGCCTGGGGGGAATGGCCTCCGGCAGTCCCTACGCATACCTGGGTGTGAACCGCGAAATCATGATGCTGATGGTGGTGGAGCCGGTGATGGCGATTTCCTTGATCGCCTCGGCCATCAAGGCACACTCCCTGATGCTGGCCGATTGCATTCGGCAGCCCCTGACCGGCGCTCCTTCTTTTTCTTTGGCGATCTGTGCCGTGGCGTTCTTTCTGGCGCTCCAGTCGGTGATGGCGAAGGTTCCGTTTGATTTGCCGGAAGCCGAACAAGAAATCATGGAAGGACCACTCATCGAGTACTCGGGGCGCAAGCTGGCCATGCTGAAGTGGTCGTTCTACTGCAAGCAGATCGTGTTGCTCACGTTGTTCATGGAGTGGTTCGTGCCCTGGCCGGCTGTCGGCAGCCTCCCTCTCCGCATCGTGTTAACCCTGGTGAAGGTGCTGGCCGGAGCGGTGCTGGTGGAAGTCATCGCGCAGGTTTTCCCGCGTTTGAAGATCGCGCAGAGTATGCGGTATTTCGTTTCCGTGATCGCAGTGGCGCTGACCGGGCTGATGCTGGCCGTGATGGGGTTGTGAGAGGTGAATGAATGATCAGCAAGATCAAAGAAGCTCTGATCTGCCTGCGCGCCGGCCGGGTGACGTTCCGCTATCCGCTGGCGCCAAAGCCTGCGCCCAAGCGGTTCCGCGGACGACCCACCATCGACGGGTCGAAGTGTCTGGGCTGCGGCGCGTGTGCCGCGGTGTGTCCACCCCGGCTGATCTCGATGCACGACCAGGATGGCCTGCGGACGGTGGAGCTGAATTACTCGCGTTGCACCTATTGCGCGCGCTGCCAGGAGATTTGTCCGGTCGGAGCGATGACTTGTACGGAGGACTTTGAACTGGCGACGAACAACCGGGAGAACCTTTCGGTCATGGTGGAACTCGAGACGGTGCCTTGCCGCGATTGCAGTACGCCTTTCATGACGCAGCGCATGCTGAAGAAAATGATCGATGAGTTCCGCCCGCCCTGGATGGAGAAAATGCAACAGACGCCGGAATGGTTCTGGCTATGTCCTGACTGCCGCCTCAACAGCACCGGGCTGAACATGGAAAGGAATATCAAGAATGAGTAGCCATTTGATTATGTACATCAGCCTGCTCATGATTGTGACCTCGTTTATTGCCGTGGAGTGGCGGCAGTTGACGGGAGCGGTTTACACCTATCAGGTGCAATCGGTCCTCATCGCCTTGATCTTCACGATTTACGCCCACTCTCTGCATAATCCTGCGCTCTACTACTGGGCGGCCATGGCTCTCCTCAGCAAAGGAATCCTGGTTCCGTGGCTGCTGCGGCACTACGTGGTAAAGGTGCACCCGGTCGAAACCGAACCGATGCTAAGCACCAGCCTTTCGCAGATATGTGGGTTCGCTCTGGTAATGGTGACCTTCTGGTGGGTCTTCACCCATCATGCTCAACTGGTGA
The DNA here is from genome assembly GCA_963832915.1 of uncultured Acidobacteriota bacterium. Lineage (GTDB taxonomy): Bacteria > Acidobacteriota > Terriglobia > UBA7540 > UBA7540 > CAVROP01. The sequence goes on from CAWHWE010000034.1 coordinate 88,147, forward strand.
TTTTGCCAAGCCTGGCGGGTGAGCCGTTCCGTACGAATCTGGCGGTGGCGGCGGCAATTCTAGTGATCGGTTTCTATGCGCTGCTGACGCGCCGGAATGCTTTCAAGGTCGTCATCGGGCTCTGCCTGGTGGAAAACGCGATTCATTTAAGTCTTGTCAGCTTGGCGCCTTCCATCGCGGAGACGGCCATTATCGGGGTAGTTACCGATGTGGTGATCTCAGTGTGGCTATTGCTTTACATCGTGGCGAACGTTTACCGAGCAACAGGCTCGACGGACACATTCAATTTGCAGAAACTGCGCGGCTAGAGGGAGCGGGAGAGTGACAGAATCAACGCTATTGATCGGGTTGTTCAGCGTGCCCGCGCTGGCGGCCGTGCTCGAATACTCGCTCGGGCGTAAGCTTCCGGAATTGACGGGGAAGATCGGAATTGCGGGTGCGACCGCAACTTCGGGACTGGCGCTGGCACTACTCCGAAGGCTCTTTACGGGCGGCAGTCTGGATGCACTGGACGGCCAACTGCGAGCCGATGCACTCTCCGCGCTGGTCGCCGTGGTTGTTTCTTTCGTCGGTCTGGCGGCGATGCTTTTTGCGTATCCCTATCTGCGGCATGAGGTGGTGAAAGGTAAGTTTCCGGCAGAACACCTGCGGAACTACTATGCACTAAGCTTGGTTTTCATCAGTACGATGACCGCGGTAACGGTGATGAATAACATCATCATGATGTACGTGCTGGTGGAGGCGACTACGCTGGCCTCGGCACTGTTGGTGACGTTTTACGGAACGCCGGAGGCGCTGGAGGCCGGATACAAGTATCTGCTGCTCTGTTCGGTGGGAATTGCTCTTGGCCTGCTTGGTTGTGTAGTGCTCTACTCGGCTGCCGTGCCTTTCGTGGGTGGTATAAAGGCAATGGAGATTAGTGAAATCGCCAAGGTGGCCCACCAGTTTCCACCTCTGGTTGCACTCGCCGGCGGAATGCTGGTGATTATCGGCTTCGGCTCCAAGGCCGGCTTCGTGCCGTTCCATGCCTGGCTGCCTGACGCGCACTCGCAGTCGCCCAGCCCGGTGAGCGCCATGCTCTCGGGTGTCACTTTGAAGGTCGCGATCTACGCCATCGCGCGCATCGCCACCATTTTCTATCCGGGGCACAGTGCGCTCGGATTGTTCTGCGTGATTATCGGCGCCTTCACCATGCTGTTCGGGATCCTGGTTGCCTTCCATCAGACTGATCTGAAGCGTATGTTGGCCTATAGCTCGGTCAGCCAGATTGGGTACATCATCATGGGCCTTGGACTGAGCAGCTATCTGGGCTTTTATGGCGCCGTATACCACCTACTGAACCACGCCTTGGACAAATCAATGCTGTTCCTCTGCTCTGGCGCTCTGCTCTATGCGTGCGGCACCACGAGCATCGCGGAGCTGGGAAGGAAGAAACACAGCTCGCTTCTGGCGGTCTGCTTCTTCATCGGCGCGTTCGCGATCAGCGGCGTACCACCCCTGAACGGCTTCTGGAGCAAGTTCGCAATTTACACGGCGGCCGCGCAGGCGCATCTGTGGTGGGCATTTGGAATTGCGCTTTTCACCAGTTTGCTGACCGTCGCCGTGTTAATCCGTGCCGGTTACACCATCTTCCTTCAGGAAAACGAGCACGAAGAAGAGCCGGTCGCACCGGCGCCGGTTCGTGCGGAAACGGCGCCGGCACTGGCGGCAGTCGGTGGCGGCGCAGAGGCGTTCGCGCAGCAATGGGACGAGTTTCTGCCGGATGCGTTGTCACCAAATCGCGAAGGTGAAACTGGGGTGCGCGTTTCTTATCCCTTCGGCATGATTGCGGTGATTGTGGTGATGGCGTGCTTGGTTATCGTCAGCGGATTAAACCTGGGATTCCTGCATCATGCAATCGACCTGTCGGTGCAGGCGCTGTTGCATCAGATGGCGGGAGGGTAGGGCGATGTCTCTCTATCAGGTTTTGTTGAAGCACTGTTTCCGGCGCTCCCTCTGGGTCTATCACGCCAACGCCGGCGGCTGTAACGGCTGTGACATTGAAGAGATCAACGCCTTCACGCCGTACTACGACGCCGAGCGGTTTGGAATGAAGCTGGTCGCCTCACCGCGCCACGCGGATGTGTTGTTGGTCTCCGGGCCTGTCACCCGGACGGTTTTGCCGCGCCTGCGCCGCCTCTACGATGCCACACCGAATCCGAAAGTCGTAATCGCCTGCGGCTCCTGTGCAGTGGGTGGAGGCATGTGGTTTGACTCTTATCACGTCATCGGCGGCGTGGACAAAGTGTTACCCGTGGACTTCTATATTCCGGGCTGCCCGCCGCGGCCGGAAGCAATTCTTTGGGGCGCCGCAGTTGCAATGGGATTGGTGCGCGACAAAGTGAAGCCCTATCGCTATCGGCAGGAGAGCGAGCCCACTCCGATGCTGGCCCCTCCTGAACAGGAAGACGAGTTGACGGTGATGACGAATTCCCAAAGGCAGTTGTGAGGGTTTTTGTGCTGCGAGATGAGCTGCGAGCGCGGCTGAAGGGAACGGTTCTGGTGGTGGGAATCGGCAACACCCTGCGCGGCGATGACGGCTTCGGTCCCCGAATGCTCAAGCGGCTGGAAGGGAAGGTGTCGGCCAGGCTGCTGGATGTCGGCGAAGTGCCGGAAAGTTACCTCGGGCGACTGCTCGAGCAAAAGGCGCGGACGATTCTTGTACTGGACGCGGCGGACATCGGTGAGGCCCCGGGCACGGCCACCATCCTGGAAGCGGAGGACCTGGCCGGATGCAATGTATCGACCCACCAAATGCCGTTGGAACTTTTTTTCCGTCACCTGCGAGAGAACACCCATGCGGATGTCTTCGCACTTGGTGTGCAACCGAAACAAATTGCGCTAGGCAGCGAAATGAGTCCAGAAGTCGAAAGTACCGCCAGAATTTTGTCTGAAGTTCTAATTGATTTGCTGGGCGAAGCGCCGGCGCAAATCTCCGGCGCGAGCAGGCAGGTGAAGTCATGAATACGTTTGTCATCGCAGATCCCAAAAGGTGCATTGGATGCCGCACCTGTGAAGTGGCCTGCGTACTGGCGCACTCGGGGGACGAGGGATTGCAGGGGATGTCGGCAGCGCATTTTATCCCACGGTTGAAACTGATCAGGACCGCGAAGGTGAGCACGCCGGTGCAGTGCCATCAGTGTGAAGACGCACCTTGTGTCAGAGTGTGTTCGACTGGGGCGTTCGTGTTTAGCAACAACTCGGTGCAGGTGAATCAGGAACGCTGTGTGGGGTGCAAGAGCTGCATGATCGCCTGTCCCTATGGCGCCGTAGAGATCGTAACCGTGGAAAAGCTGGAGCGGGTTGGACGCGGTACAACTGAGCACACGGCTCGGGTGAAGAAGGTGGAAGCGCAGAAGTGCGACCTTTGTATTACGCAAGACGAAGGTCCTGCGTGCATTCGCGTGTGCCTGACCAAGGCGTTGCGGCTGGTAGATCAGAAGGTAATGTCGGTTGCGATGAAGGGACGTTCAAGAGAACGCGGCAATCGAGGCCGCCGAAATGACGATCTGACAAAGAACCTTGTGCAAGGGGGAGATATGGCTGAAACAGTTCTGACGGTGTGCCCATACTGTGGTGCGGGATGCATGCTGAATCTTGTAGTGGAAAACGGCGCCATTGTACGTGCAGAACCGGCCCCTGGACGTACCAACCAGGGGACCCTCTGCCTGAAGGGCCTATATGGTTGGGACTTCCTGCATGATACAAAGCGGCTAACCCCGCGATTGAAAAAACCACTGATCCGGCGCACACGCGGCGCGGAATTTGAGGAAGTGTCGTGGTACGAAGCGATCAACTTTGCTTCCACTCGTTTGCAGGAAATCAAACACAAATATGGTGCAGACTCGATCATGCTTACGGGGTCGGCGCGTGGTCCGGGCAACGAAGCAAACTATGTTATGGAGAAGTTCGCGCGCGCGGCGGTCGGCACTAACAACATCGATCACTGTGCACGTGTTTGACACGCCCCATCTGTGGCCGGTCTGGCCGCAACATTGGGTAATGGAGCGATGAGCAACTCTATTCCTGAGATTGAGGACACACGGTGTGTCTTCATCTTTGGATACAACGCAGCGGACTCCCATCCCATAGTCGCGCGGCGCATCGTGGCGGCGAAAGAGAAGGGCGCAAAGATTATTGTTGTCGATCCGCGATTCACCGAGTCGGCGCGTATTGCCGATGTCTGGCTGCCCATTCGTAACGGGACGAACATGGCGCTGGTGAACGCCTTCGGAAACGTCCTGATCGAGGAAGGACTCTACAACCAAGATTACGTCAATAGCTTTACGGAAGGCTTCGAAACCTATCGTGAAATTGTTGCCAAATACACTCCGGCCTACGCGGAAGGGATCACCGGCATTCCGGAGCAGCAGATCCGCGAGGCGATGCGAATGTACGCGGCGGCGCCGAGCGCATTCATTCTCTACGGCATGGGCGTGACCCATTACGGACAAGCCGTGGACGTTGTGAAGGGGCTTTCCGGCCTGGCATTGCTGACCGGCAATTTCGGGCGTCCAAACGTGGGAATCGGCCCGGTGCGTGGGCAGAATAACGTGCAGGGGGCTTGCGACGAGGGCGCCCTCCCCAACGTCTTTCCCGGATATCAGAAGGTGACCGATCCTGCCGTCAGGGCCAAGTTCGCGAAGGCCTGGGGTGTGAACGAGCTTCCGGCAACACCAGGGTATACACTCACGGAAGTTCCGCATCTCGTAATGGAAGGCAAGCTGAAGGCGTATTACATCTTCGGGGAAGATCTGGTACAGACGGATCCGAATGCGAGCAGCGTGCGAGAAGCGCTGGCCAGGATGGAGTTCGTGATTGTGCAGGATATTTTCATGAACAAAACAGCGCTGTGCGCCGATGTCATCTTCCCGGCTACATCCTGGGGTGAGCATGAGGGTACCTACACAACTGCCGATCGCGGCTTCCAGCGATTTCACAAAGCAGTGGAACCGAAAGGCGATGTCAAGCCGGATTGGGAAATCATCTCCCTGATGGCAACCGCCATGGGCTATCCAATGAAGTATCGCAAGACGGAGGAGATTTGGGATGAGCTGCGCAGTCTCTGCCCGACCTTCTACGGCGTGACCTACGAGAGATTGGAGAAGATGGGGACCCTTCAGTGGCCCTGCCCAAGCCTCGATCATCCTGGGACCCCCTATCTCTATGCAGGGAATAAGTTCGCCACGCCGAACGGCAAAGGGCAACTGTTTGCCGCAGAGTGGCGTCCACCTCTGGAACACCCCGACACAGACTATCCTCTTGTTCTCTCCACGGTTCGGGAAGTTGGGCACTATTCCTCCCGCACCATGACAGGGAACTGCGCTGCTCTGCAAGCACTCGCCGATGAGCCCGGATATGTGCAGATCCATAGCGCCGACGCAAGCAAGTATGGAATCGAAGACGAACAGTTGGTCTGGATTTCGTCACGCCGAGGCAAGGTCATGACTCGGGCCTTGGTAACGGATCGTGTAAATCAAGGTGTGGTGTACATGACGTATCAGTGGTGGGTCGGAGCCTGCAATGAGCTCACGATTGATTATTGTGATCCGATTTCGAAAACGCCTGAATACAAGTATTGTGCGGTAAGAGTCGAGCCGATCAAGGACCAGAATTGGGCGGAGTCGAATCTGCAAGAGCAATACAGCGAGATCAAGGCAAAGTTACGTCATCCTGTCTCATGAGGCACACTCGCGGGTGGCGCCGACATCGATTTTTATGTCGGCGCCCCTAAACAACCACAGGGTCGGCACAGCAGCACTTTTGCGGCCTCAATCGCCCGTATTTTCCCACAGACAGCGTCTATGATCGTAGGCGCATGCGCGGCCTTCGTTGTGGCGCAGACATAGAAGGTCCGCCTAGGCAGATCTGCGCCACACGCGGCCTGCGTCAGGGTAGGGATTTCGCTTCGATTGCATCCAGGATGCTGCCGACCGCCGCGAAGAGATCGGGATCTTGCACCGCGATCCCACGGCGGGAGGCGCGGCGCAGGGCAAGACTCTCCGGAAGACAAGCCAGGACCTTCAGATCGCCCATGCCATGTTCGATCAGCTCTCGCTCTTCCAGATCTCGAACCTTGTTGCCCACGACAAACAGGCGGGAGAGGCCAATGTCTGCGGCCAATTGCTGAATTCGATGGGCTGTTTCCAGAGAAGATTGGCTGGGCTCGACCACGATCAAGAGAGCGTCGGCGCCCTTTGATGTCGCCCTCCCCAGATGTTCCAGCCCAGCCTCGCAATCCATGAATACCCAGTCGGAGCGCTCCAGCATGACGTGCTGCATCAGGTTCCGAAGGAAAGCGCTTTGTGGGCACGCGCAACCCCCGCCCCCCTGGTTGATACTGCCCATCACCAGGAGCCGGACGCCGTGGTCCTCAAAAGAGAACCGCTCGGGAATATCGTCCACGCGAGGATTGAGCCGGAAGAATCCCTCCAGCGATCCGAGACGCTCCTCAATCAAATCCTTCATCCCGACTAAGGCCGGCGGGGCAGAGGGAAAACCGAGGGCCAGATGAAGGTTAGGATTCGGGTCGGCGTCGATGACCAAAACCGGATGTCCCCGCGTGGCCGCCTGCCGGGCCATCAAGGCCGTCAATGTGGTTTTACCGACTCCGCCTTTGCCGCTCAATGCGATTTTCATAATGATGTTCTCACAGCACGGCCCGGCGGCCGCAAACGAAATCAGATATTCCGTGTTCTCCGACCCTCCAAACCGACGTAACTCTATTTGCGCACGTCAACCTTGAATCCGAGGCTCTCAAGTTTGCGTTTTACCGGCTTGCCGCCGTTGAAGTCCGACCTGAGAGCCCCTTTGGCGGGGAACTGAAAACGGTGCGCGACTCCCACTATGGCTTTTGAGTCGTAAAGCCGCCGCCCGTATCGCAGGTAGTAGGCTCTGGCGCGTTTGAAGTGGTAGTGCTCAAGAAAGGCATCGCGCCCCATTTGGTCGCACTCGCGGATCGCGCGTCGGACTGCTTCGGGTGAACCTATGTCGCCAAATGCCATGTGTCCTCCTTGTCCATTTCTGGCTTTGCTCCCCGTAAGGGGGAGCACTTTGAGTAGCCGTGGGTGAAACCCACGGATGGAAAGGCATCAAGCTACATTCGGCCCTGAAGGGGCGGAACCGCCTTGGACAACCCCTTGCGGGGTTGGACAGCCTTTCAGGGGATCACCGACCGTGGGCTTGCGCCCACGGCTACTCACGCTCCACCGCTTCGCGGTGGGAACATGGTCGTGGGTCTGAGGCGAAGCCTCGTCAGTGATGTCCTTCAATGCTTCTCACGTGCCTGGACCAGGCGTTCGCACAACATGCCGCCAAGATGCGCCAGCATCTCCAGGTGGTGGTAATGGCCGGCGGACTTGTCGAACAGGACCTGCGCCGAGTCGGGAAACTCTCCTCCTCCTGACCAGTAAACCACGGCCAGGGGTATTCGAGGCAGCGCCCAGAAGCGAAACGCAGCGTCCCCCATCTCGAGAGGTTCTCCTCCCAGCCTTCTTGCGATAGCACGGAAGTCTTCCGGGTTTTCGCGAAAGTTCCTCACCAACAGGTTACCACTGTATGACTGGAAGGCCTGCTCATAGAAGGAGCCATGAGGCAAGTTGCGCAACGAGACCCAAGCGTTCTCTAGTGGCGTGCCATCCGCCAGGAGGAGGTATTGGAGAATTATGCCCTGGAAGTGCCCGGGGCAAGGCTGGCCTTCCTTGTCACGAACGGCCAAGTCCGGCCATGTTATAAGGTAGGAACGATCCCAGAAGCGGACCTCGAGGCGAGTCTCCCCCGCTACGACTTCACACGTAGCGCCCGACCACAGGGCCACTTCCGCAGGGTCGCGGCCCCGGAGCGCCGCTTGCGTCTCCTGTGATTGCTTCTCTAGGCTGGCAGCCCATGTCGGATTCACTGGCATAGATTTCCTGGCGAAAAAGGAACAGAAACTGGGTCTTTGCCCTTTCCCAGGGTAGAGGGTGGCGAGCGGAGCGAGCCGGGTGAGGGGTTACTTCGTCAGGTTCGCCGATCTGATCCCTCTTCAGCGTGCAACTGACCCCTCACCCGTCCCGCTCCGGTTGGTGAAAACGCCGGCGCGGGACACCCTCTCCCCAAGGGAGAGGGCCGTTTTCCGAACAAGGGGGGACAGGTTCCTAACTTCGAAAGGACTTTCTAATTCGGGTCCCTTAAGCCCCCACCGCTACGCCCTGCCAGGTCTTCTTGGCAGTGTACATCGGAGGCGCTAGCTTCAATTCCGCACGCTTTCGATCCAAATGCTCGATGATCTGGGCAGCGGCCTTGACTGGGTCGTCTTCGAAGAAGAATTTCCCGCCCAGCATCTTCTCCACATCGTCGGTGAGGAATTTGTGCACGGCAGGGCTGCCCATCACGGGGTGGGGGGTGCCGAAGTGAGTCAACACGCCGGAGGCCACAAAGTAGAACCCAATTGCCACTGCTTTTTCCGACATCCATTCGGGCGCCGAGCCGGCTACCGGGAGTTGGGAAAAATCATCTCCCAGACCCCCCTCCCCCACGATCTCAATAAGCGTGGTTAGGATGCGGGAGTTGTCCACGCAAGCCCCGACGTGCAAGACGGGAGGGATCCCCACAGTCTCGCAGATCTCTCTCAATCCAGGCCCAGCGCTTTCGTAAGCCGCTTCGGGACGAAGCAACCCGCACTTGGCATCCGCGATAGCGGCGCAGCCTGAGCTGACGATCAACACGTCGTTCTTGAGGAGTTCCCGAGTGAGGGTAATGTGTGCATAGTCGTGGAGCGTGTTCGGGTTGTTGCATCCCACGATCCCCACCGCGCCTCGCAATCGACCGTCGATCACGGCGTCGTTCAGCGGGCGGAAGGTGCCACGATAGCGGCCTCCCAGGAAGCGAAAGACCGATTCCGTGGTAAAGCCGGCGATCAAGTCCGAGCGGCTTTCGGGGATATTTACCTTGCGCGGGTCACGCCGGGAATAATTCTCCACGGCCCGCCCCACGATTTCCTTCGCAACTTCCAAGGCCCGCATTTCATCGAAGTCAATCTGTTCAACCCCTGGCATTTTGGCCTTGGGAGAGGTTGAGACCAGTTTCGTATGGAAGCAACCGGTGAGGCTGGCCAGGGACGGCATGACGCACTGCACGTCGACCACCATGAGATCGACAGCACCCGTAATGATGGCCAGTTCCTGCTGTAGGAAATTCCCTGCCACCGGCACGCCGTGGCGCATCAGGATTTCGTTGGCGGTGCAGCAAATCCCGGCGATATTGATTCCCTTGGCGCCTTGGGCCTCGGCCATCTTCAGAAGTTCCGGATCCCGGCTGGCGGCCACAATCATCTCCGAGAGGACGGGCTCATGGCCATGCACGACAATATTGACGGCGTCCTTCCGCAGGACACCCAGATTGACCGCGGCGCGCAGGGGTTGGGGAGAGCGAAAGAGGACGTCCTGCAAATCGGTAGCGATCATGGAACCGCCCCAGCCATCCGCCAGCGAAGCACGGAATCCCTGCATGACGATGTTCCGGTAGTCCGTGTCAACTCCCATGGTGGTGCGGTGCATGATCTCGACGATCTCACGGTCGATTCCGCGCGGACTGATCCCAAACTTGCGCCAGAGTTCCTGGCGCCGGGCAGGGGCCCGCGAGAGCAAGGTGAGTTCACCCTCCTGCTGGCCAAACATGTGAAGAGCCTGCTCTCCCACGGCCTTGGCTATCTCCAAATCACTGTGCCCATCGGTAGCAACACCAAAATCGGCTGCAATCTTGCGCAGCTTTATGGGATCCTTGAGGGCGTAGCCGCCCTTTCCCTCTGCTGCCAGAAGAAGCGTATGGGCCACATCGCGGCCGTGATCGGAATGGGCGGCCGATCCACCCGCGACCATGCGCACCAAGTTGCGGGCCACAATCGTATCCGCATCCGCTCCACAAGTGCCCCGGCGCGGCTCGCCGCCGAACGGATCGATGCGGCAGGGTCCCATATTACAGATTCGGCAGCAAACCCCAAGCTGGCCGAAGCCGCATTGCGGCTGCTGTTTCTCCCACCGGTCCCAGGCCGTCTCGAGTTTCTGGTCGTGGGCATGCTCAAGCATTTCCTGTGTAGCAAGATCAACGCTCTTTTGATTCATTGCAGCCTCGCTTTTTCTGACTCTACTCTTTGTCATCCGGCAGTCCTGAGTGGGCTGCCGGGGGACGTACGCCGATGGTGAAGAAGCACCGACCCCGCAAGCGCGGAGCCGGCGCCGTGACTCAAATTAGAACAGCACCCGCGCCCGCCCTGCCTGTCAAGGCGCCCACGAGAGGTGCCCCTACGCCGCCGCGGCAGTGCTGGAGCTTGTTCTCTGGCGATAAGCTTTTAAGTAAGCATCGCTGTAAATTTCCATGCCGAGCAGGAGTTCAGCCGTGGCCACTGCCTGCCGCAGTTCCTCGTCGCAGACATCCAGGATCGCCGCATCCAAACCCAACGCCATTGCCATAACCATGAAAGTGCGATTGATGAGTTTGCGCTCTTCTGTCTTGGAGGAAACGTTGCTCAAGCCAATGGAAATGTGGGGAGGCGGATCGGAAAGCGTGGTCATCTGCTGAATGGCGTTGAGCACATTCTTGGGCTGGTCCTGCATGAATTTGACCGGCATGACGATCGGGTCGAGAAAGATCTGCGACGTCGGGATACCGGCTTCCAGCGCCGCCGCGAAGATTTTGCCCCCCAACTCCAATCGCCGGTCCACGTCCTGGGGGCTGCCGCGCTCGTCCATCACCACGCCCATGATTCCCGCCTTGAATTCTGTCGCCAGCTCGAGAAGTGGGATGAGCTTGCTATCTTCAGCGGTAGTACTGTTAAGAATCACGGCACGCTCACCGACCGTGTCTCGAATGGCCTTTAGCCCGACCCGAAACATGTCGGCGCGTGGGCAGTCAAGCGAGAGCGGCAAGGCAGTGGATTCCGCCACTGCTTGGACCAGCCAGGCATAGTCTTCCAGCTTGCGTGAAGCTGCCCCCATGTTCACATCCAAATAATCAGCGCCACCTGCCTCCTGCTTGGCCACGCGATCCTGGATCACGGTCTTGTCATGCTCCTGAATTGCCCGGCCTACATCCTTGAAAGACCCGTTGATACGCTCACCGATCAATATGATGCCCATAAATTTTCCTCCTTTGGGCCCATTACTGTTCACATAATGGGTGTTTCAGGAATCTCCTTCCCGAATCGTTCCGGGCTGCCCCCCTCACCCGTCGCTTCGCGCCACCCTCTCCCCCTTGGGGGAGAGGGGCAGGAGGTGAGGGGGATCTAGGGTCAAACAGTGAACAGCCCCCTTGACAGCGTTTAAGTGAACGACATTGCCTCTAAGCCGCAACCGCACCTGCCAGTGCTCCGGTCAGTTCGGCGATAGTCTTCTTGACGGAACAAACTGCCTCGGGGTGACGCAGAATGAGAAGATCGCCTCCAGCCACCACGAAGGCAATGGCGGTTCCGGCCTCCCAGAGTGGCGCCCGCTGACGCTGCGGACCCCAATCGGGAACCTCTTCTTCTGAAACTCGAGCCTCTTTAACGCCCCAAGCCTCGATCCCGATATCACAGAGGATCGGTTGCGCTAGCATCCTGTCCCCCTTCAAACCAGCCAGACGGCCCCGCTCCATGACCGAGTAGATGTATTCCAAACCATATCCGAGGGCTGCACAGGTGGGGTAAATCACCATGTTTTCCACTGGAAAGCCCATGTCCTGGGCGAGTATGTTCACCTGCTTGGCCATGTTGATGTCGCACGGGGATTCCGCAATGAGCTTATGTTTGTACGCGGTGCAAACAGCGGTCAGAGTCTTGTAGTTGTCCTCAGTAATGCTCCCGATCAGGCAGTTTTCCCCGGCTGCTGCCTCTGCCACTGCCGGGAATACCTCGTTATCCTTGTCTGCATTCCCCGTCCCCCAGATGATCAGGGGAGCCGGCATTCCCTGTAGAACCGCCTTTACCGTTTGAGCTGCCTCGGCGGGGGACCGGTTGCCGCGTTCGGGGTGGCAGCCGTCCAAGCGCAGGCATATCAAGTCAGCCCCCAATTCGAGGCACTTCCGTGCCCAACGCACCGGATCCCCTAACGCATCGCCAAACGGCTCCTTTAACAAGTCCGGCCACTCTTGCGGGTAAACGTCACAAATCTCCATGGCGACGGCGGGCATGCCGCATTGTCCTTCAAAATCCAAGAAAGGGAGAGTCGCTGATCCCCCGATGGTAACAGTAAAAGCTCGAGTCCCCCCAGTGGCTTGGGTTGCCCCGATGGTCACTGAATTGACTCGTCCTCCCCAGGTCTTTTTCGCGTCTGGAACCATTTGCACTCCTCCTCAAACACTGAACAAATATTTCATCGTCCGTAATCAGTTCTCACAACAGTCTCTTCCGAACTTTGCAGCGCGGCAGCCGTGGGTGAAAGAGCCGTCTCCAGGATTTCTCGCAGGGCTCTTCGAGCCGCTGAATCCGGCGCCAATCGAACCAACGGTTCTCCCTCCCGGCTGAGCTGGCGCAAGGCGCTGTCCGAGGGGACCACACCGAGCAACTCGAGGCCCGTTTGTTGTGCCATTGCCTCGTTCCGAGCCACCTCGGTAAGGTCCACGTCGTTGAGGACCAGATATTGCCCCCCGATGCGCAACGCCAACCTCTTAGTCAGCTCGCGGATCCTGAAAGCCGCCTGAAGCGCAACCGGCAGGCCGCTGCTGACGATCAGAAGCACATCAACGTCCTGGGTTGTGCATCTGGATAAATGCTCCAGGCCCGCCTCGTTATCCATCACCACGTACCGATACGCACCGCGGAGGCGGTCAATGCATCGCCGCAAAACGTTGTTGACCGCACAATAGCAGCGAGGCCCCTCGCCGGCACCCATCACCAGCAGATCGACTCCGCGCCCCTCCCACAAGCATTCTTGAATCCCCATCTCCAGGTAGTCATCTTTGGTTACTCCGGGTGGGAGTTTGCGGATATGGTCCAGGAGCTCATCGCGCAGCTCGCTGATGGTCTTTTCCACCTTGCACCCCAGCACATAACCCAGATTGGGGTTGGGATCGGCATCCACAGCCAAAACCGGCCCCTCCCCGCGTTCGATCAGGGTTTGAATCAACAATGCCGCCAGGGTGGTCTTACCGGTACCGCCTTTGCCGGCCACGGCCAAGGTGAATGCCATCTAGATACAAGCCTCCACTTCTTGCGAATGCTTCAGGGACTTAAACCTACTCAGATCAGTGTGCGGAAGGAACCGCGCCGCCAGAAACTCGTCGTAATAATTTGGGTAATTGATAAGATCGTAGTACGTAACTGCCTCAGCAATTGCATGCAGCTCTTGCCATGCATCCTCGGACAGCAGGCCCAAGTCAGCGCCCAAAATCGACGTATTGCCGGCAAACCGAATCTTCTCCAGCGGCAAGTCGGGTATCAACCCAATGGCGAGCGCCTTCTCGAGGTCCAGGTAATTTCCGAATCCGCCCGCGATGTAGACTCGCTCGACCTCCCGAAAGTCGAGCCCAATGGCCCGCGCCAAAACTTCGGTGCCGGCGTAGATAGCTGCCTTGGCGCTCAGCAGGTTGGACAGGTCGGCCTGGGTGATCACGATATCCTGGCCGGTTTCCGAACGGGAGGCGGGCGCCAGTACGAACTCCAACATGCCGTCCCGCTCGCGCACGCGCTCGGTTTTGCCGGACGCCAGATGCCCCGAGCGGTCAATGAACCCCACCTTGTACAACTCGGCGATGAGGTCAATCAGCCCGGACCCACAGATACCCCGCGGACGGCCGTTGCCAACCGTCCGGTAATGAACCGCTCCCTCGGGAGTGATCTCCACCCGTTCGATGGCCCCGTGCATGGCCTTCATCCCATGTTTCACACCCGAACCCTCAAAGGCAGGACCCGCCGAGGCAGAGCAAGAAATGGTCCATTCACAATTCCCTACCGCGATCTCGCCGTTGGTGCCGATATCAATCAGCATTTGCACCTTTTTCGAACGGCGCAATCCCACCGCGAATATGCCCGCCGTCACATCGCCCCCAACCCATCCTCCAATGTTTGGGATCGTATACAGCAGCCCCCGGGGATTGATCTGAATACCGACTTCCACAGCTCGAACGGGAGGTGAGGCGGCAGAGGTGGGTATATAGGGCGTTTTGCGAATCGAGGTTGGATCCAGGCCCAGCAACAGGTGCGTCATGGTGGTGTTGCCGGCACAGAGAACGGCCGCTATATCGCTCAGGGCAATGTTATTGCGCTGCACCAAGGCCGAAATCAACCCATTGATATTGCCTACCACCGCCTTTTGCAGCTCATCCAATCCCCCGGGTGTGCCGGCATGGACGATGCGTCGCGTCACTTCGTCACCCCAGGCGCGCTGGGAGTTGTACACGGCCTCGGCATCCATTCGCTCGGTCGTATCCAGATCGAGCAGGTGGGCCACGACCGTCGATGTTCCCACATCCACCGCTATACCGAGATTTCGGCCCGACGCGTTACCCGGCTCCACCTGGAGCACTTCCAAAGTACCTCCACGCCAGCCTAGCGTGACGGTCACTTTCCAGTCCGCATCGCGCAGAAGTTTAGGCAAAGTTCTCAGTACTTTGAGCCCAAGTTGCATGATAGGCGCGGGCCGCTGGCGGCGAATCTCCCGAAACAGCCTGGACTGATCGGAGAGGCTGTCGTCCAGGCTGGGACGTGGCAGGTCGAGGTAGAGCTTGCGAATCAGAGGGGCGGCACGGACCTCGATCTCCCCTCCTACCGGGTGCAGGGCGCGAAACCGCTGGGCGTCAACGTCGATGAGGATCTGGGCAGCCTCGGCACGGGATTCGGGAGGTATTTCAACCTCCACGTCGCCGACCACCTTGGTCAGGCACGCCAATACGTAACCACGCCGGATCTCCTCCCGGCTGAGCAGGCTAGTGGGCTGGGCGGTCACGTTCCCCTGCTTGACGATCACGCGGCATTTTCCGCACAGCCCGTCGCCTCCGCAGGAGCTCGCCAGATCTACACCGGCAATCTTGGCCGCGTCCAGGAGGGTTGCCTCCAGAGGCACACGTACGCGCTCACCTTCCGGCCAGAAGGTGACCTGTACTTTCCCGTCCTTTAGGATCGCGCCTGACCCTACACTCATCCGCCCACCTGCGATTTCCACTCGGTCTTCAGGAAGTTAGAAATTCCCGCTGCCTCTTCCGGGCCGACCACGACCTCGCAGCCGGCTTCATCCTCGAGTTCACCTTTCAGCACCGCCACCAGCCCCGGGATAATCAACTTCTTGTGCCGCACCTGAGTTAGTATCCCCGAAGCCTTGATCGCCTTGGCGATCGTCTCACCCGTCAGCTTGTCATCGGCGTAGGAATTCAAAACTCCCAAGCCACCGGTTTCCACGGCAGTGATGTAGGCAGGTACCTTGCTATTCTCCACCTCGCCCTCCACGGTGAAGTAAGTCAGGGCAAAGTTAGTCGTAACCAGCACCGGGGAATCGGGACTTGGCTCACCCACCTTGTACACCTTTGCCTCGACAGCGTTGGGCACCTGCGGATCCGTGAAGATGTTAAACCGGGCCGTAAGCACGGGAAGAAGCTGCCAAGCTTGCTTGCCGTGCATGACCACGATAGAAGCGTACTTGCACTCATAAATAATGGCTTGGAGGGCTTCTTCAACCGCGTCCTGCCCTGTGGTAAGGACCATCACGGGGTAACCGAGAGGCCGGAAGTTCTTTTCCAGAGCCAAACGCCGCAACTGGGTCAGGCAGGTCAGACCTTCGCCCACGCGTCCAAAGGCGGGCGCCAATACCAAGTCTCCCACACCGATTTGCTTGATCTTCGTGGTCAGGTCCGCTAATTCCTCCAGGGTTTCCCCCTTAACGGCCAGCGGTACCTTGAACTTGACGCTGAGCTGGGCCAGTTGCTGGAAGTTGCTCTTATCCGCTGCATAGACGAGCGGTCGGCGTTCGGCCAGGACTTCCAGGGCCCCAGTCAATGCCGGGAGATCACTGCTCATCAAAACCGCCGGCAGTTCCGTAGACTCGCGGATCAGCTTCGCCGCAGCCAGGAAAGACCCGGCATCACCCGCTTGCTCGAGGGCAATCAGTTCGACGTTGACGGGCTTTCCGCTACGTACAAATTTCATATGGTGTATGGAGTTGATTCCTGCCGCAACGTCGTCCGTGTCCTTGATCCGAATAGCCAGAGCGGTAGGATGGTGGAACTTCTCTTCGTGGCGGAACAGCACTGTCTCGCCTCCCAACTGAACCGCCCGGGGACCTGCGCCAAGCGTCACCGTGCGCATCGGGGGCGCTGCCGATTCGGCCAGTTCCCGCTTGGCATCCTCGGACACGTACGGGCATGCCTCCAAGGCCACTTTCTTAGCCGCCACTTGCATGGCGAACGCCATGCAGGTTGGGACATTACACTCTCCACAGTTTGTCTTCGGCAACAGTTTGTAAATACCAATTCCTGTGAGCTTCGCCATGTTTGCCACTCCTCCGTTGTAGGGGCAACCCCTGTGGTTGCCCGAGGGCGGCCACTAGGGCCGCCCCTGCTTTTCAGCCCAGGACAGATGCCATCGCCAGGGCCGGGTGATCCACTTTTTGCAGAAACTCCACTAATTCGTCGACCGAGACAGCCTCCTTCTCGGTAGCAATCTTAGCCAGCAGGTCGGGTTGCCCCATTTCCTCGAACCGCTTTTCCAGGCGGTCCAGCATTTCATCCTTCAGTTCCTGGGGCATCCAAACCACTCGTTGCAGTCCACCTTCAGCGGAGATAAACTTCTCGCTGACCAGATACATCCTGCCCACGCCCAAGAAGCCGGGGACCTGCACTCCACCACCCACTTCACCGGCCATGGTCGAGAAGGTCATGCCAATAGGGGTCATCCCCTGAAATTCACGATTGACGATCATGACCCCGTTGGTCTCCGGCAACACGGCGACCAGGCATTCGAAACACCCGCAACTGGTCTGCGGATCCTCCATGATCGAATACATCGTGACCCTCTGCAGGTGTCCGTTGGAAGCCTTGGCCACGTATTGGTTGACTCCAGCCCAAACTCCCAGCGCGGGTTCCAGGCAGTTTCCTTTCACAATCGGCTGGTTGGGACCGTGCGAATCCATCTCGAATGCCGCCCGGCAGTCCAACCAGGTATAGGCTCCGCACAAACCGAGGCGTTGAGGTGTGACGACGCAGACATGGTTGGGCGCATAACTCTGGCAGAGAATGCAACTGTAAAAGCGGTCCACATCTTCGTCCTTCATCCCGGCCATGCGCTCATCGCGCTTGCCATAGGCCACGCGAGCATCCCGCAGCGCTTCCTGCATTTGTTGCTCATCGGTGTAGATCGTGACTTGCACTTTGTCCACAATGCCGGAGAACTCATCCTTGTATTTGTGAATCAGCAACTCGCCCAAGTGTTTCAGCCGGAAACCCTTCTGGTAGGCTTCCTTGCTGATCCGAACCCAGGGGATGTCGCGCTGGCCAATGTGCATGATGCCGCTGGCGCAACTGACAAACTTGTGAATGCGGCGCTCCAGCACGCTCTCGAAGTCCTCGTGGAAGTTGCGTCCGGCTACTTCCACGACGGTGCCCAGCGGCATGGCCTTGCCCGGCTCGGCCTGATCGATGTCCGGACCGATCAACATCACTTTCCCGTCCTCGACTTGATCCATGGATCTCTTGCGCAAACATTCAAAGGCCGTAGAGTACTTACCTCCGAATTCTATCTGGAGGTTCTCCTTGCGCACTCGCTCGCCCTCAAACGCGGCGCCATAGGCAATGGGAATGGGGATCTTGGAAACCTTGAGTTTGAGTCCCCGCACCTCGACCGCTTTGGGCACGATACGCTCCAGCGCTACGTTGGAGACCACATGCTCGTAAGTGCAAATACCGCGCGGCAGAATTTGCGGGATGTCGGAGTCGGCAATCACCGGGAAGCCAAAGTTGATAGCGCCCGCAGCCGTGGCGTATTTCTGATCCGTGAGCAACTGGTCCGCGGGAGCCTCCGGGTCGATGCCCAGCGCCAGCACAAAGGCAAAGACGCGCTCCTTGTTATAGAGAAGGATCTGGCGCGCCCCCTCGATATCGCCCGGTTTGACCCCGCCGAAAGTCATGGCGGCACGCGAGGCAAAGTTAAGGGCATGGACGGCAGCACTCATCTCCTTGCCGTAAGGGACGAGGTAAGTGTCCCAGCCCATTTCGACGCCCTCTTCCGCCAACTGCTCCGCCATCGATCTGCCATTGCTGCTTCCGGCCATGAAAACCAGGATGCTCTTCTCCTGGAGTTCACGTGCCAGTGCCACCGCTTGCTGATTGGTGGGCAGGGCGCCCACACAGGCTGCAAATCCCGGCATGCGGCCGTCCACCAGCTTGATGCCCTGGGTACGCAATATGGAGTCGTCCGTAAACCCGATGAACGGGGGCGTTGGACGGTACTGAGGGTCGAGGTACTTGAGCGCCTCGATGATCTCTTCCGCGACCAAGGTGGCAATTCCCGCATCAAGGGTCGATCCCAGATAAGGAAGCCAGAGGCTTTCGCTCGGAACCTCGGGGAGCAGGATCTGCATCTCCTCCAGTGCCTCCCGGCAGTCTTTCAACTTCTCGACCTTTTTCCCCAGCATGGCCAGGATCAGGGGCAGAAAGTAGCCCGTATTGGGATACGCGATGCGTGCGTCCGGGCCGCGCTCCTCAATGGCCAGACTTAGTTGCTGCTGCGCCTGCGTCATGTAATAGTGCGCGCCACGAATGGCGGCTGTAGCAATGATCTTGGACATTGTTCATATCCTCATCTTGGAACCGAATAGAGTATTTCGGATTCACCAAGTCACTTTCTTTTGCGACCTAAGTTCTGCTGACAAAGTCTTTCTCATGTCCGCCTTGCCGCAGCCCCGTCAGGGGCGGAAGATCTTAGCCCAGGGCGTAAGCCCTGGGGTGCAGAGCCCTTACCCCGTCCCGCGTCTGCGGGACACCCCTCACCCCCGTGCGGGAGAGGGGACGGAGGTGAGGGAGGGTTCGCTGACCCATCTCGCCCTGCGGGACTGTGGGCTAAATTCTTTCGCCCCGACAAGTCGGGGCTTGACTGCGTGACTCAGGACACTATCAGGATGCTGAGAAGCACTCGGAAGCGTTATCATTCTGAGCGACTCGAGAAATATCGTTCCGCAAACAAAGCCCCTGCGAGATTCCCCCCCTTCGCTGCGTGCAGGGTCGGGATGACGATACTCACAATGGTTTTCTAGCATCCTGGTACGCTTCTTTCTTGGCTACCGCCTGCCCGAGCAACGCCTCTCCCAACCCCTTCGCACGGCATTGCGGGCACGTTTCCCAAAAGGATTTGACCAGCGGCTGACGGTTCTTCAGAAGCTCGAGTTGGCGGAACGGTGCAAAAGCCGTGCCGCAACTGCGGCATTTCAAAGACGGCATCAGACTCATCCAGCGATCAATCATTCGTTCTTCAGGAAGGTCTTCCATCTTGATGCAACCGGTGGGGCAAACATAAACACAGGCGCCGCACCCGATGCATTCCTCGCTCGGCGTGCCAAAGGGCGTAGCGGTTTTGCGATCTGCACCTCGGCTCTCGAAACCAATCGCAGCCTGGCCAATCAAGTCCCGGCAGACATTCACACACAAGCCGCAGAGAATGCACTCCTCTCCGTCGGTCTTTTCCAGATCGGTGTCGAAAACCCCGAACCTGGCGGCGAATTCGCGAATGACCGGGGAACTAAAGCAACGCGCCAGCAACAATTCAATGACCACCCGGCGGTCCTTCTGAATTCTCTCCGAGCTGGTTGAAACCTCCAGGCCATCTTCTTCAATGGGGAAGTTGCAGGCGGTAACCACGCGAACTCGCTTGCCCCTCTTGATCTCAACGATGCAGACCCGGCAGACTCCGTAGGGCTCGAGCGCAGGGTGATGACAGAGAGTGGGGATTTCAATCCCCAGTTTACGACCGGCATCGAGGATAGTTGTTCCCTCCGGCACGGACACCGGCTTACCGTCAATTCTCAACGTACACATTCTGTCGGGCTCTGCCATCAAACTCCCACCGATGTTCTCACTACAGCGTCAAAGTTGCAGGTTTCATAACAAATCCCACACTTGATGCATTTCTCCCGGTCGATGAAGTGCGGTTTCTTTAGCTCGCCCGCGATTCCATCCTTCGGGCAACGCTTGATGCAAGCCATGCAGCCGGTACACTTCTCAGCCACGATCATGTACTCGATCAAAGCCCTGCAGACCCCAGCTGGGCATTTCTTGCTGTTGATATGAGCAAGATATTCTTCCTCGAAATACTTAATCGTGGTGAGCAGCGGATTGGCGGCGCTTCCGCCCAAGGCGCAGAGCGAGGTGTCCTGAACCGCATTGCCGAGATCGATTAGCCTTTGCAGGTCCCCATCCTTGCCGTCACCCTCGCAGATGCGGTTGAGGATGTGCAGGATCTGCTTGATCCCCTCGCGACAGGGGGTGCATTTGCCGCAGCTCTCACCCTTGAGGAAATTAAGGAAGTATCTGGCCACATCCACCATGCAGGTGTCTTGATCCATCACGATCATTCCACCTGAGCCCATCATCGAGCCGACTTTGGTTAGCGCGTCGAAATCCACCGGTAGATCGAGGAGTGAATCGGGGAGGCATCCTCCGCTCGGTCCTCCGGTTTGGACGGCCTTGAATTTCTTATTCTCGCGGATACCCCCACCGATCCCGTAGACGATCTCCCGCAGGGTGATACCCATCGGCACTTCCACCAAGCCGGTGTGGTTGATCTTCCCGACCAGCGAGAAGATCTTGGTGCCTTTGGAGCCTTCGGTGCCCATCGCGGCGTACCAGTCCGCGCCGTTGTTGACAATGAGTGGAACATTGGCCCAGGTCTCTACGTTGTTGAGATTGCTCGGCTGGTTGTGAAGTCCCTTATGGACCGTGTGGACGTATTTCGCCCTCGGCTCGCCCGGCTTCCCCTCCAGGCTCGCCATCAAAGCCGAGCTCTCTCCACAAACAAATGCCCCGCCTCCCTGGCTTATTTGAACGTCGAAATTGAACCCATCCTTGCCCAGGATGTCCTCTCCGAGCAGGCCATATTCCCTCGCCTTCTCGACCGCCGTGGTGAAGTACTTTACGGCCAGCGGATACTCATGGCGGACATAAATAAACCCCTGCACCGGGCTTAATCCGTATGCAATGGCGTAAGCGCCGATGATCAAACCCTCCAAGACCGAATGCGGGTTCCCTTCCAGGAGCGATCGGTCCATATACGCCCCCGGGTCTCCTTCATCAGCATTTATGATCACGTAACGCACGTTCCCATGGGCTTTCCGACAGGTCTCCCATTTGGTCCCTGCCGCGAACCCGCCGCCTCCCCTTCCGCGCAGGCCAGCCCTCTTAACCTCTGCAATCACCTGTTCCGGAGTCATCTCAAAGAGCGCCTTGGGAAGAGCTGAATAGCCACCGATCCGAATGTAGTCATCAATACTGGTCGGATCGATCATGCCGTTCATCCCGAACACAAGGCGCTTCTGATGCCTGTAAAAGGGGACGTTCTCGTTCTCTGGCCGTTCTTTCTTTGGTGGCAGGGTCTTGATAAAGCAGGTGTTCCACAAGGCCGTTTTGCCCAACCGCCTTTTCCAGGATTTCCGGAACATCCTTGGCCTTCACCCCAACGTAAAGGTGTTCCTGAGGATGAATCACCACCAGCGGCCCTTTTTCACAGAAGCCATGGCAACCAGTGAATTTCATCCGCACTTTGACCTTAACGCCGTTCTTGGCGATGGCTTCCTCAAATGCCTGCCGCACCTCAGCCGCGCCCAAGGCAAGGCAGCCGGTGCCGCCGCAAATGGCGACATAGGGCTCATGGGGATCATGGCCAACCTGGAGGGCTCTTCGAAATTCGGAGATCTCCGCAGCGTCCTGGAAACTGGGCATTCCTACTTCCTTCTTTCTCTACCCACTTAAGCTACAGCCTCACCAGTTGTCGGCTTTGGCGCGTCTTTGCGTTCCGCCGTGGCTTTCCGCAGCACTCGATTCACTTTTGCTGTGGACATGTTTCCGAAATACTCTCCGTCAACCGTCACGAGCGGTCCAAGCGCGCAGGCCCCCAGGCAGTTGACCGTATCCAAGGAGAACTCACCATCCTCAGTAGTGCCGCCCGCCTTGATTCTGAGCTTTCGCTCCAATTCTTCCAGCACCAAAGGAGCGCCCCGGACATGGCAAGCTGTGCCCATACAAACATTGCAGACGTGCTTGCCTTTGGGCTTCAGACTGAAGGCCTTGTAAAAAGTCGAGATATGGAAAATCTGGCTCGCGGGAATCACAAGCTGCCGGGCGATGTAGCGCAACTCTTCTTCTGGGAGGTACCTCTCCTGGTCCTGGAGTTGGTGAAGGATAGCGATAATCTGTCCTGGATTTCGCTGGTAGTGGTCAAGAATGTTGTCTACCAAGGCCCGATTCATTTCACTTCCTTAATTGAGCTTCCTTGTGCGACATGCGCCATTCAGAAAACGCGCACTTGGCCGTCGTCTCGCATTTCCTGGCGAGCCATTACCATAGCCGTCTTGTGCAGCTTATCTTCCGCCACCACATTGGCGTCCACCAGTTGGCGCGCCTTCGTCGGGCACGCCTCAACGCAGGCCGGCTGCCTGCCTTCGGCGAGCCGATCCCAGCAAAGACTGCACTTGGCCATCACTCCCCCGTCGGCCCTCCTGATGGCGCCGAACGGGCACACCAATACGCAGCTCGAACAGCCAATGCAAACCTCGCGCTTGAACAAAACGGTCTCGTCCTTCCCCAAGCGGTAAAGCGCCGCCGTCGGACAAACCGCGGCGCAAGGCGCGTCTTCGCACTGCTGGCACTGTAGCGGGACCGGCTGAATTCCAATCCCCAACACGCGCACCCTCGTAGCAGGCTTCGGGTCTTCCAGAATCGCTCCCAACAGGTTCTTGGATGTTGACCGGCTGATGGCGCAGGCCAATTCGCAACTGTGGCAGCCCAAGCATTTTCTCAAATCCGTCACGATGATCTTCATTTTCCCTTTATCCCCTAAGCCAGGCGGTCCGCACAATCGTCTTCATTGACGCAAGAGAAAACCCCGCTAACGGAAGGTCGCTTATGATCCACTTTGCACGAAGTCTCGAGAGGGAACTTAAAAGGTGGGAGAGCAACTCGCGGAACAGGAAGGAACTGCTTCCGGTACACTCCTTCGGGGGTGTCCATCGACAGCAATTCCTTTTGGCAAGCAGCTCGCTTTTCTGTCGTAAAAAACGCTTGCGCAGCCCGCCGGCGTTATCCGCATAGACTTCCGCGGCGCTCAACTCGGTTCGGATGCCGATGGCACCAGCTTGCAGCGCGATCCGGTCGTGAAGAGCCATATTCGCTCTCCTAGTCAAAGGCTCCGAACAAATGCCTCTTGCCCAAGAGCCAACCGAGCCGCACACTGTATGCCTTTACGAGCGGCTTGGTCAAGCTGCATTTGCACAGGCGCGCGCCATAGAAGTGAGGTCTTGCCTGCTCTTGCCCCTTAGTGCCCCGCCTCATGCTGTACACGCTCTCCTGCACTCTGCTCTAGAGCATGCGTGATGCCAACCCAACCCCGACCTGCGCCGCCGCTGACTGAGCGGACATTTTGGGAATGATTGCAGGCTCCTAGCGCCCAATCCGCACCTCGATGTGGCGCCGCCGTCGAGAATGTGCATGCTCAACCGAGCCCGCGCAGACAGGGAAATGCCCCACCAGTGGTGGATTTTTCACCATATTTTGGCTTCGGCGGCGTCTTTTTGCCCTGAAAAGGCCGCTTTTTCTGACCTCAGGATTGAGCTAAGTCCTTTGCCTGCTCTTTGTCCCCTTTACCCGCCCCCGGCGGGACTGCTTTCAAACCTCTCTCACCGGACCTGTCGCGCCCTTCCTCATAAGTCAACATAAATAGGCTAGAGACGGTCCAACGGTATGACATAAGCAGAAAGGCCAGATTTAAAAGGTCAGGAGTCAGGACTCTGGAAAGGCCTGTGGTTGTCTTGGTTGTTCTTTCCCTAACTCCTGACTCCTGAATCGTGGCTTGCGGGTTTCACCCGCGACTTGCCGCCAGCAAGCTGGCTCAAGCGAAAGCGGCCGCAAGCTGCCGCACTCCAAAGCTTCGCTCCGTCGAAAGTCACGTCATTCCCGCGAAAGCGGGAATCCAGCTCAAGGAATTCGGGTCTGTCAGGTCTTATTTCGGTTATACTCCTTCGAACGCCAAGACGCTGGCGACAGCGACCGTCCAGAAGATTTTCGGGACCTTCATATGACCAACTACGAGAGATTTGTTAAAACGATCAATTGGGAACTTCCCGACCGAATCATGACCTATGACCTGGTCGATCACGCCGAGGTTCTCAAGAGGTACGGGGGCGAAGGAGATTTGGTGGAGCGAAACGCCCGCATGTGCAAGCGGATTGGTCTGGACGCTACGCGCCACATTCACGACCCCGAACACCACTGGTTGGGCGCCAAGATCAAGAATTGGTTTCGCTTCTTTGGCGTCGACCCCGGCCAATGGGAAGTTGTCAATACAGGAGGGACGGCCTGGATTGGCAAGCGGCCTTTCAGCGACCTTCGCGGCCTGGAGAAGAACATGCCCGGCATGCCCAAAAAGAGCGAGGTCGAGGAATGGTACAAACCTGCCATCAAAAAGATCAAGGAGATTTATGACTCGTACGATGTGGTTTTCATCGGCGCAGTCGAGGGCCCTCTCACCGACGCCTACACCTACAGTGACATGACGATGTTCTGCGAGGCCATCTACGAGGCCCCGGAGTTGGTCGATCGCCTCATTGAAGTGTGCGGCGCCTTTTCGCAGTATATCGCCGAAGTGTACGCTGAGAATCCCTCGGCCCCATTGCTTTTCATGGGCGAAGACGTGGCCGGCAAACACGGACCGATATTTAGCCCTGACTTCATTCGAAGAAAGGCATTACCCATCTGGAAGCGCATCGCCAAGCCCGGCAAAGACAAAGGGCACAAATTCCTCTATCACACCGATGGTCGCGCCATCGAGATCTTGCCCATCATCGTGAATGAACTCGGCGCAGACGGATTCAATCCCATCGAGCGTAACGGCTGCAACGACATTTTCGAGATCCGGCGGCTTTACCCGCGGACACTGCTTTTTGGCAACGTTTGCTGTGAGGTTACGCTGCCCTATGGCACGCCGGAAGAGGTGGAGCGGGAAACCCTGGAGATTATCGAGAAGATTGGACCCCAAGGTGGGATTCTGATTGGATCTTCCAGCGAAGTGCATGACTTGGTTCCGGTCGAGAACGCGCTCCGCATGTACGAAACCGTTCAACGTTACGGCAAGTACCCGATCAATGTCTCGAGGGACTGAGGGAGGCAAGGAGTCCCCACATTATGAACCGGCGTAATTTTATCAATTCACTAATCGGTGCGGGTACGGCTCTACCTTTTTGCCCATGGCCCGCCCTGGCGCACACGATCCACACTTCCAGGCCGAAGCATAAACTCGCCGTGCCAACCCCTGAGCAGACCGCGTGGCAAGACCTCGAAATCGGCATGTTCGTACATTTCGCACCCAATACCTGGCAGGACCGCGAGTACGATGACCTGTCCACCCCTCTTTCCGCAATTGATCCCGCGCAGTTGGATACCGACCAATGGGTCGAATGCGCCCTGGGGCTGGGGGCAAAGTACATTGTCTTCGTCGCCAAGCACGTGGGTGGATTCTGCATGTGGCAGACCCAGACGGCGAGTTATAGCATCCGGAACACGCCCTGGCGAAACGGGAAAGGCGATGTCATGGCCGATCTTTCCCAGTCCTGTCGTAAGCGCGGGTTGAAGCTGGGAATCTATCTTTCACCCCGCGATGACAAGTTCGGTGCGGGCACGGGCGGGCGAAACAAGACTCCCGAGATGCAGACGGCTTATGACGCTCTCTATCGCCGCCAGCTCACAGAATTATTGACGCGCTACGGCGACATGGTCGAAATCTGGTTTGACGGCTCCTTGGTGACTCCTGTGGGCGACATTCTCCAAGCGCGCGCTCCGCATGCCGTGATCTTTCAGGGGGCCTTCGCAACCATCCGTTGGGTGGGCAATGAGGATGGGTTTGCACCGTATCCGGCTTGGAACGCCGTGTCGAAATCCGATGCGGAAAGTGGCGTTTCCACGGCGATGCATAGCGACCCTAATGAATCCGTGTGGCTCCCCATTGAGGCCGACGTTTCCATCCGCCGGCCCAACTGGTTTTGGAGCACGCACAACGGGCCAAACCTGCTCTCTCTCGATCAACTTCTCGAGATTTACTACCGTTCCGTCGGCCACGGCACGCAATTGCTGATCAATATCCCTGCCGACCGCCACGGGCTTCTGCCCGATGCCGATAGCGCGCGCGCCCGGGAGTTTGGCGACGAAATCCGCCGGCGCTTTAGTCGGAGCGTGGCGGAAACTCACGGTCCGGGTGAATCCTTGACCCTGTCCCTTCCTTCTCCCGCGCGCATCGACCATGTGATTCTGCAAGAAGACTGTTCAGCCGGCCAGCGAGTTCGCGCCTACAGGGTGGAGGCGAGAACGCAGGGGGATTGGCAGACACTTGGAACGGGGACAGCCATTGGACACCAGCGAATCCAACCGGTCATGCCGACCTTCGTGGATGCGGTGAGGCTCATTACCACGCAGAGCGTGGGTCAAGCGGCGATCCGGCGCTTGGCCGTGTTCAATACGGGCTCGACGCCCCCTTCGACTTGGGACGACCCTCCGCCTATCTGGGCGGATGACGCTGTGGACAAGTGGACGAACCATAGTTTCAAGGTTGACCTGTCTCCCAAGATAACCGCTGCCGGACAGTACCGCTTGCGCTGGGTGGCGCAGGGCGGGGGCGAAGTGGTAGTTGAAAATCCGCAGTTGCTGCTCGACGGCGTGGCGCAGCCCAACCTCCTGCACCAAGTTCCGGGATCTCCTGAGGTGTTGATCCTCACCATACCCGGGATCGGCCAAAAGGCAATTATTGCAGGACGTGTGCGGGGCGCAGAACAAGGGACCTTGTTGTTCCGTCGACTTTGACGCCGGTCTCGTACTGCCCTACTTCATTTCACCATTCACCACTCAGCATTCATCATTTCGCCAACCACGCCGCCCTGCGGGCTCCCCTCCTGAGCTAAGGAGGGAACTCAGGGGTGGTGCTGAGAGCTGACCGCCGACAGCTTTACTCGTACCTCAGCGCAACTATAGGATCGACCTTGGTTGCGCGCCGTGCTGGGATGTAGCTGGCGAGGAGCGCCATACTGGTCAGCAATAACGAGACACCCCCGAAGGTTACCGGATCGGTCGGCCGAACGGCAAAAAGCATGCTCGAGAGGAAACGCGTCAAAGCGAATGCGCCCGCTAAGCCAATCGCCACGCCGACCAGGGTCAGCACCAGTCCCTGGCCAACCACCAACGCCAAGACGTCCTCACGTTGCGCGCCAAGCGCCAGGCGAATGCCGATTTCATGGGTGCGCTGAGTTACCATGTACGACATTACGCCGAAAATTCCAACCATAGCAATTCCTAAGGACGAGGCCGCGAAGCTCCCTAGCAAGAGGGTGTGCAGCCGCTGCTCCGCAAGTGAGGCAGAAACGACAGCGTCCATCGTCATGATGTCGGCAATCGGCTGGTCCTTGTCCACTGCCCGGACCTGCCGGCGAACCACGTCGGTTAGATCCAAAGGGTTCGATATCGTGCGTACAGTCAGGATGAAGTCCGACCTCGGTAGCTGCCCGTACGGGAAGTAGATCTCGGGCTTAGGTTCTGCACCCAACTGAGCATCTCGGGTGTTGCTCACCAACCCAGCAACTTCGCATAGGTTTGTCGGCAATCGCACTGAAGCGTTGATGCTCGCCCCCAGTGGATCTGCGTTCGGCCAGAAGCGTTGCGCTGCAGCTTGATTGATGATCGCCACGCATGGCGAGCGCAGATTGTCCGCAGCCGTGAAGTCTTTTCCTCTGAGGAGTGGAATAGACAGTGTTTTGAAATAGGATGGGCTCACGAACCGAAACACTGCATTCGGCATCTCCTCGGCTGGAGGAGGTGGCTGGCCAGCGATGGTAAAGGTTGTCGAGTTATACTCCCCGAGAGGCATCTCCGAGATTACGGCGGCGCTCATGACTCCGGGCGTCGCCACGACGCGCTCGAGCACTTCCTCGACGAAGGTGGCGCTGCGCTCAGTCCTGGCGGGATACTTGTTTTCAGGGAGCGAAAGCCCCATGGTCAGCACGTGGTGGGGATCAAAGCCCGGATCGACGCTGACCAGTTTTGCGAAGCTTCGGACCATCAGTCCTGAGCCGATGAGCAGGACTAGCGCCAGCGCGACCTCGGAAACGAACAAAAGGTTCCGAGTTCGATACGGCCATGAGGAAGTTAGTCGGGTTTGGGCGCCTTCTTTCAGCGACGTGTTGAGGTCGGGCTTGGAGAGTTGAAAGGCGGGAGCGAGGCCGAAGAGTATACAACTGAGAACTGATGCGCCCAGCGTGAAGCCCAGCACCCACTGATCAACACTCACCTCAGCCAAACGAGGGATGTCCTTCGGAGCCAATGTCTGAAGCAGGTCAATTCCCGCCAGCGCCATGAGCAAGCCGAATGCACCGCCCGCGAGAGCCAGGGCAAGATTCTCAGTCACCAGTTGGCGGATGATCCTACCGCGGCTCGCGCCTAGTGCCCTGCGGACAGCGATTTCGCGTCGCCGTGACACACCACGAGCGAGCGCAAGGTGAGCGACGTTTGCGCAGGCGATCAGCAATACAAAGCCCACCGCTCCCAACAGAATCAGCAGCGACAGCCGAGTATTTGCGGGCACGAATTCGCGGAAGCTCAGAAGCTCCAGGCCCCAGCCCTTGTCGCTGGCGGGGTATACCTGACCGAGTCGCGCTGCAAGCGTTTCCATCTGGGCCTGCGCCTGCCTCAGATCCACTCCCTCCTTAAGCCTCGCAATGACTCTGAGGCTTCGACCCTGGGGATGCAAGTCCTCGGCGTTTAGCACCCGTGGTACCCACACGTCGGGTGAGTTGCTGGGGAATCTGAAGCCTGGCGGCATGACCCCCACAACCGTATAAGTCTTGCCGTCCAGCGTGACCGGCCTTCCGAGTACGCTCCAGTCTGACCCAAAGCGGCGCTGCCATAACGCCTGGCTGATAACCGCAACCTGGCACCTATCGGGCCTTTCCTCCTCAGGCAAGAAGGTCCGCCCGAGCGCGGGCTGGACGCGGAGCAACGGTATGAGGTCGGTTGAAACCCACGCAGCCTGTAAGCGCTCGGGGTCGCCCTGGCCAGTCAAAGTCACGACCCCTTCAAGGAACGTGGCGACTTGCTGGAACACCCGATTCTGGGCTCTTACTTCGACAAAGTCGGGTCCCGAGAGCAAAACCTTCCTCAATTTCCATTTCGCTGAAAAGATCTGGACAAGTTGGTCGGGATTCTTATAGGGCAGCGGATGGAGGATGACCGTGTTCACCACGCTGAACATCGCCGTGTTCGCGCCGATGCCTAGCGCCAGCGTCAGCACCGCGACGGCGGTGAAGCCGGGATTCTTCGCCAACATCCGCAAGCCGAACTTTAGGTCTTGAACCAACGGGCTCATCATTCACCTCAAATCGGTTAATCGGGTCATCGAAAACCGAAATTCAACCTCCAGCTTGCGAACTTTGTTGGAACCGCTGAATCGCCAAATCAGCGACCTCTCGTGCCTCCAACAACCGCCCGCTGGTGAAGACCATTGACCACTCGCCGCTTACCCCTGGGCGCTAATTACTGCTATTTGACATCGTGATGTCTAGAGCGTAGCATCAAGATGTGAGAACAACATTAACCCTTGACGACGACGTGGCCGCCAAGCTCCGGGCGGAGGCGCGCCGGTCCGGCGAACCCTTCAAACAGATCGTGAACCGGGTTCTGCGCACAGGACTGAACGTCCGATCCTTGGCCGCTTCGGCTCCACCCTTCAAGGTCAAGGCACGCCCTCTGGGCCTGCGCCCGGGGTTCAGTTACGACAAGGTATGGGAACTCATCGAGCGGATTGAAGGGCCCTTCCACCGATGATCCTTATCGACGCCAACCTTCTCCTCTATGCCTACGATCCTTCCTCCCCTCATCATCAAGCGGCTCGCGACTGGCTCGAAACGACTTTCTCCGCACCGGAACCTGTCGGGCTGACGTGGATGACCCTTCTCGCTTTCTTGCGCATCGGTACAAGCCCACGGCCTTTGGAAAATCCGCTCTCCATCAATGAGGCCACAGCCATTGTTGTGGGCTGGCTCGAACGTCCCATGGTTACCCTCCTGAATCCTGGCGAAAGGCATTGGGAGACTCTGTGCGCCTTAATGGCCAGGGGACAAGCCCATGGGTCTCTCGTCATGGACGCCCACTTGGCGGCGTTAGCCATCGAGCACGGGGCGAACCTCGCCACCAGCGATCGGGACTTCGCGCGCTTCCCCGGCCTGAAATTCTTTAATCCACTCGACAAGCCCTGATTCCCCCCTCGCCAACCACGCCGCCCTGCGCGCTCCCCTCCTTAGCTAAGGAGGGGACTCAGGGGTGGTGCTGAGAGCTGATAGTTGATAGCTGACAGCATTACTCGTACCTCAGCGCCTCCATAGGATCGACCATCGTCGGAACGAGCCCGCACGTGCGTTTCAATGGTTCGATGATTCAGTGACTCAATGGCTCAATTCCCCGTGATCCAGCCGTCCGCCAGCCGAATGATCCGGTCGCCGTAAGCGGCATTGGTTTCCGAGTGCGTCACCTGGATAATGGTTGTGCCTTCGCCGTTGAGCTTCTTGAAAAGCTCCATGATTTCCCGCGCCTGGTCCGAATGCAAGTTGCCCGTCGGCTCGTCGGCCAGGATCAGTTTCGGGTTCGCAATCACTGCCCGCGCCACGGCCACCAATTGCTGCTGGCCGCCCGAAAGCTGGCTGGGGAAGAGGTCCTTCTTCCCCACAATGTGAAACCGGTCCAGCGCGTCGGCTACGTGGGACTGGCGCTCCGAAGCCTTGATATTCCTGTAGGAAAGAGGAATGTCGAGGTTCTCGGCCACCGTAAGGCCGTCCAGGAGATGGTATTGCTGGAAAACGAAGCCCACGGTTTGCTTCCCGAGTTCTGCCCGTTGTTTCAAATTCATTTTATGAACCGGGTGCTCCATCAGGTAGTACTCACCTTCCCAGCCGCCATCCAGCATCCCGAGAATGCTCAGGAGCGTGGTCTTCCCTGCCCCGGACGGCCCCATGATGGTCACGAATTCCCCTTCGGCAATATCCATGGTGATGCGCCGCAAGACGTAGTATCTTCCCGGCCCCACAGGATAGGATTTCTCGATGTTTCTCAAAGTTATCATTACGTTTCCCTCATGTCAGTAGTCAGTAGTCAGTAGTCAGTAGTCAGTTGTCAGTAGTCAGTTGTCGAGTAATCGCAGATCGGAAGTGAGAACTAGGAATTACAAACTCATCGCCCCACTCCCTGGCACCCGACACCTATTCGTACCGCAACGCAACCATCGGCTCTACACGTGTAGCGCGGACAGCGGGGATAATCGTCCCGGCTGCCACCGTCAGAGCCACTAGAATCACTGCGGCAACGAGCGATCTCGGATCTTGCGGTGAGACGGCGTATAGCAACGAACGAATTGCGGGCGCAACGGCAAAGGCGGCGACGAGGCCTGCGATGATTCCCACTAGGGTCATGGCAAAAGTCTGGCGGGCAATCAACTTTCCAATTTGCGCGGGTTCTGCTCCCAGCGCCATGCGAACGCCGATCTCGCGCCGCCTCTGGGTCACAACGTAGGCGAGCAAGCCGTAAATTCCCACACTGACTAACAACGCGGCCGCGCCGCCAAACAGGGCTGTGAGAGCGGCGGTGATCCGCTCGCCCGCGATAGTGCTATCTACCTCTTCAGTCATGGTGTGGACCTCGGTAAAAGGCAGCGTAGAATCGAGCGACGCCAACACCTTCCGAACGGGTTGAAAAAT